>NZ_JAETXX010000019.1 GCF_021764745.1 Joostella atrarenae | reverse complement strand
ACCCAGAAACCAAGTGAATAAAACGATATTTGAAATTACCAAAATGGATTGTCCTTCAGAGGAAAATCTAATCCGAATGAAATTGGACGGAATTTCAAGTATTGCGAATTTGGACTTTGATATTCCGAACCGAAAATTGACCGTTTTTCACAGCGGAGAAATTGACCAAATCGAAAAGTCCGTTATCGAACTAAATTTAGGCGGAAAGAAAATCTCAACGGAACAAAGCGACCAAACGGAATTTAAAGAAAACGAAAATCAGAAAAAACTACTTTGGTCTGTACTTGCCATAAATTTTGCGTTTTTCATTATCGAAATGACGACAGGAATTATCTCAAAATCAATGGGACTTGTTGCCGATAGTTTGGATATGCTTGCCGACAGTTTCGTTTACGGAATTAGCTTGTTTGCGGTTGGCGGAACATTAATTAAGAAAAAACGGATTGCTAAACTTGCTGGATATTTTCAAATAACACTTGCGATTATCGGATTTGTGGAAGTTTTAAGAAGATTTTTCGGAGACGAGAAACTTCCCGATTTTTCTACAATGATTATCGTTTCGATTTTTGCACTTATCGCAAACGGAATTTGTCTTTATATTTTGCAAAAGTCAAAGAGCAAAGAAGAGGCACATATGAAAGCGAGTATGATTTTCACCTCGAATGACGTGATTATAAATTTAGGAGTAATAATTGCAGGAATTTTGGTAAATTGGTTGAATTCGAGTAAACCTGATTTGATTATCGGAACAATTGTTTTTGTGTTGGTAATTCAAGGAGCATTTCGGATTTTGAAGTTAAGTAAGTGAACGAAAAAAGCACTACTTACAACAACGTATATAGCTCATAACTAGTTAGTTGCTTAATCGAAGTTAAGGTATATTTGCAAGTCCGCCAAATTTTTTAATTTGGCTTATTGATAAAAAAAAATAATAAGAAAATTAAAAAATTCGGCTCGTGCTTAACCGAAAAATAATCTCTAATTTGCACGCTACGAGCCATATACAAGACCGTTACCCAACATAAAAAAAATGAGATTACCTAGAAAAATTAATGAAATTTCAACAGACTTAAAAATTGAGGTAGGAGTTTATCCGCCAAACGGGTTTTTACAATTTAATGAAGCTAGTTTAGGAAACGGAGATTACTTTGGATTATATTGGGAATTTGGGAAAGAAAATAAAGAACCTATAGTCTGCGAAATGATTCACGATGAAGGAATTATTGAACCCAAGTTTTCTTCTCTTGATAAATTTTTAGAATGGTATGAATTAAACGACTTTGATTGGGGAGAAGAAGAAATTGAGGATGAAAGTTTTTATGATTTTTACTTAGATAAAGGAAATGAATATTTAAAACAAAACAATCCTGAAAAAGCAATTGAATTTTACAAAAAAAGCACCGATAGTTTTGGAGAATTAAGTGAGAATTGGTTCAAACTCGCATCACAACTAAAAAGAGTTGGAAATGAAAAAGAATTTCAAGAAAGTATCATAAATTCAATTCTTTCAAATTGGGCTATAGAATTTCCTTCTCAAAATGCTCTAAGAATGTTGAAAACTTTAAACCCTATTGAAGAATTGGAAAATCATCCATTAATTAAGAATCGAGAAAATATTGAATTTAATTTTGGAGGGAAAAAAGAAAATAAAGACTACATAATACTAAATGAAATCATAAAAGAGTTACACGAAATTGGAGACATTAATAGAGCATTATTAATGGAACAGAATTATGCCTTAAAAATGTATTGGGAAACATCTTCTTTTCAAGAGAGGTATAATTTCAACATTGACGAATGGAGAAAGGAATTTGAGCAAAAAACTAAAAAACGAATAAATAACGTTGGGTAACAACGTGTATAAAACATAGCTATTTCAGGCTTTACGAAAGGTTTGTGCGTATTTGCCAAGTCCGCCAAATTTTTAAATTTGGCTTTTAGTAAAATAAAGATAAAAACAAAATGTAAAAATTCGGCTCGGTGCTAATCTGAAAATTATCGTATATTTATACGCTACGTTTCATACACCAACCGTTGTACCCAATTTGACAAACGACAATGAGCAAAGCCGAAATACAAGCAAAAATCGAATATCAGAAAACAATCGGAGAAGCCAATGAAGGTGGATTTCAACCGATAAGATTTACTCGTGTTAAATATAAACAAAGCCCAACTGCACATATTGATATTCGAAAGTTTCAACGAGGATATGATGAAGAAGGCGAAGACGTTTTCTTTCCAACGAAACTTGGATTTCGTTTCCCAGAACGTGAATTTAAAAAAGTATTGGAAAAATATTCACTACTTCCAACTACATACGTGCATCCAAAAATAATTGAGAAAAGTTTTAAGTTGTTGGAAAAGCAAGAATACGAGAGTGCTGTCTTGCAAGCTTTTAAAACAATAGAAATAAGTATTAGAGAGAGAATTAACGCTGAACCCGACGAAGTTGGAGTAAGATTAATAAGAAAAGCTTTTCATTCCGAAAATGGACCTTTAACGGATTTTAATTTACCAAAATCAGAACGAGAAGCATTTGCTCATTACATTTCAGGAGCTTTTGGTTTTTATAAAAACCCTTGTTCACATAGAGATGTGGAATTGGATTTTGTAGAAGCCTTTGAGCGAATAGTAGTAGCAAGTGACTTATTGAAAAAAATTGAGCCTGAATGCCCATTTTAAAAAATGCAGAAAACAGATGAATATATTACGAAAAGATTAAAGTGGAAAGCTGGAAAACACAGTCTTCCAACTGAACATTCATTCTTGTTCGAAAGTTTACCGACTGAAACCAAAAACATTATTTGGAATTGTTTAAAAATCTAAATATTGGAATACCTGTTTTAGTTTTCACTCAACCCAATAATGACAAATGGACTATAATTGGAACTCGGAAAATAGTTTGGGGAGAATATGACAAATTTAAGAGTCTTCTAATTGAGACCATTAAAGAAATGAAACCTGAATCTTTGGTTAAATTAAACGAAACGGGAAAAGCAACGAAAGAGTCAATGAAAAAAGCAGAATGGGACGAATTGACAATTACCAGTCTGAATTCTGAAAAATTTATTATTCCTGCGTTTAAGGGTTCTGACTTTTTTGCGATGTGGAATATTTTATTAATGAGTTGGCAATTAAATCGGAAATAAAAACTGGGCACAACAACGTATATAGCTCATAGCTAGTCAGTTGCTTAATCTGAAGTTAAGGCATATTTGCAAGTCCGCCAAATTTTTTAATTTGGCTTATTGAAAAGAAAAGGTAATAAGAAAATTAAAAAATTCGGCTCGTGCTTAACCGAAAGGTAATCGCTAATTTGCACGCTACGAGCCATATACAAGACCGTTGGCAACAAGTTAACCAAACCAAGAAACTGATTGACTAACCATAAAGTATCGTTTACTCTATAAATAACATTAATCACTCATTATTAGTTTTGGAATAACTAAACACACTTTAAATTTGAATTATTAAAACTAAACAGAAATGAAAAAAAATATTCTTGCCTTAATATTACTGTTCGTGACTTTTAATTCATTTAGTCAAGAAATAATCGAAAAAAAAATCTATTGAGAAAATTAACTACTCAGAAAATTCAGAAATAAAAGTTTTCGTAAATGACACTCTAAATAAATTTCATTCTAAAAAGAAACCAGCTGGAATTTTTGTGAATGAGATTTTTCTTGGAGATGAAAGAAAGTTAAGCGTAATAAACTCGGAAAAAATAGAAAGTATAAATATTGAGAAAGAGAATTATACTCTAAATGGAAAAGAATACTACGGAAAAATTATTCTCAAAATGAAATCGGATTATATTCCAAAATTCATAACCTTAAACAAACTTATTACAAAGCATTTAGAATTAGAAAATAGGCCAATTGTTTTTCAGATTAATGGAGATGTAATTAACCAAGATTACAATGAATATTTGATTGACGAAAACTTCATCTTGAAAATTATATCAAGTAAAATAAAAACGTCTGATAAAAACATCGAAATTAATTTAGTGAAATTAATAACAAAGACAACTGAAAACATAAAAAAGACGAACGAAATCCGAATTAAGGGAACGGAAATATAAAACCAGTTGCCAACAATGTGTATAATTAATTGCGACTGAATTTCCCTATCGGAAATTCAATCTAATTAATTATCTTTAGCTTACGGCGGAAAATCTTAACCGATTTTCTCGCAACTAATCATACACGAGAACGTTAGCTTGCATTTGACTGAACAAACGAAAATGATTGCAATAAAAGAACGAATAGTGAAATCTTATCAAGATACAAGGTACCAAAGACTTTTGTATGATGATAAAAAATGGTATCAATATCCACAAACAATTTATTTAACAATTTTCATCTTGCTAAGTGCAATTAATTTTTTTCTTAAACCAACATTTCAAGTTATCTTTTTAGTTATATGGGGAATTCTATTATTTCTAGGAGCAGTTACAGTAATTTTCCCATTAAATAAAAAACGGATGAAATCTAAACTAGATGTTGAACCCAAGAAAGGTAAATACTCTCATTGGGTAAATACTGAATTTAGAGAAGCGCAGATCAAAAAATTCTATGATGCCTTGGTTGAGAATAGAATATTGAATAAAAATAAGAAGGATATTGACTTATTAACTTCGTATGAGAAGCTGTTTAAAGATGAAGCTGAGTTATTGAAGTCTAAGGAAAGATTACTTTTAGGTGGTGGAATTATTCTATTGTTTATTTTGCCTGTTTGGAATACTTCGACAGAATTAATTCTATCCGATGACCAAAATTTTGTGGAAAATATTAAACTAGTATTTAAATTTTTATTCTTAATCTATTGTTTGATTTACTTTTTAAACTTAATGAGATTTTGGATAGAAGAAATACTAAATAAAACTTATTGGAAATTTATTGACATTAAGCGGAATTTACATCAGATTAAACTAAACATTGAACTAAAAAACGCAAGCTAACAATGGCTATAAGTAATTGCTTGTTCTCGCCTACTTACGAAAATCCTCTCGGATTTTCAGTTTGGTGTGTACTTGCAAAGTTAATCACTAACCCATGCAACTACTCATAGCCAAGACCGTTGGCGGTAATTAAAAAAAGACCTCGAATAAATGAATTGGATACAGATTTACAATAGACTTTTTGAATTGATAAATATTCAAGGCGACACTTATTACGGAGGAACAAAATTTCTAAATACCATAAGAGAAGTTAATAATAATGTACCATCATATATAAATTATATTGAGCAACGTAGAGCTGAAAATAAAAGTACAAGCAGAAGAGATTACTATTTTGACCTTATAATGGAAAAACCTGAAAATGAAAGAATTCAAATAGTAAATTCTATTCTCGACACGATTGGTCATATAGAACCAGAAAGAACTGCTTCTATACGCGACTTAATAGAACCTGTAAATCAATTACAAGTTCCACAAGCTGAAATCCCAAATAATTTATGGAATGCAGATAGACTGATTGATTATTTAGAGAGAATGGATACAGCCATTAACGAAGGTAATTATGAATTAGCATTAACACTCGCTTATACTTGTTTGGAAGGATTCTATAAATCTTTTATTAGAGAAAAAATTCCTGACCAAATAAATCTTAATGAATTAACACCTATGGCTGTACAAATAAGAAATTATTTAAGAAATGAACTTGACGCAAACAATATTGAATATCCTGAACAAGTAATTATTCTTATTTCAACAGTTACAAATGCAGTTGCCAATGCAAGAAATAATTTTAGTGATTCTCATAGTGGAAATCGTGCGGAAAAATGGGTTGCAATATATATTCGTGACAATGTAAATTCAATCGTAAAAATGATATTAAACTTTATATAAATAAACAATATGGAAACTAAATCGAAAAACATTTCTCTTAAGGCAATATTAATAATAATGACAGTTGGAATATGGGCAGTTGTACTTCAGAACGCAGGAATAATACCGACAAAACAAAATGTATACGTGAAAGGTGGCTATGTAGATGTATCAGGAAGTGTTGATATAGATAACACAGTTGACGTCAATGGATATTTAGATGTAAACCTTGAAGCAATAAATGGAAAAAGTAATGCCTTTTATGATATGAACGGAAATAAAAATTACGTTCGAATTCCAACTTACAACGGAAATTAAAAACTACCGCCAACACCGTATAAAATTAATTGCTAGTGCAAGCCTACTTACGAAAATCCTTGCGGATTTTCTATTCGGTTTGTATTTGCTAAATTAGTTGCTTAAACAACGCAACTAATCTTATACAAACACGTTACCTGCAAGCTAAAAAAACATCCGTCTAAATTGAAAAACTTATATATAATAGGAAATGGATTTGATATGTATCACGGACTTGATACTAAATACCAATCATTTGCTAAATTTCTTTCCAAAGAAAATAACGAAATTTATGAACTCATACTAACCTATTACGGATTACCAGATATTTCTGAAAATCCAATTAGTGATGATGATTACAACTTATGGTCGACTTTTGAATTGGCTCTAGCGGATTTGGATTACGAGCAAGTCCTAGAAGATAAATCTGATTATGCTGCCAATCCTGGAAGTCCCGATTTTAAAGACAGAGAATGGCACGCTTATCAAATCGAAATGGAATTAATAATTGAGAAATTGACTAATGGTCTGATTTCCGTTTTTAATTCATTCATACTTAATGTCGAATTCCCAGAATCTATATCTGATTATCAAATCGACATAGAAACGAATAGCGTTTTTTTAAATTTCAATTATACGAATACACTAGAAAGGTATTATGAAGTTTCTGAAGGAAATATTTGCTACATACACAACAAAGTAAAAGAAGATAAGAGCGAGATAATTTTAGGTCACGGAACTGACCCTGAAAATTTCATAGAAGAAAAAGAAGTTCCGCCATCTGGACTTTCTGACGAGGAAATACAACAATGGGAAGAACATATGGCTGACCAATTTGATTTATCCTACGAGGATGCAAAAAGGGAAATTCTTTCATATTACACTCACGCATTCAAGAATACTCAAACAGCAATTGATAAAAACATTGATTTTTTCAATAGTTTAGAAAATGTTGAAAACATTTACGTTTTAGGTCATTCAATGTCAGAAGTGGACATAAAATATTTTGAAAAAATAGTAAGTATAAGTAAAGGAAAACCAAATTGGATTGTTTCCTACCATAGAGAAGTTGAAAAAGAAAAGTATTTAAAAATATTGGCTGATTTAGGAATTGAAAAAAATAAAGTACATCAAATAAAAATTGAGAACTTGAAAGGAAAAGCCAGCAGGTAACACGGTGTATAATTAATGGCTGGTTTTAGCTTACTTACGAAAATCCTCGCGGATTTTCTATTCAGTTTTTATTTGCTAAATTAGGTGCTTAAACACGCCACTAATCATACACAAACACGTTACCAGTAATTAAAAAAATGGATAATCCAAAAATTAAATATGTTGATTTTTATTTCTATGCCTGTCTTGATGAATTATTCGCAGTTGAAAATTCATATTGGAAAACTGACCTCAATGGAAATGAAATATCTGAATTAGCAAAAAGTTTGAATATTAACATAAATATCCCATTAGTAGTAAAAAATTATTGGAATGAGGAAATAAACAATATTGAAATTTTTCATAGTTCAGACGATGACTTGGTTTTTCTTTACCTTGATATAAGAAGAATGAGAACAGACCAAAATGATATCTTCCTTTTTGGCGTCCGTTGTACTGAGTTTCAAAAAGAAAACATTATGAATAGATTGATGAGTGTTTATGATTTACTAAAAACTACTGGTTCATTTAATTATGATAAGTGGGGTTGGAAGTTTTATAGTCTAAATGGTTCATACAGAATTGAACAAAGTTCGGAATATCAAAACGGAGGAAAAATAATTCACCATAGATAATAAAAACTGGTAACACGGTGTATAAAACATAGCTAATAAGTGCTTAACCGAAAGGTTTTTGTGTACTTGTAAGTCCGCCAAATTTTTAATTTGGCTTTTAAAAAGAGAAAAATTAAAAACAAAATATAAAAATTCAGCTCTGTGTTTATCCGATAAGTTAGTGTCTTTTTGCACGCTACGTTTCATACACAAGTCCGTTGTAACCAATACGAGAAAAAACCTGCCAATGATACTAGAAACAGTAAAAATCAAAAATTTTAGAGGATATCAAACTGAAACGATTATTCCTATTTCTAATCTAACTGCTTTCATCGGAAAGAATGATGCTGGCAAGTCTACCATACTTGAAGCTCTTGAAATATTCTTTAATAACTCTTTAGTCAATTGCGAAAAGGACGATTTAAATATTACTGCTGACAACAACAAAATTGAAATAACTTGCGTTTTTTCGGATTTTCCAGCTGAAATAATAATTGATGTTGCAAATCCAACAACGTTACAAGCGGAACACTTACTAAATACTCAAAACAAACTCGAAATTAAAAAGGTTTTTGCAGCAACTGCTGCAAAACCAAAAGAGAAAGTTTTTATTATTTGTAATCATCCAAGTATTGCAAATGGTAATGATTTGCTTACTCTTAAAAGAACTGAATTAAGACAGAGAGCTACTGATTTAGGAATTGACGCAGAAAATTATAATGGGAATGTTAATTCGTCTATTAGAGAAGCAATAAGGAATTCTTTTGGAGACCTCGAGCTTCAAGAGACCGAATTGTTAGTAGACAAAGAAGATACCAAAAAAGTTTATGATACTTTAAAATCATACTTACCACTTTACGCACTTTTCCAATCAGATAGACAAAGTAAAGATGATGATAAGGAAGTAACAGACCCAATGAAAATAGCTGTTCAACAAGCATTATCAGAATTAACGGCTGAACTTGAACATATAAAAGAACAAGTAAGAATTAAAGCCATTGATACTGCCAATAGAACTTTAGCTAAACTCAAGGAAATGTCGCCAGATTTGGCAAACGAATTAATACCTGAATTTAAAACAGAACCTAAATTTGACTCACAGTTTAAATTAACAATAAAATCCGAAGAGGATATTCCAATAAACAAAAGAGGAAGTGGAATAAGGAGATTAATTTTATTAAACTTTTTTAGAGCAGAGGCAGAAAGATTAAGAGCCCAGAATCAAGGAAATCAAATAATATTTGCTTTTGAAGAACCTGAAACTTCTCAACATCCTGACCATCAAGAAATGCTAATTCAAGCTTTTATGGAATTATCTAATACTGGTAATTCACAAATAATTTTGACAACACATACGCCTGCACTTGGAGGTTTACTTCCTTTAGACAGTTTACGTTTCATTCAAAAAAATGGAAATGATAGAACTGTTGAATTAGGTACAGAAGATGTTTTTGAAAAAATTGCAGATACATTAGGTGTTTTAGCTGACCCGATTTCAAAAAATGCTAATGCGATTTTACTTTTAGAAGGTAAAAGCGATGTGACATTTGTAAACCATACAGCCACACAATTAAAAGCAGGTGGACATTTTGACCATACATTTGAGGATAAGAGGATTGCATTAGTTCCAATTGGTGGCTGTGGCAATCTAAAACATTGGACAACTCTTCGGTTAATTGACCAATTTGCAATTCCTTACTGTGTAATGCTTGATTCGGATTTAGGAACAAATGAAGAACAACAAAACAGAGACAAAATCCAAGAATTACAAAACAACGGAATAAAAGCATATTTAACTCTAAAACGTGAACCAGAAAATTATGTACATCTTGATGTATTGAATTTATCAGCTGGAAGTACTTTTAGCTTTACTGATACTTGTGATGCCAAGGCGTTAATCGCAGCAGAAAAAACTTCAAGAAAACAAAATGTACTTGAAAACTATTGGACACTTATGACAACAGAACAAATTAGAGAAGTGGAAATGTATAATGATAATGGAACAGACCGATATGAGTTCACAGAAATGTTTACAGATTTATTAAGCATTGTACCATAAGTACTGGTTACAACAACGTGTATAATTAATGGCTTGGTTATAGCCTACTTACGAAAATCCTCGCGGATTTTCTATTCGTTTTTTATTTACTAAATTAGGTGCTTAAAACACGCCACTAATCATACACAAAACCGTTGTGGTGCATTTAAAACCAACAAAACGCATAACAAAAAATGAATGAATTTTATTCAATAAGTACTGATGAAAATTTATCTGAAACCGATTATCAATTAAGAAATTTAGGTCAGCAGATGATATCAGCAATCATAGGAAAACCAAGCCGAAATAGTTGGGGAGAAAGAACACACTCAAGTCAAACATTTTACAGAGAAACAACTTCTGACGATTATGATGAACAATTTGTTCACAAATTAATGCTTTTCCAACCAATTTATGATTTAGAAAAATTATTGGATTTTCATTTAGATTACTACGAGACGAAACAAAAAGCGGATAAAAATAGGTTTGTAACACATGTTAAGTATGTTGTATTACCTCTTTTAACCAAAAAGAAAAATTCAGAAGTTCAGCAAGAATTAGTAACTAATTGGATAGAAAGAAATATGGCAAATAAGAAAAAGAGCAACGGAAAGTTGAGTATGGAATTTGGAGATATTAATTCGCCAACACAATTTCAAATCAATTCGGACAATTCCGTCCAAACACAAAAAATTAAATATTCAAACCAAGACGTTTTAAAAGTGTTTGAACTAATCCGCAAAGACTTAAAAGAGAATAAAAGTTCTGAAAGCATAGAACTATTAGCAGAAGTAGAAAACGCAGAGAAGAAATTAAACGATGGAAAGGATATAAAAAACCGACTTTTATTAATTGGTGAATTAGTAAAAGATATTGGAATTGGAACATTTACAAGTCTCATTTCCTCACCAATTTATGAAATGTTAAAACCGATGTTAGGAATATAAAAAACGCACCACAACAATGGTAACCGTTGCACAAGCCATTGATTTTATAAAAACAAGATAGATTTAAGCCCTTTTAAGGGCTTTTATTTTATGATCTAATTAAGTTGTACGTTAAAATTAGGGAGCTCAAAACAGCATAAAATATGTTTTTGAAGGGCTTTTAAAAAAGAAGACAAGACTTTTAAGCTTCCCACTCCACTTTTAGCATGTTTTTGGATGAATTTCAGATACTTTTTAAGGTTGTAGGCAATGGCAGCGAGCTGCATACACTTATTGGCTTGTTTAATGCCAATGGTATTGACCTTTCTAAGTCCCATAAATTGGGTTAATGTTCCAAATACTGGTTCTACCGTGCTTTGCCGTTTGGCTTTCATATAACGACCCTGTGGACTGTTTACCCGAGCTATATTGCGTTCATATTCTTTGCGGTAGGCGGTAATATTGATCCGCTTTTCATAACTCTTACCTATACATTGCTGTTTTATCGGGCATCCCTTACAATCACTACGCTTAGTAAAGTAATTATCTTTTAGCGTTCCTTTTTCTAGTTTCTGTTTTTCTAAAAGTTACTTTTTTACCTTGTGGGCATAACCAATAGTTTCCTTCTTCATTATATATAAAACCATCAGGACCTCCCTTATAGGTACCGTGTGGAGGAATAAAGCTTTGCAAGTGTCTGTTTTCTAAAAAGGCATAATTCTCTCCACTACTATATCCTGTATCTGCTACACAGTTTTCCCAAAGTAGTCCTGAGTTCCATAGTCGCCGTTGTACCCTTTTTACAATGTCAACTAATTGCTGGTTGTCTTTACCATCGGCATGGTAGGCTTTTATGTCGGTTATCACATGATTGCAAGTATCGACTGTTAATTGACTTAAGTAATTCAGTTTTCTAGCCTTGCCCGGCTTTACACTAATTCGGGTATCGGGATCGGTAGGGCTGTAATGCGTTTTATTGCTGGTATATCTTGCTCCTTTATTACCTGCGCCAGGACGCTGGTCTTGTTCTCTTGCCCATTTGCTATTCCTAGTGGTAATATCCTGGAGTTCTTTTTTGCTAGCGACTATGGTTTGTTGGGCTTTCCCTGCTTTATTCTCTTTGGACTTACGTAATGGTTTTTCTTTGTCACGCTTACTTATATGACGAACGCTTCGAAGGTGAGATTCCAACGCTGCTTCAGGCACTTTAAGTTCCAAACTATCCATCGAAGCATTTGCTTTTATTGGCGCACTATCAATAGCTTGTGTATGACCACTGACCATTCCCTTAGATACACACAGTTCAAAGACTTTAGTAAAAACTTCTTCAAAAACCTGTTCAGGAAATAACTGTCGCGTACGGCTAATGGTAGAATGCCAGGGAAGCTCATCATCGATATCATAATCCAAAAAGAATAAAATATCCAGCCGCATACTACAATGATCCATCAGCTTACGGTCGCTAATAATGTTTTCTAAATAGCCCACCATACAGAGTTTAAAGAAAACTACGGGATCGATACTCTTTTGTCCGCTATTACCATAAAAACCTTTGGTAAGCGAGTAAAGAAAATCTAAGGAAATAGCACTCTTTAAACGACGATAGAAATTACCTTTTGGAACACGTTCACTCAAACGAAACTCATTGAATAACTTTTCTTGATATGTTTTTTTGCCTTGCATACTTAAAGTTACGAATCCAATGAAAAATTAATAACAACCCTATGTCAAATTTTTGCTAACTTGTGCAACAGGCACAATGGCTATAAGTAATTGCTTGTTCTCGCCTACTTCTGAAAATCCTCGCGGATTTTCAGTTTGGTATGTACTTGCATAGTTAATCGCTAACCCACGCAACTACTCATAGCCGAGACCGTTGGCAAACATTAAAAAACAGAATACATGAAATTTTTGACCATTACTCTATTCCTGACATTTACAATAAACTGCTTTTCTCAAGCAGTCGACCTACAGCCGAAAATGGATTCGATAATACAGGAAGCTGACTTACTATTCAGGTATGAAAAGGCCGTTTGGATTTCAACCGATTTGTTGATGTCTGACAAAAAACTGAAAAAGAAATTTGGAGGATATGTCGTTTATCACTCGAATGACACAACCCATGTCTCAATGTTAGATAAGAATCAAACGGGTGTAGTAGCAAGGTATGAATTTGTCAATCCCAATTTTGACAACCCTTCAAAAACTACTATTGAAAACTCTGAACTTTCGATTATTGAGCAGGAATTGATAGAGACAAAGGCAAAAATAATTGAGCAATTATCTGATAGTAAATATGAAATAACCATTCCGCAGAACTATAATCCTAACCTAGTTTTAATGAAGTCAGAGTTTGGTTATAAACTATACATTCTAATGGGGACAAGCGAAAGTGGGATCATTCCATTCGGCAATGATTATTTGTTTGAAACAGATTCCGTTGGCGAGATAACGGATTGGCAAAAGTTCCACTCTCGTATGGTTCCCGCTCAGTCCGAAATTCCAGGAGTTGGGAAGGTTACATCATCATCCCATTCTCATTTAAGATCTACCCCATACATAACAGCGACTGACATTTGTACTTTAAGACTTTATGCCGGTTTTACAGAATTAAAAGAATTTTCTGTTTACTCCCCAGCCTTAGGTATTTATATGAAATACATTCTTGAGGAAAATAAGATTGAAATAGTAGAATAAACGTTTGCCAACAAAAGGTATAGTGCATGCCCTGCGGGACACGCACCATACCCAAACCGTTACCTGCAAGGCGAAAAACGATATGAAAAAAATAATTCTCACTTCAATCATAATTTTATCATTTCAAATTACTTTTGGACAAAATGGATTGAAAAATGGAAATCTATTCTTATTGCAAAAGAACATAAAAACGTATTCGATAAATTTATTCCAGAATGATAAAATCAATGAAATAAAAACATTTTCTGTCTCTAAAAAATCAATTATCGCAACAGACCAAAAAGAAAGAGTTGCCGTTTTGGATACTGTGAAAAATGAAATTCAACTTTTTGACATTAATGCTTCGAGAGAAACAAAGCTCTCAATTCCGTTTGATATTAAACCAAAGTCTATATTGATTAATCAACATAACCTTTTTGTAGGTGGTGAAATGGGAAAAGAATTACTAGTACAATATCATTTGAAAAGTAAAAAATGGTTTAAATTAAAAATTCCAAAAGAAGTAATGTCCTATGGTAAAGCAGTTGATGATTTAGTATTAAATGATAGTTTACTTATAGCAGTTGACAATATCATTATACCTAAATACATTTTATACTACAAACTAAATTCAACTGACAAACTTGAATATTCCCATTTTAAAGAACTTAAATCAAATAGCAGTTATGAGAGCATACATAAAGCCAGAATTACTGAAAATTATTTAGGACTGCTATCGACAACAATGAATTGGGGAACTCAACGCGAACATATTACTCTATATTCAGATTTGAAATTATTAAAAAGTTTTGCCATTTCAACAGAATATAAAGGAAAATGGAGTTTCAATGACATTCTTATTTTTGATAACAAATTATTTGTAGCTAACAGTTTTAAAGGCTTTGGTGTTTTAGGAATCAAAGAGAATTATTTTAAAGAAAGTAAACACGAACACGATATATTTAATGAAAATATTGACGAAAATTTGATTAACTATAAAAAATATCGCAATAGAGAAATTATAAAACTTACCAAAATTCCTAGAGAGCAAAAAATTGTTTTGACAATAAAAAACAAAGAAGGCAGAATCAAAAATGAAATAATTAAAATAGAATAACCCAGCAGCCAACAAAGAACTGAGGTAAAAAGCAAATCATTTCTTCAAAAATATTAGACACTATTATATCGGGTTTACAGATTCAATTACTTAATTTTTTATCTGTTTTTTCATTTATTAAGTTAGTTATTAAACTACACGACTAATCTTATATTGACCATAAGCAAATCCAGAAAAACATCCACGGGAATATATAATCATATTAAAAATAATATTTTTTTGTTAGAAAATGTAAAGTTTGTTTGTCATTATGGAAAATATATTTATATTTGAGACAAGCTAACTTATTTTTCAACTTTAAAAAAATATATTATGAATGTAAAATCATTTATGGAATGTGAAAGAAAAAGTCTCGAAAAGATGAAACGTTATCAATTACCAAATAGATTTAAAAAAATCGGAATCGGTATTGTAATAATTTCTTTAGTAACTTTTTTTGTAAATAAATTTTCAATTGAAAATATTGACCTAAAACTAATAGCCAAATATGGAATATTAATAGGACTATTACTCATTTCTATTTCAAAAGAAAGAATAGAAGATGAACTAATCACATCTTTAAGAATGCAATCTTATACGTTTGCTTTTATTACTGGTGTTATCATAACTTTATTAACGAACCCATTATTTAATTATATCGCAAATATCATTTCACAAAAACATCAAGAAAATTTTCAAGAAGTTGGAGATTGGAAAATATTATGGATTTTATTGTTTATTCAGGTTTTTTATTTTGAATTTTTAAAACGTATGAACAAATGAAAAATCGATTAAAGATTGAAAGAACAATACTGGATTTAACACAAGATGAACTAGCAAATAAAATAGGAGTATCTCGACAAACTATTAGTTCAATTGAAAAAAATAGATACGTTCCTTCAACTGTTCTTGCATTAAGACTCTCTTTACTTTTTAAAAAACCTGTAAATGATTTTTTCGAATTAGAAGATAGCGAAATGCCTATGCTTAACAATGATCTCTAGTAAAATATTATTTCCTATTATATTAAGCCTACAAATTCAATTAGTTAATTTCCTATTCAGTTTTTATTTAGTAAATTAGTTACTCAATAACACAACAAACTATATACGAATACGTTAGTAATAATTATAACCAACACCGAAAAATATGAAAAACCTAACAAAATTCATCGGATTAGCCTTATTAACAATCACATTTGCATTTACAAGTGTTGATAAAAAGACAATTGTGATTGATGTTAGTCATGGTGGTCATGACAATGGGACTACAGCTAACGGATTTAACGAAAAAGCAATTGCTCTAAATATTGCAAATAAAATCAAGGAGCTAAATAAAAATTCGAACGTAGAAATTATCTTAACGAGAGATTCGGATAAGTTTTTAACCTTAAACGAACGAGTTGAGCAAATCAATAAATTAAGTCCTGATTTTGTTATATCGTTACATGCTAACGCTAATGACAACGATAAAAAAAGTGGAAAAGAGATTTTTATAAGTGATAAAAACAAACAGAAAGAAAAATCGGGAGATTTAGCTTTAGAACTGTTTTATAGCTTCAATGATAAAAGCGTTGAAATCAGAAAAGCTGATTTCCATCTTCTAAGAAATGTGAACCATCCAATTGCTTTAGTTGAACTTGGTTATCTAACTAATTTAAATGATCGAGAAATGCTAACTACTGAAAAAGGGCAATCTGAACTTGCAGAATCAATATTAAGTGCAATAAAATAATCAATACTAACAAGTGTTCAGGCTCTTAAAGTCTATTTTGTAGTATTAATCAATTCATAATAATATTTTTATAAGTGTTTAATTGAGGATGAGATTATACATTCTCAATTAAACACTTTCTATTTCTGCTAAAATTAATTGCTATACTCCCCTTCAAAACTGATTATCGACTGAAAGCGGTTTTCTATTCGGTCTTTATTTTCTACTTTCGTACTGTTCATAGCCTAGCTCTTGGCTCAATCAAACAAAATGAAGAACTATTTAGAATCATTTGGTATCCTTACCAAAGATGAAATTGATTTATTTGAAGCTAAAACTGCTTATAGAAAGCTAAAAAAAGGGGATTATTTCATTAAAGAAGGGCAAACCTCCAAAGAAGTGGGCTTTGTAGTTTCTGGATTATTCAGATCTTTTTATCATTCATCAACAAACGAAGAAGTAACCTATTGCTTTACTTTTTCTAACTCGTTTGTAAGTGCTTATTCTTCATTTTTATCACAAGAAAAAACTATTGAGAATATTCAAGCGCTAACAGATATTGAAATGCTAATCATTTCAAGAGATGAAATTTTAAAATTAGAGCAATCAAGTATCAATTGGGTGAAATTTTTTAAACTTATTGCTGAACAAGAATATATCAAAATGGAAAAAAGAATTTTCTTGTTACAAAAAGAAACCGCTGAAAAACGGTATCATGATTTACTCACTAATCAACCTGAATATTTACAATTAATTCCTCTTAACTTCCTTTCTTCATATTTAGGCATTACGCAAAGACATCTAAGCCGAATAAGAAAGTCGATTTCGAATTAGACAAATGTCCTTTCAAAGAAATTTAATACTGTGGTTCTTTGCTGAAAACATAGAACCGACATGAAAAATATTTTAATAATTAATGGACATCCAGATAAAGAGAGTTTTAATTACGCATTATCTGATGCTTATAAAAAAGGACTCCGTAAAACTGATTCCATAATAACTCAAATTAATATTGCCGACTTGGAATTTAATCCAAATCTAGAGTTTGGTTATCGTAAAAGAATGGAATTAGAACCCGATTTAGTAATTGCCATCAACAAAATAAAAATGGCAGATCACATCGTATGGATATTCCCAATGTGGTGGTATGGCTATCCTGCACTAATGAAAGGTTTTATCGATAGAATATTTTTACCTGGAATTACTTATCAACCAATAGAAGGCAAACCATTACCCGAAAAACTCTTAAAGGGGAAATCAGCAAGGTTAATCATTACTGCAGACACACCAAAATGGTATGATTCTCTATTTATGAAAAGTCCAACTATAAATCAGTTTAAAAAAGGGACTTTACAGTTTTGTGGAATCAATCCTGTTAAAGTAACTTATATAGCTCCAATTAAAAACTCAAACTCCTATTTCAGAAAAAAATGGTTAGAAAAAATAACCTTGTTAGGTGAAAAGATGAAATGAAAGAACGGCTCTCTTCAAAAATAGAAAACTAAAGTATTTTAACTTACAAGTTATATCATTAGCTTGGAAGCTTTTATAAGTAAAATACTCTCTATTAAAAAAGCACATATTCTTATAAATAAAAAACCTATTTTTTACATAACAACACCTAATAAACACCATAACAGAGAGGTATTTAATAAATTTACTTAATTCTGACGCAACTTAATTGATAGAAAAACATCTATAAGTAAAACCTAAAAACATGAATAACAAAATTTACTTAATAGCTCTTTTAGTATTTGGATGTACATTAAATTCATGCGATTCTGACGATTTAGAATATCAAAGCGAATTTGAAACTAGTAAAAAATATTGGTTAGACTTTAAAGAATCTTCCAATAACTCATACAAATACACCGTAACAAATAGTTCATGGGTAGGAAATAGTAGTAAAACTACTATATCGATTAAAAATGGTGCTGTAGTTCAAAGAGATTTTGAATTAAATATAGTTGAAGGAACCTCCGAATATAATGAGTTCGACGAAATAGAATGGACAGAAACTGGCTCTGAAATAGGTACTCACGAGAACGGTGCCGATCCTATCACTTTAGATGAAATTTATGATAAAGCCCAAAATGAATGGCTCATTGAAAGAAGCAACACAACTACTTATTTCGAAACGGAGAATAACGGAATGATTTCAACATGTGGATATGTCTACGATAATTGTGCCGATGATTGTTTTATTGGTGTAAATATTAAGAATATAGAAGCACTATG
>NZ_JAETXX010000018.1 GCF_021764745.1 Joostella atrarenae | reverse complement strand
ACAAAACATTAAAAACAACCAATGGGAATATTTGACTTTTTCAAAAAAAACAAAAAAACAGAACACAAAACAAACAATAATCTGAAAGATTCTGAGACAGCCAAATTAGTGGATAGTGAAGTGGAAACTAAAACAGAAAACAAACTGAATACAGAAAAAGTTACTCCTAAAAATCATATTGAATTGTTCCCTGATATTGAATCTATTTTTAAAGAAAACCTTGATAAAAATGCAGAAGTATTTTTCCCTGTTTGCTCAATTGATTTAGGAGTAATAAACAAAGAGTGGAAAAATGAAAAAATACATTTAATACAATTTCACGAAGACCCTTACAATACAGAAACTGCTAAATATTTTAATGATTATTGTAAAGATAATATGATTTCATTTTCCTTAGAAAATGGTAAATATAAATTCAATACAGATTTTGGATATTTTGATTTAACAGATGACTGGAAAGAATATTATGAAGAAACGAAAATTTCGTATAATAAATCTAAAACTGAATTTAAGGAAAATGGAAAGTCCTTTAATTTAGAAAACCTGATAATTGGAGGCGAGCCAGAATGGTGGCAATCTGATGAAACACCATTAGACCCTGACGGAAATCCTATGACTTTTATAACTGAATTAGAAACTTATGGATTCTGCCCTGACTCGTGTGATAAAAAGATATTTATGTTTTACAGTCATAAGCATAAATTAGTAGTTGAACTATATCAAATAACATAAAAAACGTTTTGTAACAATGGCTATAGTTAATACGGGGTTTGAAGCTTAACCGAAAGTTCAAGGCTTTTTAATGAAGTCCGCCAGATTTTTTAATTTGGCTTATTGAAAAAAAAGGTAATAAGAAAATTAAAAAATTCGGCTCGTGCTTAACCGAATAGTTATCGCTAATTTGCACGCTACGAGACATATACAAAACCGTTGTGCTTCATTAATCGAGACGTAGTCAAAATGGAATTAATATAGAAAAATGGAATTTGAATTAATAGTACGGGGAAATGAATATGGAATTCAATTGAATGTTACTAAATTTCCTTTATTCTGTCCCTCTTGTAGAAATTATTTGACTAAAATTTACGAACATAATGGTTCACGATATGGTCAAGTTGGATCTATAAAATGTGATTGCGGAGAAACTTTAAGTTTAACTGACAGTGATAATGTCATAGAATATATAAATATTCACGTGAGAAAACTAAAAGAGGTTTTGGATTTTAAAAAGTTATTTCAAATGGAGGAGAAACATTTTGAAAAGTTAAAAACTGACTTTGGATATAATATTTACGAAAAGCATTTGAATGAAAAAATTGAATTAAACAGTTTGATTTTAAATATTGAAAATCATCTTGGAGAAAAAATATTATTAATGGAAACTGAATTCCCAGCAACAATCGGAATTAAAAAATGGATTGGATTAATGAAAAAATAACTGCCTAACAAAAACCTAAGGTAAAAAGCAGGCCCTTTCTTCAAAAATATTAAACACTATTATATTGGGTTTACAGATTCAATTAATTGATTTCTTATTTAGGAAGTATTTGCTTAATTAGTTACTCAAGCACACCACTAACTATAACCAAAAATTGAATATTATGAAAAATAATTTAATGATTTTACTTCTGTTAGTATCCTTCTATGGATTTTCTCAAGAGTCAGTTGAAAAAATTGATTGGATTGACAATATTAATAACGGAATTGAAATTGGGATGAAACAAAACAAAGAAGTATTAATTTATTTTGGAATGGAAAAATGTGTCCCATGCCGAATGATTGATAAATATGCTTTCACTCAATCGGAGTTTATTGATTATTCAAAAAAATATGTGATGGTAAAAGTCTATGATGATTTAGATAAATCAAATACTGAGAATCAAGAATATGTAAAGACTACGAGAACGGAATATGGAATTGAGTCGGTTCCAACCATTGTTTTATTAAAGGATGATGGAACTAAATCTAGCTTTTTTGCTTATGTAAAAAGTCCAAATGAATTAATAGAACAGATAGAATCTCAATATTAAAAAGCGATTGCCAATTTAATATGTATGAGGATAATAGCTTGGTTTCATACTTAATCTAAGGTAATTGTAAGTTTACTACCACTGAATTTATTTCAGGAAACCCTCGTATATAAGTCCCCATTATTTATATAAAACAATATACAATTTCATACCCATAATTTTGCAAATCTGCGAATACTCAAATTTGTAAAACACACTTTATGTGTCCTTTCTATTCTCTTTTTCCTCATATTATGGATTCCCGTAAGTAATTTATTTTTTGAAAGTGTATATTTATAAATAACAAACGTAATTGCGTTTGTTTGATAGTTATCTCTCATTTGAAAAAAACATTCAACATATTATTAATTTTGGTTTCATTCGGAGTTTTAGGCTTTGTTGGAATAACCATTTTCGGAATTTCCATAATGGGAACTAAAACAGATGCCGAATATTTCGAAAAGCAAAACAATGTCATTACCAAATCAACACACAACCGAATTTTATACTCGTACGGACTTGACACTCTAAATTGGGAAAAATATGTGTTAAAAAGAAAAATTGAGCTAATTCTAAATAAAACTGAACGTGATTCAACAATAACTTATCGATTTGTAGACCCAAAAGATACCCTTGATGATTATATTTCAGCACAATATGTAAAGCACGAAAAGTCACTTTATATTGTAGGAGATAAGCATCATATAATTGAACCTAAAAAGTATTTTAATAAAAACCTTTCGGAATTTCCTTTTGACCTTTATGATTTGGTAGAATCCTACGATGATGCGAATGGAGCTTTTCTATTCAATACTGATTACGGTATTTTGAATTCAGAAGTTTGGTCAGCAGGAAGACAGATTTTTTATATGCCAAATGAATCAACTGTCGATATTGAAATAGAGCTGTTGCGGAAATAGTAATGCAGAAAAAAACGAGAGATAACAATGTATATAAAAAATAGCGCAAGTCATTGCTAACACTATGGTTTGGGCATTTTTGGAAAGTCGCCAAATTTTTAAATTTGACAAATTCCAAAATATAAAATAATTAGTAAAATTTAAAAATTCGGCTTGTGTTTCATCCGAAAAGTTATCGCTTATTTTCAGCGCTACTTTACATATACGGAGCCGTTGTAGAGCATTGCTAAATGAATCGTGAAGAATTAATTGAACTAGGAAACAAAATAATAACTGGATGCGGAACTGAAAAAGAACATTTAGAATTATGTAAACTATTTGATGCAAATGTAATTCACCCTAACGGGTCTAATCTATTCTATTATCCCGAGAACTTTAATGCAAGAAGAGATAAGGACTTAAGATACAACCCAACAGTTGAAGAAGTTGTTGAGAAATGCCTTTCATATAAACCTATAATACTCTAGATGGAAAATAAATGGATATTCTACCCATGGCTCCCTAACTCAGATTTAGATCATTTAATACATCCAGATGATTTAAACTTAATAAAAGCTAATGGCATAGGTGTAGTAAAATGTTTATCGGAGAAAGAAAACTTTTTATTTATAGAGGTTGACAATACAATTATAAGAGTTAAAAAAGATGGAATTTTAAAAGTTCTTCCTTCCCCATCATATTTAAAAAAAGACAAAGTCCTGATAGATTATAATCAAGAGATTGGGTGCATTATTGATTTTATATGGCATCACAAAGATGAAAAGTATTATTACTTCATTGAAATTAACGGTAAAAAAATGAAAAAAAGACTAGATTATAATGATTTAAAGAAAGTATAACGCTCTACAACACTATATATACATCATGCGAAGTTAGTGGTTTAAGTCTGAGGACAGGAATATCTGTAATAACGCAATACAAACAGTACTCGTGCTTAGCTTGAAATTCCTTGTATTTCCGCTCGCACGAATGCATATATTTAACGTTGGCGTGCATTTAAAACAGAGCATGAAGAAAATAGAAAATGAAGTTTATAGATTGAAAGAAGGTTATAACCCTTTTATTTATGAAAGTGAAACTGGTCTTACATATTGTTTCCCTGTTTCATCAGGTCATGTGGATATGAGTTTTGAGTTCGATATTTCAGAAAAAGATTTAGAAATATTAAAGTCAAGTAACTATAGATTTAAGGCACTATATTTCATACTTTTCTATGAAGCTCAATCTACTTTTGGAACAGGTCATTCAAACCCACGAAGATATACAGCTGAAGAGTTTAAAAATTCCAAAAATAAAGTTTTATATCAATCAGAAAACTTGTTAAATGATTATATTCAGGGATTTACAAAAAAAAGGAACTTATCAGAGAATTACTTCGAATCATTCTCAAATAGTGTTTTTTAAAAAATGATAAACAATTGAAAATCTAAAAAATGTTAAAAGTAGTTCAAAAAAATAAAGCAAAATAAATGGAATTATAACAACGATATCAGAAAAAAAATTACGGAAATAAAAGCATACTGCACAACAAAGAACTGAGGTAAAAAGCCAACCCTTTCTTCAAAAATACTAGACACTATTATATTGGGCTTACAGATTCAATTAATTGATTTTGTAAGCTTTTTTGTTCTATTCATTATAATTATTTGAGCAATACAGAAACGTACATTTCATTATATGGTTTGCCTGATTTCGCATTAGTAAAACATTGTTTAAGTAACTTATTGGTTACAGGAATAATACATAAGTTTCCCCTGATTTTGGCAATTTTTAGCGTAAACAATGATGCTTTTAGGTTATTTAATGTTCTATTTGAGTCTTTTAATGATATTTTGTAGTGTTTTAATAGAGTTTTTAGGTCAAAAATAGATGTGTTTAAGCTTGATGCCTAAAACTTTAAGCCCGAGGGCTAAAGATTTAACCTCTTTGCTTAAAATTTTAAGTGTGGAGCCTAAAGTTTTTGATGTTTCACTTAAAACTTTAAGTCTTTTAATCATAATCTTCATTAAAAGACCTAAACGGGACACCTTTGGACCTAAATGGGTTTTTAAATATCTAATTATTAACTATTTTGTGATATGATAATTTTTATTAATTAAGCTCCATTATTGAAGATGAGAAAAAATGTAAAATTAGTCTTTATTATAATAGCTATTTTATTTGTTGCTGAAGTGGCTTATTACTTTATAAAAGGTTCCTTTTTTCCATTCACTTAAGATTAGAAACTATTTAGTATGTAGCAGAAAATAATTATGCCAATAATAAAATTGATTACAGAAATTAAAGCAGATAAAGAAGTTGTATTTGACCTTTCTAGGAGCATAGATTTACATAAAATATCTACTGAACATACTAATGAAACTGCAATTGCAGGTATAACAAGCGGTTTAATCGGTTTGAATGAGAGCGTAACATGGAGAGCTAAGCATTTTGGGGTTTATCAAAATCTAACATCTAAAATTACAGAGTTCGACCGTCCTAATTATTTTGTAGATGAAATGGTTAATGGCGCATTCAAAGAGTTTAAACATGAGCACTATTTCGAAACTATAGAGGGAGTAACTCTTATGACAGATATTTTTTGTTATAGCTCACCTCTAGGTTATTTAGGTAAATTAGCAGATGTATTGTTTTTAAAAAGGTATATGACTGCGCTACTTGAAACTAGAAATAGTATTGTTAAAGAGTTTGCGGAGTCAGATAAATGGAAGCCGTTAGTAACTTTGTAATTTATTTTATAGAATATAATTGTCTGTAAAAGAGGCTTTATTAATGTTTTTATATTAACTATATTTACAAGAAAGCCAACTACCATAAATTCAATGCGGAGTCCTAAGCGAGATATTGTAAATGAGATTTCTTCAGTAATAAGTCTACCCTTTATTTTCGAGCAAGAAACAGAAACTAACGTTTGCTATGCTAATAGCAGTGAACTTAGAGATGATTATAAAACTAGTTTCACTCTTTTTGATGTTTTAGATTATATGTACGCCGTTTTACATGCTCCTTTGCAGAGAGAAAGTAATAAAGAGCTTATAAACATAAATTCTAATGGGCTGTTGCTTCCAAAAGACACCAATACTTTTTGGGAATCAGTAAAAACAGGAAGAGCGTTACGAGTATCTTTTATTTTAGAATACATTGAAAAAGAGAAATCGGTAGCTACATATCCTAAAGAGGGAGATAATATAATCACCACAGAGATTACGGATGTAGATTGGGAATTATATGATATGAAAAATCAGTTAGGGAGAATATGGATTAATAAGCAACAGTATTTCGATAGAATTCCAAGTCTTGTTTGGGAGTTTAGTATTGGCGATTATAAACCTGCTCAAAATTGGCTTCAAAACCGAAAGCAAAAAGAATTGAAGTTAAAAGACATATTACAATACCAGCGGATGATTGTTACCATTTCTAAAATATAAAAATGAATTATAGGGGCTTGTAGTTTTAATATAAGTCGCTAACACTTCGCTACACGAAACATTAAAAATAATACAAATGGAAAAATTTACTTTAGCACGAATCATACATGTGGTAGCAGTTGTTTTATGGATTGGTGGGGTGGCAATGGTTACGACTGTTATTATTCCTGCTATAAAAAAGCTTAAATCTAAAGAAGATCAGATTAAAACATTTGAGCAGATAGAAGGGAAATTCGCTACACAAGCAAAAATAACAACCTTAATAACGGGAATCTCCGGATTTTATATGCTTTATGTGCTCGATGCTTGGGATAGATATTTGGATTATCGATTCTGGTGGATCCACGCTATGACACTTGTTTGGATTATATTTACGCTAGTTCTATACGTATTGGAACCACTCGTTTTGCATAAATTATTTAAAGAATATGCTGAAAAGAATCCTGCAAAAACATTCTCAATTATGCATAAAGCACATTGGTTTTTGCTACTATTAAGTTTAATAACAATTGTAGGAGCTGTAGCTGGGAGTCATGGATGGTTTTTTATAAACTAGAAGGATTTTTAGTGGAAAAGGAGTGAGTTTAATATTGACTTAGTTGTTTACCAAAACCGAAAACTTAATACCCATAAGGATTACCCAAACTACGGAACTATAAAACTCCCTTCCCAAGTATTTTCTTCTTTAGAAAAAAGAGCTCTTATATGTTTTTCCTTTTTGAGTTCTAGATACTCAATTTTAGAAGGGATAATGTGTACGATTGCAAAATGATTAGAAGTGTCTAAATATTCAATCATTTCTGGATCTTTAATCTTTGCTCCAGGCTCTTGGGTGGTTAAATAATCTTTTTTTGAACCGATTCTAATTTGTTTCCATATTTCTTCTATAGTCTTTTCATCTTGCTCTAAATAAGCTTTCCCATCAACTTTAAGCTGAAGCATTTTATTATGATCAAAAAATAATAAACACACATTGTTATTTTCTTTAATATGAGTTACTTTTTTTGAACGTTTGTCAGTAAATATTTTTAGGGTAAGATCCTCTTTAACTTCGCGGAGTACAACGGTTCGTAATCGAGGGCTTTTATTAATTCCGATAGTAGCCATTGTAAAATATCGGAACGGATGCTTGGCGTCTTTCGCAGCATTTATTAATGCTTCTTTTGCGTTTTTAAATAATTGGTTGGTCACAATCTTGCTTTTTATAAAGATAGCAAATTCTCGTGAAAACAGAACAAAAGCTTACCTTTGCAAAAAAGTGATTTTGTATGCATAATATAGATATGGATTCTGTGGAGATGACTTTAGATGTCATGAAGTACGCGTTAAACAGAATAACTATGGTTTCTCCAGAGTTAGGAAAGCCAAAAAAAGAAGAAGAATTAAAAGCTTTAGTAGGAGAAACAGTAACCGAAAAGGGGATTGGAGGAGAGAAAGCATTTCAATTATTTAAAGATGTGCTTATAAAAGCAACAGTTCCTATAGACCACCCAAGACATTTAGCATTTGTACCAGCATCGCCAACACGAGCTTCCATAATGTTCGATTTGGTGACTTCAGCATCAAGTATTCATGGTGCCTATTGGATGGAAGGTGCAGGTGGTATTTTCTGTGAAAATGAAGCTATGAAATGGCTGGTTTCTTTAACAGGATTACCAAAAGGAGCCTTTGGAGTTTTTACTAGTGGAGGAACTGCAGCAAATCTTTCTGCAATTGTTACGGCAAGAGAATATTGGCGTAAAGATGAAAGTAATGTAGGGGAGAAGGGCTTGATGATAACCTCTATTGGAGCACATTCTTCGGTAAAATCGATGGCAAAAGTTATTGATGCTGAAGTAATGCTTATTGAAACAGAGGATAGCATGACCAAGCAAGATTTGCAGTCTAAATTAGAAGAGCTTACTCCACATCAACGCAAGCGTTTGTTTGCCGTTGTAGGAACAGGAGGGACTACAAATGCTGGAATTATAGATGATTTAGATGGAATTGCGGAAGTATGTGAGAAAGAAAAGCTTTGGTTCCATGTGGATGCAGCTTATGGGGGAGGAGCTTTAGCGGCCGATTCTGTAAGACATCTATTTAAAGGAATTGAGCGTGCAGATAGTATTACGATCGATCCTCATAAATGGTTGTTTTCGCCTTACGATTGTGGTGCCATTATTTATAAGAATCCAGAGTTAGCAAAAGAAGCTCATGCACAGGAAGGTTCCTATCTCGATATTTTTAAAGATGAAGGAGCACAAGGGTTTAATCCATCAGATTATCAGATCCAGCTAACAAGAAGAGTGCGAGGTTTACCTTTATGGTTTTCTTTGGCAATGCATGGAACAGATAAATATAAATGGGCAGTAGAAGAAGGACTTAGCTTAGCAAAACTAGCAGGGAAATTAATTACGGAGAATGAAAATGTAGAATTGGTAAGAGAGCCAAGCTTATCTTGTGTATTATTCCGAAGAAAAGGTTGGACTCCAGACGATTATCGTAATTGGACCTATAAGAACCATAAAGAGGGGTTTGCATTAGTAACACCTACAAAATGGAGAGACGGGGATACTTTTGAGACAGTAGCTCGTTTTTGCTTTATCAATCCAGATACTACAGAAGCAGATATAACTGCTATTTTAGATTCTATGCATCTATAAGATTTCGATATATTAATTCTAATTCCGTTCTATGGCTATTATAAGTTTATAGAACGGAATTTTTATTTGTTATTCGTCTTCAACTCTATTATCATCAAAAGCAGAAGGGAGTAATTTTGGAATTAATTTTATAAAAATAGGCAAAAGAATAGCGCCTCCTGGAAGTGCAAAAATGGCTAATGAGGGAATTGATTTAAAAATATCTAATAGCTGAACTTTTATTTTTTTACGTTCTTCTTCCGTAAGATCAGTAGCAGTAGATTTCCCCAGTAAATATAGGAGCTCTTTACTTTCAACAAGTTCTTTTTTTAATCGCTTACTATTTCTTGTAATGAGTCTTTTTACAAGGTTATGAGAGTTATCAAAAAACTGCTTTACAGGATTTGCATTCTTAAATAATGAAACTTGATCTTTATATTTTTCAAAGAAAATGCTCACATGTTGAATGGCTTCCGTTACATAATGCTCCTCGAGTTTTAGATCTTCTCCTGTTCCAAATATAAACTCAGATTCTTTATAATCCATAGAATGATCTTCCCAAGCAGCAAGGCATACCATATCTAGAAAGTATCTCTTTTCATTGATCGGAAAATCTTTTTTAAGCAACGATCTGTAAGAACCATCAAATTTACTTTCTTCAATAGTATTATACATTATGGAAGCTTTTAAAAGCTTAATAAGTTGCTTGTCATTTTCTGTTTTCTCTTCTTTTATATTGATGGCGTGGTAGGAAAGATTAATTAATATCTGTTCCATTTGTTGCGCATGAAACCTTATATCTTTGGCTCCATTTAAGAACTTTTCATAAATAAGAACATCTACATAAAGAAGGGAATTGGTAAGTACTTTTTGAAAGTTTTTGGTTAAGATATTATCTAGTAAATAAACACGATCGTGAATGATTTTTTCTAGCCTCGCTGTATTATTATTTCCTATAAATAGATTACTGAAAAAAGACATTTTCTCAGCCTCTAATAGTTCATAAAAAGTAGTTAGATTTTTAATAAAATCTTTGAAGCTTGTGTCAGAGCTATTATAAATAAAATAGGTGTTGTGTAAGGCTGCAAATAGATTGACTTTTGCCATCTCATCTTCAGAAAGGTCGTTGTTGACCTTTAAAAATGGAGGTGTGGAAACGTTTGCTCCATATATAAATCCTAATTTTCGCAGTTCATTATATAGCGAAGTAGTATCAGAACATAATAGTTCTTTGTTTTTTGTAACGGAAGCAAACTTATCTATCCAACCTTGGGCAGAGGGGTTCATATAATTATAAATTTCTGGTGCTAAAATACAACAGATAAACTGAAAATATGAAACTATATTATATGAAGAGTTTCTTTTGAATGGAAATATAAAACCGCAAGGCTAATAATTCCGTAAATAAGTGAAATGAATTTTTGGTTATTCCCACTTCGTGGGTTAGGTTTTTTGTTAGATGTGAAAAGCGTGATTATTATTAATTGCGCTTTTCCTTTTATTGAATATATTTATGTAATAGTTTTATGAACTATAACTTACAATTTTAAAAAACAACTAACCTATGCCTAACCTACACTTTTTAACTGCTTTGATACTATTTATTGTTATCGGTATTAAAGCACAAGAACTTAAGCCTTACTCAGATTTTAGCAATGAAGACATTTTTAAAATAGAAGGAAGAACAAAATTACTACCAAATGCCGTGGAGCTTATAGGTTCCGCTTCTTCTGTATCTTTTATAGCTTCAGGAAAATCTGTAGTTATCAATTGTAAATCTGCTACCGATGCTTATGGATTTATTGAAGTTAGCTTAAATGGGAATTATATAGATCGTTATAAGATATCCGCAGCAGGGGAAACGGAAATCGAAATTGATTTAAAGGAAGATTCCTCAAACCATGTTCAGATTTTTAAAGCTACAGAGACCCCTAATGGAGGGTTGTTATTAACTACAATTAATGCTGAAAAGTTACTTACCTATAACGATACTTCTTCATTAGAGATGGAGTTTATAGGTGATTCTATTACTTGCGGATATGGTGCAGCTACGGAAGAGATTCCATGCGGGAGCGGAGCAGAGTGGTACGATCAACACACTGCTTATTATGCTTATGGTTCCAGAATTGCGCGCGCTTTGAACGCTAATTATACATTGAGTAGCTTCTCTGGAATGGGAATGTATAGAAATTGGAATGATGAAGATCAATTTGTGATGCCAGATGTTTACCAAACGATAAATTTAGACGGTAATAAAAAGGATTTATGGAAACCTAAAAAGCAACCAGCAATTGTTAGTATTTGTTTAGGAACAAACGATCTTTCAACAGGAGATGGAACCAAAAAGAGATTGCCTTTCAGCAAAGAAAAATTTACGAAGAACTATATTAATTTTGTAAAGCTTGTTTATAAACGATATCCTAAAGCAAAAGTCGTTTTATTAAATAGCCCAATGGTTTCTGGAGAAAAAAACGATATCTTAGTATCTTGCCTTCAGGAAGTGAAAAATAGCTTCGAGGAAACCCATGATATTGTTATTTTTCAGTTTAAAGACATAAACCCTAAAGGCTGTGGTTCTCATCCAAATATTGAGGATCATGAGAAAATGGCAAGTCAAATGATTCCGAAGTATAAGAAATTACTGATTAGAAAATAACAATCGAATCGTACAACCTATAAAAGAAATAAAGTATGAAAAAATATAAACCAGCAGCAGATAGATACGAGAAAATGCAATACCGCAGATGTGGTAAAAGTGGAATAGACCTTCCTTTATTATCATTAGGGTTGTGGCATAATTTTGGCGATAATGACGACTTTGATAATGCTGCTAAAATTCTCCGTACCGCTTTTGATAATGGAATTACTCATTTTGATTTAGCCAACAACTACGGGCCTCCATATGGATCTGCAGAAAAGAACTTCGGAAAGATATTTAAACGTGATTTTAAGAAGCTTAGAGATGAGCTTATAATATCTACAAAAGCAGGTTGGGATATGTGGCCTGGTCCTTATGGGAATTTTGGCTCTAGGAAATATTTAATTTCGAGTTTAGACCAATCGCTTAAGCGAATGAAATTAGATTATGTAGATATTTTTTATCACCACCGCCCAGATCCTAATACGCCATTGGAAGAGACGATGGGAGCTTTAGATCAGATTGTAAGGCAAGGAAAAGCTCTTTATGTGGGAATCTCTCAATACAATGCAGAGGACACCAAAAAGGCAGCTAAGATTTTAAAAGCACAGGGAACACCTTTTTTAATACATCAACCGAGATATAATATGATGGATCGTTGGGTGGAAGATGGACTTCTAGATGCACTAACAGAAACAGGAATTGGGAGTATTGTTTTCTCTCCTCTAGAACAAGGAATACTTACTAATAAATATTTAGGAGGGATTCCAAAAGATTCTCGTGCAGCGACAGAAGGTAGTTATTTGGATGCATCAAGGATCAATGAAGCTTTAGTTGCCAAGATTAAGAGCTTAAATGAGATTGCTGAAAAACGTGACCAAAGTTTAGCACAAATGGCTATTGCATGGCTTTTAAAAGATGAAAGAGTTACTTCTGTTTTAATAGGTGTTAGTAAAGTCTCTCAGTTAAAAGATAATATAGAAGCCTTAAATAACTTGAAGTTTACAAAGGCAGAATTATCCAAAATAGATAAGATTATTTTAGATAAGTAGAGCGTTTTTAATTCTAGCTTATCGGGTACATACAATTATATGATTATAGTATAGGTATTTATATTGGAAACACTTTAGATAAAATCTTTAGGATGTGGGTGTTTCCAATCTTGCCTATAGTTTCTAGCTAAATATTGATTAGCTTCATCATCATTTACAAAAGAATATGAATTAGGATCATATTGAAGCGGTTTCCCAAGTTCCATTGATATATTTGCAATAATGCAACTTGCAGAAGAAATATGTCCTTCTTGAATGCTAGCAATAGGTTTAGAGCCTTGATCAATGGCGCTCAAAAAATCTAACATATGTCCTCTAGTAGCAGGAGCTGTGTGTAGTTCGATATCTTTTTCTGTAAGGTCTTCTGGGAATTTTTCTCGCTCGTAAACCACATCTTTTTTAATATGATTTTTACCATCAGTAGAAATAAACTCATATTTTTTCACACTTGCTTTCAAAACTCCTTTTTCGCCATGAATAAATAATGCCCAAGGATATTCTGGATCGGTTGGTGTTCCCCATGTACGATGATTCCATACGCAGTTAAAATCATTATATTCAAAAATCGCAGTTTGGGAGTCGCTAGTATTAGCGTAACCTCCTTTGTCGATATAAATCCCGCCTTTAGACTGAACACTTTTAGGCCAACCTAAACCTAACATCCAGCGTACAGCATCAAACATATGGACACACATATCTCCAATAACTCCGTTACTGTATTCCATTCGTGCTCGCCACCATTGCCTATGTGGTAAACCTGTATAGTCGAGTTTTGGCGCAGGCCCACACCACATATCATAATCAAAAAAGTCTGGAATAGGTTTCTGGTTTCTAGTTCCATTACTGCGCATATGGTAATAACAGCACATATCTACATGGCCAATTTTTCCTAAAAGTCCCGTATCTATAACATTCTTCTTCGCATCAATTAAATGAGGAGTACTCCTTCTTTGCAGTCCTACTTGAATAACTTTGTTATATTTTTCAGCAGCTTTTATCATTGCTTCGCCTTCCATAACATCGACTCCAGTTGGTTTTTGTACATATACATTACATCCAGCTTTGAGCGCTTCTATAGTGTTTAATGCATGCCAATGGTCTGGAGTTCCAATTAAAACAATATCCATTTCTTCAGAAGAAAGCATAGTTCTATAATCGGTAAATAGGTGAGGCGGTTTTGACTGTTTATTTCGTTGTGTAATTAGCTTAGAAGCTTCGTTAAGCATTTTTTTGTCTACATCGCATAGTGCTACTACTTCTACTGATGTTACCTGTATTAAACGCAGTAAATCACTTTTACCATACCAGCCTGTACCTATTAGGCCTACTTTAATTTTTTGGGAAGGAAACATTAAATGGTGTCCGTACGCACCATAAGCTGTGAATAATGAGGCGGCGGTGGCAGACTTTATAAACTGCCTTCGGTTAATGTAAAAAGACATCAGTTGGTTGGTTTTGACCAGTAATTTACAAAATCTGATGATATATGGGAAAGCTAGAGGCTAAAAAAATATAGATAGTTAAAAATAGTGCAACCTAATAAGATAAAGGTTACACTATTTTTTTTATAACTCTTAATTTATGCGTGTGTGTTTTAGAATCTACATTAAAAATCCCCGTATGATCTAACCGATCAATACGTACTTTTCCGTGAGCGTGAATGATGTAGTTATCTTTCATTATAATCCCAACATGAATAATTTCTCCTTCGTCATTATCAAAAAAAGCAAGATCTCCAGGCTCACTCTCTTCAATAAAACTTAATGCTTCCCCTTGTTTAGATTGCTGGGAAGCATCACGAGATAATTTATATCCATTTAGTTTATAAACCATTTGTGCAAGCCCAGAGCCATCAATTCCAAATGGGGTTTTTCCTCCCCATAAATATGGAGCATTGAGATATAAAAAGGCAGTTTCAATAATGTTTTCTTTTGGGAAAATACCTTGTTTACTTTCACCGTCAAAATTTGCAGCTAAGTAAGAAACAGTATTAATATTGCAGCCTAAAGGAATTGGAATTAGATTATTCTGCTGATCATAAACAAACTCTACTAAATCTGCAGATAGCAATGGCGACTCCTTATCGATTTTATCATATAAGGAATCATCAATCAGCTGGTATTGTATGTTTTCAATCCATCCTTCATATTTGTCAAAAGCTAATCGAATCTTACTCCAATGTTTTCTACGTTCCAACACCTTAAAATGGTCCCCATAAAGCACCTGAGAACTTAATTCTCCAGCATTTTGGGGTTCATTACGTAAAGGAACAATACTTAGATGACAAATACCGTATTGCATTTAGATGATGTTAATTGTTTAAGGTTAATTTCTTTCGATTACAATTGCAGAAGCACCACCACCACCATTACAAATTGCAGCAGCTCCTCTTTTTGCATTATTTTGATCTAGCACATTTAATAATGTAATTAAAATACGTACCCCAGAACAGCCAAGTGGATGTCCTAAAGAAACAGCACCTCCGTTTACGTTTACAATTTTATCTGATAACCCTAAAATCTTCATATTTGCTAATCCCACAACAGAGAAAGCCTCGTTAAATTCGAAGAAATCTACATCTCCAAGTTCTAAATTAGCTTTTGCCAATGCTTTCGGTAATGCTTTTGCAGGAGCTGTAGTGAACCATTTAGGCTCTTGAGCAGCATCAGCATAACTTACGATAGTGGCAAGTGGTTTTAAACCTAATTCTTTCGCTTTTTCTTCGCTCATTAATACAACAGCACCAGCGCCATCATTAATTGTAGAAGCATTTGCAGCAGTTACAGTACCATCTTTACTGAAAGCAGCTCTAAGCGAAGGAATTTTATCGAGTTTTACATTTTTGTATTCTTCATCTTCCTTAACGATAACGGCATCTCCACGGCGTTGAGGAACTTCCACAGGAACTACTTCATTATCAAATTTACCAGATTCCCATGCCTTAGCCGATCTTTGGTAAGATTGTACAGCAAATGCATCTTGATCTTCTCTAGAAAATTTATATTCAGTAGCACATGCATCTGCACATACCCCCATTGCATTTTCATCATAAGCATCAACTAAACCATCTTTTTGAAGTCCGTCTTCCATCTTTCCAGGGCCAAATTTAACACCATTACGCATGTGTACATAATGTGGAATCTGACTCATATTCTCCATTCCTCCAGCAACAACAATAGAAGCATCTCCAAGAGCAATTGCTTGCGCACCTTGCATAACAGCTTTCATACCACTAGCACATACTTTATTGATGGTGGTACAAGGAACCGTATTAGGAACCCCTGCGTAAATGGCAGCTTGTCTAGCAGGAGCTTGACCCTCGCCAGCTTGCACTACATTCCCCATTAAAACCTCTTCTACTAAAGAAGGATCTAATTTTATCTTATCTAAGGCTCCTTTTATTGCTACTGCACCCAATTTAGGAGCGGCAACTGTAGAAAGAGCGCCTAAAAAGCTTCCAATTGGTGTTCTAGCAGCAGAAACTATTACAACTTTTTTCATGATACTCGTTTTGTTGTTGCGAATTTAGTTAATTTAAAAAGATAATCACAAGAAGTTCGTTTTTAATAAATGGTAATAAGGAGACTATTTTTTGTTACATTTGAATATCAATACCTAATGGATGAAGCATTTTCTAGACAATCTTTATAAAAACCAGTCATTAATTTACAAGGTTTTTCTTTTTATAATAACCATATTTCTTATAGTTTATTTATTTCCTAAAGGAGGGAAATTTAAATATGACTTTCAGAAAGGGAAGTTGTGGCAATACGAGACTTTATATGCTCCTTTTGATTTTGCAATCTATAAAACAGATGATGAGATTAAGAATGATAAAGCAGCAGTAAAAGCCAATCACTCTGATTATTTTAAATATGAAGGAGCTATTCGTGATGCAGTTTTAAATGGTTACGATCAGAAGTTCTCTTCCTATTTTTCAGAAGAAGAAATAGATAAAAGAGAGTTAGAGCAATTACGTTCTTACGGTAAAGAATTACTTACCAATATTTATACAAAGGGAGTTGTTCAAAATGATGCAGATTATAGTGGTGATAAGGTTGTAAACGTTGTAAAAGGCAACGAAGAGAAAACCGTATTATACGGAAGTTTTGTTAGGTTGAGTCAATTAGATAAAATTATAGATGCGTATCTGACAGAGAAAGATATTGTAGCGTATAAAGACCTTTATAACAGTATTTATTTTGATATAATTCAGCCAAATGTGTTTTTTGATGAGGTTTTAACGGAAAAAACATTAGAAAGTGAAATCGCCAAGGTAACAACAACACGTGGTAATATTGATAAAGGGAAAAGGATTGTTGCTAAAGGGGAAGTTGTAGAAGGGGAGAAGTATAATATTTTAAATTCCCTCCGAAGAGAATATCAATCCAAATTATGGAATGAAAATAATTATAACTGGATTGTTTTTGGGTATACAATTCTAGTAGGGCTTACACTACTGATGCTTTTACTGTTCCTACAGAAATATAGACAAGAAGTTTTTGAGAATAATAATAAAGTAACTTTTATTTTCTTTAATATTCTGGTGGTTATATTTTTAACGACTACCGTAGTTAAGTTTAATGTGCAATACGTGTATGTTGTCCCTCTGTGTATTATGCCATTAATTTTAAAGGCCTTTTTTGATCCCCGTTTAGGGTTGTTTACACATGTACTTACGGTGTTATTATTAGGGTTTATAGTGCCAAATAGTTTTGAATATGTATTCTTACAAGTTATAGCTGGGATTGTTACCATACAGACTATTTCTGAGCTTCATAAACGTGCGAACTTATTTATTTCGGTAGCACAGATAACATTGGTATATATAATAGCCTATTTTGCCTTTTACATTATTCATGAAGGTAATTTTGATAATATCCATTGGGTTAACTTCGGATTGTTTATTTTAAATGGTTTAGCAACATTGGCTGCTTTTCCTTTAATTTATATTTACGAAAAGTTATTTTCTTTAGTTTCTGATGTTTCTTTATTAGAGCTTTCAGATACAAATTCTAAATTATTAAAAGAGCTCTCAGATAAAGCCCCAGGAACATTTCATCATTCGCTACAAGTAGCTAATTTAGCGGAGGCTGCTGCTAATGAGATTGGCGCTAATTCTATGTTGGTTAGGGTAGGAGCTTTATATCATGATATTGGTAAAATGAACAATCCAGCATATTTTACAGAAAATCAAACTACAAGTGTAAATCCGCACAATGAGCTTTCTCCAGTAGAAAGTGCGAAGATTATAATAAACCATGTTATAGAAGGAATAGAATTAGCTAAGAAGCATAATTTACCAGATCGTGTAATTGATTTTATAAGAACACATCACGGAACATCGGTAGTATATTATTTTTATCGTATGGCTCATGATATGGATGAAAGTGTAAATAAAGATGATTTTCAATACCCAGGGCCAATACCGTATTCTAAGGAAACGGCTATTTTAATGATGTCAGATTCTGTGGAAGCAGCGTCAAAAAGTTTAAAGAATCCTACTTTTTCTATTATAAATGATTTTGTTGATAAAATTATTAACAAGCAAATTGAGGACAAACAGTTTCTAAATGCCAATATTACTTTCAAAGAAATTGAACAGATAAAAAAGGTATTAAAGCAAAAATTGACCAATATTTATCACTTGAGAATAGAATATCCTGAATAGTATTTTATTGGTTGTTAGGGAAGTATTATTTTTTTATAAAAATAATGCACAAAATAGTTGCATTGTTCTAGGTGAACTACTACATTTGCATCCGCAATTTAAGGGTTGCACGTTCATAAAAATATTAAAGAATTTAGGAGAGGTGCCAGAGTGGTAATGGAGCAGATTGCTAATCTGTCAACGCGTAAGTGTTGCCAGGGTTCGAATCCCTGTCTCTCCGCTTTTTTTTATAATAATTTTGACATATATTTGTCGAAGTTATAGATAACCAATCGGGGTGTAGCGTAGCCCGGTTATCGCGCCGCGTTTGGGACGCGGAGGTCGCAGGTTCGAATCCTGCCACCCCGACAATTATAGAGTTACGGGCTCGTAGCTCAGCTGGATAGAGCACCTCCCTTCTAAGGAGGCGGTCATAGGTTCGAATCCTATCGGGCTCACAAGAAGCTTCACTATTAACTTAGTGGAGCTTTTTGCTTTTAAGACTAAATTGAAGATTTAATTGGTGTGCTTTTCTAAAGAATGATTGTAAGTTTCTTTACATTTATACGTTCAAAATAAAAGAAATAAATTGTTTATTTGAAGGCTGTAAAATTTAAATAAAAAAGAAGAGTGATTACAGATATAATAATTGCTATGTTGTGGAGTATATCGCCCTTTGGTGAAGCCAAAGTTGGTATACCTTATGCTATCTTTAAAGATGCCAACATGTATGTGACCTTTATTTGTTGCTTTTTAGCCAATGTTCTCGTATTTCCAATTATGACTTTCTTTCTTGATTATTTAAACAAGCATTTGTTGCGTTGGAACTTTTATAAAAGAAGTGCTATTAAAGTGGCACGAAGAGTTAAAACTGGTGCAGGAAGTGGTATTTCTAAATACGGCTTTTATGGGATTCTAATCTTTGTAATGCTTCCAATACCTGGCTCTGGAGTATATGCAGGCTCAATTGCTGCTTATTTATTTAGAATGCCATATAAAACAGCCTTCTTAGCTAACACAATTGGTATTTTCTTTTCCTGTGTTTTAGTTCTAGGGATGACATTAGCAGCTTATCATGGTATAAATTAGCAGCTTATTTTTTAAGCTTGCTAGGAACATATCCAAACTTTTTCTTAAAAGCTGTAGAGAAATGTTGTGGGTTTTTGTACCCTATGATTTCTGATACTTGGCTAATTGATAAATTATTATTTAACAGTAATTGCTTGGCTTTATTCATCCTTAAATTACTGATACAGCTAAATACAGTTTCTCCAAATATTACTTTAAACCCCTTTTTTAAAGTGAATTCATTAGTTCCAACAGCCTTTGCTAGTTTCTGTATGGTTATTGGTTTCTTATAGTTTTTTAACAAGTATTCCTTTGCATTATTAATTTTTACAATCTCATTTTCAGAAAGTGTGGAGCTTGCTTCTGAAGTTTTATATTGATCTAATTGCAAGAGCAATAACTCAAGCACTTTAGAGTGTATAAATAGCTTACGATAAGGGCCTTCTAGAGAAGAGGTTTTTAGTTCTTCAATGATAAGCTTCATTTTAGGACTTATTGTATTATTTACGTTTTTAATGCATCCAGTTAGACTTTCACTAATGATAGATTTAAAGTCATTGAATGTCGATTCAGAAGGAATTAAGTCTTCAAAAAAAGATGCATTTAATTGAATCAGAACAAATGTAGAATAGGTATCTTTAAATGTGATCTCTGTGTAGTTATTTTTACAGTGAAGAACGGTATGAGTGTTTTTTTGAAAGTCATGAACTTGTGTAGATCCATTGTACTTCATTGATGCGCTACCATCAACAGAGAATATCATCTCAATTATTTTATCATAATAATTGCAAGTAAGGGATGCATTTTTATTAGTAGATAGTTCTCCATACCCTATTTTGAATTCATTATAAATAGCCTCTTTGTACCATCCCTTAATATCCTCTTCATCAAAGACAGTGTTTGCTTCAATGGTGCTATAGTTATCTACTTTTATTGTTGTTTTCCCGAAATTAAACTCTGTAGCCTTGTTGGTGTTCTTGTTAATTTTAAGTTTCTCCATTATTTCTTATCACGTAGGTTTTATTCCCTATAGCGTAGGTTTAAGCTAGATTCAAATAGTTATTTTTGAAATTCAAAAGTACTTATTTAAACTTAATCTAAATAAGCATAATGGATTTTTTTATTAATTAATAATGGTTTGGGGGATGAATAAATTAGAAAACCGGCGTGATAGTGTGGATGAATTTTATGTAAATGTTTCTAGCTCAGTAGGAATGCAATTGAATAATATCACTTATGATAAATTCATTGAATTAATAGTTAAGTCATTAGAATTAAGACCTAAAGTAAGAGTCTTGGATCTTTATTTTGGAATCAATCCTTTAACATCTTTTATTTTAGAAGATGCTAGTGTTAGCTATTTTGCACTAGATTCCTCCATTAATTTTGTAAATAAAGCTGCTGTTGTTTATAAGGAATACATATCTAAAAGGAAGGCTATTTTTAGTTGCTTCGAGAATAATGACATTCCATACGTCAATCAGTTCTTTCATAGAATATTGAGCATTAATCCAAGGATAGATAGGAGTCAGTTAACAGATTATATAAACGAAGTGTTTTATAAAGTTTGTAATGGCGGTAGGATGATCTTGGTGTTTTCAATACAAAGCTATGAGGATGTTCTGTCTTTGTTGGACGCTATAAACCTTTCTTTGTTTAAAGTGGAGGATTTTATGGTTTTTGAATTGTCTATGTGTTACCAATCTGAATTAGAAAAAGATAAATCAGTATTGTTTAAATTGAATAAACTTCAGTAGCACTTTTATTTATAGCTTCTCGGTTTTCCTCCGTTTTGCGTACATATAGTTCCGTATCACGTAGGTTTGATTAGCTTCTTATAAAATACATTTGCATTATTTATAATAAGTCTTAATAAGTTTTACTTGTTAAGCATTAGAATTTTTATATGGTTAAAACAGATATACTAATAATAGGAGCAGGACCAACGGGATTATTTACGGTTTTTGAAGCAGGTTTATTAAAGCTGAAGTGTCATTTAATTGATGCTTTGCCACAGCCAGGAGGACAGTGTTCAGAGATCTATCCTAAAAAACCTATTTACGATATCCCAGGTTTTCCAGAAGTATTGGCTGGCGATCTTGTAAA
>NZ_JAETXX010000017.1 GCF_021764745.1 Joostella atrarenae | reverse complement strand
CCTCCGAACGCACCAAGTTTATATAATGATAACGGAGAACTGAATTGGGCTGATAACACTTGGGATAATCCCATGGCTGATTTTTACCAGACCTATACCTCTAAAATAGAGACCTTCAATGCGAATGCGCATCTGAGTTATGAATTTATTAAAGGTCTTAAGGGAATACTCAATGCTGGGTACAATACCATGAATATCTATGAGGTACAAACCACCCCGCAATCTTCTTATAATCCTAATACTTTAGGAAATCGTCGAACTTCAACGGTCAATACCGGAGGCCGCAGTACCTGGATATTGGAACCTCAGCTGGCTTATGAAAAGTCTTGGGGTGAGCACCGGTTACAGGCCATGGTCGGTGGCACCTTTCAGAAGTCGGTTGATAGGACTCTGGTGGTTCGCGGTACGGGCTATACCAGTGATTTAATGTTAGAGAACCTTCAAGGGGCTTCGGAGGTTCAGGTACGCAGGTCACAGGAAAATATATATGAGTATAAGGCTGGTTTTATCCGACTGAATTACAATTATAACCAGCGTTATATAATAAATCTTACGGGAAGAAGGGATGGTTCTAGTCGCTTCGGTCCGGGTAAAGCTTTTGCCAATTTTGGAGCTGTTGGTTTGGCATGGTTATTTTCCAATGAGGATTTTATTAACAAGGGATTACCATTTTTAAGTTTTGGAAAGTTACGGGGTAGTTATGGTACTAACGGAAGTGATCAGATTGGGGATTATCAGTTTATGGATTTGTGGCAAACTTCTATTTATCCCTATCAGGGAGTCAGTGGATTGACTCCCATACGAGCTAAAAACGCTGATTTTGGATGGGAAACCAACCGCAAGCTGGAATTTGCTATAGAGCTGGGCTTTTTCAATGATCGTATTTTTTTAACCACCAATTATTTTAGAAATCGCACCGGAAATCAACTGGTGGGATTGCCTTTGCCGGGAATCACTGGATTTAATTCGGTACAGGCAAATTTACCTGCGACCATTGAAAACACAGGCTGGGAATTTCAGCTTCAAACCGATAATATAAGAGGTGCAAACTTTAACTGGCACACCAACTTTAATATATCAGTTTTAAGAAATAATTTACTAGAGTACCCTAATTTGGATCAATCGCCTTATGCCCGAAGTTATACTATTGGCCATTCCTTGTTGGATACAAAGAACTATGAATTTTACGGAGTGAATCCCGATACGGGAGTCTATGAGGTCAAAGACCAAAATGATGATGGTCGTATAACCACTTCAGATGATTTGATAAGTACGGGGGATATAGGAATTGATTTTTTTGGGGGACTGGACAATAGTTTTGAATACAAACTATGGGATTTGTCTTTCTTTTTTCAATTTGTAAAACAGCGTCAGTATAATTCAATGCTAGCTTTTTCTACGCCGGGATTTATATCGAATCAACCTGTAGCAGTATTGGAACGCTGGCAATCACCCGGAGATGTAACGGATGTTCAAAAACTCACTTCCACTTATGGAGATGCTTATTTCGCTTATTATGATGCACTTACAAGCAATTACACCCGTGAAGATACCTCTTTTATAAGGCTTCGAAATATCTCCCTTTCATATACACTTCCTAAGAATACACTCCCGGGAATGGATATGCGGTTATATGTATTGGGACAAAACCTCTTTACCATTACAGGGTATAGCGGTTTAAACCCTGAATTTTCCTCGAGTACTTCATTACCAACCCTTCGACAGTATATGTTAGGGGTGCAATTAACATTTTAAATTAAAAAAATCATGTTTGTATACTATAAAATATATCATTTTTTTAAGGGGCTAAGGACCTTTGATGCCCAATTTTTTAAATCTCCAAGACACATTTATATAATAACTTTGTCTATGTGCATATGGTTTGGAGCTTGTGATTCGATTGAATTAGAAGATCCTGACTATTTGATCTCGGGAACTTCTGTTTTTAAAGGAGCAGAGACTGCGGATGCAGCTGTAGTAGGGATGTATAGTAGTATGATGTCTACAATAGGCTTTGCTAGTGGAGCTACTCAAAGTGTAGGCTTTTTGTGCGGATTATCGGCAGATGAATTTGAACTGTACACGCAGCAGAGCACCTATGGAGAGTTTTACAATTTAGCACTGACGGCTGACAATTCATTTGTCAGATCTGGCTTATGGGATAATATCTATGCTAGTATTTATAAAAGCAATGCGATACTTGAAGGCTTACGGGATAATCCAGATATAAATATTGAAGAACGTGAGCCATTAGAAGGAGAGGCCTATTTTGTGCGGGCATTTTGCTATTTTTATTTGACAAATCTCTTTGGTGATGTCCCGATGGTTACTACTACGGATTACCCAACCAATCAATTGTTAGGACGCTCTGGGGCATCGAATATCTATGGGTTTATGGTGGAGGATTTAAAAAAAGCAGTGGAGTTTTTACCTGAGACTTATGAGCGTTATAACAGTGAACGTGTACGCCCCAACCGCTTTGCGGCTATGGGGTTATTAGCCAGAGTATATCTCTACGGTGGCCAGTGGGCCGAAGCAGAGACCATGGCCGGGGAAGTGATTTCACAAGCGAACTTATACAGCTTACCTTCTGTGGAAGATGTCTTTTTAAAGAACAGCAGAGAAACCCTTTGGCAGCTTATGCCGGTGGTTGGAGGAAAAAACACCAATGAAGGAAATCTATTGATTTTGACTTCTAAACCAAGTTTTGTGGCTATGAACAAGGAACTGGAGGCAGCTTTTGAAGCTACTGATCTAAGGCGTGAACATTGGATCGGTCATTATACGGATGATTCCGGTATTTATACTTTTAGTTATAAGTATAAGGTTAAAAATGCAGAGGTACTTTCAGAATACTCCATGGTCTTACGTTTGGCGGAGCAGTATCTTATAAGATCGGAAGCCAGAATCCAGCAAGGGAAATTAGCCTTAGGATTGGAAGACTTGAACCAAGTCAGAAGTCGGGCAGCAGCTTCTTTACTACCGCTCACCGATAAAGAATCGTTGATGGAGGCAGTGTATCGGGAGCGCAGGTTGGAACTGTTTAATGAATGGGGACACCGATGGCTGGATTTAAAACGCTCTGGTGGTAGTAAGGAAGTATTGGAGAGTTATGATAAAGTGTGGGAGCCCATGGATGCTTTGTACCCTATACCACTTCAGGAAATCACTACCAATCCTAACCTGACTCAGAACGATGGGTACTCATCATAGCATATATTACAACGCCACAGTCTGGGTTAGGGTGCTACTATGGGGACTTTCTTTTGGTATGATAATCTCATGTGGATCTGCTATAGACTTAGAGACAAGTCAGTCTGATTCAGAAATTATACAAAGTACCATAGCTACAGAGGAAGGTACTGATATGAATTTGGATATAGCACCGGATGGGCAAACCATTTTATTTGATTTGCTCGGACAGGTCTTTACCATTCCTGTGGGAGGTGGGGAAGCGGTGCAACTGACAGAGGGCATGGCCTGGAACAGCGGTGCGGTTTTTTCTCATGATGGCACTAAGATTGCCTATCTAAGTGATGCAGGGGGAGTCACCAATATATGGTTGATGGATAGCGATGGAAATAACAAACATAAACTTACCGATGAAAAGATTATAGGTTTTAGAACCGGTTTGGAGTGGCATCCCGATGGAGGGGCACTTCTGGCTAATCGAAAAATATACTACCTCCAAAGGGGGAGTGCTGATCTAGATATCGGCCTTCGAGGGGAGTTGTCTTTTAAGGGAAAAGATACCCTTTGTTCTAATACCAACGGAATCCAATGTTTTTCATCGTATGGCAAGCATACCCAACAATTGTCTCCAAAGTCAAGTTGGTATAACCGACCGGTGCTTTCCCCGAATGGAAGGTGGCTGGCCTATGTGAATAAATATGAATTTTCGGACAAGAAAGGAGGCGCCATTAATCTGGAGCTTGTAAATCTTAAAACCGGAATCCACCGAAAGCTATTGTCAAATATGGATCGATGGAATTCTTATTGGCCTCGTTTTGTATTTACTCCGGATTCTAAAAGTATTTTGATCAGTTACGGGGGAAAAATCCATCGTATAAATATTCAAACCGGAACGGATGTGATTATTCCGTTTCATGCCAATGTAGCGGTACAACATAGATTGCCCATTCCATTTCAATATACGATTGAGGACTCTCTAAAGGTTCGGTATATCAGGGATGTTTCGATACTGCCGGATCAAAAGACAGTGATTTTCTCTGCCTTATCAAAAATTTACCGGATGGATTTAACAAGTAAGAAGGTCAGTCCGATCATTGATTGGGATATAGGGGTTTATCATCCGGATTTATCTCCGGACGGAAAGAAATTAGCTTATGTCAGTTTTGATCCGAAAAATCGGGAAGGAGATTTATTTATATCGGACTTAAAGGGGGAGCAGGTAAAAAAAATAACTAAAGATTCAGGCTACTATGCACATCCCAAATGGTCTATTGACGGAAATCGTATTGCTGCATTTAAGACCAATCAAAAAATATCTGATCGCCCTATAGCTTTTTCAAAAGGAAGCTTGTATATATGGGATCTCAAAGCGGGCACTGATCATTTAATCTCTGATGCTATTCGGCTGAACAATTCAATCTCCTTTAGTGCTGATGGCCGGTATTTAATGTATTTAAGGGAGGATAAGGGCAAACGGGTACTGGAAGCTATTGATTGTCTTACTTGGGATCGGAAGGATTTGGCTATTACCCATGCAGATACCGAACAGGTGGTGGTCTCTCCGGATGGTCGGTATGTAGCCTATCATCTTTTAAATAATATTTATACGGCACCGCTACTTCCAGGATGGACTTTTCCTATAACCTTAGCGCATGATATAAAGGATGTTCCCATTTTAAAATTATCAGTTCAAGTCGGGGGTGTGGACTTGCAATGGAGTTCAGACAGTCAACAATTGCATTGGGTTTCTGGGAATAGGATAATACAGGCAGATATATCTATGGCTTTTAAAGAAGCTGTTAAGAATCCTTCCAATAATAAGATTCCAATTCGAGTGGCTAAGAAATATTTAGATACCCTGACAGCTATTGATTTTACTGTACCCAAAAAAATACCCGCAGGAATACTGGCTTTAACAGGGGGAACACTGATTACTATGGATAAAGATTCTGTTATAGGTAGGGGAACCGTCCTGATTAAAAATAACCGTATTGTAGATATTGGTCCTGTGGATAATGTTAGGATTCCGAAAGAGGCAACGGTAATCGATGTGAGCGGAAAATATATCATTCCTGGGATGATTGATATGCATGCCCATGAGTTCTTACCGCAAGGGGTGGTAACTAGAGATTGGTGGGCGTATCGGGAAGATTTAAATTTTGGTGTTACCACGAGTCGCAACCCTGCTTTTTTTTATAATTATTATGGGTACCATGAACTCTCGGAGACTGGTTTGATGTTGGCTCCAAGAATATACGGAGCCATTGCCATGTCTTCTTTTGAGGTGCGGTTTGATTCTTATAAGGATGCTTTGGCTCAAGCCAATACCTATCGGGAAATGGGTGGTATTTTATTTAAGGTGCATGATGATTACCCCAGGGGTGAGCGGCAGTGGATGGTGCGGGCTGCCCGGGAGGCAGGTCTTCGGATTACGGCGCATAACAGTCGGGATAATAGTTCTTTAAGCAACCAGTCTATCTTTTTTGATGGCTTTAATGGGATGGAACACAGTTTTTCTCTGGGAACGATTCATGGTGATCTATCAAAATTGATACAGGCTTCAAAGATCTGCATCACTCCCACACTCATTACAGAATCAGGCGCTTTTAAAAGGTTGTTATTTAATTATAAAGATCGGACATATTATCCAGAGACGATAAAAAATCGCTTTGGAGACCGATTGCTAACTGATTCGCGGCAAGGAGAAAAAGCAGATTTTGATACTGTTTTTCCGCAAGGTTCTAGGGGGTATGATTACGCCATACGGGATGTCGGTTTATTCAAAAAGGGAGTGCCTATCACGGCGGGTTCCCATACCGGTTATCCCGGAATCGAGTTGCACTGGGAAATGTGGTTGTTAGCTCGTGGAGGTATGCGCCCATATGAAGCCTTGGCATCTTCAACTATTGCAGCTGCTACGGCTATGGGACTATCTATGGAATTAGGTTCTTTAGCACAGGGGAAATTAGCTGATTTGGTGATTTTAAACAAGAATCCACTATTGGATATTGAGAACAGTTTATCTATTGACGGGGTTATGAAAAATGGCTTTTTAAGGCAGCCGGGTTCGTTGCAGCAAATATGGCCTGAAAAATAAATGATTGCAGTATTGATTTAGGATTAATTTTTAAGAGTCTCCGCATGTTTATGGTATGGTTTTGCGGAGGCTTTTATTTTATATATCAGTAGTTTTTTATCATAGAGGGTGTAGATGGAATCACCGATCACCTGAAAATACCGAAATGCCTCATTGTTATAATGCGGAATATAAAAGCTTTTTATGTATGTACCATTGGTGATGTTGTACTGATCAATAACGCTATGAGAACTGAAGATAGCATTTGATTCGGATATGGATTTAACTGCTGAGTGTATGTAGTAGTAGGCTCCGCTGGTTGTCGCATGTTTATTTACTTTAGTAGGTTGGTTTTTCAGTACATGTTTTTTTCCGTCGTTAAGAAAGGATACTACCATATCGGTTTTTTCAATGGGATCTATGGTTTTTGTAGTGATGAAAGGGTTTAGGGTGGTATCTCGCAAGACAACTTGATTGCGATAAAGAAATATATGTATCAGTTTTTGGTAGGTCTTATTGTATAGGAGAATTCCATTGGTACAAAAGATACCGTCTATTTGTTTTTTAGGGATGTACTTTACAGGATAAGCACCTTGACCATTGGAGGAGTATTTCATAAGAACATTTTGGTTAAGGGAATCATCAAAGACCTCAAAGATGAAAGTATCTGCACTGATGGGGGTGTATTTTGTAAATGTAAGGGCAACGGGAATTTCGTTTAAAGGGGTATTAATGGAATCCAGATAGGTATACAACAGGGTTTTATGAAACCCATCACTGAGAAATATCCGATTATCATAAAAAGTACTTTTTAATGCTTTGGGATTAAAGCGCACTTTATCATTGTAGGGAATACGATTGTTTAGGGAGATAGAGAATGTCTTTCGGGTATTTAGCTGAACTTTTAACAGATGTCCAACAGCGCGTCGGTGTCCCAGAAAAAGTGATGTTTTGGAATAGCCTGCCAAATAATATTCGGAGTAAGGGAGGGAAATGGTATCAATAGGAATAAGGGTTGTTGTTTCAAATTCCCGTTTGAAATCATAGCTTTTGACGCTAGTATTTTTTATTTGAATCCAGAGAAGGATCGGAATGAAAGCGCCTAGGCTTATGGAAAGGATGATATAGGAGATTTTGCTCTTAAGCATGTGAAAAAGTTGGGATAGTAAACCTACCCCAACTGAATTTTAAGATTATTGTTGTTCTTTGAATAAAGGCGAACAATTCTCATCATAGATCTGTTGTAGCCCTAACCCTTCAACTACATATTCACACAATTCTTCTGTTTGAACGGGACTACATGGTACTTCTCTAAATTCCTGACATTCCTGTGGATTTGTCGGGATTTTATAGTAGCCCATTTGTGCCAGGTTATCTATTGCTGTCGGCTCACTTGTTTTTTCATGAGTATTTGTTGCGAATGCCGTACCTATGGCAATTGCAAAGACTACAATTCCGATTTTTACATTTTTAAAATTCATAATGGTTGTATTTTAATGATACCTACTCTTTAAGGTTTTCGGCTTCCCCTTTCTTATCGCGATACAGTATTTTTAGTCAGGTTATTTTGATTGAAGGAATTGGGGTGGAGGAGTATTCCGATAGTGGCCAGGATGATAAAAATGCTATTAAAGATCAGATGTTCCTGCCATCCCATCGTTTCTAGAATCCCTCCACACGCACATGGGATATCATCTGTAAAATTCAGAATTATCACAATATACATGGTAAAGAGGCTCATCAGGCTTAAACAGCCATAGCATGCTAACAATCTAAACTTGGGAGTAATCAGAGCCAAGGCTATGATCAGTTCTAATAAAGGGATCCCCCAAGCCACCCATCCGGCTATTGACGTTAACAAGGGAGATTTACCCAGTTGGGCTCTGAATAATTCAAAGTCCATAAGTTTACTGATAGCAGCATAGGAAAATAAAAGGACGAACAGGAAACAAATGATCTCTGTACTATAAATATGATATCGGCGCACTTTCATAAGCAGACAATAAGATTAAATAGCGCCGGATGAGTGAATCAATGGTAAATTTATAAAAGCTTTTAAAGCTATCGTTATCCATTATGGATAAAAAAAGTATTCATAATGGATACTACAATTTGACATATTTTTTTTACTGGAGTCTTATTTTAAATAAACCCTTTTTTTCGTGCTTTTTCAAGTAGGATACGGTCTTCCCGATTTTCTACATCAAAGACTTCTTTTAAATGTTTTTTTCTTTTGACAATGGCGGCTCTGGATAAAGAGAGGAGATCGGCAATTTCATATTGGTTGGCTCCCTGAGCGAGGTAGTACAACAGCTGCCTGTCGATTCTATCCAATACAAAATCATTACTGATAAATTGCCGCATGGATTCCACTACTGTCTTGCTGTAATAGGGTGGTTCTTTTAATACCTTCCATATAGCTAATTGTAATTCAGGTGGAGTCAAATCATTTTTAATCAGAAACCCATCAGGACTTACTTGTTCAATAATACTTTGGATACGATAATGATCATTAAAGGTAGTGGACATAACTATTTTAGTATTGTCAAACCTTTCTCTAATACGAACTCCAAGATCTTCTCCGGATAGTAAGTCATCTTGTTCTGAAGGTTCCAGTTGTACATCCACAAAGACTATATCGTATACCCTTTGGTCTAAGGCATGTAATGCCGAGGGAAAGTCATGAGCAACACTAATTTGAAATTTCATTTCTTTCTCCTGTCCCAGATTTATAAAAGCATGCTCATAAGCATCGGTAATCAGCGGATGGTCATCTACTAATAGTATTTGAAATTTAGAAGTATTCATTTTTTATCAATTGTTGTGGGAATACTGATTCGGATAATGGTTCCTTTTTTGGGGTCACTATAGAGATCAAAGATGCCATTCATCTTTTTAACCCTGGAAGCCATATTTTTAAACCCAATTCCTTTTTTAATCTTTCTTTTTTTAAACCCCACTCCGTTATCTTTTATAAAGAGTACAAGTCTGTTATTATTCCATGTAAACTCTATTTTAAACATGGAAGCCTGAGCATGTTTAATGCAGTTTAGAAGTCCTTCTTCGATAATACGGTATAAGTTTATTTTTATAAAGTTATCGATATGTTCCCATGGAATTTGCTCATCATTGTTTAGCACATAATCAAATTTTCCCACCTTGCTCCTTTTTGCAATAAGGGCTTTTACAATTTGTATAAAATCAATCGGAAGTTCAATAGTTTTGTTTTTAAGTTCATGAGAGATCTCCCTGATATCCTTTTCAATTTGTTGTAACTCATTGAGATAAATCTGGTGCCTGTTCAGGGTTTTATTGGCTCCTTCGAACTTGAGATATCCCCAACTCATGCGAAGGGCAAATAACCTTCCCAGAATACCATCATGTAATTCCTCTGAAATACGAACTCGTTCCTGATTACGCCCCTGTTGCAATCTCTCCTGTAGTTTTAAAGAAAGCAGGTAGATGTGTTCACTTGCTTTTTGTTCTTTAGTTTCCAATTGCAATACCCTGTTATATGCTTTTTGGCGGAATATCCAATAGGTGAGGGAAATCAAGAGTATTAATAAAAGTGCAACAATAATAATCCATACCTGTCTGGAAGTTAATTCTTTATTCCGTTTAATATATTGATTGGTCTCATATTGAATCCGCGTAAATTTATTTCGTGTTTTTCGCTCTTGAGATTGTACCTTTTTATTCAGCGCTATATACTGATCAAGATAATTCGATTTGTTTTCTGTATCGAGATCGGCCAGAAGCTCTAGTGCCTGCAGGATATCCCGGTTATTTTTAATTTGTTTGGCCTTCCGATATGCATTATTGGCATGTTCAAGGGCTTTTGTGGTATCTTTATTAGTAAAATAATGAGCCAACCGGATGTTACTCATAATAACTCCTGGTATATTGTTTAGGCTATCCCTAATATAGAGAGCCTTTATAAATTCCGGAAGTACTGTAGCAGTAATGTCCCTGAGTAATTGGCTATGAGCACGGTTGTCAAGTAGTCGGGCATATAAGTAGGGATCTTTATTTTTTAAATCAGGCATTTCAAGGGCTTTATCAAAATCGGAAATGGCTTTTTCTTGATCTCCTTTCTTTTGATATATAAGCCCGATGTTGTTCTGACTATCCTGAAGAAACAAGGACTTATTTTGGACGTATTCCAGATACTCCAATGCCTTTTGATGATAGGAAATAGCTTTATCATATTCTTGCAATTCTTCATAGATGATCCCCAGTAAATTATAGCATTCATATAGTTGACGGTGTTTTTTTAATTTCTGAAATGTGTTAATAGCCCTAAAGAGCAATACTTCAGCTCCGGTATAATCCTTTAGACGTCCTTGAATAAAAGCCATATTATACCGTATTTTGGCTGCATAATAAGTGTGATGAACTTTTTCAAAATCATCCAATGCATTCCGATAATGGTAGTAGGCGCTGTCATATGCAATTTTATTTAAATAATAGGCTCCATAATTCCAATGAATATCTCCCATTTTAAAGGTGTCCTTCACTGATGTAGCTATTTGCATGGCATTGTAATTGGCTTTTAAAAACAAACTGGAATCTTGGACGTTTGTAGCCAAAGATGCGATCTCATAAAAATATCTCAACCTTACTGTATCCTCTAATGTTGTATGATTAAGTGCATAGGCCTTTTGAAGGTATTCAGTTTTTAATAAATTGGAAACCGTATTTTTTTTAGCCTTTGAAATAAGCATAGCTATACTATCTCCTTTCTTCTGAGGTTCTGGTTTATCCCGGTCAAAAAATCTTTGACAACGGGTGTTCAGTAAAACCAAAATAATGCAAAAAAGGAGTGAAGAATGGTAATATGTTATACCCCGGAACTTCACGGTACATCAACTGGGGGAAGGTTAAAAGTAATAAAAAAAGTCTTTATTGGGGAGGTAAAGACTTCTTTTTTGTGAATGTTAGTGATTTTAATAAGATCTAATCCCGATCATTATCGGGACGCGCACTGGAGTCATCCCCTGTAGCATGGGTCTCTAGGAGTAGATCGTTTTCCGTCTGATCATTGGGTGGTGTACAGGCTGTGAAACAGTTTAAAAATACAATGAGTAAGATGCTTTTTATAAGAGTTTTCATAAGGATTTAATTTTTGGTTACACAATAGGTTTATAAGCCCGTGCGATCGGGCTAATGATTCTCTGATTGTGCACAATTGAGAGCATTGAAATGAAAAACATTCGCAATGCTATAAAGCAGCTTTATAGGGTGAATTTAAAAGGTGAAAGCGTAAATACACTACTATTTTGGCAGCCTTTAGTGAGGAATACAGTTCTGTGAGTGAATAGCTGATTTTTACGAGGATGGATGATTTTTAACACCCCATGGAAGCATTACAAAGGGTCGTGTGTACTTTTTTAATCTGATGGTAAAATTTCTTACTAAAAGGAATGGGAAGATCAAGATTTTGTAACATGCAAATGGTTTTCCCGTAATCAATTCTGGAAATTTTCAGGGTATTGACAATATAGCTTTTATGGATACGCATAAAGTGGCTGGGCAATTTGGTTTCATAAGTTTTGAGTGTTTTAAAAGCACTGATGGTTTTACCATTACTCATATGAAAATCTGTGGTATTGTTATCAGCTTTTAAAAAAAGGATATCATGCGTATTGAGGTATTGGTAATCTTTATAAGATTTTAGGCAAATATATTCTTGATGATTTCCGAATTGTTTTTGGTATCGGGAGATACATTTATACAAATCTGTATCACAAAGTGGCAGAAGTAGGTAATCAAAGAAATTGTGTTTGATGGCTTTATATGCTTGTTGTGTTGAAGTAGAAAGCGCAATAAATTGTGGGGGTGTGATGTCGAGCAAGTGACATTGAAGTGTAAAATTAAATGGCTGTTCTATTATATTATCAACATTTATAAATACCAAAGCGGGTTGATTGGTAATCAGATATTCCATAGCCATAGTCACATGACATTTATGCACTACTGATGAGTTTTTATCAATTGAAAGTAAGACCCTTTCAATGACACGACTATTTTTCTTATCAGATTCTATGATGAGATAATTTTTCAAAAGCTGGAATTCTGCATTTAAAAGTAACAACCTCTTAATGCTCTCAGGTAGACTTGATGTATAAAAAAAGTATTCATAGAGTTTACTATTAAATGACAAAACCCTTCTAATTTGCTTTATCATCAGAAATTGAAAAATACATCCGGCTATGAATGTATATGAAGTGCACTTGGAAGAATTAGATCAAGCTATTGAGAGCTTGGAAATGGAAGAAGAAGATATCCTTATCAAAGTAGAAAAAGGGATTAAGCTTACCCAAAGGGTCATTGAAAAATTAAGAGAACAAGTCATCATTAAAGGCTTTATAAGCAAGGGCAGTGAAAAGATTTTTTTTAAATCTATTAAACCACAGATCTTTAGCAAACTTATTTACTATGTGAAACTATTCACCATTGAGAGTAAACGACCTAGGAGTAGTAAGGAAGCTCAAAAGCAATATTTTGTAGAGCATATTGACAAACTTCAAGATTACTTTAATGACAATCTGGAGTTTTATCATTACTACCGTCGCGGGGCTACGATATTTGATGATCAATATTTCTTAAGAGGAAAAGCTGATATTCGTTTACACCCCGATACCTTTCATTTTATTACTGATGAGCAGTTTTCTACTTCTCATGATAGTTCCGTAGCCACAATTATCGCTTATGACATGCTCATTGCGCATCTTAAAAGAGAAATTGAAAAACTGGACAACAACAGAGATATGCCTTCTAAATTTCGTATAAAACAGCCCATTCCCAAACTATTTTGGACCGGGAATAAGGTTGATCTCATTGAGTTGATCTATGCGTTACATAACAGTAATGTTATTAATAGTGGTACGGCTGACATCAAACAGATAGCCCTCACTTTTGAAACCATTCTAGACATGGACTTGGGGGATTATTACAGAACTTATCTTGAAATCCGATCCAGAAAAATTCGAAGAACGAAGTTTATTGATAAACTTAAAGATTCACTACTGGAGCATATGACTGATATGGATGCCTAAAAACACCCAACTTGGGTAAAATGACAACTAGAAGGATAGCTCCTATAATTTAATGTTAATTGGAGTCTTAAAGAAAAGTGAAAACGTCAAATCCCAGCATTTTATATCAAAAAAATATTTGAAAAAAAACACCCAAGTTGGGTACGCCTTGTGAAAAAAATCCAGACATGCGTTAGAATTTTGTACCCGAAAGTCAAATTTACAAAGGAGCCATCAGGTTAGGTGACAGCAATAGGGTGGCTTCTTTTTTAAAACAATTCATTATGCCAGCAAATATTATTACAACAGATGACCTTAGGGATTTCAAGGAAGAATTATTAGAGGAAATCCGTCAATTATTAAAATCTGGAACCCACGAATCCAAAAAATGGCTTCGCTCGACAGAGGTATTGGAGCTTTTACAAATCAGTCCCGGAACACTTCAATCTCTTAGGGTTACCGGAACCTTACCTTATAGTAAAATAAGAGGAATGCTCTATTACGACATGGAGGATATACAAAAACTGATGGATGCTAACCGTATTGATGTTCAGTTATGAATTATATACAGCATCTAAATACAGTTTTTGAAAAGTTTTATAGGGATGAACGTTTGCATACCAGTCACATAAGTTTGTATATGGCTTTGTTCCACTATTGGAACTTAAGACATTTTGCGCCCTCTTTTCATATTCGTCGCGGGGAGGTCATGAAGTTATCGGCTATTGGTTCCAAATCCACATATCATCGTTGTATCAGAGACCTTCACAGTTGGAACTACCTGCGATATGTACCTTCCAAAAACTCACACCTAGGAAGCCAGGTATCTTTATGGGACTTTTCAAGCGGCAGTGTCCCACAGCTGGGACAACACACTCCCAGAGCTAGTCATCCTATAGGATTGGGGAGTTCTATAATGGGACAGGAGCATCCCATAGATGGCATCTATAATAAAACAAAGAAACAATCAAACACCCAAGAGAAAATTGCCAGTCCCACATTTGAACAAGAGATCCTATCATACTTTGAAAAGCATCACGGGGCTTTGGGCGAAGGACAAAAGTTTTTTAATCATTACCGATCTACAGGATGGAAAACTGGTAACGGAACAACTATTGTCAATTGGAAGGCTGCGGCGGAGAAATGGATGTTAAAAGCCGATGAAATAAAAAAGAATCAACAGGAGAACCATCCGGATTATTTAAAAACTAAAAAGAGTAAAGACTATGCGCAACCCCTCTAAAATAGTTGAAGGCAGTGTGGAATTCTCTCTTGGGGATTGGAATGGGCAGGAGATGGTTTATAGTTTTCCCAAGATATGGATCTATTTAGAGGCCAAGGGAAAACTGCTTTTTGGTAAAGATTTTCGGTTGTATAGTGAAGACCGAGAGATGCTCTTTAAGCTTTGCAATTATATGGTTGGTGAGCAGGTCTATTGCAGTAAATACGGACTCGATCCTGACAAGGGCTTACTACTTTCTGGTCCTGTGGGCTGCGGAAAAACCAGCTTGATGAAACTATTGCGATGTATTGTGCCATACCAGCGCCCTTATGAGATCATCCCCTGTAGGAATATTGTATTCGGATTTAACCATCTGGGATATACGACCATTGAAAGTTATGGTAATAGTGGATATTACAGTTTCGATGATTTAGGGGTGGAACCTACTGGCAGACATTTCGGGAAGGATTGCAATGTAATGGGAGAGATCTTACTCAGTCGCTATGAACTGTTCAAAAGTAACAAAATCAAAACCCATATAACTACCAATTTAAATGCTGACGAACTGGAGGATCGCTATGGGAATCGGGTTCGTAGTCGTATGCGTGAGATGTTTAATCTGGTAGCTTTTTCTGCAAAAACTAAAGATAAAAGGAGGCAGGCTATGCCCAAGTAAAAATTAATCAACTAAATAAAATATGATGAAAATAGCTTTCTTCAATATAGAAAACCTTTATCAGCGAGATACCTCTTTGATAGTAGATTCTTTAAATCGTTCATTAAAATTATGGATGGAAGAGTTTGAAGCCCTTTTAAGGAAAGACAATCACATGGATACTGATTATGATCGGCTACGGGAATTATCATTTTTAATAGGGTTCCAAAAAGTGGCCAGTGAACCCTATGTGATTCTACGTAAACGCAAGGGAACATTGTATATTCGTAAGCGAGGAAATACTTTAGACTACAAGGCTAATACTTTAACTGATTGGAATGGGTGGATAAAAATGGGAACTCGTCCCGTTTCAAAAACCTCCATAACCAATAAAGCTAGGGTAATTACCGATTGTAATCCGGATATCCTGTTGCTTCAGGAGTTAGAAGACCGAACTGCTCTTATGGAATTTAATGATCAATACCTTTCAGGTACTGAAAAGCACATATACCATCATTGCTCGTTATTGGCAGGCAATGACTATCGTGGTAGGGAGATGGGTGTCCTATCAAAAAAGTATTATTCCATCGAAGCGGTTAGGAGCTATAATTATAAAACTGATGGTCTCGTGATGTTTGATCAAGATTTTCAACAATACCAAATCCGACTTCCTACAGGGGAGGAGCTTTACGTACTTATGGCACAGTTGCAATTTCCAAAAGGAGATAAAAACTGGGAAGAAAAAAGGAGAAAGCAGCAAGTAGCATGTATTGCTAATGTTTATAAAGCATTACAAGAAAAGGGTAAGAAGTATATTGCTATAGTCGGTACTTTTTATGTGCCGTCTTATGCAACTATTTTAGCTCCAATTTTTAGGCAAACTGACGCCAGAGATATTTCAAAACATCCCGATTTCAAGGTAGAACTGGACAAGGGCAGGGATAGAAGTTATTATCGTCTTGGAGCATATGCAAAGGGAATTAATATCAAACAGGAAGATTATCTGACACTTTCTCCTGCACTATTTAATAGGGTAAAGGCGTGCGGGTTAAACAGAAAAGGAATGTGGCCAAAAAACCGATCACAATGGAAGGTATATAATTCGATCAAAGCTGACACAGATGCTGCTAGTAATCATCCTTTGATATGGATAGAACTTTAGATATAGTGGACTTATAAACATTTTATGTGAATAAATTCTATGATAAAAATGGATATGTCGAAGACTATCCATAACAAAAACAGCTATTTTTAGGATGTAATATATTTAATAAAGCAAATTAAAATGGATAGTTATGCAATTTATAAAAGTTTTTACGATAGAGAAATTGAGAAAAAAAAAGAATTAGATAGTGAAATAAATATGCCGGTAAAAATTTTAGCTTTGATGATAGGTGTTAGTTCATTTTATATTGATTCACTTGAAATGCATAACTTTATTAGAAACTTTAGAGCAGAGCAGAGCATTATGATAATACTTGTTTATCTCTATATTTTAAGTATATATTCTTTTATAAAATCAAATAATAATTTTCCTAATGGATTCGATTATCAAGAATTAGAGAACATTGGGGATTTAAGAAAGTTGGAACAGAAAAAAACTCATGGATTTATAACCAGTAATTCTATCATGCCCAAAAAGCTTTCTTTTAATGAAGAAATGATTACGAAGATTATAGAAATAAAAGATTATAACTATAAAATTAATCAGCAAAGAAGTAATTATATACATGCGGGAAAGGTGTTTTTGGTTTTGGCCATGATTCTTTCAGCTTTGGAGTTTGCAATATTTTATATAAAATAACAGCTATTGTCCTCTCTTTTTAATTATAAGTAATTTTCTTATTTCTGAAATAACAGCAGTAATAAGCTGAAACAGTATATGCCATATTTTTAAATAGAGTTGCTTCATGATTGTTGTTTTAGAATGTTTATAAGTGTAGTTATATAAGCAGGATTAAAAAAATCATTAACATCTTTTGGATTGGTGAGAAATCCGACTTCCAAAAGCACAGACGGACATTGTACAATAGCTTCCTGAAGTACCTGAAAGTTTGCAAATTTTACCCCACGGCTTTTCAGTTCATATTCTTTTGATAAACGCAAAATCAAATCAAGTGCTAGGGAGATGGATGTTCGGACATTTGCATAGCTTCCATTTCTTGGGTAAGGAACAAAGGCTTCGACCCCGTTTGCATTGGTAGTATTAGCCCAATTACAATGAATGGATAAAAATAAATCAGCTTTCAAGGCTATGGCCAGCCGAGCCCTATCCTTTAATGAAATTAAAGAATCGGAGTAGCGGGTTAGGTAAATTTCTAATTTGTTATCTCCGGTTTTCTGGTAATATTTTACAAGCCGTTTAGCCATAAGTAGGGTGATATCCTTTTCTTGGATACCATTGATACCGATCGCACCGGGATCTTTTCCTCCATGTCCAGGATCTATAACAACAATCATTTTTCGTTGAGGCAATTCCTGTCCGTAGCCCTTTAGAAAAAAGCATAAAGCGGCTAAATGAAATAGGATTAATATTCGATTCATTTTGAAAAAATTGATTGTTTAAAATGCAATAAAATCAGTATAAGACTGAAAATCATTCAAAAATTAACGGTTCCAACCGTTAAAAAATAGAGATATGAGAGTCTTTAAGTCATTTCTCTGTGAATTTTACATCAGAAACTTTTTAAAACTGATTTCTGATGAAAAAATTACAATTCCTTTCTACGGTAGTATTACTGCCTTTTACAGCTTTGGCTCAGATTGGCGGTATAGAAGATAGCGTCAACAACATTTCCGATACGATACGATCTGTATTCCCACTTATCTTGGGGATTATCTTTTTGGTAGGCTTCCTTTTTAACGCTGGTCATTTTTTTGGTGAAAATGCAGACCTGAAAAAAGGGATTACTCGCGTACTAATTTTTGTCCTAATCGCTGGCGCTGTTGTAGGCATCTTCACGTATCTGATAAGTCTAACGGTATAACGAGAGCACTATGAAAAAGTTCACTCCTTACAAAGCGATTCGCAGGCGAGCCATAATTATGGGTTTGCCCATCGGATATTTTTCCATACAGATGATTTCGGTCATTACTTCCTTACTGGTCATCATTTTCTCCTTTCACCTAGGGATCATTTTTTTCCTGTTGGTGTCCAATTTCTTTCTGTTTATGATCCTGATCAAGCTGACTCAGGCTCCTGAGCTTTTACGATTCAAGAAAGTATTTCCGGATATGATCTCTGGCAAACTAAATAGTCACTTGAATTATGAAAATTAACCTTACCGATTTTCATCCGATAGCAACGATTCGGAGCCATAGCGTATTTGCCTCCAATGGGAATGTAGTGTTGGGTTATAAAATAAACCTCCCTGAGATCTATTCCCTTTCGGAAAAAGATTTCGATGATCTGCATGGAGCATGGTTTCAGGCTTTAAAGGGATTGCCTGCGGGAACAGTAGTACACAAACAGGACGTGTATCAAAAGACTGCTTATGCCACAGCTAGTTTGCCAAACACCACTTTTTTAGAAAAGTCCACATACAATTACTTCAAAGGCAGACATTACATGGCTCACACCTCATATCTGTTTTTCTGTTGGCCTAAAAACAAAGTTTTTAACAAAAGCGGTTATAGCAATCCTTTCAAAAAACTTCCGAAGAATATAGTGCCTGCCATGGATATGGCATTGGATGAATTTAAAGGAGCAGTAAGGGATGCGGTCAACTTTATCAATAACAGTAAAAAACTCCATCTTACCCCGCTCAACCCGGAACAGATAGAGAAGGCCACTACCCAATTTTTTAATTGTTACCAAGAGGGTATGCATACCGATATGGTTTTGGACAAGGACGGTGTACAGATAGGGGATCACTTTGTTGATGTACTGGCGGTAAACAACGAAGGGTGTTTCGGGGAAAGTATTCAAAGCTCTAAGATCAACGATAAATTTACTTCCGATGATTTCACTTTCCATCAGGGGTTTATAGATGGATTGGGTCTTCATCTGAACGAAAACCATATGGTGAACCAAGTACTATATCTGGATGACAAACATCGGTGGCGCAAACTATTGGAGAAACGGGTAGAGGAGCTGAAGAAAAGTTCCAATTTCGGAACCCAGAACAAGGTAGTGTTGGAAAAGATACAGGACATACTTCGGCAGATTAACCATGACGAGAGCAGTCGGGTTATCCGTGGCCATCTCAATGTGATCTTTTGGTGCCAAGAAGCCGGACAACTAAATACTATTGCCTCTAAAATAAAAGCCGAGTTTAAGGAATTGGATATGACTCCTTATGCTCCAAGAGGAGAAGCTCGAAAACATTATGTCCTGAACAGTTATTTTGGGTATAGCGCTAATTTCTCGGACGAGGATTTATATGTTACCGATTTAAAACATGCGTTATGTCTATTTCTAAACAATACCAACTATAAGACTGACGATACTGGCGTCATCTTTAACGACAGACAGCATAATATACCGGTTTTAAAAGATGTGTGGGACGAAAATAAAAAACGCATTAAAGCAAGGAACTTTGCCATTTTCGCCCCCACGGGTGAAGGCAAATCTTTTCTGGCTAATAATATTCTAAGGCAATATTTTGAACAAGGGGTACGGCTGGTCATAATAGACCTAGGCGGTTCCTATACCAAGTTTGCCAAACTTTACCCGGATGATCATGCCATACTGCGGTATGAGCAAGGCAAAAACTTAGGGATTAACCCTTTTTATAAATCTCCCGGTGGCGGTGTCCCACCGGAGCAGTTGGAGGATCTGTCTACCTTTCTTTTGGAACTCAGCGTTTCTGGATTACAGGTTGCCAAAGGGCAGGAGGTGGCCATGAAAAAGGTACTGAAATATTATTATCAAAACACTTCTGGATCGTATTCATTGGAGGGCTTTTACCGATTTGTAGAGGACAGGCAGGATACCTTGCTTAACCATTTACACCTGCAAGAGGGATATTTCGACATTGCACATTTCTTACACATCATGTCCGAGTATGTAGGAGAGGGATTGTACAGTTTTCTTTTCGAAACCAATGCGGACCAAACCTACAAAATTGAAGACAAACGACTTATCATTTTTGAATTGGATGAAGTCCGAGACAATAAAGAGATCCTATCGGTGATGCTAAAACTCATTAAGTCCGCAATTCAACGTACCATATGGCAGAACCGCTCTGAAAAGGGGATTATTCTCTTTGATGAGTTTGCCAAGCAGCTCAAGTTTGAGAATGTCCTAGAGAGTGTAGAATTCTATTACCAGGCCATTCGGAAACAAAACGGGGCTATTGGGATTATCCTGCAATCAATCAACCAACTCCCTGAGAATAGTACCTCGGCTAGCATTCTGGAAAACACCCAGATCATTTATAGTCTTCGAAATGAAAAGGGATATGCCGATTTAAAAAAGCGACTTAACCTCTCTGCGCATGATCTGAACCAACTTCGCTCTATGCGTAACAACTTTATTGGGGAGCGGAAGTACACTGAACTCTTTTTGAAAATTGGCAAGGAGAGCAATGTATTCCGCCTAGAAGTCCCTCCTGAGGTATTTGCAGCCTATCTCACTGATGGCTCTGAAAATGAGATCATAATGGACATTTGGAAAAAGACTGGAAATATGGAAACTGCAATCCGGGAATATATCAAAAACACTATAAAAAACAAGAAACAATGAGAAAAGCAATCATAACATTAGCTCTAACACTGGCTTTACTCTTTTTATCGTCTGCTCGTGCTACGTGTCAAGGTATGCCGGTATATGATAATACCAATTTTATTAGTCTAGCGAAACAATTGATCGAATCTGCCAAACAAACCTCTCAACTTCTGAAAACTGTGGAGTATTTAAAGCAACAGAAAGAACGGATCGAAAAGGTGAATAATGTTCTGAAGCAGCTTAAAGCTGCCCGTGAAATTGTGGACAACAATCAACAATTGTTTGATATGGTTCGAGGTGATCTTAAGGAAATCCTGAGCTCTCCCTATGTCAGGCCGGAGGAAATGCAGCATATTTCTGATGCCTTTAATAAAATTATTGATAGATCATTGGAAGACCTGGAGTTTATGGATCAGCTTCTGACCAGTAATTTTTTAGAGATGACCGATGCCGAGCGTCTGGAAATCTTACAGCAGCAGAAGGAGGCCAGCCGGGAAATGATTATGGAGATCGGGGTCAAAAAACGCCGTTACGAGATGGTGATCGATTTCCGCGAGCTACAAGACCGGATCAATAACCGGGAGAAGAGCTATTAACCTGCTAGGCGAACACTAGTAAAAATTAAGGATTATGATTTCATTAAGTATAGGATTGGAATATGTGGATGCTATTTATCAGACGATACAGGACAGTGATTTTTCGCAGTATACCATCATAGGAATGAAGACCCTGGCTGTACTCTTTTTTCTGATTAATCTCCTGAAGAAGTACAATGAAGGAGCGGTAGAGCAGAGTGGGTATACCTGGGGGTTAAGTCCCAATGAACTCATCAAGAATTTTGCGGTGGTTCTGGTGGTGATTTTCTCCACACAGGTACTAGGCTTTTTTGATGGGGTATTGGTAGCTATTGAAAACCAGTACCGCAATACCGCTCCGGCACTCTTGCCCTTACAATACCAGGATTTCCCTATTGAAGAAGATATCGGTACTATCGAAGCTACGAAAAAAGCGTTGACCGTACTCTATGAGTTCTTGACCTCTCCGCTTTACGGGATGCAACTACTCGCTTTTGGCCTTGGGGTATTTCTTTGGATCATCGATATTTTTATTTACCCCATGTTTTTGGCCGAGCGTTTCTTCCTACTGGGGATTATGCGAGCCTTCTTTCCTCTGGTGATCAGTATGGCTGTATTTGAGAAGTTTCGAGAGATGTCCTATCATTTTTTTAAGCTGTATGCTGCTGTTTATATGATGGCTCCGGCCTTTTTCCTGGTCAATGTATTTATCAACCTGTTCTATACGGAACTCAATACTAACTTTTGGGAGAACCTTTTCGGGACGGATATAGGGAGTCATTATTTCGCTTCCATCATACAATTGGGCTCATTGGGCTTTATCATCTTTTTAAAATTCAAGCTTTACCGCAGAGCCGTGTCTTTCACCATTCGCATTTTTACCGGAGGGTAATAAAACAGCATTAAAATAATAGAACAATTATGAAAACACCTTATAAAAGCATAGCCCAGATATTAAAAAACAACCGCTTTGTGGTTATTACCGTGACGGTGATGGCTTTTACAGCAACTGTAGTATGTTCATGGTTTACCTATTCCATATATCAAAAATTGATAAACAACGCATTTGTAGTCAGCACAGAAGGGAGTGTGATCCCTTTAAAACTGGTGACCCAAAAGCAAAACCTAGAAATAGAAGCCAAGGCTCACTTAGATAATTTCCACCGATACTTTTATGATTTGTCTCCTACTAACTATAAGGAACAATTGGAAAATGCCCTATGGCTGGGAGACAGTTCGGTAGACAATGTATATCGCCAGAAAAAAGTAGATGGTGTGTATAACCGCTTATTGCAATATGCCCTAGTACAAAAGGTGAGCGATATACAATCCGAAGTGGATGTATCCCAAGAGCCATATCCCTTTAAGGTAAAAACTATTTTTGAAATTAACCGGGGGTCGATAACCGACACTTATGAATTGATAACTACCGGGGAACTTATAACCACCGCCCGGAACTTTCCGAAGAACCCACACGGGTTGCTCATTACCCATTTTTTTGAAAACAGTTTAAAGAAGATTACCCATGAAGATCGATAAAAAGAAAATCCTGTTTGCTGCAATGATAGGAGCTATTGTCTTGTTTATAATAGGCTACGGAATATTTGTATTAGGAGCGGATAAGGAAACAGACAAAGCACTGGATCAGACGGTAGTCCCGGAACTTGGAGAAACCGAAGAGCAATACGAAAACCGGCTGAAAGCAGTGGATCAGTTGAAAGAGAAAAAGAAATCAGATGCCCCGAGTATTTATGACGAAAGCCTGTTGGATTCTACTGGACTTTATGATTCGGAATTGAAAGAAAAACAAAAGGAACGTATGGTGGACAGTATCTATAACCGGGGAAGGATAGACTATACAGCCAAGGGGTATCGCAAGCGTAAGCGTATTGAATCAAAAGATACGACCGTTGCTTTTAAAAAACGGGACATGGATGCACTGGATAAAAATCAGAAGGATTTTTTTAAGGTGAGAAAGGCCATTTTGGAGAGTATACCTCCAAAGAGCTATACCCAGCCAGTGATCCATGCGGTGGTACATGATGCACAAACGGTAAAGACCAACAGCAGACTGGAACTCCGCCTTATCGGGGAGGCCATCATTAACGATAAGAAGATCCCCAAAAACACCCTGATCTATGGTTTTGTAAAGTTAAAAAAAAACCGGGTGATGATAAGAATCACCAATATCAACCACCAACCCGTACATCTGAAAGCCTATGACCTCCAGGATGGCAATGAGGGGATCTATATCGAGAATAGCATCCGCGCTGAACTCACCCGGCAAATGACCGACGATATGATCCAGGACATTAACATAGCTGGCGTACCCCAGATACGAGGATTGAAAAATGTCTTCCGCCGGGATAATCGCAATGTGAAAAATACGATTTACAACCACTACCAACTCATTTTAAAACCCGTACAGCAATGAAGCCTATATATTTTCTTTTCAGTTTGTGTTTGATACATTGGCCTTTGATGGGTCAAGTGCAGGAACTGGACACAATATATGCCAATGACCATACGACCATATCCCTTTTCTTTCCGAAGCCTATCCGGCAGGGGATTAGTGGTAACACCCATTTTGTTTTTACCTATAACAAGGAAACACCGCAATACCTCGGGCTTTTAAAAGCAGTACCGGGAGCGGATAGTAATTTACTAGTACTTACAACCGATGGACAAGTATATAGCTATATTTTAAGATACCGGGAAGCCCTATCCCAACTCAACTATTTTATCACCAGAGATGGGAGTATAGGGTATGAAAAAGGGGTATCTCCAAAAGAAAGGAAGTCTCAGAAAAAGGAAGAAAAAACGGTAAAAATATCTCCCAATCATATAAATGCCGTAAAAAAAGTATCGGAGTACATGATCAGGCAGGACCAGCGTATGGCACGCAAAAACAGGAAGGGGATAAAACTCATTTTAAAGGATATAAAATACCGGTGGCAGGAAGTCTATATGTCCTTTACCATTGAAAACAAATCAGGGATTGATTACGAAGTAGATTACTTTAGGGTCTATGTGGAAAATGGGAACAGGAAGAAAAATGCCTCCTACCAAAAAATTCTTCAGGAGCCGATTTATTCTTATAAGTTTCCGGAAAAAGTAAAGAACAACCAACAAAAAAGTTTTGTGATGGTGTTTCCGAAGTTTACCTTGGGAAAGCAGGAAAAGTTATTGATAGAGTTAGGGGAAAGAAATGGGCACAGAATAGTGAAACTAAAGAAATAAAACCGGTATGGAAGCCAAATTAACCTATGGCACTGTATATTATTGAATCGGAAATCAATTACTGAGTATCATTTCTGCTGAAGACTTGGTTGTTAAAGTTGATTAATTCTCACTGTTTTATGGAATACCATAAAATGCTTAATGAATTATTTCTTTTCTTTACAATGTAATGACATTATAATGTTTATCGATAATTAAAAAAATAATTATGCTTATCTAAGTCTGGTCATTAAAAATTACAGATTTTGATAAGCGAAATAATGCAGAGATATATAATGACGAGTATGTCAAGAAAGTTGAGTCCTTGATTACTATTAGGGTTGTATAGGATTACTGTTTTTTAATAACTGAATCAAGGAATTACGTATATTTGAGTATCAGCTACAATCTGAAAATAGAAACTTGATATGGTAAAAATATATTTCGATTGGAACGTATTGTCACAAATAAAAAATGGTAGCCATAGCGAGCTGAAAGAAATAATTTTTGATAATGAAAAACTGTTCATCCCGTTTTCTACTTCTCATGTTGGGGATATATTCTCTAGTTTCAAAGAGACCGACACACAAAGAGATTATATAGAATCAGACCTAAACTTTATTTCTGAGTTGACCAAAGATAAGTGTTTAATGAATACAGGAAAAGATGTTGTGCTTGATTTTTATCCACCTCAAAAACTTTTTGAACAACGAATAGAGGAAAAAGACCTCTTTAGTGATATAAGTCTTGATGGATTAATGAACATTTTCGAGCAAGATGACTTTACTAAAAGTATTGGAAAATCACTTATAAATCTGATTAAATCAATACCTATTGAAGAATCATTCAAGCAGGCTTTCGAAAATCCCGAAAGTGCTGAACAAATGAACAAAATGTTTCCAGGACTTAAAGAAAACCCAACTATGGAAGGCTTCTTTAAAAGTTTTAGTAAAATGAACTTAAATCTTAATGAATCTGACGGATATCAAGAATTAAGAAAAACTGTTCAGGGAGGAATGGGGATCAATAGAGATAGGATTTTTGCTTCAAATGCCCCATATAAAATAATTGATGAGAAATATAAAGAGATTGGAACTACCCCTAATCAATTTATAGATAATTCTAAAAATGCCCCTGAATGGTTTAATGAAATCACAAATGAATACCTCTTACTTGATATGCATGGCTATCAAGAAGACAAAGTGAATATAAAAAAAGGAAGAAAAGAAACATTTAAAAATACAACGGAAGATGCGTTTCATTCTGCTTTCGCTTCTACTTGTAATTTTTATGTGATCAACGACAATAAATCTTACAAGAAAACCAAAATGGTTTATGAGAAGCTAGGCATTAATACTTTAGTGCTTAAGCCTTCAGAATTTGTAGAATATTATCAAAAATATCTTGATATAAAAGATATTATCTTAAATTTCAGAATTCCATTCGAGGTAATAAAAATGGCTGAATTTTATGAAGAAAAGATGGAAACTGGAATTTTGAGAACATATTATGTTCCGTTTTTTTTCTTCGGTTTCTTTAATAAAATTATGGTTCTTATTCCTAATGATGATAGTGAGACATTAATGCTTTTGAGTCAAAATGGACCAAGTAATCATAGAGTTTATTCAATGGAAATTCAACATTTATACAAACAACTATATGAATTACTAGGAGAAGATATTGAAAATTTAGGGCAGATAAAGGATGAAGAATTTAAAGAAGATGAATGGATTGGAAGAAAATGGAAATCGAATGAAATAACATTCCGTTTAACTAGACCTAATGGTCATTTTCAACTATATTTTGACCAATAGAAATTAATAAAACCCAGAACGTAACTGCGTTTAGTAGGACGTTATTATCAAGCTAAAAGATCTTGAATTTAACATTTGAAGACATACTAAATCTTACCGACCTAAATGAATTTGATGCAGAACAGGTAACAAACTTACTTGCGGTATTATTTGAAACAGGTAGAGCGTCGCAAGATGTAGAGCCCATTAAAATCGGACTGAAATTCTCTGAACTTCAAAATCAAGAAGAGTTCTCGGATGATGATAAAATGACTTTTCATTATAATGTTGCTAACGGCTGGTCTTATCTTCAACAACTAACCCAACACATAAATTCTGATGAATTTTGGAGTTTTAACCTAAAGGAACTTGAACAACAAGCTATTAATTTAAGACTAGCTCTTTCGTTTTCTGAAAAAAGCAAAAACAAGCATAAGAAATGTGAGATACTAACTAATTTAGGCAATCTTTTTAGCCACTTGGGTAGGTTTTCAGAGGCTCAATTATATTGGCAAAGAGTCTTAAAAATAGATTCCTCCTTTGGAATGGCTTTTGGGAATATTGGGTTTGGACTTTTTCATTATGCCCAAATTTTATACGATAATGGTCATCAACTATTGTTTTTCAAATTTGCATATGAGTACTTGAAAAAAGCAGTTAATTCTGACATCTATGAAGATGCAAAGCTGGCTTTTAAAAATATTATAAACCATTTAGAATCTATTATAGATAAAAGAGATTTAGAAAATATCCAGGACTTAAAGGATTTTTCAATTGGAACGACAAAACAAGAAAGGGAATACAGGAAGTGGTGTTTAGAGAATCAGCTTTTTTTAAATCCACTTAATGATATTGTAACTGAAAATATTGCTGGTCATGACTGCCTTCTACTCCCAACTATGATTTTGAAATTTGATAAACCGCCAATTTATCAAACTATATTTAATCAAATTAAGCAAGAATTCGTTTCAGCAAGGCATTTGTTATTTGAAGGGCTAAATCAAAAAGAACCACACTATTCAGATAAGGATAACTTACAACTTGACACATTAGACTTTGCCATTTACTCTTACAGTAGTGAAAAAATTAAAATTGCCTTTAGATTATGCTATTCTATCCTGGACAAAATTGGTTACCTATTAAACGACTATCTAAATCTTGGTTTCAAACCAGACAAGGTTACCTTTAGAGGCATTTGGAGCATTTATGATAGAAAAGTAAAGGCTTATAAGTTAAACCCCATGATAAGTCAAACTCAAAATTGGGCTTTCAGGGGGTTATATTGGTTGAGTAAGGATTTGTATGAGAAAAGCGAAAAATTCTCTTCGACTATAGAGCCTGAAGCAAAGGAATTAGCACATATTAGAAATTTTATAGAGCACAAATCATTTAAAATAATAGAGTTTGGTAAAAATGGACTTCTTGATAACGGGTTAACTTACATGATAGAGCGGGCTGAATTTGAGCAAAAAACACTAAACTTAATAAAGCTAATAAGGGCAAGTATGATATATTTGTCTCTAGGAATTAATTTAGAAGAGAAAAAGAAAGAAATCAAGAATCCTGTATTGCCTATTGATTTTGTTGGATTGAGAGATGAATATAAAATATAAATGTCTGTTTATGAGAATGGTATTCGTTTCTCAGACTACTAGTTTTAGATTTAATTATAGGGCTTTTTAAAGGCTTTTATTTGATGATGTAACTATTTTGCAACCTAAAATGGTAGGCTCCCCTCTGTTATAATTTTGGCATTAAATTAGAGTAATTCTCTAATATTCTGTAACTTTGCATTATTGAATAGGTATGGAAAAGGCAATAAACATAGCAAAACGTTTTCCAAAGCATTTGTTTTGGGATATGGATGCCAGTAGGCTGTCCGTAAAAAGGGATAGGGCTATTATCATCCCCAGGGCTTTATTTGCTACCACTAAATCAAGTTTTGAAAAAGATATTCAAGAACTTGAAAAACTCTATTCAAAAAATGAAATAGTATCTGTGTTAAAAACTACCAAAGAGCATATCAGTAATGATGTATGCGAATTAGTAGCCGAACGCTATCACACGAAGCCTTTTTTTAGATATGTCCTATGATGAAGAAGGCTATTTCTTCTGCTTTGCTAAAAACCATCAAAGAATTACATACCCTTGATAGCCTGAAAGGTTTTGCATTGGCAGGGGGAACCAATCTAGCTTTACGTTTCAATCACAGGGAATCTATTGATATAGATTTATTTTGCCCGGAGATAATAGGTCGTAAAGGGTTTCGTGAAATAGAGGAAGAAGTAAAAGTTTTTTATGGCGATAATGCGTTTGGATTTATAGACCCTACAAATATTAATGATCAATTTACGTTTTTACGTTTCTTTATAAGGAAAGACTCCACAATCATAAAGGTGGATATTATTCAGAATATGAAAATAATTGATCCTTTTGAAGAGTTAAAGGGGGTACGGTTATTTTCTGTGAGGGATATAGCTCTTTTTAAATTAATGAGCGCCTCCAGTAGGCCGGCGAGAAAGGATATTTATGATTTATATTATATAACCAAGGAATATTCTTTAATTGATCTATATAGCCAACTACTGGAGAAGCACAAAAGATTTGACAAGGAAGAAGACAGGAATATTTTTGATTTGGATAATGAAGACACGGCATTGGATAACCCATTATTGTTGTTAAGGTTTGACAGAAAGTATAAGGTGAGTAAAGATAAAATGATGCATTCTCACGATAATATTGTTACGATTGAAGGAGCGGATTCTTGGCAAATGGCCAGTATGCGTTGGAGAATTCATCTTCGGCGATTATGTTCTTTTTTAGATATTGATTACCCTTCAGCACGAATATAACAAGTAAATCATTACTCAGAGTACTATCTGATATATCCATTTAAAATCCAGTGGACATAAAAGTACAGAAGCATTTTATGCCTTGAAGCGCATTGCACAATAATTGCACAGATTGCATAAAATCCAATGTTAAAGTCATGCATATTATCAAGTCTTACCACCTACTGCACAAGTCCAAGTTAGTCAAAGAAGGTGGCTTCCCTAGGTTGACCGGACCAGCTGGACGAAAAATCAACGAAGATACATCGAAGTATAAGAATTTGTAGACTTCCCCTTTATAGTGAGACACTACAACATAGGTAAGTCTTTAATTTTAGAGGATCTGAACTACGTAAATTTTGTATTAAGCCGATTGTTGATTATTTTTATTGTGTTGAAATGCAATATTTTACAAAAATCAGATTATTGACTAATATTATGCAGTGATGAAAAAAATAATATTACTTTTATAGGTTTGGTCTCTTGTTTTGACCAAGAGGAAACCTTCGGTATAACAAATATCATCAAGGGACGGCAATGGAATTTAAAAATCGGAAGCTCGCCGGAAGAAGCGTATCATCAGCTTCAGGAATTAGGAAAGGAGAAAGGTTTTGATGACATTACCCTGGTAGGTAGATCAGGGGAACATTTGGCAAGTATAGGGGATAATTTGGCATTATATAATGCAGTAATCGTACTGAGGCCAAGATATGATACAGATAGTGTCTATATTGGTTTTAAAGATGAAGAAGTTACTGAAATCAAAAGATGGAGGGATCCACTGTTTGTCTTGGAGGAATGGTACGAAGATGAAACAGGAGAGGTGCCTATACCTTTTGTTCCCGGGGGGTTGACGTTGAAAGTGGATATCTTGGAAAATTGGCCTGAGGAAATACCGGAGACCTCTATAAAACTGGGGGATCATGTTACTCGGGCTTCGGAAAAGTTGGGGGAAATCCCAAACAGGTTAGGAAAAACAAATATGCCTATTGTTTTATCAGAGAAAAACCTGGAAAAAGAATATGATCCTGAGATGGCGAGATATACCCAATGGGAATTTTTCTTTTCGGAAATCAGGAAGGATGCCGGAATAGGACGTTATTCCATGCGCCTGTATTTTGATAATAACAAATTAAAAAAGATCCGAAAGGAATATTGGTAGCAAATTATCCTTGGTAGCATTTAAAATGGGACATGTTTTTTAAAAGAGACTATCCCGCAAAGTGTGTGAAAATATTCCGTACCTCCGAATACACTCTTAAAAATTCAGCATCAACATCCACAGCTTTTCCGTGAAATGGCGGCAAAGACTTTTCAATCAGGTGTTTTTTAAATCGTACTCGTTTCTCTCTACCATCAGCAAAGGCTACAAATTCCCCTGGTTTTAAACGGAAAAAACGATCCGCCCGTATCTTAGCCACTTCCTTTTCACTTTTGGTAATTCGGGTGCGGGGGTTCATCCATTCCCCTTTACTGATACTGGTGGTTTTCATTTTCACAATTTCAAAAAACTGTTCATAATATTTGGCTGTATCCGGATCGTTGGCCTTTCCAAAAAACTGGTAGGAAAGATTACTCAGGATGGCTTTGCTGGCTTTGTCCCCATAGAGCAGGTCATTCTGTATTTTATCCTGAAGGACATAAAGGGTAGCTATATCATAACTACGCAAACTTGCTGGTATGCGGTGCATGTTAAGCAGTCGGATGGTAGGGGCTTCTTCCATCAGGACAAAGGAAGGCAGCCGGTGCCGGACACTCATTTGCTTGGTTATGGTATGGAGTATGGTTGCCAGTATGGGCGAATACGAAGTTTCAAAAAGGGGATTGTTGACCAAAGATACTATCGCTGGGTTATCCTGATTATTGACATCCAGGGGCACTTCATCTGCAGAGAGCAGGGCAAAGAGCCGTTTGGTTGAAATCTTTTTAAAGGCATTGGCCAATGTACTTTTCACTCCAGCTGTTTGACGTTCGGAATCCCTGCCGCTGATAAAGGCATCGGCCATGGCTTTGGAGGTCCGGTTGGAAACCAAAAAATTGATAAGGCTGTCGGTGTCCAATAACTGATATAACGCCATCATATGCGGTAAGGTGCAATACTGAGGATAATCTTCTTTCAGTTTCAAGATCATCCCTGCGATAAGTCCTTCCACGGCATCATTAAAAAATCGGGAAGTTCCGGTGGCACCAGATTCTTTCATTTCCAACAGGTTTTCCAGAAGTACTCTAGAGACTTCATTGACGGATTCTTCGTGTTCCAAGTAGCGGGGTGCAATGGGGTTGACCCGGTGATAGATTTTATCTGGAGAAATAATATAGAAAGGAATGCCCGACTGTTGGAAAAGGGGATAGGCAATTTCTGTCAGTTCAAAATGTTTGTAATCATGCATGACGCCACAAAAGGAATGTTTCCCTAAGTGTTGCAGGAGGTTAAAGACCACGCTTTCCGTTTTGCCACTCCCGGCTGCCCCAATAATGGAAATACCACGCCGGATGTTATCCAAAACAAGGCTCCCGTTTTTTAAATACAGTTTTACCCTATATTTTTTATTGGGTATCGGACGGATGACGTACAGAATGCGTGCATAGAGAATACCTACACATAAAAGAGCCGGCGCTTCAATATACAGGAGTATTTGCATCCAGGCTCTAGCGGGAAGAAGATGCCATACCCAAATCAAACAGGAAAGCAGGGGGACGATCAGGGAAAAAATAAAACTCCAGTGCACTCCCAAAAACCGTACGCCTATCAAAAACAATAATACAACACTTAAAATAATATACAGGTAGCAATACATGGAAATAGGAATTTTAATTAATAGCCCTGGCTGGACTCCTTGGTGATATCGATGATCTTTCTCAACGACTTGATGGTTTTTAGAGCCATTTGGGTTTTTGTAACGGGAATGTTGAGCCCGGGTATCCTTATGCCGGATTCCCGAAGAATGGATAAAGCTGTTTTTCGTTCCTTTTTCGGGGTTTTCAGCAGTAATTCAAAATACTTTTTGGGGTCGGTTACCATTAGTTTTCTTGCCTGGTAGTATTCGGCAAAGTTGCGCTGGTACCCGGTCATTCGGTCAAAGGTTTTTTCGGTATTTATAAAAAAGCTGTCCCTGTCAAAGCCCCGTTTTACGGTCTTTCCGTTCAGCTCCACCTGTGAGGCTTTATACTTGCTTCCTGGGGATAGACTATAGGAATTGGAGGCGTCCCTGCGGCTTACCACAATATGAATGTGGGTTTGCATCCCTGATTTTTGCATACCCTGTGAAATGGGTTTGCCATTAACTTTATGAGGGATCTCCCGTAAGAGCTGGTCGATCTCTTTTTCCATTTTTTTGACATTGCCTTTTATTTCCCCACGTTCCACTTTCCGGATATCGTTTTTGAGTCTGGCTATTTTTTTGGTATAGGGAGCATTTTCCTTGATTTCCCGATCAAAGCCCTTGTAGGAGCGTCGATGTTCTATTTTTGCATAATACTTAATATCGTCCACTGAAACCTCCTTATCCCTGTTAAAGGATTGGGTATAGCCTTTCATAACCTCCCGGGTATAGGCCTTTAGGTTGAGGTCGCCTTGTTTGAGATGTTGGAGCTCCCGTTTACTAGGGTTGATGGTAATGGAGTAGAAGCGAGGTTCAGTTTTCCTAAGCTTAGCCGTATTTCCGTCGATATCTTTAATGACATGATCCCGGTCAACCGTATCCTCATGCTGGTTAAAGAAATGTTCCATTTCTTCCGGCGATTTCCCTTCGTTTTCTTTTTCCAAATACTCTACGAAATTAGTAACACTTACATTATAGGTGTCGCTCATATTTTGTGGTGTGATGGTGACGTACATGATTATTCATTTAAGTTTAGTTTTCGTTTGAGATGTTCCAGACTTTCCAGAGAAAGGTCGATACGCAGGTAGGGTTTTCCAAAATTGCTCCGAATGGGTTTTACTTTTTCGAGAAAACGCGAAATCTCCTTTCTGGTATCGGACAATTCTTGTGTTGCTTTGGCATGTTTATTCCGATATAGGGTTACCTGTTCTTTAGCTTCTTCCAGTTCCAACCGCTTAGGAATATTATGGCTGCTTATATGTCCTGGTTTCAAATTTTTTTCCTTCCAACTTTTCTTAGTGTTTCCCGACTTTTTTTCGGAAGTACTTTCCGCCTGTTCAAAGAGGTTTTGTAGCATGGCTACGGTGGGCTTGGTCTGGTGTTTTTCCATATCCTTTATAATGGAGATCACTCCATGGATACGCCTTTTGATTAGACTCTCTAAGGTATAGGCATTGGGACCGATGGATTCTTCCGGGGAAAGCCCACTACTTTCAAAAAACTGTAGCATAAGCAATAAAGTCATAGATTGTGACTTGGAGAGTATTTTACAATACTTCCGGAACTTTCGGGCGACTGATTTTTTGATTCTCAGTCCGGCATATCCTTCTTTTTCAAATTCCTTATCCATTTTTTCATAAAAAAGTTTCCTGTTTACAGGGGCTGCGTGTGTTTTTTCATAAAAAATCAAGGTACTTCCCTGATTGTGAATTATTTACATCTGTATAAGCATCTGATTTTCAATAGCTTAGAAAATAAATGAGATTGCAATGACGCTTTAGCGCATTGCCCTCTTGCTATTCCTTTTTATCCCGCAGGGATAAAAAAACAACCGCCCAGTCTCTGGTTAAAAAACAAAAGACCGGATTTATCTTAACCGATTCTTTGCCTATAACAAGACAAATCACGGTAAGAATCAAACCTTGAAAATTAAATTATTTATAAATTGATCCCATCAGTGAAAGTCAAAAAAGGGATGGGAATATTGCTATATAAAAATAGGGTATTTCTTGATAAATTGAAATACCCAAAACAACTTAAATGAGTATAAATAAAATTAAATTAAGGATTCATCAGCAAAACTGAGATAGTTTCCCGCCGGACTTAAAATAATATGATCGAGAATTTTGACATCCATATACGAAGCTGCTTTTACAATTTTTCTTGTGAGCTCCTTATCCAGTGTACTCGCTTTTAGATTGCTACTTGGATGATTATGACATAAAATAATTGACGTTGATAGGCTTTTTAGTACTACGGCAAAAATAATTCGAATGTCTACCAGAGTTCCGGTAATTCCTCCATTAGAATGGGTATAAATTCCTTTAACACCATTGGCATGATTGAGAAGCAATACTTTAAAGGTTTCATTCATAGCTATTGTGTGCTTATCAAAAGATTGATATAAAAGGTCGGCTGCATCCTTACTACATTTAATATGTGTTTGATGACTTGTCAAAAAACCTTCTTTATACGAGAGTTGAATTTCATTAACTTTGTTTAACATAACTATTCAATTTTAAATTGATCCGAAATAGTTAAATACAGCAGGTCGGGGGACCTGCTGTATTCTTTTTTAACTTGCTTGGTTTCCTCTAAGAAATAGAATCTCTGAGACGATCACTTCGGTTACATAGCGTTTTACGCCTTCTTTATCCTCATACGAACGAGACGAAAGTTTTCCCTGTATGGCGATCTCTTTACCGGTAAATACATACTCCTCGATAAGGGAAGCGACTTTCCCCCAGGCAACTAGCTGGTGCCAGTCGGTATTGGTCTGTTTCTCTCCTTTGGAGTTTTTGTAGTTCTCATTGGTAGCTAGTGAAATTCGGGCTACTTTTTTGCCGTTTTCCAAAACGGTTACTTGGGGCTCCTGTCCTACATTTCCGATTAACTGTACTTGATTTTTTAGCGTACTCATAATTAAAAGATTTAAAAAATTAAACATTGATTTACTTATTATATCCGG
>NZ_JAETXX010000016.1 GCF_021764745.1 Joostella atrarenae | reverse complement strand
ACTAATCTGTTTTTATGAAGCGACTTTGGAGGTTCTAAACTCTTTTACTGATAAGTAAAAGCAAGGTCTTTAAAATGTTATTTTAAGGGTTTTTGTATTACAGAAACACACCTTGCTCCTGAGCAAGTATATATCAAAATGTTATTGTGTTTCCATTAACATCACGTAAGTCAAATACATCTATTAGTGTTTTTAATTTTTTATTCTTCATATACATTTTTAAAATTTGATCATTCTGTTTTGATATAATCCTTTTAGGCTTGTTTTGAGAAAAATCAATAAAATAATCTGCAATGTCTAGTCCCCTTTCTCGATCTTTAATGGTAGCTTTTTTTTCTAATAAGTCTGAAACTTCAATATTAAAACCTTGATTTTTTAATTTCTCAGATCTTTCTTTCCATTGGGTATACGGTGAGCCATTTTTACCTTGTATTCCCAAATCTGGATATAAGATAATTTTGCATCCTTTTAAATCCTCTAACTTATCTTTATTAAGACCGTTAATACTTCCAGAAGCCATCCAAATATATTTCTGAAATAGCATACTCATAATACAGGCCGTTTTTTCAGATTCCACTATGGCAATAGTCTTATTGCAATCTTTTAGTAAGTGTAAACCAAACAAACATTGCTTTAAATGAAATTTAGAAATGATATTATTTTTTAATTGAATTGCATGAATCCAATTTATATATTTCGTTCTATGCCCTTTTTTATCATAAGAAATTATTTTTCCTCCTCTTACTTTTCCTTTTGTGTCAATTTGCCAAAAAACAGTACCGAAAAACTTATCATTTGAAGTCCCTATTCTGTAGTCATTAATCATTTTTGAAACACTATTCTCATGAAACTTAGAATAGAGAAATCCCGTTAAGTTATTATTGCTATAATTCTTTAGCGTTAATTTAACTTCACTAGTTGGATGATAGCTTATTTGAGTCATTTTTTTTTCGGCTCTATGTTTGTTTATTATGGGAGTATATGTATTTTGAAGATTATTATCTTTAAAATACATTTTAGGGGTGTAATGATTTCCGCACTTTATTTCTCTATCACATCTTCCTACTTCATTAGACAAATATTCCATAGATTCATTGTTGATGTAAAGCACAAAAGTTTTTCTGTTACATATCGGACAAATATGTTTTGTTGAAAATTTATGGAGAGTATATTTATACATGGTACACTTCATTTTCCTCATTTTCTTCACTATTCAGTAGTAATAAAGTCTGACGAGGTATTTTTGTGCAAAATGGATTTCATTATATTGCACTATAAGTAATATTTATGTTAAACTTCATTACTATCATTTAAAATAATTTCACTTTGTTCACAAATTTTGCACAAATTAGACTCACTATGAGTCTTAAAATCAATTGGTTAATGTTTAAAGTGAAGAAAATGAGGAAAATGAAGCCTATAGTAACTTCTTATAGTTACCATGAGATATCCTTTTGAATAATTTTTTGTCATTTAAAAATGTTTTAAATTGTCTATCACTAATCCTAGGTCTTCCATTAATTATCTTACAGGCTATTTTTAAACCTTCATTTGTTTTAAATTGGTACGGTAAATCATTAAAAATCGTTTTCTGAAGTTCGGTCAATGTTTCTATATAGTTTACTCTAATAGTTTCATTTCTAACTTTCATTGCATTGTGATAGAAATAATCAAATAACTTGATTGCTCCTTTGATGGAATCTATGTCAATCATTTCTTTTGATTTTGTGCCAACTGAAAATTTTAGTAATTGTAATATTAGAGCAAAACGAATTACATATTGTTGAAGCTTGATATCAGCACTTCTTTCAAAATCAAATAAATAATTGTCAGGCCTATCATTTTGCCAATTGAATAGGTACTTTTTAGCATTTTCCTTTATTGGTATTAATACAGGGTTGTTGTCTTCGTTAATATCCAGATCTATCAAATTTGAAATAATCGAAAAGTAGTTTTGAATATAAACTTCATCTACTTTATTAATATTCCATTTTAAAGTTTTTTGTTCCTCAGGATAAACAAATAGTAAACGATCCATAAATCCATTTGAGCCTCTTCCTTCTTTGGCAAATTCTTTGAGTACATCTATTTGAGTACCTCCTATGACCCCTATATAAGGATCGCTGATTCTTAAACTTTTGCCTGAAGCTCTATCTGTAGAAATTTTAGCTCCGCTCCATAGACTTAAATATGTTTCTGCTTCACCAGAACTATTGTAACGGTTAAAATTTTTGATCCATCCATGTAATTCATCGACATAAATATATAATCCTCTCTTATTGTTAGCATGTGTCAACATTAATGCTTCAGGAGTAAAATCACTAATCAATATCTTTTTAAGGATTGGTTTTTTTAGTTTAATTTTATTATCAGGGGATTCTAAGCAGTTTTTTTCGTATTCATTTAGGTTATTTTCATATTCCATGAAAAAATGATCTTCCTTAATGTGAATTGGTTTAAAGCAAAAATTTAATGCGTGACTTTTAGAATCACCAGGTCTACCAACAATCACGGTATATAAATTAGCCTTTTCTTCCCAACCTTTCTTTACTAATACTTTATGAGTAACTCCAATTGCAGCTGAGGCTGCTGACAAAACACCAGCCCCTAAGTAATCTATAGTGAACTGATATTTATTAAACGCCTCAAATATGATTTCTTGAATCTCTTTTGGAAAGATATCTATAGGAAATGGGTTTTTATTGCGTTTCGCAAACTTTAAATAATCATTTTCTAAATCAATGATATCAATTGTATAATCATTTTTTCTATTTTTGCTTTGATAATCGTTATTTGAGCCTTTTATGCTTCCTAGGGTATAAGAGGCTTGTTTTTTATTTACCTCCATTACCTTTTATATTTAAAAGATTTTACTTCGTTGTTGGAATCAAAAAGTTGATTGTGATTAATTCTTATTAGTTTAGGGCCAAACTTAGTGGCTTTTAATTCACCCTTTTTTACGTGATTACGAATAGTTTGATCTGAGCATCCTACGAGATCGGCAGCTTCTTTATAAGTGTAGAATTTATTTGAATAGTCTGTTTTAGACTTTTTATGTAATTTTTGTAATTCACTTTTTATCTCAAAAAGCTCTGTTTGAATAATTTCAAATGGATTGTTCATAATTGCAGTTTTTAATGTTTAACAGGACAAATGAACAATCCTTTCTTTAAGGTAATAATTAATAATAATTAAAGTTATAGCTAATTATGTATATCATACATATTGTTTAATAAAATTTTCTGCTTTAGGGTATTCTTTAAGCATTTGTCTTTCAATAAGAGTAGAGCGATATTTTGGGTTATCTTTCAAGTATATCTCATATTGGTTATACAGTTGGGAGAATTTATTTCTGATTGATCCAATGGTTAATCCGCCTTCATTAGCTAGTTTTTGATAGAATTCTTCCCAATCATTTTCACCGGGCTTAGTTCCAGGATACTCTTTATGGATCACAGCATATTTTATAATTAAGAGATTAGCAGGGGCTACCCCGTTTTTAGGAGGTCTCCCACCTCCTTTACTTTTTGGATTAGAAAGCGCTTTTTCGTGAAATTCTGATTCTTCGATTTCCTTTTTTTCTATTAGTGAATGAATTTTAATGTCAAAAAGAAATTGGGTTAAATTACCCATCAAATCATCTGCAATGTGTTGTTCTCGTTTCTGATTGGGAAACTGCATGAGGTCTTGCATCAAAAAATGAATACTCTGACGTCTTTTACTTTGAGGATCAAGGTCAGAACTTTCAATTTGAAAAAACTTATCGAAATAGTTGAATTTTCTGTGATCTCTTATGAGTATTTTGTTTTCAATACAAATTTCATCATTAAGCTCTGAATCTTTGTGCTGTTCAGATACTTTTTCTTTAGCTAAATCATACGAACGAGCTATTCTTTTCGAAAGCCCTTTTTGATATTTGGTTTGTGAGTAACTATTGAGTTTTTCAAATGTTCTGCCTGGCCATGAAATAATATTGTAGATTTTTTTTATGATATTCATAATTAAATATATTTAACAATAAAATTATGAACACCTTTTTTTATTTGCAAGTAGAAAAACTATGATAAATTGTCAACTGAATTGTCAACTAAAAAAGAAAACCCTCATAAACACTGAGTGTATGAGGGTTGTTTGTGGAGTCGGGGAGAACGACTAAAATTATATTTTCCTAGTGTTTATAGGGAACTGGAGACTCTGTATTTTAGTGGGTATCCATAAAAGTCTCATTTTAACACTTTTAACAAACTTTAACATTTAAGAAGCTTTATTTCTGGTAAATTCGTTAATTAGTTATGATTTTAAATGGTACGATTTTTATTATTTTCTTATCACATATCAATTAAAAAATTCACTAAAATTATTGAAAAATAGTATCATAAGTTTTATGTTTTAATTTTTCCAGTATAATTGATTTTTTTGTGGAGTTGTTACCAGAATATAAACTAAATACCATAGTTTCATTTATTTTAGATGTAATCAATGATACGCCAGTACTTACAACTGGTAATTTGGGTGTTGCTCATGGAATTTCCGGGATTATAAAAATATATTATGTAGAATTATTAAGCGAACAGATATCAATAGTTTCGGTTTTCACAATTAGTCATATCCATTTTTAAATAGAGTCCTTCTTAAGAAAATATCAATCCTAAGCTTAAGAGATAAGTACAATTTATTTATTTAAATTTTTCATAATATTCTTTGGATATTATATTACCATCTTGATAAAATCCTTCGATAATTATTTTAAGATTAGAAACTTCATAATTGGGTATTTTTATAAAAGCAATACCATCTTCATTAAACTTCAGTTCTGGAGACCAAAATATTATACCATAAGAAGTAAATGCTTTACTTTTTTTATCATAAATGGGTGTTACGAATCTTTTAAAATTAGAAAAACCAATTATTGGCATTACAGTAGATGTTATCTTTTTTTCTGGATTATCTCTTTTGCCATTAAATCGATATATATAAATTGTTCCTCCATTACTTTTATTAACTCCCTGATGCTCGTAATATACTTCATCAACATTGTGTAAATAGAAGTCTTTTAAATTTTCAGTAATTTCAAACCCATCTAAAATAATTATTGGTGGTGAATTCATAAGAATTTTAGGACCAATATTCATTCTACCGTCAAGGGGATTTATTTTGATCTTAAAACCAAGTTTTCTCAATAAATTTGACAATTTAATATATTTCTTAGTAATAGAATCACTAACCTTGACTCCTTCGAACATCCCATTCAATAAAGATGGATTAACAACCAGCTGATTTTTCTTTTTTGAGTTAAGGACAACCTCATCCAATAGGATTGTATTTTCTTCAATAATTAAATTTACCTCATCATCTAATTGTTCATAATCGGATGATTGGACATCATAAAATAAATTTTTATTAATAGATAAGGAGTCATCCATGGAAAAATGTGGACTGACTTTAAAATTCTTAATAATAGGTTTTCTTAATCTCCCTTTTTTATCTACTAACGAAATATGGATAGAATCATTAGCATTCAAATAAACATTTTCAAACATGAAGTCTTTTTTTCTAATTTCATCAGCATATTTTATAGTTTTTGAACTTTGTTGAAATAAAAATAAATTATCTTTATTTTCATTGTTGATGTTCAATGCATTCCCCGATATATTGAAACCAATATTGATTTTATCCTTTTCTTCTTTGACATTAGTATTTAGTATTTTTTTCCAATCTATGTGTGAATGTCCATATAGAATAAGTAAGTTATCAATTTGAAACAATTCTTTCCTATTTGGTATGATATTATTCCATTTCAAAACATCAAAGCCTCCCTCCATGTAATCTTTGAATATTACTTTTTTCACAAGTGAAGTGAAATTTATTTTAGATTCTTTTGGCGTCACCATAAAATTAAAAGTTCCTTTTCTTTTAACAGAAGAGGTGTCGACTAGCTTTATTGTTATTGAGTCATTAATTATTTTACTAGTCTCAATTATTATATTATTCTTATACTTTTCAGAAAACCAATAGTTAAAAAAAAGTCTCTGTCCGATAAGTTGGTGTGCTTCATTGAGAATAGAAATGGTATTTACTCCTGGAAACAAATCACTTCTGTCAAAATTTAATTCTTTTGTTGTGGAATCTGAGAAGTTAAGTTTCTTTTTTAATATTTTTCCCTCAGTATGGATAATAACATAAAAATTAGATTTATTAATCTTAGAAGTACTTAATGAAATAAGCACCCGATCTTTTAAAATATTATTGACAATAATACCAACCTCTTTATTTGTGTCTACCTTAGGAAGATATAATTGTAAATTTTTCCCCTCTGTTGGCTGTACTAGTAGTTGATATTTATCATGTAAATTGACCACTAGGTTAAATTTACATGACCCATAATCATCACAAGAAATGTTAGATAATATAGTATCTCCTTTTTGGTTTATTATGCTGGCATTATCGATTCTTATTTCTTTTCCATATTTATCAGTAACTCTAAATAAGAAATTATTTTTTCCTACAATAACATTCCCCCCTTCAGGTTTTAAGCTAATTGATTTTTCTCTTTTATGGTTTGGAACTTTTTTGTATTGAATTTTATCATTGTACAGTACAGTTATAATTTCAATATCATCATTAGGTTTTATAGTTGAAGATGTAATATCTAACGTGGCATAAAGGAAAATAATCTTAGATGTAATTTTTTTAGGAATATCTATTTCTCCACTTATTTTTCCGTCTTGTGACAAATAAGCTTTCCCTTTTATAAATCTTCCGTCTTCGGTAAAAGCTTTAAGATAAACATTAATTGGGTTTAGATATGGTCTGTTTTCCTTACCTCGAACATAAATTTTAAACCATACCTTCTCTTTTTTAGAAATTTTATTTTTGTCAACTTGAATAAATAATTTAGGGGAATTTAACTCTGCAAAATTAAAATAATTTTGAATAATTGTACTATCGCTTACATTCTGAGCACTTACATTCTGTTGTGTATTTAAAAGGAAAAATATAAGTAAAGCTATTAGTATCTTCATTATAAAATATTATTAATAGTACAATCTGCCTGTTCTTAAAGAAGAAGGGAATTTCAGTAATGAATTAAATAAGATCTTCAATGCCTAACATATAGATCACATGTAATTAACAATTATATTCAATTAAATATATTGATTTTTATTTTTTTATTATAAAAATACTAACTTTCAACAACAATTAATAAAAGATTAAAAATGTCAAGATATATTAATTCATCTTTGATTAATAATAATTTACTTGAAAAAGCATTAAAAGAGTTCAGTACAATCATACCTAAAAAATTCAAGGACATTGAAAATGTAGGAGTAATAGCTGGAATATCAGGTATAGCATTATTTCAATTTTATTATGCTAGGCTTTTAAAGGATGAAAAACATGCGGATATTGGTGCTGAAATCATTTCGTATTGTATTGATAAAATTAATCAGGGTTATTCATATCCTACTTATTGTAATGGAATTGCTGGTCTTGGATGGGTAATTCAACATTTAGAAGCTAATAATTTCATTGAATTAGACTGTGATGAGCTATTAACACCTTTTGATGATTATTTAGTTAATCAAATGAAATTTGATTTGGAAAAAGGAAACTATGACTTTCTTCATGGAGCTATGGGTTATGCATATTATTTCTTTAAGCGTTTTAAAAACACTAAAAATATACACCTTAAGAATTGCTATCAGCAATATATTATTACCTTCATTAAGGGCTTAGACATTTTTCCATTTAATGAAGAAAGTACTATCAAATGGAAATCATACATAGATACTGAAGAGCTTAATAATGGTCATAATTTGGGTGTTGCTCATGGAATTTCCGGGATTATAAATTTTCTATCACGCTTATATCAATTTGATGAATTTCAAAAAGCTACATCATCACTATTAAATAATAGTGTTATGTTTTTACTTGGCAAAGAAAAAAAAATACCCGGCGGAGTATCATTATATCCTAATTGGGTCGATTTTAACAGTACTCCAAAGTATGACAGTAGAGTTGCATGGTGTTATGGGGACTTAGGCATAGGATTATCTTTGTTTAGAGCAGGTAAAATAATGAATGATAATTATATCAACAAGCGGGCTTTGAAGGTCCTAATGCATACCACGAAAAGGAAAAGTCCTGAGAATACTTTGGTTATTGATTCTGGTTTATGCCATGGTTCATATGGAAATGCACAAATCTATAAAACAATTTTTAAGGAAAGCAATGATCCTACCTTTCAAAAAATGTTTGAGTTTTGGGTTAAGGATGGTTTATTAAAAGCTAATCATAAAGATGGTTATGCTGGTTATAAACGGTGGAACAGTCTTGAACAGACATGGACTCCAGACTTATCACTTTTGGAAGGTATTTCAGGTATAGGTCTCGTAATGATAGATTACTTATCTGAATCAAATACTTTTTGGGATGAGTGTCTTATGATAAGTTAATTAAAATTATAAAATATGGAGAATCCTTACCACTATTTTGACAATTTCGTATTAAGAACACCTATATTAAATCTTGACTTTTACATGAAGCTAACCTCAGGCAAAACTGTTTCTGATCAAGAGTTAAAGATAGTTTTTTCTGACCCAATTATCCAAGAATCAATTTTTTTAGCATCTCCAGCTTTATATAAAGAAATTAATAAATGGACTGCAGGAAAACTTGATAAAAAAAAAGAACTTCGCTTAAAAAACTCATTTCTTAAATATATTACTAGAATGTCAACAAAGTGTGTTCCTTTTGGACTTTTTGCTGGTTGTAGTTTAGGGAAAATTGATGAGAAGACTGACATAGAAATGAATAGTGATACTTTTAAGTGGAGAAACACCCGTCTTGACATGAATTATCTAGTTGCTCTAGCTAAGGATCTAGCTCGGAATGAAAATATTAAAAAGCAAGTATTGTTCTTTCCAAATAGTAGTATATATCAGTCAGGAAACAAAATAAGGTATGTTGAATATTATATTATTGATGGGTTTAGACGACATTGCATTGTGGAAGTAGATAACTCAAAATATCTTCAAATGATTCTAAATATATCTAAAAATGGAGCAACCATTAAGGATATTTCGCAAAATTTGATCAATAATGATATTTCAAAAGAAGAGGCTCTTTTTTTTATTAACGAATTAATAGAAGCTCAATTACTTGTTAGTGAGTTGGAACCTTCTGTCTCTGGGACTGAATTTATGAACCAGATAAAAAATGTTTTAAAAAAACTAGAGGGTACTGAGAAGGAGATAGTTTTTCTAGAAAGAATAGAAAATAAGTTAAATGTTTTAGATAATAATTTTGGAAATAAAATAAGCACTTATATTAATTTAAGTAATTTCTTAAAAGAATACCCCACAACATTTAAACTGAAATATCTTTTTCAAACAGATATGGGAATTCAACCTAAAAAAAACTTATTATCTAGAAATGTTGTTACAAGTATCAAAAGAGGAATGGCAGTATTAAATAAATTAACTGTGGAATATGAAAATAGTAGACTTAATGATTTTAAAATACAGTTTTTAGAAAGGTATGAAGGAAGAGAAATGTCATTATCTAAGGTGCTAGATGTAGAAACAGGGATTGGTTATGGAGAGGATAGTGATAATGGAGTTATTAATCCTTTGATAGATGATATAATTTTACCTGATCAATCAGAGCTTATAAAAACATCCTCCTCAAGACAAAGTCCAATATATGAATTGCTTGAAAAATACTTAATCTCATGTGACCAAAACAACGAATCTATAATTCAATTAAGAGATTTTGATTTGAAGGACTTCCCTTCAAATTGGAAAGATTTACCAGATTCCTTTTCCACAATGGTGGAAATTATTAAAGAAGGTGAAATAGAGAAAATTAAACTTACAGGAATGGGTGGCTCTAGTGCGGCTAACATGCTAGCTCGATTTTGTCAAAATGATAAAGGATTAAATCAATTTGCTGAAAAAATTATTGATATTGAAAAAAGAATAAATGAAGATAAAGTACTAGCTGAAGTAGTTCATCTTCCCGAAGCTAGAGTAGGGAATATTCTAATGCGACCATCTTTTAGAGATTATGAAATTCCTTACTTAGCTAAATCAAACTTGGAGCCCATTAAGCAAATTACAATTGATGATTTGTACGTATCAATAAAGAATGATAAAATTGTCTTGAGGGCTTCAAAATTAAATAAAGAGGTCATTCCTCATATTACTAATGCTCATAACTATTCAGATAGTCCCTTACCTATTTATCGATTCTTAGGAGACATTCAATATCAAAACGGAAGACCCGGAGTTTATTTTGATTATGGAATTTTAAGTCATAATCGATCTTTTCTTCCTAGAGTAGAATATGATAATATAATTCTACACCTTGCAAAATGGAAAGTTAATAAGATAGATATCCAAAAGATTATATCAAGCTCCACAAAAGATGACATTACCATAAAAAAAATGGATAATTGGAGAAACAAAATAAAATTACCACAACTTGTCTTATTAAATAATGGAGAAAACGATTTATTAATTAATTTTTCTAACCTATCGTCAGTTAAAATGCTCTTAGATGCTGTGAAGCACCAATCAAATTTTTTGCTATCAGAATTCTTGTTCTCTAGTAAAAGTATTCTTGGAAGTACAAGTATTTCTCATACTCATCAAATTCATATTTCTTTTTATAATAAATCAAAATTAAAATCAATTAAAAAGTATGACAACTAAAAGATTCTATAGCATTGGTAGTGAATGGGTTTTTTATAAAGTATATACTGGACGTCGAACTGCTGACTCAATTTTAACACAGATTATATTACCATTGACTAACAAAATGTTAATAGATGGAATTATCGATAAATGGTTTTTTATACGTTATGCGGACCCTAGATTTCATCTAAGAATCCGGCTACATTCTCCTGATTCCAACAATTTTCATAAGATAGTATCGACTTTAAAGAAACCATTAGAAAAAATGATAGAAAAAGATTTAATATGGAAAATTCAATTAGATACCTATCAAAGAGAATTAGAAAGATATGGTAATGATTCAATGGAACTATCTGAATCTATTTTTTATTATGATAGCATATCTATCATTCAACTTATAGATGTAATAGAAGAATATGAAGATGAAAATTTGAGATGGTTATTTGGTTTACGTTCTATTGATAGCCTATTAAATTGTTTTAATTACAGTCTTCAAGATAAATTAGTTTTATTAAAATATCTTAAAACTGGCTTTGGATTAGAATTTGGCATGTCTAGACCCCTTAAAAAACAATTAGATTTAAAATATAGAGAAGCTAGACAAAAAGTAGATAACTTTTTGATTTTAAATAAGAATAAATCGGAATATAGCCCAATCTTATCAATAATACAACAAAAAGAACATAATATGCAACCTACAATTAGAGAATTATTAAGTACAAAAAAATATACATATGAAGAATTGAATGGATTATTATCCAGTTATATTCATATGCATATGAATAGATTATTTAAATCTAAAAATAGACTGAATGAAATGGTATGCTATGATTTCTTATACCGATATTATAATAGTTTGAATGCTAGAGTTAAAATCAGAAATAGAGAGAATTCTAATAAGTAAAACAAAGCTATAGAATTATTAAACTAAATATCTAAAGCATGAACTATCATCATGATTTTACGAAATAAATAAGTTCATGCTTAGAAGATCTTCCTGAAACTGAATTTTAAGGACAGCTACTCCCAGTTCCTAATGTACATGAACAGCTATATATACAAAAGGTGTGGTTACCACCGCCACCGCATTGTATGGCACATGATACATACCCGGTTCCTCCACCTTTTAGCATGTTTGTAATAGTTTCATTTAATTCGCTTACCTTTTTTTTATTTAAGGACAAGCCTGATAATTTTCGTTTTTTCATAATAAATTAGCTTTAAAAGATTAATATTGATTGTAATTACTGAGTAATATAGTTAATATTTTAACAAAACAGAAAAAATTTAACTAATTTTCGATGACTCTATACATAATAATATGAAAATAATACATAGCTTTTGGTCAAAACCTTCATCAGAAGTAAATTTCTTAACTGAAAAATTTAATGGAGGTTGGAAACATCATAAATATTTTTGTATGAGCTGGGCATTAAGCTGTCTTACTTTTCAAAAGCAATATGGTGAAATTGAATTAATTACTGACATAGCAGGTAAAAAAATATTAATTGATAAGTTGAATCTTCCATATTCGAATGTGCGGTTAGATTTAGAGGATTTAAAAAACTACCCTAAAGAACTATGGGCAATAGGTAAGATTTACTCATATATGCTACAAGAAGAACCTTTTATTCATGTAGATAATGATATATACATATGGGGTAAACTTGGCTCTGAATATGAAAATGCTGAACTTGTTGGACAAAATTTAGACTTATATGAAGGACATTACCACTTCGCAATGAATCATTTAAAGGAATTAGACTTTTCATTTCCTCATGAATTAGTAGAAGACTTTAAAATTCAAAAAAAATTTAAAGCGACTAATGCTGGGATTATTGGAGGAAATAATCTAGATTTTTTTAGAGAGTTTGGAGACAGATCATTTTGGTTCATTAAAAAAAACTTAGATAAGATGAATAAAACGCTTATTGGATCATCTTATGCTCTTATTTATGAGCAGTACTTTTTTAGTGTATTAGCTCGATTATATAAAACACCAATAAAACACTATATTTCATATGAGAAAGATAATAATATAGCTCTCAATAATTTTATGCGTAAATATGATGAGAAAAAGTATGTTCATTTATATGGGACAACAAAATCAACTTTTGAAGCATGTCGAGAATTAGAACTGAATTTATTAGTAGACTTTCCTACATATCATGAAAGAATAATAAAATACTTAAATAATGGGGAATGAAACTATACAAACATATTATAGAACAATAGGGTTGTTAAATCATCTTAATATACCTATAAATGATGACTTAATGATTAATATTGGATCATCTAAAGGCACTTATAATTATATTAAAAGCAAGTTTCAATTAGATAATGAAATTTTAGAAATGTTAATTGAGATATATAAAATAGAAAGAAAAAAAAATAAATTAAATAATACTAATGATGAGATTAAAAAAATATTTAAACAAGAACATAAAAATTGTATTAACAGGGATATAATCCTTAAAAAACAATCAGTGGATCTACAACATATAACATTCCAAAAAAACCCATTTGTTAATATTTTTAAAAGTCAATGGGATTGGAATATAGATAACTATGAAGATTCATCCATCTTTTATAATAAAATATTAAATGAAAATAGAGGTAAATACTATTTTTTATTTCAACAGACTGGATCTAAAGAGTTACTAAAGCAAAGTAATATTTTAGAATTATCTTTAAACGAATATCAATTTTTTCTCATCTGTATATTTAATCGACCATTTAAAATTTCTTCCGCTATAGAAATATTCTCAAAAGAATTCAATTGTAAATTTGCAACCGAAAAAATAAAATTTAATAACATTGTTGAAGTACTAATAAAGGAATTGATATTCAAACAAATTATAGTACAAGTTAAATATTAAATAATTAGTTGGGAATTTGAAATTCATTTAAAAATTAAGTTAGGTTCTCGATAAAACATTTCTGAAATGATAGAATATACGTTGTAAAATACTTAGTTCTTCTATAACTATTTCAGCTTTTCCTTGCATTTCCTGTCTAAAATCAATACTTTTCCCATGGGAGGTCTGAAGTCCTTTCAGTTCAATATACAATGTATAGAAAGCCTTTTCTCCTTGTAGTGGAACTTCTGAAATACTTGCAATTTCACCTTCAATACTTCCCCATTCTGCAAAAGGATAATTATCAAGCTTTATAATAACTTTTTGACCAAGTTTAACTTTTCCTGAATTATGGATTGGCAGTTTAACTCTTCCTATTATTTCTTCATAATTTTGTGGCACAATTGTAAATAGTGTAGTGTTTAAATCCACACTTTGATATCTATTCCAAATATCAAAAACTGTTACTTTACCTGGAATTGGAGATTTGACAAGAAAGTCATATTCCCAGTCCAAAATTTTATTTTTTAATGTCTGATATGATTGTTCGAGTTCCTGCTTATAGTTATTCTTAATACTCTTGTCTTCTATGTTAGATTGATTTAATAGATTATGATAATTTGAAATAGTAATTCTCGTATTGGATATATTTGTCATGAATCCTTCATAAGTTTGTTGATCAGTAAGGAACTCTCTATATATATTTTGATATTCTGCTTCCGAAATGACTCCTTTTTCAAATAATTGAAGATGCCTGTGATAGTTATCATTTGCAAGTTCAATATCTTGCTTCATTATTTTAAGCTGAGCTTGTTGTTTTTGTAAGAGTTTTATTTGTTCATTTAATTGTGTTCTTATTATTTCTGATTCATTTTGATTAGGTAGAAGTGAATTATATAAAATATATTTTTGATATTTAGAAATAAAATCATTGTAAGATGACTGAATGTTCCCTAAATTTAAATTTGAAGAAAAATTAGATCTCAATGAATCTAAATCTGTTAGACGTGGATAAAATATTTTTATCTTACTTTTAAGGTATTTTATATCTTCTATATCAGCAGTGTTTTCAATAACAGCAAGAATTTCTCCTTTTTTTACATATTGATTAGCTTCGACAAAAATATTTTGCAGTCGACCAGCACTTCTTGCTTTCAAGTATATAGGCGGGTTTTTACTTGTTATTACTATCTTCGCTGAAATAATATCGTTATAGCTAATTAATGCTGCTCCAATTATTAATAATAGTACTATAACAAAAACTATGGTGGTTCCATAGATTATCATCCAACTTGGAGATTTTCCCAAGATGTCTTTAAAACCTTCTGATGATTCACTATAAAGATAGTCTTGTCCTTCTATTTTCTTCCTACTAGTTTTCATTTAGTTCATCCTCCTAAATCAAGTTGATTTTTAACTAAAGTAAAATATAATCCCTTTTTCACGATTAACTCTCTGTGATTTCCAATTTCTGCGATCTTACCGTTATCCAAAACAATTATTTGATGTGCATTCTTCACTGTACTTAATCTATGTGCAGCTATAACGACTGTTTTTCCATGATAAAATTCTTCTAACTTATTCATAATTATCTTTTCATTATTTGCATCTAAAGCAGAGGTTGCTTCATCGAAAAAAATAAATTTTGGATTTTTATATACTGCTCTAGAAATTAGAATTCGCTGTTTTTGACCTCCACTTATATTAGTTCCGCTAATTCCAATTTTAGAATTAAACCCTAATGGCAACTTTTCTATAAAACCTCCTATATTAGCTATATCTACTGAACGGAATAATCGATCTCTATCAACTGTTCTTTCAGAATCCGATTCAGTAATATTTCTAATAATAGTGTCGTCAAATAAAAACCCATCCTGCATTACACTTCCACAGTTTCTTCGCCAAAAATTTATATCTATATTTTTAAAATTAACATTCCCTATAAAAATCTCTCCTTTAGTGGGATTATAAAATTTCAATAGTAATTTAATTAGTGTTGTTTTCCCACTTCCACTAGAACCTACAATTGCAGTTATTTTACCCTTTGGTATTTGAAAGTTTAAATCTTTTAATACATATGGCGATCTTTTTCCTCCATATCTAAAACTTAATTTTTTAATTAATATGCTATCACTTTTAGGTAATGCTTTAAGTTTTTCATTCTCACTGTTAGATTCATCCTCTATGTTATGGATTTCTGCCAGTCGCTCAACACTTATCTTTGCATCTTGACCTGCCTGAATAAATGTTATAAAATTATTAATAGGAAGTTTTAACTGACCAATTATATATTGTATCGATAACATCATCCCTAATGTTAAATCTCCATTAATGACTGATTTGGCAGCTATAAATGTTATAAGAATATTTTTCAATTCATTAAAAAATTGTCCTCCAATATTTTGGATTTGGGATAAAGCTAATCCTTTCATAGAGACTTTGAATAGTTTAATTTGAATTACTTCCCATTCCCAGCGTCTACGCCTTTCTGACCCATTTAGTTTAATCTCCTGCATTCCAGAAATCAATTGATATATACTACTTTGATTATCAGAAGATTGACTGAATCTCATATAGTCAAGTTTTTCTCGCTTTTTAAGAAATAATAAAGTCCATATAATATAAATTAAGGATCCAATAAAAAAAATGCTAAAGATCAGCATACTATAGTAAGCAAGTACAAAACCAAAAATAATCAAACTAAATGCCGAGAATAATGTATTGAGAGTCGTACTAGACAAAAAATCTTGAATTCGATCATGATCATAAATTCTTTGAATTATGTCCCCAACATTTTTAGAGTCAAAAAATGAAATAGGTAAGCGCATTAACTTTATTAAGAAATCAGAAATTAAGCTAATATTTATGCGACTTGTCATATGTAGTAAAATCCAACCTCTTATTATATCAACACTAGTTTGTGATAAGAACAGTACTAATTGTGCTATTAGTATGAGATATATAAAATTAATATTTTGATAATTAATTCCGTAATCAACAACTGCTTGGGTTAAAAAAGGGAAAATTAATTGTAATAGACTACCAATAATGAGACCAAGCAATAATTGAATAATATATTTCTTATATGGTTTAAAATACCAAAATAAAAAGTTGAAATTATATTTCTTCTTTTCTTCAAATTCCATTTCATAGAATTTTGGTGTAGTTTCTAATAATAAGGCATAGCCCTCTTCTTGTATGTCTTGAAAAGACGCTAACCAACCTTTACAAAAATCTGAAATGGAATATTTTATAAGCCCATGTGCTGGGTCTGCGACATAAATTTTATTTTTTTTTATTTTATATACAATAACAAAATGTCTTCGATGCCAATATACAATACATGGAAAAGGAACTTCTTCCTTTAAGGATTTATAATTTAATTGAACGGCGAGAGTGCGATATCCTATTTTTTCAGCTGCTTCTGCAAGATCACCAAGCGATGCACCTTCTCTTGTGACTTCTGTATATCTTCTTAAAAGATCTATAGAATATTCTTTCCCATGATATTTTGCAATCATACGTAAACATGTAGGACCACAATCCATTTGATCCATTTGTCTGTAAAAAGGAAAAGGTTTCAAAGTCATGCCTAAATATAGGACAATTCGCTTTAAAAAGAAATCTATACTAAAAAGTACAGGTCTTAATTAATAATCATGCTTTAGAGTTTGTTCTGTACTATGTAGTTTTTAATTTTGGACCCTTTGGGATAATATATAGAAATCAGTCGTTAAAGTAATGGGATTAGTAAAGAAGGTTGTATGACTTTACAATCATTTTAATATATTTGAGAATAACTGTCGCTTATACACTTAATAATGATTACTCATAATATGTCAAAAATTATATATTTAATAATTTTATTTTACTTTTTTTCATCATGTCAGGAAAATAGAAAAATAATTATAAGAGAACGTGTTTTAGAGGAATTTCAGGGAGATAAATTAAAGAGTGAGGGAGGATTATTAATTTTACAAAACTCTATAAACAGATTACACTACCAAGGAGCTTCTTATCAAAATTATTTAGATTTAATTTCATTATATCATGATAATCCTGAAAAATTGAATAAAAAATTGAATTTTTTAAACTCGTCTGCGGAGTTACATTTACAGGAAGATTTAAGTGAATTAAAGGAAGAATTTTTCATTAATGATATTAATAGAGCTTTTGCAACATATAATAGGATTGGTTGGAAAGAGGATGTTACAGAAAACGATTTTATTAATAATGTTCTCCCTTTCAAAGTCAATAATGGAGCATTAGAGAATTGGCGAGATAGTGTGCAAAAAGACTATGGTAGAAGTGTATATAAATATTATAATGTTACTCAAGCAGCCGAATACTTAATAAAGGAAACTACACGGAGATTTAGTGGTTTTGAGATAAAGCCAACAAGCAGTTTTCCTGATTTACCATATTCTTATTTAAAGAAGCTCCCTTATGGAAGTTGTAAGGAGTTAAGTGATTATATAACTTTTGTGTTGAGGGCATACTCAATTCCATGTTTTCAAGATTTTACACCGAATTATACAAATATACATGCCGGTCATTTTTGGAATGCGATACATGATCAGAACGGAAAAACAATTCCTTTTGTAGTACCACTTGAAGTTGATACTTTAGGACGTTTTAAATCAGAATATTATAAATTAGGTAAGGTTTATAGAAGGACTTTTAATAAAAATTTGAATAGTCACGCTGCTATCTTTGGTAGAAAACATTATTTACCTGAATTCCTAAACAATGAATTCATTACAGATGTAACAGATGAATACATCAAAACTGCTGATATATCAATTCCTATTTTGGAGCGCGTTAATATTGAAAAGAATGTATATTTATCTGTCTTTAATAATAAAGAATGGACTCCTATTGCTTGGGGATTTAATATTGAACAGGGAAGTAAAGCTACTTTTAAAAAAGTGGGACGAAATAGTGTTTATATTCCCACATCTATTAGTGAAGATGGAATAAATTTTTTAAACTATCCTTTTATTCTTGATTATCATGGTGAAGTTGAAATAAAACAGCCGAATAAAGATAGTTTGATCACGCTAAAAGTTTTAAGAAAGTATCCGTTAGTCGAGCGCATTAAAGGATTTATTAACAGAATGAATGGGGGATATTTTCAGGCATCAAACAATCTAGACTTTGAAGGAGCCTTTAATATGTATAAAATTGAGGATTTAAATGAAGAATATTATAATGAAGTTGATTTTACACTAGATAAGAAATATCGTTATATTAGATTTCTTTCTCCAAAAGGGTCATATTGTAATGTTTCAGAACTGGAATTTTTTGAAGATGGGAAACAACTAAATGGTAAGATTATAGGAACAGAAGGAGTATTCTATAAATTCCCTAATAGAACAAAAGATAAAGTATTTGATGGAAATGTGTTAACTTTTTACCATGCTCCAGAGGAGGATAACTCTTGGGTAGGGCTGGATTTTATGTCTCCCAGAAGAATTGATAAAATTCGTTTTCTTCCTAGAGTAGCTTATAATATAATAGTGCCGGGGAATAGGTATGAAGTTTTCTATTGGGACAATAAATGGGTGTCGTTAGGAGCTCAAATAGCAATAAGTAATGTTCTTAACTATGAAGATGTTCCTTCAAATGCTATATATTTAATTAAAAACCTTTCAGGAGGGAAGGACGAAAGAATCTTTACTTATGAAGATGATATTCAAGTATGGTGGTAGTAAATTAGATCTTCGGTCTTTGTTTAATTAATCTAGGAAATTAATGGTGCGATTAATAAGTTTAATTAATGAGTTTTTTCTTCTTATGTAATGGCCTTCTTTTTCTATAATTAATTGTTCTGTTTTAGCGTCATCATATTTCTCAATTAAATCTAATTTATATTGATTTAGCGCAAAATCATTATCTCCTGAAATAAATAATATCTTTAAAGTTGATGGGACATCATTTATCAAAGAATTTATTTTAGTATCTGTCAATCCTGAAATATCCACTATTTTACTTACTTCATTCGGATAAATAGCTGTATACCCATGGGCTAGAATAGAACCATAGCTGACGGAAATAAATTTTAATTTAGCCTTATGATTTAACATTTTGCTTATATAGTTTAGGTTTTTTTTAATATTTTTAATTTGATTAATATATGTCTTTGTGCCATTATTATCTCTCATCTCATATGAATTTCCAATTCCAGTTGATCCCTTATAATTTATGCATATAACACCGTATCCCTTTTCATTTAAACTATTAATTATTGGGTTATACCTTGGTGAAACTTGCTCATTTGGTCCTCCATGTAGCCATACAACATAGTCTTTTATTTTCATAGTGTCTTTTGGCGTAAATATAAAGTGGCTCATACCATCTTTTGTAATAAAACGTTGGTAATTAGAAGCTTTTATTTTGTGATCATTTATAGGTAGTTTTTTTAGTTTTGAATTGAATTTAAGATAAATTGATTTTGGAGAATCAATTGAAGCGGATAAATAAATTTCTCTGTTTTTATCAATATAATATTGATATAGAACACCATCTTCAAAATTTATATCCGGAATAATTTGATTATTTTTATTTAATTTAAACTTCTTCAAAGAACCATCCATGTTTGCAATAAAATGTAAGCTCCCATTATGATCTAATTGGGGCTCATATAAATCATAGTTCAATTGTATTGGATTGTTGGTTTTACTCTTAATGGTATTAAGAATAAATATCTGGCTAAAACCATCATGATCCGAAATAAAACATAATGAATCATCCTTAAAAAAGAACATTTTAGGAACAAAAGATTCTTTTGGTGACTCCCATATTTTAGAAAATGAATAAAATTTTGGGTCAAGTGCTACAATGTCTGAATTTACTTTTTCAAGATAAATTTTATTTTTTGTCCATAAAAGTGATTTAAATGTTTCATCGGATTTATAAAGTGCTTGATGCTTTTGAATATCATAAATAATTAATTTACCATCTGATAGATAGGCCAATTTATCTTCCGTAGGGCTGAATTGAGGATTTCCATCATCTATTTCAATTGTTGAAGTGATTGAAATATACTTATGATTTTTTAAATCATACAAATAAATATCATATTTCTGATTACCATTATAATCCGAAACGAAAGAAAGAAATCGTCCATTATAGGATATGTCTCTGACAAAGACATCCTCTTTAAGAGGAATCTTGATCAATTTTTTTTTGAAATGTGTTTTACTTAAATCAAGCTGATATATGTGATATAAATTTGAATCATTACTGGAGTAAAATAATTGATTACTTTTTTTTGAATAAACAAATTGGCTATTTATATCGTTTGGGATATTTTGAATTGGGGTATGATTCCTACACGAAATTGATAAATAGGATAAAATAAATAATAGTATAGAGAGTAAGCTAAATTTATGAGTAGTCATAATAACTGAAATTAAATCACGCTTTATAAAAACATATGGTAGTTGATTTTTTATTGAACTTTTGTTAGTGCTTTATGATTTATATTTATTTGAATTACAGTTAAATAACTTCGTAAATTTTTATATTCTTCCCTTGTAAAATGTAAATTTATTTATCTCCATCTAATTAAACTAAAAAGGTTTTAATCCTTAATGTTATGGATGAAATAATTGAAAACATCTCTATAAAAGTAATTTATTTCTTATGAAAAGACAAAAAATCTATTGGATGAATTTTTTGGCTTGGTTGTATGTTTACAGGAATTTGTTAATAACAATAAAATGGAAAATTAAGACTGCCTAAGAATGAGGTAAGCTCTTTGTGATATGTTTAATTGGTCAAGATACCCTTTTAGACTAACTTCAAAATGAAACCTGCATAATTTAGTAAGATAGCTGGTTATTAATATTTAGATTTTAGAAGGAATATCAATGGGATGATTTTTATTTAAAAAAGTGATGAAAAAAATCATGGAAATAGGGACAGATATGCCATATATGTTACAATAATAAATATTCAATCATAAGATGTTTTAAATGTAAATATTACTGTTAATTTTTTATTAAATTTTAATTCAAGCTTTGTTTAGGTTTAATATTCTTTTAACTTTCAGTGACATAAGTCTTCCCCCAGATTTTAATATGCCTAAGTTAAAAGGAACAATTCATCCCCTCAAATCTAAAGAGAATTGAAAAGACTTTTTAAAACCTAACCTAATGAATGTTGTGATTAAGCAAGATTTTCATATAAGTAATTTATTGCTTATAAAAAAAGGAGGGGATCCTATTTGGAAAGGGTTCTGGACTTTTTATTTGGTTGTTGCCCTAACTATTATTGTTATTATTACTCCTCTTATTAACAGTACAAAATGGATTAATCCCATTGTTTCTTCTAAAGTACCTATCTTAATATATATACTTCTTTTTGTTTACGGTTTATGCGTATTGGAATTTGTAATGAAAGGTAAAATTCGATGGACGATAAAAGTTTCTAAGATCGATGTAGCCTTGATTACTTTCGCCTTATATATTATTTTAAATAGATATTGGATTCAAAACAGTTATAATTTTTCTTTGAAATTTTTAGAATTTTTATGTCTTATGTTTTTTTATCTTTTAAATAGAGGATTAAAGGTTCAAAGCTTGATAATAATAGTTATGGGATTTGTAATATCAGGATTCATTCAAGCTTTTTATGGACTCTTGCAGTTATTCTCTTTAAAACCAACTTTAAATCCAGCCTTTAAAATAACGGGAAGTTTTTTTAACCCCGGTCCTTACGCTGGTTATTTAGCTCCAATATTAGTGTTATTAATAGCGATTTATTTATATAGAGATAAATTAATGCTGATAGCGCATTTTAAAAGGGGGATATTAATTAATATTCTGACTATATCAAGTATCATAATGATCGTACTTGTATTACCCTCTGTACATTCTAGAGCAGGATTAATATCAGCTTTTTGTGGTATCATTTTCTTATTAGCATATAAATTTCAATGGAAAGAAAAGTTTAAAGGATTACATATAAGAAAAAAAATATTCGGTCTTTCGTTAGCATTTTTCTTCCTTATAATAGGTGCTACTGGAGTTTATTATTTAAAGAAAGACTCTTCGGACGGTAGAATTCTTATATGGAAAGTAACATCCCAATTGATTAAAAAAAATCCGGTGTTTGGAATTGGATATGACCGATTCAAAACATTCTATATGGATGAACAGGCAGAATACTTTAAAAATAATGAGGGTGATACTAATGAAGTAAGCATTGCTGATAATACATACTATGCATTTAATGAAGGTTTACAACTTCTTTCGGAAAATGGTATCATAGGTTTACTCATAGGAGCTTTTGTAATCTTAATTTGTTTTGTAATAAAAGTAGATCCAAAATATAAAGAATTACAGGTAATTTCAATTTCAGTAATTATATCTTTATTAGTCTTCAGTTTTTTTTCATACCCATCACATATTCTTTCAATAAAAATGATAGGTATTGTTTTCGTAGCTAATTTGGCAAATTTAGATAGGAATAAAAAAAGCATTCTAAATCGAAATAAATATAAATCATTAAGAACTCAAAGTTTAAACTTCCCTGTAAGGTTAAGCATACTTATTTTGCTCTGTTTCTCTATTTGGAGAGTTGTATTGCCAGTAAGTGGAATTAAAAATGGATTAAAAAACTGGGCTTCAGGGATAAGGTTATATAACAATGAAATGTATGAACAGAGCACAAAAGAATTAGGGAAATCCATGCCAATTTTCAATCGAGATGGAGATTTTTTAATGCTATTTGGGAAATCTTTATTATTGAATAAAGAGTATAAAGAGTCTTTAAAAATTTTTAATCATTCGAAAAAGCATCTTAACAATACGGTTATAGAAATAGGGCTTGGAGATAGTTATAAAGCAATTGGGGAATATGAAAATGCAGAAAGGTCTTATTTGAATGCAGCTGCAATGGTTCCGAATAGGTTTTATCCTGATTATCTATTATTTACATTGTATAGAGATAGTGGTGATTTTGAAAAGGCTTACAGTGTCGCAGATAAATTTTTTAATAAAAAAATAAAGGTTAAATCAAAAGCAATAGAAGAAATGAAATTTGAAATTAAGAAGTTTATAAATAAAAATAAGACTTCCTCTTCTAGCTTTAACGATTAGATAAAATTCGAAATTTATGAACCATTAAAATTTTTTGAACTATGACATAGCACGGTACAATAACGAAGAGGAAGTTAAAACTTATATGTTTTATGAGTATATAAAACATATGACATTCGGCAAAAGTAGTGTCTCCTCTAGGACTTTGCAAAAAATATCATTATTAATTTTAAAACCATTAAATTATGAAAAAGTTATTAGGAACCGTAGGGGTATTAACACTTTCTATGGGGATTTATTTAGCTACAAATACTCAAGTATCTGCTTCGTCAAATGATCTTGACTTAACTAGTCTTGTTCGTTTAAATACTGCCAATGCAGAATGTCCTTCTCCAACTCCATACGGCGGAGGTAAGTGCCTGACATTAAGTCAGATATGTGTTGGAGATCCAGGAAATAACGAATGTCGTTTCGGCTAATACCAGATAATTTTTTAATTGGTCAGAGTAAGGTATTATAATCTTATTTTACTCTGACCTATTTATATTAGTAATAATCAAAATATCAAATATGAGAGTACTATTAGGAATTATTATAGTTTTCACCTTTTATTCGTGTTCAGAGAGTATTGCCAAAATTAAAAATGAAAAAGAAGGGGAGCTCAATGCTTCAATCAAATTGGTAGAAGTGGGATCTAAATCCTTTTCTTTAGACAGCGATACAGCTCCGCAACCACAATACATACAAATAGTAAAAGATTCTACCGGTACTAGGGAAATTACTTTTTTAAATAATTATAATAATAGTATATATTATTATAATTATGATTCTTCGCAATTTACAAACAAAATAACATTTGATAAAAATGGTCCGGATGCAATTAAAAATCCGATGGGGTATTATATAAAAAATAAAGATTCGATATACATATATGATATGGGTACGGCAGATGTGAAAATTTCCAATATGGAAGGAAGGGTTTCCAATTCTATCTCATTAAGAGGTGTTGAAGATTCTAAAACATGGTTTTCTCAATATCCGCAATACATACCCAGAACAGTGATACCATTAATGGCAACAAATGATGAGTTAATGTTAACTGGTCAAATAATGAGAACAGTTCCTGAGGATATGGTAGACATATTTAGATTTACATCCCATGTTAATTTTAAAACTAATAAAGTCCATTTTACGCATCATTATCCACGAGAGTTGTATGGTAATAATTACAACTGGGAAGGTGAAATATTTACAGATGTATATCCTTTGCTAGACGTAGCTAATAAACGTTTTATATATAGTTTCCCTATTTCTCACCGACTTTATATTTCTGGGATAAATTCTTCAGACTATACTAAAGTATATGCTGGAAGTAATGAAGTGGGTACTATAGAATCGATTGATAAAGAGCCAGAGAACGTTAATAGAACAGAGCTATTATCACATATTATAAAAACCGATGAATATACAGCTATACTTTATGATAAATATAGAGAGGTGTATTATAGATTTTTATTAAAATCAATTCCAAATGCCAAAAAAAGCACACAGTTTAAAGAAAAGGAATTAGCTGTTATTGTTATGGATAAGGAGTTTAACTACTTAGGGGAAACAATCATTGGGGAATGGAAAGAATGGAACTGGTACAATTCTTTTGTTACAGAGGAAGGTTTGAATATAGAATTCCTTGAAAAGTCTGACATTGAAGAATTATACTTAAACCTCAAAATTTTTATTCCCGAAAAACTTTAAAATATATCTATGAAACATCTTCGAATACCTATTGCGATAATAATATTTATAATACTAGTTTGCTCTTGTGAGGAGGGTGAAAAGGAAATAGAAAAAAATCAGTTTTCAACTGCCTTAACTGAAATCGAACTTAAACCTTCTACGGATTGGGTAGTTGTCTTACCAGGGCTAGGTTGTAAAGGTTGTATCCAAGAAGGGGAAATCTTTATGAAAGAGAATATAAATAATGATCATATAAAATTTATACTTACTAAAATAGAATCATTAAAGATTTTACAAAAGAAAATAGGAGTTAATCTCGACGATTATCATAATATTTATCTGGACAAGGATAATTCTTTTGAGGTAACCACAAATAATACTATATACCCATGCATAATAAAAATGGAAGATAATCAGTATATAGATCATGAATTCCAATCTCCAGAAAATTCTTTAGCCTTTGATAAATTAAAAGCTCAAATTCAATAATAAAGAATTATTCTATGAAAACTAAAACCTCATTTTACTTCAGGAATTTTAATAGGGTTAATTTTTATTTTAGTAATAAAAAGGTTCTAGTTTTCATTTTATGTATGCTATACCATACGATTGTAGCCCAATCTCCAACTGTGTTAGATAATTTAGCGGATAATTATCAAGAATTGTCCAATGAGCACCAACGAACTGAAATATATTTACAGACTAATAAGGATATTTATGAACCTCAGGAAGACCTGTGGTTTAAAGCTTACAATTTAGATGCCCATTTATTAATGCCATCAGTTATAGATAGTACTTTATATGTACAATTATCTAAAGAAAATGATACAGCACATGTATGGCAAGGAAAGTTTCAAATTTCAAATGGTTTTTCAAAGGGTCATATATTTATTCCAGACTCCCTTACCAATGGGAATTATTTTTTAAAAGCGTATTCCAAAAGTTCTTTCTTTAAATCAACCAAAGAATTTAATGCGGTCAGAAAAATAAAAATAATTAATAGTGTCAATAGTACTATAAAAAAAGATACAACTGGTACACTTGTAGAATCTGATAAGAAGCTAGATTTTCAAACCTTTCCAGAAGGTGGAAGTTTGATTGATGGTATGAAAGCAAATGTTGCTTTTAAAGCTGTTAAGTCCGATGGCTTGCCTCAGGCTATTTCAGGAAAGCTTTATGAAAATGATTCTGTTTTACTCAAACTAAAAAGTACACATGCAGGTATGGGGAGCTTTCAGTTTACTCCCGATATATCCAAATCATATCATATTGAATTGGAGAATTTGACTACTCAGCCCAATCGTTTTAAATTACCAACAATCAAAAATGAAGGGATTGGATTAAGTGTGTGGAATCAGACGGAGGACTCTCTATTCTTAAAAGTTTCTTCGAATCAAAGGAATGTTCAGAAAATTTATATAAGAGCGCAGGTTAGGGGAACTGTTCAAGCTATGGCTATGGGGAATCTTGAAGATTCCTTAAAGATTGCATTACCAATATCAGAATATCCACAGGGAATATGTGAAATAACCTTGTTTAATCAAGAATTGAAACCTGTAACAGAACGCTTGGTATATGTAAATCAACGGAAAAAACTAAACATACAAGCAGAACTTACTAAAAAAATCTACCAAACAAGAGAAAAGGCAATACTAACCATAAAGTCTCTAGATATGGAAGGAAATCCAGTAAAAGCACATTTGGGAGTAAGTGTTTATGATCAAATTTATAATAACCAAGCAGCTGTTAAAAACATAAAGACACATTATAATCTTTCAACGCAATTAAAGGGAGTAGTATACAATCCACAATATTATTTTGACTCTAAGAATAAACATCGAAAAAGAGATTTGGATCTTTTAATGCTGACTCAGGGATGGAGAAATTATGTTTGGAACGAAGAGAATCTGAAAGCAGAAAAAGAGCGTGTTTTTCTTACAGATGGAATAAAAGGAAAAATACATACAGTTAAAAAGAAAAAAGAATCACCAGATCAGCAAATGGTTATGGCTTTTAACCCAAACAAAGGCGAAGAAAAGTTTTTTATTGCCTTGGATCGCTATCAAGATTTTTATGCAGGAGCTAGCCATCTATCTTTAGGCTCTCAATTTTTTATCAGACATTTTGAATCAAAAGGAGAAAAAATTATTATTCAAACCATAGATGGATTTGATGAGCTTAAAAAGCTAGAAGGCTTTCATATTATTAATTACCCATTAGCTATAGAAAAGGAAGAAGAAAGGCAACCGATTTCTGAATTTGAGTTAAGTGGTGGAATAGCACTTGAGGCAGTGAGTGTAAGTGGGAAAAAAGCAAATGTGTTTCGTAATAAATATGTTGGTCAACTCGATAGTTTGGTGAAACTCAATATCAATAATGATTATGTGTGTAATAGTAATACATTAAATTGTGAGGTTCATGTAAATCATGAAGAAAATCGAAAGCCTGTGGAAGGAGAAACATATATGAAATATATTGGTTTTAAATGGAACGACTCAAAAACTGCTTATACTATACAAGGGACACAATATGTGGAGTATCACTATCCAAGTTATACAGAAAAAGAACTATTAGAAAAATTTAATTTAGTAATTGTGAATGGATATCAAACACATAAAGAGTTCTATCAACCTAAATATGATAAGGAGGAGAATGACTCAATAGCTGATTATCGCAATACCTTGCTATGGGCACCTGAAGTGATTACAGATAGTAATGGAAAAGCAACGTTGGAATTCTATACCTCTGATATTAATACCTATTTTATAGGAAATATAGAGGGAGTGTCTTCTGAAGGATTGTTAGGAAGTCAGGAATTTAAATTTTTCGTGAGTAAAAAGGAAAGATAAAATGTTATATGCTGATTTTCATGTTTTGATTGAAAATGATGAAAAGTTATATGTAGTCATTAGTGGGCACTAAAATATAAATTAAGTTCTTTGAAATTCTTTGTATATCAATGTTACGGCGTTTTTTAACACGGTGACGATTTGAATTGGGTTTAGGATTTTTGCTTTTACAAAATCCACTCCCAATGAATCAAGGCAAATACATTTTCGCTCAGTTGACCGAATTCTTGCCCCGTCGCGTGTTTGACCGCATTTTCAAAAAGCACGATGGGAACAAATATGTGCGAAGCTTTACCTGCTGGAACCAAATGCTCTGTATGGTATTTGGCCAGCTGACCTCCAGGGAGAGTATGCGGGACCTGATGCTGAGCTTGGAAGCCCACCGCTCGAAATATTACCACCTGGGCTTCGGAAAATCAATTTCAAGGCGCAACCTGGGCAAGGCCAACGAAAAGCGCAGCAGCAAAATCTTTGAGGAATTTGCTGCCGTCCTGATTGAACAGGCCAGAAAGAGCTATTACCGAAACGATTTTGAGATTGATGTCGAAGGCAATGTATATGCCTTGGACTCCACCACCATAGACCTCTGCCTTAACGTGTTTTGGTGGGCAGAGTTCAGGAAGGCCAAGGGCGGGATAAAAATCCACACGCTGTATGATGTAAAAACTTCCATCCCGAGTTTCCTTCACATATCCAATGCCAGTTTACATGACGTGAACGTTATGGACATCATCCCTTTTCAAATGGGGGATTTTTATGTGTTCGACAAGGCCTACATAGACTTTGAGCGCTTGTACAAGCTCCACGATAAAGAAGCCTTTTTTGTTACCCGGGCCAAGGATAACATGCGGTTCAAACGGATGTACTCCAACCCAACCGATAAAACCGCGGGCGTGAAATATGACCAGATAGGCAGATTAGAAGGGTATTATTCCCGCAAGGCTTTTCCGGACAAACTGCGCCGGGTAAAGTATTACGATGAAGAAACACAGAAAGAGCTTGTTTTCTTGACCAACAATACCGAGCTGGACGCCTCCGAAATCGCCCTGTTGTACAAAAAACGGTGGGAGGTTGAACTGTTTTTCAAGTGGATGAAGAAACATTTAAAAATCAAGTCCTTTTGGGGAACGACCCTAAATGCCGTTAAAATCCAGATTTACTGTGCGATCATCGCTTACTGTTTGGTTGCCATCATAGCGAACACCTTGAAAGTGGAGCGGAGAATCTACGAAATTTTACAGATTCTGAGCATATCGCTACTCGATAAAACACCTGTAAGAGAGATACTTACAAAACACGATTACAAAGATGTCAATGAACTAAAAAATAAACAACTGAAAATCAATGGGCTTTAAGTGCCCACTAATGATATGTAGTATATATTTAGTTGGTTTTCAAATGGACAAAAATTAAAGGTAAAATTATAAACATTGAAATTAATTCTCATTTAGCCTCCTATGGTAAATTCTTACATACTTTTAAGATTATATTTCAAATATGACCTCATAAATGGATAAGTATGGATTTTAAATTAAACTGAAAAGTAACTCAAATTAAATATTTACCAAGAAGTGATGCCAATTTTATAAAACTAGGAGGTCTAGATGAATTATTTTACTGGAATGACAGATGAATATCATTGGAGAAATGCACTTCTAGGTAATAGAATCAAAGTTATAACAAGATGCCTTATAATGCTCTATTGTGGTTGAGGAACCTGACGCCGGAAACTGGAGAAGAATTATTCACTTATAAAAATGTGAACAGATTTTTTGGAGCTCCTTAAATTGAATATTATGATAAAGAATATATTTAATATTGCTTTTACAGTTTTACTTTTTTTAGTAGTTATTTATGGATGTAAGCAGAAAAAGCTAGCTAGTGAACCTACGGAAAAAGTAATTCAGTCAGATAGTGTGGTTTCTACTGGTATTACACATGTTGATGCTATAATAATTAAAAAATCAAGTTTTAATGAGGAGTTACTTTCTAATGGCAATTTAGTTGCCATTCAAAAAAGCTTTTTAATGTTTAGGGTGTCCGGTACTATTAAAGATATCTTTGTTAAGAATGGAGATTTAGTTTCCAAAGGGCAGATACTAGCCCAAATCTCTCCTTTTACTTATGAAAGACAATTTTCCGATGCTGAAATAGCATATAAAAAGGCTGAACTTGAATTCCAAGACATGATGGTTAGTAGGGGATACGACTTAAATCAATTAGACCAAGTGCCTAAAAATATTTATGAAATGGCTTCTATTCGTTCTGGATTTTCGGAAGCAAAAAACCACTTGGAAAGCGCTAGCTTTGAACTTAATTCTACAAAATTAAAGGCTCCTTTCAAAGGAAAGATTGCAAATATCGAATTCAAAAAATATGATCAGGTTAATGAGGAGGTTCCTTTTTTGACTATAATTGATGACAGCGTTTTTGAGGTAGTTTTTTATTTAACTGAAGAAGAGGTCAATCAGGTAAAAATCGGAAATATTGTTGAAATTACAGCTTTTGAATCGAATGAAAAGAATAAGGGAAAGCTCAGTGAAATTAATCCTATAGTTCAAGAAAATGGTTTAATTCAAGTAAAAGCTATTATAAAAAATGAAAAAGAATTGATGGAAGGAATGAATGTGGAAGTGAATATAAAAAGAGAGATTAAAAATCAGTTTATAGTTCCTAAAGAGGCGGTTATTCTAAGACAGAATGAAAAAATGATTTTTAAATATATAAACAAAAAAGCATATTGGACCTATGTGAAAATACTCCATGAAAATAGTGATTCTTATGCGATAATTGCTGATCCAGAAAAAAGTAATGCATCTATTAAGAAGGGAGATACTATTATTGTTTCAGGGAATATTAATCTGGCTCACAATAGTGATATTATAATAGATGAATTGAAGTTATAAATAATTAATAGTAAGTGTTAAAATTTCTTATTTATCGACCTATTGCTGTTCTAATAACTACCCTAGCCTTGACAATTCTAGGAATAGTTACTATCCATTATATTCCAATTTCTCTGATGCCTTCAATTGAAGTACCTGAAATAACTGTACAAGTAGAGGTTGAGAATCTGTCCAATAAAGAAATGGAGGAAGTTGTGAGCAAACCCTTGCGAAGGGCACTCATGCAAGTTAATCACTTAAAGGATATTAAAAGTCAAACGTTCTCTGGGAAATCAGTAATAAAACTATTTTTTGATTATGGAACTAATTTGGACTATTCTTTCATTTTGGTAAATGAGAAAGTAGACATTGCAATGAAAGATTTGCCAAGAAATACCGAAAGGCCTAAAGTCCTAAAATCTAGTACGTCTGAGGTTCCTGTTTATTATCTAACTTTTACATTGAAGAATGATATAGCGATTGATGATAATGGAAATATCACTCAAGAGTTTTTAGATTTTAATCTATTTGTAGATCAAGTAATAAAGAGAAGAATTGAGCAAATTCCAGAAGTGGCAATGGTGGATCTAAATGGATTGGTTTCTCCTGTAATTGCAATCAAGCCTTATCGTAATAGGTTATTATCCTTAGGTATTGGGATTGAGGAAATTGAAACTGCAATTCGAAGTCAAATGAATAATTTAGGTACTATTCAAGTGAAGGATCAGCAATATCAATATAATTTGCATTTAGAAACAGGCTTACAAAACATTAAAGATATTCAGACTATTTACATAAAAAAAGATAATCGCTTATTTCAATTAAGTGAGTTAGCAGAAATATCATATAAACCAGAAAATAGAAATGGGTTAAGTTTATTTAATGACAAAGAAGCCATTACTATGGCAGTCATTAAACAAGGAGATTCACAAATGAATGAATTCAAACAAGAATTGTCATATCTAATTGAATACCTGAAGAAAGATTATCCCACAATTGATATATCAATTATTCGTGATCAAGCTAAATTACTGGATTATGCTATTAATAGTCTATTTCAAAGTCTTTTACTAGGTGTTTTTCTGTCTTTTTGTATCATGTTTTTGTTTATGAATAACTTTAAATCTCCGTTTTTAATTGGTTTGAGTATTCCAGTATCAATTGCGATTAGTGTACTTTTATTTAATGGGATAGGGATTTCGATAAATATCATATCCTTGTCGGGTCTAATTATTGGTAGTGGTTTAATGGTAGATAATTCTATTATTGTTATAGACAACATACACCAATATAGGGAAAGGGGAAGTGATATTACAACTGCTTGTATTGAAGGTACGGAAGAAGTAATTAGACCATTGTTAAGTTCTGTTCTTACAACATGTACGATATTCATTCCTTTAATTTTTATACATGGGTTAGCTGGAGAAATTTTTTATGAACAAGCTATAGCTATATCAGTCTGCTTATTTGTATCCTTTTTTGTATCCATCATTGTAATACCAGTTTTATATAGACAATTCTATATAAATTACAGTCAGACCTTCAAACCAAAAGTCAAGAAAAGGAAATTTAATTATTCTTTAATTTATGAGAGATTCTTTCTTATCTCACTGAGAAAACCACATCATGTCTTTTTAATTTTTATAGGTTTATTGTTAATTGGGACTTTGTCTTTTTTTGTAATATCTAAAGAGCGAATTCCTAAACTGACATCTTCAGAAATAGCTTTAAGCATAGACTGGAATGAACCTATAACAGTGGACGAAAATAGAAGAAGGATAGTGGGGTTAATGAAAGATGTAAAATCAAATTTAAAAAATTATAATGCACAAATAGGAAGAGAGCAATTTTTATTACAAAGAGGTTCTAATTCGGTAGTTTCTGAGGCAAATGTGTATTTAGAAGCAAATTCTAATCAACATTTAGATGAACTCAAATTAAAAATTCAAGAAAAGATTAAACAACAGTTTCCTAGAGCTATTTTCAAGATTAAAAATGTAGAAAACATTTTTAATCTTCTTTTTGAAAATGAAACTTATCCATTAAGTGCTCATATTTCAAGTTTCGGAGATGTAATGGGAACAGATTTTAAAATGTTACAAAAGCTCAAGGAAGAGTTGGAAAATAAACTAAAAACTGTTTCTGTTCAACCAGTTTCTTGGGAGAGTCAAATCGTATTATTATTGGATCGTAAAAAAATGATGATGTATGGTATTTCATATGAAAGTATTATAAATTCATTAAAAGTTTCTTTTAATGAAAAAAATGTAGCTTCTCTCGTAACGGGACAAAATGTAATACCTATTATAATGGGAAGTAATAAAAATAGAATATCTTCTGTAATCAAAAACACAAAAATATCAGATGAGCAGGAGAATTATTATAATTTAGAATTGTTTGTTTCACCTGTTGTAACCAAAAATTTGAGTGTATTAACTGCGGGAAAGGAGGGGCTGTATTATCCAGTTAATATAAATGAAGGGAAGGACGAACAGAAAGTAATGGCACAAATAAAAGAAGTGGTTAGTATGTTTCCTGAATATCAAGTAACCTTTACTGGGGACTTTTTTAAAAATAGAGCACTTCAATATCAATTAGCATTTATATTCTTTATAACGATACTACTTCTATATTTTATTCTAGCGAGTCAGTTTGAATCACTTACATTACCCCTAATTATATTGATGGAAATACCGGTTACTATAGCTGGAATATTTCTGTTTTTATTCATATTCAATATTAGTTTGAATCTGATGTCAATGATTGGTATTATAGTTACTAGTGGTATCATTATTAATGATTCAATTCTTAAAATAGATACTATTATCCATCTTAGAAAAGGAGGATGTAAATTGATTAGAGCAGTATTAATAGCTGGGAAAAGAAGGTTGAAACCCATTTTAATGACTAGTTTAACAACGATTTTAACAATATCTCCTGTATTGTTTTTAGGTGGAATGGGAAATGAATTACAAGCTCCATTAGCTATATCACTCATTGGTGGTATGATAATAGGAACTTTAGTGAGTTTGTATTTTGTCCCTCTAAGTTATTATTACCTAGCTAAGACAAAAGAAAAAGATTATGTGTAAAATTAACTATCCAATTCTTCTGATTGTTTTTTTCTTTTTTTGTTATGGATTTGGACAAGAAAGAGATGAGTTTTTGACATTAAAAGAGGTATTAAAAATCGCTTCACATAGTACACTTGATGCATTGAAAGCAAAACAAATTTATAATGCAAATTATTGGGAATACAGATCTTTTGAAGCCCAATTATTTCCACATGTAAGTTTAGAGCTCCAACCATTTACATATAATAGATCTTTCATCAAAAGGTATGATCAGGATAATAATATAGATGTATTTAGATTACAAGAAAATCTTAATACTTTTTCAGAAGTTTCCATTACCCAAAATATAATGGCTACAGGGGCTAAAGTTTATTTGAGCTCGACTATGAATAGGCTTGTTAATTATAGTGATGTAAAAGTAATTGACTATAATGTTACTCCTATTAGGATAGGAATTTATCAACCTTTGATGGCATTCAACGATTTAAAATGGCAACATAAAACATCAGATTTAGAATATCAAAAAGCTAAAAAAGAGTATATATACCAGCAACAAGAAATTAAACTTAAAACATTATCATATTTCTTTGAATGGGTCATGGCATACACTAAGGTAGAGATGATTAAAGAAAACAAAATGAATTCTGAACGACTTTATGAAATTGGAAAAAAAAGATATGATTTAGGATCAATAGAAAAAGATGAACTTTTAAATTTAGAATTACAGGCAATAACCTCTAAAACTGGTTTAAATAAAGCTTTACAAGAGTTAAATGAAATAGTTTCAGACTTCAATTTATTTTTAGGGGAAGTTGATATTTCTAAGTTTAAGCCTGAGCTACCAGTTATGATTAAAAAATTAAGAATTGAAAAATCGAAGGCAGAGCATTATGCGAAAGAAAATAATCCTGAATTATTAAATATAGCCATAAGAGAAATAAATGCTGCTAGAGATTTAGATCAGGTAATAAAAGAAAATCGATTTGATCTTGCATTAAATTTAAGTTATGGTTTAAATCAACAAGCGGATAACATAGAAGATGCCTATAGTAATTTTTTAGATGAACAAATTGTAGCTATCCAACTGAAAATGCCACTTCTCGATTGGGGAGAAAGAAAAGGTAGAATAAAAATGGCTAAAAATCAATTGGAGGTTGAAGAGATTCAAATTCAGCAAGATGAAATAGATATAAAGAGAGAATTAAAATTAGCTTTAAATAATTTTAATATGCAGGAGGAACAAGTTCTAGTAGCTTTAAGGGCAAAGGAAATCTCCCACGAATCTTATGAAATTACAGAAAAAAGGTTTCTTTCTGGAAAAGTTGATTATTTAAGACTGAATAGTGCTCGTGAAGCTTGGCAAGGAGCTACAGAACAATACATTCAACAGATAGCAAGTTATTGGACTTCCTACTATAATGTTCAAAAAATGACCTTATATGATTTTATTAATGAGAGTAACTTAGTAAACCAACCTGATTTAATGGAAAAATAGATATGGGGGATAATTTAAAATTTAAAAAAAGAAAAATTCTTAAATATTTTATAGTTGGCCTTATCGGTGTTTTTGGGTTGTATTGTTCTATAAAAAATATAGAGTGGTTTTTTTATTTAATACTCATTATTATTGGATTGGTGATTTTAGGGGTTTATCTTTTAAATTATATAAAAGTCGGCTTTATAAGAAAAGTAGTAAAGTCTTTTTTTATTTTGATTTTAATCTTTAGTGTTTCAGTCTGTTTGAAATTATTTGTTATAAACCTTTATAAAATCCCAAGTAGTTCAATGGAAGATACTTTAATTCCAGGAGATGTAATTCTCGTAAATAAATTGATATATGGGCCAAAAGTACCAAAAGGTTTAAATCAAATTTCTTGGTTTCATTTTTTTAACATAGTAAATAGAGATAAAGTTTCTGATTTACCAAGTTCGGATAGTGTATATAGGCTATCCGGAAGTTCACGAATAAAAAAAGGTGATTTATTCATTTATGAGCTATCACAAGACTTCTTTGTTGTAAAAAGATGTGTTTCAAATCCAGGTGATACACTTTTGATAAACGACTCAAGAGTTTATATAAATGGGCAGGAATCTTTTTTTACATCGACAATTAAAGAAAAGTATAGTATTGAAGTTACTGATCGATATCAATTTCATAAACATCTTGATAAGATAGGTCTAGATATAGACTTATTAATTAAGGATGAATTACATAAAAATTCCTTGTATGGAAACCTCTCTGGTGATGAAGTTAAATTAATTTCTGCTTTTAAGGAAGTAAAGTGCATTGAAATAAACTTTGATGGGGATAATTCTAAAAGGGAGCTATTTGCTACACCCCCATTAAGAAATTGGACTATGGATAATATGGGGCCATTTGTGATCCCTAATGAGGGGTTGACAATAGAATTAAACGATTATACTTTCGAGTTATATAAAGGAATTATTAATAATGATGAGTTTAATAAATGCAGAAAAGAAGAGAATGCTTTTTTTATTAATAATAAAAAGGAGACCCATTATACATTTAAGTCAAATTATTATTTCGTTATGGGAGATAATAGAAAAGAATCATTTGATTCAAGATTTATTGGCTTTATTCCTGAAAGGGATGTAATAGGTAAAGTTGAATATGTTTTATATTCAAAAAACGGCGATGGTTTTGATTGGAAAAGAACCTTTAAAAAGGTTCTCTAAATTAAGAGTATGAATGGATTTTCACCCTTTAGGATTATAATCACTTTTGTAAGTCTATCATTAATAGGTTTATTCTTGTTACCTAAGCTTAATTATAGTTTAGAGCCTAAAGTCAACTATAATGCTATTCAAATAACTTATCACTGGTCAAATGTTTCCCCTGAAATTATAGAGAAAGAAGTTACTGCCAAATTAGAAGGGTTATTAAATAACATAAAAGGGATCAAAAATATTCGTTCAAGGTCTGAAAAGGGGAATGGTGTTATAAGTATAGAATTCAAAGATGATATCAATATTGATGCCTCAAGATTTGAAGCTTCTACTATTATAAGGCAGAGTTATGACAAATTACCCCTTGGAGTGAGTTATCCAGAGATATCAGTCAAAAGCAATGAGGGGAATAATCAAGAGCCTATTCTAGTATACAGTATAAATTCAAAAGAAAATTCTATTGCTATAAAAAAATATGTAAAAAGTAATATCATTCCAAAGCTTAATAAATTAAATGGACTAAGTCGAATAGAGACTCATGGTACTACACAATATGAATGGGTAATTAAATATGATGAAAGTAAAATAAATAAATTGAACCTTTCAGTTCATAAAATTACTACTGCTATAAAGTCTTATATGGAGGAGATTGAGTTAGGAAGAGGAGTCTTTTTTATAAAAGATAATCTAGAGCCATATAGTGTTAATATTAGATTGAAAGATAAGTTTTCATATCCTTTTGTTTGGGAGGAAATTCCTGTTCTTAAATTAGAAAATCGGATCATTTTATTAGGAGAAATAGCCTCTATTAATTTAAAAGAGTTACCACCACAAACAATATATCGAATTAATGGAGAGAATACAGTAAATGTGTTGATTTACCCCGATGATGAAGCAAATATTATAAAATTAGCCTCTGAAATTAAATCAATAATGGGAAGGTTAGAAAGTTATCCCACAGAGAGGTTTGAAATTACTTTAGATCAAGATAGAACAAAATTTTTAAAGGATGAATTGGACACTATTAAAAATAGAACAATTTTTTCATTATTAATTCTAATTGCTTTATCAATATTAATATATAGAAATTTTAAATATCTTATCATATTAATGTTGAGTATAGTAATGAATTTACTAGTAGCAATTATTTTATATTTTGCTTTAGATGTGGATGTACAGCTATATTCATTAGCTGGTGTTACTATTTCATTTGGAATTATAATAGATAATTCTATTATAATGTTAGATCATATTAAGAGGAAGGGCAATAAGAAGATTTTTCTAGCAATTTTGGCAGCTACACTTACCACAATTAGTTCAGTAATACTTATTGTTTTATTAGATAAAAACCAAAAGGAAATATTATGGGATTTTGCTCTGGTAATAATAATAAATTTAGGAGTTTCTATCTTTATTTCTCTTTATTTAATTCCAGCGCTTGCGAAAAGGGTAAACCTTGATGAAGAAAAGAAAACTTATACACGAAAATTCAGAAAGAATATTGTGTCTTGTTACAATTTTTACCATTCTATACTACTGCTCTTAAATCGAAAATGGATAAATAAAGCACTTATTTTTCTTGCAATACTTGTTTTTGGAATTCCACTTCATTTAGCGCCAGAAAAAGTGGATGAAAAAGGATGGTTGTCGGTTTTTTATAATCAAAGTATAGGTAGTTCGTGGTTTATAAATGCGCGACCCTATTTTGAGGAGGTTATAGGAGGCAGCTTTAAATTATTTTCCGAAAATGTTTTTGAGAACTCTAATTATCATAAACCAGAGAGAACCAGAATTAAAATTCATGCAGCTATTCCAGATGGAGGGAATATTTTTCAATTGAATATGCTAATTGAGGAAGTAGAAAAATATTTATCGCAATTTAAGCAGATTGACTTATTCGAGACTCACATAAGAAGTTATAATGATGGAGAATTAAACATTTTTTTTGAAAAGGAGTATGAAGAAAGTAATTTCCCATATTTTTTGAAGGATAAGCTTGAGTCCTTGGTACTAAAATTAGGGGGGGTAGAATGGGCAATAACTGGTGTAGGGATGGGATTTTCGAATTCAGGAAAAGGAAATTATAGGTCAAATATTATTTATATGCGCGGGTATAATTATGATGAACTGTATAAATATTCTGAAAGATTAAAAAAAGTACTATTAGCAAATTCAAATGATAGAGTTAAAGATATTGAGATTAACAGTGGTCAAAGGTATGGCAGTACTGAGATAGAATATTTTTTAACTTTTAATAGGGAGAAAATTAGTTTATATGGATTATCTCAGTTAAAAATTTATAATGCATTAGAAGAAGAATTGGGAAACATTATTCTCTCACCTAAATTTCTTAACAATGAGCTACAAAAAGTAAGATTGATTTCAACTAGATATAATCAAGTAGATATTTGGAAATTGAAAAATTATCCAATAGAAATAGACGGATTAAAATTAAGATTAGGAGATTTAACACATATAATAAAAAAAAAATCGGAGGAGGTTATTCAAAAAAACAATCAAGAATATGAAATAGCTATAATATATAATTTTAGAGGTCCAAATGAACTAGCGGACACCTTTAGTGAGGAAATTATAAAACAGTTTTCACAAGCTCTACCAATAGGATATAAAGTGTTTAAAGAAGTGGACGGGTGGAATAAAAATGAACCAAAACAATATTATCTGATACTTGTAATAATCTTAGTCATTTTTCTAATATGTTGTTGTCTCTTCGAATCACTTAAACAATCAATAGCCATTGTAAGTGTTATCCCTATTTCTTTTATAGGTGTATTTTTAATTTTCTATATATTTAATTTTAATTTTGATCAAGGTGGTTATGCTAGTTTTATTTTATTAAGTGGATTGACTGTGAATTCCGCTATTTTTATCACCAATGAATTTAATGTTTTAAGGAATAATGGAAATAGGGTATGGAATAGTCGGTTATATTTAAAGGCATTTAATAGAAAGATCATTCCAATTTTAATAACTATAATCACTACAATTTCAGGTTTGCTTCCTTTTATATGGGATGGTCAAAATGAAGTTTTTTGGTTTTCGTTTGCTATAGGAAGCATAGGAGGAGTTTTATTTTCATTAATTGGGATACTTATTTTTTTACCTATTTTTTTAAAATATAGCTGTGAGAGAAAATTAAAGAGATCTAATTCTGTGTGAAAATAATAATCGAAGATAAAGTATGAAGCTAAAAATAGTATTAATAAAATTTATCTGTTTTTCCGTTGTATCCTTAATTTCTTGTAAAAGTCGAGAAAAACAGGATTTGGAATGGGCATTGGATTTAGCTGGAGAAAATAGAAGTGAATTGGAAATGGTTCTTGAACATTATTCAAGATCAGAGAAAGATTCTTTGAAATATAGGGCAGCTTGTTTTCTTATTACTAAAGTGTTACCATATGAGAACAGCGTTGTTAGTCAAGATAATAATCTTATAGAATTATCCACAAAAATAAAAGGAGTAATTAAAGACTATGAAACGAATAATAAAGATAGTCTTGCTAGGAGAAATCAGTTGGTTACATCAGCTATTAGCGATTATGAGAATAAATATGGGAAGATAAATAATATGCATATTATTTTTCAAAGAGATATAGAGAGCATCTCTGCTTTATTTTTAATTAAAAACATTGACTTGGCATTTAAAGCGTGGAATTTGCCATGGTCAAGAACATATGATTTTTCAACTTTTTGTGAATATATACTTCCTTATAAAAGCGGGAAACAAATGCTTGTGCCATGGAGGGAATTCTTTTTTAATGAATTAACAGATTTTCGTAAAAAGTTAAAAGAAGAAACGGATCCGGTTGAAGTATGTAATAAACTCAATTTTTTCTTAAAAAGTAGAAGTTTTATGTGGTCTGAGGTATTTGATCATTCCCCTTTATTGTTAACTGGTCCGTTTATGTACGAATGTAGCTTACATGGTAATTGTGAAAGTATGTCTAATCTCATTGTAGAGGCTATGAGGTCAATTGGAATTCCTGTTACAGAGGTTCTATATAATAAGTATGGCCATGTTGGAAAGAGTCATCAAACAAATGCAATTTTAGCACCCGATGGAAGTTGGAAATTGTTAGATGCTCTAACAGAAACTCCTGTTGGTGAGAGTGCCCCAGGTAGTAGTGCAACTAAAATTTATAGAAAACGTGCAATTGAAAAGGAAGAACTTAATGACCCTGCTATTCAGACATTAAAACTATATGGTTGGGAGGATATAACAAGTGAAGTGACAAAAGCATATGATATTCCTCTTCGTTTGATAACTATCGAACCAAATTTGAATGAAGTTGCGTATTTATGCATTTTTAACCCTGATTATAAAAATGGTTGGGAGCCTATCGACTGGACGGTTATGGAAGATAATTCATTAACCTTTAAGGATATTAGTGGAACAGGAGTTGTTTATATTGGAATGATTAAGAATCATCTTGATGAATTTATACCAATATCGAACCCTTTTATTTTACATGACGATGGCACTCAGGAATATATTAAATTTCAAAATAAGAAGCATTCCGTACAACTTTTCAGAAAATATCATCCAAAGGAAGATTTTTTGGGAAAGACTATAGGTGGAATCTTTCAAGCATCGAATGATAAAGGTTTTGAAAATGCAGTCGATTTATGGGAAATAGATGATACTTTAAGATTAATTAATCATAAAGTGATCATTAATAATCCTTCTAAATATCAGTATGTACGTTATTTATTTCCTGACGGGAGTCCAGGGAATGTTTCTGAAATCGAATTTTTGGATGCTGATGATAAGGAATTAAATGGGATAATAATGACTGATCAAAAGAATTTAAAAACGCCATCTATGAAAAATGCTTTCGATAAGGATGTTTTAAGCTTTGTATATTCTGGTTATAATATAGATGGACAATGGGTTGGTCTTAATTTCGGTACGAAGAAGGTCATTAATTCTATTGTGTTTTGTCCTAGAACTGATAAAAATGATGTTTGGCCAGGATGTATATATGAATTGTTTTATTGGGACAAACAATGGGTTTCCTTAGGCGTAAAGGATGTTAATAACTACACAATAGATTACAATGAGGTTCCTGAAGGAGCGTTATTTTGGTTAAAAAATTATACAGAAGGAAGAGAAGAAAGGATATTTACAATTGAGAATGATGAGCAAGTTTGGTGGTGATATAAATAGTTCAACTACCAACCTTTGGAAGTGTAATTTAATATTTAAGATTATTAATTCTAACTATAGTAATGATTACGTCTTTTTCAACATAATAAATAGAATCATAAATCCCGTCTGGAAGAGATTTCCTGGTAAAAAAATCCATATATTTGGTCATTAATTCAGGGTTGTAAAAATTATTTTTAGCTAAAAACGACACTATTATACTATACACTTTCTACCCCCTTTTTATGTGTCATTAAATTCAATATGGAGGAATAGTTTAACTATATGGGGTGAGTTCTTTGTGCAATTTGCCCTTTAAAACGGGTTATTATTTCTTTAATTCGATCTACTAGTTCTTGTAAAAGAATCTTTTTAGGATTTTTTAAATCAATAGAATTTAAATAATCCTCTAAAAGTTTCTCTAGTCCTTTTAAAAACGGTAGCTCACTTTCTGGAAATTCTATATAATGTCTCTTATATGTATCATTAAGTACATTATTAAACGTCAATAACTTCTTATTTTCTAACTTA
>NZ_JAETXX010000015.1 GCF_021764745.1 Joostella atrarenae | reverse complement strand
CAGATGAGGCTTCGAATCCTTTTATAGCTGTTGTTACAAGTACCGATGCAGATAACTTGTTAGCAGTAGGAGCAGATGGTGGAGCGATGTTAACGGAATCAGATATTTTATCCGTTGAAACTAATACTACTTTAGAAATTGATAATACCACAAATGAACTTGTATACACAAATGAGGATAATGACAATGCAGCAATATCTCTAGATGATTTAAAGAAGGAGCCTTGGTTTGATCAGGCAAATGTAGGAGAACAAGCAACCGGAAATCTTCAAGATATTTATCAAATGGGTCGAGTAGGTATTGGTACTCAGGATATGAATGGAATTGATTTTGTAACGAATCCTGATGTAATGCTCGCAGTAGCTGGATCAATAGTTACCCAAAACTCAATTTATGCTGACTATGTTTTTGAAGATTATTTTAATGGTTTTTCAACTATAAATGATACGTATGAATTTAAAAAATTAGAAGAAGTAGAAGTTTTTATTAAAAAACACAGGCACTTACCTGGTATAACACCAGTAAATCAATTGAAAAAAACAGATAAAGGCTATTCATTTGATATTTCTAAGCTAACAATTCAAAGCTTAGAGAAGATAGAAGAATTATACCTTCATACTATAGAACAAAATAATATAATCAAAGCTCAATCTAAAGAGATAGAACGACTAAAAGCGGAACAAAAATCTTTAGAAGGTCGCTTAAAGAAAGTTGAAAGTCTTTTAAGTAATTAATTCGTCGAATAGTTAAAGATAATATACTATGAACATAAAAATATTTTTTATCGCATTATTGTTAACTCTATCATTAAGCAACGTACAAGCTCAATCACAAACGGGTATAAATACACAGTCTCCGGATCCTAGTGCTGTTTTAGATATAACTTCTACTGATAAGGGAATTTTAATTCCGAGAGTAGATTTAACTTCTACGACTATGGATTTAGACGGAGACACTACACAGGCTACTGGACTTTTGGTCTTTAATGTAGGTACGGTTTTAAATGAGGGATTTTATTATTGGACAGGTAGTGTATGGACTGCCTTAGATAGCAAGGAGGTTATTATCCCCGAAATTGATGAACTCTTTTGTGAGCAAGCAACTTTAGAACCTCAAACATTTGAAGCGGGAACTTCATTTACTGGAATATTAAAGATACCCTATTCGGGGGGGAATGGTGGAGATTACGATCAAGGATCTCCAATTAGTTCTACTGGAAATACAGGTTTAACCGCTACTTTAAAATCAGGAACCTTAGAATTTGGAAATGGTTTTTTAGTATATGATGTTTCAGGAACTCCAAGTGATGATTCTCCTACAGGAGCTGATTTTGATGTAAGTTTTGGTACTACTAATGTGATTAATTGCATTGCAACTGTTGGAAACATTGAAACAGCATCATTGGAAGATATAGCAACCTTGGGCCCTTTACTTGACACGAATGACAATGGAGTTAATGGCTTTCATAGGGTAATTACCTCTCCTGATGGAAAATTTTCCGTTCGAGTTTTTGTACCCGATAACATAAATTTAGCTAATGCAGACTTACAAATTAGGTCTAATGATGAAGCAAGATCAATAATGTGGAATGCTAAAATTGGATATGTAAATGGTTTTATAGGTTCGGGAAATAATTCTTTATCATTTTCAATTCCAGATATGTGGTATGGAAATTCTGGGAATGACGGTTCATCTGAACCTATAACTTCTAATAATAATACAGCCTGGAGCGATGCGGATGTTTATTTCAACTCTCCTGAGCAACGTGTATATATGTGGACCACTACAGATGTTTCTGAAAAAACAATGTACCGATTGATTTTTATGATGGGTGCCCCTTCACCTAATATTCCAGCTAATAATACAAATGCGGCTAATACTAAAGCCTATTTATATATCCAACAAGTAATTTCAGCAGACTAAGAAGGTAATGAAAGTATTCGGAAATTATATATTCACTTTTTGTTTGTTGTGGAATTTATATTCTTACTCCCAAACAGTTAATAATGTCCAATTTGTTGTTTTGGGTGATACCCAAATGATTGTGTTGGATGATTTTTATAACCAAAATTCAGCTGAGCTTTATAATGATGGTGAATTTTATCTTAATGGAAATTTATACAATAACGCAATTTTTGATTATCTGGAGGAGGGAGGAATAACAGCATTTATAGGGAATAGGCTACAATTAATCTCAGGAGATAATGAAAGCTATTTTTATGATGTTCTCTTTGATAGTTCACTGATTAAGGGCGCTTTTGGTTTAGAAGGAACTATAAGTATTCAAAATAGCGCTACATTTTTATCAGGAATTATAAACCAAGAAGACTTTGGGGGGACCATAATTTTTGATAAAGATGCAATTATAGAAGCAGGTTCTAACAATAGTTTTGTTGATGGTTATGCAAGTAAAATTGGAACAGGATTTTTTAGATATCCAATAGGTGATGCTGATTTTTATAGATATATAGAGTTAACACCAATAGAAGGAGAGGAAGCTATCAGTTCGACCAAGTATTTTTACGAAAATTCTAATGACTTATACAACCATAGGAGTAAAGAAGAAACAATTGATTATATAGATGAGAAAGAATATTGGGAGGTAAAAGTTATCAATAGCACTTCTGGAACTAATGTCACTATATATTGGGATGCATTAACTACAGGAAGTACAATTTTAAATGAGGCTTCTGAAAACATTCAAATTGTACGATGGGATGAAGATTTATCAATTTGGATAAATGAAGGGGGCGATGTTAATTTATCTGGTGATGGAATAACTACAACAATAGAAAAGGGAGGTGTTTTAGCCCTAGCGGTGAAATCAAGCACCGAAGAGGTTTCCTGTGGGGAAATTATTATACACAATGCTATTACTGCCAATAATGATGGGTATAATGATTTCTTTAAGATTGAGTTTGAGAATGAGGGAGATTGTATCTATACTGAGCCAGTTAATGTGAAAATTTATAACCGTTGGGGTTCATTAGTTTTCGAAAGTTTAAATTATGGGACTGATATTACTGAAGATGTATTTAGCGGATATTCAGAAGGGAAAATGACTATTAATAATAATCAGTTGTTACCAACGGGAACATACTTTTATACCGTACAGTTTATGTATGATAGTAATGGAATCCAAAAAAATTATAGTAAATCAGGATATCTGTATCTAACTTCAGATTAATTGATTTTTTTTAAAAGATGTGGTATGAATAAAGAATCAGCTTTTTATGTATTTATATTGTTAATAATTGCACTTTTTTTTGTTGGAAATACCTCATATGCACAACAAGAGTCGCAATATACCGAATACATGTACAATACCATTACTATAAACCCTGCATACGCAGGCAGTAGAAAAGTATTGAGTTTTAATGGAATATACCGCTCCCAGTGGGTGGGTTTAGATGGGGCACCTGAAACCATTGCTTTTTCTGTGAACTCACCTCTGGGCAGAGGGAAAGTTGGTGTAGGATTTGATGTTGGAAACGATAGGATCGGGCCTTCAACGGAAACAAATGTAGCTGCTGATTTCTCATACACCATTGGACTGAATAGAGGGATAAACCTATCTTTTGGCTTAAAGGGAGGCTTTAATACACTAAATGTAGATATAAATAAATTGAACCCTGATCAACAAATAGACCCCAGTTTATATAATGTAGACAAAGTTTCAGCAATTGTTGGCGCTGGCTTTTTTGTACATAATGATAAATGGTATGTAGGATTATCTTCTCCGAATTTATTAGAGACCAAATACTATGATGATGTTGCTGTGTCTACAGCTACTGAAAAAATACATATTTACTTAATAGGAGGGTATGTGTTTAATCTAAGCAACTCACTTAAATTTAAGCCAACAGTTCTTACTAAAGCTGTAGTTGGGTCACCGCTAGCGATTGATTTGTCTGCAAACTTCTTATTCTATGAAAGGTTCACTTTAGGGGCGGCATATAGGTTTGATGCTGCAGTGAGTGCGCTAGTAGGTTTTCAAATAAGCAATCAATTAATGCTAGGGTATGCATATGATTATGACACCACAGAATTGGGCAATTACAATTCTGGATCGCATGAATTTTTTATAAGATTTGAATTTGGAACCAAGGTTCGAAATAATGTAAATCCAAGATTTTTTTAATTATCACTTTAAGTTCAGTAAATGTTAAGTTTTAAATCTTTTAATACGTGGGTTACTGTTTTTATGTTGTTTTCTTTTTCGACAGTATCCTCACAAGAAGCAAAATTGAATAGGGCAGATGCGTCCTATAAGCAACTTGATTATATAAAAGCCTCTGAAATCTATGAGGAGGTTGCCAATAGGGGATATCAGTCTGTTGAACTGTTTGAAAACTTAGGGAATACCTTTTACTTCAATGCAAAATACAAGGAAGCATCTAGATGGTATCAGAAGTTGTTTGAAATGGACTCCTTAGTTGATAGGGTGTATTATAGACGTTATGCACAGTCACTTAAAGCTATAGGACAAGATGCAGAGTCAGAAAAAATGTTTGATACCTATTTAAGACTAACTGGAAGTATTTCAGAAGTTGAGTTTACGTCATCGGAGTATTTAAAACTTATATTAGAAAACTCTGGGCGATATAGTATTAAGAATTTATCAATTAATACGAGTGGGGTTGATTTTGGAGGATTTATGCATAATGGAAAACTCCTTTTTGCCTCAACCCGAGATACATTAAGTTTAGTAAAACGAAAAAGTTCATGGGATGGGTTGACTTTTTTAGATCTCTACGAAGTTCAATTTGATTCAGTTAATCTAGAGGGTTTAAGCAATAAAATTAAGGGAGATGTAAATACCCGCTTTCATGAATCTTCTGGTTGTATTACTAGGGATGGTAAGAGTTTATATTTTACCCGTAATAATACAACTCCTATTGAAAAAAAAGGAGGCAGTAATATTCAACGATTAAAAATATACCGATCTACCTTGGTCAATGGAAAGTGGACTAATATAGAAGATCTTTCCATTAATAGTGACAATTATTCAACAGCCCATCCAGTTTTAAATTCAAGTGAGGATAAGTTGTATTTTGTATCAGATCGTCCTGAGTCCATTGGAGCTACTGATATCTTCTACGTCAATATTAATCCTGATGGCAGTTTAGGGAAGGTGGAAAACATGGGAAATGTTATCAATACAAATGGAAGAGAATCATTTCCCTTTGTTTCAGAAAGAAATGAATTGTATTTTTCTTCTGATGGACATTATGGATTAGGAGGTTATGATGTTTTTTATACTCAGTTATTAGAGAATGGAGAAGGAGCAAAGAGTTCTATTTTAAATGTAGGTAAACCCATTAATTCTTCTATGGACGATATCTCTTTTTCTATTGATTTAAATACGCACATGGGGTTTATAAGCTCCAACAGAGAAGGAGGATTAGGTTATGATGATATATATTCCTTTGAAGAGACTAAGGATATAAGAGAACTTATTCAAGGTATGATATATGGAACTGTAACCGATGCTGATACCAAAAAGCCTATTGTAAATGGAAAAGTAGACCTATATGACGAGAATGGCTCCTTATTTATTTCAGCTTTAACTGATTCAGAAGGAAATTATGTAGCAACAACTAATCGTTTTATGGGATATACGGTGCGTGTTTCAAAAGATGAATATAGCTCGAAAGAGATAAGTTCCATTAATGGGGAGAAAGAACAAAAAATTGATTTTGAACTGGAAAGAAATTTATACGCTCTAACCACGGGAGAGGATCTTGCGAAAATGTTAGGGATTAAGGAAATTTATTTTGACTTTGATAAATGGAATATTCGTCCGAATGCAGAAGTTGAATTACAGAAAGTATTAATTGCTATGGAAAAATACCCTAATCTAAAAATAGTTATTAAATCTTATACGGATAGTAGAGGAGATGATTCATATAATCAAATACTCTCGGAAAGACGATCTCGTGCAACTAAGGAATATTTGATTCATAAAGGCATAAGTAAGAATCGTTTGTCAACGTTTGGGTATGGTGAATCTAAATTAGTCAACAAATGTAAAAATGGAATCTTGTGTACTGAATCTGAACATCAGCAAAATCGTAGAAGCGAATTTATAATAAATTATTTTAAGTAATTAATTGTTAGCACTGTTTTATTGATCTTAAGTGCTTTAATAGTAATGCAAGTTATGCCACTTTTTTATACTAAACTTAGGATTTAGCCTTTAGTTTTTCCTAATTTGGCTATCCAACGATTCGCCTCAATTTTCCTGTTGATACTAAATTCTGCCCTTTTACCGTCAATGGTTATGCGCATATAGATATTACATTTCTTATTTAAATCCGCTTTTGATTTTTTTATGTAGTACAGTAGTGATAGAGAATTGATCATAAGTGATACCGAATCTCGAAGAAAAGTTACAAAATGACTACCTAATTACAAAGTACAATACTTATGAGAAAACTCGTTGGTAGTAAGTTATATAGATATATAATGATTGCTTCTGGAAGTACAATTAGATTTCTAAAATGCTCTGAGTTCCCAATCTAATAGTAGTACCATAACTAGAGAAATAAAGATTAGTTCATTTGAAAACTACTAATCAATTTATGCTAGATAAAAAACTTATAAAACATTTGTAAATTTTAGCACTATGAATCAATAAAAAATACGAGGAGAACTTAATATTTTAATGGTTTTCCTGTATAAAGCTATAATATAATTACTTATAAGCATTAGTCTATCCCATTAAGGAAGTCATTTTCATTCATTAATGAAAATGAATTTATAGACAAGTCTTAACTTCTGGAATGAGCGAGTAATAAATTTCTAAAAATAGGTTAAGCATTTGGTACAGAATTTACAGACGACATTTTTGAATCTGATATTTCATGAGCAATTAAATTAAACAAAAAATAAATTATATTTTTATCTAAAAGTATAAGTCTATGAAAGCTTCCTTTTTCGAAAATATATACAATCATCAGAACATTAAAAAAGGGGATTACAAGAACATTATTGATTCCCATACAAAAGTTACATTTTCAAAAAATGAAATTGTACTGAATGAACATAAAATAAGTAATGCTTATTATTTGATAAAAAAAGGTTTATTTCGTTCATATGTGATCGATTATAAAGGAAATGAAATTACCACCGATTTTTTTGGTCCTAATGATATTCTCATTGAAGTAGCTTCACTATTCCTTCGAATACCATCAAAAGAAACCATTCAGGCATTAACAGACTGCGAAGTTTATAAAATTACATTCAACGATTTCCAAAAGTTATATACAACTATAGAAGGTTTTACTGAGTGGGGTCGTAATTGGATGTCTCACCAACTTTTTTTGGCAAAACACCGTGCTGTTAATATGCATATACAAAGTGCTTCACAACGCTATATAAACTTAGTACAAGAAAAACCTCAAATCATTAAAGAGGCACCCTTAAAACACATTGCTACTTATTTAGGAGTTACTGATACCTCTTTGAGTAGAATAAGAAAAGAAGTATTTTCTGAAACATAGAACTTGCCATAAGACAAGATTTTATTGATTTTCTTTTTTCAATTTTGTGATACTAACAACTAAAAGAATATAAAAGATGAAAAATTTTAATCCAGTGGTGTGGTTCGAAATTTATGTGAACGATATAGATAGAGCTGCAAAGTTTTATGAAAACGTATTTCAAATAACAATGGAAAATATAAGTGACCCAACAAATAATTTTGTAGAAATGAAAAGCTTCCCGAGTGATATGGAAAGTTACGGTGCTGCTGGTGCTTTGGTGAAAATGGAATCTACAAAGCCTTCTACTAATGGAAGTCTGGTTTATTTTGGCTGTGAAGATTGTAAAGTTCTAGAAAGTAGAGCAACAGAAAATGGAGCAGAAATCATTCAAGCAAAAATGGGGATAGGTGAACACGGTTTTGTTTCAATAGTCAAAGATACGGAAGGCAACTCCATTGGATTTCATTCCTTGCAATAAGAATAAATTTTTATGGAAAGCATCGAACACATCAATTACGTCAATGTTCCTGTTTTTAAGGTCTATAAAACACTTATTCATGAAGAAGGCTTAGGAAATATTTGGACAACAAAACTAAAAGTAAAACCTGAAGTAGGTTTTGTTAATGAGTTTGATTTTGATGAAGGTTATCTTACAAAGTTTAAGATTGTAGAACTAGTTCAAAACAGTAAAATTGTTTGGGAATGTATTGCATCAGATGAAGAATGGATAGGCACTAAAGTATCTTTTGAACTTAGTGAAAGAAATAAGGTCACAACCATTAAATTGAAACATTTTGACTGGAGAGCTCGCACGGAGTTTTACGGTTGGTGCAATTATAATTGGGCCATGTTTTTACTAAGATTAAAGAACTACTGCGAAAGATAAATTAACAAGTAGCAAAGTTATGAAACAACAAATCTCAACTTTTCTAACATTCCAAAAAAACAACGCTGAAGAAGCAATGAATTTTTATGTCGATTTATTCTATAATTCAGAAATAATAGAGATACAACGCTACGGAAAAGATGGCCCTGGTGCAAAAAGAACAATCATTAGAGCAATTTTTGAATTAAACGGGAAACAATTTATGTGTAGCGATAGTTTTATTCAACACGAATGGACTTTTACACCTGCGGTATCGAATTGGGTAGAATGTAATTCAAAAGAAGAAATTGAACATTTCTTTGTGAGACTATCAGAAAATGGAGTTGTAAAAATGCCTATGGATTACTATGGGTTTAGTAAACAATTTTCTTTTGTAGAGGATAGGTTCGGAGTTTCTTGGCAATTGAATTGGTCATAGCTCTTTTTTACTTCTGATATCATATGATAGAAATGGAAAATACAAGACTCATTTTAATTCCCCGAGCTTGGTCAGATGCATCTATTTGGAAGCTTTTCGTTAATGAACTCTACAATTTAGGAATCCAATCACATTCGATAACTTTGGATGGACTTAATAAAGAGATTACTGAAAAGCACATTGATTTAGAGCCTCACATACAAAATGTTGTAAATTTTATTGAAACTCATAAAACTGATCAATTTTATTTAGTAGGGCACAGCTATTCAGGATTTGTTGCTTACTTGGCAGCAGAGCGCATTCCAGATAAAATTGTTGGTTTAGTTTTTATTGAAGCTTTTTTGCCTGAAAATAACAAGTCCTTGCTAGAAGTGGCAGGACTGGATGTAGCATCAGAAACTAAGTCAATTGAGGAAAATAATGCTGGTGGCCATTCCCTACTAAAAAAGAATTGCAATCTCAATCATATTTATCGAAAGATCAAATAGATTACTTAGTCAATAGTATGATGAGTCATCCTGGAAGAACGGTAACGGATAAGGTGCAAATACATAATGATGTTCTTAGGAGTATGCCTGTCTATTATATAGGAGGATTCTTAACTAAAAGTATTAAAACTAATTCTAATTTTGAGAAAATAACCTTTGAAAAATTAGATGGGGGACATTGGCCCATGCATACCAAGCCGAAAGAATTGGCAACTGTTCTAGTAGAAATATTGATATCAAAAAGGAATAAAAGTAGCAATGACTAGTTATGCCATACTTAGATTTTTTATAATCTGTTGTCGCTGAATGGATTCGTTGAAGTAGAAAATCACGATTTCACTGAGACATGGTAAATCTTGAACTAAATGCGTTTGTAGTAGCTCAGCTAGATGGATTAAGTGTAAGAAAAAACTATTAATGAATGGTTCAATATTAGCCAAACCAGACGATCTGACTATAGCAAAAACAATGAATGAAATGTAGATATTGGAATATTCTAGTATATTAAGAACATTTGTTAGAAAAGAATTCTTGGTTGTATTAAATTAGATAGATAAATAAAATAATATGCTGATAAAAAAAATATGGGCAAACTTAGGTGTGGAAAACATCGTCCGCACTAAAACTTTTTATCAATCCTTGGGCTTTGAGTTAAATGGAAACCCATCAGATGATTTAGTTAGTTTCTTTTTTGGAGCAGATAATTTTGTAATTCACTTCTTTAAAAAAGAAAAGTTAGAATCGAGTCTAGAAGGTAAATCTGCTGACTTAAATATTGGGAATGAAGTGATGTTTTCCATGGCAGCAGAGAGCAAAGACGAATACAACCGTTGGGTGACTCAAATAAGCAAAGCAGGCGGCAGTATTTTATTCGATTCAAACGTAGACAGAAAAGAATTCTATGATGAAAATGGATTTTTCGTTTGTGTTTTTGTCGACCCAGACGGGCATAAATTTAATCTTCTCTATAATGAAAATATGTAATGCTAATAATGATAAAAAATGACCAAAGTAATAGCAAGCCCTTATTGTGGTAATTCGCCCAAAATGGAATTCCTGAAAAAGTTTAGCATAGCCTTTGCTGAAGTGAATCTTATATTTTTAATTAAAAATGTGACAGATGATATCGTTTGGAGTATTATTGGAGGCCAAAAAATTGAAGGGAAGGCAAATTTTATAAAGGCTTTAGAAGAAGTGCAATGTGTGAAAACCGCTGAATTAATATTGGACCAGATCTTATCTCACGGCAAAGGAGGAGCGGCAAATGGCACAAGGATAATGGAAAATGGAGAGGATTATGCATTTTCAGATTTTTATATTTTTCAAAGTGTAAAGGGCGAAAAAATTAATGCTATTACATCCTATTGTATAAAAATATAAAAGCGTTTCATTATGTACCCATATTGAAAACCTAATCGTCTTTAACATGAATATTAAAAATGATCATAATGAAAGAATTTGCATTTATTTGTAGATTAAACGACATTTTAAGTTTCCCCTAGGTTTTTTGAGTTTACAGTGAAAATTTTAGAGGAAGGTTTGAAAATAGTTAAATAGTAATCATGTTATAACTGTTACTTTATAATTTATTATGACCTTTTTCATATTAGTGGTAAACAAAACTTTATTTTTTATTAAGAATTATTGGAAGGGTATCCTACTCCTTCTTTATCTTGTACAATGTTAAGTTAAAGTGTAAATTGTCAATGTTTTTATAGTATGGGATACTTTTGTTAGTTACCAAAAGCTTGTTCCAAATTGTAATTGTATTACTCCAACGAAGTACATTTTTTTGGTGAGAATCCAGGTATTAAAATCGTATGTATCGCAAGTAAATAAAAATTAAATGGAGCAATCCATTAAATAAAAGAGGAATTGTTGTTAAATAGAAGTACATATGAAGCTTTACAAGGATCAATAGTATAAATAGGGTAAAGTTGATGAGAGTAAGCTAAATTAGAATTTATATGGACTTTAGTGGAAAAGAAATTGGCGATTCTGTCATATCTATAAATTTCTTTTCTTAATTTTATACGTATGAAAACCTGTTGTTTAACCAAATCTAGCTACCGATATGCCATTAAATAAACTCAATAAGGAGAATTGTATTAAAGCGATTCAAATCTGGAATGAAGCCAGATGCGATTATTCCAAAATAAGTAAATTAATAGCTCCATTTTCTAGTTTTAGCTTCAGTTTGGAGGATTATTTATGGCTCAAGCATAAGAATGATTATAGTTTTTTTCATATCTATGTAGGTATTCATAATAGTAAGCTTATTTTAATTAGCGTGCCTTTAAATAACCAAGGAAAAGAAAAGAAGTTAGATTTTTTCATCTATTCAAGTTATGGACCAATAGCAAATAATTTGACACTGGTTGAAGAGGATACTTTTGTGACTACTAAAAAAACAGTTTTGGATAAAAACCTAAATGTTATTAGTTATTGTGAAAACAACAATCTACCAATCAATAATGAACCACGTATAAGCCAAAGAGCATCCGTAAATGACATTGAATTATGGAAAAATAACTGTATGGATTGGTTTTATTATGAATGTGAAAAAGATAATGGAGAAAACATTTTCAAAGCTTTTAAAGTGCCTTTTTCTGATGCAGATATGCTAATTAATGATAGTAAATATAATGAAATAAAGATACTATTTGGATTAAAGTTTTCTATAGTATACCAAAAATCACTTCCTAACTTAATTTTTGTAGCTACACACAGTTCTGGTAAAAAGGATTCAAGAATCATTCGGGGAATATCTGTTGATACACCAGAGGTAATGAATACTCAAGATTACTCACAACCATGCCCTCCATTTTGTAGAGAATCTGACGATTTTGGGTTGTTTAGTTAACTTTAAAATGCGAAATTTTTTTTTCATTTCCCTGACTTTATCGAATATACTACTATTCGTGTCCTTTGTCTATGGGATTTATAGCAATAAAAGGAATGAATGCGTTATTTTGAAATGGTTACTAGCATATTTAGCAGTCGTGTTATGTGTTGAAGTAGTTAATAAGTTTTCAATTTATATTCTTAAAAGTCAGGATACCAGTTTTACATATCCTTTTTATATAGCACTTGAATTTTTTACGCTTTCTCAAATGCTAGCCGCGGAATTAAAATTGTCTAGAATTTGGAGAAAGATTTTGATAGGAATCTGTATTTTATTTTTCGTTGAAGGCATACTACTTTGGAGATATGATAAGGTATTTGGCCCTAGTTTTAGCCTTATTTTTTCACGAATGTTTTTTATTATTGGGAGCGGTTACATCCTATTGAAAGAAATAGCGAAGAGGAATACGCCTAATCCAATTTTATTGGTATATGAAGCCCTGTTGTTTTATTACATTGTATCTTTATTTTTATTTCTAGTATTAAATCAATTGCCATCACTCGATGGTGATAGTTCATATGTTCTATGGAGTATAAATAATCTATTGAGTTCAATATTATATGTGTCATCCTTTTATGCCTTTTACAAATTAAACAAATAGAACTAAATATAGTCCATCTAGTCATATTGATTTTAGTATTATCAATTGTTTTAATATTATTTTTTTTGATATACAGAGTTTTTCTAAGGAGGATTGTAAAAGAAAAAAATAAGTTGTTCCAAAGTGAATTGGATCATCAGAAAAACCTTAGAATTCAATATAGTTTAGTTCAGGAAAATGAGCGTAAACAAATTGCTAATCTCTTACACGATCATATAGGTAGTAAATTAAATATTTTATCACTTTGGATTGACAATGAAGACACCTGGAGCAATAAAAATTCTAGAGCAGTAATAGAGAATCTAGTTCCGAAATTAATAAACGAAACAAGAAGTATATCACATGAACTCTATCCAGTATCACTTGAAAGGTTTGGACTTATACTTACTATAGAAGAACTGTTATCAAATATTGAATTATTTTTTAAGATTCAGTTTTTTTTAGCATATCCATATCAAAAAAAAGAACGGTTAATTGAAATTCAAATTTATCGTATAGTTCAAGAATTTATTTCAAATGTCGTAAAGCATGCTCAAGCCTCTGAAGTAAAATTATATCTGCGTGATGCAGCGAACGCCTTTTCAATTGTATTAGCGGATAATGGAATAGGCTTTAACTTAAGTGAGATTAAGAGAGGAATGGGAATAAACAATATAGAGACAAGATTAAAGTCAATTGAAGCAACCTGGAAATGGAAAAGTGATTCAAGAAAAGGAACACGTTTAATAATACTGATTTATAACTCATGAAAGATTTAATAAATATAGCAATTGTTGATGATGAATCTCTCTTTGTGGAAGGGATTACACTCTTATTCTCTGGGCATAAAAATATTTCGGTAACTATGGCTGAAACTGATGCTACAAGGTTTCTTAAGAGACTTTCAAAATTACCCATAGAAGAGCATCCTGATATAGTTTTAATTGATCTTCAAATGGAGCCTATGGATGGTTTTGATCTTGTAGAAGAAATAAAAAAGATATATGAGCATCTAAAGATTATAATTCTTTCGTCCCATTATAAACAGAATGTTTTTGGTCATATGATAAAGATGGGAGTTTCCGCATTTTTACCCAAAAATGCTAAAAAAGAAGATTTTATAATGGCCATTGGTACGGTTCATAAAACGGGCATTTATTTTTCTCATAATGACCATGAAATGTTAAAAGGATATCTAAATTCTAAGCAAAAACGTCCCAGCTTAATTAGTCATGAAGAACTATCTCCAAGAGAAATAGATGTTTTAAAATTAATATGTAAAGAATATACAAATCAAGAAATTGCGGGAAAATTATTCTTAAGTGTTCGTACAATTGAGAGTCATCGTCAAAATATTTTAGATAAAACGGGGGCTAAAAATACAGTAGGAATTGTTCTTTATGCAATATTAAATAATATTCATCCTCTACCTCCGCGTGTTCGCTACGTATAATTACGGATTTTATAATATAGGGGATTTTACTCTTTCCACTTTTTCTTTATATGATTTTATTTGTATTGTTAATCAATTGAAGCTTCATAAGGATTAAACATTTGACATTAATTACAGTATGCAACGAAGTTAATAAATTCGATAGACACATATTACATCCTAATCTGTTCTAATCATTACTTATTAACGTTTCTGTGATTCATTTAAAAAAGAATATTAACCATCTAAAAATTATATTATGAGCGTACATGTATCTAACAAAGATATTGTCCTATTAGGACACGGAAGCTATTCAGGGGGAGCAAAAAACTTTAAGCTTCCAGAAACCATTGACCTATATGTTTTACAGCCAGTTGGCTATACACTTATGACAGACGTGGCTGCAGCATTGATTACACAACAACCCATTACAAAAATACTTTTACATCATGCCAATGGAAGTGGGAATACATTGATAGATCCTCCCATGGCTATATATAGAGGAGGTGAACTGGCTCCAGACCTTATGCTGTATGATTTAGGAGAATTAACATCTTGGGGTCAAAAAGTAATTGGAAATAAGAAGAATGTTATTACTGTTAGTACTACCATTTCATTATCCGATTTAATTACCACCCAAAGTAAAATAAAAGTAGCATTAGATAATTTACCAAAAGGTGAAAAGTTAAAATTGTATTGGTCTGCTTGTGCAAGCCAAGTTAGGGGTAATAATGCGAGTTTACCTTAACCCATTATTTGAGATATTAACATTAACCAATAGGCCATTCAATGCATGGCTTATTGGTTTTTTTGGTAGATACAGGGAGTTTAATAACTTTTAGTGTATCATACCTTAGCTTATTTGTAGTACTATTTAATATTATTGAGAGAAATGAAACACTAGTAAATCCTTATATAGAATTTGTTTTTTATAGAATTACTGCAGAATGAAAAGCACTGCTATTTACATGTATTTATTGCTCAATAATTTTAAACAAAAAGGAATATGGTGATAACTTTCAAGGTCGCTGCTTATATACATAGTTTATTCTAATAATTAGATTGATTCAAACTGAAGTATACACTGAATTGATTAAAATAGGGGGTGAGAAAACGCTTCTTAATGGAACCGACTAGATTTAGTTATTACAAAAGTTTAGCTGGAATGGATTATCTTGAAATCAAAAAAACAGGCAGTTTATTACCAACTGCCTGTAGTTTTTAAATATACGATTAGTCAATTAAAGCTGTATTATTATACTTCTCATTGATGTAACGCTTAGCAATTCCGAATTCCCATTCACTAAAAATATTTTTTAAATCATGTTTTGGAGCTGATGAGACTAATTCATTAGTAGCTGTTTCCGTGTATAAATGATCAATAGTATTGGTCACCTGGTTATATTTGTCATATTCAAGCATTACCTCGGCGCGATCTTTTTTCAAATCTGCAAGTATTAAATCGTATGTAGCTTTAGTTGCAACATATTTTTCTGGATCTTCTTTTAAAATCTTTTTTAAGCTTTCGGCAGATGCTTTTCTAGCATCTAGAATAAGGCTCTTTAAAATGCTTAATTCCTGCTCAGTAGTAGCTAAGATCTGTTGAACCCCAATTGCCTGTGCTTCATCAACACTCATCATTACCTCAAATACAATTTGAAATGAACCAATATACTGATTAGTAAAGAAAGTATTATTGGTAAACACTTCTCCTGTAGATCCAAAGAATAGATGTAATCCTCCAGAAAGGGGCATGTCTTTAAAAGTAGTTTTTCTTGATGTTTTACTCGCTGTAGCAAATTGAGTCAGTACCCCAGAGATAATTGCCTTAACTCTTTTAATAATGAGGCTGTAATCTCCCTGAAATGCACCCAGAAAATCTTTTGCATCCTCAACAGTTGATTCTTCAGCACCCTCTGACCCTGGAACTTCTTTTGAAGGGAAGTTCCCGTCACTTAATGCATTACCAATCATATCAACCATATTGTTAATTCTAGCTAAACTCCAATCGTCATAATTCTGGTAATCACTATTTCTGTTACCAAAAAAACGAGCATGATCCCATCCATTACCTTCATAATGTGAAGTAATATTTTCTTTAATAGTTTTAAAAATCTTTTCTTCTTCTTTTTTTGAATCTTGATCCAATTGATTCATGTATTCACGAAACTTTTGATCATCTTTCATTTTCTGTTCAATTGTTTTGGATTTTCCCATTTTTAATAATTTTAGTGGTTAATAAATAAGAGGATTAAATTTTTATCCCTCCTTTAGGTCTTTTTTCAAATTTATTTTAATACTACTTTTTATATAACCGTATAACTACGTAATTTATAATTCAAGTGTTTATACTTACATAAAAACAACCTAGCTTGATCTCTGGGTACCTCCGTTATCCATATAAATGTTTTTTGGCATGAAGCATTAAAGGCAAATTGTACCGATGAACATTTAAATGCCTATATGACGAAAGGCTTTTGGACTCCTTAGGGTATTATAATACAAATAGGGATAGTATCCGAAAAAAAAGACTGATAGATAGTGTCTATTTTCTGGGACAAAGGCGATACCAAAACATAGCATCCTTGAAGAATTTAGAAGGAAATTATTTAAAAAAGCAGTCTAAAGCACCCATACCTCAAACTATTGATACATCTAATACGGGCGTTTCCAAAACTTACGCAAAAGCCATGGAAAGGAGTGCAAAAGAATTAGCGTTGGAACATCAATTATTTTTTGCCTCAAACCCCAAAAAAAATTTAGAACAGATTACCCGAAATACAGATCAAGAATTGATGGTGCACGTAGATGGCACTCAGCGCGTAAAACAAAATTTTAGATTGCGTATGCGACTTTCTAAATCAGCCATTATAGATGGGGTGAAACTTAATAGGAATACTTTGATATATGGTTTTGTGAGTTTTAAATCAAATAGAACGCTCATAAACATTGGACATATTAAAGGAATTCCTGTTCAATTTGAAGCCTATGATCTGGACGATGGAAGTAACGGGATTTATATAGAGAACAGTTTTCAGGAAGCGCTGCGAAATCAAGTAATTGGAGATGTGGTCAATGATATAAGTGTGCCCGGAGTGCCGCAAGTAAGCGGTATTAAACAGCTTTTTAGAAGAAGTAACCGACAAATAAAGGCGACAGTAATAGATAACTATCAATTGGTATTAAAACTTAAACAATGAAAACAATACTTATACTTTTAACGATAATATTATCGAGTCCTATACAAGCACAAGCTGTTTTGGATACACTATATGCCAACGATAAAAAGAATGTTTCCTTGTTTTTCCCCGAGACCATTCGTCAAGGAATTACAGGAGCTTCTCATTTTGTATTTAGCTACAATCGAGAAGAAAAGCAATATTTTGGATTGTTACAAGCACAACCTGGGGGAGAAAGTAATTTGCTAGTTGTTACTGACGATGGAATGGTATATTCCTATATTTTGAAGTACACCAAAGAACTATCGAAACTAAATTACTTTATATCAAGAAGAGAAAGCATTGGTAGCGAAATTCCATTTTCAGAGGAACCAAAGCCAAAGCAGAAAGAATTGGACAGTACGGATAGAAGTGAGCAATACTTTAAAACATTTAGTAAATATTTACTAAAGATAGAACCTCGTAAAGTAGAGAGGGAGCAAAAGAGTGGAATTAAACTACAGCTTCAGAATTTAATTTATCACAAATCTGAAATGTACTTGGTCTTGGAAATAGGTAATACCTCAGGTATTACCTTTGAAACTGACTTTTTAAATATATATAGAGCCAGTGGTGATAAAAAACGAAAAGCATCTTACCAAAGACTCGAAATGAAACCCATCTACATTTGTAATCCACCTACTAAAATATGGAATGGTCAATCGCTTCGATTTGTCTATGTATTGCCTAAATATGTGCTAGGTGATAAGGAAAAACTAATGGTAGAATTACAGGAATTGAATGGGGGTAGAAAGTTGAAACTTGAAACTTGAAGCTAAGCTTCCGAAACTATGACCAATTTAAAAGAACAATACTCAGTGACTCTATATTAAAATTAAATCGACTTTTCTTCTAAAATAATGGTTTATCCATTCTGATAAATTAGCTATTTTTTATTTTTAAGATAGGAATATTTTGCCTTAATTCATATGAGTGTTAAAGATTAAGCCTTTTGCTTAAGATAGCCATATCATTACTTATTTTGCTATCTAAAATTTTAGCATAATGTTGCGTAGTTTTTAATGAACTATGTCCCAGCATTTTACTAACAGATTCGATCGGAACACCATTTGATAGCGTTACAGTCGTTGCAAATGTATGACGAGCCATATGGGGCGTGAAATTTTTATTAATACCACATAAATCGGCTATTTCTTTTAAATAAGCATTCATTTTTTGATTGGTTAATACTGGTAGTAACTTATTGTGTCCCTTATTATCTATATAATCAGAATACTTATCTAAAATCATAGCAGCAATAGGTAAAATTGGAATATTGCTTTTTGAATTGGTCTTTTTTCTTTTAGTTTTGATCCATTTTTCACCATCAATACCTATGGTGATATCATTTTCATTTAACTTCTCTACATCAGCATAGGCTAAACCAGTAAAGCAACAGAATATAAAAATATCTCGAACCTGTTCTAGTCTTGGGGTTCTAAGATTCTTTTTTAGTAGAAATTCACGCTCTACGTTTTTCAACCGAACCTTCCAGTTTAAGAAAGGATCTTTTTTGATCCAATCATTAGCTAAAGCAATACGGATAATCTTTTTAAAGTTTGTGATGTATTTAATTGCTGTATTATGGCTACACTTACGGACGGTTTTAAGATAGTATTCAAATCCGCTTATGAATCGGTAGTCAACATCAGTAACAGGAATATCGTTAAGTTTATACTCATTCTTAATGAAGTTTTCAATATGTTTCTTTGCGGTTCTATAACGTTCTGCTGTACCGGCAGAGAAATCTTTTCCAATGAGGCTATTAACTTTATCATTATGCTCTTGAAAGATTTTTAATAGCATTTTATTGTTTCTACTTTTCCCGAGATAGGCATCTCTTAAAGAAATAGCAGTAAGCGCTTTTTCATTAACTATAAATTCTTGGTGCTTATTAAGCAGGGCAGTTTTAACTTTTACTAAATAGCTATTCAATTCATTAATTTCCGGACTTGAGCCTTTAGCCACTCCCGATTTGGCTATCCAACGATTCGCCTCAATTTTCCTATTGATACTAAATTCTGCCCTTTTACCGTCAATGGTTATGCGCATATAGATATTACATTTCTTATTTTGATCTGCTTTTGATTTTTTTATGTAGTACAATAGTGATAGAGAATTGATCATAAGTGACACCGAATTTTGAAGAAAAGTTACAAAATGACTACTTAATTACAAAATGCAAAAAACATCAAAACGTACTAAATTAAAGGGATTTAGTGTAATTAGGTGTCACTTAATTTAGAGATTTTACTGACACCGATTTAGTCCCCTTTTTAATGATATTAATTGAAATCAAATGAATAGGTATAAAATGAAAAATCCCGTAAACATTGACGTTTACGGGATTTTGTTGGAGCTTTATCCGCTCTCAGCGGAGAAAGAGGGATTCGAACCCCCGGAGGTGTGACCCTCAACAGTTTTCAAGACTGCCGCATTCGACCACTCTGCCATTTCTCCTTAGCGGTTGCAAATATAGAAACCTTTTTTAAATACAAAAAGCCTTAAACGAACTTTTTTTAAATTATTTTTTTTAACCTTGATTATCAGATAGATAATTTTTTAATTTTTTTTCTGACTTTCTGAATTCTTGCTATAATTATAATATTATCTCTTACTTTTGCTCAAAACCAATTTGAATGAGTATCATTAATGCACTAGAATGGCGTTATGCAGTAAAAAAGTTTGACCCCAAAAAAATACTTTCTAAAGAAAAGGTTTCTGTATTAAAAAAGGCTTTTAATTTAACAGCCACTTCATACGGACTACAACCTGTAAAATTAATTATAGTATCCAATAAAGAGCTTCAGAAGACTTTAAAAGCAAGTTCATGGAATCAGGCGCAAGTGGAGGATGCTTCCCATTTATTGATTTTCTGTATTGAAAATGAAATAGATGATGCATATATTAAGAAGTATTTCGAACGGGTGAAGAATATTCGAAATACTCCTGATGAAATCCTAGCTCCTTTTCAGAACTTCTTAATTGAAGATTTCAACAGAAAAACTACCGAAGAGATTAAACATTGGGCAAAAAATCAGGTGTATTTAGCTATGGGAAATTTACTTACTGTTTGCGCTCTCGAAGAGATTGATGCTTGCCCTATGGAAGGTTTTTTACCTGAAGATTATGATAAGATTTTAAAGCTTGACACAAAGGGGTTAAAGTCTGTTTTAGTATTGCCAATTGGTTATCGTGCCGATGACGATATGTTTGCCGAGCTTAAAAAAGTTCGTAAGCCGCTACAGGATAGTGTGATAGAGTTTGAATAAATTTTATAATTACTTACGTCGTATGCTAAGCTAATTAGAGTGACTCTGTAAGAAGAAATTGATGCGTAAAGTTTAGATGTTGAAAGATTTTTTTTAAATACGCTTTTAGCTAACTTTGTGCATAAGCAATGATAAATATAATAGTATGCCTGGATTTGAATTATTTGGAGATCAAGAAAGAAAACAAGTTAACGATGTGCTAGAAAGTGGCGTTTTGATGCGTTATGGTTTTGATGGAATGAGAAATGGACATTGGAAAGCTGTAGAGCTTGAAAAAGCTCTTTCTGAAAGAATGGAAGTGAAGCACACTCAGCTAGTAAGTAGCGGTACTTCTGCGCTTACAATAGCCTTGGCGAGTGCTGGTATTGGTGCTGGAGACGAGGTTATCATGCCTACTTTCACATTTGTTGCGAGTTTTGAGTCTATTATGGCTCTTGGTGCGGTTCCTATTTTAGTAGATATCGATGATACACTTACTTTAGATCCTGAAAAGGTTAAAGCGGCAATTACCTCGAAAACGAAAGTTATTATGCCTGTGCATATGTGTGGTTCTATGGCCAACTTAAAAGCGTTGAAAGAGATTTGTGAGCAACATAAACTATTGCTTTTAGAAGATGCTTGTCAGGCAATTGGTGGGAGTTATGAAGGTAAACCACTAGGAAGTTACGGAGACTTAGGTTGCTTTTCTTTTGATTATGTAAAAACAATTACCTGTGGAGAGGGTGGTGCTATTATTACAAATAATGACACTTATGCTGTGCATGCAGATAATTATTCTGATCACGGTCACGATCATGTTGGTAAAGATAGAGGTGCTGAAACACATCCTTTTTTAGGTTATAATTTTAGAATTTCTGAATTGAATGCTGCTGTTGGATTAGCTCAAATAGCACGTTTGGATGAGTTTATTGCCCTTCAGAAGAAAAACTATACAGTTTTAAGAAATGCTATTGAAGATCTTCCTGGAGTAACTATTAGAACTGTTCCTGAGGGTGGAGAAGAGAATTATTCTTTTTTAAGTTTCTTTTTACCTGAAGAGGAGATTGCTAGATCTACACAAAAACTACTTGTGGAGAATGGCGTAGATGGTTGTTTCTATTGGTTTGATAATAACTGGCACTATATTAAAAAATGGGATCATTTAAAAGAGTTAAAAAGTCTTGGAAAGTTTCCTGCGGAAGTAATTAATGGTTTACAAGATTTTGATAAGTTAGATTTCTCTCAATCTGATAAATGGTTAGGAAGAAATATCTCAATGCTTATAAAATTAAGCTGGACAGAAGAAGAGGTTAAGTTAAGAGCAGAAAAATTAAAAGAAGTTCTTAGTGACGTGCTCCTAGAAGTTAAAAATTAAGTTTCCCCAAAAAAGGGTCATTATACAAATAACACCAATGGCAATCAGGTTTAAAATAAAACCCGTGGTTGCCATTTGTTTTATAGTAAGTTTTCCTGCACCATAAATAATTGCATTTGGAGGAGTGGCTATAGGAAACATAAAAGCCATGGAGCCTGCTAGTGTAACAGGAATCATAAGTAAAAGCGGATTTATTTTTAATTCTGATGCTAGTCCTCCCACAATTGGTAGTAACATTTCTGTGGTCGCTGCATTACTAGTAAATTCTGTAAGTACACTCATCATAGCTGTAAGTAAAATCATGAATCCATTTGGTGTAGTATTTACTGTATTTATAATTACTTCGCCCAAATAGTTAGATAAACCACTTTCTACAAACCCTGTAGCAAGAGCAAAACCTCCTCCAAAAAGTAAGACTATATGCCAAGGGATTTTTTTAGTGAGTTCCCAATCTGCTAATGCTTTATTTTCATCTGAAGATGGTATCATGAATAATAATACAGCCATAAAAATAGCTACAGTGCCATCGTTTATATATTTCGGATTGTTAAAAAGGTTACTCCAGCCTGGTAAAACAAAACTCCCAATAGATAAATCTCCTCTAAAAATCCATAGAAATATCAGAATCAGAAAAAGTGAGAACACACGTTTCTCTTCTGTAGTTGGCTTTCCTAATTTCGCATATTCTTCTAAATAATAGCTCTTAGGAAGTTTTTTAAGTGCCTGTTTTGGTTTATATAATAGATATAAATACCAAAGTGTGACTAAGAAAATAATGATGCTAATTGGCAATGCAAATACAAACCAATTACCAAAGCTTATGGATTGATTCTCTGGAAACATAATCTCATAAATTCTTATAAACGATAGGTTAGGAGGGGTTCCTACCAAAGTTGCAATCCCTCCAATGGAACAACCATAGGCAACTCCCAGTAGGAGACCTGCACTATAGTTTCCTAGGTTTTTTTCTGAATATATAGTATTTAAAGCTGAAATTACTGAGAATACAATAGGAAGCATCATCATAGCTGTTGCAGTATTACTCATCCACATTGATAAAAATGCGGAAGCAAACATGAATCCTAATAATACCATAAATGGACTACCGCCAAGTAACGACAGTACTTTTAAGGCTATTCTACGATGGAGATTCCATCTTTCAATAGTGAGCGCCATTATAAAACCTCCAATGTATAGGAAGATGATATAGTTAATATAACTTTCGGAGATGATTTTACCATCTGCGACTCCAAAAATTGGGAATAAAATAAGCGGTAATAATGAGGTGGCGCCAATGGGAATTGCTTCGGTAATCCACCAAAAAGCAACAAGGATTCCAATGGCAGCAGTATATGTAAGTTCAGGACGCTCAGGGTCTAAATCGACAAAAAGCACGAAACCTATAAAAAATAGAATCCCAATTAATATGAGTTTATAATTTACAGTTTGTGATATGTTTAAATCTGCCATTAAGTATTAATTCGCTTTACAACGAAATATAGACTTAATAATTTACATATTCAACAATTTCAAGTCCGTAACCAATAATACCTACTCTTTTAGTTTGCGAAGAATTAGACATTAATTTTATTTTAGAAATGTCTAAATCGTGAAGTATCTGTGCTCCAATTCCAAAATCTTTGGCGTCCATATTTATTTTAGGAGCTCTCATTTCACCTTCTTCTTGTAGTTTTTTCAATTCTGATAAACGTCCAAGTAGATTTAAAGAGTGACTCTCTTGATTTATAAATACAATCGCACCTTTATCTTCTTTATTTAGCAATTTAAACATATCATCAAGCTTCTTATCAGCATCACTAGTAAGAGTTCCTAAGATATCGTTATTTACCAAAGTAGAATTTATACGTGTTAATACCGGTTCGTCTACAGTCCAAGTACCTTTGGTGAGGGCTATATGAATCTGATCGTTTGTAGTTTGTTTATAAGCACGAAGTCTAAACTTCCCATATCTTGTTTGGATATCAAAATCTTCTCCCTTTTCTATCAGGCTATCGTGTTGCATTCTATAAGCAATAAGATCTTCTATTGTAACAATCTTTAAATCATGAGATTTGGCAACTTCGCACAACTCTGGTAATCGAGCCATGCTCCCGTCTTCATTCATTATTTCTACAATAACACCAGCGGGTTCTAAGCCTGCAAGTCTAGCAAAATCTATAGCAGCTTCTGTGTGTCCTGTTCTTCTTAAAACACCACCTTCTTTCGCTACTAAAGGAAATATGTGTCCTGGTCTAGCTAAATCGAAGGATTTAGTGTTCTTATCTATAAATGCTTTTACTGTTTTAGCTCTATCTCCAGCAGAAATACCAGTTGTAACACCATGCCCACGTAAATCTACAGATACAGTAAATGCAGTTTCCATTGGATCGGTATTATTTCCAACCATTGGATGTAAGTCTAACTCTTTACACCTTTTTTCTGTTAGGGGTGCACAAATTAATCCACGGCCATGAGTAGCCATAAAATTAATCATCTCCGGAGTTACCTTATCTGCAGCTGCAACAAAATCTCCTTCATTTTCTCTATTTTCATCATCGACAACAATTATAACCTTTCCTGCTCGGATATCGGCTATTGCTTCTTCAATGCTATTTAGTTTAATATCTGTTGCTGACATTAGTGTATTTGTGTTCATTACAAATTTTTATCAAAGATACTTAATTAGATACTTTTGGCTCCTTTTTCTTCAACTTTTGACTTCTTTTTCTTTAGAAAACTGAATAGCTTTCCAACGTTTTTAAAAGAAAAGTTTGTTTCAAATAAAGCCTTATCGGCAGTAGCTCGCCTTGTTAAGAAGATTCCTAACGGAAGCATAATTCCAGTTGCAACCCATGCGCCAATTACAGGAGGAATACTTCCGTCTTCTGCATAGTTCTTAGCAAAAATCCCTATAAAGTGATAAGTTAGGAATAATCCAATTGCAAGTACCATAGGAAGTCCTAATCCACCTTTTCTAATAATAGCACCCAATGGCGCTCCTACGAAAAAGAGGATAAAACAAGCAAAAGCTAATGCATATTTTTGGTGTAAAGAAAGAATATGGTGGTTGTACAGTTTTAATCTCCTGTTTAAATCCCATTTCTTACCTTCTAAAGTAGATGTAGTATTCTTTACAGTATTCAGCGCCATATCTACTAATTGGTTCTGTCTGTAATCTTCAAAAATGGTGATAATACTATCACTATTCTCTGTTATTAACGCATGAAGTTTCTCTTTCTCTTCAGCAGAAATAACAACTTTATCTTTATTATTATCTGGCTTTTTAGCCTTAGTAGGAGTTATTTTAAGATTCGCTGCTCCTGTTCTTTTGTAGACATTTTCTCCAAAATTAGTATAGATTTTTTTATTGTCTTTTTTTATGGAATCTATAGCGTAATCTAGCTCTGTAACATTAAGCATTTTGAAAGTGTTCTTAACCTTTTCTTCTTCAAGATCTACATTATTTAATTCCGATAGATCCATAAATATGGTATAGCGATCAAAACTTGCCTTTGCATGTGGGTAATTATCTCTTTTATCTCGACTTTCTGCTTTTAAGTCTTCGTAGTAATTCCCATTTTTTAATATTAACTGAAGGATGTTTGAGTTTTCACTGCTTACAAGCTCCCCATCAACAGATTTAATAACTTTATTATTTATGTTTCCATCTGATAATTGATGAATAATAACGTTATCCAGAAGATTGTCATTATCTCCGTGTTTTTCATCAACCTTAATGCTAAAATCTTCTCCTACAGTACTAAAAGCTCCTTCTGAAATAGCCATTGCAGGCTTCATTTGAGCAATATTCCTCCTTAGGTTATAAGACTTGTATTCCGCAGCAGGAATAATATCATTTGCAAAAAAGAAAGTCCCAATACTCAAAAAGAATATAAAGACTATTAATCCTCGCATAGCACGATACAATGAGATTCCGGAGGCTTTCATTGCAGCAAACTCATAGTTTTCTGCCAAAGAACCGAAAGTCATTATCGAGGCTAATAACACAGTAAGTGGGAGTACATTAGGTACAAGGTTAGGGGAGTAGTAGAATAAAAATTTCCCTACAATAGCTAAATCGATATCCTTTCCAGCAAATTCGTCAATAAAAAACCAAATTGCTTGAAAAATAAATATAAGCATCAGTATAACAAACGAACTGATGAAATTATATAAAAATCTCGATAGAATATATCTGTCTAAAATCTTCAAATTACTAGTTTGTTATGATGTAGTATCCTAAATTTTCATATTTCCTTTTGTCGAAGGTAAATAATGATTTTGAAAGTGGCTCGTCTGTTCTAAAAGAATTAACTGTAATAGTAGTCTTTGTTCCGTTGTTACCAACTTCAATTAAATTATAAATATGTTTTGTTTGCGCATCAATACCTAGCAAAATCTGTTTGATTTCTGAATTGCTATCTATTGGTGTTAACTCAACATATTGGATATTTCTCCCTTTTACATTCTGAAGAATATCCCACTTATAATTATACCCTTTTTTATAAAAAGTAAGCATTTTAGAAGGTGTAATTGTTCCTTCTGTATCACCTTCATTAGCTTCGATTACTACTTCTTCATTTTCAGGAATTATTGTGTATGTATTACTTCCGTCAAATATTTTTGTAGCTCCTAAATAGTTGAAAACATATTTATCATCTTTAATGGTTACATCACCTTTTGTTTCTTGGTGAATGCTTTCCGAAGTGTTATCTAAAGCATACTTAAATTCAATAAAAATATTATCGTAGCTTTTTACTTTATTATAAACTTCGTCTAATAATGTTTTGGCTTTTGCATCGCTTTGAGCGTTTGCGCTTATAGAAATAAGAACTACTGATATTAATAAGAATATTTTTTTCATTTTGTGTTTTAAATTATGTTTTCTGAGCTTTTACTCGTTGCTTAATAATTGATCTAATGCTGCCATATCCGATACAAGTACTTGTCTTGCTTTACTACCTTCAAAAGGACCAACAATTCCTGCTGCTTCTAACTGATCTACAATTCTTCCAGCTCTGTTGTAACCAAGCTTTAATTTTCGTTGTAAAAGGGAAGCAGATCCCTGTTGTGCAATAACAATAACTTCTGCTGCTTCTCTAAAGAGCGCATCACGATCGGAGATATCTACATCAAGTCCTGTGCCAGACTCTTCTCCTACATATTCTGGCAGTAAATGAGCGTCAGGATAAGCTCGCTGTCCACCAATAAAGTCTGTAATTTTATCTACTTCTGGAGTGTCCACAAAAGCACATTGTAGCCTTGTAAGATCGTTTCCTTGCGTATAAAGCATGTCTCCACGACCAATTAATTGATCCGCTCCAGGAGAATCTAAAATTGTTCTTGAGTCGATTTTAGAAGTTACTCTAAAGGCAACCCTAGCTGGGAAATTCGCCTTAATGATACCTGTTATAACGTTTACAGAAGGACGTTGTGTGGCTACAATCAAGTGAATTCCGATCGCACGCGCTAATTGTGCTAGACGGGCAATTGGTGTTTCTACTTCTTTTCCAGCAGTCATAATTAAATCGGCAAACTCATCAATAACCAATACAATATATGGTAGAAATTGGTGTCCGTCGTTTGGATTTAGTTTTCTAGCTTTAAACTTAGTGTTGTATTCTTTAATGTTTCTCACCATGGCGTTTTTCAACATCTCATAGCGATTATCCATTTCTATACAAAGTGAATTTAAAGTATTGATTACTTTAGTATTGTCAGTTATAATAGCTTCTTCACTGTCTGGAAGTTTAGCCAAAAAGTGACGTTCGATTTTATTAAATAGCGTAAGCTCTACTTTTTTAGGATCGACTAATACAAATTTTACTTCTGCAGGATGCTTTTTATAAAGTAGAGAAGTTAAAATTGCATTTAATCCAACCGATTTACCTTGCCCTGTAGCTCCCGCCATTAATAAGTGAGGCATTTTGGCAAGATCAACAACAAAAGTTTCATTGCTAATAGTTTTACCAAAAGCAATTGGTAACTCCATTTCGGCAGCTTGGAATTTCTTGGAAGCAATTACCGAACGCATAGAAACAATAGTAGAATTTTTGTTTGGAACCTCAATACCAATTGTTCCTTTCCCAGGGATAGGAGCGATGATTCGAATTCCTAGAGCCGCTAAAGAAAGCGCAATATCATCCTCTAAATTTTTAATTTTTGAAATTCTCACTCCCGCAGCAGGAACTATTTCGTACAATGTTACCGTAGGACCAATAGTTGCCTTTATTTGAGAGATCTCAATTTTATAGTTTTTAAGAGTATCTACAATTTTATTCTTGTTTTCCTCTAGCTCTTCTTGATTGATGGTTATGCTTCCAGAGCCATATTCATTTAAAAGCTCTAGCGTTGGAAATTTATAATTGCTTAATGCGAGTTTTGGATCGAATTCCCCAAAATCTTTAACTAGTTTATCTGAAAGGTTGTCGATTTCTTCTTTCTCTTCTTCAACAGTTTCTACCTCTATCTTCAGTTCTTCTTTACCTTCTGTAGAAGTAGTCTCTTTTGTTTTTAGTGTTGGAGCAGCTAGTTCTTCATCATCCTCTTCTTCATCGGCTATTTTCACTTCAAAAGAGTTTTCGATATCTACATCAGATGTTTCATCAGTAATATGACTTTCAGAATCAGTGTTAGTAGTATTTACTTTCTCTATTTCTTGTTCTAAAGATTCTTCAGTATCTGTATTCTGGTTAGTAGATTCTTCGCTATGCTCTGCTTTTACTTTATTAGATTTAAAAGCGGCTTTAAACTCTTCTTGTGTTGTGTAGAATAATGCTTTTATTTTTTGAGGAGTAACACCAAGTCTTATAACTGCATAGGTAATAAATATAAAAAACAACACCAAAACAACTCCGATTACTCCAATATAGGCGCGTAGAAAATCATTCATTTCAAAACCAACTACACCACCAAGTAGTGGAGCGCTTTCTGAGAAAAACCCGAAAAATATAGCTAACCAAACACTTACAATAACTCCCCAAAAAACTCTATTAATCAGTTTTTTAAGACTGTAGTTTAAAAACATGTAAAGTCCAATCTGAAATAAAAGAATAGGGAAAATAAATGCAGCAATTCCAAAGCCTTTGTATATAAAAAAGTGACTTACGGATGCACCAAATTTGTTAAGCCAATTTTTAGCCTCAGCTTGTCGGTCACCAAATTCTTTTAGTAAGCTTTGGTCTTCTTGCCAAGTAGAAAAGTACGAGATAAAAGCAATAACACAAGCAACACTAAGTAGCATTAACAAACTCCCAAAAATGATTTTTTGTTGATTAGATACCTTAAAAGATATTTTCTTTTTTGAAGAAGCAGTCTTACTTGTTTTCGTCGTTTTTTTGGCCATCGGCTACATTAAGTTTAATCGCAAAAATACTAATTACAAACGTACATTTTCTATTTATATTTTTAAAATATTTTAGGAATGTAGATAATGCAACCTATTATTACTGCTGCGATGGCAGCAATACATACAGCTCCAGCGGCTATATCTTTAATGAAGCCTATTTTTTTGTGATGTTCTGGGTGGACAAAGTCCGCAATTTTTTCGATAGCAGTATTTACTCCTTCTAAGCTAAGAATCAATGCTATAGTTAGGATTTGTAATATCCATTCTGTAGGAGATATATGGTAATAGAATCCAGCGATAGTAGTAATGACTGCAATAAAAAATTGCGTTTGAATGCTGGCTTCTGTTTTAAGAAGAAGATACGCTCCTTTAAGAGCGTATCTAATACTATGTATTCTATTTATTATAAAACTCATTAAGCTTTAATAGCGTTAAGTGCAGCTTCGTAATTTGGCTCGTCTACAGTTTCTGCTATTTGTTCTGTATATGCTACATTTCCTTCTTCATCTAATACAATTACAACTCTACTTAAGAGTCCTTCTAAAGGTCCATCTGTAAACTCTAAACCGTAATCTTTACCGAACTTCTGATTTCTAAAATCTGATAAAGAAATAACATTGTCTAATCCTTCAGCACCACAAAATCTAGCCATTGCAAATGGTAAATCTCTTGAGATACATAGAACTTTAGTGTTTTCCATATCAGAAACCTCTTTATTAAATGCACGAACACTTGCTGCGCACGTTCCTGTATCTACACTAGGGAATATATTTAAAACTACTTTAGAACCTTTGTAATCTCCTAATGAAGCAGAAGAAAGGTCTGTTTTTACTAAAGTGAATTCTGGTGCTTTTGTTCCTGTTTTAGGTAATTCTCCAGAAGTGTTGATTTTATTTCCTTTTAAAGTTACTGTTGCCATAATAATTTTTTATAAACGATTTTTTGTGTGATATAATCCTTTTGATGTTATTATTAATTGAGTGTAAGTCATCTTAATACTATAAATAGTAAAGGCTGAATTTACTTTTTTAAAGATATTAATAATTACTGATAAGTAGAAACAAAAAGGCAGCCTTTTCAGGCTGCCTTAATGCTCTTTTTCTCAATTCTTTCCCATGTGAGGATCTGTTGCTATTTATCAATAGAGCCTAAAACTCTCTTCATAAATTTGTTAACCGCCTCTTTTTGGTTTATTCCTTCTTCTTTTATCATTTTATTTACTTCCAAAGCGCCGTACATATTAGAGATTAATTCTCCTATAACATCTAGCTCTTCGTCTTTTAATGAAGGTACTTCGGTAATAGCTTCTAACGTTTCTATTGCCTCAATTACATAATCTTCATCATTAGTTTCAATAAAATTAGAAAGCTGTTTAATTACTGGTAGCTTCATCGATAAAAGATTTTAAAATTTCTGTCTTATTAGTCTGAATTTGGTTTTCAACCTTGCCGTTTTTAAAAGCGGCAAAAGTTGGTAAATTGTCTACGCTAGCCAATTTTCTAGACTCAGGAAACTTCTCAGCGTCTACAATTACAAATGTTGCATTTTCTGCTTCTTGAGAGAATTTCTTGAATTTTGGTTTCATAATGCGACAGTTACCACACCATCCAGCAGAATACTGTACTAAAACAGTTTCATTTTCTGCAATTAATTCAGCTAAATTGTCTTTTTCTAATTCTAAAAGCATAATTTCTTAGTTTGCGCTTAAGTATGCTGCAACTCCTTTTCTGTCGGCATTCATAGCATCTTTACCTTCTTCCCAGTTTGCAGGACATACTTCTCCGTTTTTCTGAACGTGAGTATAAGCATCGATTAGACGTAAATATTCGTTTACATTTCTTCCAACAGGCATATCATTAACGCTTTCATGGAATACTTTACCTTCTTCATCAATTAAGAAAGTAGCTCTATAAGTTACATTGTCACCTTCGTATACGTAAGATTCTGTTTCTTCATTGTAAGTTTCAGAAGATAAATCTAAAATACGTAGCATATTAGCTAAGTTTCTGTTGCTATCAGCAAGAAGAGGGTAAGTAACACCTTCAATTCCTCCGTTGTCTTTAGAAGCGTTTAACCAAGCGAAATGTACTTCTGGAGTGTCACAAGATGCACCTACAACAATAGTGTTTCTTTTGTCAAATTCTCCTAAAGCTGCTTGGAATGCATGAAGTTCAGTAGGACATACGAACGTAAAGTCTTTTGGATACCAAAAAAGAATAACTTTTTTGTTGTTTTTAACCGCTTCTTCGAAAACGTTTAATTTAAAAGTATCTCCCATTTCGTTCATAGCGTCTACTGCTATATTTGGAAATTTTTTTCCTACTAGTGCCATATTTATTACTATTTAATTTTGTTAAATTCTATATGCAAATTTAAGTAGTAATACAGAGGAAACAATGATTTTTAAATTATATTAACTTATCTAGGAATAAGAATTACCTATAGTAACTATTATGAATAATTATTTTTATTGATAGCCTAAAATAAGTCGGCACTTATTAATAAATGTATAATATAAGCGCACTTATATTGTGAAATTATTTTTTCTCGGTGAGTTGTTTTATTTTGATGTTAAATGCAGCATACAATAAAGTTACAAAAGGACTAAGATAATTGAAGAATGCATACCCAATATATGCAGTAGTATCTACTCCTAAAACGCCACTTTGATATGCTCCACATGTATTCCAAGGGACTAAAACAGAAGTTACAGTACCAGAATCTTCAAGGGTTCTACTTAGATTCTCTGGAGCCAACCCTTTATCTCGATATGCTTGTGCATACATTTTACCGGGAACTACGATAGCCAAATATTGATCGGAAGCAGTAACGTTTAATACCAAGCAGCTAGCAACAGTACTTGCAAATAATCCGAATACAGAATCGAAAGCAGTAAGTAGGGCTTTACTAATTCTAGCCAGCGCTCCAATAGCGTCCATAATACCTCCAAAAACCATGGCGCATATAATTAACCAAATGGTTCCTAACATACCAGACATTCCTCCGGAAGAGAATAAGTCGTTTAATTTCTCATTGCTAGTTTCTATAGCAGTATCTACCGTAATAGCATTCATAATACCTTTATATCCTGAGATAAAATTAAGGTCTGTTGCTCCTGTAATACTTTTTACGATTTCTGGCTGAAAGATAAGTGCAAAAACACCTCCTAAAAGTGTTCCTATTAGTAATGCTAAAAGGGGAGGAGCTTTCTTTACAATTAGGAATATAACAACTACAGGGACTAAAAATAACCAAGGAGAAATATTGAAAGATTCGTCAATCGAAGACAATAAAGAAGCCGTTTCAGGCACTTTTGTTGTATCGAGATTAAGTCCAATAATCGTGAAAATTATAAGCGTTACAACAACAGTAGGTACCGTTGTTAATGCCATATATCTAATATGAGTAAACAAATCTGTTCCCGCCATTGCAGGCGCAAGATTTGTAGTGTCGCTAAGAGGAGACATTTTATCTCCAAAATATGCTCCAGAAATTACAGCTCCAGCTGTCATACCAGGAGAAATCCCTAAAGCTCCACCAATACCAACTAGCGCAATACCAACAGTAGCAGAAGTTGTCCAGCTACTCCCAGTTGCAATAGAAATAATTGCACAAATGATTACACAAGCTGAAAGGAAAAATGTAGGGTTTAATATCTGTAGTCCGTAGTAAATCATGGAAGGAATTACACCACTTATAAGCCATGTTCCTGCTAAAGCACCTACAAAAAGTAAAATTAGAATTGCTCCAGCAGTAGATTTAATGTTATTGGCAACTTCCTCAAGCATTCTATCATAAGAAACCTTATTAAAAACACCTACAACACCTGCTACAGCGCCACCAATTAAAAGTATAAATTGGTTAGAACCGCTTAATGCATCATCACCATAAACAAACACATTAAAAGCTAATAAACCTACTAAAACAAGAACTGGGATAAGAGCTTCCCATATACTAAGCTCTTTATTCTGAATTACTTTTTCGTCTTCCATTAAAATATTTTGATTTTGTAATGTTACGAAATGGAGGCGAAAGTTCAAAGTTTTATGTGATTTTCGTCAGTATTAATAGTGTTTTAAGTTTATAAATTATCAATTATAATGAGGTTAGGAGTTTTATTTTATGAGGATTTTTAAAAAACAAAACTGCAGACCAAGATGTAAATCCTGAGTCTACAGTTTTAAATAACCTAAACCTAATTGTCAGTTTTTAGTTTAGTATATCAAGTTCTTTCATGCATGATTTCATCATTTCATAGGTACGTTTAATATCGTTATCTAATCCTATTGAAAAACGAATCAATCCATTGCTAAGTCCCATTTCTTCTTGCTCTTCTATTGGAATTTCTGAAGATGTAGAGCTTCCTGGGGCACTAAATAATGTTTTATAAAATCCAAGACTTACAGCAAGGTATCCAAGGTTTTTTTCTTGCATCTTTTCCATAAGCGCATTTGCTTTTTCTAGAGATCCAATATCTATTGTTAACATCCCCCCAAAGCCATACTCTTCATTCATTTGAGATTTTATAGTCTCATTTCCCGAGTGAGATACTAATCCAGGGTAAACAACTTTTAATCCATCTTTTTCAAAATTCTCAGCTAGATAAAGTGCGTTCTCACTATGTTTTTTTATTCTAATATGAAGTGTACGTAAGTTTTTTAAGATGGAAGAAGCTCTTAAACTGTCCATCGTGCTTCCTAAAAGCATTGCAGCACCATCATTTACATCTTTTAAGCTCGTACAGAATTCTTTAGTTCCGCAAACAACACCACCAACAGCATCACTACTTCCGTTTATAAATTTAGTAAGACTATTAATCACAATATCAGCGCCCAATTTTGCAGGAGCTACTGTTAAAGGGGAAAATGTGTTGTCTACTACAAGTGCGATATTATGTTTCTTAGCAATTTTTGCTAATCCTTCTATATCGGAAACTTCTAGAAGCGGATTGCTAATAGTTTCACAGTAAATCATTTTAGTGTTTTCTGTGATTGCTTCTTCTACTTTCTGAAGGTTTGTAGTGTCTACAAAAGAAGTAGAAATATTAAACTTAGGTAGGAAATTTTTCATAAAAGCATACGTTCCACCGTAAATTGTTCGGCTAGAAACAATATGGTCTCCTGCATTACATAATTGCATGATTACTGCAGTAATAGCACCCATTCCAGATGCGGTAACGTTTGCTGTTTCTGTACCTTCAAGAGCGGCCAAAGCTTCGCCTAAATATAAATTAGAAGGGGAGGAGTGTCTGCTATATAGGTAGCAACCCTCTGTATTACCTTCAAAAGTATCGAACATTGTTTTTGCTGATAAAAAGGTATATGTTGAAGAATCTGATATCGATGGATTTACACCACCAAATTCACCAAAGTATTGTAAATCTTGAACGTTGTCTGCGGGATTAAATTTCATAACTAATAAGGTTTATTTGTTCATCAAAATAAGGTAATGGCTGACTAAATATCAATAGTGATTAGATTATTTAGATTAATAATCTGCCATAGTGTGTTTAATGTGATTATATTTTTATTTTTGTTGAAATTAATCCAGCTAAAAGAAAATTTGTCATTTATGAAACTTGATAACATTGATAAAATCTTACTAGAATTACTGCAGAAAGATGCAAAACAAACTACAAAAGCACTTTCTATGCAGCTTAATCTATCTAAAACTGCCGTTTATGAGCGGATTAGGAAGTTGGAGAAAGAAGGTGTTATTAAAGGATATACTGCACTTTTAGATAAAAGGAAGATAAATAAAGCATTTGCCGTTTTTTGTCATGTACGATTAGTGCAGCATACAAAAGAGCATATTACTAGTTTTGAGCGCGAAGTAATTAAGCTCCCAGAGGTGTTGGAATGTTATCACGTAAGTGGAGATTATGATTATATTTTAAAAATAAGTGTTGCAGATATGGCTACGTATAGGGAATTCATGACTACAAAACTGACTTCCCTAAAACATATAGGAAGTACGCATAGTATTTTTATGATTGAAGAAGTAAAAAACACAACAATAGTGGAATTATAACGCAAGCGTATTATTTAAACGTGCTATGTTGTATCCATTTTTAAGAACCTCTTTTGTTTGTTCACTTTCTTTATTTAATAAAGGATTTGTGTGATTGAAATGTATAAAATAAATTTTCTCTTTTTCTGATGTTTTTAAGTTTTTAAAAAGATCCATGCTTTCAATTACAAATGGATGCGGAATTTCAGAGATATCACGATTATTTATTTCTTCAGCATCATAAAACGTAGCGTCTAGAAAAGCATAATCTACTTTTTTAATTTCATCAATAATATCTGTATCCCATTTTTGCCATTTATCAATATCAGGAATAAATAGCACTTTCTTTTTTGGCCCAATAATAGTATATCCAACGGTTTCAGAATACTCATCCCGATGAGGCACTGTAAACGGAATTACGCTAAGGTTGGAAGTGATTTCTATTGTATCTTTTTGGTGTAGCGCCTCAATTTTAATATTAGAATTGTTGACCAATTGTTCCCAAGGACCATTATTCTCTATAAAACCTTTCAATTTAGGCATCGCATATACAGGAACATTAGTAGCGTTCATAGCTTCTTTTCCTAAAAACATGAGTCCAGCGTAATGCCCAATATGAGCATGGGTAATAAAAATCCCGTCTGGGAGTTCACTCTCTCTTTGAGTATATCGTTTTAAAAGCTTGGTTTGCGTATTTATATCAGGAGAAGCTTCAAAAAGGAATGATTTTCCATTCTCATGATCGTAAATTCCCAATGCTGTTACTTTCTTGGAAGCATCAGGATCATTAAAAAGTTCTGCACAGCAATCTTTATCGCATCCTATTTGGGGAGCACCGGCATCTTGAACGTTTCCTAATACGATAAGAGAAACATCTTTTATAAGTTTAGGTGGATTCTCTTCACTTGAAATAGGAGTATTTTTATCCCTTTGGCATGAAAAGAGGCAAAAAGCTATGATCAACAGTAAATATTTCATTTAAATAATTGTCTTTAATTGTAAAACTTTAAATATAGGGAATGATTTTAAACAGTTTGAAATTATGGAAACATAGTTTAAGGAATACATTTGTTATAGAATGTTATAATTCAATAATTTTAAAAAGATAGATAGTTGCCTTCCCATAAAACATTTGTATTTTTGTTAGTACATTATAAAAGTTATACAAAAAACATACTATGAATTCATACGATGTGGCCGTTATAGGCTCAGGACCCGGTGGTTATGTAGCAGCATTACGTTGCGCACAATTGGGTATGAAAACTGCTATTATTGAAAAATATAACACTTTAGGAGGAACTTGCCTTAACGTAGGTTGTATTCCGTCTAAAGCACTATTAGATTCTTCTCACCATTATGAAGATGCAATATCTCATTTTAAAGAGCATGGAATAGATATTCCTGGGGAAATAAAGGTGAATTTAAAGCAAATGATAGCGCGTAAGCAAGGCGTAGTAGAACAAACAACTAGTGGAATCGATTTCTTGATGAACAAGAATAAAATTGATGTATACCACGGAATGGGAAGTTTTAAAAATGCTACTCATATTGAGATTAAAGGAGAAAAGAATGAAGAAATCGAGGCTAAGAAAATTATCATAGCTACAGGTTCTAAACCTTCTAGTCTTCCTTTTATTGAAATCGATAAAGAAAAAATTATTACTTCTACAGAAGCTTTAAAACTTAAGGAAATTCCTAAACACCTTATTATTATTGGTGGTGGAGTTATTGGTTTAGAGCTAGGACAAGTTTATAGTCGTCTTGGAGCTGAAGTTTCTGTAATAGAATATATGGATAGAATTATCCCTACTATGGATGGTGGACTTTCTAAAGAGTTACAACGTTCTCTTAAGAAAAGAGGTATGAAGTTCTTTACTTCTCATAAAGTAAAAGAAGTAACTCGTAAGGGAGATACTATTACTGTAAAAGCTGATGATAAGAAAGGGAAAGAAGTTTCTTTTGAAGGAGATTACTGTTTAGTTTCTGTGGGGAGACGTCCTTATACTGAAGGATTGAACCTTGATAAAGCAGGTGTTAAATTAAACGATAGAGGACAAGTAGAAGTAAATGATCATTTGCAAACTAATGTTTCTAATATCTATGCAATTGGAGATGTTATTAAAGGAGCGATGTTAGCTCATAAGGCTGAAGAAGAAGGAGTTTTAGTTGCTGAAAGTTTAGCTGGTCAAAAACCACATATCGATTATAACTTAATTCCAGGTGTTGTTTACACATGGCCAGAGGTTGCTGCTGTTGGTAAAACAGAGGAGCAATTAAAAGAAGCTGGTGTAAAATATAAAACAGGACAGTTTCCTATGCGTGCTTTAGGTAGAGCGCGTGCTAGTATGGATATTGATGGGTTTGTAAAGATCCTTGCTGATGCTGAAACAGATGAAGTTTTAGGTGTTCATATGATTGGAGCTCGTACTGCAGATTTAATTTCTGAAGCAGTAACTGCGATGGAATTTAGAGCAAGTGCTGAAGATATTTCTCGTATGAGTCATGCGCATCCAACATATGCTGAAGCAGTAAAAGAAGCTGCTCTAGCGGCTACAGATGATAGAGCGTTACACGTTTAAGTAACTGTTTTAATAATATATAAAACGCCCAAAGATTTGATGATCTTTGGGCGTTTTTTGATTTACGAGTGTATTTCTATAGTATATTCAGCCTTAAATGTGTTTTTTCCTGCCAGGCTAATAATCCCTTCTTTCTTATCGAAATCTCCGTTCGTATCTTCGTGATCTGTAATTCCTAGCCAAGGTTCTATACAAACAAAATCTCCATCTGGTTTAGCCCAAATTCCTACATAATCAAAATCAGGATAAGAAACAGTCACCACCTTTCCGTTGGTTTTATGAGTTAAACTTATTCTTTTAGACTTTAGATCTTTAAATATCAAGGCATCCTCATTAAATAATTCATGTTTTAGCTGTAATGTATCCGTATTTTCTAAAAAAGGAAGTGTTCTTCCGTTTTGTAAGCCCTTATCGTTTATTAAATGACGATTGCTAGTTTCCTTCTCTTCAAAAACTAGTGAATAATCATCATAGTTTTGGTTATCCTTCAGAGGACATTTAAATGCTGGGTGACCGCCGAGAGAGAATAGCATTTTCTCGGAATCGTGATTTATAACTTCATGAGAAACTGTAAGAACTTTATCGTTCAACGAAAAAGTAATATTGAACTCAAACTTAAATGGATATGTTTTTAATGTTTCTGAATCATATTTGTATTGAAAAGTAATAGAATGCTCCTGGTGGTTGGTAATTTTCAAGGCTTCGTTATGTCTTATAAAGCCATGTTTAGGAACGGTATATTCTTCTCCTTGGTAATAAAAGAGATTGTTTTTTAGGCCTCCAATTATAGGAAATAAAACAGGTGCATGGCTGCCCCAAATCTTTGGATCTGCCTGCCAGATATATTCTTGATTATCATTGTTTTTAATACTGCAAAGTTCGGCTCCAACTTTTGTAATATCAATTTGTAATAATGTGTTTTTGATAGATATTTTTTCAGAATTTTTCATCGTTTGGCTATAAATAATGGATACTTATCAAAAGTATAAAAACTAGCTTACTATATTAAAAAAGATTGCTATCTTGTTATTAATATAGAAAATAAATAATTTTATTGATGAAAAAAATAATCGCTTTTGCTGGTAGTAATTCTAAAGGATCTATAAATTATGAATTGGTAAAATATACCGTTTCTTTAATTGATGATTATGATATTCAATTACTAAATATGGCAAATATGGCATTTCCTCTTTTTAGTGAAGATGAAGAGCGTGAGAACGGTTATAAAAACTCATTAATCGAGTTAAAAGATGATATTTTAGAGGCTGATGCTGTTATTATAAGTGTTAATGAACACAATAGCAATCCATCTGCTTATTTTAAAAACCTTATCGATTGGTTGTCTCGACTTGATCCAAAGTTTTTACTTGATAAGAAATTATTTCTAATGGGAACTTCTCCTGGTGGAAGAGGAGCTATTTCTTCGATTACACTTATGGAGCAAACGTTGCCTAGATTCGGAGCTTCTTTAGAGAATATATTTTCGTTGCCAAAATTCGGAGAAAATTTCTCAGTAAAAAAAGGGACAATAATTAATGAGGAGCTAAAGCAAAAACACGCTGCTGAATTATCAGATTTTTTAAGTAAGATCTAATTAATTATTTAGGTTTTTCTGTGCTAATTCGTCCGTTATAAAAGGTAAACTGATATTAAAAGATAAATAGCGACTCTTATTATTACCGTCGATAAAAGAATCTTTAAAGACATCTGTAAACCCTTGACTGTAACGTAGACTTACATAAATACCTTTACCGTTTCTTTTATATTGTAAATAATAACTAAGATTGGCAATAAGTCCATAATCGATGTCATTTACTCGAGTTCCAACGGCTTGTTTAAAGTCACCTATTTCGGAACTAAATGTAGCGTCTACGTCTTGTTTAAACGACATTTGAGGAGCTAAACCAACTCTAAATTTGGAATTTGGAATTTTATAATTTACAAATATTGGAACCTGAATATAATTAAGTTCTATAGTTGCAGGAACATCACTGTATATATTATTTAAATAAGCATCAGGGCCATTCATTGAAAACGATTCGATATCAAAACTTCTTTTTGATAAAAAGTAAGCTGTAGGACTCAGAGACCAAGAATCATTAATCTTAATATTCCCAGCAATTCCGAAGTTGATTCCTAGATTTGGTTTATTTCCTTCTATATTGCTATAATTTGTTAGAGGAACTCCAATTTCCATACTAAGATTAAACTTTTCTGATGCTACTCGATCACCAAAAATGGCAGCAATAATAGCTGCTTGAGCGTTTGTTGCTAGAGGGAAAAGCATTAAGCAAGCATATAAAACAACAGAAGATACGTTTAAATTAAGTTCCTTAATACTTTTCATAAGTTTTTGTATATCTAATATAATTATTCAACTAATATCAATAAAAAATCTAAAAAAGTAGATCCATTTTACTTTTAATTTCATCTAAGCATAGATTTCCTAAACTCCCTTTATGGCTATGAGAGATATTTCTTTTAGGAGTGAACTCTCCTCGTTGAATTTCTTCTCCCATTTTTTTATATGCGTCTCTAAAAGGCATTCCACTTAAAACTAAATCGTTCAAAGTATCTACACTAAAGAGATAATCATATTTTTTATCATCAATTACACCTTCTTTTACAATTATATTCTTGATAGAGAAAGTAAGCATCTCTAAGCATGATTTTAACTCTTGTATAGCAGGAACAATTATTTCTTTTGTAAGCTGAAGATCTCTATGATATCCACTAGGTAAATTTGTAGTTAACATAGCTAGTTGGTTTGGAACTGCTTGGATTTTATTACATTTCCCACGAATAAGTTCAAAAACATCAGGGTTCTTTTTATGTGGCATAATACTAGACCCTGTTGTTAGTTCATCTGGGAAAGTAATGAAGTCAAAATTCTGACTCATATACAAGCATATATCCATGGACATTTTGGAGAGTGTTGAAGCAATACTACTTAATCCAAAAGCAGTACTTTTCTCAGATTTCCCTCTACTCATTTGTGCGGCTACCACATTATATTTTAGTGTTTCGAAAGCAAGCTCTTTTGTTGTGTAATCACGATCAATAGGGAAGGAGCTACCATAACCAGCAGCGCTTCCTAATGGATTCTGATCTACAATTTTATGTGCAGCGTCAATAAAATATAAATCGTCAATTAGACTTTCAGCATATGCAGAAAACCATAGTCCAAAAGAAGAAGGCATTGCAATCTGTAAATGTGTATATCCAGGGAGTAATGTTTCTTTGTGTGTGTCTGCTAATCCTAATAATACTTCAAAAAGTTCTCTAGTGCTATTCTTTATTTCAGAAAGCTCTTCTTTTAAATAAAGGTTTACTGCAACAAGAACTTGATCGTTTCTAGAACGAGCTGTATGGATTCTTTTTCCAGTGTCTCCCAGCTTGTCGGTTAAAAGGTATTCAATTTTAGAATGCGCATCTTCAAAATCATCTTCAATAGTAAAAGAACCATTTTTTATGGTTTCTCCAATATTTTCTAGTTCTGTCACTAAATCTTGAGCCTCTTCTTTAGTGATAAGATCAATTTTATGAAGCATTTTAGCATGCGCAATAGAGGCTAAAATATCATATTTTGCAATTACTAAATCTAATTCTCTATCTGAACCTACAGTGAAGATGTCTATTTTTTTATCAGTTGAAAAACCTTTTTCCCAAAGTTTCATTATTCTCTAGTATTATGAGTGTTATTATCTAGTTACGTATTGCCTAGAATGGTTATTAAGACAAAGATAACTTTTATTATTATTTTATATTAGTGGCAATGATTTATGTTTTGCTCCTTATTTATAATTTCATAAATTCAATTTGTTGGTCTATAAAATTATTAACCTTCGATTGATATTTTTCCGAAATCTTACCATGTTTTCTTCCATTTATCTCCATATTTAATACCTCATCTTCTCTTTTTGGATATGGAAATCTACCCGCCCAACTTGTATAAGATAGAAAATTTTCCAATAATTCTTTTTCTTCAGGATTGATTTTAATATTATAATGTTCGATTATTTTAAAATAATTGTGACCATCACTTTTTCCTTTCCATATTTTTAAAAAATCATAGAAATTTTTGATAGAATCATTCTTTATATTTTCCTTTTCTGCATATAAACCGCGAGCTTTAATTATTAATTCAATACTTACAGCATACAAGAGCATTGAGGATCTGAATAGCCCTCTAACTTTACTTTTATTTTCTTGATTCCAATTTTTAACTTTTTCAATAAATAACTTTGCATTTTCATCTGCAGCAAACTTCATACTCAATGAATGTTCAATGTATGTATGGTAGTTTAATGAGTCCCTAATTCGTATAGACATGCTTTATTGTTTCAAGTTTAAAATGTAATTCTAGCACCTAAAATCCATTACCAGCTTATAGCACTTTCTCTAATAACTTAATATATAAATCCACACCTTCTTCAATCTCATTCACATAAATAAATTCGTTTGCAGAATGTGATCGCGTAGAATCTCCAGGACCTAATTTTAAAGAAGCACAGGTTAACGTTGCTTGATCTGAAAGGGTAGGAGATCCGTATGTTTCCCTTCCTAATTCAATACCAGCCTTTACAAGAGCGTGGTCTTTTGGAATAGCTGAAGAATTTAAACGTAATGATCTTGGTGTAACTTCACAAGGAGCTAATTCTTTTAAGGTATCGTATACTTCTTGATTGCTATACTTGTCGTTTACGCGTACATCAATTACTAATTTGACTTCTGCAGGAACTACATTGTGTTGATTTCCAGCTTCTATCTGAGTGACCGTCATTTTTACAGGGCCTAAAACTTCAGATACTTTCTCGAATTTATAATCTTTAAACCACTGTAAAACGTTGATAGTTTTATATATCGCATTGTCGTCATTTGGATGTGCGGCATGACTTGGAGTTCCTTTTACAGAACCATCAAAAACAACCAAACCTTTCTCAGCAATGGCAAGATTCATTAATGTAGGCTCACCAACAATAGCAACTTCGATTTCTGGCAGGCTTTTTAATACAGAATTGAGTCCTTTTGGACCTGAGCTTTCTTCTTCAGCAGAAGCAACGATAACTATGTTATAATTAAGGTTTTTCTTCTGATAGAAATACGTAAAAGTAGCAATTAAAGAAACTAAGCAACCTCCAGCGTCATTACTTCCAAGACCAAATAATTTTCCGTCTTCAATATGCGGATTAAAAGGATCTTTGGTATATGCAGTATTTGGTTTTACGGTATCATGATGCGAATTAAGGAGTAGCAAAGGCTTTCCTTCTGTATAATCTTCATTAAAAGCCCATATATTATTGTTCTCCCTTTTGAATGGGATGTTATATTTCTGAAACCAATTTTCAATCAGTGCAGCTGTTTTTTCCTCTTCAGAAGAAAAAGATTGTGTACTAATTAGTGATTTTAAAAGTTCTATTGCCTCTTGTGTAAGTTGTTGAATAGTCATTATGTTAAGTTCTAATGTTGAAAATATGTTGTTTATATTTAATTAAATGAAGAAGTCAATAAGTTGAAGATTGAAAATTAATCTTCTTATTGCCTCCCCTGAATTAAATAATATAACTTTAAAGAGTAATTGTTGTTTTTAGTTGATTATCATCAGCGAGCATTGCTACACTACCTATAAATACTTTTGACACCTTTTTTTCTAACGCATTAAAGCAATTATGAAGCTTTGGAAGCATTCCGTCTGCAATAATGTGTTCTTTTACAAGCGCTTGATATATCTCTGTATTAATATCTGTTATTACTGAATTTTCGTCTTCAATACTTCTTAAGACACCCTTTTTCTCAAAGCAATAATACAATTCTACTTCAAAATCGTTTGCTAAAGAAACAGCTATTTCTGAAGCAATTGTATCTGCGTTGGTGTTAAATAATTGTCCGTTTTTATCATGAGAAATAGCACAGCAAACAGGAGTGATATTATTATTCAGTAAAAGAGAAAACATCTCTGAGTTTACTTCAGTTACATCACCCACAAACCCAAAATCGTGAGTTTTTATAGGTCTTTTTATTGATTTTATAGTATTTAAATCTGCTCCAGAAAGCCCTAGCGCATTACAATTATTAGCCTGTAATTTTGCAACAATAGTTTTATTTACGAGTCCGCCGTAAACCATTGTAATGATATTTAGTGTTTCTCTATCGGTAATCCTTCTACCATCGACCATTTGAGTTTTTACACCCAATTTCTCTGATAATTGCGTAGCCATTTTTCCACCTCCGTGAACTAATATTTTAGCACCTTCTATGGCAGCGAAATTTGTAAGAACTTGATCAAGAACAGTTTCGTCTTCAATAAGATTCCCACCAATTTTTATAATAGATACTTTCATATGCGTTTATAAAATTTTAATAATGAATGTTGTAAAGTTTAGTTATGAGTAAGTAACTGGTAACCAACAACTATTTCCCTTCCAGAATATCTTTTAATACAGCTTGTGCTGCATAAGTTCTATTGTTTGCTTGTTCGATTACCAACGATTGCTCACTGTCTAGAACCTCATCAGCAACGATTACATTTCGTCTTACAGGAAGGCAATGCATGAATTTCGCAGCTTTTATTTTATCAAGCGTAACCATCCAACTCTCATCAGTGCTTTTTATTTGTCCGTAGTCATTATAGCTACTCCAGTTTTTTGCATACACAAAATCGGCATCTTTTAAAGCTTCTTCCTGGTCGTAAATAATAGGAGTTTCTCCAGTGATTTTAGGATTTAATTCATAGCCTTCTGGATGAGTAATAACAAAATCTACATCTATCATCTGCATCATTTTAGCAAATGAATTTGGAACAGCATGAGGCAATGCTCTTGGGTGTGGAGCCCATGTTAAAACAACTTTTGGACGTTCTTTTTGTTTAAATTCTGAAATTGTAATAGCATCTGTAAGCGCTTGAAGCGGGTGAGCTGTTGCGCTTTCCATATTTACTACAGGAACTGATGCATGCTCTTTAAAGCTCTTTATAATGAGTTCTTCTTCATCCTTTTTCTTATCAGTTAAAGAAGGGAAAGCTCTTAATGCAATGATGTCTACATATTGAGAAATAACTGCTGCAGCTTCTTTAATGTGCTCTGCAGTACCAGCATTCATTATGCTTCCATCTTCAAATTCTAAAGCCCAACCATCAGAATTAAGATTTAGAATCATAACCTCCATTCCAAGGTTTTGTGCCGCCTTTTGAGTACTTAAACGTGTTCTTAAACTAGAATTAAAGAATAAAAGTCCTATACTCTTATTTTTCCCTAACTCTTTATGAGAAAAAGGATTTGATTTTAAAGTGATAGCATTTTTAATAAGTTCATCTACATTATCGATGTCTTCTAAATCTAGGAATTGTTTCATTTTACTAATTTTTAATTTTCTAAAAGCCTATTGGATTTACCATATGTCGCCTTTAGAAGTTATGTGTTTTATATCTATACTTTTATCGATTATATAAAAGTTATTTTTAATTATTAACGAGGTTTTATCTTGGTAAATGGGATCTCATCTGCAACTGCATTAGTAATAAAATTCTCATTAAGTCCATTTACAATCCATGTTTCTATGCCTGCGGCAGAGGCAATTTCTACAGCATCTACTTTAGATTTCATGCCTCCAGTTCCATGAGATGACTTTCCATCTGCAATTTCTTTAATTAGGCTTTCAAAACCAATAACTTCCTTAATAGTTTCTGGAGAATTGTGAGTCATTGATTCTTTAGTGTAAATTCCATCAGTATTTGTGGCAATAATAAGAAGATCTGCCTGTATGAGCTCTGCTGTTAAAGCGGCTAATTTATCATTGTCACCAAACTTAATTTCATCAGTAGCAACCGTATCATTTTCATTGATTATTGGGATGTAATCATTTTGAAGCAAGATATTTATGGTATTTACAATATTTTCTTTTGATGTTTTACTTTTAAAATCAGAATAGGAGAGGAGGCATTGTGAAATTAAGAGGCCTAATTCTCTAAAATTCTCTTGATAGATTCTCATAAGATGTAACTGCCCGATTGATGCAAGCGCTTGTTTTACATTAATCTCTTTGCCGTTACTTTCTAAGTTTACAAACTGTTTGGCTGCGGCTATAGCACCAGAGCTTACAATTACAAACTCATATTTATTTTTAAGTACTGCTATTTGTCTAGCAATATCTTCAATTTTACCGCGAGAAATGTGGTTTGTTTCTCTGGTTAGGGTATTGGAACCTATTTTAAGAACAATTCTTTTTTTGGTTGTTTTCATCATTTTAGTTGGACAAATGACATAAAAAAGGCTCGAAAAGCAATGCTTTCATATTAAAAATACGGAGCCATTATTTACTTTTCGAGCCTTATTTATCTATACTTATATTTTAATTAAAAAATCATTCAATTTTAGTATAAGGAGTATTATCGTTGATAGTATTTAGAATGAAATTATCTTCCAATCCGTTTACTATCCATGTTTCGATATTTGCTTTGTTTGCAATCTCTAAAGCAATTACTTTAGAACTCATACCTCCAGTACCATGAGATGATTTTGTGTCATCCATAACCTCTTTTTTAAGGTCGGAGAAGTTATCTACTTCTTCAATAGTTTCTGGCGATCCTTCTGCAAATGACTCCTTCGTATAAATACCATTTGTATTTGTTGCGATTATCAATAAGTCAACTTTTAATAAAGCAGCTGTTAAAGCAGCTAATTTATCATTATCACCAAATTGAATCTCATCAGTAGCAACCGTATCATTTTCGTTGATAATTGGAATGTATCCATTTTCAACCAAAATATTTATGGTATTTACAATGTTTTCTTTTGAAACATCTTTTTCAAAATCAGAATAAGAAAGTAGACATTGAGAAGCCAATAATCCTAACTCTCTAAAACTTTCTTGAAATATACGTATTAAGTGAGGCTGACCAATAGAGGTAAGCGCTTGTTTCACGTTAATATCTTCGCTATAAGTACTTTCTAAGTTTACAAATTGCTTAGCAACTACTTTGGCACCAGAACTTACGATTACAAATTCGTAATCATCTTGAAGTGCTGCGATTTGGCGACCAATATCTTCTAATTTACCTCTAGATATCTGGTCAGATTCTTTTGTAAGCGTATTAGATCCTATTTTTAAAAGAATTCTTTTCTTCTTTTTTTCGGGCTTACTCATTTTTTTGTTTTTAGTATTATGTTAAAGTTGTAAATGCTCACCAATTGAGCTTTTTTACAGTTCGATTAATTATCGAGTTATTATTATTTATTATTGTTAAACTTCTTTAATAGCGTAAAACTATCTAATTTGACCATCTCCATGGATATACCACTTATTGGTAACCAAGTGCTCAAGGCCAATAGGTCCACGCTGGTGTAATTTGTCTGTACTAATTGCCAACTCACCACCTAATCCTAATTGCGATCCATCTGTAAATCTTGTAGACGCATTATGATATACAGCAGCTGTATCTACGGTTGCCATAAATTCTTCTGCTACTTCTTTATCTTTTGTTATAATAGACGCAGAATGACCTCCAGAGTATTTATTTATCTTAGCAATTGCTTCTTCATTAGAATCAATAACACCAATCACTATCTTATAGTCTAAGAACTCTTCATACCAAATATTATCGTCTGATATAACAGTAACATTATCTAAATCACTTAGTTCTTTATCTACATGAACAGCTACTTTATGCTCCGCCAATTTGTCAAGAAGTCTTTTTGCAAACTCTTTATAATTTGGAAGATTTGTGTCAATAAGTACTTTATCTAATGCATTACAAGCAGAAATCTTAGCTGTTTTAGCATTGATAATAACTTTAAGTGCTAAATCTAGATCTGCATCTTTTTGGACATATACAAAGTTGTTTCCTCTACCACTTACAATAACTGGACAATTTGCATTTTCTTTTACAAATTGAATAAGACGCTCACCACCTCTAGGAACAATAAGGTCTATTTGTTGTGTTGGCTTTTCTAAGAAAGCTTGAGTTTCTTGACGGTTAAATTGTAAATATTCAACCCAAACAGTAGAAACTCCATGTTTTTTCATGGCTTTATGCCATAAATCAACAATTAGTAGGTTAGAGTTTAAAGACTCTTTACCTCCTTTTAATAAAATCTTATTACCAGATTTAAAAGCAATTCCTGCTGCTTCTACTGTAACATCTGGTCTAGATTCGTATATAATCATGATAGTTCCGAAAGGAGCTGTTTTATTATAAACATCCATTCCGTTATCATGCTTAAAGTGGAAACGTTCTTTTCCTAACGGATCCTCTTGTGAAGCTAATTCTTTTAATGACGCTATCATCCCATCGATTTTAGCATCATCAACTTTTAGTCGGTCTTCCATAGCGAGATCATCGCCAGAATAACCGTCTAGGTCTTTCTTGTTTTCTTTTATGAGTGCATCTTTTTCCTCACGGATAAGATCAGCCATGGTTAATAATACATTATTTCTTTCGGAAATTGTTAGTATTTTATTCATTACAAGTTGTGATTTTCCAAAACATCAGACAAAGAATCTAAAAATGTGTCTATATGATGTTTCTTAATCGTTAATGGCGGTAAAATTCTTAATAAGTTCTTATTTGACGAGCCGCCTGTAAATATTTTTTTCTCGTAAATAAGCTCTTTTCTTATCTCTGATACATTTTGTTCAAACTCCATACCAAGCATCAATCCTCTACCTTTAAGTTTTTGTAAACTCTTGATTTCCTTTGATTTTTCAATAAAATAATCAGAAATTTCGTTCACGTTATCAATGAGTTTTTCATCTTCCATAACCTCCAGAACGGCAAGGGCAGCAGTACATGCCAAATGATTCCCTCCAAAGGTGGTGCCCAGCATTCCATGTTTAGCTTTAAATCGTGGGTGGATTAATACGCCTCCAATAGGAAAACCATTACCCATTCCTTTAGCAACTGTCACTATGTCGGGTTCTATGTCATGATGCTGAAATGCAAAGAATTTTCCACTTCTAACATAACCAGATTGAATTTCATCTAAAATCAATACAGCATTGTGCTTTTTACATAATGCAGCTGCTCCTTGGAGAAATTCTGTTGTTGGCTCGTCTAAGCCTCCAACACCTTGTATAGGTTCAATAATAACCGCACATACGTCACCGAACGCTAATTCATAATCTAAAGAGTGAAGTTGGTTAAAAGGAAGGAATGTTGTGACGCTGTGCTGATTATTAATAGGAGCGTTTATAGCTCCATTATCGGTTGCTGCAACTGCTGCAGATGTTCTTCCGTGGAATCCATTTTTAAAAGCTATTACTCGCGACTTATTCGTATGAAAAGACGCTAACTTTAATGCATTCTCATTGGCTTCTGCTCCAGAATTGCAAAGAAATAGGTTGTATTCCTCACAATTAGAAAGCCTTCCTAACCTTTCTGCCAATTCCACTTGAAGTGGATTTTGAATGGCATTGGAGTAGAAACCAAGTTTGTTTACTTGCTCGGTAATGCGCTCTACATATGTAGGATGCGAATGACCAATAGAAATAACGGCATGACCTCCATAGAGATCTAAATATTCTTGACCGCTTTCATCGTAAACATAAACGTCTTTTCCCTTTTCAGGAGTAACGTTGTACAAAGGATAAACATCAAACAGTTTCATTTATTGTGCTAAAAATTATAAAGTTTGCTTAATTGAAGATATATAACGTTGTTAATCAGTAATGTTACAAATTTTGTTATATACTTCAATTTTTAAGTTATTTAATATCACTAATTCGTTTGTATGAAGCCATAATACCTTTTATCACTGCAGAACTCAATCCGTTGTGCTCCATGGCATTTAAACCTTCAATAGTACAACCCATAGGAGTAGTAACATTATCTACTTCTACTTCGGCATGTGTTCCATCTTCAATTAGAGCAGCAGCTCCAATTGCTACTTGAGCAGAGATTTCTTGTGCTTCGTGAGGATGGAATCCCATTTGCACACCTCCTTGTGTAAGTGCTCTTAAGAAACGTAAAAAGAAAGCAGTACTACTAGCTCCAAGAACTGTTGCTGCTTGCATTAAACGCTCTTCAATAATCATTGTTTTCCCAATGGTACCAAACATCTTTTCTACAAAATGTACATCATCATGCTCGATATCATCAGCACAGATAAAAGACATTGACTGTAGTTTTACAGCAGCTGTGTTTGGCATAGCTCTAATAACTTTATTGTTTGGTACAATTTCGTTAATCTCACTAATAGAAACTCCAGTAACTGTCGAAATTAAAATCTGATCGTCTGTAAGATGATCTTTAATTTCGTTAAGTACAATTTTTAAAATTCGCGGTTGAATACAAAGGATTACCCATTTGGACTCTTTAACTGCTTTAATATTGTCTGACGTAACAGATACGCCGGCTTGTTCTTTAATAATTTCCAGATTCTCATCTGATTTGTCTGCTACTAAGATGTTCTTTGAATCAAATAAATCGCTGGATGCAATTCCGGTAATGATTGATTTTCCTAGATTTCCTGATCCAATAACGGTAACTTTCATTTGTTTTGTTTTTAGTTTTTTAGAAATAACTTCCTTTTAAATTTAGTCCGTCACTTTCATTTAAACCGAAAAGTAAGTTCATGTTTTGTACTGCCTGTCCAGAGGCGCCTTTTATTAAATTATCTATGACACTAGTGATGAGCAGCACGTCTTCGTGCTTATGAAGATGGATAAAACAATTGTTAGTATTAATAACTTGTTTTAAGTGAACTTCTTTCTTTGATAAATGTGTGAACGGGTCTATAACATAAAAATCCTCGTATAAATTCCAAGTTTCTTCCAAACTATTTTCAAATTTCATGTAAGATGTTACAAAAATCCCCTTTGTGAAATTCCCTCTTTGTGGGAGCATAAAAATATTTGGTTGGTTGTTCTGAAGACTCACAATACTTTGATTGATCTCTCCTAAGTGTTGGTGTGTAAAGGGTTTGTACCAAGATACATTGTTGTTTCTCCAGCTAAAATGAGAAGTAGAAGAAGGAGAAACTCCTGCTCCAGTACTTCCAGTAACAGCATTGATATGAATATCCTCTGTTAATAGGTTGTTTTTAGCTAATGGCAGTAATGCCAGTTGGATTGCAGTAGCAAAGCATCCTGGATTTGCAATATTTTTCGCCGCTTTAATGGCTTCTTTTTGTAATTCTGGCAAGCCATATACAAATTCTCTACCATTATAAGTAGCATCAGCATTTAATCTGAAATCATTACTTAAGTCTATAACTCTTGTGTGATCTGAAAATGTATGCTGATCTAAAAAAGCTTTAGAATTACCGTGACCAAGACATAAAAAAAGCACATCAACATTAGGGTTAATGGTTCCTGTGAATTTTAAATCTGTAGCACCAAGAAGATCTTCATGAGCATCTGTAACTGGTTTCCCAGCACGCGTGGTGCTATATACAAAGTCTATCTCTGCTTGCGGATGGTTAATTAAAATTCTTATCAGTTCGCCTCCAGTATATCCCGAACCACCTATAATTCCTGCTTTAATCATTTTTTATTTTTTTCTTCTGAATAATCTAACGATTGGATCGTTTAGTAATTAGATTTCTTAATGAAACAATCCAGTGTTATATGTCTAAACTATTTTTTATTTACTGCTTGATGTATTTTTGCAGCGTTTGCATTGATTTTAATAAATCCTTTAGCTTCTTCTGCTGTCCAGCCTTCATTCATTTCTCCGTAGCTACCAAATTTAGCATTCATTAAATCGTGTTCTGATTTAATACCATCCACAAAAAATCTATATGGGAATAAAGTTACCCAAACATCTCCAGTTACATTTTTCTGAGCATCAGTTAAAAAAGCTTCTGTATTTCTCATTACTTCATCCAAATAGTTTCCTTCATGAAGTAGCATTCCATACCAATTTGCCAAATAGTCTTTTTGTTGTTGTTGCCATTTTGTTAGCACGTGTTTTTCTAACGTATGGTGTGCTTTTATAATTACCATCGGAGCAGCGGCCTCAAAACCAACTCTTCCTTTAATACCTATAATAGTGTCTCCAACGTGAATATCTCTTCCGATAGCAAAAGCAGAAGCTATTTTATCAAGCTTTTCTATTAGATTGATGGTTTTATCTTCCTTTCCGTCGATAGCAGTTAACTCCCCTTTTGTAAAAGTTAATTTTACTTTCTGACTCCCCATGTTTTCTAATTGACTAGGGTATGCTTCATTTGGAAGTGATAGGTGAGAGGTAAGTGTCTCGTCTCCACCAACACTAGTTCCCCAAAGTCCTTTATTAATAGAATATTTAGCTTTCTCCCATTCCATATCTACTCCTTTAGATTTTAAGAAGTCGATTTCCTCTTGTCTAGAAAGCTTATTATCTCTAATAGGAGTGATAATTTCAATCTCTGGAGCTAATATTTGAAAAATCATATCGAAACGTACTTGGTCGTTTCCTGCACCTGTACTTCCGTGAGCTATATACTGAGCATTGTTTTCTTTAGCAAAATTTACAATCTCAATAGCTTGTACAATCCTCTCTGCACTTACAGAAAGTGGATATGTATTATTTTTAAGGACATTACCGTAGATAAGATATTTTACTACTTTATCATAAAATGTCTGTACAGCATCTAAAGAAGTGTAGCTAGTAGCACCCAATTTCAGGGCTTTCTCTTCAATATTTTTTATTTCCTCTTTAGAGAAACCTCCTGTGTTTACACTTACAGCGTGTACTTCATAACCGTTTTCAGATAAATGCTTTGCGCAATAAGAAGTATCTAAACCTCCGCTGTATGCTAAAACTAATTTTTTCATTTCTTTTTATTTTTTGTCAATCCTACAATGAGATTTATTTTTAGATTGACCATTGTACGTTGTTATTAATATTTTATAATCCCAAAAGAGATTACTATTTACTTAATCTTATTTCTGTTTCTCTTTCTTTAGGAATAGAGATTGTTTAATTTTTTTTAATCTATTGAATACTTTAGAGTCGTATTTATGCTTATGCTTTTTCTGTTCTTTTTCAACAGGATCATACAACATTCCAGTACATAAACACATTTTCCCTTCATTTCTAGTTAGAATATCAAAGTTTTTACATGTTTTACATCCGTTCCAAAAGCTAGGATCGTCTGTTAATTCTGAAAATGTTACAGGTTCATATCCTAAATCGTAGTTGATTTTCATTACCGCCAAGCCTGTAGTAATACCGAAAATTTTGGCATCTGGAAATTTGGTTCTACTATGTTCGAAAACCTTATTTTTAATTTTAGTAGCCAAACCTTGACCTCTAAAATCAGGATGTACAATAAGTCCAGAATTGGCTACATATTTTCCATGGCCCCATGTTTCAATGTAGCAAAATCCAGCAAACCTATTACCATCCAAAGCGATAACAGCATTACCGTTTTGTATTTTGGTAGTTATATACTCAGGAGTTCTTTTAGCAATACCCGTTCCGCGTTGTTTTGCAGATTCTTCAATAGTATCACAGATCTGTTCTGCGTATGGTATGTGTGTATCGTTTGCAATAAGTATTTGCATTCAATTACTGAATTAAAATTAATAAAATTGGAAATGGTTTTGTTTTTTAAGAGGGGAGTTGGACGCACCTAACTCCATAATATCGTTACACCCTTACGGGCGGCGACGAGGAAAGCGAACGTGACGTACAGGAACCATTACATAAGTAGGAGTTGCCCTTAAGGACAATTCTCTAATAATGGTTTGTATTTTTTCAATTACTTTTTGCATTTCGCAAGTATTCGTTCTTTTCTTAGAATTATAGTACAATATTATGAATAATAATTAGCTTAAAAAGCTTATAGTTTGTTAAATTTGTAACATTAATAAGAAACTCGTTTTTTTGGTATGAATAGAACTATTAAACAATTTAATATAACAGATATTGAACTGTTTAAAAGTAATCTTCTCGCTTGGTCCTCTTCATTTGAGGAAGTAATTTGGCTGGATAGCAACTTTTACAAACAATCCCATGGTAGTTATGATGCAGTTTTAGCTGCGGAAGCCTTTACTTCTATAAAGACCGATTATTATGATGCTTTCGAAAATCTTAAAGAATATCAGTCGGTTACTAAAGATTGGATCTTCGGATACCTTACTTACGATCTAAAAAATGATGTAGAACAACTATCTTCTAAAAATTACGACGGATTAGAATTTCCAGATTTGTTTTTCTTTCAGCCAAAACGATTAATATTCATAAAGGAAGGAGTTTTGGAATTCCATTATTTAGGAATGATTGATGACGAAATTGAGAGCGATTTTCAGGAAATATCTTCATTTATTGCTGAAGATAAAAGTAATTATGGAAAGAAAGATATTCAGATTCAACATAGAATAGAGAAGCAAGCCTATTTGGAAAAGGTAAATGCAATGCTGACTCATATTCACCGTGGAGATATTTATGAAGCTAATTTTTGTCAAGAGTTTTATGCTGAAAATACTACAATAGATCCTGTAAAAACTTTTCAGAATTTAAATGAAATCTCCAAACCTCCATTTGCAACTTTTCTAAAACATCAAAATAAATATGTTTTATCAGCTTCTCCAGAAAGATATATTCGAAAGGAAGGAACTCAAATTATATCACAACCAATTAAAGGGACTGCAAAAAGAGCAGAAGATAAAGAAGAAGATGCTCTATTGATAAAAGAGTTGGAGAACGATACTAAAGAACGCTCCGAGAATGTTATGATTGTAGATTTGGTGCGTAATGACCTATCTAAAGTTGCTGTAAAAGGCAGTGTAAAGGTAGAAGAACTTTGTAAAGTATATACTTTTATGCAAGTTCATCAGATGATCTCTACGATAAAAGCAGAAGTGTTACCAACAACAAGTCCTGTAGATATAATTAAAGCCGCTTTTCCTATGGGAAGTATGACTGGTGCTCCAAAACTTTCAGCAATGAAAATCATTGAAGATTTAGAAGAAACTAAGCGCGGTGTATATAGTGGTGCTGTAGGTTATTTTAGTCCGAATGGAGATTTTGATTTTAATGTAATTATTAGAAGTATCTGTTTTAATAGTGAAAAGAAATATGTTTCTTTTTCCGCAGGAAGTGCCATTACGGCAAAGTCGAAACCAGAAAAAGAATATGAAGAGTGTCTTGTTAAAGCTGCTGCAATGCGGAGAGCACTTCAGTAGAAAGACATTTATTTAATAACTATTTTTTAGGACATCTTTAAATCATTAAATAGATAAAGAAGTCAATTCTGTTGATAAAATAATTGATGAAATTTAGTGTATTTCATTACATTTTACGATTTTAGAGGGAACTAACCATTACCCTTTTTCTTTTATGCAACATCAAGGTTTCGATTTTTATTGTAGTAACAAGCGTTTATTTGGTCAATATTGGCATGGTGAAAAGATGAAAGCAGCCGTTATGTTGGTTCATGGAATGGGAGAACATAGTGGCCGTTATACAGGCTCTGTAATCCCCGAACTTGTGGATGCCGGTTATGTAGTTTTTAGTTACGACCATTTTGGTCACGGTCATTCAGAAGGAAAAAGAGGCCATTGCCCAAGTTATAAGGCTGTTTTAGATAGTGTAGATGCTATTATAACAGAAAAAAATGATCGTTTCCCAGAACTTCCAACTTTTCTCTACGGACACAGCATGGGCGGCAATGTGGTTCTTAATTATGTAATGAGGCGTAAACCAACATTGCAAGGGGTAATAGCTTCGAGTCCTTTTCTAAGAATGGCTTTCGATCCGCCAGGATGGAAAATGAGCGCAGGGAAAGTATGTTACTATATGCTGCCTTTTATAACGATGCCTAGCGGAATTAAAGCTAAATATATTTCTCGTGATGAAAGCGAAATAGAAAAATATAAAGACGATCCTTTAGTGCATGATCGCGTAAGCCCAAATTTTACAATCCCCTTTATAAAATGGGGAGAGTGGGTGCTAAACAATCCCAAGGAATTAGAAATTCCATTACTATTATTTCATGGTTCTGGCGATCATATTACGAGTCATTGGGCTAGTAAAGCCTTTGCTAAACAATCCAATTTAATAACTTTTAAGCTTTATAAAGGTGGTTACCACGAACTTCATAATGATTTAGATCGAGAAGATGTTTTTGAAACTATTGTAGATTGGCTGGATAAGCAGTTATTGGCTGATCTTGTAGAGATTTAAAACATATCTCAAGAAGTCATTTAAAAAAAACATCATTTAAAATAGGCTTTAGTTACCTTTGTAGGATGTTTGATAGATTTAAAAATCATATTACAAAACGATTTCCTTATCTGTTGACTTCAAAAGTGGCAATAGCTTCTAGCGGAGGAATTGATAGTATGGTGCTTACTCATTTATGCTATCAATTGGGAATGGATATCTGTGTCTTGCATTGCAATTTTCAACTGAGAGGGGATGCAAGTCTTGGAGATGAAGATTTTCTTCAGCAAAAAATGGAAACATTTGATGTTCCTTTTTATTCGATTAGGTTTATGACGAATGCTTATGCTGAAGCTCATAAAATTTCTACGCAAATTGCAGCCCGAGAATTACGTTACGATTGGTTTAAACAGCAAAAAGACATTTTAAATTTTGAGTATCTATTAACGGGGCATCATGCAGATGATAATTTAGAAACTTTTTTGATTAACCTTTCTCGCGGAACAGGAATTGAAGGCCTCACTGGAATCCCAGAAATTAACGATTATATAGTGCGTCCATTATTACCTTTTTCTAGGGATGAGATATTTCAATATGCACTGCACAATGAAATTAAGTGGCGAGAAGATAGTAGTAATGCTGAAACTAAATATCTAAGAAATAAAATCCGCCATGAGGTTATTCCAAAAATAAAGGAAATCAATCCTAACGTATTACAAAGTTTTGAAAATACGGTAAATCACTTAAAAGGGAGCTCAGAAATCCTAAATAATCACATCGATAGTTTACGATCGGATATTTTTATTAAAGGGGAAAAGGATATTAGGGTGTCCATATCTGCTTTGCAAGAACTTACTCCAAAAGAGTCTTATTTTTATCATCTGTTTAAGGGTTTTGGATTTAATGATCCCACGGATCTTATTAATATAATAGATTCTCAAAGCGGAAAACAGCTTTTTTCAAGTACACATCGGTTGGTTCGTGACCGTGATGAAATTATTATTTCTACTGCTGAAAAAGAAGAAGAAACAGTTGATTTTTTTATTGAAGAATCGCAAAGTCTTATTACTACCCCTATCAAAATATCTATCGATTTAGTAGGACAAATTGAAGCAGGAGATTCGTATTCAATATATGTTGATAAGGAAACGTTAAAGTTTCCTTTAAAACTCCGAAAATGGGAAAATGGTGATTATTTTTACCCTTTTGGAATGCAGGGAAAGAAAAAGCTCAGTAAGTTTTTTAAGGATGAAAAATTTTCCTTGCTGGATAAAGAAAAACAATGGTTACTATGTGATGCTCACAATACGATTATTTGGATAGTTGGCAAGCGTGCCGATAATCGATTTAAAGTAACTGAAAAAACGAAGCAAATTATAAAAATACAATACGTCGATGCGTAATTTATTAGTTACATTATTACTTTTTATTACTACATTCTCCCAAGCTCAAGATCCTGTAAAATGGAATACTTCCGTAGAAAAAATTTCTGATACTGAATATGAGTTAACTATCAATGCTTCCATACAAGAGCATTGGCATTTATATGCTCAAAATCAGCCGCTCGGAGAGGATGCTTCTATAATTCCTACTGTTTTCCATTTTGAAAATGAAGGAGAAGGCTACAATCTTATCGGAGAGGTAGTGGAAGAGGAGCCCATTACAGAAATGGATCAGATTTTTGAGGAAGAGTTGTCTTATTTTGCTGAGAATGCAATTTTTAAACAGCGAATCCAAATTACAGATCCAGCCTTAAAAAGTGTAATTGGTTCTGTAGAATATCAAGCTTGTGATGATGAACGTTGTATATTTAACGATGCCGAATTAGGTTTTTCTATTGATGGAGGAGAAGTTGTTTTTCAAAATAAAAATATCGACGATAAAAGCCTTAATCTTGCTGAAAACCTAGCATTACCATTAAAAAACAAAGAGCTTTTAGAGCATACGCAAGGAAGCGAGACAAGCGAGGATAGTGGACTTATGAGCCTTTTTGTACTTGGTTTTCTAGGTGGACTTATTGCCTTACTAACACCTTGTGTTTTCCCTATGATTCCGTTAACGGTTTCTTTTTTTACTAAGCAATCTTCGGATAAAAAGAAAGGAATTTCTAACGCTGTTCTTTATGGAGCGTTTATTATTGGGATTTATATGGCGCTGAGTGTTCCTTTTCATTTCTTGGATTCTATTGCTCCAGAAATTTTAAATAATATCTCTACGAACGTCTGGCTGAATGTTACCTTTTTTGTAATCTTTATATTTTTCTCTTTTTCATTCTTTGGATATTATGAATTAACATTACCGAGTTCTTGGGGTAATAAGATGGATTCTGCTTCTAATTCTGGAGGTATAATTGGAATTTTCTTTATGGCATTAACGCTGGCAATTGTTTCTTTCTCTTGTACAGGGCCAATTCTAGGTTCTTTATTGGCAGGTTCATTATCAAATGACGGTGGCGCAATGCAACTTACAGTTGGAATGACAGGTTTTGGTGCTGCTTTAGCTTTACCATTCGCCTTGTTTGCCTTATTTCCAAATATGCTAAAATCGCTTCCTAAGTCTGGAGGTTGGATGAATACAACAAAAGTGATTCTAGGTTTCTTAGAGCTTGCTTTAGCTTTTAAATTCTTATCGAATGCCGATCTTGTTGAGCATTGGGGAATCTTAAAAAGAGAGGTTTTTATCGGAATCTGGATTGTTATTTTCATATTAATGGCGCTTTATGTGTTCGGAATCATTCGTTTCCCTCATGATGGACCTAAGAAGAAACTTAGCTTCTACCGTGGAATTTTTGGTGTTGCAATTATAGGTTTTGTTATTTATTTAATTCCTGGTTTACAGAACTCCAAGGAGTCTAACTTAAAGCTGTTAAGTGGATTCCCACCGCCTGTATTTTATAGTATTTACCCACAGGAAAGTGACTGTCCACTTGGACTTACCTGTTTTAAAAACTTTGAAGATGGTTTGGAATATGCCAAGGCAAATAACAAACCTATTTTATTGGATTTTACAGGATGGGCGTGTGTAAATTGTAGAAAAATGGAAGAGAATGTATGGAGTGAAACAGAGATATTCTCAATGTTAAATGATGAATATGTTCTTATTTCATTGTACGTAGACGACCGTAAAGACTTGCCTGAGGATTTACAGTTTAACTATAAACTTGACAACGGACGAGTAAAATCTATCAAAACAATAGGCGATAAATGGGCTACCTTCCAAGCTATCAACTTTAAAACAGCTTCACAGCCATATTATATTTTGATGTCTCCAGATTTTGAACTCCTTAATAGTCCGCAGCAATATGCAGATGACATAGCTTATTATGAGTGGCTTAAACAAGGTTTGGCTAACTTCAAAAAGGAGTAATAGACTTAAAGTAGTTTGATTTTTAGCTGAATAAAGCAATATTCATACTTAATAATTTATAAAATTCACCTCAAAGGTTCCTAGAGTCTTTGAGGTTTTTTATTTTTAGTAATTATTTAACCTTATCTTTATAATGAAACTGATTTCCAGCCTCTTCTTTTTTTGTTTTATACTGAATACAAACGCCCAATCTCCAACGTGCGACTGTAAGGCTGATTTAGATTTTCTTTATAAAGAATTGATAGAATCTAAAGCCTATAAATCTCAAAAGAGAAATATAGAATCCGATTTTAAAGCTTCGTATCAAAAATTAAAAGCATCTATAAATAAAGAAGAAACTCCTGTTTTTGATTGTTATATTCTGTTAAATAGACTGTTGTTGCCTATAAAGGATAGACACACGGAAATCTATGGGAATACTACATCTGTAGCTTATAGTGAATTTGATAACGAAGCTATTTTGGCTGACTTTAAAGCTAGTGAAACCAATAGGATCTTTCCTAAAAGTACATTAGCAATCGATTCTCTTTCAAAAGAATTATCAACTAAAAAGAGAGAAGATCTTGAGGGAGTATATTATTATGGAAAATACTTAAAGATAGGAGTTTATAAAACTTCAGATAAAGCATATAGGGGAGTAGTTTTAAAATCTACATTATATACATGGGAACGTGGAGATGTTATTTTGAATCTATACAATACTATCAACGATAGATACCAATTTGTTACGGGAACTCATACCGGTAAAAAGTTAATAAGTGCTTCAGGAGTTATAAAAAACGGTCAATTTTTAAAGCTCGGTTATAAAAAAGATACCACTACAATTAATTACTACAAACCACCTTATCCTGATCATAACTATGAATTAAGTATAGTTGCTTCTAATACTCAGTATATAAAATTGGGGAGTTTTGGGAGCTATGGAAATCTATTAAAAGAGGCAGATGCTTTTGCTGATAAAATCTCTAATAAACTTACGGCAGAAAATATTATTGTAGATCTTCGTGATAATACTGGCGGAGGTGAGCGTAATTCTAAACAGTTCTACAAACTACTTAAGAAATTTGTGCGTAACGGAAATCTATATGTTTTGGTCAATGGAAATACAAGAAGCGCAGCAGAACAGTTCCTTTTAAAGGTTAGCGAGCTACCTAATGTAACTGTTTTAGGTGATAATACCGCTGGAGCATTGTCTTATGGCTGGAACTCTAAAACCCAAGTTATAACACCCAGCGAATACTTTGTTTTTCATCCAACAGATATTGATAATAGTCAGTTTTTAGAATATGAAGTGATTGGAGTTTCACCAGATATTTATCTTGATAATAATGAAGATTGGATTTCCCAAACGCTAAAATTTATCAATCATTAGTAAAAAGCATCAGAACTATAAAAAATGAATAACTAGCTGTAATTTTAAAGTTATATGACTTTTGAGTCAGACATTGGCGTAATTGTCATAGAATTGTCATAATAGTGACGTAAGAACTAAAACGGACTTAAAATACCTTTGCTTAGTGAACATTAAAATTATTGAATTATGAATAATCAAAACTTAGCAATTAAAGTAAAAGAGTTGAGAAATAGAAAAGGTTTCTCTCAAGAACAACTATCGGAAGAATCAAAATTAAGTCTTAGAACAGTTCAACGAATTGAAAAAGGCGAATCAATTCCGAGAGGTGATACGTTATTAAAGTTAACGCAAGCTCTTGGAGTAACGCCAGACGATCTTTTAGAATGGGCAGATGTTGAAGATAAAGGTTATCTAACTCTTTTGAACTTTAGTGCTCTAGCAGGTTTATTATTTCATCCATTGCTAGGGATAATAATCCCATTAGTAATGTGGATCTTGAAAAAGGATAAAATAAAGTTTGTGGATAATTATGGAAAGAAGATAATTAGTTTTCAGATCACTTGGACTTTGTTACTTTATTCCATCATAATGATAGCTACAAAAGGTTCTTATATTAGATTCGATATTAATTTTTTTGATATATTTTCATCCTTAGTAAATTTTAGAATGAATAAAGAAGTAATCTTTACTGCTCTTATAGGCGTTCTTTATTTGTATAACATTGTATTAATATTTAAGAATTATATGAGGATAAAAAAGGGGAAATTAAGTTGGTATTTTCCTGCTATTCCGTTTTTGAAGTAAAATTATCATATAACATCGCTTATGTCTTATATTTTAGGTCGATTATAAATCGACTTGTATTTAAACTGAAAATCTGAATGGATTACACATTTCTAGATGCATGAAACTTAATTCGTGATTTATTTTTCTAAACTTCAACAATAATAAAGAACGCAACGTATAATTTTAATCAAATATGTTAGTTTTTAACTTTTATAAATTCACTATTACAGGAAATACTAATAAATTTGAATTTCTTAAACTAATAGCTAATTTTTATTTATTCAGATGAAAAAAATATTATTACTCTTTTTATTAGTATCCTTTAGTTACTTATCTGCACAGGATACATATAGCGTTCAAGATAATTATAACAAACAGGAAGTTATGATTACAATGCGCGATGGTATAAAACTGCATACTACTATTTACAGTCCAAAAGATACTTCTAAGAAGTATCCTATTCTAATGCAAAGAACTCCTTACAGCTGTAAACCTTACGGAGAAAACCAATTTCGTTCTAAAATTGGACCTAATGAAACGATGATGAAAGAAGGGAATATTATAGTGTATCAAGATGTTCGTGGACGTTGGAATAGTGAAGGGGTATATGATAATATGCGTGCTTTTATTCCCAATAAAAAGAAGAAAGAAATTGATGAAGCATCAGATACTTATGACACGATTGATTGGTTGGTGAAAAATGTAAAAAACACGAATAAAAACGTTGGTGTTTGGGGAATTTCATACCCTGGATTTTACTCTACTTATTCATTGTTAAGCGAGCATCCTAATTTAAAAGCGGTATCTCCACAAGCATGTATTGCAGATTTCTTCTTTGATGATTTTCATCATAATGGAGCTTATTTATTGAGCTATTGGAGAGCAACTTCTTTATTTGGTTATGAGAAAGACGGTCAAAAAACAGAAGCTTGGTACAATTTTCCTGAATTAGAAAGTAAAGACCAATATCAGTTTTTCTTAGATGCAGGACCTCTTAGTAATCTAGATAAATACTATAAAGAAGATAATGTATTCTGGCAGCAATTAAAGGAACACCCTAACTATGATGAATTTTGGAAATCTAGAGGGATTATCCAGCATTTAGAAGATATAAAACCAGCAACAATGGTTGTTGGAGGTTGGTTTGATGCCGAAGATTTATACGGGCCACTTACCACTTATAAAACAATAGAAAAGAGTAGTAATAACTACAATACTATTGTAATGGGACCATGGAGTCATGGTGATTGGGCGAGAACAAAAGAGCGCCAAGCAATTGGGAATGTATATTTTGGAGATAATATTTCTGAATTCTTTCAAGAGGAGATAGAAACGAAATTCTTCAATCATTTTCTTAAAGAAGGAGGCAAAGGTGAATCTGGACTTCCTGAAGCTTATGTTTATGATACAGGTATAAATGAGTGGAATACATATGATGTATGGCCTCCAAAGAACATAAAAGAGAAAACTTATAGTTTGGGTCAGCACCAATCTATGGGAGAAATAATGACGTTACAACATTCTTATGAAGAGTTTATAAGTGATCCTAACAAACCTGTTCCATATAGCGAGGACATAAAAATGGTTTTTACTCCTAGAAAGTATATGACCGACGATCAGCGCTTTGCAGCAAGAAGACCTGATGTTTTAGTTTTTGAAACACAAGTTTTAGAAGAAGATATGACTGTTATTGGAGATATAATGGCGAAATTAAAAGTAGCTACTTCTGGAACAGCTGCAGATTGGGTGGTTAAAGTAATAGATGTTTTCCCTGCTGATGCTGAAAACTATGAAGAAACACAAGATTACCTTCAAATGAGTAATTACCATATGATGGTGCGTAGTGAAGTAATGCGTGGACGTTTTAGAAATAGTTTTGAAAATCCAGAGCCTTTTGTACCGAATGAAGAAACAGCAGTAAATATTAAGCTTCAAGATATTTACCATACATTTAAAAAAGGACATAAAATGCAAGTGCAAATCCAAAGTACTTGGTTCCCATTAATAGATATTAATCCGCAGACGTATGTAGACAATATCTTTAAAGCAAAAAAGGAAGACTTTAAAAAACAAACACATAGAGTTTATAATTCCTCGAAAATAGAATTTAAGGTATTAGACTAATATCGAATTATAATCTCATGCTTATACAAAGGTGTCTCTAATCGAGGCACCTTTTTTTGATTCTTCATAATAGCTTTGCAACAAAAAAGGTACGAATATGAACAAAAATGCCTCTTTTTAATTGTCAAAATCTCAAATAAATTTATTGAAATATTATATATTCGCAATCTAACTTTAACTATTATTTGGTATGGCAATACTATCCTTTGTAGGATTTACGCTTTTAGTGGCGGTAATCGCATATTTTGCTACAAAAAAAACAAACGAAAACACATCTGATGGATATTTCTTAGGAGGACGTAGTCTAACTGCTGGAGTTGTTGCGGGGTCGTTATTACTAACAAACCTTTCTACAGAACAGATTGTAGGTCTTAACGGACAAGCATATTCAGAAGGAATTCTTGTAATGGCATGGGAAACATTAGCAGCACTAGCAATGGTGGTAACTGCTATATTTTTACTTCCTCGTTACTTAAAAGGTGGACTTACTACCGTGCCTCAATTCTTAGAAACTCGATATGATAAAGGAACCAAAACAATAGCTTCAGGGCTATTTTTATTAGGTTATGTAGTTATATTTTTACCAATCGTATTGTATTCTGGTTCTTTGGCAATCTCTACAATGTTCGATATCCCTTCTTTATTAGGAGTCTCTTTAAACACATCTATTTGGATTTGTGTTTGGGTAATTGGAATTATCGGATCTATTTACGCAATTTTTGGGGGATTAAGAGCAGTAGCAATTTCAGATACTGTAAATGCTGTTGGACTTCTTATTGGAGGATTAATGATTCCTTTCTTTGGATTGATGTTAATTGGAGACGGTTCTGTTACAGAAGGTATTACTATTTTAATGAACGAGGCTCCAGAAAAATTCCAATCCATGGGAGATCGTACTAGTTCTGTACCTTTCAGTACTATTTTTACAGGGATGATGCTTGTGCAGTTGTTTTATTGGGGTACTAATCAAGCTATAATTCAACGAGCTTTAGCTGCTAAAAACTTAAAAGAAGGTCAAAAAGGATTATTACTAGCTGCTTTTATTAAAATATTAGGGCCGCTAATTGTGGTGCTTCCTGGGATCATTGCTTTTTATGTTTTTGGGCCTGACTTAGAAACTCCAGATCAAGCATATCCTTTATTAGTTAATAAAGTGCTTCCTACAGCATTATTAGGGTTCTTTGCCGCTGTATTATTCGGAGCTATATTAAGTTCGTTTAACAGTGCTTTAAATAGTTCTGTAACGTTGTTTAGTATTGATTTTTATAAAGAATATATCAATAAAGATGCTTCTGAGATTACAGTTATTAAAAACGGTAAATACTTCGGAATTGTTTTAGCAATAGCATCAATGTTAATTGCACCGCTTATTGCAAATGCTCCAAACGGATTATTTGGATACTTACAAGAAGTAAATGGGTGTTATAGTATTCCTATTCTTACTATTATTGTGGTAGGATACGCAACCAAGCGTGTACCAGCAATCGCTGCCAAAGTTGGGATTATTTCTGGGAGTGCTTTATATATTATTAGTCAGTTTATAGTAAAACCTATGATGGCAGATAATGCAATTGAAGCCGCAAAAGCTTCAGGGATTACTGATCCTGATAAGTTAGTTGAAATAGGTACTCTTGCTTATCCACATTATTTACATGTAATGGCAATTTTGTTTGTTATTAATATCATCATTATGTTGATAATTGGTAAAATAGCACCTAGAGATACAGATTTCGAATTAGAGTATACGCAGAAAGTAAGCATCGAACCTTACAAGTATTTAGTTCCTGTAGGACTTGCTATTTGTGCAATTGTAATAGGTATCTATGCATACTTCTCTTAATAAGTTTCAGTAGAAATAAAACATATTATATGATTATAGAATAAGCTCCAATTTGGAGCTTATTTTTTTCACTATATTTAGGAGTGTAAATAAAATATGACATGTTAAGAAAAATTTTCGGCAGTTCGGTGTTTGGTATTGAAGCAACTACAATAACTGTAGAAGTAAATATAGGTCAGGGGATAGGGTATCATTTGGTTGGCTTGCCAGATAATGCCATAAAAGAGAGTAATTATAGAATAGCGGCAGCCTTACAGTATAACGGATTTAAAATTCCAGGGAAAAAGATTACCATCAATATGGCTCCAGCAGACTTGCCTAAAGAAGGTTCTGCATACGATCTTACTCTTGCCATAGGGATTTTAACAGCTTCACAGCAAATAAAAGCAGATGGTCTAGAAGATTACTTAATCATGGGGGAACTCTCTTTAGATGGTACTTTGCAACCAATAAAAGGAGCGTTACCAATAGCTATAAACGCCAAAGAAGAAGGTTTTAAAGGTTTTATCCTTCCAGAAGAGAATGCTAAGGAAGCTGCTATTGTGGAAGGAATTAATGTCTATGGAATTAAAGATATAAAAGATGTTATCGCTTTTTTTGATGAAGGAATTCCGTTAACACCTACTATTGTAGATATAAAGGAGGAGTTTAATAAAGCATTGGATTTTCCAGAGTTTGATTTTTCTGATGTAAAAGGACAAGAAAGTATCAAGCGAAGCATGGAAATAGCTGCCGCAGGAGGACATAATATTATTTTAATAGGACCACCAGGCTCAGGAAAAACAATGTTAGCAAAGCGACTTCCTTCAATTCTGCCACCCATGACGATGAATGAAGCTTTAGAAACAACTAAAATTCATTCTGTTACAGGAAGAACAGCCAATATAGGAATCATGAATTCTCGTCCGTTTCGGAGCCCACATCATACAATTTCGGACGTTGCCCTTGTTGGTGGCGGTGCTTACCCACAACCAGGAGAGATTTCGATGGCTCATAACGGAGTACTTTTTTTAGATGAATTACCAGAATTTAAACGAGGCGTTTTAGAAGTAATGAGACAACCGTTAGAAGATAGAGAGGTGACGATCTCTAGAGCTAAATTTACGGTAACATACCCTTCTAGTTTTATGTTGGTTGCTAGTATGAATCCTAGTCCAGGGGGATATTTTAATGATCCAGATGCGCCTGTAACATCATCACCAGCAGAAATGCAACGTTATTTAGGGAAGATTTCAGGTCCGCTTTTAGACCGTATAGATATTCATATAGAAGTAACTCCTGTTCCTTTTGAAAAGCTTTCAGACGAACGAAAAGGCGAACACAGTTCCGTAATTCGAAAGCGGGTAACTAAATCTAGAGAGATTCAAACAAAACGTTTTGAAGGCTTACCCACCATAAATAATAATGCTCAAATGAATACCAAACAAATCCGTGAGTATTGTAAGTTACAACCGTCTTCTCTTCAACTATTAAAAAGTGCTATGGAACGGCTAAATCTTTCAGCAAGAGCATACGACCGTATTTTAAAAGTATCAAGAACAATTGCCGATTTAGAAAATGTGAATGCTATTAATGAAAGTCACATCAGTGAAGCCATTCAGTACAGAAGCCTAGATCGAGACGGTTGGCTTGGTTAGTTTTTGTTATGAGTAGGGGTGTTAGTGATTAATAATTTTAGAATTTCATTTATTATCTAAAAATACTAGTTGTTCCTTCACAAGCCCAAAGTATTTCATCATCATTATAGGCTGTAAATGAGTTAGTACCAGTAAAATTTTCATTACTTTCAGAATAAGTATAGTTACCAATAAACTTACGCTTACTACCTGAAGGAAGCGTATAGACGGTTTCAAGAGTTAATTCATTTCCTATTAACTCGTAATAAGAACTTGTTAGATATCCAGGATCAGTAAATTCAATAGTATTGTCAGCTAAAAACCTAAACTCAAAGGGAGCGCCTTCTTCTAAATCAAATCCTTCGGAGCATACTTCTCCATGTCTCTGAAAATTCCATGAATCTTCAAGAATTTGTTTATCTAAGCTTATAGTTTGATTATCATCATCAGATGAACAGGAAATTAATAAAAGTCCAATTATTAGGGGCAAAAATATTCTTCTCATTCTTTTTTCAATTTGTTAATTTGTGTTTTTGTTAAATTTATTTTCACCCAAACATACAATATTTTAGAATATATCCGATAAAAAAATCGTAGTAGTGTTTACATTTATTAGTAATGTTACATTCAATACAGTATAAAAATCGGTGTTTTATATTGCTTAACCTATCTAAGTACGTCTTACATAATAATTTATACGTATGGCAACGTATCGGGATAGGTCTTTCACGCCTAATTATACGTATGGCAACGTATCTGGACAGGTCTTTCATGCCTAATTATACGTATAGTAACGTATCTGGACAGGTCTTTCACGCTTAATTATACGTATGGTAACGTATCGGGATAGGTCTTTTACGTCAAATTATACGTATGGCAACGTATCGGGATGGGTCTTTCACGCCAACTTATACGTATAGCAACGTATCGGGACATGTCTTTCATGCCTAATTATACGTATGGTAACGTATCTGGATAGGTCTTTCACGCCAAATTATACGTATGGCAACTGAATTGACCTGTAATAATTAATATTATAAATAAGTAACTAATAGAATTCAGTCTATAAATATTTGATTTTAAGAGGTTTAAATGTTACTCGACCTTGTTTTAGATACGTTTTGACTAAAAGGGGAAATAGACCCTAGATAATCCCTTAGTCTTAGCTGTAACTTTATGTAAATCAAAAAGTTATTTGTTATGAGAAATTTTCTATTATTCGGGTTATTAATTGTTATTTCATGTAGTTCATCAGATGACAATGAGGTTGTAGACGTGCAATATTTTAATCCTCCAACATGGATTCAAGGCACATGGGTTAGCAAAGAAAGGGGAGTGGTATTAGATGGTTACAAGTTTACTTCAAATGATTTTATAATGACGCATGGTCATACTAAACTCATATCAAGCTATAAAAGTAAATTACATAATATGGAAAGTGAAGGGATATTTCCAGTAGTTTATGAGAAGGCTGCCAAAAATGAATATACATTTACAATTACATACGGTAATGAACATATGGATTTTTCATTTTATAAAGCTTCAAATGGATCGCTTATTTCTAATAAACGGGAAGGAGCGTATATAAAACAGCCGTAGTAGCAGTATAACCAATTTGGTCATGCTTTAAAGCAATTTTCATAG
>NZ_JAETXX010000014.1 GCF_021764745.1 Joostella atrarenae | reverse complement strand
CTCCATCGTACTTCACGTTTCCTCCAATCTCTGTATTCTCAAACACATTTGTGATTTGATTTACTACATCTGGATCTTGAACTATCTTGTCAAAATTATTAATGACATCTGCAGGAACATCTATGATTACAGCATCACCGTTCTCATTTGTATATGTATACGTACCATCCTCATTATTTACTAACGTTGTTGTTGTTTCATTGGCTTTAATAATTTCATTAATATTAATAACATGAGATTCACCATTTTCATCTACATAAGTAAAAGAATCCCCATTATATATTACCGTATTTGAAGCCAAATCCAAACCAGCTATATCATCAGAATCAACAATACGTTTCCAAGAATCTTCGTGCCAATAATAATATCCTGGACTTAAGGTAGAATTTGTTGCTGTATTAAAGACTAATAAACTATTAATATTCCCATTCAATATTGTGGATTGATCATCAATACCATTCAACTGAATTCGAGGAATCAAGACCCCCCTATTATTAGCGACAACCTCTAATTGTGCCGAACCATTTGGCATCTCCGTTCCAACTCCAACTTGAGAGTAAACACTCCCGCCTAAAGCTAGAAAAACACCGATTGAAAGTAATCTTTTATTCATAAAATTTTTAATTAAAATTAAACTCCAACTTTCTGTATTAAGAAAAGCAATACGTTAGATTTACACCTAACAATCACAAAATTATGTTTAATAAATGTTATAGATTTACCAACAAAGACATATAAATAGCACTAAAAGACATATAATATATAATCAATAATCATTAAGGAAAATAAATCATTTATATAAGATAAATATTACAAAAGTTTATCATACATAACTGTAAAACATACACATAGAGACATATCACATATCACAGTAATTAAACTATGAATATATTTTATGAATTTTACTTAATTTGAAAATGTTGAATTATAGTGAATTAAAATTAAACATTACACAAATCACCTGAAGACATCCTTTTAAAATATAGTGCGGGACTACATCCATAAAGAATTTTAAATTTTGTTTTAAAAGAAGAAACTGACATATTAGAAAGTGAAGCCAATTTATTTAACCCTGGAAACTCATAACCTTTCAAACTATGCAAAAAAGATTTGGAAATTTCTAATGAATCAATATCTACAAAAGAAACTCCTGAATTATTAAGAAACCCCATTGTATTAAATCTGAAAAGTAAATCATGAAAAACCTTTAAAGCAACACTTTTTAAATGATATTCAAACTCAATAGCGTTAAAATCTATATTGTTAAGTCCTTGAATAGATAATCGAACTACATTTGATATACTACCATAATAGGTAATAGTCCCCTCTTTTTCGATTGAATCAAATAGATATTTATAATCAAATCGTTTATCCAAGCTCTCTAATAAAAAAGTTTTATCGATAATTAATCGCAAAGAATAAACGTGATTATTCAGTTTTGCCTGATAAGATGTTTTTATTCTGTTATCAATTAATCCAAAATTTAAATCACTATTTGCTCCTACTTCATATTTATTCCCACCTACTGTATGTAAATTCGAATCATTACTAAAGTCATGATAGACTATCAAGGTATTATTATCTAATCCCCTTCTAGTAAAAACCACATTATCAAAAATTGTCATATTGGATAACAAAACAGAGAACTTCCCCTTTAAAACTTCGCAAAAATGATGCATCTTTACAGTGTTCTCATCATCTTGAAAATAAATGCTCCCATTGAATTCAGATACAACAAAACCATATTCCCCCACGAACTCATCCATCCAACTCTTGTCTAAAGAAAAATTGTGACTAATATGTTTACAAGCTCCCATTTAAATAGTTATAAGATTAATTTTTTTGGTGTAACTCCAAAACTCTCTTTAAATGTTTTTATAAAGAAAGATACATTTTGATAAGAAAAAAGAGTTGCGATTTCCTCAATAGGCATACTCCGGTCCAAAACATGATTCTTGGCTAATGAAATTTTATGCTTCAAAAAATATTGTCTTGGAGAAACTCCATTTATCTTAGTAAAAAGAGTCTTATACTTAGTAGGAGACATGCACGACTCACTACTTAAAACAGAAATTCCAGGAAATGCATCATAAATTCGATTTAGCATATATACTTCTGATTTTTTTATTAATGCAATATCAACATCACATAAGCCTTCTATAGCTCTTTTCTTACCAGAACAGATATGAGAAACTGTACTACCGAATAATCCGTTAAAAATACTTAACACTCTATACTCATTATGAAATGAATCTCTACACAACTTTTTAATATTTAATAAAGAGTCAATACTATTACTAGAAATTAAATCGCTTCTTAAATAAGCTTCTCTATTGTATGATAATTTAGAGTCTTTACTAAAATCACTTACCAAAACGGATTCACAATTTTTCAAAAAAAGTAAAGGCAATTTTTCCTTCTTAACAAAAAAGCAAACTAAAAACATATTCCCTTTCTCATTTATTTTCATCCTATTATTCATAGAACTATCCAAAACTTGTAACTTATTACGCCAGTTAGAACCTGTCTCAATACTTTTCTCTCCAGCTAAAAAAAAGTCATAATCAATATTTGAAATAATGTAACCAATTCCAATAAACTCATTATTTATATTTCTTTGCTTAAATACTACTCCCTCAACAAAGTCAATATCTATAACAAAAACAGACATCCCTTCCTCTAGGGTTAAAACCATCCCCTTTCCTTCGTAGTTGCTCTTTTTCAAATTAAAGAATCTATCCTCGTGTTTAGTCCCTCCCAAGGACTTAACAAAACTGTTTTCCCATTTTTCACCACTACCTACATCGTACAAGACCTCCATACCCTAACCTATTATATATTAATGATTAATGTATCATCAACATCAGCTCCTTCATTAAAACCACAACACTCCTTACTCAACAAATAACAATCATCCATATAAAGACTACCAGATATATAATCTCCAGAGAGTTTTCCTGTCAAAAAATTAAAAATAAGTTTAATATCGAGCACAGTATAACCAATAGACAACATGACAATTAAAATCACTCCTACAGGATTAAAGAAAACACTAATCACAATCGATATTAAAAAAAGAACTCCCATAGCAAAACTAATTCCCAAAAGATAAGTTTTAGTTGACCGTATTCTATTGATAAAATACAAAGAAGTAGTTTCATTATACTCAAACATCATTTTAGAATCTTCCTTACTAAAATGCATAATACCCCACCATAAAACCAATTTTAATACTTCATAATTAAAAATGATAGATATACCTATCACTAGATATGAAAAAAAATCAATTAAATAGTTAGTGAAAAAAGTGTTTACAGATATCTCAAAAACATTGACTATCAGTAAAGCCATACACAAAACAAACACACCAAAAATCAACACCTTTGAAAGGTTAGCTAATAAAAATCTTATCCTGCATCTAATACGTTGCACTTTTAGGGATTTATTCATAACAAAGATTTTTAAATTAATTTATCGCCTGTAAAATTATTACCGAAGAGGGTTCTTAAAAATGACGATCATCAGTTTTGTAGAAGATTAACAAAATTTAAACTTTTTAAAAACAATAAATCCAACATGTAAAGAATTGATTTAAAGAAAATTGAAACCTAAATCCAATTAAAAATCGTATAGAAAAAGAATGAAGATTGATTTAAAATCATAAATTAAAAAAATTAAAAATGGTTAACTTGAACAGCCTTCAAGCTATATCTAAGCATTACTTTTCAACAAAACAAGATATACTTTTTTTATTATAACACTTTCATAAAGACATGGAAGATTTCCTTCATTTAACAAGGACACCTAAAACACTCAAATACTGAATGTTAAAACACTAAACATTTTTTACAATACCACTCTAGGGATAAAGAACCTAGAATTCTAGGTGTAACTAAAAAAAATAACAAAACAAATAAGTGAGACAAAAAAATGACACTTAACGTCTTAAAAATTTGCTGAATCACATTAAGAAAAAGGTCCAAATCAATATAAATAACCAGAATCTTGCAATAAAAGTAATTTTCTGCACAAAAATCATCAAATAATTGATGACGGTCATTTTTTTTGTTTTCGTTTATAAAATTTCAAAAAAGAGGGCTCTAATAGCCATTAGAATAATATAAAATCTAGAACTAATTTTGAAAATTGAATACTATCAATAAAACCTACATGAAATAGTAAATCTAATTTTTACTGAAAAGTTGATGACAATTATATTTAAAGATAAAAAGAGAATCACTGATTATTTATATGATTTCACTGATATACATTCCCATTTAATCCCTGGAATAGATGATGGATCCAAAAACAAGATTAATTCATATGAATTAATAAAAGAGTTGAAAGATTTAGGAATAAGGAATTTAATAACCACTCCTCATGTAATTTCGGGATTATACCCAAATACATCGAAAATTATAAATGAAGAATTGAATAGTTTGAAGAAATATCTTGTAGTACAAGGTATGTGTCCGAATTCAATTAATGCGGCTGCAGAATATATGGTTGATGAAAATTTTGAAAGTCTTATAGAGAATAATGAGCTTCTATGCATAAAGGATAAATATGTTTTAATGGAACTACCTCAAATTAAAATTCCAATGAACATGGCAACTATATTTACTAAACTCAAAAACCGAGATTACATTCCTGTCCTTGCACATCCTGAAAGGTACAATTATTTTCATAACAATTATGAAATTTTAGTTAGAATGAAACATCAAGGATGGCTATTTCAATTAAATGCTCTATCCCTTAGTGATTATTATGGAAATAGAGTCAAAAATATGGGAATGAAACTATTGAAAGAAAATCAAATTAATTTTTTAGGAACCGATATTCATAACAAAAATCAAATTGAAAAGCTTAAAAATATATCTATTAAAAAAAATTTACAGAAAAATTTTGAATCAATAGTTTGTAACACCAACACTGTGTTTTTAAGTTAAACAGGTCCCTAAATACTGACAATTAAAAAAATATAAAGCTTTAAAAACTATTTAATATGAGAAAAATAATAATCATGAGTATAATTTGTTTATGCTCTAACGCTGGATTTTCCCAAGAGGACCAAAATATGGAGAGACAAATGAACAAAGTCGGAAACAAATGGGTGATAAATGTTAGTGGTAATGTTGTTGATAATAATATCCGACCCAATGAAGATCATTTCGAATCATATTTCGAAAATTGGAATGCCGCATTTTTATTCTCACAAGCTAGCATTCAAAAAAGATTTTGTGATAATTTCAGTCTTAAATTAACCGGATCAATAAATAAACTTAAGAATGAAAGTGATAAGAATGCAGATAAAATTAATTATGCTGCTGCAGATATTGATGTATCGTGGTATTTCACACATTTATTTATAAAAAACCCTTCTTTTTTTGAAGCTTATATAAGCGCAGGACAGGGCTTAACCTTCATATCTACTAAGGGAAATGCCAATACAAATATAGGTGGTGGATTTAACTTCTGGATTAGTAGTCGTGTTGGAATAAACCTTCAAACAGTTGGTAAGTTTGGTCTTACTGGAAGTGAGGACAACTATTTACAACACAGTGCTGGAATAATGTTTGCTTTGTAAAGCAAACATTATTCTATATAGAATTAAAGTAATGTATATGAAGCTCATTTATAAGTTCAGTGCAATTTGTTGCATTTTTTTTGTTTTATTTTCATGCGTATCTGAAAGAAAAGTGGTTTATCTTCAAGATTTAAAAAATAAAGACATAATTAAATCAAATAATAATCCCGTAAAAATATCAAATAATGACTTACTAACTATCATCGTTTCATCTTCTGATATAGCTGCAGCTGCCCCCTTTAATCTACCTATAACTTCATCATATTCCCCTTCTACTACACAATTAACTACTTCTCAAGCAATACAAACTTATTTAGTAAATCAAGATGGAAATATAAACTTTCCTGTTTTAGGTGAAGTTAATGTAGCAGGAAAAACTAGAAATGAAGTGATTGATATCCTTAAAAAAAAGATATCCCAATACTTGGTTGACCCTATTATAAATTTAAGAATAGTAAATTACAATGTCACAATATTGGGAGAAGTAAATAAACCTGGACAATATACATTTCAAGATGAACACGTCTCATTATTAGAAGCTATAGGTACTGCTGGTGATTTAACTATATACGGGAAAAGGGATAACATTTTAGTAATTAGAGAAGTTGGAGACTCAAAAACCAAAACATTTAGAGTAAACATTAAAAACTCAAATTTTATTAACTCTCCTGTTTACTATTTACAACAAAACGATATTGTCTATGTTGTTCCCAATAAATCTCAAGTTCAAGGTTCATCTTACAACAGAAATGCTCCTGTATATATATCACTAGCCTCAGTGATTATATCTCTAATTGTACTGTTTACTAGATAATTATTCCAAATGATAAATTCACATAATAATATTCCTGAAGAGGAAGTAGAAGTTATTGACCTACTAAAACTTTTTAAACAGATTATTAATCATTGGAAAATTATTATTATTTCAATGCTATTCTGTACTTCAATAGGCTATATTTTATCAAACATTTTGCCTACAAAGTACAAGTCTACTGCAACAATTTTAATAGATGAAAACTCCCCAAGTTCACCTTTAGATGCATTAGGAGAGCTAGATGGATTTAGCTTACTTGGTGGATTATCCAAAAATAACAATCTTCAAAATGAAATCTTAATCTTAGGATCCCGATCAATTCTGATAAAGGTAATTGATAGTCTTAATTTAAGATATAATTATTATAAGAATCATTATTTTATAAATGAGAAAGTTACCTCAGAAACGCTACCATTTAATTTCAAATTTGAATCAAGAAATGAAAATTATAATAATTCCTTTGAAATAAAGCTAAATAAAGAACTCAAATCTTATACTCTTATAAAAGATGACACATCTCACATATATGATCTAAATAAAGAAATCAATCTTAAAGATGGTAATCTTTATGTAGAGTTGAATTCACGTTACAATAAAGACTCTTTAGACTTTAATAAATTTACCATATTGATAGAGGATAAAGAAAGTACGATATCTAAATATCAAGAAAGCCTCCAAGTATCTAATATAGATGGAAGCTCTATTTTATCCCTATCTATGAATAGTAATTTAAAACTAGACTCGGAAAAAATAATCAATACCTTAATCTATTATTACAATAAAAACAATTTAGAAAAGAAAAGAAAAGTATCGAAAAATACAGAAAAGTTTATCAATTCAAGATTGAGGATAATAACAGAAGAATTAGACTCCATAGAAAACAACAAAGTAATATTTAAGAGCAAACACAAGCTCGCTGACATAAGTTATCAATCTGAAAATTTCATTGATGGTATTACAGATTTAAAAAAAGATAAACTCGAGCTATTAACGAAAATACAGTTGATTAATTCTGTTCTTGAATATTTAAAAAAAGGTCGAAATACAGACTTACTCCCCACAAACATAGGTATCGATGGAGACGATATTCCCAATCAAATTAATGATTACAATAATTTAGTATTACATAGAGAAGAACTAATGTTAAGCTCTACAAATAAGAATCCAATTGTTATACAATTAGATTCTCGAATCAATAGATTACGTCAAAACATACTAGAGGGGCTAAACAGCCATTTAAATAATGTTAAGATAGTACTAAACGATTTAAATACGCAAGAGTCAATCTATGATAGAAACATAGTCGATATTCCTAGTCAAGAAAAGAATTACAGGGCAATTGAACGACAGCAAAATATTAAAGAAGCTCTATATATATTTTTACTAAGAAAAAGAGAGGAAGTTGCCGTGAGCAAATCTTCTTTACTTTCTATGGCTACAATAATTGACCATGCATATACATTAACTAAACCTGTATCAGTTAATCCGCTATTAGTTATTTTAGGTTCATCTGTTATCGGACTTGGACTTCCAGTTTTTTTTATTATAATCTACACTGTTGTGTTTAGAGATAAAGTATATACAACTGAAGATTTAGAACAGGTAATACCAGAAATACCTATTTTAGGAGAGTTACCTCTAGAAACTGGAAAAACAGATAATTATACAATCATTCAAAATGAGAGATCAATATTGGCGGAAGCCTTGAGAGTTATAAGGAGTAATCTTAATTACTTAAATACTAAGAAGTCAATTTCTACTAAAATATTAGTAACCTCCAGTGATAAAGGTGAAGGAAAAACCTTTGTATCTATTAATCTTTCTTTAGTTTTAGCTAGTGCGAATAAAAAAGTACTGCTAGTTGGGATTGACTTAAGAAATCCTCAAATTCATAATTATTTAAAAGAAAAAATTAGTCTAAAGGATGATGGTATTTCAGACGTACTAAATCAATCCATAAATGATGTAGATAAAATAATAAATAAAAAAGTTATTCATGAAAATATGGATGTGATTACTTCCGGATCAATACCTCCTAACCCATCCGAATTACTTCAAAATGGAGAAATAGCAATGTTTCTAGCAAGTGTTGAAAAAAAGTATGATTATATTATATTAGATTCTGCTCCATTAATGCTCGTTGCTGACTCTTTTGAAATTGTCAAGCACGCAGATGTAACAATATGTGTGGTAAGAGCATCTTACTCAAAACTTAAGAATATACATTTCATAAAGAAAATATATAAACAAAAGAAAATAAAAAATCCATCCTTAATATTGAACGGAGTCAAAATGAATAACTTAGAGTATGGTTATAAATATGGAGAAGAAAAGAAAAGATTTTCATGGAAAAGCATGTTTACATCACCTTTAAGTAAATAATATACTAAATGTAATATGTATCTACAAACTTCAATAAATTAAATTAAACATCCCTTTTATTCATTGTCAGCAATCATTCTTTAAGATGTCTACTAGTGAGATGAACTATTGACTACATATAATCAGAAATGATACTGATAATTTGAATTCTCAACCATATTACCTTGAAAATAAGCGATTAATACACAAAAATATCAACAGAGTTATTATAGTTTATCATCGATGAACTCGTCTCATACTCTCTTAAGATTCTTATGAAAATGAAGATAGCTAACACATTTTGATTAGTCATTTTAATCAAAAAATTTCCGCAAGTGACTTAATTTGAATAAACTTTTAATTGAAAAGTACAAAAAAGAAAGTTCTATCATATTAAAGTGATCTATCCGGTGACTTAGATTTAAAACAGACTGTAAGATGTAGGCTAAAACGTTTTAGATGGTGACAAGATAGTCTCGTCATCCGTACAATAGTAGAATAATTAAGTAATATAGATTCCAAAACTTTTACAGTATTATTAAGTTTCCCATGTGTTAAATCGAGGATAACATTTGTTTATTCTCCTTTCGGATAGTTTCATTTATGAAAGCCACTCCTTTTAGTAAAAGTAATCTATATTTCAATTCAATAGTCCATTTAATTTCTATGAAAAATAATTAAGCTCGGCTAGTTAATCATAATAGGAAATACATAAACGAAATTCTTCATTCGGTTTTTTAATTAGATCCTAGCTAATAGTTAAGCCCTCCATTAATAGGCACTATTATAGCTTTGAGTAAATACGACCTTATCTCTTCATTTTTATGGGTATATTTGGTTAAATACCATTGCAAAATTATCAGATAATAATATTACTAATAGTCAATCATATTATCATACACATCTTGTCTCAAATGAATCATTCAGAAAGGCAATGTAACGCCAGTAAAATTGGCCGATGATATGATTTTACAGAATCTACTTAAGATATATAACTTTCTAACTCATTTACAAGAGACTAATTACTATTCTTTATAATTATAAGATTTAAATTTAAAAATAAAAAATAGTAATTACATCTGATGAATGATATTATAGAAACAAGTGTTTTACTAATGATATACACCTCTAAATCATAAACTTTTGTTAAAAAGAGAAATATTCGGTGTCAGTAATTTTCTGTGCTTTTTGCAGCCCTTTAAAATCAATAAAACAAACTTAAATGATTAGTTCCTCTTTCTCCGCAAAGAAAAACCATAACGAAAGTTATGGTTTTTTTGCTTTTAAATACTATTTCAATTAAGACTACCAGGGATCAGAACATCCCTTATAACGGTTACGGAAGACCTTATTTGGGTCGTTTTATAGCCAAACACCCATATTAAGCCACCCCATAGCCCTATCTACACCCCCTTTGACCCCTCTCTTCATAGGGCGTTGCCCACCTCAACACCCCTAATAGGCCATAGCAAGTAGCAAAATAGCCTTCTTTTATCGCTTATAAGCATTAATTTAATGGTTAGAACCCATCTCAACACCCCTCTAGGGTGTATTCATAAAGGGGGAAGGGCCCTATTACCCCCCCCTTATTTTCCTTTGTTTAATATAATTATATATGTCATCTGGCCATACTTAGAGGCTCTTATGATAAATAATAACTGACTATACTGTATTATCTAAATTTTTCAATTTATGTATAATCATATCAGAAGAATTCATTTAAAAACCTTTTGCTCTTGGGGTTTCTGTTCCACTTTGATAGTCACTACCATTTTGTCGAGTAAGTTCATCAAAAAAGAAATAATAGGATCCATAACCACCATGACCATTCTCATTTTCTTGCTTTAGACGTTCTATCTTCCATTCTTGAAATTTTTTAGTAGCAGCTTTCTGGTCACCTATCAAAAAGAAATAATCATTGTGAGAAATTTGTTTGCCATCCTTATCTAGTAATTCCATTTCTACGTAAAACTTCTCCTTAACTTTATTTAAGATATCCTCCTCTATTCTGAAGAATTCTTTAGCGCTATTTTCTTTGATTACATCTACATCGAACGTCTTTTTAAATAACGTTTTCTTACTATCATTCTTAATTATAAAATTGATTGTACAATTTTCATATGATTTATAAAAATCATTAATCACCCATATATTACCCAAAAATGGCTCATCATTATGCCACCTCCTTTTCTTAAATTCAAAGTTTACCAATAGCGGTTGGTATGCCTTCTGCACAAAATAATAAGAGCGTTTGGGTTTTTGATAATTATCTACTATACCCCATTTCATATCTGGCCAATAAGTAATATAATGACATAATGCAATTGCACTTAAACTTGGTTTATCCCTACGGAAATGTTCAATTCCATTTTGGAAAATCACCCCTTGAGCATCTTGCGTGGCATTGACAAATTCCTCTAATGAGCCTTTCATTTCATCTCCAAAAACATCCCAATTTTGCATACGTAAACGGGTTAAATCTGCCCAATGGTGTCCCCAACTTAATCCAGGTTTCCATAGTTCATTTTCAGGAATAAATTTTTTTAAACTTTCTACAGATGGCACAGAAGTTATTGCAAATTCTGGTACAATTGGATAACCATCAGCTTTAGTTTGATACCAATCTTCATGCAACCATTGTCCCATATCGTAAAAATAACGTAAGGCATGAACTGCTTCCTTAGGTTTAAATCCAGCTTTCTGAGCCACATGGTCGGTCATAGGCGAATCCGGAACATATGGGAGTGCAGCATAAGCTTGTAACGAATCTCCTAAACGTTCTAAAAATTTTCTACCAGCATGTGGATCACGAGTTCGAAACATCATTTCTTCTCCTCCTTCCATCATTATTAATGAAGGATGATTTCTTCTTTCCTTTACTACTTTAACTGCTTCATTTAAAACTTCGGAAACATGATCTTCATCAATGGGGAAATTTCCTGTTCCAAGAGGTATCATATCTTGCCAAATAGTCATTCCCATTTCATCTGCATATTCATAAAACTCTGGAATCTCTGGAGGATGCCATCCAAAAATACGAATATTATTCATATTCATTTCTTTAGCCAATTTAATGAGCTCATAATATTCTTCCTTAGAAGTTCGTCCAACAAAAATATCTGGTGGACCTCCCCAACAGGCTGATCGAATAAAATGAAACTTTCCATTTATATAGGTTGATCTGGGAAAGGAAACATCTACATCTTTTTTAAATCCAGGATTCCATTTTGAGGTCACCTCTCTAATTCCAAAAGTTGTCTCTTCAAAATCATGATTTATACCTCCTTCTTTTAGAGATATTTTTGCTTCATATAAATTTGGATCTCCTAAATCCCATGGCCACCATAATTTTGGGTTATCTAAATGTATAGTTTTGATGAATTTATGTATTCCAGAATCTATGATTTCTTTAAAGTCAAATTCTATTTTTTTTGATTGAAAGTTCTTTCCTTCCAATGAAATTAAAAAGTTCATAGGTTTAGCGTTATCATCTGTATTCTCTACAGTCATTTCTAATGCTACATCCGCAGATCCATCTTTATTTATTTCAGTATTTGCATAAACATCTTTAAAACGAACTTTTCCACTTCGAACCATTTTAACAGGTCTCCAAATACCCATAGGAGCTATATCTCTCCAGTAATCTCCAAACCAAGGTGTTTTTTTACCTGCTACCAATGCATTTACTTGAGGAGCTGGATTTAACTTTACAATTAACATATTCTGCCCCTTGAGATAATCATGCTTACTTATACGTAAGTGATCATTCACATTAAATGAAAATCCTGAAAATGCTCCTTCATTTTTACCTAAATAGTGTCCATTTAACCATACCTCACAACTATAATCTACTCCTTCGAAAACAATATCTACTACCTGATCTTGAATCCCCTCAGTTACTCTAAACTGATAAGCATACCACCATTCGTATTGCTGCACCCATTGAGCTTTAACAGAATTCCTCCCAAAATATGGGTCTTCAATAGCACCAGCTTTCCATAAATCTGTATAAACATCTCCTGGAACTTCAGCATTATTCCATACTAAAGTTTCTATATCTTCAGGTGGTAATTTATGTAGTCCTTTTTTTATTCCCTGCCCAGGTAACATCATTTTCATTCGCCATTTCATGCCACTAAAATCTCGTATGAACTGATTACTCTCCTGATGTGAAAGAGTGGTATTGGGTTGTGCATATGTATGAACAGTTAATAAACTTATAATCATACACAAAAACAACTTTTGATAATATTTGCTTTTTTTATCCATGATAAATAATTATTTATTAGATAATAGATTGATAATTAAATTGTTACATGTAGGTAATATGTTTGAATTGTAACAATAGAAAGCCCGAGGTACACTACTATGTAGGGTACCAAATAAAAACGAGATTATAGACATCTCTTAAAGACGAAAACTTATTTATACAATAGAAACATTATGAGTAAAATGCTCTCTATACTAATGTTAGTGAAAAGAAGATATTATATAAATAAGTAAACGTCACACTATATTAAAATGTAATTTTTATTTACCGGCATCTTCACCTTTCGCTACATGGTGCTTTATACTCCATGTGGAAAATCTTCTTATATATTGATAATCACTAGTTTTATATTGATGTGTAAGTCCCCATTTTAAAATTTCTATCGGAGACTTCTCAGCATCCAACGTTCTATTTAACCCAATGGCATGAGGAGCTCCTTTAATAACACTTTTAATTTCAAAATTAATACCATCTGGAGACCATTGAACTGTGTTCTTTTCTGGACCATCTGTAGTTATTAAAGATGAAATCCCTCCATTATATTTCCATACACAAATTTCATGACCGCTATTGCTAATAGGATTATAAGGAGATTTTACATATGGGCCTTTAGGGTTGTCTGCGATTGCTACACCATGACGAATTTGTCTTCCTCCAAAAGTGATTTCCTCTCCCATTTGTTCTCCTTTATAGTATAAATAATACTTGCCATTAAATGGAATAATACAAGGGTCGTGCACTTTATGACTGTCAAAATCTCCCTTTTTCTCTACTGCAAAACGATTATCTTCATCGCCTTTCCAAATTCCGTTGTCAGCCGGACTCAAAATAGGTTCTTTACTTTTTGTCCACGGTCCATCTGGTGAATCAGACCAAGCAAGTCCCACTTGATTTTTAACACGTACATTATATGGAGACTTTACTGTTTGATAGCATAAGTAGTATTTGTTTTTATCTTTCATTATTTCTACTGTAAAAACGGATCGATCATCATAAGCTCCTTTTTCTCCTCTAGCAACTGCAATACCTTCTTCTTTCCATGTAATGCCATCTTCTGAAGTTGCATACCATATATCGCATCTATCCCAAGGAAAAACTTTATCATTTTCAATATCACCTGCAAACCCTTGCGTCGGTCCTACAGATTTAGTGTACCAAACATAATATTTTCCATTTTCTTTGATCAATGCACTAGGATCACGCCTTACTACTCCTTCCTCATATGCAAGATCTCCTTTTAAGTCTTCCACTTTATACTCAAAAAACCAATCGTTTCCTAAGTCCTTAGGCCATTTTAATGCCCTTTTTGATGCAGCACTTAATTTATCTGAATTAGTTATTCCTAAAAAATCTTGTTGCTCTTTAGAAATTTTAAGTTCTGACTCCGTATTTTTTATATCCGTTTGCTCCTCTTGTTTTTCATTACAGGATATTAAAATCAATCCTAAAAGCAACGCTGCACTTATTTTAAATTTTCTCATCTTTTATTCGTTTTCGTTGTATTTTATATTAAATCTTTTATAAGATTTACTAATTAATTTATATATGTTGAAGCTCTTAAATTATCATTAAAAATGAATATAAATATAAAAGCTATTCCATATAACTTCTTATTTTATTTTTAGATTGAAGTGGAATATAAAGTATTAATTCCATATCATTTTACATTCTATTAAAGTCCATTTCCTATTGCTATAATTATTATCCCAATAACCATACACAATACGCTTAAATATAAAAACATCTTAGCTCTACTTGAAGCTTGACTCCACTCACCGGTTATTAAACCACTAATAATTGCAGTTACTACACAAGAAGTATTAAATATTGCATAACCAACAGTATTTCCTACTTCTCCTAATTTAAATGCTGCAAAAGCAAATAAAGCAGATGCTGCATAATGGAAGATTGCCATGATAAGAATTAAGAAAAAGTTCATACCAAAATGAGACGTTTTAAAATCTCCCCATGCCTTTTTAGTGGTTAATTGACTAACAAAATAAGCTGCCATTACAATACCCCCACTTATAAAAATAGGAAACATTACAGCAACTGCTGTTACCCACTCTGGATTTCCTGCAGCTTGACAAGCTTCATGAATATAGGGTCTTCCAACTGCATTAGCATAACTAAAACCAGTGGCAAGTAAACCTCCGATAACAGCAATCAAAATACCCGTTAACATTTTTCCTTTTTGATGTTTAGCATCTTTACCTTCTTCATCTTTTTCTCTAACTAGACCTGCCTTCCCATTAAAAATCACTCCAATAAGAACTATAAGAATCCCTATTAAAATAGTAATAAAGACATTCTCAGAAGGAAGACCTTCTACTATAAAAGGTAATATTGACCCCACAAGAATAACAGTTCCTATAAAAAGAGAAAAACCTAGGGAAAGTCCTATATGGTTTATTGCTTTACCCCACATCATTACTCCTATTCCCCAAAGAAAACTGGCTCCCGCCATTTTAAATAAAATATGATTTGGAACGGCCTCGAATACACCTCCAAAATCATTTATTAATATAAAAGAAGCTAAGATTGGAACTACAAACATGGTGAGTAAAAAAAACAAACCCCATGTGTTTTCGAACTTAAAATCTTTTGTGAACTTCTCTGGCAAAGCATATAAACCTAGCATAAGTCCAGCTATAATTGCTAATATTACTCCTTCTAGCATAATTCTTTTAGTTTAGTTTAGGTTAAAAAATAAATTTAAAAATAGTAGTACTTTTATAGGTTTCTCCTGCATTGGTAATTGACTTAGGTGAATTTTTTATATTCGGCCCGTTAGGATATCTATGTGTCTCACAACAAAAGCCTCTATATTTTCCATATTTTATTTCTGAGTTTCTTTTCAATGTATCTGATGTATACTTTCCTGTATAAAATAGCATTCCAGGCTCTGTTGTACTTATTTCAAGAGTCCTATTACTATCAATGTCTTTTATGAATCCGATCTTCTGAAGTTTAAAGTCTTGCTTTTCAAAAATGTAATAATGCTCAAAACCATCATTCATTTTTGCATGTACTTCCGAAATCGTTTGCGGATTTCTTAAATCATCAGGATTATTTTCTAGCGAAACAATTTCACCTATCGCAGCTCCTGTTTCATCTAATTTTAATTTCTCTTTACTTGAAATTTGAACCAAGTGATTTTCTATAGATTCTTCAAACCCTGATAAATTGAAATAGGTATGATTTGTAAGAGATAAAGGGGTATCCTTCTCAGGAATAGCCTCATAATTAAATTTGAGTTCGTTACTGTTGTTAAGTAACACCTTTAACTTAATGAGTGTATCTCCTGGAAACCCCTCTTCCATAGCTATACTATTTAATGTTAAAACTATAAAGCACTCCTCTTTTCCTTCATAAAGAGATTCTAGTTCCCATAGTTTTTTGTCAAAGCCTACTTTTCCTCCATGTAAATTATTCTTACCTGCATTAGCTGATAAATTATATGTAACTCCATTCAAATTAAAAGTTGCATCTTTTATTTGGGAACAATATCTACCTATAGTGGCTCCAAAATACGGGGAATTCATTATGTACTCTTCGGAAAAATAATCTTCTATTTTATCAAAACCACAGCTTATCTCAAGCGGATTATTTTCTGAATCTGGAATCATTATTGAAGTAATTGTGGCTCCATAATTAATTATGCTTACTTGCATCCCATTATTATTAGATAATGTATATCTGTAAACTTCTTTCCCATTTAAAATCCCAAACTGTGATTTTGATATATTCATACTTTTATACTTTAAAAGGTTTTAATTTCTCCCAATTGAACTCGACTCCTATTCCTGGCTTATCCGAAGCTACCGCTCTATGATTTTCTACAACCAATGGTCTCAAGGTGTACTCATCTATTGGAAAGCTATGTACCTCTAGCCAACCCGAATTTGGTTGAGCTGAGACAAGACTTACATGTAGTTCTTGCATTCCATGTGAACAAGCAGGAATACCATATTTATTTGCCAATCTAGCAGCTGCTAGCCAACCTGTTATCCCCCCACAATTAGAAGCATCTGGCTGAATGAATGATAATTTAGATTGCTCAAATGCATACTCAAACTCATGAATAGTATGTAAGTTCTCTCCCATGGCAATAGGAAATCCAGTTTTATCAACAATTTCTCCATATCCCTTATAATTATCAGGAATTATAGGCTCTTCAAACCAGGTAATATCAAACTGCTTAAATCCTTCTATTGCTTTAATTGCTTCATCTACTGTCATAGAATAATTAGCATCAACCATAAAAGTTACATCAGGACCAATTAATTCCCTCACGGCTTTAATTCTATCTAAATCTTCGCTTAAATTATCTCTACCAATTTTAATTTTCACAGCTGAAAAACCTCGATCTAAATACCCTTGAATATTATTTAATAATTTTTCCTTCGGAAACATTAAATCAATTCCTCCACAGTAAGCTTTACAGGTATTACCGGATGCTCCTACCATTTGCCACAAAGGCTTTTCTGCTTTCTTACATCGAATATCCCACAGCGCAATATCTATAGCAGATATTGCAAATGAAGCTATTCCACCTCGACCCACATAATGAATATGCCATTCTAAAAAATCATAAATTTCATAAATATTAGTTCCATCCTTACCTATTAAAACCTTTTCAAAATCATGCTGAATCATGGCTTTGATAGCAAATCCTCCTTTACCTCCAGTATAGGTATACCCGGTACCTTCAGAGCCATCTTCTAGAGTAATGGTTACCGTAATCAACTCGAAATGATAATGATCTCCATGCTTTGCATCAGACATTACTTCTGGAAGTGGAACTTTAAATAATCTTGTTTTTATATTTGATATTTTTGTACCCATTTATTACTATGCTTATTTTATTCTTATTTATGCCTACCTCTTATAGTTTCAAAAAGTGCTACCATTTCCTTAAGCTTTTTCGTTTTTACAAGTGCTAAGTTTTTCTCCTGACTTTTATCCTCCTTTAGATTATATAATTGGTACTTATCTGAGATTCCCAATTCTATTTGTACATTTTCATTAAATGAATTTCCATCGTAAGGAGGTATCATAACCCAATTACCAGCTCGTAATGCTGTTAATGAATTGGCTTCTATAATTAGTTCTGATCTCCCTTTATTACTTTTTCCTGTTAGGACTGAAGACAAATCTTGGCTATCTAAATAATCAGAAGAATAGTCTACACCTATTAAACTTGATAAAGACGTCATTAAATCAACCTGACAAATTAAGGCGTTTGATACGCTAGGCTTGATTTTACCTTTCCAATAAGCCATAAAAGGAACATGAGTCCCCGCTTCTAATAAGCTGTATTTTCCTCCACGTAATCCTCCTTTTGGGTCATGATTTCCCAATTTCTCAACAGCAAAATCATTGTAACCATCATTTAAAACTGGACCATTATCGCTAGAAAGTATTATTAATGTATTATCTAGTAATTGTTCCTCTTCTAAAGTTTTAATGAACTCTCCAATAACCCAGTCAGCTTCTAAAATAACATCACCTCTAGGTCCCATTCCAGACTTACCTACAAAACGAGGATGTGGTGTACGAGGGACGTGTGGTTGTTGCAAAGCATAATACAAGAAAAAAGGTGCTGATTTATGTTCTTTTACATACGATTTAGCTTTAGATAAAAAATGATCGGCCATATCAATATCGCTCCATTTAGCGGCTTCTCCTCCTTTCATAAAACCAATTCTTGGTATTCCATTCACAACACTATTATTATGACCATGATGCCAATTCATGGTCAATAATTCTGGATTTGAAATTGCTGTTGGCTCTCCTTTAAAATTTTCAGAATAACTAACTTCAATAGGATCATCTTTATCTAAACCCACTACATTACCATTTTCAATATAAACTGTGGGAACACGGTCTTGCGTAGCCGCCATGATATAAGAGTAATCAAATCCTACATCATTTGGGTTTGGTGTTATATATTCATTCCAATTTATCTTACCATTACCTAATCCTAAGTGCCATTTTCCAATTACTGCTGTATGATAATCTTTCTGTTTAAACATTTTTGGCAATGTTTTCTGTTTAGTATCAATTAGCATTGGCGCATCACCAGGTAATATTTTAGCATTTTTATTTCTCCATGGATAAACTCCTGTTAGTAATCCATAACGACTAGGTGTACATGTGGCGGAGGTAGCATATCCATTTATAAAGCGAATTCCCTCATTTCCTAATCTATCAATATTAGGTGTTTTAATCTCTGTTGCACCATAACTACTAAGATCTCCGTATCCTAAATCATCTAAATAAATAATCACAACATTCGGAAGTGTATCATTATTAACAATTTTATTTTGTGGAACTATCTCTTGGTTTTCAATATTAAAAATGGGGTTTCCAAGTAAGCTCAAGACTGTTGAAAAAATTAAACTAAACTTAAACATGGTTATGATTTAAACTTTAAATAAAATGTCTTCTTCTCTAAATATTGCTCAAATCCATACTTCCCATCTTCTCCCCCAGAGCCCGATAATTTATATCCATTATGAAAACCTTGATGTTGTTCTCCATGACCTCGATTTACATATATCTCTCCGAATTCTAGCTCATCATTACACTTCATAATAGTATTCATGTCATTAGTAAATACCATTGCTGCTAATCCATATTCGCAATCATTTGCATACCCGATTACCTCGTCAAATGTTTTAAATTTCAAAACAGGTAAAATTGGTCCAAAAGATTCTTCGTGTACAATAGTCATATCTTGAGACACATTTGTAAGTACTGTTGGTTCAAACCAATATCCATTTTTAAATTGGTCGCCTTCTGGTTTTTTTCCTCCTGTGGCAATCGTTGCTCCCTCCTTTATACTAACAGCTACCAAATGCTCCATGTTTTTTAACTCTGAGGCATTTACTTTTGGTCCCATATCAGTGTCTTCCAACATAGGATCTCCAATTTTTATCGCCTTTACTTTATCTATAAATTTTTTAATAAATACATCATAAATATCTTCATGAACATATAATCGTTCGTTACAAGTACATACTTGTCCGCAATTATCAAAACGTGAATGTAAAGCACTAGCTACTGCTGCATCGATATCTGCATCTTCAAATACAATAAAAGGTGCTTTTCCTCCTAATTCTAATTGAACATGTGTAAGATTTTGTGCTGCGTTTCTTGCTATTTGTTGTCCTACGGGAGTAGAACCCGTCATCGTTACCATTTTTGTAATAGGACTCTCCACAAGTGTATTTCCCATAGCTCTCCCTGGACCTGTAAGGATATTAATAACTCCAGGAGGGATTCCTACTTTATTAGCTAAAGCCCCTAATTCTAAGGTAGCTAATGGTGTTTCTGAAGTTGGTTTTATTACAATAGTATTTCCTGCAATTAGTGCTGGCCCCAACTTACGACCAGCTAATGCTAAAGGAAAATTCCAAGCTGTAATTGCAACTACTACTCCTCTCGGTACTTTCTGTATCCATATCTGCTCGTCTGGGTTATCAGAAGGAATTATATCTCCTTCAATCCTACGAGCACCTTCACAAGCATATTCAATAAATGATGCTGTTACTGCTACTTCACCTTTCGCCACTTTCAATAGCTTACCTTGTTCTTTAACCAATAATTCAGCTAAGAAGTCGGCATTCTCTTTTATTTCATTTGCTAATTTATAGAGTAGTTCTGCTCGTTTTCGTGCTGGTATTTTTTTCCATTCCTTTTGAGCTTTATCTGCAGCATTTAAAGCATCAATCGCCTCTTCTGGAGTTCCATTCTGTACTTTTGCAAAAACTTCTCCCGTTGAAGGACTCACAATATCAATGGTTTCTCCTGAAGTTGAAGTCTTCCATTTACCATCTATAAATAACTGATATTCTTTAATTTCTGACATAATCGTTTTCTTTAAGGTTTAAAATTTATCTCCCCATCCATCCACCGTCAACTAAAACGATAGATCCATTCATATAACTAGCTGCTTCAGAAGCTAAAAACACAACAGGACCAGCAAAATCCTTTGGTTCTCCCCATCTACCGGATGGGATCCTAGACAATATAGATTCAGCTCTTTCAGGGTTATTTCTCAAGGCCTCCGTATTATCAGTCGCTATGTAGCCTGGTGCGATAGCATTTACATTTACCCCTTTACTAGCCCATTCATTTGCAAAAGCCATTGTTAATTGTCCAATAGCCCCTTTACTTGCAGCATATCCTGGTACAGTAATTCCACCTTGGAACGTTAATAAAGAAGCAGTGAAAATAATTTTACCTTCCCCTCTCGCTATCATTTCTTTACCTATTTCTCTTGTTAAAATAAACTGTGCATTTTGATTTACTTCAATAACTTTATCCCACATTTCATCAGGATGTTCTGCTGCAGGAGTTCTAAGAATTGTTCCTGCATTATTGATTAAAACATCAATCTTTTTATGATCTTTTTTAACCTCTTCAATAAACTTATATAGGGACTTTCTATCTGAAAAATCACACTGATATGCGCTAAACTTCTTCCCTCTAGATTCTACTTCTTTAGAGACATCACTTCCATTTAATTCTAAACTAGCAGAAACACCAATAATATTAGCTCCTGCTTCAGCTAGACCAATCGCCATAGCTTTTCCTATTCCCCTTTTGCACCCTGTTACTAAGGCTGTTTTTCCTTCTAATTTAAACGTATCTAAAACACTCATTTTATCTCTTTTTATTATAAACTACAATCCATTAATACCTTCATTCCAGAAGGATTCTTATCTATGTTTTCAAAAACTTGCTGAATATTAGTTAACGGTTGTACATCCGTTATCATTTCTTGAAAAGGCAATTCATTTGCGGTAATTAATTCAATAGACTTCTCATAATCTTCTTTCTCATAAACTCTTGCTCCAATAAGACTAAGTTCTTTCCAAAAGAATTTAAAAAGGTCTACAGGTTTCTTCTCCCCGTGAATTGCTACCATTACAATTCTTCCTCGAATTCCCGCTACTTCGCACATTATATCTAATGCAGGTTGAACTCCTGCAACTTCAAAAACTACATCGGCTTTGCGATTATCTGTTTTTGATTTTATATATTCAACTAAATCCACTTCCATAGGATTTATTGCATCAAAGCCTAAAGCTTTAGCTTTTTCAATTCGCTTAGGGTTAACTTCAGAGATTATTACTTGAGCCCCTTTTTCTTTTGCAACCATAGCAACTAACATTCCTATAGGTCCGCCTCCCAACACAACAGCTGTTTCTCCTTTTACAAGTCCGCTTCTACGAACATCGTGCGTTGCTACCGAAAGAGGTTCTATTAAAGCTGCTAGTTTTAAATCTGTCTCAGGTTTTAATTTATGTAGCACAAAGGAGGGAACATTCCAATATTGCTGCATAGCCCCTTCACTGTCGATACCAATAAATTTTAAGTCTTCACAAATATGATTATTCCCCTTATCAGATGGTTTTACTAAACGATCATCTAGCGGTCTTACTACAATTTTATCACCTGTTTTAAACTCTGTAACCCCTTCTCCTATAGCATCAATAGTACCAGACATTTCATGACCTATAGTAGCTGGAAAATCAACACGTTTGTCCATCATTCCATGATATATATGCACATCAGTGCCACAAACACCTACATAGGCTACTTTGATTCTAACTTCCCCCTTACTTGGCTCCGAGATTTCTTTGTCGATGACATTAAATGTTTTGTTTCCTTGATATTGTGTTGCTTTCATGTTTATTTATTATTCTTTATTTAATTGAAATGCATCTATAAATAATGGCTTATCTATAGTGTTCTCTACTTTTATAAAAATTTCGTTTTGAGATTTCGAATTGAAGGTTATACTATTATTTTTCCAATTTTCTGTTGCAGCTAAAGTCGATTTCGCTATCCCTAATACATTGATTTCAGAACCGCTACCAAATGAGAAATACTTCCAAATAAGCTTATAATTGGTATTAGGAGTTACTTGAATCTTTTGAATTACCGAGCCAGATGTTTCTAACTTTAGTGTATACGCTTCGTCTATATTAGTTTCTGAACTTGTAGAAATAGAAACTGGTCCTTTCCTGTACCAATCTGACAGGTTAGGATTATTGAAGCTACCATTTTTAATCAAACCACCATTAAATTCTGTTATTGGTTGATACGTTCTAACATAATCTACTAGATACTTATTCTTATCTTCGTTTTCTAATTCATTATCTGTAGCGACGATGGGTGGATTTTGATTAGATCGCCATGCATGATCTTCTAAATCTAGAATCATATACATTTCTCGATCTATTCCTAGGCCTTCGGGATCTTTTATATCGTCAGCTCTTATTTGATCTACTAACACTCCGTCATAAAAAACATCCAGATTAAAAGCATCCTTCCAATAAATTCCATAACGATGGAAATCCTTTCGCCATGGCTCTTCATTAGGTAATGTATGATGGGTCTGGTCATCAAAATTTTCTATTATTGCATTGGTTTCCTCGTCCCTAATAAATACATGTGTATTAGAAGAAGCTCTTGCTGCGAACCAGCTTTGGTCAGGACGATCACTACCATAACATTCCAAAACATCAATCTCTCTTTCGTCATCCTCGCTTAAAAACCAAAAGTTTGAGGATAACACTTGATTCGCAATTTTAGCTCTTACCTCTGTATAAATAGGGAACTTAATTTTATTTTTGGAAGATATTACACCACAATAAACCTTATCTGTGTTTGGCTTTCTGGAGCCTTCTAAAATCAAATTTCCTCCATCAATATTAGAGTTTTGTGATGTCCATTCTGTTAATCCTGGGCCTACCCAACTACTAAAATATGTGTCATTCCATTTTTTTGAGAATTCTTCGCTCTTTCCGTCATAATTAAACTCATCAGAAAAATCATTCAGAAGTGACCAATTCATATCTATTGGGGGATTACCCTGACTATTTGGGATCTCTAAATCTCCAAGAGTATAACCCACCGTAGGATCTTCCAAAATCTCATCCTCCGATTCTGGTAAAAGATTGTCACCTTCCTCAGTTGAATTTGAATCACATGAACTTATTTGAAGTAAACAGTATATGTATAGTAGAATTTGAAGTTTCATCTTATTTAATTTTGATGATTTCTTGGTTAGACTTCAATCCATCTCCTTCCGCAGTAATAATAATCTCACCTGATTTATCTAGAGCTTGAATGATAAGAAGTGTTCTTCCCTCATAAGTCGTGCTTTTATTAGATTGGAATTTCTCCACACTTTTAATCCATCCGCTATCTACACCAAGTATCTTTGCAGGCCCTTCTACAGAAAATGTCAATTCTCTATTATCAACTTTAACAGGATTACCATTTTTATCTAAGAGCTGAGCTACTACATGAGCAACATCATAATTATCTGATTCTAGAACCTGTTTATCTACCATGATACTTATTTGTGATGCAGTTAATGCAGTTGTGATAGATTCTTTAACAACCTCTCCTTCCTTAGTTCCTATTGCTTTTAGAGTTCCTTTTTTATATGGAACCGCCCATTTATAGATATGGTCTTCAAAACTTTTAAGGTGTTTTTTACCTAAACTCTTATCATTTAGAAAAAGCTCAATTTCTTCACAATTAGAATACAACTCAACATTTATGATTTCATCTTTACTATAATTCCAATGGCTATTAACATCCTGCCAAGACCATAATGCTTTCTTCCATGCTTCTGAATCTTTTGGAACTATCTCCCCTTTCTCATTAAGTTTATTCAATGATTTTTCTATGTTTTGGGTTGCAATATGTATTGAAGGTGTTTCTGTCCAAAGCGATTTGAACATATAATAACTCCCTCTAGGGAAACCTGCTGTATTTAATAATCCAGAAGGTTGAACTCTAACTGGCCAAGGATCGCGTATCTCTCCCATATAGTCTATTCCGGTCCATAAAAAAGTACCAGCAATAAATGGGCGATCCATAATGGCTTTCCATTCATGATATTGCCCTAAATTCTCAGTACCCATTATTGGTTTATTAGGATAATTAAGATGTCCATAATCATATAAAACTCTACGATAGCTATAACCCACAACATCTAAAGCGTCAGTATACCCAGAAAGATGACTTGCTGAAGGCAGTATTAGATTTGCAGTAACAGGGCGCATTGTATCAAGTTCCTTTACCCATTTAGACAATTTATTTGCTGTTTCTGCAATGTCATATTTATCATGTGGTAGCGAGTCTAATTTATTTTTAATTTTTTCTGTTGTAAATGGCGGTTCCGACCAAAAGTAATTTCCTTTCCAACTCATATTTCCAAAGAAACCTGTAGCTTCAGCATTCCGCGGATATGTCCACTCGATTTCATTACCGATGCTCCATTGAATAATTGATGGATGATTTCTATGACTTTTAATAATGGATTTTAGGTCTTTTTCTGCCCATTCTTGGAAATGTTCCGTATACCCTCTTGTTATATAGTCAACTTTTTGTTCATTTTGATTGAACCTTTTATCCTTAGGATTATCCCACTCATCAAAGAGCTCATCTTGAACTAGAAATCCCATTTCATCACATAGGTTTAGAAATTCATTTGATGCTGGATTGTGAGAAATACGAATAGCATTGCAACCACCTTCCTTCAATATTTTCAATCTACGCTTCCAAACCCCTTCTGGAACTGCAGCTCCAACAAGACCTCCATCGTGATGAAGGCATACGCCTTTTATTTTCATATTCTTTCCATTAAGAAAAAAACCACGTTTAGCATCAAAGTCGATTGATCTTATTCCGAACTTTTCCTTAGTAATATCTAATACTTCGCCATCGCTAGTAATAGTTGTTACAGCTTTATAAAGGTGAGGTGATTCAATATTCCAAAGATTAGGATTGTCTATATTGACTACTTGTATTAATTTTTGATTGGATTGGGATTCTATATTCTTATCATCACTAATTCTAGAGACTTCATTATCCTGATTGTCATAAATAACAGTAGTAAGATTAAATGCTTTATCCTCTTGAAAATGGTTTTCTAGCTCTAATTCTATATTAACTTTGGCACTGTCTTTACTTATTGATGGAGTAAAAATATTTACTCCCCATACTGGCACATGTAATTTTGAAGTTCTGATTAATGTCACATTTCTATATATGCCTGCTCCTGTATACCACCTACTATCTGCAAAACGGGAATGATCAATTTTAACTTCTATTGTGTTAGATGCGCCTAATGGTTTAAGATAGTTTGTTAGATCATAATAAAATGGAGAGTAACCATATGGATGGCTACCTAGCTTTTTACCATTAATATAAACCTCACTATTATTGTATATTCCATCAAAAAGAATAAAACAAGATTCTTTGTTAGTTACTTCAGTAGGGAACATTTTTTTGTAATACCCATAACCTTCTCCATCTAAATAACCTGTGGCCTTTGCATTATAAGCTAGGCTAGAGTCAAATTCTTTTTTAATTACCCAATCATGTGGTAATTGGATATTTTGCCAGCTATCTTCTTTAATTTCAGCAATTGCAACATCTGTTTTAGATAAATGAAACTGCCAACCTAAATTAAAGTCTAACTTTTTTGTTTTGATATCTTTTTCTGATTTCCACGGAATCATTGATAAAGCAACAATCGCAACAAACAGTAAAATTCCTATGTATATATTATTCTTTTTCATTTCTACTCAATACTATTTTTAGTAAAATCTTGAACTAATTATCACCTTATAGATATTTAAAGTGACTTAACAATAAAATTGAAGAGATTGTAAAAAGAGAGACTCTTGTAAATATTCATCGATGTATTAGTTTTGGTTTGAAGACCAAATTTCTATCAAACCTCGATGATTTTTGTTAAAATTTACTAGACAAAAACTAGACATGCTAAAGTTTAGCATCGATATTAACTAGACATTTATTTTATTTGTAGGCAGAAAAAGAAAAACAATGTTTAATGCTAACAATTAGCAACTCGATATAAATTTGATAAATAAATTATCAACTAAATAAAATAGTCCCCACATAACCATTGAATACATACAAACAAACACCTATATAGCGAATGGATAATTTAAAAAAAGTAATTCTATCTCTAGTATTAATTCTGATAAGCACCAACATACTAGCTCAATCTAATAGACAAGAAAATACCACATTGGTTCTTGCGAGAAAGTTAATCCATACGAATCCAGATAGCGCGGCTGTTTTATTTCAGAAGAAAATTAATGAAAATTTAAAAAGTAATGATACTATTAGTGCCATAAATGCATTAATGGAACTTTCGACTTTATACAGTCATAATTTAAATTATAGTAAATCTTATGATGGTTACTGGAAAGCGTTACTCCTAGCAGATAAAACTAAAGATAGCGCATCCATAGCAAAAATTTATAATGAACTTGGATGGCTTTATAGTTTCTACAAGAGAGACGAAAAAGCATTAGAATACTTTAATAGAGCTATTAAAATTAGAAAAGAGTTAATTCAAAAAAATCCAAACGTTAAAGAATATGTACTAAGTGATTATTTTTCAATTCTCAACTTACATAGAGTAAATAAAGAGTATAAACAAGCAAGTAATTATTTAGATTCTTGCAGAATATGGAAAAATAGAATTAGTCCCAATTATGAAAGCTATTACATTAAAGCAGAAGAAGGTTTTTTAGATGCTACCAATGGTAATTTTAAAGAATCCATTTCGAAGTTAAATAGCTGCCAAAAGTATTTCTCCAAAAATTCCAAGACCTATCTTGTAGTAATACATGTGCTGAAAGGAGACGTATATAGAATGATGAAAAAATACGATTTAAGTTTAGAGGAATATAAATCATCTCTAAAGCTCTCCGAAAACAGCAAAAGTCATTTAAATTACCAGCTAAAAGCCTACGAAGGACTAAAGAATATTTATTTACAAAAGGAAAATTACAAAGTCGCTTTCCAATATTTAAATAAAGAAACTGAATTAAACAATAAGATTTTTGGATTAAAAAGTGAAAATAGCAAACACCTTATAGAAATAAAAGATCAATATAGAATTGAAAAAGAAAAGCAAGAAGATGCCCTAAATGCACAACTTTTAGAAAATTACGAGCAAGAAGATAAAATTTGGTTGTTAAAATCTATCATTTTAGTAATCGTAATTATTTCAATCATTTTCTATGGATTTATCTTAATAAGACAAATAAAACTTAAGCATAAAAATGAGAAAAGGATTCTCTCAGAAAAACAAAAATTAAAACTTCAGAAAAAAAATGAAGTACTAGAATTAAAAAATAAAGAACTCACACAAGCCTCCCTCCGTCACATAGAAAAAGATGAGTTCATTGCAGGTATCCAAAAGAAAATTGAAGGAACAGATGAAGCTCTTAACAAAAAAGTTATACTACGAGCTTTAAAAAGATTTCAAGGAAGTCCTTCAAAAAATTGGTCTGAATTTGAAGTTAGATTCACTGCTATCAATCAAAGTTTCTATGATAATTTAAAAGATAAGTTTCCGCAACTTAGTCAAACAGATCAAAAAATATGCGCATTGGTTCGTCTAAATTTTGCGAGTAAAGACATGGCTCGTTTATTAGGTATTTCTGTAGAAAGTGTACACACATCTAGATATAGACTCAGAAAAAAATTGAACTTAAATAGAGAGGATAATCTAGAAGACTTTATCAATCAATTCTAATTACTAATCAAGCACTTTTAAATAAAAAGTATAGTTACTTAAAATCAAAAACCTACGCAAAATAAACACAAGAAACTAACTAACAGTTAGTTGTAATTATAAAGCTAAATTATTGTTCATTTGAAATCTAGTTGTTTTTAAAAATTTGTACAGTTTTGTTCAGTTCTTGTCTAGTTAATTTAAAGCATGTTTAAGGTAATATTAACAACATTTGTAGGTAATTAACTAAAACTAACAATTTATGAAAATTAAATTACCTGTAGAAAGGAAACTTAAATCACAAATACTCTTATGGGTTTTGTTATTTAGTGTTACCCTCACCTATGCACAAAGCATTAAGGTTAACGGAAATGTTAAAACAGATGACATGCCATTAGGAGGAGTGAATGTCATGGTAAAAGGAACAACTAACGGTACCGTAACTGACTTTGATGGTAACTATAGTTTAACTGTAACTAAAGATGATGTACTAACTTTTAGTTATATCGGATTTAAAAGTCAAGAAATACCTATTAATGGTAAAAGTACTATTGATGTATCACTAGAAATAGATGCTTCAGATTTAGAGGAAGTTGTTGTGGTAGGTTATGGTACTCAAAAAAAGAAAGAAGTAACTGGAGCTGTTGTTAGTGTTGGAGATGATATTATTCAAAAAACAGCAACCTCCGATCTAGGTACTGCATTACAAGGTCAAGTGGCTGGGGTAAATATTCAAGCTAGTAGTGGTAGACCTGGAGAAGCTGCTAATGTACAAATTAGAGGGCTTGGTTCTGTAAGTGCAAATGCATTAGGGCCATTATATGTTGTGGATGGGATTCCATATGAAGGAAATCCAAATATCTCTCCAGAATTAATACAAACCATAGATATTTTAAAAGATGGAGCTGCTGCATCTATCTATGGTACGCGAGCATCTAATGGTGTTGTGCTCATTACTACAAAAAAAGGGAAAGCAGGAAGCATTAAAGTAGACTTTAGTACTTATACTAGTATTCAAGATATCACTTCTGGAACTCCCTTAATGAATACACAACAACAAATGTATGAGGAGGAAATAAAGCTTGAAGCTTTAGGAAGAGACCCATTAATATTTTTCTTTAATCCTAATGCATTAGATTATGATTCTGATTTTGTTGATGGTGTCCAAAATGATGGAGCTACCATAAGAAATTACACGTTAGGAGTTTCTGGTGGAAGTGAGAACCTCTCGCTTAGTTTTAATACAAATTACTTCGATCAAGAAGGAGTTTTAATTAATTCAGGATTTAACCGACTTACTACGAGGTTAACAGGAGAATATAGAAAAGGACGTTTTAAAGCTTTTGCAACTATTGGATATACAGACGAAAATACAGAACAAGAGCCATGGGCTCTTTATGAGTATGCAATCGCACAAAGACCATGGCAACCGCCATTGGATGGACTACAAACTGTTGGTGGAAATGGTGTGGAGATTCCCGTAAGAAATGCCATTTTATATAGCTACTTATCACAACAATTAGAAAATATTGATAAGCGCAACACCGAGAGTGTAAATATTGCAGCAAACCTTCAATATGAAATATTCGATGGGTTTACTTATAAAGTTAATCTTGGTAGAAATACTTGGGAGTATCGTCGCAAATTTTTTCAACCACAATATTTAGTATATGATACAGAAGGACTAAATCCTACAGCTTCTAGAGAGCAAGCTATATTAAACGAAGACTTTATTTGGACTGAAAGAGATGTTATAGAAAACCAATTAGCCTATAAAAAATCATTTGGGAAACATAATTTAGATTTATTAGCTGTGCTCTCATACGAGAAGTTTATTTCTAAAACATTGGGTACTGGTGTTATTTATAGCGAAGAATCTGGAAATGGATCTCAGACATTAGGATCTGGTAGTGAAGCTATTTTACCAAACACTTATAATGATGAAAGAAGATTAGCTGGTAAACTAGGTAGAGTTCAATATAATTTTGATGAAAAATACTTATTATCTGCAAGTTATAGAAGAGATGGTTCTTCAAGATTTTCGGAAAGTAACCGATATGGAGATTTTTATGGATTTTCAGCTGGTTGGAATATCCATGAAGAGAAATTTTTTGAAAATGTAACTTTCATTAATCAACTAAAACTAAGATTAAGTTGGGCTGAGTTAGGAAACCAAAACATTTCTTCATATTCCTACATTCCAGTTATCGAAAGCGGTGTTAATTACCCTTTTGGAGCTAATGAAGAATTAAACTACGGATTAACACAACGTACGTATGTAGATCCAGATATAAAATGGGAAACTACAGTATCTAAAAACATAGGACTTGATCTAACCATGTTTAAAAACAAATTTAATTTCACTTTAGATTTATATGAAAACCTAAAAGAAGATATGCTCTTAGAAGAGCGTCTTCCAGCATCTACAGGTACATACCAGCCTCGAGCAGACGGTGTTTATGATACAAAGGTGGTTAATGCTGGTAATATGGTTAATAAGGGAATTGAATTAGCTTTAAGCTATAAACATAGATCTGAAAATAGAGATTTTGGTTATACTATAAGCGGAACGTTTACTAAAAATGAAAATGAAGTAACGGACTTAAATGGAATTGAAAGAGGTTATGCCAATGGTAGACCTGCTGTTTCATTAGGACCTAATATTGACTATACAACATATTTAGCAGAAGGATACGAAGCTGGTTCTTTCTTCTTAGTGCAGAATGATGGAGTTATTAAAACTCAAGAACAATTAGACGCATATAAAACCATCAATCCAAGTGCACAATTAGGGGACATGATGTATAAGGATACAGACGGAAATAATGTTATCGATGATAACGATCGTGTCTATTCTGGTTCAGGACAGGCAGAATTTGAAGCTGGTTTAAGCTTAAATGTAGACTATAAAAATTTCGATTTCTACATACAAAGTTATTATTCTCAGGGTGCCGAGATATATAATGGTGCTCGCTATTATGCTTACACTCAAGGAAGACATCTAGAACAATATTATATGTGGTCTCCGCAAAATCCAAATTCTGATGTTCCTACGGATCGTGAAGACGCGCTACATAACAATGTCAGAGCAAGATCAGACTATTTTCTAGAAGATGGTACCTATTTAAGAATTAGAAACATGAGTTTAGGATATACTATAAAAGACATTCCTACTTTGGGTATGGAGTCTGCTAGACTATATATTTCTGCAACAAACCCATTTACTTTCACTAATTATAATGGATACGATCCAGAGGTAGGTGGAGATGGAATTTTTACAAGAGGAATTGATAGGGGAAATTATCCTGTAGCACGACAATTTTTACTTGGAGTACAATTACACTTTTAAAATTAGATCATTAATTTATTATGAAAATATATAGAAAACATATAACAGCACTATCTATTATTACTTTGCTAACTTTTAGCAGTTGTGATGAAGATAAGTTTTTAGAGCTTGAAAATCCAAACGCTATTACGACAGATACCTTTTGGGAAACTGAGAAACAGTTTAATAGTGGATTAACAGCTGCTTATGGAGCATTACAATTCCAAAATGTCAGCGGTGGAGAATTACAATATGAAATGGCTATGGGAGACATCGCTGGGACAGAATCTTGGTACCGTCCTTCAGCTTTTAGAAACCTTACATTTACCGACGCTACATACTATGTTACAAACAAATGGAATGAACTATACATTGGTGTGTTTCGAGCAAATCAAGTTATTCAATACATTCAAGATGCAGACGACTCAAAATTTACTGGTAATAGTAAAGTAGAGATTGAAGCACAAGCTAAGTTTTTAAGAGCATTTTATTATTTCCAAATAGCTAACACCTATAATGGTGCTATTATACATACTAAAGTAGCGGAAACTGACGAAGAATTAAATCAACCATTTTCTTCAATTGAAGAAGTAAATAACCAAGTAATAATTCCTGATTTAGAATTCGCAAGAAATAATTTGCCTTTAGAATGGAGTGCAGAAGATGAAGGAAGAGCAACTTGGGGTGCAGCAACATCTTTATTAGCAAAGAACTATTTATACTCAAAAAATTGGTCTCAAGCTGCTTCACTATTTAAAGAGGTAATAGATTCTAATATCTATGCATTAACTCCAGATATTATGGACAACTTTACAGATCTCAATGAATTTAATAGCGAATCTATATTTGAAGTTGCCTATTCCGATGAATTAAGACCTGGTGTTCCTGGTGCTGCAGTAGATGATACTCCAAGCGAAACTGGTGCTGAAGCATCCACAATGGCAAATGCTTTTGGGCAATTAAATTTTGGTGGATATAACACCCTTATTCCTACTTATTATTTGCATGAATTATTTGTAAATGATGAAATTGATCCAACTAATAGTGTCAATGATGGTAATACTTTTTCAAAGAGAATGAATTCTAGTATTGTTCCTATCAATGGAGATGGTCTTTACTATGGTTTAGAAATTGGTGAAAAAGGTGGTTGGGCCTTTGGTCAAAGTGCTTATATAAAAAAATTCACTAATTGGTATGATTTAAAATCAGAAGACACGAACTCTAGATCTGGTATTAATTTTAGGCATATACGTTTGGCTGATGTCTATCTGATGTATGCCGAGGCTATTATAAATGCATCAGGAGATTACAATACCGCCATAACCTACATTGATATGGTAAGAAGTAGAGCTGGTGTAAAAACTTTACAACAGTATATGGATGAAAATGGAGGTAAATTTCCACAATTACATATAAGTGTTCAAGTGAATGGTTCACAACCATTAGTAGTAGCAAATGCAGATAACGTTATGACACATATTCAACGTGTTGAAAGACCATTGGAACTTTGTTATGAAGGTCATCGATGGAAAGATCTAGTACGTTGGGGAATAGTCAATGAAGTATTCCAAAAATTAAGAGCTGATGAAGTATGGAGAGGAAATCATTTGGAAGAGTTAGAAATTTCCGAAGATGGTGTAGCGCCACTTTTTATTAAAGAACGTATTAGACCAGACTTCTTTTTAGCTGCTGATAACTATACTCCAGAAGCTCATAATTACCTGCCAATTCCTTCACAGGAACTTCAAACTAATGATCAAATTAATAATTAAAAAGACTAACATGAAACCACTATATATAAATAAAATACTATGGCTCGGTATGGTTATTTCTCTTTTTATCGCTTCTTGTAGTGATGATGAAGACATCGAATTAATTGAACCTAGTCACCGTGTTGTTTTTACTTCTGAAATGGATTTTGAAAACAAAATTGAAGTAAATAATGATATTTCCTTTGGAGATATTTCTCCAGGGGTATCATCAAGGTTGTGGACTTTCCCAGAAGGAGTTGCAGATATATTAAACGCTGGGGACGATATAAACTCTTCAGAAGAGAACCTTAAAGTTATTTTCAAAAAAACGGGACAACACGATGTTAAATTGCATCAAGTATTTAAGAAAGATGCTTATGTTGGAACCAGCCTGAAGGGAAAAGAATTAGACACCACTATAGTAATTACCGTACTAAGCAAAGTAAATAGCAGTATTAAAGCTAATTATATAAATAAAGATGGAACTATAGGTGCTGCACTAAAAATGAATGATAATGCTGAAAATGAAGTTACAGCAAGTAGATCTGTTCGTTTTACATATAGTACAGAAGGAGAACCTGAAGAATTTATATGGAATTTTGAAGGTGGTGATCCAACTACTTTTGAAGGGGAAGATACAGAAGTAGATGTTAAATATAAAAAGCAAGGTGTATATGACCTTACTTTTTCTGCTACAAGAGAAAGACCTTTTGGTGGTGACACTATAACGTTAAAAAATCTGATAAAAGTAATTCCTTCTACTGACCCTGTTGATTTAGAAAAAGTTACAGATAAAAATGGGAAAATTGCGTTAGTTTATAGTAGAGAAATGGATGCTTCTACATTAAATAGTAGCGATTTTACAATATCTCTAGAAAATGGTACCACTGTTTTAAATCCTATGATAAGTTCTATAACTGTAGACAATGAGGAAGGAAACATTATTTTAATTTCTTTAGAAGGAGAACAAATTTATAATGATGATATTATCAAAATATCATATACTCCTGGTAATATGGCAACATTAGATGGAGTTAAAGCAGATAGTTTTATCGAACAGCAAGTAATCTTTAACAAGGTAAATATTTTAAAAGAATCTTCAGAATATGATTATAGCTTTGAAAATTCATCTGCAACTAATTGGCCATATATGTTTTGGGGAGCACCTTGGGATGGATATACACTAAGCATCTCTAACTCACAAGCACAAAATGGTACTAGCAGTGCTTATATAGAAATGAATCCTGCTGGAGGAATGATTATAGGGCATAAGGATAATGCAGGAAACGAAATTACTTTTCCTGTAGAAGCAGGAAAAACATATGAGATTGGAGTTTGGGTATATGTAACTAGTTTAGGAAATAACGATCCTTCTGGTTCGGCTCCAGATTTAAGGTTTTTCTGGTTCCCTGATACTGATTGGGCTGTAGCTGGTAATCCAACCTTTTCAACTGATTTTAAAACTGGAGAATGGGTATATAGCTCGACTTTTGTAGAATTTAGCCAATCAGGAGATAAAACATTTCAAATAAGAGGATTTAACGAAGCAAATGCAGAAACAATAAGTTTTTACATGGATAATTTAAGCGTATCCGAAGCTTCTTTGAGACCATAAAATTAAATAAAATACTATCTATAGCTTGTCTAAGTCTTTATTTATAGGCATAGACAAGCTATTAATATAAATATACAATCCTTGAAAAAAGTAATTACGTTCGGAGAATTTTTGCTCCGACTATCAACTGAAAGACATTTACGTTTATCACAAGCGAATTCATTTTTAGCCTCTTTTGGCGGAAGTGAATTTAATGTTGCTGTCTCCTTAGCTAATTTTGGAATTAAAAGCGAGTTTATAACCAAAATACCCAATAATGAATTGGGCACAAGGAGTATGGAAGAGATTAGAAGAAAAAATGTTGGTACTGATTTTATATGTACGGGAGGAAATAGACTTGGAATGTATTTTCTTGAAACTGGAGCATCATCACGCGCTAGTAATGTACTTTATGATAGAGAAGGTTCTTCTTTTTCCGAAATACAAATAGATGAAATTGACTGGGAAATGGTTTTTAAAGATGCTCAATGGTTTCATTGGAGCGGTGTAACTCCAGCAATTTCAGAAAATACAGCCGCTATATGCTTAGAAGCAATAAAGCAGGCGAGAAAAAGGAATATTACAGTCTCATGTGATATAAATTACCGCTCCAAAATGTGGAAATACGGTAAAAAACCTAAAGATGTAATGCCTAAACTTTTACAATATACCGATATACTTTTAGGTGATATTGATACGGCATGTTTAGTAACAGGACAAAAAAGAATGACCCCTGATTATAATAACATAGAAGAAGTGTCTAAGCTTTATGATGCGGTGCTTAAAAAATATCCGAACATAAAAATCATGGCTACTACCCTACGCTACTCAATTAATGCTTCTCACCAAAAAATTGGTGGTATTATGTATAATAGGAAAGAAGTTATTAAAGCTACGCTACGGGAGGTTATTCCTGTTATAGATCGCGTAGGAAGTGGAGACGCCTTTATGGGAGGTCTTATATTTGGACTTCTCTCAAAACCGAACAATTTTCAATACGCTATAGATTTTGCAGCTGCCGCATGCTGCTTAAAACATTCTATATCTGGAGATTATAATTTAGTTAGTATCACTGAAGTTGAAAAATTGATTTCTGGAAATGAAGCTGCTTTAGTAGCACGATAAACACTCAAAACTTACATCATGAAACCAACAAACCGTATAGAGGTTGCCCAACAATTAACCACTACAGGATTAGTACCATTATTTTATCACAACGATATACAAACAGCCAAAAACATTGTTAGGGCTTGTTATGAAGGTGGTGCTATAGCTGTAGAGTTTACAGCTCGTGGTGCCTTTGCGTATGAGGTATTTGAAGCTTTAGTAAAATATGCTAACCATGAGCTACCTGGAATGTTATTAGGTATAGGCTCTATTACAGATGCAGCAGCAGCATCTCTTTATATGCAATTAGGTGCAGATTTCGTTGTAACTCCTGTTTTTAGAGAAGATATAGCTAAAGTATGTAATCGTAGAAAAGTACTTTGGATGCCAGGTTGTGGAAGCCTTACTGAAATCGCTGCTGCCGAAGAACTGGGCTGCGAAATAATAAAATTATTTCCTGGTGCTATCTATGGCGCCGAATTTGTAAAAGCCATAAAAGGACCTCAACCATGGACAAAAATTATGCCTACAGGAGGTGTGTCTACCGAAAAAGAAGATCTCAAAAAATGGTTTAATGCAGGTGTTTGCTGTGTAGGTATGGGATCCAACTTAATTAAAAAAGATAATGATGGAAACTTTGATTATCTGGAAATCGAGACCTTAATATCAGCAACAATAGAAAATATCAAACTAATACGTGCCAATCATTAAAATTTACTCAACTTGGTTAATAATAAAAATAATTAGGAATGAATATTAAATACGTATGTCCATTTTGGGGACAAGAAGGTATTGCTGCAAAAGATTTTATTAAGAAAGTAAAAGAAGCTGGATATGATGCTGTAGAAATGAATATTCCAGAAAGTTCAAGTTTTGAGAATGATCTTAAAAAAATACTCCCTACATCAGGCATAGAACTTATTAGTCAGCAGTGGTTAGAACCACTAAACGAGTCAGTAGATTCATATATAAAACGATTAGAAAAAAGGTTATACAAACTCGTTGAGTTTAATCCTATTTTTATTAACTCGCATACAGGCAGAGATTTTTATACGTTAGAAGAAAATACAAAAATTTTAGAAAGAATATTTCTTTTTGAAAAGGAAACAAACGTTCCTGTATATCATGAAACTCATAGAGGAAGATTCAATTACTGTGCTCAATCCTTTAGTAATTTTCAAAAAATATATCCAAATTTAAAGCTTACAGCAGACTTCAGCCATTGGACAGTAGTATCAGAAACGTTACTTCACGACCAACAGGAAAGTCTTAGTAAAGCTACTGATAACAGTCATTATTTTCATGCTCGGGTAGCAGACACACAACGCTCACAAGTACATGCTCCATTTGCAGAAGAAAATAAAGTTTATTTGGAGACATTCTTTAAATGGTGGCAAGAGATTCTTCAGAAAGCAATAAAAAAAGGGATTGAAACCTTTTATATCTGTCCAGAATTTGGTCCAATTCCATATATGCAAACAATTACAAATTCTTCAAAGCCAATAATAGATCAATGGGAGTTAAATATTGAAATGATGAAATATCTTAAAAAAAATCTATAACCTTTTTACTTCTATGATTTTACTTACTTTTATTGGTTTCACACTTCTAGTTGCTATTATTTCATATGTTGCTACATTAAAAACGAATGAGAACACAAGTGACGGGTATTTTTTAGGAGGAAGATCACTAACTGCAGGTGTTATTGCAGGGTCTTTACTACTCACTAACTTATCTACAGAGCAAATAGTAGGCTTAAACGGCCAAGCATATTCTGAAGGGATTTTAGTCATGGCATGGGAAACTCTAGCTGCTATTGCTATGGTATTTACAGCGATGTATTTATTACCTAAATATTTAAAAGGTGGTATTACCACCCTTCCTGAGTTTTTAGCTGAGAGATACGACAATACTACTAAAACTATTACTTCAGGATTATTCTTACTAGGTTACATTATTATTTTACTCCCCATTGTTCTCTACTCAGGGTCACTAGCAATAAGCACTATGTTTAACATCCCTGAGCTTTTAAACGTTTCTGAAAACACAGCACTATGGATTTGTGTCTGGAGTATTGGCACTATTGGTTCTATATATGCAATTTTTGGAGGGCTGAAGGCTGTCGCTATCTCAGACACCATCAATGCTATTGGCTTATTGATAGGCGGTCTTATGATTCCAGTTTTCGGACTAATGTATATTGGTGATGGTTCTATATTTAACGGGACAGAAATACTACTTAGAGAAGCTCCTGAAAGATTCAAAGCAATGGGAGATAGTAATAGTTCGGTTCCTTTTAGCACCATTTTTACAGGTCTTATGTTAGTTCAACTATTTTATTGGGGTACCAATCAGGCGATAATTCAGCGTGCTTTAGCTGCCAAAAACTTAAAAGAAGGACAGAAAGGACTACTCCTGGCTGCTTTCATTAAAATATTAGGCCCATTAATTGTTGTTTTACCTGGGATCATTGCTTACTACATTTTTGGAGGGAATATAGAAACTCCAGACCAAGCATATCCGTTATTAGTAAATAAAGTGCTCCCTACAGTTTTAATAGGTTTTTTTGCTGCAGTTTTATTTGGAGCCATTTTAAGTTCTTTCAATAGTGCACTCAATAGTTCTATCACTCTATTTAGTATTGATTTTTACAAGCAATATTTTCATTCAAATGCATCAGATATTGATGTTATAAGAAATGGTAAGTACTTTGGTGTACTCTTGGCGATAGCAGCCATGATAATTGCTCCACTAATTGCTAAAGCGCCACAAGGCTTGTTTGGATATCTACAAGAAGTAAATGGTTGCTATACAATACCTATTCTTTCTATAATTGTAGTGGGATATTTTACTAAAAAAGTACCAGCTATTGCTGCTAAAATAGGTATAGTCTCTGGTGTTATTTTATACTTGATATATCTGTTTTTAAAATATTTTATTTTGGATGAAAAGATGATGCCTCATTTTCTTCATGTACAAGCTATTATATTTATAACTAACGTAGGAATAATGCTGATAATTGGAAAACTATATCCTTTGGAACCAGCATTCAAATTAACTTATACGCAAAAGGTCGATATAACTCCCTACAAATACATAAAGTTTTTTGGTATTGCAATTGTTATCATTGTAATCTATATCTATTACCATTTTAGATAACGAAACCATTTATTATGTATAAAAAAAAGCTCATAGTCAATTATGAGCTTTTTTAATGCTTTTATGTAAACCTTTAACCAACAATCAAGTCTTTATTAATTGGTATAGAAATATCTCGTAATTTTTTTTTATCAATCACCAAATTGTCTTTAATAAATTTAGTCCCAAAAACGTATGCTTTTGCATTATTAATAGCATCAACAGCTAACAATATATCTTTATTAAAGTACCAAACAGATATTATATTCTTTTCAAGGTTTTCTTCTCTAATAACTATATCTGTATATCCATTTGCTAATCCTACTATTTGAAGCTTTACATCGAATTGATCAGACCAGAACCAAGGCACTGTATTATACTCTATTTTCTTTCCAGTGATATTTGCTGCCGCTATTTTAGACTGTTCAACTGCATTCTGAACAGACTCAACACGAATATTATATCCGTAATGTTTATTATAATGATTACTTACATCTCCAATAGCATAAATATATCTATTAGATGTTCTTGTAAACTCATCGACCAAGATACCATCCTTTACATTCAAACCTGCTTTGCTAGCTATTTCGCAATTAGGTATTACCCCTACTCCCAGAATTAAAATATCTACATCTAGCTTTGTAGCATCACTGCAATGAATGCAAATAGAGTCATCGCTGTTTTCTACAATCGAAACATTCTTTCCTAACTGAATATCAACCTTATTAGACCTATGCAATTCTTGAAAGAAATTACTAATATATATAGAAGTAACTCTAGCTAAAATTCTAGATTCGCGTTCCAAAATTGTAACCTCAGCTCCCATCTTATTTAGAGAAGCTGCAGTCTCTAATCCAATATACCCGCCTCCTATTATTGCTACTCTTTTTCTTTTAGCCTTAGAAAGTGTATTCTTTATTTCTGTTATATCTGCTGCTGTTCTTAGCGTAAAAGTCATATTAGAATTTCTCAATCCTTCTATCGGTGGTATAATTGGTTTAGCTCCAGTTGCGAGAACTAATTTATCATAATTTAAAGTAGAACCGTCATTTAATTTCAGTTGCTTTATATTGGAGTTAATAGCTGTTACTTCTTTCCCTAAAATTAACTTTATTCCATCTTTAGTATAGCTTTCCAATGATTTTAATGGTTGTAAAATAGCTGCAGAATCATTTAGGTAAGTTTTTGATAATGGGGGTCTATGATATGGTAATTCTGGATCTGAATCTAATAAAATAATATCGCCTTGCCAACCTTCCTTACGCAACGCAAAGGCACAATTAACACCTGCGTGACTCGCTCCTATTATTATACAAACCTCTTTATTATTTTTCATCCGAAGAGAGTGTAATTTATTTTGCAACTGTTAAAATAACTCCATCCAAGTCTTCACTTATTTGTAGTTGACAAGACAATCGACTATACTGATTTACGTTATCATCTAATTCTAACATATCTTTTTCTATTTCTGAAGCTTCTTCAATTTTATCAAAGTACATAGGGTCCACGTGTACATGGCATGTAGCGCAAGAACAAACACCTCCGCAATCACCATCAATTCCTTTAATATTATTATTTACTGCCAACTCCATTACAGAACCACTTTCTGCTTCTAAAGTTATTGTGTTATTATCACTCGTTATAAATGTAACCTTTGCCATTTTATATTATTTTTTACTGAATTGCACTTGTAGCTTATTAAAACCTACTTTTCTTTTAAAATCTCCTAACTGTTCAATGTTTTCTTCTGAATCTAATACCTGAATTGACACATCTTCTAGTAAAAAAACTTTAAGTAACGTTCTTAATATTTGACGAGCATGAGTAGCACCCAAGCAATTATGGTGACTAAAACCAAAGCCTACATGTGGATTTAACTTTCTATCTAACTTAACGGTATTAGCATCTTCAAATACATTCTCATCTCTATTAGCAGAAGCCCAACATAATGAAATCCTGCTATTTGCTTTAATTGCATGCTCACAAACGGAGGTATTTTTGGTTACTTCTCTTCCCATATGTGTTAATGGTGAGAAATAGCGTACTAATTCTTCTACTGCATTATTTATAATATCTGGATTTTCCTTAAGGTGGTATAATGATGAAGGATTCTCTGCAAAGTATGCTATCGTATTAGTTATAGCATTAATAACTGTATCTCTACCTCCTGCAAAAGTTAAAATCATAACTCCCTTAACCTCCTCTTTAGTTAGCTTTTCCCCATTTACTTCGGATGCTAACAACATAGAATATAAATCATTGCTGGGATTTTTTATTGCTTTATCTATCTCTTCATCAATATAATCATATAGGATAAATGCTTTTTCTTTGTCTAAAGCTTCTCCTTCACTACGAAAAACATGAGTTCCCCATGATATCCATTTTTCAGCTTCATAATAGGGAACATTTAGTAATAAAGTCAAGGCTCTAGATTGAATTGGTAATGCTAGTTCAGTTACTACATCTATGCTCTTTTTGGAAAGACTACCTTTTAAGGCTTCACTTATAATCTCTTCTAACCTTTTTTGATATTCATCTTCAAGAGGTCTTTTAAACCAAGGGGCTACTAACGTCCTATAATCGCCATGCACTGGCGGGTCTACTTCAAAAGGAATCTGTCGAGTGTCTCTTATAGAAACTTCAGAAGGAACTACTATTCTTCCTGGTTCTGCTTGAGAACTATAAGTTTTCCAATCATGGGCTCCTTTTCTTACATCTTTATGCCTTAATAGCATCACCACTGGATCATGCTGATCGTTCATTTCTCCATAACCTTTTAGTACTCTGGCTTCCCCAAAGGGATCTTTAAAGTCACTTGATGACATAATGATTTTGTTTAATTATATGTTGTTTAGTAAATCAAATATCAATCAATTACAGCTTTTTTTTATATCCTTTTATCTCAATAAAGTAAACTATTATGTCATTTAAACTAAATAATAAATATATTTACGACTGTATAAGTTATTTTAATAAAAATAGTTTTGTTAGTTATGAAGCCAATATTAGAGTCTCTCCAATTAGGAATGGAACAAACTATAATTGCTTTTGAGTACGAAGAAGATAATTTTGAGACTCCATGGCACTTTCATCCACAGCATGAACTTACGTACATAGAAAGTAGTTATGGTACAAAATTTATTGGAGATTTTGCTGGAGCCTATGAACCAGGGGAACTGGTTCTTATACGATCAAACGTTCCTCATTGTTGGAAAAATATCTTAGATCCTAATTCAAAATCAAAATCCTACGTTATTCAATGGGATGATATAGCATTTAAAAATATACCTGAGCTGAATAATGTGTCCGAAATGTTATATAAAGCTTCTAAAGGGATACTTTTTGACAAGAAAAATAGTCTAGATATTATTCAGGAAATAAAAAAACTTCCTACCAAAAAAGGCAGCGATTTATATCTTGGCCTTCTTACAATATTAAATCGTTTAACAACGATTCCTCAAAAAGAAATCTGCAATACTAATTTCACAAAAGATATATCTGTTGTACATACAAGCAGAATGAATAAAGTTCATGAATTCATTGCTAGTTCTTATAATGAAAAAATATACCTAAAAGAGGTTAGTAAGCTTGTTGGTCTATCTGAACAGGCTTTTTCTAGATTTTTTAATAAAATGATGGGGCGATCTTTTTTTACCTTTTTAACCGAATATCGAATTCATATTGCAACTAGAATGTTAATACACACTGAAGAACCTATTTCTCAAATAGCTTTCTCTTGTGGTTTTGAATCTCCTCCCTTCTTTTTTCGAAAATTTAAAGAGTTAAAAAACACTTCTCCAGGTAATTATCGAAAAAAATACAGATAAAATAGATCCTATCAATAAAATATCTATTATTTAAAGCTATGATCGTAAGTTCTCAATAATTCACCATCTTTATCAAAAAACTCTATTTTTTTCATGACATCAGGATTCCAGTATAAAGTAGCGGAAGCTTGTGATAAGTATCCTTCTCCTTTATAATTTTCTACTTTAGTAATCTTATTACTATTTAAATAAATAATTGCGAAATTATCTTTCTCTTCAAACTTAACTAGTTTAGCTTTATTAGCGGTATTAGTTTGTTTATAAGCTAATGTTTTGCTAGCGTTACCACCTACAATCCAGAGAAGTTGATCTTTCCATTGTAAACGAGCAATGGATTTAGCATCATTATCAACTAAAAAATTACTTTCATCTAGTGATATATTATTAAAATCTCCTTTTCCATTTCCTCTTAAGACAATCCCCTTTCCTGCATCATACCTCCCCGAAATAACCTCCGTTTGATAATAATTACCAACTCCTAAAATATCAAGATTTCCATCCTGATCTAGATCTTGAATTTGTATTCCAAAAATTGGTGAAAATTGCGCCTCTAATGGTAAGTCTTTAAACTTAAACTTTCCGTTTCCTAAATTTTCAATGTAGCTGGAAGCATTCGTATTTATCTCTAACACTTTCATTCCTGTAGTGTCTAAAACTTTTAAAAACTGATTCATATTGGCATTAGCATAGTCATTATATGAAGGAAACGCCTTATATAACATTCTTAATTGAGATCCCAAAAGACCCCTCGGTGCTACTGGAACTTCTTTATTTTGGATATCTCTTGTAATTATTGGGTCCAAGCTATTATTGGTATCAAAATCTTTAACATACATTCGGATCGGCTTATCATTTGTAGCCTTATATACTGTATTCTCACCTATATTCCCAACTATATAATCAATATCCCCATCATTATCCATATCTCCACCAGCTATGCTATTATACCATCCTTTATGAGCAAACAATTCTCCCTCATTATTTAAAACAAACTCTCCTCCATTATTTTCAAAAAGCATTATAGGCATCCATTCCCCTACTAATAATAAATCAACATCATTATCATTGTCATAATCACTAAATAAAGCTCCACGTACCATCCCTGCTTTTTGAAGATTCGGAATTGTATTTGTTACATCTGTAAATTTTCCTCCGTTATTCTGCAAAAGATAACTCTTTGGACTTGTTGGGAAAGATCCAGGTTCTATCATCCCCCCGATAAAAAGGTCTAAATCACCATCATTATCATAATCTCCAGCTATAACACAACTACCGCTAGATTTTATCTCAGGTAAAGCATCAGTATCTAATAAGAAGTTTCCTGTACCATCGTTAAGATATAACCTATCTTGATAATGACCACGATTATAAAACTTAACCGAACTTCCTCCACTAACGACATATAAATCTTGATCACCATCATTATCTACATCAAGGAATAAAGCTCCCATATCTTCAAATTTATCTGAACCTAATAATGGTCTTGATATAAAAGTTCCATCACCTTTTTGAATAAAAAATGATCCATTTTGATAGCGAGGCCCACCCATAAAAAGATCATCTAATCCATCACCATTAACGTCTCCAACTGCCACAGAAGGCCCATTATTATCATTGAGGTGCATTAATAATGGCTCCTGTCTAAAGTCATTGTTATCATTCTCAACAGGAATATATTTTAAGTGTAAACTATCGGAGAGTTCTGTGAATAGATAGCTTCTATCTTCTTTACTTTTTCCAATTGAAATTGACTCTTGTTTAAAAACATAAGTAGAGTCTACAGCAAGCTCCTTATATGTTTGCTGAGTATTATTAGGCCACTTAATAACTATGGAGTCTACTATATTCTCCCTCCCTAAACCAATGTGTGTTTTTATACTTGAAGAAGACATAAATCCTCGTACAGGAAAAACATCATTAGAAAGAACTACATTATTAGGTAAATATGTTGTTATACTAGCTCCAATACCATTCAAATTCCCGCTCTCTCCTTCTAATTTAATCTGTATGTAATGGTTTTCCTTATTTAAATTTCCATTATTTCTATATAAAAAAGCTGGAGAATTAAGGTTATTAACAACTAAGTCTAAATTCCCGTCATTATTAAAGTCAGCATAAGCAGCTCCATTTGATAAAGAGGCATGGGATAACCCCCATTCTTTGGTACGATCCTTAAAATGTAAATCTCCTTCATTACTGTATAAAAAATTAGGCAATTCTATACTCTCTAAGCTTTGCAATTTCTGTAAAATATCAGTTTTAGAAATTTTTCCAGAACCCTTTACAAATATGGTTGTCTGACTAGAGTATTCTTGAAAATCATGATCTGTAATATCACGCATAAATCCATTGCTTATGTATAAATCTTTCTTACCATTGTTATCATAATCTGCTAACAAAGGCGACCAGCTCCAATCTGTTTCAAAGATACCTGCGAGTCGTCCAACTTCACTAAAAACAGGGTGATCATTTGCCCCTTGACCTCTATTTAATTGCAGTGCATTTCTAATAAATTGAGGTGAATACCCTTTTTTAATTAACTCCCTATAATGCTCATGATTCATATTTGCAGTCATTGTCTTTTTACGAAGATTTGACTGCGGAAGCATATCTAATGTAACGATATCCACCAATTGGTCATTATTTATATCTGCTGCATCAATTCCCATGCTATTTCTACTAGTTTGTTTAAAATAGTTTTTTGCATGGTTAGTAAAAGTTCCATTTTTATTATTAACATAAAGTATATCATCAGCAACATAATCATTAGCTATATATAAATCTTGGTAACCATCCTTATTTATATCCAAAACCGCAATTCCTAATCCATAGCCTTCAATCGTAATTCCTGCTATATTAGAAACATTTTTATATCTTATATGTCCATCTATAAATCCTACATTTTCATATAATCTGTCTGTACTCGGTCCTGTGCCATCAGTTAACGTATAAAGCTTATCAATTTTAGTTGTAGGTTCGTTTGCATGTGTTAATATGTATAGATCAAGGTCTCCATCATTATCATAATCAAAAAAAGTAGATTGCGTTGAATAGCCGTTGTCATCTATTCCATATACTGCTGATTGTTCACTAAAAGTAAGATCTCCATTATTTATATATAACTTATTTTTTCTTTTTTGATTATCTGAAAATCCTCCAACGCTGATATAAATATCTTGTAAACCATCTTGGTTAATGTCGATAATAGAAACACCATTACACCAAACATTGGTTTCTAATCCCGCTTTTTCTGTAATATCTTTAAACTTAAAATCTCCTTCATTAATATATAGTTTTGAAGAAGTTTCATTTCCAGCAAAAAAAATGTCTTCTAAACCGTCATTATTAAAATCACCAACACCTACTCCTGCACCATTATACATATATGGAAAGCTAAAATAATTAAGGGAGTCTGTTTCTGTGATTGAATTTTTAAATGCAATTCCAGATTTTTCAGCTTCAACTAAAGTAAACTGTTTAGCATTATCCTGCTGACAGGAATTTAATAGTAAACAAATTGAAATAAATAAAAAGCTATATCTAAAATTCAATATCATATGAATAATTTAAAACAGTTTAAATTTTTTTAATTCTCTCATCTAATATAAGATTAAAATAGTAAAGAGGAACTATATTTTGTAGCTCCTCTTTACATTCTAAGAGTATTTTATATTAATAGCCTGGGTTATGCTCAAAGTTAGGATTTGAATCTATTTCATTCTGTGGAATATCAATATATTCTTTTCCTGGTTTATATGAAGATGTTCCCCCACTTTCTGATTTAAATTGAGGATTATCCACAATACGCTCTTTAACTTTATCCCAACGCAATAAGTCAAAATAACGAGATCGCTCTAAACTAAGCTCTTTTATACGTTCGTCCTCAATATCCTGCATTGTAATACTCGTAAAAGCTGGCATGTCTACACGATTTCTCACCTCGTTGATAGCATCTAAAGCCGCTTGAGTAGAACCATTTAATTTAAACTCTGCTTCTGCAAACATCAATAAAACATCTGCATAACGCAATAGTCTAAGGTTATTACCCGATTGATGCCAACCCTCATCTTGAGCACCTGTATATTCTCCATATTCTATATCTAACCATTTATTACCCCATACTGTATTTTCTCCTGGGTAAGCTTCTTGGTATGTTCTATTACCGTAAGTAGTAGATTTTAACTCTTCTCCTTCGTAGGTTGTAGTTTCTTCGGAATTAAAAAATAATGTTGTGTATGTTCTTGGGTCAATCTCTCCATTTACTGTTCTTTCATCTAAGAATAAATCTAACACCCAATCATTAATTCGCATTCCATCTTGACCTGTAAATCCTTTTGGTGCTAGATCTGGATGAAATGCAGCTCCTTTTCCTGCTCCGGGAGCATCTCCTCCCCATCCTTGACTACCATCTGCTACTAATTGGATTTCGAACAACGACTCTTTATTATTTTCAGCTGCTTCAGTAAAATTATCAGCATAGTTTGCCATTAATTCATAACGTCCATCCATAATTTTCATAAACTCAGTTTTGGACTCCATATATTTACCTTCATATAAATATACTTTACCAAGTAACCCAATAGCTGTACCAGCTGTTACACGCCCTTTAAATTCTGCTGGCCATGAGTCTGGAAGTAAATTTTGTGCTTCTTTTAAATCAGATTCAATCTGTGCCCAAACATCAGCTGGGTTTGCTTGTTCTAAATTTTTAGGATTTTCTATATCGCTTATTGGAACAGTAATTAAAGGAACATTTTTCCAGTTATTTAATAAATGAAAATAATTATATGCTCGGATAAAATATGCTTCTCCTACGATATTATCTCTCGTAGTGGCATTCATATCTATATTAGGAACATTTGCTATTACTTCATTAGCTCTTGTAACTCCTTGGTACATGGCACTCCATACCCAAAACGCTCCATTAGAGGTCGATATTCCATTAAAAGATCCAGCTGCGGTACGTTCTGAAGTTCCAAATGCATTTACTACATCATCCCTATAGTCTGATAAAAATATTTCGAATCTACTATAATACCATATGTGTGTAAAAGGACTATAGGCTCCGATAATACCTTTTGTAGCATCCTCTTCTGTATTCCAAAAGGAATCTGGAGTAATTGCATTTGGATTTTCTTGGTCTAGTATATCGTCTTTTCTACAACCATAAACAATGACAGCTATAGTGGCCACGAATAAATACAAACTTGCTTTTATTATGTTTTTCTTCATTACTATATTTTTTTAATTAAAATGACACTTGTAATCCAAGTTGAAAAGATCTAGCTGTTGGGTATGAACCTTCATCTACTCCAGAACTGAATACTCTACTAGAGTTTCCTCTTGTATTTCTTCCTACTTCTGGATAATAACCTGTATAATCTGTAATGGTAAATACATTACTTGCTGAAAAATATAAACGAAGTTTAGACATTTTCATTTGTTCACTAATATCTATAGGCAATGTGTATCCTATTTGCATATTTCTCAACCTAAAGTAATTACCACTTTCAAGATAAAAGTCTGACATTCTTCTATTAAATCCAGGGTCTACTTGTGTGTTTCTTGGTATATTAGTGTCTGTATTTGTTGGAGTCCATGCGTTTAAAGCTCCTGCAAGGTAATTTCCTTCAGTATCAAAATATCCTCTATATAAATTAGAATTCAATATTTTATTTCCTGATACTCCATTAAAAAACATGTTTAAATCGAAGCCTTTATACTGTGCCGTAATATTGAAACCGTATTGTAAATCTGGTGCCGGACTTCCTAAAAACTCTTGATCTTCTGAATCAATTTGACCGTCTCCATTTAAATCTTTAAATCTAATATCTCCCGCCTGTGGGCTGTATGCACTGTTAGCAGCTGCCGCTTCGGCATCTGTTTGATAAATCCCATCTGTAACATATCCGTAGAAAGAAGAAACAGGTTGCCCTACATCTGTTCGAGTACTTTTAAGTCCGTTATCTGTAAATTCCCCTTCTACAATTGGAGTTGCATCTCCTAAAGCCGTTACTTCATTATCTAAAACAGTAAAGTTTCCACTAACGTTAAACATAAAGTCTCCAAATGACTGTGCGTAACTAGCTAAAAACTCAAAACCTTTATTGGTAATACTAGCTGTATTGAAAGGAACTCTGTTTGCAAATCCTGTATATAATGGTAATGCTAATTCTACTAACACATCTTCAGAATCTTTATTAAAGTAATCCATCGTAAACTTTAATCGATTATTTAATGTGGCAAATTCCAATCCTATATCTGTGGTCTTACTGGTTTCCCATGTAATATTATCATTTACTCCTTTGGTGATAGAGTACCCAGGTTCTCTGTGCTGATCTTCACCTAGCGGATATTCACTATTTAAGTTAAGCTCTGGACTTATTGAATAAATATTTACATTATCTGAACCTACTTCACCGTAACTAGCTCTAAGTTTTAAATTAGATATAAAAGTCACGTCCTCCATAAATTTTTCATTACTTATGTTCCATCCTAAAGCTACAGAAGGAAATGTTCCCCATCTTAAATCTTCTTTAAATAATGATGATCCATCACGACGAACGGTAGCTGTTAATAGATAACGACTATCAAAAGAGTAACTCAATCTTCCAAAGTAAGAGCGTATTCCTTTTGTTAAATCAGCAGATGGCATTTCTGCTCTATCTTCAGCAGCAGAAGCTACTCTAATATCATTAGAAGGAAACTTACGAGCAACTACACCTAAATATCTATTATTAATAACTTGGTCTGTATAACCGCCTATTAGATTTATGTTATGCTTACCAAAAACCTTAGCATAGGTTAATGTATTCTCTATTAAAGTAGAGATGTAATTTGTATTTGTTTCTCTTAATTCTGCAAATGGCTCATTTCCATAAGTACCTGCATTAAAATAATAAGATGGTGTAAACGTATAGTTATTATCTGCATAACTATCTAAACCTAAATTTAGTTTATAGGTTAATCCGTCTACAATTTCATAGGAAGCGGCAATACTACCCAAAACAGTATTTCTTGTTACAGTTCTGTCTTCTAATGTAGCTGTTCCTAATGAATTTCTAATGTTTCCAATTCCATAAAATGCAGATAAAGAAGGTGCTCCTGGTACATCTGGAATATCAGAACCATTAAAATTTCCATCCTCATCATAAATATTTATAGTGGGTAGGATATCCCTTTCCTTTCCGAAATAATTATTTGGATTGTCTTCAGATCTTGTAAGTCCAATTGTACTTTCCAGTTTAAATTTCCCTAGATTGAAAGTACCATTAGCTCTCACTGTGGTTCTTTTAAAACTAGACTCTTTTATAATCCCATCTTGATTTAAATGATTTAATGACAAACTATATGTTAGATTTTCACTTCCTCCATAAACTCTCGCGTTAGCATTTAAAACTGGAGCAGTTCTAAGTGTTTCTTCTTGAATATCACTATCTATATTCGGATTGAATTGAGAATCGTTTGCTGGAAATCTCGGATTCCCATCATTGTCACGAGCTCTATTAACAATATCTGCATATTGACGTGAGTTCGCCCAATCCAATTTATTTGCAGCTTTTTGAAATCCATAACTGTAATCAAAATCGATTCCTACTTTTCCTGCTTTACCCTTTTTTGTGGTTACAATAATAACTCCGTTAGCTGCTCTAGAACCATAAATTGCAGCAGCTGAAGCATCTTTAAGCACAGATATAGATTCTATATCTGATGGATTTAAAGCATTCATATTATCTGTAAACATTCCGTCTATTACGTATAATGGACCTGCATCAGATAATGTGCTAGACCCTCTAATAGTTACAATAGCATTTGCTCCAGGAGCTCCACCATTTGCTTCTACACTAACTCCTGCCATTCTCCCTTGTAGGGCTTGAGAGGCATCAGAGTAAGTATACTTATCGATGTCTCCCCCGTCTACTTGGCCGACTGAACCTGTTAAATCTGATTTTTTCTGAGTACCATACCCAATAACAACAACTTCATCTAAAGCTTGCGTATCTTCTTCCATTATAACATTCAATGGATCTAGAGAAGTTACTTCTACTTCTTTAGATTTAAAGCCGATATAAGAAAAAGACAAAACATCTCCTACAGTGACATTGGAAACTTCGAAGTTCCCATCAAAATCTGTAGTGATTCCATTAGTAGTACCTTTAACTATTACATTTACCCCAGGCAATGGCCCTTGGCTGTCTGCAACAGTTCCTGTTAAAGTTTTGGTTTGTGCATTTGCACTTACCATAGCGAAGATTAAAAACAAACACCATAAATATTTGTTCTCAATACTCCTTTTTTTGAAATGCTCGGTGAGATTCATAATTTAATAATTGTTAGATAATTTGTATGCTGCAATTTGAAGAAACTATACAGACTACAACGTTATAGATGGTTCTATTACTATAACATATGATTAACATATGTATTAAAAACATTATTAAACACTGATTATCAAAGAGTAATAATATTACCTACAACTTACAGTAATTAACGATACATATAAGAAGTATTTAATATGCCTTAGTGATGATTTTAAAAGCATAAGCATAATCTCCTATTTTCTTTGCAGGCATTTCAATTCTCAAATTATCAGAACCCTGGACGAAGTTGATATTTTTATTATATCCCAGTAATTCAATAGAAGTTATTTCTTTATCTAAGTATGGATTACTTTTTTTTAATGTACTAATTTCTATAAACCCATCTTCTGGCCAAGCTAATGCTATAGCATAAAGAACAGTGCCATTGACGGTAAATCGAATATCTTTATCTGTATTATCAGGATTATTATGTTCGCTTAAGTGACCTTCCGTTACAGTTGCGTCACCTTCTCCATATATCTTCCACGGCCTTGTTCCATATATTGCTTCTCCATTTACTTTTAACCAACCTCCAATTTTTAATAATCGCTCTTGAACTGGAATTGGTATTTCTCCATTAGCTTTAGGAGTTATATTGAGTAATAAACATCCATTTTTACTTACAACATCTACTAAAAAATCTATAATTCTATTGGCAGATTTATAGTCAGGATTTGCTACATGACTCCAAGATTTCCAGTCTATCGAATCATCAGTAAGCCATGGGAAGTCCATTTTGTCGCTCATTCTAGATCTTTCTAAATCTAACACGGCTGTACCTTTCTCAAAATCATAGAATTTATAAGTAGAGACTACTTCTCTTCCTTGCTTAGCGGCATCATTATAATAATAGCTTAAGAACTCCTTTCTATATTTTGTATCTATAACATCCATTTTATTATCAAACCAAACCATATCAGGACTATATTTATCTATAATTTCTTTTAATCGAGCCAACCATTCTTCATTAAACTTTTTCCCTGCTACAGGATAGTATCGATCAATTCCTTTATCTATTTCATCTGTGAAAAGAGGATATTGGAAATCTCCCTTTTTTAATAAAGGCCCATATAAACCTGCATATTTTGAATTAGAAGCGTCTGTGGTTTTATCCCAAGTGGGATACCATCCATACAACCATTGCCTATGATAAGTTGCTATAAATTTCATTCCTCTTTTTCTAATCGCTTCCGACAATTCTCCCATAATATCACGCTTAGGACCCATATCCATAGCGTCCCATTTTGTAATACTACTATCCCACATTGCAAATCCATCCGCATGTTCTGAAACAGGACCAGCAAATTTTGCTCCAGCTTTTTCAAATAAATCAGCCCATTGCTCTGCATCAAACTTTTCAGCCTTAAACATGGGGATAAAATCTTTGTATCCAAACGTATCTAAAGTCCCATACGTTTTTACATGGTGTTCATAGAACTTACTTGGTTTCCCATTCTTAGCTTCAGGATTATCAGCATTCACATACATCCAATGAGCGTACCATTCATTTTCAAAAGCTGGAACTGAATATGGCCCCCAATGACAGTATATGCCGAACTTAGCATCCATAAACCACTTTGGTGTTTGATGTCTCTTTAAAGATTCCCAATCTGGAAGATAACGCTCTTGAGAATACACATGAAAACTTGATAATAAATAAATTAAATAAAAAATTATTAGCCTCATTTAAATAGTATTTATAATTAATTTTAAGTATTAAATAAAAAAACAACATCCTTCAGTCAATAACATATATAAAAACGCGATAGTTATTCCAGTTGTAATTTCTGATTCAATTCATATTGACTTTCAACAGTATATCGGAATACTTTAGGCTCTTCTTCTGTTCTAGCCTCTTTAATAGCCGTACTCCAGGCTACTTTTAAAGCTTCTAAATCCTTATTATAATTTGGATCTTCTATAATATTTTTTTGTTCAGTAGGATCTCTCTCTAAATCATATAATTCTTCATACACAGGTTGTTCTCCTCTTAAGGGTGATTCTACATAGTCTCTATAAATTGCGATATCGGTATCGTGTACGGTATACAACATTTTTGCTATTGGCAAGCCTAATTCTTTTGCTATCTCTATTTTCTTAGAAGCAGGAAATGTTTTATTAGCATAGTACCTTATATACTTGAATTTTTTATTCTGAATAGACTCACATCTGGGATTTCCAAATTGAGTAGACCATAAATTTTCAGTGTACAGATAATCTCGAACTTCCTGTTTTTTGTTATTTAGAATTGCTGAAATATCTTTTCCTTGAAATACACTCGGCTTCTTTATACCTGCCATGGATAAAATTGTTGGAGCTATATCAATAGTTTGTACGAGAGCATCAATTTTACGTCCCTTAAATGTTTTGGGCAAACGTGGATCTAAAACAATTAAGGGTACATGAGTGGTTTTTTCATAACATAATGCTTTCCCTCCAATACCATTTTCTCCCATAAACAATCCATGATCTGAAGTGAAAATAATAATTGTATTTTCAGCTACACCTACTTCTTTTAATTTAGCTCTCAACCTACCAATTAATCTATCAATACCAGTCATAGCAGCTAACTGTCTAATATATCTTTCTTTTAAATCGGAAGGTTTATCAACATAATCATAGATATCTTGACGCTCGTCAACTTTGAACAAATCTGCTGGTAACTTTGGAGTTGTTATATCTTTTTTGGCTACGTAATTAATTGGAAGTGGTATTTCTATATCTCTATATAGAGTCTTATAGATACTATCATCAGTAGATCTCATCTCCATAGTACTTGTGCTTGCACCATGAGGAAGATTAAAATTAATAGATAATATAAAAGGTTTATCCTCGGGTCTGTGTTCTAAAAAATGTATCGCTCCATTTAATCGTCTTTCATTAGGGTCTAAAAAATCATTCACTCCCTCTTGAATTATTTCAACCTGAGTATCTGCAATAGCATCGTTAAATATTTCATGTTTTTCTTTAGGATAAAATCCTAAATGACCATGACCAGCGTACCAGTAATCAAAACTAGACTCCATTACACCACTTGAATACCCTCCTTTACCCACAGGAGCATGATTCTTACCTACCCAACCTGAATAATAACCAGCATTACGCATTATAACTGGATATGATTTATTCCATGCATCAAGAGCTACACTCGTTCCTGAATTAAAATTTACATTGTGTTTTCTTTCATACTGACTTAATAATATGGAAACTCTGCTAGGAGTACAAATAGCACTCGTAACATGCGCGTTGGTAAACAACACACCTTCATTAGCTATTTTATCAATGTTTGGTGTTCTTACAATGTCATTTCCTGTACATCCCAAATAACCATACGGTTGATCATCGGTAAGTACAAATATAAAATTTGGTTTATTTTGAGATGTCGCCGCAAAGTGTATTGTGCATATTAAAAAACCTAATAGGAGCTTATATCTTCTCATAGTTAGTGTTTTGTAGTTGGTTTAATCATATAATAACAGACAAAAAACCATAGAAAGGTAAATGCCTTTTCTAAAACTATTCAAACCTAATATCATGTCAAAATAAACTAAGAATCTGTAGTACTATTAAAATCATTTGTTATAGTGAATTATTTCTCACATACATAATCAAGGTTAATTAATGTGCAAAAACATAAAATAGAGTAGTTTTTAAATATGAAGTTCTAAATTAACGATGCTATTAAATAAACCTAATTACTATTCTCTAAACCAAGAGGTGGTAGTTAAAAACTAATTAGACCAACCTAAACCCATATGTTTTAACCTTTAAAACATCTGTTACCCGTAATAATGGAGCAAGCAAATAGCTTTGTAACAGCTATAACCGTTAAACATAATTAAATTTAGATGAAATATATTAATAGGTTTATCCTTTGCTCCATTTGTGCATTTTCATTGTTATCCTGTGGAAATGAATCAAAAAAGACTTCCAAAGATGAAGGTCTTAAAAATGAAACTTCTGAAACAGGTAAAGTAGTATTCGAGCCTAATTGGGAATCGATTAAAAAAAACTATAAAGACCCTGAATGGTTTAATAATAATAAATTTGGAATATTTATTCATTGGGGAGCATATTCTGTTCCTGCATATGGATCTGAATGGTATCCAAGGCAAATGTATATGGATACGGCTACATTTACGGCACAATTAAACCTTGAGAAAAAGGGGCCTAATAATACATATCTTTATCATAAAAAAACATGGGGAGACCAAAAAGAATTTGGATATAAAGATTTTATCCCCATGTTTAAAGCTGAAAAGTTTGATCCTAAAGAATGGATTACACTTTTTAAAAAGGCAGGTGCTAAATATGTTATCCCTGTAGCCGATCATCATGATGGTTTTGCCATGTATGATGCTAAAACTACCAAATGGAATTCGGTTAACATGGGCCCTAAAAGAGATGTCCTAGGAGAGCTATTTAAAGAAGGAAGAGAACAAGGTCTTATTATGGGAGCTTCCTCCCACTATGCCTTTAATTGGTCTTTTTATAATAAAAAAGATAAGTTTGACACTACGGACCCGAAGTATGCCGACCTATATTCTCCTAAAGGAAAAGATATAAATGAACCTGTTTCTGATGAATTTAAAGAAATGTGGTGGGAAAGAACAACTGATTTGATTGATAACTACAAGCCAGATATTCTTTGGTTTGATTTTTATTTAGATATTTCTGATTACGCAGACTTACGTCCAAAAATAGCTGCATACTATTATAATAAAGGAATAGAATGGGGAAAAGAAGTTGTTATAAATGATAAAAATTTTGACCACGAAGCATTTCCAGAAGGAACAGTTGTTTATGATTTAGAACGTGGTAAACTTCCTGGAATCCGTAAACTTCCTTGGCAAACAGATACTTCTATCGGAAAAAATTCTTGGTCTTATGTTACCGATTGGGAGTCTAAATCTACCAATCAATTAATTGACGATTTAGTAGATGTTGTTTCCAAAAATGGGAACTTACTTTTAAATGTAGGTCCTAAATCTGATGGTACTATTCCTAATGATCAAAAAGAAATTTTATTACAAATTGGACATTGGTTGGATGTAAATGGAGAAGCTATATACAACACTAAATATTGGAAAACTTTTGGAGAAGGACCTACTAAAGTTAAAAAAGGTCACCATTCAGAAAAGAATAACGTTCCGTTCACTGGGCATGATATACGCTTTACTAGCAGTAACAATAATCTATATGCTACTTTGATGGCATGGCCTACAGAAAAGGATATCACCATAAAATCTATTGCAGACTATGATCTAAAAATTAAGAATGTAACTATGTTAGGTTCTTCAGAAAAAATAAATTGGGAGCTAAAAGAAACGGGAGTAAAAGTTGAATTACCATCTAAAAAGCCTACTGATTATGCACATGTTTTTAAGATTGAACTTCAATAGATAATAAAATATATTAACTAATACTGATTTATTTTCAGTTTGCAGTTAGCTTTATTAGAATACCCTCTCTTCAAGGGTATTCTTTTTAAATTTTAAATTAAACGATATGAAATATATAATCTGTGAAGAGCCAAAAAAATTCACGCTAAAGGAAAAAGAAGATCCTTCTAGAAAAAAAGGGGAAGTTCTTTTAAAAATTAATAAAATTGGGATTTGTGGCACGGATTTACATGCTTATGCTGGTAATCAAGCTTTTTTTACATATCCAAGAATTTTAGGTCATGAGTTAGCCTCCGAAGTACTTGAAGCAGATTCCGAAAGTAAGTTTAAAAAAGGTGACAAAATTGTCATTATGCCTTATTTAAGTTGTGGTAATTGTATTGCCTGTAAAAATGGAAAAACAAACTGTTGTCAAAATATTCGAGTATTTGGGGTTCATACAGACGGAGGAATGCAAGAAAAAGTTATTCTTCCTGAGTCAGTATTAATGGCAGCTCCTAATCTAACTGATAATGAGATTGCTATTATTGAACCTTTAGCAATAGGAGCCCATGCTCTTAGGCGTGCTTCAACTAAAAAAGGGGATACCATTGTAGTTGTAGGTTGTGGACCTATAGGAATCGGAATTATTAAATTGGCTCAGATAAAAGGTGCAAAAGTAATTGCCATAGACACGAATGATAGTCGATTACAATATACAAAAGAGATAATAGGCGCAGAACATGTAGTTAATGCTACTAAAAATCCTGTTGAGAAAGTAGCGGAAATTACCAATGGAAATTTGGCAGATGCAGTTTTTGATGCAACTGGGCACAAAGGAGCATTGGAATCTGGTATAAATTACATGGCACATGGCGGAAGCTATATTTTGGTAGGGTTATCTAAAGGAGACCTCACCTTTACCCATCCTAAAATACATGCTAAAGAAACTACATTGCTCTGCAGCCGAAATGCTACTCGAGAAGATTTTCAATTTGTTATAGATCATATTAAAGAGTTCCCTACTAAATCTTTTATTACTCATGAGGTAGATTTTAAGGATATGATATCTAATTTCGACTCATGGTTAGACCCAAAAACAGGGGTTATTAAAGCAATTGTTAATATAGTGTAATATGAAAAAAGTAGTAACATTTGGCGAGATTATGCTCCGTTTATCTACGGAAAGACATTTACGCTTTTCTCAAGCAAACTCCTTTCTCGCTACGTATGGAGGGAGTGAGTTTAATGTTGCTGTATCTCTCTCTAATTTTGATATCTCTACTGAATTCATCACTAGCATTCCTGATAGCGAATTAGGAATACGTGCCTTAGAAGAAATAAGAAAAAAGAATGTAGGTGCTAATTTCATTCAAAAAAAAGGGAATCGATTAGGGGTTTACTATTTAGAGACTGGTGCTTCTTCTCGTGCTAGTAACGTACTGTATGACAGGGAGGCCTCTTCCTTTACATCTTTAACTACTGGAGAAATTGATTGGAACTCTATTTTTAAAAATGCAGATTGGTTTCATTGGAGTGGAATTTCCCCAGGAGTGTCTTCAGAAGTATCAGCACTGTGTTTAGAAGCTATAAAAGTCGCAAAATCATTAGGTATCAGTGTTTCATGTGACTTAAATTACAGGTCTAAATTATGGAAATATGGAAAAAAACCTTCAGAAATAATGCCTGAATTGCTAAAACATTGTGACCTCATATTGGGAGATTTAGATACTGCATGTTTAATGACGGGACTTGAAAAAATCAATCCCGATTACAGTCAAGCAAATATTCTATCTGAAGCATATGATTCTTTTTTACAACATTTTCCTAACATTAAAGTAATGGCTACTACTCTTCGCTATTCATTAAATGCTTCGCATCAAAAAATTGGAGGGGTATTATATGATAAAAATAAAGTATATGTTGCCTCTTTAAGAGAGGTTGTTCCTGTTGTAGATAGAGTTGGAAGTGGAGATGCCTTTATGGGAGGTCTTATATACGGACTTATAAAACAACCCGATAACCTTCAATATGTTATAGATTTTGCAGCGGCCACTTGTTGTTTAAAACACTCTATACCGGGAGATTATAATCTTGTAAGTGTTTCTGAAGTAGAAAAACTAATTTCAGGGAATGAGGCTGCATTAGTAGCTCGATAAATATTAATAAAAATACAAAAGGATTAAATTATTACATTGTAACTAATAATATATGAATTATACCAACCGAACCATAGTAGCAGAAACCATAACAAATCTGGGTTTAGTACCTCTTTTTTATCATAATGATATTGAAATTGCTAAGAGAATTTTAAACTCTTGTTATAAAGGGGGTGCAATAGCGATCGAGTTTACTGCCCGTGGCATAAATGCTCAAGAAGTATTTTCGGCATTAATTAAATATGCTAATAAAGAACTTCCAGGATTGCTCTTAGGGGTTGGTTCTATTACAGATGCTGCAGCAGCATCTTTATATATGCAAATGGGTGCTAATTTTATAGTTACTCCAGTATTAAGAGAAGATATTGCTAAGATATGTAATCGTAGAAAGGTTTTATGGATGCCAGGCTGCGGAAGTCTTACAGAGATCGCAACTGCAGAAGAACTTGGTTGTGAAATTATTAAACTCTTTCCTGGATCAATTTATGGACCTGAATTTGTTAAATCGATTAAAGGTCCGCAACCATGGACACGTATTATGCCTACTGGAGGTGTAACTTCTGAAAAAGAAAACATAGAAAAATGGTTCAGAGCGGGAGTATGCTGCGTAGGAATGGGATCTAATCTAATTTCTAAAGAGATTATCAATACTTCAAATTATACATTATTAGAAAATAATATTGCCAACACCCTTAAAGACATTCAACTTATAAAAAATACCTTATAAATTTTATTTATGGAGTTCAGTTACGTACAAATAGATCCTAAAGATAATATTGTTGTCGCCATTAAAAATTTACCTAAAGGAACAATAGCACAGATTGGGGATTTATCAGTTACCCTAGAAGAAGATATAAAACAGAAACATAAATTTGCTTTACACGCTATAAAAAACGAAGCACCAATATATATGTATGGCGTGTTAATCGGTATTGCTACAAAAGATATTAATGCTGGTACCGCTATTACTGTATCTAATATAAAACATGCTTCTGCTGAATATCTAGAGAGAAAAAAAATAGAAAAATGGATACCTCCTTCTATTCAAAATTTTAAAAACCGCACTTTTGATGGATATCACCGCAAAGATGGAAAGGTTGGAACTGCTAATTATTGGCTTGTTATTCCCTTAGTCTTCTGTGAAAATAGAAATGTAGAATTATTAGAAGCTTCTCTAAATGAAGCATTAGGTTATAATAATAAAAAAGATATTTCTATAGATACCCATGAACTAATAAAAAAATATCAAGCTGGAGATAGTATAGATGCTATTTATAATACACCTATTATAAGTACTCGTAAGGAGTTAATGAAAAATAGAGTTTTTAAAAATGTAGATGGTATCAAGTATTTAAAACACGATGGCGGATGCGGAGGAATAAGGCAGGATGCCGAAACACTTTGTAGGTTATTGGCAGGATACATAATCAATGCAAATGTAGCAGGAGCGACAATTTTAAGTTTAGGGTGTCAGAATGCACAAATGGAAATGTTAGAAAAAGCTATAAAAGAGATTAGTCCTAACTCTGAGAAACCAGTTCATTATATTGAACAGCAACAAAGTAAAAATGAGCACACTTTCATTGAAGAAGCTACAAAACTAACTTTTCTTGGTCTAATTGAAGCTAATAAAACATCTAGAAAACCAGCACCATTAAGCAAGTTAAAATTAGGGTTAGAATGTGGAGGGTCTGATGGATTTTCAGGAATCTCAGCCAATCCTGCGTTGGGGTATGCCTCCGATTTATTAATAGCTCTAGGTGGAAGTGCTGTTCTATCCGAGTTTCCTGAACTGAATGGTGTTGAACAGGAGTTAATTAATAGATGTGTCCATGAAGAAGATGCTCAAAAGTTCACAAAACTCATGAAAGCATACTCTTCGGCGGCTGTAGCTGTAGGGTCTGGATTTGAAAATAATCCTTCCCCTGGAAATATAAAAGATGGCCTTATTACTGATGCTATGAAATCTGCTGGAGCTGCTAAAAAAGGAGGAACTTCTCCTATTGTGAGTGTCTTAGATTATACCGAACAAGCAGAAAAACCTGGTCTAAGTCTTCTATGTACCCCAGGAAATGACGTAGAGAGCACCACTGGACTAGCAGGTTCTGGATGTAATATAATTGTTTTTACTACTGGTTTAGGTACTCCAACTGGCAACCCAATTACACCAGTTCTTAAAATGTCTAGCAATACTACCTTATACAATAAGATGAAAGATATTATAGATATCGACGCAGGGACAATAATAACTGGAGATTCTTCTATAGAAAGTATGGGAGAAAAAATAATATCAGATATTATTGAAGTTGCAAGCGGTAGAAAAGAAGTGAAAGCTGAAATTAATAGTAATAATGATTTTATTCCTTGGAAAAGAGGGATATCGCTATAAGTAATTATAACCAATAACATCTACGATAGATTCGATAACATTTATCAGTAGAGAAACCCTTTTATTGAAGTAAATATGAAGTCAAATAAAATACATACAACAAGAGATAACCCCGCTAAAGTTTTACAATTTGGTGGAGGTAACTTTTTAAGAGCGTTTATAGATGATTTTATAGAGGTTTTAAATGAAAAAACTTCATTTAATGGAAATATTATTATTGTCAAGCCTACTAAAAGCGGTGATTATGCTGCATTAAAAAATCAGAATGGTCATTACAATATAATTTTAGAAGGTATTAAAGATGAAAAGGCCTCCTCCATAACTAGAACTATAAATTGCATAAGTAATATCATACATTCTTACAATGAATATGATGCTTACATAGCTACTGCTAAAATTCCAAGTATTCGCTTCATTATTTCGAACACTACAGAAGCGGGAATTACCTTTAATAATAATGATTTATTAGAAGATACACCTGCCAAAGAATTCCCTGCTAAATTAACACAATGGCTCTTTACACGATACAATCACTTTAACGGTGAAAAAGATAAAGGGTGCATCTTTCTACCATGTGAATTAATTGAAAGTAACGGAACGTCCTTGCAAAAAGCAATTATTGATTACATCAATCTTTGGGAATTACCTAATGATTTTAAAGAATGGATTTTAAAAAGTAATTATTTCTGTAATACATTGGTAGATCGTATTGTTTCAGGATATTCAGAAAAATTATCTGAAAAAATTTATAAAGAGAAAGGGTATAAAGACGAGCTTTTGGTTGTTGGAGAAACCTACCATAGCTGGTTAATTGAGGGACCAGATTTTATTGCTAAGGAACTTCCTTTTTCACAAACTGATTTGCAAGTTAAATTTGTAAATGATTTAACTCCCTATAGAAAATTAAAAGTTAGAGTACTTAATGGAGCACATACTGCCATGGTTCCTGTAGCTTATTTGGCCGGAATAAAAACGGTAAAAGATGTAATGAAACAGCAAGAGCTATTGAACTTCGTACAAAACTTTTTACAACTGGAAGTAATGCCTATAATGAGCAAGGAATTCTCTGAAAATGAAATTGAAAACTTTATTAACGATACTTTAAATAGGTTTAAAAACCCATATTTAGAACATCAGCTTATTAGAATTTCTTTAAATAGCATTACGAAGTTTCGTACACGCTTACTCCCTACTCTAATTGATTTTTACGAGCAAAAAAATAGTCCTCCAAAGCATATTATCTTTTCACTTGCTGCATTAATCGTTTTTTATAAAGGCAAATATCAAGAGACAGAAATCCCTTTAAAAGATGATGAAAAATATCTAAAATTCTTTAAAAGACAGTGGGATGATTTAAATAAGGAAAGAATAAGCATTAATCAGTTTACACATATAATTGCAAAGAGTGAACTCTTATTTGAGAACGACTTAACACAATTTCCAGAATTAACAATTTTATTAGAACAATACATAAACTCCATCTTAAGCATGGGGGTTTTGAATAGTTTATCTGCAATTAATCTAGAAAATTAAAAATATGATTATCGATAGTCATCAGCATTTTTGGAATTATGAAATTGAAAAGCATTCTTGGATAAATGATGAAATGAAAGTTATCCGTAGGGATTTCCTTCCAAAAGATTTAAAACCAATATACAATCAGCATTCTATTACCGGGTGTGTTGCAGTTCAAGCAGACCAAACCTTAGAAGAAAATGATTTCCTCTTAAAACTTGCTGCCGATAATAACTTTATTAAAGGTGTTGTAGGTTGGTTAGACCTTCAAAATAATAACATAGAAAAGAGCATAGAACAATATGCATCTAACTCTTTATTTAAAGGTGTTAGACATATTGTACAAGGGGAAGAAGATCCAAATTTTGTTCTCAGAAAATCTTTTAGTAATGGAGTTTCTCTATTAGAAAAATATCAGCTCAGTTATGATATTCTTGTATTTCCACACCAACTAGGAGCTACTTTAGAATTCATAGAGCGATTTCCTAATCAAAAATTTGTAATAGATCATATAGCAAAACCATATATAAAAGATGGGTTTTATAGCGGTTGGGCTACTTTAATAAACGCTATATCAAAACATGAAAATGTGTATTGCAAACTTTCTGGGATGATCACAGAAGCCGATTATAAACAATGGAATTATGAGCAAATAGTTCCATATATGGAGCTAATATTAGCGAGCTTCGGTCCAAAACGAATTATGTTTGGATCTGATTGGCCGGTATGTTTAGTGGCTGGGAATTATAATGAAGTTAAAAAATTAGTATCTCAATTTGTAACTCGTTTATCTAATAGTGAACAAGCTGCTTTTTGGGGTGAAAATGCAATAGAATTTTATAATTTATAAGATATGGATTTACAATTAAAAGATAAGGTTGTTTTAGTAACTGGAGCAGCTGGAATAAAAGGAAGTATAGGAGAGACCATCGTTCAATCATTGGCAAATGAAGGAGCAATTCCTGTTATTATTTGTAGAAATGACCGTGGTTTTGAATACCAAAAAGAATTGAATGATAAAGGTATTGATAGCCTCTTTGTTAAAACAGATCTCACTGACACCAAACAAATTGAAAAGGCTATAAAAACTGTGGAAGATAAATACCATCGTATAGATGTTATTATAAATAATGTTGGTGTAAATGATGGAGTTGGAATTAATGGTAGCATTGAAGAATTTATGAAGTCACTCCAATTAAATTTAGTTAGCTATTTTGCCATGGTAAAATATGCATTACCCCTTTTAAAAGCTTCTAAAGGAAACATCTTAAACATAGGGTCTAAAGTCGCATTAACAGGACAAGGCGGAACTTCTGGTTATGCAGCATCAAAAGGAGGTGTTTTAGGATTAACTAGAGAATGGGCTGTTGATCTTATTAACTACAAAATCCGATCCAATGCTATTATCATTGCAGAAAGCTATACTCCTGCCTATGAAAACTGGATTGATTCCCTTCAAAATGGGCAAGAAAAATTAAAAGCAATCACAAAAAAAATCCCACTAGAAAATAGAATGACTACCCCTGAGGAAATCGCAAATGCATGTTTATTCACTATTTCTAATATTTCCTCTCATACAACTGGGCAATTTATATTCATTGATGGAGGATATGTACACTTAGACCGCTCATTACTTCCACAGTAACGTATAGCTACAATAAAAAAAATTATAATATTACGCAGTTAAATTAACCTTATGAAAAAACACACCCATGCTATTGTTTCAAAGAAAGTTTTAATACCATTCATTTTAATTACCTCTTTATTTGCTTTATGGGGCTTTGCAAATGATATTACCAATCCTATGGTATCTGCTTTTAAGAAAGTCTTGGAGCTTAATAATTTTCAAGCCTCTTTAGTACAATTAGCTTTTTATGGAGGATACTTTACAATGGCACTACCCGCTGCTATCTTTGTTAATAAATACTCATATAAAAAAGGAATCCTTTTAGGCTTGGCTCTTTATGCTATAGGTGCCTTACTTTTTATCCCAGCTGCTGCATATCAAGAATTTGTTTACTTCTTGGCAGCATTATACATACTCACTTTTGGCTTAGCTTTTTTAGAAACAACTGCTAATCCTTATATATTATCTATGGGAGCTCCTGAAACTGCTACACAGCGACTCAATCTAGCACAAGCTTTTAATCCTATCGGAGCCTTAGGAGGACTTATAGTCGCTCAAAATTTTATTTTAGGGGCCCTACAATCAGATGACTTAGATTCTCAAGGAAACTCTGTGTATGAAACTTTATCTGAGACTGCAAAAGCTACTATAAGAACCAGTGACCTTGCAGTTATTAGAAATCCATATGTAATCTTAGGCCTCGTTGTAATTGCCTTTTTTATATTGATTTTTATTGTTAAAATGCCTAAAAATAAAGAACAAGAATCTAAGGTAAACATTAAAGATGCCATAAAAAGACTTTTCTCACATCCTAAATTTTATGGAGGGGTAATAGCTCAAGCTTTTTATGTAGGGGCTCAAATAATGTGTTGGACTTATTTATATCAATATGCGGAATCTATCGGAATAGATAACCAAACAGCTGTAAAATATGGAATCATTGCACTGATCGTCTTTTTAATTGGTAGATGGATAGGTACAGCGTTACTACGTTATATTAATTCAGGAAAACTACTATTTATATTTTCCATAGGAGCTATGGTTGCAACATTAATTACCATTTTTATTCCTGGATATATTGGACTTTACGCCTTAGTAACTGTATCATTTTTTATGTCTATCATGTTTCCAACTATTTACGGAATTGCATTAGAAGGACAAGGGGAAGATGCTAAATTTGGAGCGGCCTTTTTAGTAATGGCTATTGTAGGAGGTGCACTTATGCCCACTCTACAGGGAATTATTTTAGATATAGGAGGCGATGGATATACCGACACATTAATTCTTGGTGTACCTGAAGTAAATTTTTCATTTATTCTCCCACTTCTTTGTTTTATTGTAATTGCGATATATAGTAGAAACGTTTATAAAAAATATCATACTGCTGATGAAAACTAAAAGACATTGTATGGCTTGTGACCTTAAACAAGACCAACAACTAATAGAAAAATACAAAGAATATCATGCTGCGGGTAATGCCTGGCCAGAGATAACTAAATCAATTAAAGAGGCTGGTATCCTTGATATGGAAATTTATCTAACTGGCAATAGACTGTTTATGGTTATGGAAGTTAATGAAACTTTCGATTTTGATACCAAAGCTTATATGGATGCAAACAATAAAAAGGTACAAGAATGGGAAAGTTTAATGCAGAATTTTCAACAAGAGCTTCCATGGGCTCCAAAAGGAATTAAATGGCTTCCAACAGAACAAATCTTTAAATTAGAATAAATTTGACAGCATACATTCTTAACTATAGAATCTACAAGAAATAAAGCCCATTCCATATATCAGGAATGGGCTTTAATCAAACATATTTAACTAACCAATTTAACTATAATTTGAATTTATAAATATTCATTACTTAATCATTCCAATGAGCATCGATTACCTTTTGAATATGAGGGTAGTTTTTATCAGTTTCATTTAATTGCTTTCTAAGTTTTATAAGTTCTAACTTTAAGCTATCTATAATCTTATTATAATTGGGATCTTTATAGGCATTATTCATTTCATTAGGATCTTTTTCCAAATCATAAAACTCCCATGCAACAGGTGTTTTTCTCGTAAAATCATTACCCCAACTGTCCTTATTCCATGTTGCTTTTGGGTCATCTGTATCTACCCAATACCTTCCGTAGAAAAAAATAAGTTTATATTTCTTTGTCCGAATTCCAAAATGAGCAGGATTACCATGCTTATGAGCCATATGCATCCAATAACGATAGTAAGTTGACTGCTGCCAATCTTTTGGTTCTTTACCCGTTTCTAGGATTTCTTTAAAACTATTACCCTGCATATAAGTTGGTTTCTTACCTCCTGCTAACTCTATTAGTGTTGGTGCAAAATCAGTATTATTAACAATTGCATCCGTTCTAATTCCTTCTTTTATTTTCTTTGGATAGCTTACTATTAACGGCATTCGCATGGATTCTTCATACATCCATCGTTTGTCAATATAATCATGTTCTCCAAGCATAAACCCTTGGTCTCCTGTATATACAATGATAGTATTTTCTAACAATCCTTCTTTATCCAAATAATCTATTATTCTTTTTACATTATCATCTACCCCTTTTACACAGCGCAAATATTTTTTTAGATAATCTTGATATACTTTTTTAGTAATATTTTTTTCTTCAGAAGTATTATCAAAAGGTACATATTCACTTTGTGCAATAGCATTTGCATCTCTATAATTTTTATAAACGCTGCTATCAGGATATATATTCATAGCTTGATTACGAATTAAATTCCTTCTAGATACAGAAGAACCGATAATTCGCGTTAAAGAATCGTTTATACCACGAGTAGCTATAGATCCATTTGACTTATTATCATACAAACTTTCTGGTTCAGGAATAAACTCTTCTTCAAGATAATTATCATATCGAGGAGCATTTTCAAAATCATCATGAGGTGCCTTAAAATGATGCATTAAGAAAAATGGTTTACTGGGATCTCTTTTATTTTTCAACCAATCTAGTGTAGAATTAGTAATAACATCAGAAGAATGCCCTGTAGTATGTTCAATGTTATTTGGCCATTGTCCATTTCCCTTTACTCTAAAATCAGGATTAAAATATTTTCCTTGAACAGGTAAAACTTTATAATAATCAAATGCAGCAGGTTCTTCATGTAAATGCCATTTTCCTATAATTGCAGTTTGATATCCCAGAGCGCTAATTTCTTTTGGTAAATACTGTCTATCTGGCGGTAAAACACCTTCCAAGTCGATTACGCCATTTGTTTGCGCTCTTTGTCCCGTTATAATAGCTGCTCTACTTGGAACACAGATAGAATTATTTACATAACAATTATCAAAAACAACTCCATTTTTAGCAATTTTATCAATATTCGGTGTAGGATTTAACTTAGCCAATCTACTCTTATACACCCCAAATGCTTGTGTTGTATGATCATCGGCCATGATATACAAAATATTAGGTTGTACTTCTTTTTCCTCTTTTTCTCCTTTACAAGATGGAAATAAAAACACTATAGATACTAAAAGCAATATCCATGTATTTTCTTTAATGTATTTCATTACAGTATGGTTAATTTATTTAGGATTAAAAGTAAGCTATCAAAAAGTGCACCTCTATAACTGATCATTATAATTAGGCAACATATGTCTAATTTGACGTATTTATAAGTATAACTAATCTGTTTTATTTCCTTTTTGCTGTACATACTCACTTGGTATGACTCCAAACTGTTTTTTAAAGCATTTAGAAAAATAAGATGCTGTGTTAAAACCTGTTTTGTACATCACCTCTTTTACTGTTAAATCACTATTTTCGAATAGCTGAACCGCACGTTTTAGTCGTATATTTCTTATAAATTCACTAGAAGTCAGCCCTGTTAATTCTTTGAATTTTAAATAGAGGTTGCTTCGACTATAACCCATTTCTTTTACAAGCATTTCAACATTAAAATCGGTATTCATCATATGTTTCTCAACAATCTCCATAGCTTGATTTAGAAATTTTTCGTCAGTTGAGGTTACAGTCACCTCATTGGGTTGTAAATGAATCTCTCTATTAAAGCGTTTTCTAAATAATTCCCTTTGCTTTATAATATTAGCTAGTTTTAATTGAAGAGCATCCATATCAAAAGGCTTACGGATATAATCATCTGCACCATTTTTCAAGCCCTGTATTTCACTCTCTTGAGAAGCTTTAGCAGTTAGCATAATGATAGGGATATGACTTGTAGTAGGGTTTGTTTTTAATTGTTCACATAATTCAATGCCATCCATTACTGGCATCAATAAGTCGGTAAGAATAATATTTGGAGCGTGCTTTTTTGCCATTTCAAAACCACTTTTCCCATTTTCAGCTTCATAAATAAAATATTCTTCTTTTAAGGCCTGATTTATAAAAGTTCGAATATCTTTATTGTCATCTACAATTAGTAAAACAGGTTTCTTAGAACTTGTTCTAGGTAAATTTCCGTCAACGATATCGTCATTAATTCCAATTGCAAAAGATTCACTTTCAGAAGAACGCACATAATAATCGTTATCTGAAGCTTCTTTACAAGTTATTTCTGGAATATTAATATATGCTTCTTTATCCTTTGGAATTAAAATCTTAAACTTCGTTCCAATATTTTCTTTGCTAGTAACTGTAATCTCCCCTACATGAAGGTTTACAAGATTTTTAACGAAAGAAAGGCCAATTCCCATTCCTTCAGGATTTCTATCTTTTTTGTCTCCATCAACATAAAACCGCTCAAAAATATTATTCATTTTCTCCTTCGGAATTCCATGCCCAGAGTTTTTAACTACAATCTCTACATAGTCCATTTTATTAGCATACGAAGAATTAGCTATATTTTTTCGCACTTTAATTTTAACTCTTATTTTTCCATTATCAGGAGTAAATTTAAATGCATTAGATAATAGGTTATTCAATATTTTTTCTAATGCATCATGATCAAACCATGATTTTAATGACGTGTCGTCTGTTTTAATTTTGAAATCTATCTTTTTCTTTTGAGCTAAGAACTGAAAAGGTTCTGACACTTCTTTGATAAAAGAAACGATGTTAGTATTACGCACTACAAGTCGCATTTTTCCTTGCGTAATTTTTCGAAAATCTAATAACTGATTCACAAGACGCATTAAATAATCAGTATTTTTATTCATAAGCCCTAATTGTTCCTGTAATACTTTCCAATTAAGCTGTTCTCCACTCTTCTGAATGTACTCTAAGGGTCCTTTTATTAAGGTTAACGGTGTTCTAAACTCATGAGAAATATTAGTAAAAAACTCTAGTTTTAAACGTTGTAATTCCTCTGTTTGCTCTTTTTCTAATTCATCTAGCTCTAATTGGTGTTTCTTAGTAGCATTCTTTATTGTATATCGCCATGACAACACGAGAATTAAAATTATTAATAATATATATGTGCAATAAGCCAGTTCGGTTTTCCAAAATGGGGGTATTATGTGGATTGACAAAACAGATGGTGTGGGGTCCCACAACCCATCATTATTAGATGACTTTACTTTTAATTTATAATCTCCTGGTTCCAGATTAGTATAAGTTGCAAATCTCTTTGAAGCGTCAGTTTTCATCCAATTTTCATCAAAACCTTCTAATTTATATTGAAACTTGTTTTTCTGAGGAGCTGCATAATGTAATGCTGAGAACTCAAAAGAGAAACTATTTTGATTATATGCTAATTCGATTTTATCTGTGTTCTCTATTGCATGATTTAAAATAACCCTATCATCTACTTCCTTTCCTACCTCAATGGGATTGTTATTAATTAAAAACTCTGTTATTACCGTTTTAGATGGGATTTTATTGTTCTCTATAGTTGAAGGATAAAAAGAATTATATCCATTAACCCCTCCGAATAATAACTGCCCATTATCTTTTTTTAAATATGCCAATTCTTGAAACTCATTACTTTGTAAACCATCATTAACATCATAATTAGTAAAAGTTTCTGATTCAACATTGAACATACTTAATCCTTGATTTGTAGAAATCCATAAATCTCCCTTATCATCTTCTAGAATCGCTTTTATTACGTTATTAGGAAGTCCATTTGCTTCGGTATATACTTGAAAGTGAACTTTATTTGTTTTTTCATTTCGTACTAGCTTATTGAGTCCTCCTCCAAAAGTACCCACCCAAATATTGTTCTTACTATCTTGAAATAGCGACAATACATAATTATGACTAAGAGATGTAGCCGCTCCTTTAAGATTCTTATAATTCTTAAAATTTGGTGTCTTTTTTGAGCGCTCTTCATAAGATATAAATGAGAGACCATTACCAGTTGCAAACCATAAATTTCCTTCGTTATCCTCTAAAATATCTCTTATAATATCATTAGAAAGGGAATTTAAATTTAACTTCTCATGATGAAAGTTATCTATTTGATAAGCAGTTTTATCAGTATTAAGCTTGTATCTATAAATTCCTCCTGAATATGTTCCCAACCATATATTTTCATCAGAGTCTTGCTTAATACTAAATACACTTTTTTCAAGTTCCGTTATAGGAATAAAATCTTTGTCTTGAACGGGTCTTGTTAAATTCATATTTAATCTATATAAACTAGGCGACCCCTCTGCTCCTATCCAAAGTTCTTTTCTATTAAGATAATCAACTTCAGAAATAACAAAAGCCTTATGTACCGATGGAAACTTTTTAAACTTAACTTGCCCTAAACTCCCCTCACTTTTAAGCTGCATATTTAAGCCTCCTCCTTCTGTACCTATCCACATGGTCCCATTAGAGTCTTCATACATGGATCTTATTTTATCGTAACTTAAACTTTGAGGGTCTACAGTTTTTTTTACATGATCAAACTTTTTCCTATTAGGATCTAACTTATTAACTCCACCTCCATTTGTTCCTACCCAAATGATCCCTGTATCATCAATAAATAAAGACTTAACAATATTTTTTGTAATACTAAAATTACTCCTTGGATTATACACGAACCTATCTACAAATTTTGGAGTTCCATTTTTATTTTCAAACAATAAGAGTCCATTGTTTGTTCCTCCCCAAATATTGTTTTGCTGATCAATAATCAACTCATTATAATAACCATCATAAATTAATTCAGCTTGTGGCCTTTTATCATGAACATCTATAAAATACAACCCTAAAGAAGTCCCTACATACAAATTGCCATTATAATCTTGAGCTATACTTGAATTATTTACTTCTGGAAGATTAAAATAACCATTCATATGTTTAAAATAAGCCTCCCCATTATTATCACGAGATAATTTATAAAGACCATATGTAGCTCCAACCCAAATGTCTCCCATATTATCTTCATATATCTCACCAATAGTATTTACTTCCTTATCAAAACCTGTAAATTTATCTTCTAAATTATATCTTAAAAAAGTACTTTTAGCTATAGAATCATGAAGCTTTAGCATATTAATACCTTCATTAGTTCCTACCCAAAGCCTATTTTTAGAATCTAAAAGTACCCTAGAAACATAATTATTACTGATACTTTTATTGTTTCCTTCTTGATGCTCAAAATTTATAAACTTACCCGTATCTCTTTCTAAATATGTCAATCCATTTCCTGTGGTACCAATCCATAGATTACCTACAGTATCCCCAACAATTGAAAATATCAAATTACTATTGATGGAAGTATCGTTATTAGGGTCAGGTTTAAAAACGTGAAAGTCATATCCATCATATTTATCTAACCCATCATGCGTACCAAACCACATATAACCATATACATCTTGGTATATAGAGTTTACATCATTTTGAGAAAGCCCCTCAGCAGTAGTAATATGATCAAAATAATTACTTTGTTGAGCACTAATTACACCTGAAATTCCTAAGAAAATAGTTATAAAATGGATAATAGGTAAGGTTGATTTATTTATAGCCATATATAATTAATAATATAGAATGCAATATATGTAACAATGTGGCAAAATGATTTAATCATGTCTTTTTTTGTACAACATATGGTTTTTACAGGAAACAAAAGTGAAGTCACAAAAACACAAAGAACTAATTATCAGGTAATAATAATAAAATAAAGTAGATAATTAATTCACCTACACGTTTTAAGACTTCAGTCTAAATTGATTAAACTATCGATTATTAAGTAGTATATAGTATTACAAAGCTTTAGTATTTTCTGATGCTTTTGTGTAAGAAATAGCGGTAAATCTTTTAAAATATGTTTCTGTGGGAATCTACCATTTTAGCATAGGTAAACACAATAAAAAGTCAACCTTACTTTTGTCTTCAAGATAAAAATAATCTTATATATTCTCATGCTCTCAATACTAATTCACCTCAAAATCAACTAAATCGAAGGCGTACTACATATGCCTAGATAGGTCAGAACACCCCTTATAGCGGTTACGGAAGACCTTATTTGGGTCGTTTTATGGCTAAAAACCCCTATTAAGCCACCACATAGCCCTATCTACACCCCCTTTGACCCCTCTCTTCATGGGGTGTTGCCCACCTCAATACCCCTAAAAGGCCATAGCAAGTGGCAAAAAAGCCTTCTTTTATCGCTTATAAGCATTAATTTAACGGTTAGAACCCATCTCAACACCCCTCTAGGGGGTATCCATAAGGGGGCAAGCCCCCCTGTTGCCTCCCTATTTTCCATTGTTTATAATTATGCATCTCCCTCTTTATTAACTTGTAAGTTGGAATATTCTTGCTCCATCCTTGAAGCCATAGTACTGATTAATAATAATTGTACAGCATGATATAACATTAAAGGCAGTAAAATTATACCTAGTACCGCCATATTTCCGAAGATTATTTTTGAGAAAACTGTTCCATGCACTAAAGATTTTTTAGTCCCACAAAATGTTGCTGTAATTTGATCTTCTCTGGAGAAAGAGAGCTTTTTTGAAATAAAATTTGTTATCATAAACATGAACATGAATAAAGCTAATACTCCTAAAAGAAGAAATGACAGGTCCTTTATAGATATAGTTTTGAAAGTATCTCCATTAAAAGATTCAGCAAAACTTTTATATATTATTAATAAAATAATCGATTTATCAAAAAATGTGAGTTTTGCATTATGTTTTTGAGCAAAATCACCCAAAAAACGTTGTAGTAAAAGTCCCAATATTACTGGGAGGACTATTTGAATAATTAATTTGCTATAAATTTCTGTAAAATCAAATTCTGCTTGCTGTCCTTGCACAAAAAGTCCCATCCAAAGTGGAGTAATTATAATCCCAATAATACCTGAGATACTAGCATTAAAAATAGCAGCTGGAATATTTCCTTTAGCCATAGAAACCATTACTACAGAAGATGATACTGTAGATGGTAGCGCGGCTAGAAAAAAGAATGCCAACCAAATAGTTTCTTGTTCTTCATTTTTAATTAATGGTTGAAACATTAATACTATTAACGGAAATATTAAAAACGTAGATACTTGAACTAACAAATGAAGTTTCCAGTTTTTAAGCCCTGCTTTTAATTTCGTAGGACTTAGTTTAAGTCCGTAGAAAAAGAATATTAGCGAAATTCCTATCGCACTTATTGTGTCAATAGGAATTTTACTTTCTTTTGCTCCCCATTCCGGAAAAAAATAGGCTATTATAATAATCCCGATAATAGAGAGAACAAATTTATCTATCTTAATTTTCATCTATAATTTCTTTGTCTTTATTACAAAATAGAATACTAGCGGTAATACTGTAAACGAGTTATTAACGAATATTTAATAGTACCAAAGTTAAAATATAATAAGAACAAAATTAGTAATAATACTGCAGGAACAATTGTTGTTAATCGTTTACCATCTCTATTTTCACTATTAAACTCACTAACCCTTGTCGCTTTATCAACCTTTGAAAGTTTAACATTTCATGTTTTTATTCACATTAAATTAACAAGCTTTTTAATTTTATTTAGTAGGTTTGCTTCTTATGAATAATGGTTATCTAAAAAATAGTATCACCTTTATATTTCTAGCCCTTTTTCTTTCTGTAAAAATGGTTGGATTACATGCGCTTACACATGCGGATGATAAAGATCATGCTATACACTGTACGATATGTGATCATGCCATTGCTCATGAATTAACTCCTGTTATAGCATCAGACTTTCAGGAAGTAAATATTGAAAATCCACATTTTTTCGTTGAAAACGATATTATCAATCATTATGATTTTTACAATTGTGGTACCATTACTACCGATCAGCTTTTTTCACGCCCCCCTCCTTTTTTATTATAAGTAATCCTATACATTTTAAGAAACAATCAAGACAGCTTTAATTTCATTTATGGTTGCTATTTTGCGTAGACACCTTTTAATAATGTAAATTAAAACTCCTTTAATTATATCTCTTTAATTAAGTTATATAACTATGACTTAGTTATACTAGCTAGGCTATAAAGGCACGATACGCTGTATAATTCTATGTATAGGTTTTGCAATGGTTCTGCACTTAGAACAATCATTCAAATCTTATAATATTCAATATGATAATCTCTAAAATACTGAGCTTATGGCTATGCTTTGCCCTATGCTCAACAGTATTTGCACAGGAATCTTACACCGTTAAGGGATCTGTGTTGAATGCTAACACATTAAATCCTATAGAGGGAGTAACTATTGTAGGTGAAGGTTTTCAGGCTATATCTTCATCAACAGGCCAATTTATAATTAATAATCTTTCTCAAGGAACACATACATTATATGTTTCTCATGTCGGCTTTAAGCCTAAAGAGCTTACCCTCCATGTAATAGAAGATATGCAAACGCCTGCAGTTACTTTAAATATAGCTACTACTAATCTTGATGAAATTGAGGTGCATGGCAAATCTAAAAATAGAAAACTCCAAGAAACTCCTACAGTTTCTTACGAAATAGATGAGGAGTTTTTAAAACAGAATAGGGAAAATAGCTTAATGCAAACACTAGATAAGCTACCTGGTGTGAGTACCATTAATATAGGATCTGGACAATCTAAACCCGTAATACGTGGGCTTGGATTTAACCGAGTTTCTGTAGTACAAAATGGAATTAAACATGAAGCACAACAATGGGGAGGCGATCATGGATTAGAAATTGATCAATACGGACTTGAAGCTATTCAAATAATTAAAGGACCTGCATCTCTGTTATATGGTTCTGATGCTATTGCTGGTGTAGTAAATATAAAACCCTCCTCAATACCAATAAAAAATTCTTTTAAAGGAGATGTCAACCTTTTAGGAGAAAGTAACAATGACTTATTTGGAATTTCAGCAGGAATACAGACTAGAAATGATAAATGGTTTTATAATGGGCGAATAACATACCGTGATTATGGAGATTATAAAGTTCCTACAGATGAGATTAATTATGAAAACTACATTTTTGAGTTACATAAAAATAATTTAAGAAATACTGCGGGGAAAGAGGCAAATGCAAGCTTTAGTGTAGGTTTTATAACAGATAACCTTAAAACGGTTACCTACATAAGCAATGTAAATGCTAAAAATGGCTTTTTTGCCAATGCCCATGGTTTGGAAGTTAGAACATCAAACATTGATTATGATAGTTCTAATCGAGATATCGATTTGCCTTTTCATACAGTTAATCATTTTAAGTTAACTAACAACACCACAGTTTTTAAGGGAAACCATCAGCTTAATTTTGATATTGGTTATCAGAACAATTACAGAGAAGAACACTCAGAGCCAGTTCCCCATGGATATATGCCTAAACCTACTGATAGTAAGGAGAGACTGTTTAATAAAAATACGTTTACCCTAAATGCTAGAGATCAATTTAAACTAGGAGAAAATCATGAGATTGTTGCTGGTATAAATGGAGAATTTCAGGATAATAGCATTGGAGGTTGGGGATTTTTAATTCCTGCCTACCAACGATATACCGCAGGATTATTTGCTTATGATCAATTTGAAATTAATTCAGATTTGCATTTGCAAGCAGGAGTACGGTATGATTACGGGGTTCTTAACACAGAATCATATTTCGACTGGTATCCTTCTACAATTAACAATTCTGATGGTTCTACCTCTTATGTGTATTTACAAAGAGCGCAGGATAAAACTTTAAACTTTGGGAATTTTAGCGGTTCTCTTGGATTGAGTTACATCAACAATAACACATCTTATAAAGTTAACCTAGGTAAAAGTTTTAGAATGCCTTTAGCAAATGAATTAGCTTCGGATGGAGTTAACTATCATATGTATCGGTATGAAAAAGGAAACTTAGATTTAGATGCTGAAGAATCTTATCAGTTAGATCTAGAAATTACCCATACTCAAGATAAATTTTCAGTAGGAATAAGTCCATTTGTTAATTTTTTTGATAATTACATTTATCTAAATCCAACTTCCAATTATTATGAAACCTTACAAATTTATGAATATACACAAAGTAAGGTTTTTAGAATAGGAGGAGAAATTCAAGCAAGCACTAGGTTGTTTAAGAATATACAACTAGATGCTGCCGTAGAATATGTGTATTCAAGACAAACAAGTGGTCCAAAAAAGGACTTTACATTACCTTTTTCGCCACCGCTATCTGGACTTTTTACGGCTAGTTATCAGTTTAAAAAATTACTTTTTCTCAGAAACCCGCAAATCGTTGCAAATTATAGGGTTACTGCAGATCAAAATGAAATTGTTCCGCCAGAAGAACCTACTGATGGATATCAAGTTTTAAATATGTCATTGCTCACAGAAATCAATGTACTAAAAAACAAACTTCCACTTGATGTGAGAATAAAAGTTAACAATATTTTCAATAAGAAATATTTCAATCACACTAGTTTCTATAGACTTATAGAAGTCCCAGAGGCTGGAAGAAATATATCTATATCCCTAACGCAAACATTCAATTAATATTAATAATTAAACACAATCATTATGAATTTCAATTCTAAATTTTTAGCAATCGTCGCATTTTCAGGAATCCTATTAACTTCTTGTAGTAGTGATGATGACAACAACATTAGCGTAGAGGCTCCTGAAATTTCCAACTTTGAATACGGAGAAGGAAGCTCACATTCTACGGATCAAGTAGCATACAAAGGCTCCGACATACACCTAGAAGCAGAAATTAATGCTCCTGCCGTAGTAAGTAGTATTGATGTTTCAATTCACGGACACGATTTAACTCCTGAAGAAGGAGAAGTTGATTGGGATTTTGAGAAAGTTTATACAGATGAAAAATATCTGGTAATCAATCCTACATTTCATGAACATATCGATATTCCGAGTAATATTCCTGCTGGAGAATACCATGTGGTTCTTACGGTAAATGATGAACTTGGAAATAGTACTGAAGTAGAAGGGCATGTGCAAGTATTGGATGCCATTGTATTAAGTAATTTCTCTATTGATGCTACCGCGGTTAGAGGTAGCGACTTCCATGCCGAATTTATGATTAATGCTGTTAATAGAGTTCATAACATTACCGTAGATATCCATGCCCATGGCATAACTCCAGGAGCTGGAGAGGCAGAATGGCATTATGAAGAAACTTTTGAAGAAGGGTATCATGAATTATCAGAAGTAGAATTTCATGAGCATATAGATATTCCTGCTACTGCACCAGCTGGAGAATATCATATGGTTTTTAAAGTTGAAGACGAAGAAGGAAATATTAAAGAATACAGTTCTCATATTGATGTAACTGTTGAATAATATAAACAAATGAAATACAACTCTCTCAGGGTACTCTTGAGAGAGTTGTATTAAAACAGCTTTAACTCTATTGAAGCACCGATCGAAGAATTATAGCTTCTATAAAAGATTTAATTACTTAAATTTTCACAAATGAAATTAATAATAAAACATTTATTCCTTTTTTCATTGCTCACATCAGTCATTTCATGTACTAGTGATGATAGTATAGATAAAGATGAAGAAAAACCTTCTATCACAATTAATTATACAGAAGGATTTCCTAAAGCTTGTACGGAACTTGTAAAAGGAGAGACATACAACTTTAGAGCTAAAGTAACAGACAACATGGCGCTAGCCACTTATAGCATAGATATTCATCATAATTTTGATCATCATACACATGACGATCAAAGCGAAGAATGTGTATTAGAGTCTATAAAAGTAGCTGTAAACCCATTAATTTTTATGGAGAATTACACTATTGAAGATGCTCCAACAAATTATGAGATTAATGTTCCTATAACAATCCCAAATGATATAGATACTGGAGACTACCACTGTTCCTATTCCGTAACAGATGAAACAGGTTGGCAAAGTAGAACATCAATAGACATTAAAATAATTGACTAAAATTAGTCTGTTAACTAATATAATTAGAGGTTAATTTTTATGTATGATTCAGTGTCTGGTTTTGGAGTCTGGCACTGTTCCTAATTTAAAAGTATTTAACTTTATTACTATAGGATTACATAATAATTCAGTAACCAAAAAAATGCACACTCAAATACGGAAAACCGCAATTAAGTGTGCATTATATTATCTATTTATAAAGCTTATTAGCTGTTCTAAATAGATAAAAGA
>NZ_JAETXX010000013.1 GCF_021764745.1 Joostella atrarenae | reverse complement strand
CCCGTCCAAACAAGCAATCAAAATGCTTTCTACATGCTTAGTTTTCGTTCGATTGTCGACACGCAGCTGACCGAAAACCGCCCACTACGCGCTTAGCTTCTTAAGTTTTAAAATAGTGCCGAAGCTACACCATTTCTATGTTGACTTTTATGGTGTCTCAATACGGGTCGCCATCAACAAGGGCTACCCAGAGACATCTCGCCTTCCCGCCTTGCGGGAACGTGGCCAAAATCTTACTATAAATTCAGATTAGGCAGCAAGAGCGTAGTTATTCTCGCCATTTGAAAAAATGTGAAATATGAGATTTCAGAGCTATATCCCAGCGCTCTGCATGCTTACACTTTCATTAGACTCGCTGTCAAAACCAGTCGACCCCATGTGTATTCAAAGAACTTTTGTTTGTGCATTTCCCTCGTAAAAAAACTCAGGGCGGGCTATTCGCTGTATCTTTTTAAAAACTATTCCTTCGGCAAGCTCAGGATTAATTTTTAAAAAGGATGCCGCTACTATCCCTAATGCGGGATGCAAATGTAATACAATTTCTATTAATCTATAGGAATCTTGTACATTTACATATATCCACGTATTTTTAGAACAAATTTTATACCAAATTCATATATGAAATTCGGAATCATCAAAGAACGTAAAACTCCGCCAGATAGAAGAGTTGTGCTCTCACCAGAAGCCTGCCAAGCTGTCAAGCGTGCATTTCCAGATGCAGAAATAATTGTAGAGCCTTCAGAAATAAGAACCTTTAAAGATGAAGAATATCAGAAATTAGGGTTTCATGTTTCAGAAGATATGGAGCAATGTGATGTTTTATTGGGAGTTAAGGAAGTTCCTATAGAAGAACTAATTCCAAATAAAAAATACTTTTTCTTTTCACATACCATAAAAAAGCAATCCTATAATAGAGGATTATTACAAGCCGTATTAGAAAAAAACATCGAGTTATACGATCATGAGGTAATTACAAATTCTGAGGGGCAGCGTCTAGTTGCTTTTGGTCGCTATGCAGGTATTGTAGGAGCTTATAATGGTATTAGAACTTACGGACTTAAATACGATTTGTTCAGCATTCCAAAGGCAGAAACTTTACCCAGTATAAAAGCACTATTAAAAACAGTATCTAATGTTACGCTTCCGAAGATAAAAATATTACTTACTGGAACAGGAAGAGTAGGGAATGGCGCTAAGGAGATTTTGGATGGCATGGGAATTAAAGAAGTTTCTGTTGATGAATATTTAGATAATGAATTTGAAGAGGCTGTATATTGCCAAATCGATGTTTTAGATTATAACAAACGTAAAGATGGTGCTTTTTCTGAAATCTCAAATTTCTATAATAATCCATCAGAATACGAGTCTAATTTCATGAGATTTGCACAAGTAACCGATTTCTATATAGCAGGGCACTTTTATGGAGATGGAGCACCGTATCTTTTTACGAGATCGGATGCTAGGAAACCTGAATTTAAAATAAAAGTAGTGGCAGATATAAGTTGTGATATTAATGGTCCTGTAGCTACAACAATCCGACCATCAACAATTGCAGAACCTATTTATGGTTATAACCCTAAGTCGGAACTGGAAACAGATTTTAAAGAAAAAGATGCAATTGCAGTAATGGCAGTAGATAATCTCCCTTGTGAAATTCCTGCCGATGCTAGTGCTGGATTTGGGGAGAGCTTTATTGCACATGTGATTCCTGCATTTTTTAATAATGATAAAGACGGAATTTTATACCGAGCGAGGATGACTTCTAGTGGAAAACTTACAGAGCGATATAGTTATCTTCAAGATTATATAGAGGAAAAGGAATAGTGGGTTATTAATTTTAAGTATCTTTTAGTGTTCACTTTTTTAAAGAGTTAGTAATATTACGTAACTTGCGACGCTAATTTTTAATAAAATCGTAGCTAATTACGATTATTTTATTTTTTTCAAAAAAAAGCTTGCTAATGTATAATTCAAAAATAACAGGTTTAGGATATTATGTCCCAGAGAATGTAGTTACCAACGACGATTTGTCTAAAGTAATGGATACTAATGATGCTTGGATTCAAGAGCGCACAGGGATAAAAGAACGTCGTCATGTAGTGAGAGGAGAAGATACAACCACTTCTATGGGTGTTAAAGCTGCTAAAATTGCTATTGAGCGCTCTGGTTTAGATAAAGATGATATCGATTTTATTGTTTTTGCAACTTTAAGTCCAGATTATTATTTCCCTGGACCAGGAGTATTGGTGCAAAGAGATTTAGGAATGAAAACTGTTGGAGCGCTAGATGTTAGAAATCAGTGTTCTGGTTTTATATATGCTATTTCTGTTGCCGATCAATTTATAAAAACAGGAATGTATAAAAATATTCTTGTTATTGGTTCAGAAGTTCATTCTACAGGATTGGATATGACTACTCGTGGAAGAAGCGTTTCGGTTATTTTTGGAGATGGAGCTGGAGCAGCAGTTTTAAGTAGAGAAGAAGATAATTCTAAAGGTATTTTATCTACTCACTTACATTCAGAAGGAGAGCATGCTGAAGAGTTGGCATTAATAGCCCCAGGGATGGGAAAACGATGGGTAACAGATATTTTAGAAGATAATGATAGTGAAGACACTTCATATTTACCACATATGAACGGGCAATTTGTATTTAAAAATGCAGTTGTACGTTTTAGTGAAGTTATAAATGAAGGCTTACAAGCTAATAATTTGACGCCTGCAGATATAGATATGTTAGTGCCACATCAGGCAAACTTGAGAATTTCACAGTTTATTCAACAGAAATTTAAGCTAAGTGACGATCAAGTATATAATAATATAATGAAGTATGGTAATACAACAGCCGCTTCTATTCCTATTGCATTAACAGAAGCATGGGAACAAGGAAAAATAAAAGAAGGAGATACCGTTGTATTAGCTGCATTTGGAAGTGGATTTACATGGGGAAGTGCCATTATAAAGTGGTAACTTTTTAGTAATAAAATAATGCGAATCAAAGCAGTATCTTTAGAGATGCTGCTTTTTTATTTTTATAACAATTTAGTTACATACAAATAGTAAAGAATTTACTATATTTATAATTCGCTTTTTTTTGAACGTAAAACGATTTAGTAGAAATGAAAACAAACTCCGAGGAAGTAAAAAGTGTTAAACATGTAAAGGTAGGAACCTATGAACATAGTAGATTTGAAAAGATTCATAATGTGATTTTTAAAAAGTCTTCTAAAGCGTCCTATCTCGTTGCCAAAGAGATTGCAGACCTTATTCGAACAAAGGATAGTAAAGGAGAAAAGTGTGTTTTAGGACTTGCTACAGGTTCTTCTCCAATCCGTGTATATGAAGAATTAATTATGATGCATAAGGAGGAGGGACTGAGTTTTAAAAATGTGGTTACTTTTAATTTGGATGAATATTTCCCGATGAATCCGGAGAGTATTCATAGTTACCATTATTTTATGCATGAAAACTTATTTGATCATATTGATATTCCAAAAGATCAAATTCATATTCCAGATGGAACTATTTCTCAAGATGAGGTTAATGATTATTGTGCAGCTTATGAGGAGAAAATTGCATCCCATGGAGGTTTAGATTTTCAATTACTAGGAATTGGTAGAACTGGACATATTGGTTTTAATGAGCCTGGTTCTCACTTTAACTCTGTAACAAGAAGTATCACGCTAGATCAATTAACTCGAGAAGATGCTGCTAGTTCGTTCCTTGGAATAGAAAATGTGCCTAAGAAAGCCATTACAATGGGTGTTGGAACAGTAAATAATGCGAAACGTATTGTTTTATTGGCTTGGGGACATAAAAAGGCTGAAATTGTAAAGCGTACCATAGAAGGTGAAGAGTCGGCACAGATACCGGCAACCTATCTTCAAGACCATCCAAATACGACTTTTGTTTTGGATGAAGAGGCTGCTTCTCTTTTAACTCGCGTAGAATCACCTTGGTTGGTAGATGCTGTAGAGTGGACCGAACCAATGATAAAACGTGCAGTTGTTTGGCTTTGTGATAAGGTAGAAAAATCTATTTTACGATTAACAGATAAAGATTTTAATGAGAATGGATTGGCTTCTTTATTGGCTGAAAAAGGATCTTCTTATGAGTTAAATATAGAAATGTTTAATCAGTTGCAGCATACTATTACAGGTTGGCCTGGAGGAAAACCTAATGCTGATGATACGAATAGACCAGAGCGTAAATCTCCAGCTAAAAAGCGTGTTATTATATTTAGTCCGCATCCAGACGATGATGTTATTTCTATGGGAGGTACTTTTGATAGATTGGTGCAGCAAGGACATGAAGTACATATAGCTTATCAAACTTCTGGAAATATTGCTGTTTCTAATGCTGATGCTTTAAAATTTGCTGAAGTAGCAATGGATTTCCTTCCTGAAGGGAGTGAATTAGAGAAGTTGAAGGAAACTATTTCTGGAATTAATGAGAAAAAAGAGAATGAAATTGATCCATTATCAGTTCGAGAATTAAAGGGACTTATAAGAAAAAGAGAATCGATTGCTGCAACTCGTTATTTTGATGTTCCAGATGAGCAGGTACATTTCTTAAACCTTCCGTTCTATGAAACTGGAGCTGTTAAAAAGAGTCCGCTTGGAAAAGAAGATATAGATATTGTTAAAAATTTAATTGCTGACGTAAAGCCACATCAGGTATATGCGGCTGGAGATTTGGCTGATCCACACGGAACACATAAAGTGTGTTTGGATGCTGTTTTTAAAGCGATGGCAGAATTAAAACCAGAGCCTTATATGGCAGATTGCTGGTTATGGTTATATAGAGGAGCTTGGCACGAATGGGAGATCCATGAGATAGATATGGCTGTTCCTATGAGTCCAGATCAAGTGTTGAGAAAAAGAAAAGCTATTTTCTTCCATCAGACACAAAAAGATGGTGTATTATTTCAAGGAGAAGACCTTCGTGAATTTTGGGTTCGTGCTGAAGATAGAAATAAGAAAACAGCTGCTCATTATAGAAACCTTGGACTTTCTGATTATGCCGCAATGGAAGCATTTAAAAGGTTTGATTATTAAGATTACAAACAAAATGTATAAAAAACTAAAGCCCGAAAGTATTTACTTTCGGGCTTTTTATTAATAACAGGCATAGAACGACTAACCATAAACCATATATTTATGCTGTGTTACTAATTTCTTACAATATACCGCCGCTATCTTGTTTGGTGTTGTTATCTCTATTTTTACGTTGTACTTTTCTGTTTTTTCCACCGCCAAATCGGTATGATAATCCTGCAAAAACAGTTCTACTTTCCCAATTAAAAGCTCCTTCTTGTCGGTAAGGTAAATCGCCATCAAACTGAAATTGCATGGTGTTAAAAATATCATTAAAGTTTAAACTGAAAGTTCCTTTTCCATCAGCAAAACTATATCTGGCTCCTGTATTTACAAAATACATAGGTTTAGCATTCATCTGAATTCCTTTGTTTTCTCCTCTATAGAATCCAAAAAGGGATAATGATAGCTTCTTTGTGATTGTAAAGTTGTTATTTAAACGAGCATTATAAGCTACATTTTCTACTTCTATATTTTCTTCAATAATATCATCTACCGTTGGATCTTCTGTAGAATTAAGACGTTCTGATAATCCACGTTGCGTTTGTGAATACAAGTCGAAACTCCCATTTATACTCCACCATTCTAAAGGCTTGTAATTAGCAGATATTTCAAAACCAAAGGCTTCCGTGTCATCAAAATTCCCGTAAGTAAGTATCTGCTTTGTTAAATCTAATCTGTCAACATAAACTGTTCGGTTAATTTCATCTTTAATTGCTCTGTAGTAAACTCCAAAAGTGATGCTACCGTGTTCTAATCTGCGGGTGTAATTTGTCTCAAAAGAATTTGTAAACTGTGGTTTTAAGCTTTCATTTCCATAAGATGATATAAGTGGGGTGCTCCATTCTCTAATAGGGTTTACCTGGCTTAAACCTGGTCTGTCAACTCTTCTGCTGAAACTTACCTGAAACTGATTTTTTTCTGAAGGAGAATACGTAACATATGCAGACGGGTATAGTTGCGAATAATCATCTGTAAAACTACGAACACTATTTGTGTCTGCTTTGACGGTTACATCTTCATATCGAGCTCCTACTTGGTAGCTCCATTTTTCAAAGTTCTGACCAAAAGTTGCATATGCAGAATAGATGTCCATTCCGTAAATAAATTCTGTTCCTGGAGTAGGAACGAGTTCTCCACCATTATTAAAACTATATCCTGTGGAAGCATAATCTACATTTGTTTCAAAGTTTCTTGCTTCAAGTCCAAGTTCCAATTTGGATTTTTCAGAAAACGGATTTACATAATCTAAATTTGCAATAGTCTGCTGTCTTCTAGTATCTACAAAATCTTGGTAATTAGGTTGACTTGAAGTTCCTAAATAGTCAAAATATGCATCTTCTTCATTAGTGAAATTACTGTAATCTACTTCTAATTCTATATTATGACCTTCTTTATCAAAATCTCTTTTGTAGTCGAAATTATATTGCTCGTTTTGATTAGAATTTTCATTGTTGAATATTTGTCGGTTATCGTCAACAGTAGGGTCTACATTGGTAATTCGAGTATCGCCATTCCCTTTTCCATCATATATATTCTGATTCGTGAAAACTGAGATTGTATTTTTATCATTTAAGAAAAAGTCAACTCCTAATTTATATAAATGTGATTTATTATTATTGAAAAAGCTAAAATCTTGAATCTGATTCTCATTAAAATTTACTGTAGATTCATCATCAAAACGTTCAATTCTACCTCCATTAACGTATTTTCCGACATTATTTCCGTAGTTACCATAGAAATTAAACTTTCCTCTTCGGTAGTTTAAATCGATAGAACTGTTAAACTTGGCTTCCTCTTCATAAGATAATCCTAGATTTAGATTTCCGTTAAACCCAATATTGGCATCTTTATAAAGTACAATATTTATAAGTCCGCTCATCCCTTCAGGATTGTATTTTGCTGAAGGATTGGTTATTAATTCAATTTTTTTGATTGATGTTGATGGGATCTGCTTTAAAAGTTGTGCTACAGGTACGTTAGATAATTTTCCATCGACCATAACACGCACATTAGAATTCCCTCGCATAGAAAGGTCTCCCGTTTGTTGATCTACATTTAAAGAGGGGATGTTATTCATAATGTCGCTTGCTGTTGCCCCTTGTGTGGTAAGGTCTTTTCCGACATTTATAACTTTTCGATCTATTTTTTGTTCGATGGTAGAGCGTTCAGCAACAACATCCACACCTTCGAGCTCTGTAACATTCTCTTCAAGAGTTATTGTTCCTAATGATACATTTCTATTTTCTTTTGAAATTGTTATTGCTTTACTGAAAGAATTGTAACCTATAAATTGTACTTCAAAGACATAAGATCCATCTTCAATATTAGTCAGTTCAAAAGTACCATCGTCATTTGTAATCCCGCCAGTAACAGCAGTGCCATCTTTTTTAATGGCAACAGTAGCGTAAGGAATTGGTTGTTGTAGTGACTTATCGATTACAGTACCTTTAATAGTACCAAGTTTAGCGAAATTTGTTTGTGGGGCACTGTTCTGTGCGTGTGTAATGGCTGTTATGGTAACCATACATAAAAGGATGAAATTTTTCATTGGTTAGATTTTGATTGTTTGATTGTTTGATTGATGATTTTTGCTTATTTTGATTAAGGTTGTTATATAACTTGACGACTAGTTTTAGGAACTGTTACAATTAGTATAATTTTTTAACATAGTTTAACAAATGGGAAAAGCATTAGTAATGGGGGCATCATTAAAGCCTTCGAGATATAGTAACATAGCTATAAATAGATTAGTTTCTGCTGGAGAAGAAGTAGTGGCTTTTGGACTCAGAACAGGCGAAGTTGCAGGGATAAAAATAGATACAGAGCTTTTAAAATATAAAGATGTAGATACTGTAACCTTGTATTTGAACCCTAAAAATCAAGAGCCATATTATGACTATATTTTAGGTTTAAATCCGAAGCGTGTTATTTTTAATCCAGGGACGGAAAACCCATATTTTTATGCACAATTACGTGATAAAAATATAGAAGCAGAAGTGGCTTGTACGTTAGTTTTACTTTCTACTGGGCAGTATTAAACATAACCTCTTTTTCTTTGATTGTTGGCTTTCTGGAAATAAGAAGAAGACCAATAAATGTGAGTGCCCCGTTTAGAATCAACACGAAAAATCCGAAGTCAAATTCGTAATAAGTTTTACTCACGTAACTTATAAAATAAGCTAGAAAAGGAGACAAAATAGCAACAACAGGAACCCATTTATCATTGGCCTTTAGTTTAGTAAATAACCCAAAACTATAAAGGCCTAAAAGAGGACCGTAAGTATAGCCTGTAAAGACAAAGAGTTTTGCAATTACACTTTCGTCTTTTATGATATACTTAAAAGCTATAATAACAAGGATCAGTAATAAAGAGAATAAAACGTGAATTTTCTTCCTGATACTAATCTGTTTTTCCTGAGAATATTTCTTTTCAATATTTAAAATATCAACACTAAAAGAAGTTGTTAGTGAGGTTAATGCGCTATCTGCGCTACTATATGCCGCAGCTATCAACCCGATTAAGAAAAATATAAATACTCCCATCCCAAGATAGTCTTTAGCTAAAACGGCAAATAAATCATCTTTATGAGCGTCGATTCCATATTGCTGAGCATAAACAGTCATTAAAAGACCTAAACATAGAAATATAAAATTTACAATAGTAAGAACAATTGTAAACCAAAACATATTTTTTTGAGCATCTTTTAAAGACCTGCATGTCAGATTTTTTTGCATCATATCTTGGTCTAATCCTGTCATTACAACAGAGATAAAAGCACCAGAAATAAACTGCTTCCAGAAATAGTTAGCATTTTTAAAATCGTCAAAAAAGAACATTTTAGAAAGCTCACTCGAGGAAATATAATCGATCATATTTTCCCCAGTAATATTTAAATCATTGTATACTGTAACAATGGCTACTCCTAATGCGATAAGCATAAATAGCGTTTGTAGTGTATCCGTCCAAACAATAGTTTTAATACCGCTTTTAAAAGTATATAGCCAAATTAAAAGAATAGTTAAGGTAACGGTAGCCCAAAAAGGAACTCCCATTTCATTAAAAATAATAACCTGTAATACATTTGCTACTAGAAATAATCTGAAACTAGCGCCTACAATTCTTGATAGAAGAAAAAATGAAGCACCAGTTTTATAGCTATTTTTTCCAAATCTTTTTTCTAAGTAGGTGTATATAGAAGTAAGATTGAGTTTGTAATAGAGAGGTAATAGTACGGTTCCGATGATTAGATATCCAAGAATATATCCGAAAACAACCTGCATATATCCAAATTTCGATTCTTCTACCCAACCAGGTACAGAAATAAAAGTAACCCCACTTAGCGAGGCGCCAATCATTCCGAAAGCAACAATATACCATGGTGATTGCCTATTGGCCTTAAAGAAATTATCGTTACTTTCTCCGTCTTTACTCGTAAGAAAAGATATTAATATTAGAATACCGAAGTAAGCTGCAATGATTAATAGGATGTATATTGGTTTCATGTAATGTTATTTCAGAAAATGAATTTACAAAACTATGTTATAAAATTTATTTTTGATGCTTAAAATTGTAATTTCGCAATAATGGAGTTTTCATCTAAATTATTAGAAAATGCAGTCTATGAGGTTTCTCAACTTCCAGGCATAGGAAAGCGTACGGCGTTACGTTTAGTTTTGCATTTATTGCGACAACAAGAAAGTCAGACTACAAATCTATCTAAAGCATTACAAAATTTAAGAAGTGAAGTTAAGTTTTGTAAAAGCTGTCATAATATTTCTGATTTTGAACTATGTGAAATATGTGCAAACCCTAAGCGTGAGCAAACATTAATTTGCGTAGTGGAAGATATTCGCGATGTTATGGCAATAGAAAACACTGGACAATATAGGGGAATATACCATGTTTTGGGAGGAAAGATCTCTCCAATGGACGGTATTGGTCCTTTAGATCTTAATATAGCAACCTTAGTCGAGAAAGTAAAAGAGGATAAAGTAAATGAAATAATTTTTGCTTTAAGCTCTACGATGGAGGGGGATACAACCAATTTTTATATCTTTAAGCAATTAGAAAATTATAAAGTAGTTACTTCTACTATTGCGAGAGGGATTTCTGTTGGGGATGAATTGGAATACGCAGACGAGGTTACATTGGGAAGAAGTATCTTACACAGAATCCCTTTTGAAAACTCTTTAAAGAGTGATTAACAGTTGTTTGTGAAATTTGAAAGAAAATTTAATAACAAAAACGCTTATTTTTTATTATTTTCGCAAAATAGGCATCTTAAAATAGCTACAAATTATTGATATGGCAAGAATTGAATTAAAACTTCCCCAGATGGGTGAAAGTGTCGCAGAAGCAACAGTAACTTCATGGTTGAAAGAAATCGGAGATACTATAGAAGCAGATGAGGCAGTATTAGAAATTGCAACCGATAAAGTAGATTCTGAAGTTCCAAGCGAAGTAGATGGGGTTTTGGTAGAAAAGTTTTTTGAGGTTGATGATGTTGCGAAAGTTGGAGCTGTACTAGCTATAATTGAAACAGAGGGCGATGCAGAAGGAGCTTCTGAAGAAACGGATGAGAGTTCTGACGAAGAGGTTGAAGAAGTAGATGAAGCTTCAGTAGAAGAACTAGAAGATAATATTTCAGCAGTAAAAGAAACAGTAGCTGCTCCTGTTGCAGATTTTTCAGATTCTGAAAGATTTTACTCTCCTTTGGTTAAAAATATCGCTAAAGAAGAGAATATATCGCTTGAAGAGCTTGAAACAATTCAAGGAAGTGGGAAAGACAATCGCGTTACCAAAGATGATATATTAAATTATATTGAGAATAGAGGTTCTAAGCAGCAAGCTGCTCCAGAAACTCAAGCTGCTTCAAAACAAGATATTACTTCAGAAAAACCTGTTCAGCAACAGCCAATAGCGCAGGCTACTCAAGCAGCGCCAGTTTCTGTAAATGGACAAGACGAGATTATCGAAATGTCCAGAATGGGGAAATTGATTTCTCATCATATGGTGCAGAGCGTTCAAACATCTGCTCATGTACAGAGTTTTATAGAAGTAGACGTTACAAATATTTGGAACTGGAGAAATCGAGTTAAAAACGAATTTCAAAAGAGAGAAGGAGAGAAATTAACATTTACTCCAATCTTTATGCAGGTTATCGCTAAGACGATTAAAGATTTTCCTATGATTAATATTTCTGTTGATGGAGATAAAATCATCAAGAAGAAAAATATTAACTTAGGAATGGCTGCTGCTTTACCGGATGGAAACTTAATTGTTCCGGTAATTAAAAATGCAGATCAGTTAAATCTTGTGGGGATGGCAAAACGTGTAAACGACTTAGCTGGACGCGCTCGTCAAAATAAGTTGAAGCCAGATGACATTCAAGGGGGAACTTATACTGTAACAAATGTTGGTACTTTTGGAAGTGTTATTGGAACGCCGATAATTAACCAACCTCAAGTAGCAATTTTGGCATTAGGAGCTATAAGAAAAGTACCTGCGGTTATAGAAACTCCAGAAGGGGACTTTATAGGAATTAGACATAAAATGTTTTTATCTCATAGTTACGACCATCGTGTAGTAAATGGAGCTTTAGGAGGGCAATTTATACAAAGAGTTGCTGAGTATCTAGAAGCTTGGGATGGTGATAAAGAAATTTAAATAAATATACTTTTCAAAAAATAAAAACCCTGAAAACTCAGGGTTTTATTTTTTCAATCCCTAATTTTATAATTTCAAAATATAATCATGGAATTAAACTTATCAAAGCCTATCTGTTTTTTTGACCTCGAAACCACTGGAATCGATGTAGCAAAAGACAGAGTAGTAGAAATATCAATATTAAAAGTATACCCTAACGGAAATAAAGAAAGTAGAACTTGGTTGGTAAATCCAGAGATGCCAATTCCGCCTTCGTCATCAGCTATTCATGGTGTTACCGATGAAAAAGTTGCTAATGAGCCTACTTTCAAAGAGCTTTCTAAGACTATTTATAATATGATTAAGGATAGTGATTTGGCAGGGTATAATTCCAATAGATTTGATATTCCTGTTTTAGCAGAGGAGCTACTTCGTTCAGGAATAGATTTTGATATGGGGAGTCGTGTTTCAGTAGATGTTCAGACAATTTTTCATAAGATGGAACAACGTACGCTTTCTGCTGCCTATAAATTTTACTGCGGAAAGAGTTTAGAAGATGCACATACCGCAGAAGCAGATACAAATGCTACGTATGAGGTTTTAAAATCGCAGTTAGATCGTTATGAAGAATTGGAGAATAACATGAAGTCTTTAAGCGAATTTACAACAAGAAAACACACTGCAGATTTCGCAGGATTTATTATTTATAATGAAGATGGGGAAGAAGCGTTTTCTTTTGGAAAGCATAAGGGGAAACGAGTTGAAGATGTAATGGAGCAAGAGCCTGGTTATTTCGGGTGGCTGTTAAATGCAGATTTTCCTTTGTATACCAAGAAGGTTCTAACGGCAATAAAACTTAGAAAGCTAAATAATAAACTGAATTAATACCTCCTTAAAATGAAGATTATTTGTATTGGTAGAAATTATACCGAGCATATTAAGGAACTACAAAACGAAAAACCTACAGATCCAGTAATTTTTATAAAACCGGATAGTGCAGTTCTTAAAAATCAGCATGACTTCTATATTCCTGAATTTTCTAATGATGTTCATTATGAAGTAGAATTACTCGTTAAGATAGGGAAAGTAGGGAAGTCTATAGATACCAAGTTTGCTCATAAATATTATAACGAAATAGGATTAGGAATCGATTTTACAGCTAGAGATTTACAAAGTAAACTTAAAGAAAAGGGGTTGCCTTGGGAAAAGGCAAAAGGCTTTGATGGAGCAGCTGTAATTGGAAAATGGATCCCAAAATCTGAATTGGGAGATATTAATAACATTGATTTTAGTTTAAAGAAAAACGATGCGTTTGTGCAAAAAGCAAACACTTCGTTAATGTTGTGGAAAGTAGATGAGTTAATTTCGTATATTTCAACTTATTTTACCTTAAAGACTGGAGATGTTATTTTTACAGGAACACCTGCAGGAGTGGGTAAAGTTAGCTCTGAAGACTATTTAGAAGGATTTATAAATGAAGAAAAAATGTTTTCTTTAAAAGTGAAATAGATTAATTACAAAACCCAAATACAACCTCTAAAGTAATATTAGACCAAATGAAATACAACCTAGACAAATTGAATGAACTATCTGGTGGCGATAAAGAATTTAACGCTTCTGTGATAGAGACTTTTTTGTTGGAAACCCCCCAAGACCTAGAAAATCTTAAAAAAGCGGTTAGCAATAAAGAATTTGACCATATTTATCAATATGCTCACAAAATTAAACCTAATGCAGATTTACTTGGTGCAGATCTTGTAAAAGAAAATCTACTTATTGTTGAAGGACATGCTCGTGGTGACAAAAATATAGAAGTAATTGAAGACCTTGTGGCTAAAGTAGATGTGGAACTTCATAATGTATTTGAAGCTTTCAAGGCATATTTAAATTAATACATGTTTGCAGAAATAATTACTATTGGAGATGAGATTCTCATCGGTCAGATTGTAGATACTAATTCCGCTTTTATAGCAAAACAATTAAATCTTATAGGTGTTTCTGTTTATCAGATTTCATCTGTTCAGGATGAAAGGGAGCATATTCTTCAAGCTTTTAAAGAGGCCGAAGAGAGAGCTGATATTGTTATAATTACTGGAGGTTTAGGACCTACAAAAGATGATATTACAAAGCATACTATTTGTGAGTATTTTCAAGATGAGCTAGTTGAAGATGCTTCTGTTTTAGCGCATGTGGAGCAATTGTTTAAAAAGTATTTTGCAAGACCAATTTCAGATTTAAATAAAAAGCAAGCTTTAGTTCCCTCTAGATCAACGGTATTACATAATCAATTTGGTACAGCCCCAGGAATGTGGTTAGAAAAAGGAGATAAAACTTTTATATCGCTTCCAGGAGTCCCTTTTGAGATGAAAGGATTGATTCAAGAAGAGGTAATTCCAAGAATACAAAATAAGTATAAGCGCCCTTATATCTTGCATAAAACCATTATTACCTATGGATTAGGTGAGAGTGCTTTAGCGGAGCGAATAGAATCTTGGGAAGACAGCTTACCGTCATTTGTGAAACTGGCTTATTTGCCAAATGTAGGCAAAGTAAGGCTCAGGTTAACAGCAAAAGGAACTGACAAAGATATCCTTGATTCGATCGTAGAAGAGCAAATAGAGAAGCTTAAACCGCTTATTAGCGATATCTTTTTTAGTGCGGAGGAAGAGGGTTCTTTTGAAGTTGTTATTGGTAATTTATTGGCCGAAATGGGAGCAACTTTAGCAGTTGCTGAAAGTTGTACTGGAGGTAAAATTGCAGAAATGTTAACCTCTATACCTGGAGCGTCTAGATATTTTAATGGGAGTGTAGTGAGTTACGCTACACAAGCTAAAATTGATGTTTTAGGTGTTGATGAGCAGCTTATAAGTAAGCATTCTGTTGTTAGTAAGCAAGTTGCAGAAGCGATGGCGCAAGCTGCACAAAAAGTGTTTAAAGCTCACTATACAATTGCCACAACAGGTAATGCTGGGCCTAAAAAAGGTGATTCTGATGCTGATGTTGGTACAGTTTTTATTGCAATAGGTACTCCTAAAGGTGTTATTTCTGAAGAATTTAACTTTGGTAATCATCGTGAAAGAGTGATAAACAAAGCCAGTAACAAGGCATTGGAGATGTTATGGAAAGAAATTTTAGAAAAATAGCATAATTTACTTGTATGTAAAGTGTAAAATTCGTTAATTTGCACCCTGTTTTTAAATAACAATAAAGTTTTAGAAGAATGTCAAGAGTTTGTGAACTTACCGGAAAGAAGGCGATGGTGGGAAATAATGTTTCTCATGCAATGAATAAAACCAAGCGTAAATTTAACGCTAACCTTATCAAGAAACGTTTCTTTCTTCCAGAAGAAGATCGTTGGGTTACATTAAAAATTTCTACATCTGCGTTAAAGAATATTAACAAGAAGGGAATAGCAGCGGTTTTAAAAGAAGCTAAAGAAAAAGGATTTATTAAGTAATTAATACTCCGTTAAAACGATATAAAGATGGCAAAGAAAGGTAATAGAATACAGGTTATTTTAGAGTGTACCGAGCATAAAGGATCTGGGCAGCCAGGAACTTCACGTTACATCACTACTAAAAATAAAAAGAATACACCAGATAGATTAGAGATTAAGAAATTTAATCCTATTCTTAAGAAAATGACTGTTCACAAAGAAATAAAATAATAAGCCATGGCAAAAAAGACAGTAGCATCCTTACAGACAAGTTCAAAAAGATTAACCAAAGCTATAAAAATGGTTAAGTCTCAAAAAACTGGTGCTTATACATTCGTAGAAGCAGTAATGACTCCAGAATCAGTAGGTGACTGGATGAACGAAAAATAAGAAGTTCACAACTTATTATATATTAAGGCTACTTTCATATAGAAAGTAGCCTTTTGTTTTTATATATTTGGAGTTCATAACCAAATGGTTGGTTATAATTCGTCAACTAACGTATACGTTGTAAAATGAGTTTTTTTAAGAAAATATTTTCATCAGAAAAAAAAGAAACATTAGATAAAGGTTTAGAGAAATCTAAATCTAGTTTTTTTTCTAAGTTAGGTAAAGCTGTAGCAGGAAAGTCTAAAGTAGACGATGAGGTGCTAGATAATCTAGAGGAAGTTCTTGTTAGCAGTGATGTTGGAGTGAATACTACGCTTAAAGTTATTGAGCGTATTGAAGAACGCGTTTCTAAAGATAAGTATTTAGGAACAGATGAGCTTAATCTTATTTTAAGAGAAGAAATAGCAGGATTACTTTCGGAGACTAATTCTGGAGAAGAAAAAGAGTTTGTAATTCCTTCAGGAAAAAAACCATATGTATTAATGGTTGTTGGAGTGAATGGTGTTGGGAAAACTACAACGATAGGGAAATTAGCATATCAGTTTAAAAAGCAAGGGAAAAAGGTTGTTCTTGGGGCTGCAGATACTTTTAGAGCAGCAGCAATAGATCAGCTTCAAGTTTGGGCTGATAGGGTAGATGTTCCAATAGTAAAGCAAAAAATGGGGAGTGATCCCGCTTCTGTGGCTTTTGATTCGCTAAAATCTGCCGTAAACCAAGATGCGGATGTTGTAATAATAGATACAGCTGGAAGACTTCATAATAAAATCAACTTAATGAATGAGCTTACCAAAGTGAAACGCGTAATGCAAAAAGTGGTGGATGATGCTCCTCATGAAGTATTATTAGTTTTAGATGGCTCTACAGGTCAGAATGCGTTTGAGCAAGCTAAGCAGTTTACTAAAGCTACTGAAGTTACTTCTCTAGCGGTTACTAAATTAGATGGAACTGCAAAAGGGGGTGTTGTTATAGGTATTTCTGATGAGTTTAAAATTCCAGTAAAATATATAGGTGTAGGTGAAGGGATCGAAGATCTACAGGTATTTAATAAATATGAATTCGTAGATTCATTCTTCAAATAAGATTAATGCCTAATAAAACCCTTGTAACGGTTACCAAAATAATTGCTTATTACTGCTTGTTTTATGCAGGAGTAAAATTCTATGCAATAATTCAAGGTATGTGGTTGTGGCCTAATCTGTTACTCGGAATCTCCTTGGGAATTATTGCGGCTATTGGCTTTTGGATCGTAAAAAATGAAAAGTATAACTGGTATTTTCTAGTAATATGCGTGGTATTACTTTCTGCACTTCGCTATTATGAGCCAACACTAATTCCATATTTACAACAAGTTTTAGGGTAAGTTGAGATTTAATCTTATAAATCTTCGTTTTATACGCTTCCAAGTCGTAATTTTGCCCACTGTTTCAAAATAAGCATTTTATAGGGTGATATTTATAGTGTTATAATTCGATTTATAACAATAAGGTCTTCCTGGAAATAATAAATAGATTGTCATGAGAACAAAATCATTAAAGAAGAATAAAATTAATGTAGTTACCTTAGGGTGTTCTAAAAATGTGTACGATAGTGAAGTACTTATGGGACAACTTAAGGCTGGAGGAAAAGATGTTGTTCATGAAGAAGAAGGCAATATCGTTGTTATAAATACCTGTGGATTTATAAATAATGCAAAGGAAGAAAGTGTAAATACAATTCTTGAGTTTCTAGAAAAGAAAGAGCAGGGAGATGTAGATAAAGTATTTGTGACAGGGTGTTTAAGTGAACGTTACAAGCCAGATTTAGAAAAAGAGATTCCAGATGTTGATCAGTATTTTGGGACTACAGAATTGCCAGGATTATTAAAGGCGCTTGGTGCAGATTATAAGCATGAGTTGATTGGAGAACGATTAACAACCACTCCAAAAAACTATGCATATTTAAAGATTGCTGAAGGATGTGATAGACCATGTAGCTTTTGTGCCATTCCATTAATGCGTGGGAAACATAAAAGTACTCCAATTGAAGATTTGGTAAAAGAAGCGACAGGTTTAGCTGCAAATGGAGTTAAAGAGTTGGTTCTTATAGCTCAAGACTTAACATATTACGGTTTAGATATTTATAAAAAGCGTGCTTTAGCAGATTTATTGAAAGAGCTTGTTAAAGTAGACGGAATTGAATGGATTCGTTTACATTATGCGTTTCCAACTGGTTTTCCAATGGATGTTTTAGAAGTAATGAAAAATGAGCCTAACGTTTGTAATTACATAGATATTCCATTACAACACATCGCGGATCCTATTTTGAAATCTATGCGACGTGGAACTACAAAAGAAAAGACCACTAAGTTGCTACAAGATTTTAGAGAAGCGGTTCCAGAAATGGCTATTAGAACTACTTTGATTGTTGGGTATCCTGGAGAAACAGAAGAAGATTTTCAAACATTAAAGAGTTGGGTTCAAGAAATGCGTTTTGAGCGTTTAGGGTGTTTTACATATAGTCACGAAGAGAATACGCATGCTTACAACTTAGAAGATGATGTTCCAGAAGAGGTAAAACAACAAAGAGCGTCAGAAATTATGGATGTTCAATCGCAAATTTCATGGGAATTAAACCAAGAAAAAGTGGGACAAACATTCCGATGTGTGATCGATCGTAAAGAGGGTAATCATTTTGTAGGACGTACAGAATTTGATTCTCCAGATGTAGATAATGAAGTATTAGTAGATGCCTCTAAATATTATCTTAAGACGGGAGAATATGTAGATATTTTAGTAGAAGAAGCTGGAGATTTCGATTTATACGGGAAGCCTGTAAGTTAATCTCTCTGATATAAATGATAAAAGAAAACCGCTGAATTTTTAAAATTCAGCGGTTTTCTTTTATGGGTAAAATAGTGTTTATTAATTATTTACATAATCAATTTCCATAAAATCGATTACCTCCTTTTTCCAAACATTTTCAACAAAAGCAACATGGTCTGGATGGTTGCTGTAAGTATCGTAATCTTCTTGATTTTTAAATTGCATAGTAAGTCCCCATTCATAATCATTCTTCTTTCCTATTTCCTTTACACTAGTCATATTCTTAACTGTCGAAATAGACTTAAGGGCGACTGCCTTCTCAATAAATAGTTTTTCAGCCTCCGATCCTTTTGGGTGTTTTAATTTAAAAAATACCGTATGTGTTATCATTCCTTTATTTGATGATGAGTTACAGCTTGTGATTGTAAATGTCGCAATAGCGATGAGTATTAGTAGTAGTTTCTGAATTTTCATAGATGGTTGATTTACTTTATCCGAAGTTACAAAAATGGAAGTTTAATGCGAAACAAATTTTAATCCAACCAAAGAAATAATCAAAGTAGAGATAAAAAATAAACGCCAAAAATCTACAGGCTCATTAAAAAGAAAAATACCAGCCAATACAGTTCCAACAGCTCCAATTCCTGTCCAAACTGCGTATGCTGTTCCTATGGGGAGTGTTTCAGTAGCTTTCATTAATAGCAACATGCTTATCGTTAGACAAACAATAAATCCGATATACCAATAGTTAGCTTCGGAGCCTGAGCTGTGTTTTGCTTTGCCTAAACATGTAGCGAAACCAACTTCAAAAAGTCCGGCTATAATTAAAAGAATCCAGTTCATAATATAAAAAGATATAGCCTCGTAATTAATACTACGAGGCTATAAAAATAAGTAAATCATTAAGATTATTCTTCTTTAACTTCTGCAACTTCATATTGATCTTTACCATCTACTTTTACAGGTTGATAGTAAGTTTCTCCATATTTTACATAGGTTTGATCACCAATTCGTACTTCTTCAGCACCTTCAGGTAAATTTTCTACTACAGTTCCAGCGGTAGGAGGAACTACAGTATAGCCATCGCTATCTTTTTCGTAATAAGCACCACCGTAATAATAATTGTTAGTAGTGTCTCCAGTGCTTACGGTTTCATATCCGTCTGGGAGGACTTTTATAGTTGCTCCAACGGGAGCCTGTACTACAGTATATCCATCTTTTTCTTCAACATAGTAATTACCTTGATCGTAGTGATATTGTTGGTTTTCAACTGAAATAATAATCGCAGTTGTAGCTAAAGAAGCTACGAAATACCCCCATGGATGCCAGATAGGTCCCCAATAAAAAGGTCTAAATGGATGATAGTAATATGGGTGGTATGCATAATAATGAAAACCTCCATACACATACGGTGGTCTGTGATATGGTCTTGGACTAGGTCTAACTACAGTATGACGGTTATTAATGTGAATATTATTATTATGATTTACATTAATATTTACATTGTTATTATGTGGTCTGTTTACAACGTTAGAATTTGATAAATTTCCATTATGATTCGGTCTAGAATTATTGTTAGGCCTATTTGTTGTTGTAGGTCTATTCGTTGTAGTTGGCCTTGTGGATGGGCGAGAAGATGTGTTAGGTCTTGTTGTTGTTGGTCTCGTCGTCGGCCTCGTTGTAGTCGGTCTTGTGGATGGTCTGGTAGTAGGTCTGCTGTAGCTTGGTCGGCTAGACTGTTGGTGAAAACCTCCATTTATAGATCTTCCTGTGGAAGGTCGCGATACTCTAGAACGGCTAGCTCCATGGCTAAACCTTTGCGCTTCCATCGTAATCGGTACAATTAATAAAAAAGCAAAAAGTAGAAGCTTGCTATAGTTTGCTATATGTGTGATTTGAATTTTCATGTGTTATAACTTTTATATTGTTATGAAAAATGATTTATTCAGCCTGAGCCATAATATCAATGTTTCTAGAATCTTCAGGTGGAGAGAAGTTAAAAATAGCGCTATCTACCTCTGGATTAATTTTCCAAGTTTTAAAAGTAACTTGGTATTGATTGTGTTCCTTTTCTTTATGAATAATAACCATTCTTATCGGAAGTGTGCTCTCGTCATTTTCTATCCATAATTGAACATTCATTTTATCATTTGAAGCTATAATATGATAACATTCCTTATCATCAATAATATCATTTCCTAAATAAACTATATCGCTGAAGTTTTCAATCATATCATCTGTCAAGCTTGGGTAAAACAAATCAGCAGCAGGAAATCTAATTCCAAATTTTTTATTAAAGCCATCAATCACTTTTATAATGTTATCTGGTGCATCTAAAACAGAATAATTGTTTTCATCCAAAGAATAGTAAACAAACTTTTTGCCGTTGTAGTAGAAATCTTTATTGTGAAGTGTACCTCTTGTTTGGACAAGCATTTTATCTGGTCCAATCATAGTAACATCATCTGTATAGAAGTTTTTTTCTAGGCCATAAGTTCCTTCGTGGTCAAGAGATCTCTCCAAAATAAAAGAGCAAGCATCTAAAGTGCCGATATATGCTCCCATTTTATCTAAGATATTGATGGCAACAGAATCGATCACAGGTTCTTTGTCCTGACTGTAGCCAATGCAAATGCAAAGTGTGCATAGTGCTAGTAAATACTTTTTCATATTTATTAATTTTTTAAATAAGGATATATTGCTGTAAGGGGGGAAGTGTTGCTTATGTGAATTTACTAAATTTCTTCGATACTACATAAAAAGCCCCTTTTTAATAAAGGAGCTTTTTTATGATAGCATCAATTCTTTTGTTATTTAGCGGTATTTGGAGCCATAATCTTATAAACGATTCCAGCTAGTGCAGCACCGATAATGGGAGCCACCCAAAACAACCAAAGTTCTCCAAGAGCCCAATCACCTACAAATAGTGCTTGACTAGTACTACGAGCAGGATTTACAGAGGTGTTAGTTACAGGAATACTGATTAAGTGAATAAGAGTTAATCCTAATCCGATAGCAATTCCAGCAAATCCTTTTGGAGCATTTTCATGTGTTGCTCCAAGGATAATGATAAGGAACATAAACGTCATAACGATTTCTGTAATCAATGCAGACATCATGTTATAGCCGTCTGGAGAATGTTCTCCATAACCATTAGCAGCAAAACTACCAATTGTAGCTCCGTCTTTTCCTGTTACAATTAAATATAATATTCCCGCTCCAACAATACCTCCTAATACTTGAGAGATAATATATGGAAGTAGTTCTTTTCCATCAAATCTACCACCTACCCATAAACCAATGGATACAGCTGGATTTAAATGACAGCCAGAAATGTGGCCTATAGCATAAACCATAGTTAATACAGTTAAACCGAAAGCTAGCGCTACACCTGCAAATCCGATACCTAATTCTGGGTATCCAGCTGCAAGAACTGCACTACCGCAACCACCAAGAACAAGCCATAATGTACCAATAAATTCTGCAATAAGTTTTTTCATCTTTTTTAAATATTTGTTAGTTGTTGTTTTAATATAGATTCATTAAGTGGGAAACCTATTTGTTTGTAACGAATATTTTATAAATTTAATAAAAAAATAATTATCATTAAAGAATTTTTTTCGATACCAATGTGTCAGAAGACTATATCTAGGTGATAATTGTTATGATAATTGATTATAATGTGGAATAGGTTTAATTGGTATTAGGGATTACTCTTGATGTAGATATTCAACTTTAAATACTTAATTTTGTAGGATCATTTAAATAGTGAATATGCAGCTCACAGAATACATCCGCGATATCCAAGATTTTCCTAAACCAGGAATTCTTTTTAAAGATATAACTCCATTATTATCAAATCCAGAAGCTACAGCGCATGCAGTAGAGAAGTTATTAGAAAAAATAGGAGATCAGCAAGTAGATGCAATTGTAGGAATTGAGAGTAGAGGCTTTTTTTTCGGTACATTATTAGCGCAAAAGCTTAACTGTGCTTTTATACCTGTGCGAAAACCAAATAAATTGCCTGCACAAACTACTTCGCAAACCTATGCTTTGGAATATGGTGAAGACACCTTAGAGATTCATACAGATGCTATAAAAAAAGGCGATAAAGTTGTAATTCACGATGATGTTCTTGCTACAGGTGGAACGGCAAATGCTGTTTGCAAGTTGGTAGAAAAGCTTGGGGGAGAGGTAATGCAATGTAATTTTTTGATGGAATTATCTTTCTTAGAAGCAAGAAAAAAAATGGAGAATTATAATATACAATCTGTTATTACCTATTAATCTAATGCGTTTTTGGTAACATAGGCGCGCCAGCCAATAATTGCCAATTGTAATTTACTCGCCTTAGCTAGATCGAGCTCCTTTTTGGTAAAAGATGGTAAAATTGCTTTGTTGATTTTTGCTAGCAATTTAAAAAATGCTTTCTTCATATAGTTGTTTTCCCGTAAAGGTAAAAAATATACAGATAATTATCAGATTTATAGTTATTTATCTCTTTTGGCGGGTTTGCGTAGCTAAAAAGCTCCGCAATCAGGCTTTTCGCTATTAGTTTTGGTAAACCATAAATAAAAGTTTACCAAAAGCTAGCCGCTACAATCCTTACCCGAAATAAAAAAGAGGCTGTGAAAAAACAGCCTCTAATAAATTGGATATATAATTTTGATTACTCTTTGTTTGATTTAGTATAAATCATAATGACACCGTTTTTACCTTTATCTCCATATTTTTTAACAGCTGCATCGGTTTTAAATATATTGATAGTATCAATTTCATCAGGATTTATTTTTTTATAATCCTCATGGCTAACTTCTTTACCATTTACCAAAATTAATTGCTCTGATGTAATTTTATTATTTAAAGTAGCAGTCTTGGCTTTTGCGGTTTCCCTAATTATAATATCGCTATCACTATTTTTATTTTTTTCGCCTTCACTTTTTAATATAATTTCTATAACTCCATTTTTTCCTTGATCACCGTATTTATTAACTGCCTTTTCGTCTTTTAAGACATAAACTTTAGCAATATTGTCTGGTTCTAGGAACTTAAAAGAGTCTTTATCTACTACTTTACCATCAACGACGTAAAGTGGATCTTCTTTTTGATAAATCTTGGATGAATGTGTGTGGGCATTATTTATATTGGAGTCATTATTTAAATTAAGTTGATTGCTAACTTTTAAGAAAATCTCAATAGCCCCATTCTTAGCTTTTTCACCATATTTTTTTATAGCATTTTCTCCTTTAATTACATTCATGCTGTGTATGTCTTTAGGATCTATAGATTTTACATCAAAATCCTTGGGCATTATTTTCCCGTCTACAACATAAATAGGGTCGCCTAATTGGTTGCTTATAGTGTGCTCTGTAATTAGTTGTTTACTAGACTCTTCTTCATTTAAATAATTAAACTCAGTAACTGTTTTAAAACTGAAAAGGAGCATAAAACCAGCCAGCAGCGGTAATATTGCTACGAACTTAATTAAACTAATCTTGTTTGATTTTTGTTTTTGTAACATAACGATTCGTTTTTTGATTAATGAATTATAAAATGGATTGATGATGGAATATTGCATTCCGTTTATTTGCTTCAATAGTAAATATTGATAATCTTTAATTTCTCTAGTAGCAGCAGTGGTTTCTTCATCTGCTATATACTCAAGGTTCTGGGTAAGTTGCTTTTTGTAAATCCATGCAAACGGATTTATCCAAAAAACTATAGTGTATAGATGTATAAGTATAACATCTAAAGAATGGTGTTGTTTTACATGAATTTTCTCGTGAGCTAAAATTGTTTTTAACTCCTCGTCTTTATATAGATTAGGATTGTAAACAATATAATTAAAGAATGAAAATGGACTTATATTTTTCTCTGTTAAGATTATATTGCGATTTTCCTTTTGTTTATTCTCCTTTCGGATAAAATTGTATAAAGATAGTAGTTGTATTATAAACTTTAGTAAAAAGAAAATTACACCTATAATATAAATATAGGATAGGATATTTATTCCGTATTCGTAGATAGAAATACTTTCAGGAATCTTATTTGCTAGTAAAGATATTTCATTTGTTGATCTGGCTGGGATATCTATTATTCTTATTGTTTTAAAAGAAATAACAGGTAATATAACCGAAGTAAATAACCCGATGCTTAAAAACCATCTGTTACCTTGAAAGAAAGTCTCTCTCTTAAGAAACGCATTATATAATCCCCAAAATAAGATTAATACTATGGCTACTTTGATGTTGTATGTTAGAAAAGCTTCCATTACTGTTTATTTTCAATTTGATTAATAATTTCTTTCAGTTCAGTAATGCTAATTTTCTTTTCATCAGCAAAAAAAGAAACCAGGCTCTTATAAGAATTGTTAAAATAATCTTCAATAGCAGAAGAAACAAACTGCTTTCTGTAAGTTTCCTTTTTTATAATAGGATAGTATTGGTGCGTATTTCCAAAGGCATTGTGAGCTACATATCCTTTATCTTCCAAGTTTCTAACTATGGTAGAGAGTGTATTGTAATGAGGTTTGTCTTCCTTTATCTCAGCTTGAACTTCTTTTACAAAAGCTTTTTCAAGCTTCCACAGAATTTTCATGATCTCTTCTTCCTTATTTGTTAGCTTTTGCATAAGTGTTTAGTTCTTAATTAGATTCAAACATAAAACTATTTTTTTAGTTATGCAACTAATTTTATAGTTAGTTAACTAATTTTGTAGTTTTATGCTGTTATTTACTTTCCAAAATTCTATTAACTCCTATTTCTTGCGTCTAGAATTATATATCTTCGCATAAATCACTTTTATGAATTTAGTTTTTATTTTAAGCGGATTAGCTTTACTTATTTTAGGAGGTAATTGGTTGTTAAAATCTGCTGTAGGTTTGTCATTACGACTTAATATTCCAAAAATTGTTATCGGGATGACGGTAGTTTCTTTTGCTACCTCTGCACCAGAGCTCATAGTAAGTGTAAAATCGGCTTTAGATGGTTTTCCAGACTTAGCAATGGGGAATGTTATAGGTTCTAATGTTGCTAATATAGGATTGGTACTTGGTATAACTATTATTTTATCGAAGATAGAAGTAGAGCGAAGTTTTTATAAAACAGATTGGCCAATTATGATGTTGGCTTCGTTAATGTTATTTGGATTTGTGTATTCAGATCACACTTTGCAGCGCTATGAGGGGGTGATTTTATTTAGTTTTCTTATTGTCTTTTTAGTTTATCTTTTAAGGGTTCAGAAACCGGCTGTTGTAGATGAGTCTTTAGAAGAAAACCAAGAGCAGCTTTCAACATTTAAAATAGTTTTGTTTTTGATCTTAGGAGGGGTATCGCTTTGGGGAGGTTCTGAGTTATTGATAAAAGGAGCTGTAGGAATGGCAGAACATTACGGAGTAAGTAGAAGGGTTATTGCAGTTACTGTAATTTCAATAGGAACAAGTGTGCCTGAACTGGCGGCGTCCATTATTGCTGTTATGAAAAAGGAAAAAGCTATTTCTTTAGGGAATCTTATAGGTTCTAATGTGTTTAATATTTTGGCTGTTTTAGGAATTACAGCTATGATTAAACCTATTGTAATCAATGATCATGGATTATTAAATAATGATATTTATTGGATGCTTGGTATCTCGTTTATAATACTCCCGTTAGTTTTTATTCCTAGAGGACTCCGATTAGGGTGGCGTGATGGAATTATATTATTAGGACTGTATGGAGGCTTTGTTTGGACTACGTTATCTTAAAAGAAGTTGAACTTATCGCTATATAAAACAAAAAATGCTGTCCATAATAAGACAGCATTTTTTTATGTTGTAAACTTTTAAAGCTAGATTAAGCTTCAACAGTTTTAACTGTTTTGATAATTCTTGCAGCCACTTTGTATGGATCTGCATTTGAAGCAGGACGTCTATCTTCTAACCATCCTTTGTATCCTTTCTCTACAGTGATAATAGGAATACGGATTGAAGCGCCTCTATCAGAAACTCCATAGCTAAAGTCAGTAATAGCAGCAGTTTCGTGATCTCCTGTTAAACGTTCGTCATTAAACTCTCCGTAAACAGCGATGTGCTCTTTAGTAACAGGTCTAAAAGCTTCACAAACTTTTTCGTAAACTTCTTTAGAACCACAAGTTCTTAATAAAGAGTTAGAGAAGTTAGCGTGCATACCAGAACCATTCCAGTCACCTTTTACAGGTTTAGGGTGGTACTCAATATAGTAACCATATTCTTCACATAATCTATCTAATAGGTAACGAGAGATCCAGATTTCGTCTCCAGCTCTTTTTCCTCCTTTGGCGAAAATTTGGAATTCCCACTGTCCACAAGCAACCTCTTGGTTAATCCCTTCGAAGTTTAATCCAGCTTCGATACAAAGATCAGCGTGTTTTTCAACAATTCTTCTTCCGTGTGTGTTTAAACCACCAACAGAACAGTAGTATAATCCTTGAGGACCAGGGTAACCTCCAACAGGGAATCCTAAAGGAAGTTGTGTTTTAGCATCCATTATGAAATACTCTTGTTCAAAACCAAACCAGAAATCATCATTCTCATCATCGATAGTGGCTCTAGAATTTGTTTCATGTGGAGTTCCATCTGCATTAAAAACTTCTGCCATTACTAGGTATCCGTTTTTTCTTGCTGGATCTGGAAAAATAGCTACTGGCTTCAATAAGCAATCAGAACCTTTTCCAGCCTGAGCTTGTTTTGTAGATGAACCATCGAAAGACCATATTGGGCAATCTTCAAGTTTTCCACTGAAATCATCTTCTATTTTAGTTTTACTTCTCATGTTTTGGGTTGGAAAATATCCATCTAACCAAATGTATTCAAGTTTAGCCTTGCTCATTGTGTATAATAATTTTTAATTGAACTTTACTCGTAGACAAAAATATGATATTTTGTTTCGTATACCGAAAAAGGAAGGGGTGTTTTTGATAAAAGTTTGTTATTTTTATTAATGCCCTATTTTTAGAGGGGGTATTTTCTTTTTTATGTAAATTTACCGAAATTTGTTAATGATAATTTAATATATTTTTTACGTAGAGATATTTATATTGAAGCGGAATTATTTTTTTTGTTATTAATAAAACATTTAGGATTTAAAATCAACTTTTTTATAACGATACTATATGTCAACAATTAGGTTTAAGGCAGTTAATAAAACATTTGATAGGAAACCATTGCCTATTGATGTAACAGGAAAACGTTCTGAGATTTTTGGAGCGAACGTTTTTAATGAATTGGTCATGAGGCAAGTAATGTCTAATGAGGCATTTAAAAGCGTGATGTCTGCAATAGAGGGCGGAATGAAGATTGACAGGAAATTGGCTGATGAAATTGCTTCTGCAATGAAAAATTGGGCAATTACCAAAGGAGCTACTCATTATACACATTGGTTTCAGCCATTAACTGGAGCAACAGCAGAAAAGCACGATTCTTTCTTTGAACCTATAAATAATTCTCAAGCTGTAGAGAAATTTGGTGGACACCAATTAGTACAGCAGGAACCAGATGCCTCTAGTTTTCCTCATGGGGGGATTAGAAATACCTTTGAAGCTCGAGGATATACCGCTTGGGATCCAACATCTCCAGCCTTTGTTTATGGTACAACTTTGTGTATTCCTACTGTTTTTGTGTCGTATACAGGGGAAGCTTTAGATAATAAAGCGCCACTTTTAAGGGCTTTGCAAGCAGTAGATAATGCTGCTACAGAAGTAGCTCGTTATTTTGATAAAAGTGTCTCTAAAGTGAATGCTACTTTGGGTTGGGAGCAGGAGTATTTCTTAATCGATAAGGCATTGGCATATTCTCGACCAGATATTGTTTTGGCAGGAAGGACTCTTTTAGGTCATTCGCCAGCAAAAGGACAACAGTTAGACGATCATTATTTTGGCTCTATTCCAGATAGGGTTCTTAATTTTATGAGAGAATTGGAAAATGATTGTGTGAAATTGGGAATCCCAGTAAAAACGCGTCATAATGAAGTTGCTCCAAATCAATTCGAATTAGCGCCGCTTTTTGAAGAGGCTAATTTAGCGGTAGATCATAATTCATTATTAATGGATTTGATGGATAAAACTGCTGATAAACATAATTTTAAAGTCCTTTTCCATGAAAAACCTTTTGTAGGTGTAAATGGCTCTGGAAAGCATAATAACTGGTCTTTAGCAACAAATAATGGAACTAATCTTTTAAGTCCAGGAACTACACCAACAAAGAACCTTCAGTTTTTAACCTTTTTTATAAATACAATTAAGGCGGTGCATGATAATGAAGACCTCATTCGTGCTTCTGTTGCCTCTGCCACTAACGATCATCGTTTGGGGGCTGGCGAGGCACCTCCATCTGTGATTTCAGTTTTTATTGGTTCACAATTAACGAAGGTTTTAGATGAGTTAGAAGACGTTTCTAAAGGGAAACTTTCTCCTCAAGAAAAAACAGATTTAAAGTTAAATGTAGTAGGGAAAATTCCAGAGATACTTTTAGATAATACAGATAGAAATAGAACTTCTTCTTTTGCTTTCACGGGGAATAAATTTGAATTTAGAGCTGTAGGTTCTAAATCGAATTGCGCTAAGCCAATGACTGTTTTAAATACAATTGTTGCTAAGCAGTTAAAAGAATTTAAAAATGAAGTTGATGAGTTGATAGAAAAGAAGAACCTTAAAAAGGATGAAGCTATTTTTAATGTATTGAGAGAATATATTAAAGCTTCAAAAAAGATTCGTTTTGAGGGAGATGGATATAGCTTGGCATGGGAAAAGGAGGCTGAGAAACGCGGACTTAGTAATAGTAAGAATACGCCTCAGGCATTAAAAGCTGTCGTTTCAAAAAAGGCAATCGATCTTTATGAAGAAATGGGAGTGATGAACTCTGTGGAAATAATAGCTCGCCAAGAGATAGAATTAGAGGAATATGCACACAAAATCCAAATAGAAGGGCGTGTATTGGGAGATATTGCAAGAAATCATGTAATTCCAACAGCTATTAAATATCAAAATACATTAATTCAGAATGTAAAAGGACTAAAAGAAGTCTTTGGAAGTGACTTTAAAAAGCTTGCGCCTGAGCAAATAGATCTTATTGAAGAGATTTCGAATCATATTTCTGAAATAAATTCGAAAGTAAAATTTATGATCGAAGAGCGTAAGAGTGCTAATAAATTAGAAAAAGCGCAGTTAAAAGCAGAAGCGTATTGTAATAAGGTGTTGCCTTATTTTGAGCAAATCCGTTACCATTGTGATAAGTTAGAGCTTTTAGTAGATGATAATATCTGGCCGCTCACAAAATATAGAGAGTTACTTTTTACTAAATAAGAGGCGCTTAGCTTTTGTAAAATAACTAAAATTAATATTCTAAGAAATAAGCATACAACTTTTGTTTGTGTGCTTTTTATTTATGGCTATTTTTGCACAAAACATTGGTACATGAGTTCAGAGATAAGCAAAAGGTATGCACAAAGAGGTGTTTCGGCATCAAAAGAAGATGTTCATAACGCTATAAAAAATGTAGATAAAGGATTGTTTCCAAAAGCCTTTTGTAAAATCGTACCCGATCATCTTACTGGGAGCGAGGATCACTGTATAATAATGCATGCTGATGGAGCTGGTACAAAATCGTCTTTAGCATATATGTATTGGAAGGAAACTGGAGATGTTTCCGTGTGGAAAGGGATTGCTCAAGATGCATTGATAATGAATTTAGATGATCTTCTTTGTGTGGGAGCAACTCAAAATATTATGCTTTCATCTACTATCGGAAGAAATAAAAACGTAATTCCTGGAGAAGTAATTTCAGCAATTATTAATGGAACTGAAGAATTGATTGCTGAGCTTAAAAAGTTTGGTGTAGAAATTCATTCTACAGGAGGTGAAACTGCCGATGTTGGAGATTTAGTGCGTACCATTATTGTAGATTCTACTGTAACTGCTCGTATGAAGCGTAGCGATGTTATTGATAATGCAAATATAAAACCAGGAAATGTAATTGTTGGTTTGGCTTCTTTTGGTCAAGCAACTTACGAGACCGAATATAACGGAGGAATGGGGAGTAACGGACTTACTTCTGCACGTCATGACGTTTTCGAAAAGTATTTAGCTGAAAAATTCCCTGAGAGTTTTGATCATGCGGTACCTTCAGATTTGGTATATTCTGGAAATGTAAAGTTAACTGATGCAGTGGAAAATTCTCCAATCGATGCTGGGAAGTTGGTGCTTTCTCCAACAAGAACCTATGCGCCGATTATTCAGAAGTTACTTTCAAAATATTCTTCAGAAGAGATAAACGGAATGGTTCATTGTAGTGGAGGTGCGCAAACAAAAGTACTTCACTTTGTAGATAATGTTCATGTAGTAAAAGATAATTTATTTGAAGTGCCACCACTTTTTAAATTGATACAAGAACAGTCTAAAACTTCATGGAAGGAAATGTATCAAGTGTTTAATTGTGGGCACCGTATGGAACTTTATCTAGATGAGCGTGTTGCTCAAGATATTATAGAAGTTTCAAAATCTTTCAATGTAGATGCTCAGATTATTGGTCGCGTTGAAGCATCAGAAAGTAAAAAACTTACAATTACTAGTGAATACGGAACTTTTGAATATTAATATTTAGTCGGATATCTTTATTTGTTGCTGAAGTAGTTTCAGGATGTATTTAGTTTTTAATTCATTTGAAAACTAATAGACATTTATTGTGAAAGTTTTATTTCGCATGAAAAATTTATAAATCCGTATCTATAGTTTTTGTTCGGCAAGTATTGAGATCTATTTAGCTTTATATTGTGTTTTGTTTTTAATGGCAAAATCCATCAGAAATCAATAATTTTTACTACAAAAGTTTAAAAAATTCTTATTCAGAAAAGACCTCCAATAAATTAATAAAAACAACTTACTTTTTCAGGATTATTCTTGTTAAAAGATCATAAGTTGTGAACTTTTTGTTGTTAGTAATTTATTAAGCAACTAACAATCAATCGTTTATCGTTTATTTCTTGTTCACTTTTTAAAAATAATTTTAATTTATATTTTAATTTTGGTTAGCTTTGCGCCATTACTTATCCATATTAAATCATCAAAAAAAATGCAGAAAATCGAAACTTCTAACGTAAAAAAGACATATACTCAAGAAGAGGCAATTAAAGCGTCCTTGGAGTATTTTAAAGGGGATGACTTAGCGGCTACAGTTTGGGTTAATAAATATGCCTTAAAAGACTCGCAAGGGAATATCTATGAGTCTACTCCAAATGATATGCATGCGAGAATTGCAAAGGAGATTGCGAGAATAGAGAAGAAATATCCAAACTCTTTGACAGAAGAGGAGGTTTTTGATTTAATCAAAGATTTTAAATATATCGTTCCTCAGGGAAGTCCGATGGCTGGAATTGGGAATCCATACCAAGTAGGTTCTTTATCAAATTGTTTTGTAATTGGTAATGAAGGGAATTCGGATTCTTATGGAGGAGTTATGAAAATAGACCAAGAACAGGTGCAATTGATGAAGCGCCGAGGAGGAGTAGGTCACGATTTATCTCATATCCGTCCAAAGGGTTCTGATGTTAAAAATTCTGCATTAACATCTACTGGAATAGTACCTTTTATGGAGCGTTATTCTAATTCTACAAGAGAGGTAGCTCAAGATGGTCGTCGAGGAGCTTTGATGCTTTCTGTTTCTATAAACCATCCAGATGCCGAAGATTTTATAGATGCTAAAATGGAGCAAGGTAAAGTTACTGGAGCGAATGTTTCCGTAAGAATAGATGATGATTTTATGAAATCTGTAGAGGCAGAATCTATTTACACACAGAAATATCCAGTACAGAGTGAAAATCCTAAAGTAACAAAGGAGATTGAAGCTTCTAAACTTTGGAGCAAAATAGTACACAATGCATGGAAATCTGCGGAGCCAGGAATTTTATTCTGGGACACTATTTCTAGAGAGTCTGTGCCAGATTGTTATGCAGATTTAGGGTATAAAACTGTTTCTACAAATCCATGTGGTGAGATTCCTCTTTGTCCTTATGACTCTTGTCGTCTTTTGGCGATCAACTTATATTCTTACGTAGAGAATCCTTTTACAGATAAGGCAAGTTTTAACTTCGAATTATTTAAAAAACATGTTGCTTATGCACAGCGTATAATGGATGATATTATTGATTTGGAGTTAGAAAAGATCGATAATATTTTAGCTAAAATTGAAGCTGATCCAGAGAGTGATGAGGTTAAATTGGTAGAAAAAAACTTATGGCTTAATATCCGTAAAAAAGCTTACGAAGGAAGAAGAACAGGAGTTGGGATTACTGCTGAAGGGGATATGTTGGCAGCACTTGGTTTTAGATATGGAACAGAAAAAGCAAATGAATTTTCTATCGAAGTGCATAAAACAATAGCTTTATCAGCGTATCGTGCATCTGTAGAAATGGCAAAAGAGCGTGGTGCTTTTAGCATTTTTGATGCAGACAGAGAAAAAGACAATCCTTTTATCCTTCGTTTAAAAGAAGCAGACGATAAGTTGTATTACGAAATGCTAGAATACGGACGTAGAAATATAGCGTTGCTAACGATTGCTCCAACTGGAACTACTAGTTTGATGACGCAAACAACTTCTGGAATCGAACCTGTTTTCCTTCCTGTATATAAAAGAAGAAGAAAAGTAAATCCTAATGATAAAAATGTGCGTGTTGATTTTACGGATGAACTAGGAGATGCTTGGGAAGAATATGTAGTTTTTCATCACCGTTTTAAAGAATGGATGACCGTTCAAGGTATTGACACTACAAAAAATTATAGTCAGCAAGAAATAGACGAGTTAATAAAAAAATCACCTTACTATAAAGCAACTTCCAATGACGTAGATTGGATGAGTAAAGTACAATTACAAGGGGCTGTGCAAAAATGGATCGATCACTCTATTAGTGTGACAATCAACTTGCCGAATGATGCTACAGAAGAATTAGTAGGACAACTGTACTTAGAAGCATGGAAAGTAGGATGTAAAGGGGTTACAGTATATCGTGACGGTTCTCGTAGTGGCGTTTTAATCTCTAATGATGAAAAGAAAGAGGAAGAAACTTCAGAAAAGAAAGAACTAACAACAAAACGTCCTCAAGTTTTACAAGCGGATGTAGTACGTTTTCAGAATAGTAAGGAGAAGTGGATCGCTTTTATCGGTTTAATCGATGGAATGCCTTATGAGATATTTACGGGTCTTGCAGATGATGAAGATGGAATATTAATTCCGCGTTGGGTTGAAGATGGTGTAATTATAAAAAATAGAAATGAAGACGGAACTTCGCGTTACGATTTTCAATATCAGAATAAGAGAGGATATAAAACTACAATTGAAGGGTTGTCGCATAAATTTAATCCTGAATTCTGGAATTATGCTAAATTAATTTCTAGTACACTTCGCCATGGAATGGAAATAGATAGAGTTGTAAACTTAATTAATAGCTTACAATTGGATTCTGAATCTATAAACACATGGAAAAATGGTGTAGCAAGAGCTTTAAAGCGTTTTGTAGTTGATGGAACAGCAGCAAAAGGGCAGAAGTGTAGCAATTGCGAAGGAAGTAATTTAGTGTACCAAGAAGGATGCTTAACATGTAAAGATTGTGGTTCTTCTAAATGCGGATAGATCTTTAAGACTCTAGTAATATTTTACACAAAACCTCGAAGTTTACTTATTTAAGTATCTTTCGAGGTTTTTTCTTTCTTGATATGTTTTAGTTTCCTGTTAATTATAATTTGAAGGAATAGCCTCCAAAAAGTGTTTCCATTTTATGGAATGTATATATTATCGTATCAGTAACTATTATTTTCATATAAATTACTGTTGAGAAAAATTTCTTTGTCTTGTGTGTTTTTATTAATTATATTTATAATAAGTTAGGCATGAATGCTTTACGGGTAAAAAGTTCTTCAGTAAAAAAAGGAGGTTCTTTTAAGTAGTGAGTATATATCGAATATTATGTTGAGCGTATAATTGTTTTTTCTATGCTTTAAAAACATGAGTTTATAAAATGATGTAGTCATATTATAATACGATAAAAATCAATCTTCTAATATGACATTTGTCAGCATGTATTAGAATATTATTGATGACTTTTGTTTAACAGTTGGATGTTAAATTTAATTTTTGAGTTCTGATTAATAAACTTGATAATTTATAACTAGTGAATCTCCGAAAAAACATATTACCAAACAGAAAATCTAGATGGCGAACGATCGCTGTGTTTTTAATTGCTGTAATTACAGGTTTGGGTTTATTTATGGCAAAAGAAGCGGAACTAGTATCTTATATGTCCGATGATCCTTTGGCGTGTGTAAATTGCCATGTTATGACGCCTGTATACAATAGTTGGATGCATAGCTCTCACAGGGAGTGGGCTTCTTGTAACGATTGCCACGTACCTCACAATAATGTTCTCAATAAATATTATTTTAAAGCTAAAGATGGATTGTTTCATGCTTCTGTTTTTACACTTAGAGCAGAACCTGAAGTTATGTTTATGCGAGAGGAGTCTCAAGAAGTGGTTCAAAATAACTGTATCCGCTGTCATGTACAGCAAGTTACGCAAACTAAGTACGAGGGGTATATTGCAGACCATGTACAGAATAGAACAGATAGAAAATGTTGGACATGTCATCAAGAGGTGCCTCATGGTACAGTTCATGGTATTTCAACGATCAAAAATAATATTGCACCAATTCCTACAGACACAGAAGAGGCAGTGATTCCTCTGTGGTTACAGGATGAAATGGAAACCAAGTAGATTTTTTAAAATAGTAATTCTTCGAGACATGAAAAATAGGGTTTTATTTATTGTTACAGTAGTAGTAGTATTTCTACTAGGGCTATTAGCATCCAGTATTGTTAATAGGAAAAATGAGGCTAAATATAAATATGTTCCTCAAGTGGATATTGGCGAAAATGAGCCTCGAAATTCAGAATGGGGAAAAAATTATCCTGCAGAATATCAGTCGTTTTTGCAAACGGCAGATACTAGCTTTGTGTCTTATCAAGGTGGATCTGCAATGCGAGATATGCTTGAAGAAGATACGAACTTGGTTGTGCTTTGGGCTGGTTATGGTTTTTCTAAAGACTATAATCAGGGGAGAGGACATCAACATGCTATTGAAGATATCCAAAATATATTGAGAACAGGTGGGCCAAAAGGTAAAGGAGATGGTCCGATGCCAGCAACATGTTGGACCTGTAAAGGGCCAGATGTTCCTCGATTAATGAATGAAAAGGGTGTGGCTGAATTTTATGCTGGTAAATGGGCAGACAAAGGAGAAGAAATTGTAAATCCTATTGGTTGTGCTGATTGTCATGACTCTGAAACGATGAAATTGACAATAACGCGTCCGGCACTTGTAGAGGCTTTTGATGCAATGGGAAAAGATATTAATAATGCAACGCATCAAGAAATGCGCTCTTTAGTATGTGCACAATGTCATGTTGAATATTATTTTGATAAAGATTTACCTGGTAAAGAAGGTGTTCCATATTTAAAATTCCCTTGGGATAATGGGATGACAGTGGAGGCAATGGAGAGATATTATGATTCTATAGGTTTTAAAGATTGGACTCATAAACTTAGTCGCGCACCAATGTTGAAAGCACAGCACCCAGGTTATGAAACTTATGTAACGGGAGTGCATGCAGATAGAGGTGTGTCTTGTGCAGATTGCCATATGCCATATAAAAGTGAAGGGGGACAAAAATTTACAGATCACCACATACAATCGCCTTTAAATAATGTATCAAATGCGTGTCAGGTATGTCACAGAGAAGATGCAGATAAGTTGAAATTGAACGTTTACGAACGTCAAATGAAAACAGCTGAAAACAGATTAAAGTTAGAGCGTTTCTTAGTTAAAGCTCATGTGGAAGCAAAAAAAGCATGGGATTTAGGAGCTACAGAAGAGCAAATGGAAGATATTCTTATGGATATCCGTCATGCACAATGGCGTTGGGATTATGCGGCTGCATCGCATGGAGCTTCATTTCACTCTCCAGTAGAAACAGCTAGAGTTTTAGGTAGTGGTTTTACGATAATTCAAGAAGGACGTGTTAAATTAGCTCGTTTATTAGCTGAATTAGGATATAATGAACCTGTAGATATGCCAGATATTTCTAGTAAAGAAAAAGCTCAAGAATATATAGGCTTAGATATGGATGCTCTTAGAAAAGAGAAAGAAGAGTTTAAAGAAAATTTAATTCCAAAGTGGTTAGAAGCAGCAAAAGAAAGAGAATCTAAATACGGTACAAAATCGGTTTCTTTAAACGAATAAGATAAATTTAATAGTAGTTTTTATAACTTAGTAAAGATAGTTTTTGATGATTTTAAAAGTCGCAAAAGCTATCTTTTTTTGAATAGTATTTATATGCAGAAATTATACAAGTTTTTATCATCAGCACGTTTGGCATTGGTCTTATTGTTGACTTTTGCAATTTCTATGGCTGTTGCCACCTTTGTAGAAAATGATTATGGTACAAAAACAGCCTGGATAATTATCTACGATTCTTGGTGGTTTGAGGTTGTTATGCTGGGATTGTCACTTTGTTTTATTGCGAATATTTTTAAATACAAATTATTCAGAAGAGAAAAATGGGCTATACTTTTATTTCATTTAGCCTTTATAATAATCGTTTTAGGGGCGGCTATTACTAGATATACTTCTTATGGAGGTGTTATGAGAATAAGAGAAGGGCAATCTTCAAATGTTGTAATATCCGATACTAATTTCTTAACTGCTACAATAACAGATGGCAATACATCAACCAAAATAAAAGAGAAGATATCCTTTTCATCTATTAAAGACAATGATTTCTCTTTGGAGGCAGACTTTAACGGTAATCCAGTTGTTATTTCTTACCAAGATTATATTCCAGATGCAATAGCTGAGGTTGTGGAGGAGGAAGGGAATGGAGAGCCACTTTTAGAAATGGTAGTTACAGAAGGGAAAGGTAGAAATACAATATATCTTAAAAAAGGAGAGATAGAGAGGATTGGAGAACACCAACATGAAATTGGTTTTAATTCTGATAAAGAGGGCATCATTAATGTTATTGAAGAAGATGGAGCTTTTAGAATCAAAGCGCCGCATGATCTTGATTTTTTTAGAATGTCTACCCAGCAAGCAGGAAAATTAGTAAAAGATAGTTTGCATGATATCACATTACGTACTTTATATAGACACGGAGATATTTCTTTTGTGCCTCTAACATACTATCAAAATGGAGTTTTTAAATTAAAGAGTGAGTCAGAAGAGAGTATAGAAAATGATAGTGTAAAGGACGATGCCTTAATGGTAAATGTGTCTGTTAATGGTAAAGAAAAGTCTTTAAACATATTATATCGAGAAGGTTTTTTACCTACACATCATGAAGTAGAAATTGATGGTTTACGAGTAATTTTATCCTATGGCGCAGGAGCTATTCAGACTCCTTTTGCAATTCAGCTTAATGATTTTCAGTTAGAGCGTTATCCGGGGTCTTCAAGTCCTTCTGCTTATGCGAGTGAGGTGACTATTTTAGATGAAGGGAAAAAGGTGCCATATAAAATCTTCATGAATAATGTGTTGGATTATAAAGGATATCGTTTCTTTCAAGCAAGTTATGATACAGATGAAAAGGGCACTGTGCTTTCTGTAAATCATGACATGGTAGGAACATGGGTTACTTATTTGGGTTACCTTTTAATGACTGTCGGAATGTTTTTTACGCTCTTTAGTAAAGGCGCTCGCTTTCATTTAATTAATAAAAAGCTAAAGAAGCTCAAGAAAAAGCATGTTGCCATTCTAGTGTTACTTTTTACTATGCAGGCTTCTTTTTCACAGCAAATAAATGATTCTTTAGAAACACATGTTGAAAAATTAATTGAGTCTCAAGAGATAGATAGAGCGCATGCCGATTATTTTGGAAGGATTTTAGTTCAAGATCTCGATGGAAGGATAAAGCCTGTAAATACATTGGCTTCAGAGTTTCTTAGAAAAATTTCAGGGAAAGCTACTTTCACGTATCAATTAGAGAGCGGAAAAGTATCTTATGATCCTAATCAGGCTTTTTTAGCAATGCATATGTCACCGAGGTTGTGGCGCGAGATCCCTATCATTAAAGCGGATTTCAAAAAGACGGGAGATTTGTTTGATGATGTTGTTGTAGGGAAGAATGGATTGATGCCTTTTCAGAGTTTATTAGATGCAGATGGAGGTTATATTTTATCGAGTGAAGTAGAAGCTGCAAATAAGAAAAAACCGGCAGAGCGAAATGAGTTTGATAAAGAGATTTTAAAGATTGATGAGCGCTTTAATATCTTATATAATTTATTTGAAGGTAATTATTTTAAAATTTTCCCTAATAAGAACGATACTAATAATACTTGGTTTAGTTATAACCATGATTTTAATGACTTCCCAGAAGAAGATGCAGCATTTGCTAGGAGTATTATCCCAGCTTATTTTAATGATATCGCTAAAGATGATTACAATAGCGCGCACGAAAAATTGATGTACATTAAAAAATATCAAGAAGTGTTGGGAGAAAAGATTATTCCTACTCCAGAGCGGATAGAAGCTGAGATTTGGTATAACAAAATGAATATTAACTTTTGGCTGTTTCAAGTGTTTTTTACAGTCGGATTTCTTCTGCTAGTTGTGGCGATAGTTAGGATGTTTGTAAAAAACAAAGCCTTAGAATTTTTCAATAATGCATTGATAATAATCACGCTGATTTCATTTTTGTGTTTTACAGGGAATTTAATTTTACGCTGGTATGTAGCGCAACATGCTCCATGGAGTAACGGTTATGAAATGTTAGTTTTTGTAGCTTGGGTTTTACTATTTTCAGGTTTAATGTCTTTTAGAAAGTCTGATTTTGCATTGCCACTTTCTACATTATTTTCAGGAGCATTGTTATTTGTGAGTTATTTAGATTGGTTGAATCCAGAGATAACTAATTTAATGCCTGTTTTAAAATCATATTGGTTAAAAGTGCATGTAGCAACAATTGTAAGTAGTTATGCCCCGCTGGCATTATCTGCTGTTTTGGGATTGATGGCTTTATTACTTCTGATTTTTAAGACTCCTAAGAATAAAAATATAATAGATGTTAAGATAAAAGAGCTAAGTTATATTAATGAAATAGCGATGACAATAGGTTTATTTGTCTTGGCCGTAGGAACTTTTTTGGGAGGCGTATGGGCTAACGAATCTTGGGGGCGTTATTGGGCTTGGGATCCTAAAGAAACATGGGCGCTAATAAGTATAATTGTGTATGCTGTAGTTTTGCATTTAAGGTTTATTCCTAAATTGAATAATAATTTTGTTCTTAATGTAGCCAGCATGTTTGCTTTTTGGTCTATAATAATGACATCTTTTGGAGTGAATTATTACCTATCAGGATTACATAGCTATGCAGCAGGAGATCCATTGCCAATTCCTAAATTTGTTTACGTTGTAATTGCAATAATGGTTATAGTTACAGTGTTAGCTTATTTTAAGCAGAAGGCTTTTAAGAGTTATAAAAAATAGGTTTTTGGAGTAGAAAAGATCATAATATTGATAGATAATGCCTCGGATTTTACTTTTCAAGTGATTTCCGAGGTTTTTAGTTTAGTGAAATTTTAAATCCTCTTAGCTTTTAAGTATTGAATGTTACTTTTAACTTACCAAGTAATGCTCGTCAATTAAATCTTGTCTAGAATTAATACGTTTAATGCTTCCTGTTTTTAGAAGATATAAATCATCGCATAAATCAATCACGTGTTCGTATAAATGATCGGTAACAATAATTCCTTTTCGTTGTTTTTCCTCATGGATTATTTCTATTATCTTTTCGATATATAACGGAGCAATATGAGAAAAGGGTTCATCTAAAAGGACAAATTTAGCTTCAGATTTTAAAACAAGAAAAGCTTCTACAATTCTTAATTCTCCTCCAGATACTTCTTTTGGTTTCATAGATTTATAGCGATCAAAGTCTGGGAAGTATCTTGTAAAATCACTCCAATTAACATTCATCAGAAAGAATGCATTTTTTAAGCTTAGATTATTAGGAAGCATTTGGTGCTGAGGTAAATATTTTACCAAATCAGTTTTATAAAAAGCTTTACGGATAGGCTTTTTATCTATCCGAAGAAGTTTGTATTTAGGTTTTAAGCTTCCGAAAATAATTTTTAAGAGACTGCTTTTTCCACAACCATTTCGTCCTAAAACTCCAGAGACTTTTCCTATTTCACTTTTGAAATAGATGCCGTACAAGATATTTTTATCTCCATAGCTAAGTTCTATGTTGTCAATTTCCAGAATCAAAATAAAAGGCTGTAAAATGAATATATAACTAGACTAATAATGAAGTCTACAAATAACACCCCAACGAATAATCTAGTTATAGAAAGGGTGAGATTTTGATAGAAAGTAAATTTATTATCATTTCCGATTTTTGCTGAAGTTAAAAAAATGGCTCCAAAAAGCAGCGCTTTAGTAAGTAGGATAGCGGGAATTGGAAATATTAAAAACAATAAAATAAACTGTATAAAAACAGAGATTAAAAAGTAGCTTTTATAAAAGTTGAAAATTAAGAATAGCGTTCTCATCCATATAAAAGTATCATTTATTTTACTATAGTAGGCTTAATCTTAGAAAATTTTAACTGAATACTATCAAACTATAAAATCATGAAAAATAATCGTAAATTTGTAGTTCGAATTAGAGAAGAACTATGTTAGATAAATTAAATATTGTAAGACAACGTTTTGATGAGGTGTCGGATTTAATCATCCAACCAGATGTTATTGCAGATCAAAAGCGTTATGTGCAATTAAATAAAGAGTATAAAGAGCTTAATGAGCTTGTGCAAAAGCGCGATGAGTATATCGATGTTACTAGCAATATAGAGGAGGCCGAAGAGATTATTTCAGATGGAAGTGATGCTGAAATGGTTGAAATGGCAAAAATGCAGTTGGAGGAAGCCAAAGAGAGATTAGCTCCATTAGAAGAGGAAATCAAGTTTATGTTGATTCCTAAAGACCCTGAAGATGCTAAGAATGTAATGATGGAAATCCGTGCAGGTACTGGTGGAGATGAAGCAAGTATTTTTGCTGGAGATTTACATCGTATGTATACTAAATATTGCGAAAGTAGAGGTTGGAAGGTAAATGTAGTAGACTTTAATGATGGAACCTCTGGAGGATACAAAGAGATAATTTTTGAAGTAAGTGGAGAGAATGTCTACGGTACTTTAAAATTCGAATCTGGTGTTCACCGTGTACAACGTGTACCACAAACAGAAACACAAGGTCGTGTGCATACTTCAGCGGCTACAGTAATGGTGCTTCCAGAAGCAGAAGAGTTTGATGTGGAGTTGGATATGGGAGACGTTAAAATTATTAGAACTACCTCTACTGGTCCTGGTGGGCAGTCGGTAAATACAACGTATTCTGCTATTCAGTTGCAGCATTTACCAACAGGAATCGAAGTTCGTTGTCAAGATGAAAAGTCGCAGCATAAAAACTTAGAGAAAGCTATTAAAGTATTACGTTCTCGTTTATATGAGCGTGAGCTTGCTAAAAAGCAAGAAGAAGATTCTGCAAGACGTAAAAGTATGGTTTCTAGTGGAGATAGAAGTGCTAAAATTAGAACCTATAATTATCCTCAAGGGCGTGTAACCGACCATAGAATAGGATTAAACCTTTACGATTTATCTAATATTATGAATGGTGATATAGAAAAAATCGTTGAGGAGCTTAAAATGACAGAGAACACAGAGAAGCTTAAAGAAGCTAGTGAAACAATGTAATTTTAATAGTTTAAATTTTGAATTAATAATTCTAAATGTCATACTGAGCTTGTCGAAGTATGACATTTGTCGAAGTATGGCATTTTTCAGAATAATAAAGAGGTGAAAATAATTACGTAATCACTAAAACCTTTCACCTAACTCCCAACACCCAATAGAATGGAAACAAAAAAACTCATAGAACAAATAAGAAGTAAGAAATCTTTTTTATGCATCGGTTTGGATGTAGATATCAATAAAATTCCAAATCACTTGTTGCATGAAACAGATCCTATTTTTGAGTTTAACAAGGCTATAATTGATGCTACACATCATTTGGCAGTTGCATACAAGCCTAATATTGCTTTCTATGAAGCTTTTGGGATAAAAGGTTGGGAAGCGCTAAAGAAGACTATTGATTATATAAATGAGAATTACCCAGAATTATTCACAATTGCAGATGCCAAGCGTGGAGATATTGGTAATACTTCTACAATGTACGCCAAAGCTTTTTTTGAAGACATGGAGTTTGATTCGGTAACTATTGCTCCATACATGGGGAAAGATTCCGTGGAGCCTTTTTTAGCTTTTAAAGATAAGCACACCATTCTTTTAGCGCTTACTTCTAACGAAGGGGCTTTCGATTTTCAGACTTTACAAGTTGATGAGAAGCCTTTATACCAAAGAGTACTTGAGACTTCGAAAACATATAATAATTCGGAAAACCTAATGTATGTTGTCGGTGCTACAAAAGCAGAATACCTAAAAGAGATTCGTGCAATTGTACCTGAGAGCTTTTTATTGGTTCCTGGAGTTGGAGCACAAGGCGGAAGTTTAGAAGATGTTTGCAAATATGGAATGACATCAAATATAGGATTGCTAATTAATTCTTCTAGAGGGATTATCTATGCTTCAAATGATGAAGATTTTGCAGAAGTAGCTGCTAAAAAAGCTCAAGAGATGCAACAGCAGATGGCTGCTTTTTTATAAGAGTCGAATTTGATAGATCAGTTAGGGAGACATATAAATTGTAAAAAGGTTCCAAAGCGGATTATTTCTTTGGTGCCTTCACAAACCGAGTTGCTTTACGATTTGGGATTGGAAGATAGCATTGTTGGAGTTACTAAGTTTTGCGTACATCCTAAACGAGCTATTAAGGATAAAACTATTGTAGGCGGAACAAAAGACGTAAAATTCGATCTTATAAAATCGCTAAATCCAGATATCATTCTTTGTAATAAGGAAGAGAATACAAAAGAAATTGTTGCTACTTTAGAAGGGGTTACAACAGTTCATGTTTCAGATATTTATACACTTAAAGATAGTCTAGCACTTATCAATCAGTACGGAGAATTATTTTCCGTAGAGAATTCAGCAGAAGAAATAATTAGAGCTATTAATAGTGAATGGAGTAGTTTTAAATCTTTTATTAAGAATACTTCAGAAAAAAAGGTAGCCTATTTTATTTGGCGTAAACCATGGATGGTTGCCGGTTCTAATACATTTATAGATTTTCTGTTGAAAGAAAATAAGTTTACAAATGTGTTTGTAGATAAAACCCGCTATCCAGAAATATCGATTTCTGAATTGATGAATAATAAAGAGTTGGATTATATTTTATTGTCTTCAGAACCCTTTCCATTCAAACAAAAACATATCGAAGAATTGCAAAACGATCTTCCTGCGGTAAAAATTATTTTAGTTGATGGAGAATATTTTTCTTGGTATGGCTCCCGACTTAAAAGCGCATTTGCTTATTTCAAAGAATTACATACGGTTATAAATAACCATTAAAATTAGAGCAAAAAAAAAGCCGATATGTGGAAATCGGCTTTTCTAAACTAACTGCTAACTCAAACTCTGTAAGTATGAAACTCATATTGCTGATGCAAATCTCTATAAACAATGCCTAAACAATGTTAAGTAGAAATTATCTTAATATTAAGTTGCAGATACTATTGTAAATGAGTTATAAAAAGTTAAAAAAATGACTTTATAGCTTAACTGAAAATGATTGTTTTATTGTTAAAAACCATCGTTTTACGATCAATATGTAGTTTTATTCCACGTGCAAGGACAATCTTCTCTAAATCTCTCCCTTTCATCACTAAATCTTCAATGGCATGAGCATGCGTTACCCTGGTTACATCTTGTTCTATAATCGGGCCAGCATCCAATTCTTCGGTTACATAATGACTCGTAGCTCCAATTATTTTTACACCACGTTTATATGCAGAATGATAAGGTTTTGCCCCTACAAAAGCTGGTAAAAACGAATGATGGATATTTATGATTTTATGTTCGTAACGTTCAATAAGCTTTTCCGAGATTATTTGCATGTAGCGGGCAAGAACTATAAAATCGATTCCAAATTTTTCTAATAATTCTAATTGTTCTTTTTTAGCTTTCTCTTTCGTGTCTTTTGTTACGGGGATATGGTAAAACGGAATTTTAAAGCTGTCGGCTATATGTTTTAAATCAGGATGATTACTGATGATAAATGGAATTTCAACATTCATTTCGCCAGCATTATAGCGTCCTAAAATATCATATAAACAATGGTCGTATTTAGATACAAAAAGCGCCATTTTTGGTCGGTAATCATCAGTATATAATTGCCATTCCATTTCATATTTTTCAGCAATTAATTCTTCAAAAGAACTTTTAAAATTTTTTAACTGAAAAGTTTTTTCATTGAATACACTTTCAGAACGCATAAAGAAAATTCCATTCTCTCTATCAACATGTTGATCTATATAAACAATGTTCCCGTGATTTTTATGGATAAAATTGGTTACAGAGGCAATAATACCCGAAGTGTCTTTGCAGTGAATTAAAATGGTGATTTTAGCCATAGTTTTGGTGGTATGATAAAAAAGTAAAAAATAATTCTTTTTACTGTTGATTAATGCTTGTTCATAATTTCTTAGTGAAAATAAATTAAGATTATTACAAATCAAAAATAATAACGTTCAATTGGTCAGTTATCACGTTATTAATTTATTTCGCTAGTTTTTATGCATTTAGATCTTTTAGAAATAAAAATATGGCTAAATTAATCGCTAGGAATTTGTTCTGGATTGTGGATTAACTTATTCTTAAAATAAGCTCCTTTTTTATGCAAATTCTGTAAATTGCAGACATAAATAACACATCTTATTAATGATGAAGCAAACAAACCAATATAAACCTAAGAATAAAATAAGAATAGTAACTGCAGCTTCGCTCTTTGATGGGCATGATGCTACCATAAATATTATGCGTAGAATTATTCAGGCTACTGGAGTTGAGGTAATCCATTTGGGACACGATCGAAGTGTGGAAGAAGTGGTAAATACAGCTATTCAAGAAGATGCAAATGCTATTGCGCTTACTTCATACCAAGGAGGGCACAATGAGTATTTTAAATATATGCACGATTTATTAGTCGAACGAGGTGCTTCCAATATCAAAATCTTTGGTGGTGGAGGTGGTGTGATCCTTCCAGAGGAAATAAAAGAACTAATAGATTATGGAGTGTCCAAAATATATTCGCCAGATGATGGTAGAGAATTAGGACTGCAAGGAATGATTGATCATTTGGTACAGAATTCTGATTATGCAATTGATGGTTTGCCTTCTGAAGTAGATGTAAAAAAAGAACTCGAAGAGAAACATATAAATACAATAGCAAGGCTTATTACACTTGCAGAGAATAACCACGAAGAATTTTTAAGGTTATTTAATAGTATAGACACTTCCAAGAGTAAGGTTCCTGTATTAGGAATTACTGGAACTGGAGGTTCAGGAAAAAGTAGTTTGGTAGATGAGGTGGTACGTCGTTTTCTAAACGATTTTGAAGACAAAACTATTGGAATTATTTCTGTGGATCCTTCAAAAAGAAAAACGGGAGGTGCGTTATTAGGGGATCGTATTCGTATGAATGCCATTAATAATTCGCGCGTTTATATGCGTAGCCTAGCTACCCGTCAGTCTAATTTAGCACTTTCTAAGCATGTTGCAGAGGCAGTAGAAGTTTTAAAAGCTGCAAATTATGATTTAATAATTCTTGAAACTTCAGGAATCGGACAGAGTGATACAGAAATTCTAGACCATTCAGATGTATCTCTATATGTAATGACACCAGAATTTGGAGCAGCTACCCAATTAGAAAAAATTGATATGCTTGATTTTGCCGATTTGGTAGCGATCAATAAATTTGATAAGCGAGGAGCATTAGATGCGCTTAGAGATGTAAAAAAACAATACCAACGTAATCATGGGATGTGGGAAGCAAAAGCGGATGAACTTCCTGTTTTTGGAACCATTGCTGCACAGTTTAATGATCCTGGTATGAATACACTCTACAAGGAAATCATGAAATTGATTGAAGATAAGACGAGTTCTAACTTAAAATCGGAGTTTGTAATTTCTTCGGAAATGAGTGAGAAAGTATTTGTAATTCCACCAAATAGAACACGCTATTTATCGGAAATTGCAGAAAGTAATCGCGCTTACGATAAAAAGGTTGATGAACAAGTAGCGGTCGCTCAAAAGCTTTATGGAATTTACCAAACCTTGTGTAGTGTAGCAGACGCTGACCTTTCTTTGTCTAAGTATGGTGTAGATATGGAGTCTCTTAATTTAGATGAAGTAGAAAATCAAGACTTTATAAAATTATTGGTTGGGGAATTCGATCGTGTAAAACTGAATTTAGATCCTCACCATTGGGAAACAATTTTAAATTGGGATGAGAAAGTAGCAAAATATAAAGAGCCACTTTACACTTTTAAGGTTAGGAATAAAGAAATAAATATAGCAACGCATACGGAGTCATTATCACACTCTCAAATTCCAAAAGTTGCATTGCCTAAGTATAAAGCATGGGGAGATGTTTTAAGATGGGTATTGCAAGAAAATGTGCCAGGAGAATTCCCATATGCTTCAGGACTGTATCCTTTTAAAAGAACAGGTGAAGATCCTACAAGAATGTTTGCAGGAGAAGGAGGTCCAGAGCGTACAAACAGGCGTTTCCATTATGTGAGTTTAGGAATGCCAGCAAAACGTTTGTCAACTGCTTTTGACTCCGTTACTCTCTACGGAAATGATCCAGATCACCGTCCAGATATATACGGTAAAATAGGAAATGCGGGAGTTTCAATTTGCTGTTTAGATGATGCTAAGAAGTTATATTCAGGTTTCAATTTAGCAGATGCTATGACTTCTGTGAGTATGACTATTAACGGTCCAGCGCCGATGTTATTAGGATTTTTCATGAATGCGGCAATCGATCAGCAGTGTGAAATCTATATCAAAGAAAATGACTTAGAAGAGGAAGTAAATGCTAAAATAGATGCTATTTATCAGCAGAAAAATAGCGAACGTCCTAAATACAATAGTTTCTCTCGTTCTGAAGGAGCACAAGAGGAAGGGCTTCCAGAGGGTAACGACGGATTAGGATTAATGCTTTTGGGAGTTACCGGAGATATGGTACTACCAATAGAAGTATATAAGGAGATAAAAGAAAGAACTATTGCGCAGGTTCGTGGAACAGTGCAAGCAGATATATTAAAAGAAGATCAGGCGCAAAATACCTGTATTTTCTCTACTGAGTTTGCATTGCGACTTATGGGAGATGTGCAAGAGTATTTTATTGAGAATGGCGTTCGTAATTTCTACTCGGTTTCAATTTCTGGTTATCATATTGCAGAAGCTGGAGCAAATCCAATTACCCAATTGGCATTTACTTTGGCAAATGGATTTACCTATGTAGAGTATTATTTAAGTAGAGGAATGGATATCAATAAATTTGGACCGAATTTATCTTTCTTTTTCTCTAATGGAGTAGATCCAGAATATGCTGTGATAGGTCGTGTGGCACGAAAAATATGGGCAAAAGCTTTAAAAGAAAAGTATGGTGCAGATGCACGTTCTCAGATGTTAAAATACCATATTCAAACATCAGGAAGATCGTTACATGCGCAGGAGATTGATTTTAACGATATCCGAACTACACTTCAAGCTTTATACGCTATTTACGATAACTGTAATTCATTACATACAAACGCTTATGATGAGGCGATAACAACGCCAACAGAAGATTCTGTACGTCGTGCAATGGCCATTCAACTTATTATAAATAAAGAATTAGGGTTAGCTAAGAATGAAAATCCTATTCAAGGAAGTTTTATTATAGAAGAGCTTACAGACTTGGTAGAAGAAGCAGTATTAAAGGAATTTGATCGAATTACCGAGCGTGGAGGTGTTTTAGGAGCTATGGAAACCATGTATCAGCGTTCAAAAATACAAGAAGAAAGCTTATATTATGAAACTTTAAAGCATACGGGGGAATATCCAATTATTGGAGTGAACACTTTTTTAAGTAGTAAAGGGTCTCCAACTGTTATTCCTTCGGAAGTAATCCGCGCTACCGAAACGGAAAAACAATTACAAATAAGCACATTAGAAAAGCTCCATAAAGTTTATGCTAAAGAATCTACGACAGCTATTGGAGAGGTTCAACAGGCTGCAATTCATAATAAAAATGTATTTGAAGCTTTGATGGAAGCTACAAAAGTTTGTTCTCTAGGGCAAATTACGCAAGCTTTATTCGAAGTAGGTGGGCAGTACAGAAGGAATATGTAGAAAGCTATTAGAAGAGTCCTATTAATTTATTTTAGCGCTTTACACTTAATTATAACAAGAAATAAAAAACTTGGTCTTATTGAAAAGTAGACCAAGTTTTTTGTTTTTGTGAATCGATATATCGTTTTGGAGACCATTAAAATAGAGATTCAATAGTTCTAATTATGAAGAACAGTATCTACATATAAAAACCCAGTTTTTATAATTATCTTCGTTCCCAAATAGAATTGATATTGGAAATGAAGCGTATTTTAATAACAGGAGCGGCAGGGTTTTTAGGATCTCACCTTTGTGATAGGTTTATGAATGAAGGGATGTACGTAATAGGAATGGATAATCTTATAACTGGCGACCTCAGGAATATTGAACATTTGCGAAGTAGTGAGAATTTTGAATTCATTCACCACGATGTTACAAAATACATTGATATTTCTGGAGAGTTGGATTATATATTACATTTTGCATCTCCAGCTAGTCCAATCGATTATTTAAAAATACCGATCCAAACATTAAAAGTAGGAGCTTTAGGAACCCATAACCTTTTGGGACTTGCCAAAGATAAGAACGCACGAATTTTAGTTGCTTCTACTTCTGAAGTATATGGAGATCCTTTGGTGCATCCGCAAACCGAAGAATACTATGGAAACGTGAGTCCTGTTGGGCCGCGTGGAGTTTACGATGAAGCTAAGCGCTTTATGGAGTCTATTACAATGGCATATCATCGTTTTCATGGCGTAGATACCCGCATAGCAAGAATATTTAATACATATGGACCTAAAATGCGTCTCAACGACGGTCGTGTAATTCCAGCTTTTATTGGTCAGGCGCTACGTGGCGAAGACCTTACTATTTTTGGCGATGGGAGTCAGACACGATCTTTCTGTTATGTTGATGATGAGATAGAGGGAATCTACCGCCTTTTGATGAGCGATTACCATGAGCCTGTAAATATTGGTAACCCTACAGAGATTTCTATTAAAGATTTTGCTGAAGAAATTGTAAAACTCACAGGAACAAATCAGAAAATTGTATATAAACCACTTCCAAAAGACGATCCATCACAGAGAAGACCAGATATTACAAAAGCGCGAGAGATATTAAAATGGGAGCCTAAAATATCTCGTCAAGAGGGGATGGAACGCACCTATCAATATTTTAAAAATCTACCAGAAAGCGAGCTTTATAAAAAAGAACATCGCGATTTTAGTGACCGTAATAAAAAGTAGGATTAAATTACTAGTTTTAAAAATACAATAATACATCTATAACTTAGGTCTACTAAAAATATCACCTGATGTAATTGTTTATTATCATGTATAGTAATGTCTAAAATGAATAAAATAAAAGAGTTTTTAGCTAAAAATAATGGAAAAATGATAATTATCTTATTAATGCTTTCAGTTTTTGTTAATTACGATGATATTTCAACTTTTGAAGAAGTTAACAAAGGGAGTTTAAAGTATAGAACGGCAAAAGTAATAATGTATAACTTAAATAAAACAACTATAGGTTATATTCTTGGTAGAGGTTCCTTTTTGATGGTAGCATTAATTGGTTTTTATAAGATGTTCAAGAAAAAATGAACTACCAAAACGACGGCACAGAAGGCTAGGAGTATTGAAGAAATAATTATGGAGATAGTTGACTAGTGCATCATGGCTAATCATTTACATTTAGTTTTTAGGGATATTAAGGAGAAAAAGCCTGAATTATTGCTGACTTATTTTAAGAAAGTAACCAATGGAAGTTCAAACGTTAAGCATTGTCATACGATACAATCTCGTGGTAGTAGAGGGAACTCACATATCAATTTTTTAAAATCTACCTGAAAGCGAGTTTTATAAAAAGGAACATCGTGATTTTAGTGACCGTAATAAAAGTAGGATTAAACTACTAGTTTTAAAATAACACAAAAATACATCTATAACTCAGGTCTTGCTAAAAATATGACCTGAAGTAACTGTTTATTATCATGTATAGTAATGTCTAGAATGAATAAATTAAAAGATTTTTTAGCTAAAAATACTGGAAACATAATAATTATTTTATTAATGCTTTCAGGTTTTATAAACTATGATGATTTTTCAACTTTTGAAGAAGTTAATAAAGGGAGTATAAAAAGTAAAACTTTTAAAGTAATAATGTATAACTTAAATAGAACGACTATAGGTTATATTCTTGGTAGAGGTTTCTTTTTGATGATAATAATTATTGCTTTTTATAAGATGTTCAAGAAAAAATGAAAGATAGAGTATTATACATAGTAATACGAGTGATAATAAGCTCAATTTTCTTTGTTGGGTCGCTAATTATTCCTTTCAGTGCGGGTATAAAAGTGTATAACGAGAATAAAGCTAAGGAACGAGCTATTAATCAACCTGAAAGCCTAACAGAACTGACATATAGCACGCAGCAAATGAATGGGTTTAGGATAAGTTATTTAATATTCGAAACGCCTTCTTTTAGAGATTCTTATCATATAGAAAATGAAACAGAACAACAAGAAAAATTTAATGAAATATTTAAAACCGATTTATATTCAAACGAGCAATTCAAATTTAGCTTAAAAGAGCCTGATTTAAAAAATTATAAATGTTACTCATTTATCCACACCTCTAAATCAAGATATACAGATGTTTATAGTAGTGAAATACTATATCTGAAAATTAATAATACTCCTTTAATTGGGAATGAACATGAAATGAGAAAATTCATTAGGAATGGTTGGCTACGCTTTGGAGGAATAGTACTTTTTGGGACTACTTTTTGGATTTTTTCTTTTTTTATGATAAAAAGATTAATTAAGCTTTTTAAAAGTTAATTATGGCATTCTTCTTTTATAAGAAAATAATAAAGTTATCAAATGAAGAGAGTATACTTAGCAATGCTTGTTTCCATTTTATGTAGTATTTTACTGTACTCTAATGCTTTTTCAGTAGCAGGAACTTAAAAAAAAAAGCCTTTATTCGTTAATGGTAATAAAAGCTTGGAAAGTGAAATCTTTCATGATAAACACAATAAATCTATTATAAATCCAAATCAAAATTAGATTATAGGCTTTTATTCTTTCTCCGAGTCTCCTTAAGTTTCTGATAAAACAAGTCTAATTGAAAAATCATTTAGAAAACAGGCAAACGGTTTTTTAACTTAATTGATAAAATCAGCTCATTGTATAGCAAATAAAGTGTTATAAAGTACAAATTTTGTAGTTTTTCAAGGTTGTAGATTATAATCATATCAAAGGCTTTTGTTATGTATTTGTAATTTGTAGAAAAAAAGTATCGTTATTAACAAATAATTAATAGGATTTTTTATATTTACATGCCCTAAAATATTAAAAATCCATTGAGATTAATCGTAATATTCTTACTGTTATCGAGTTTTTGCTACGGACAAAGCTTTAACTTAGACCAAGTTGGTAAAGCCAAGTTGGTGCGTTATAATGGAGGGATTTCTGCTAATGCGGTTTACTACTCTGGGTCTTCCAATAGACAGCCATTTACATATTATTTAAATGGAAATTTGAATTTTAATATTGCAGGGTTGTATAACATCCCACTATCATTTACCTATTCTAACCAAGATTTTGATTTTGCAAACCCTTTTAAATTCAATAGGTTAAGTTTACATCCTTCTTATAAATGGATTACAGCACATATTGGTGATGTGTCCATGACTTTTTCACCTTATACCCTTAGTGGACATCAATTTACTGGAGGGGGAGTAGAATTAACACCTCCAGATAAGCCCTTTAAGGTTAGTGCTATGTACGGTCGCTTTTTAAAGGCTACCGAATACAACCCAAATGAAGAGGGTGGTATTGTAGCTTATAAACGTATGGGGTATGGAGCAAAAGCTTCTTATGAATTTGAAAAAATTAGCTTAGGGCTTATTTATTTTCATGCTAAAGACGATGAGAATTCTTTGCGTATCCCTTACCCGTCTGAGTTAGAATTGGCGCCTAAAGAGAATACTGTTATAAGCGCTGAGACAAACATCAATCTATTTGATCGTGGGCAATTAAGAGTAGAATATGCTATTTCTGGAGTCACTGAAGATTCTCGCCTAACGGATGAAAGAGGAGAGAAAGGAATGTTGTCTTTTCTTCTGGATGAAAACATAAGTACAGAATATTATTCTGCTTTAAATGCAAGTTTCGATTACCCAGCAGGAAATGGTTCTGTGGGTGTTGGATATGAACGGATTGACCCAGATTATAAAACCTTAGGTGCTTATTATTTTAATAATGATTTAGAGAATATCACTTTAAATGTGAGTCAGACAGTTTTCAATGATAAATTAAGCGTAGCTGTTAATACTGGCTTCCAACGAGATAATTTAGACAAGCAGAAAAGTTCGGAAATGCAACGTATAGTAGGATCCGTGAATTTAGGATATACCCATTCAGATAAATTATCATTAAATGGTTCTTATTCTAATTTTCAGTCTTATACAAATATTAGAGATCAGTTTGATTATATAAATCAAGTGGATCAATTTCAAAACCTCGATACGTTAAACTATCGTCAAGTTTCTCAAAATGCCAATCTTGGTGCTAATTACAACTTATTGGCATCAGAAGAAAAAAATAAAACTATTAGCCTGAATATGGTATATCAAAATGCAGTTAATCAGCAGGGAGGAACTGTAGTAGAAGGAGGGGAGAATTCATTTTATAATGGTGCAGCAGGATATACTGTGGGCTATATTCCGTTAGCAATGAATGTTACATTGGCTGGAAATGCATCATATAACACCGTTGGACAAGATAAATCTTTAACTTGGGGGCCTACGCTTTCTGTGGGGAAATTATTTTTTGATAAAAAACTGAGAACTAATTTTTCAAGCTCCTATAATGCATCTTATAGTAATGGAGATCGCCAGGGGAGTGTGTATAATTTTAGACTAGGAGGAAGTTATGTGTATATGGAAAAGCATAATTTCAGTTTAAACTTCTTGTCATTATTTAGAAATAGTGTAGCCAATAGCGTAAACGATTTTACGGCGACGCTCACCTATTCTTATACTTTTGATAATTTTAAAATTAAACTTAATCGCACAAAAAGGGATCCTCTTTATAGTGAGCCCACAGTACGTTTTAGATATAGAGATGTAACCTATGATGGTACATTAACAGAAGTTACAGAGCAGATAAGTAATGTTAAAAACAGCGATCAGTTTGCAAATATTCCTATTTCCCAATCTGGAAACTTAAATGTCTTATTTGCAACTATTCAAGAGCAAGAAGAGGCTAGTCCTTATAAAGAGCATGCTATTAATTTCTTAGAAGAATTGTATGGTTATGGCGATTTTTTACAGATATACGATCAATTATTGTTTAACGTAATCAATCAGTTAAAGCGGGATATGCGTCGTATAGATTATCAGTTAGAAAAACGTTTTGTTGGACTGAAGGTGGAGTTGGATGAGCATCCGTTAAAAGGGAAAGACCTTGCTAATTTATCAGCATCAGAAAAGGAAATGCTTGAGGATTATCAATTACAAGAAAAAGAATTAGTAGCGCGTCAGCAAAAAATGGTAGGACATAGATGGATGGAAGTAGCTCTGTATAGTTATAATTCTATGAATGATGTAGTCTATCCAGACGAGTTATTAAACGAATTCAAACAAAAAACATCGAATAAATCCTATGAAATATTTGCAGAAAGTAATGATTTAGAGAAAATTAAAGTATATTTAGAGCTTCAAATGATCGATTTCTATTATAAAAAATCACTTGAAGCTGTAAACCCAGACGCCTTTAAGTTAAGATATATCGATAAGACTGAAAACTAACCCTACTTATGAAGCAATTGCAGCTACTATTTATATTTCTATGTTTTGCTTTTTTAGCAAAAGCGCAAACATATCCAGTTACAGTAGTACCAACTATAAAGCAACCGGCTCCCATATATTTTTCTAATTATGCAGATCCGTCTGTAATAAACGGTCCGTTACAAGTACAAATAATCTTAAACGATCTTAGTATTTCAAATAGGGAGATTCGTTTTAAAACTTATTTTGAGGGAAATGGAATTAGTTTTCAAAGCAATGCAATTGTAAATGGAGCATCGCCTTTATTTTTAGAAGGAGGAATTCCTTTAGTGTTAAATGCAAGTGAGATAGCCCCTTATTATGAATTTACAAATACAACAGGCATAAGTGCTAATGTTTATGGGCAGCCAATACCAGAGGGATCTTATGAGTTTTGTTATGAAGTTTACGATGCCATAAGTGGCAATAGAATTTCACAAAAAACATGTGCTACCACTTATATTTTTCAGAATGAACCACCATTTTTAGTATATCCACAGAATAGAGCAGGGATTCAAGAGCAGAACCCTCAGAATATTGTTTTTCAATGGACACCGAGGCATATTAACGTTTCCAATGTAGAGTATGAGTTAACATTGGTTGAGATCTGGGATAATAACATAGATCCACAGGCTGCATTTTTAAGCTCTCGCCCAGTTTTTACGACCACAACCAGAAATACAACATATATATATGGGCCTACAGACCCACTATTGCTGTCTAATAAACGGTATGCATGGCGTGTAAAAGCGAAAGCTTTGCAAGGAGCAGAAGAGGTTGGAGTTTTTAAAAATAATGGTGATAGTGAAATTTTCTCGTTTATTCTAAGTGCTCCTTGTAAAACCCCGCAAAATGTTACGCATGAGGTAAAAGGAATGCGAGAAGCAAATATCTATTGGGATGATTTTACTACCGATATATCCGAATTTACAGTCCGTTACCGAGAAAAGGGAGAAGGAAACCAATGGTTTAGTTCCCGTTCTACAGCGAATTGGGTAACACTATGGGATTTACGCCCCGGTACAGTGTACGAATATCAAGTAGCCAAAAAGTGTGAGTTGGTAGACAGTGATTATTCAACAATAAAAAGCTTCACTACGTTTATTGCGGAGGACGAATCGGGACTTTATAACTGTGGAATACCGCCAGCTATAGATATTGCAACCCAAGAGCCACTGGTAGAACTTAAAAAAGGAGATGTTTTTAAGGCAGGAGATTTTCCTGTAAAAGTCCAAGAAGTAAGCGGGAATAATGGTCGCTTTACAGGTAAAGGTTATGTAACAATACCTTACTTAAAAAGTGTAAAAGTTGCTGTTGAGTTTACCAATGTATTTGTAAATACCGATAGCCAATTAGCAGAGGGAATGGTGATTACAAAGTATGATCCAAGTATGAAGAATATTTTGGACGTAGATGAGGCTATAAAAGATGTTACAGACGCAGGTGAAGCTGTTGGGGAGATGGTAGAAGGAGACAATGATCTAGACGAAATACGAGTGAATTTTGCTATTCCAGAGGGAGAGTATCAGTCAATTATTACTAAAGAGAATGGAGAAATTGTAGTAACAAATCCTGTTAATGGAGCTAAAGAAACCAGCCCACTTGGAGACGATAAAGTAATTATAGATAGTGAGGGAAATACCTATCACGTAGATGCAGGTGGTGATATTTCAGTAGGAGGTAAGATTGATAAAGGAGGAGCGGTAACAGCTACTAATGTAGAGGGCGTTGATAATAAAGGAAGATTACAATCCCTTACTTCTAAAGATGTAATTGTAACATTTGAAAACCAATCAAGTACATATGGTTTTGATGAAATTCCGTACTCAGAAAAAAGCAATTTAAATGAAGAATATATCACAATAAATGATGCTAATGGAAACGATTACGTTTTAACGCATAAGGCGGTAGAAAAGGATAAATCGGATAATATTGTTGCTCGTGTAAAATTTAATAGTGAAAACGTGAATTTAAAAGATTTACGTTTCAAAACACAGCAGGGAGAGTTGTTAAAAGGAGATAGTATTGCACCAAACCTTATAAATATTTCACTAAAGGGGTATTATACTTTTGAAAATGAAATTATATATGCAGTAGTACAGCCTAAAGATGCAACTGAAAAACAGCAAACAGCAGGAGCATTTCAGTTATGGCATTTAACAGATAGAACTGTGAATATAAAATTGGTAAGAGTAAACAATGCTGAAATTCCTACAGGCATTACTAGCCAAATAAATAAAATCTTTAAAAAAGGGGTTGCCTCAGTGAATGTTGAGGTTATGGACTTCCCCACTTCTATAGATCCAATGGAATTTGGAGCTGATGGGAAAATTGAAATAGGGGATAAGCCATGGCTAAATAGTTTTAATGATGAGCAGAAAAAGCTTATAAGATTATTTAAATCCAAAGACATTGTAGATAATAATACATATTATCTTTTTGTATTTGGTAATGATATTATGCCAAGTAGACCTATTGCTGGCTTTATGCCACTACAAAGGCAATTCGGGTTTGTATTTAATACATCAGCTGAAGAAGAAGGTAAGGCAGGAAATTTAGGACAAGTTATTGCACACGAAATAGGGCATGGAATATTTGCTTTACAACATCCATTTACTGAGAATGGAACTAGTAAAGGAGCTACAGATTGGTTAATGGACTATGGAAGTGGTAGTACTTTAAACCATATGAATTGGGCTCAAATACATAATCCTGATCTTAAATTTTACGTTTTCCAAGATGAAGAGGAAGGCGAAATCGCCAATAAAGTATGGTTTACTCCGGATTGGGTACCTTTTAAGGTTGAAGATACTAGGATAATTATTTCAAAAGTTGTGGATAAAACTTTTAATGAATCTGTTCCAGTTGGTGCTGTCCCTGGTTTTCGAGTTAATGAGACGAATTATTATGCAACTTTCGATAAAGGTAAATTTATTGGGTATTTCACAGAACAAAACGAGCTTGGGGAGATAACTACTTATACCTCTTTAGATAGTGATTCGGATGTTTATTTGTTTCAGTATAATGGAGGTTGTGGGTTTAATAGGTATTTTAAAACAAAATATTATCATGTTAATTCTATAATTTCTAAAAAGGGAAGATTTCAGTTTTATAATGACACCGAAATAGAGTATCAGGGTACAATTGAGTGCAGAACAGATAGCGATGCAAGTAAATTAACAAATGCTCTTAGTTTAAATATTTGCGATTATTTACCTGAACATGATAAAGTAGATGAATATGGTGTTAAAGAAGCTATTAAAAAGTTAAATGAGGCCTACAAAAGAAGAAATGCAGTAACGAACAAGATCGCACCTCGTAATAAAAATGATTATTATCATTTAATTAACATCTCTAAATCAGACTTTAACGGAAAGGCAGAAATTCTTGAAGATAAGCTGTACTTGTTAAAACAAAAAACAGGTATTGATTTTTATGTTGTATTTCAGCCTGTATCTGTTATGATGAATGAAGTTGCAAGTGATGCTTTTGCAGCTAAAGTTTTAAACGGAAGTGACCTGTTAAGTAGTGATAATGCAGTATTGATAACAGTGCCTTATGCTATTTCAAGTTCGGTATTAACAAGTATTAAGTGTGTGCAACCTGGATTTGCTCAAAGTAGCAATACTTTAGTTACTCAAAAAGCACTATCATTTAAGCAAGATAGTAAAGGTAATTTATTTGACTATGCATTGGGAGCTTTTACTAATTTAAAAAAGCCATTATTTATAAAAAGAGTGTTCTTAAAGGCTGACGGTACAATTTTAAGTTATGCTCTAGAAACAGAAGCTGAGAAAGGAAAACGAGGAGCCCCTTACATAAATCGTTTAGAGTTTTATAAGAGTCCAAGAATTGATAAAATTGATATGTTGACATACGTCATTGGACAAACCGATCCTAAAAATAATGAAGAATACGATATAGAACAGTATAGAGAGTTGAGAAAAAAATGGATTAATGATTTGAATGCTCTGATTTTAAGTGCAGATGTTGAAGAATCTGAAGCCTTAGAAAAAAATGATTTAAATTTTTGGAGAGAAGAGGATATTGAAGTTGGAAAGCTTCGTGAATTTTACATAACTGATGACAAACTTACAAATTATTATGTATCAACAAATTCTTCAGGTGGCTATATGGAATCATGGAAGATATTATTTAATAAATCAAAATTAGAGTCAAAGCATTTGTACAATTTTGATGAATGGAAAAGTGTTGACCAAACTTTGTATAATACGCTTGATGTCATTAGTTTAATACCTGGGGCTGATAATGCTACTGATATTATTGGTTCTGTTTATGCTGGTATTAGAGGAGATATTACAAGTCAAACTATTTATGTTTTAGGGCTATCTATTCCTTTTGTTGGTTCTGCGTATCTTAAAAAAGCAAAGTCTTTAGATGAATTTTATGCCATAACGGCTAAAAAGTATAATGGAAAATTAGACTTTAAACTTAAAAAAGTCATAGACATCAATGATGCAGATATTCAAGTATCACCGATTATAACAAGGGACAGTAGACTTGCTGAAAAAATAAGAAAAGGTAAAGTTGAGTCGTTTATAGATAAAAATAAAGTGAGCAAGATTTTTAACAATGCCACTAAATTTGACAAGAAGTTTAATGATGCCTTAGTTGCATTAAAACAAAAATATAAAAACGATCCAGATTTTGTTAAAAAACTGGATGAGATTGCTTCAAGCCCAGAGCGAAAGAAAAAATTTCTAATAGGTTTTGTTCTTGCATTTTCATCCGAATTGTTTGCCGATCAGATACTGGATTACCTTGGATGGAAAGACCAAGACTTGAATTACTATAAAACCTTTGCAGGTGCTGTTGCTGCAGGAACAAGAGAAGCTTTCGAATCGAATTCTAAAATTGTTAATTTACTGTATGATTGCTTAACCGGAATGGACTTTGATACAATTCTAGATTTGGTTTATTTGGATCTGTCGGAAGATGAAGCTAACACTATGATAATTGGATTAAGTATAGAATGTATTATACCAGTTGCTATTGGTGAGGCTGGGTCTGGTATATTCAAAGCAATACGAAATAATACGCCATTTGTTAAAAATGGATACTTGTATTTTAAAAATCAAATGAAATTATCAGACACTAACTCAAGCAAGTTACTAAGAAAGCTCGTAGGTTTTGATGAACTATTTGAAGGGCAAGGTAAAAAGTATAAAAAAGCTGCTGCTAAACTTTTTGACAGTGAAAATGGTCGAGAAGTATTGGATATAATGCTAAGTGCTAATTACAGTCTTCAAGATCTAAAACGGAAAAATTACGAAAGACTTTTAAGAATAACTGAAAAATATCAATATGATCTCGATGATTTGGCCAAAATATTCAGAAAAAAAACGGTCAATATCAATGCGATGATTAAGCATATGGATAATATGAAATATTCACCAAAAAAGTTTAATAAAATAATAGACAAAGTAATTAACGACAAAAAATTCCAAGAAGTAATAACTATTAATGGTAAAAGTAAAAAGATTTTAGATTATTTCAGCGACGATATTGGAGGGTTAGAATATTATTTACTAGATGAAAATAATATACGGTACTATGGAATCTTAAAGGATAAAGAAGGAGTTTTGTTGCGAATCGATAATGTTTTAAATGTTACTCTATCTATATCAAGCAACATTCTTAAAGAGTATACTAAACAAGAAGATTTAAGTGGTTTATTTGATAAAGTAAATAAGATTGATGAAGAAAAGTAAAATTAATAAGTCTTTGAAATTTAGGTCGTTAATTATTTATGATAGCTTTTATTTTTATAAAATATTAGATTCAAGATTATAGAAAATGGAAGTCTAGGTATTGATAAGAAAATAGTTGTTTGTTCCTTTTCGTTATCATAAACTTTTTGCTAATGTAGAATACAATATGAAGTCAAAAAAAGAAATAAATACAGGCTAAAAGCATAAAAATGAGGCTTGAATATAAAATTTCTAATCTAGAAATGCATAGTGTAAAGCTAAACCAAATGACATAGTATCAAAATAAAGATATGATAGTCGAACAAACATAAAGAGAGCAACCAATAAGAGGTATTACTGGATTACAAAAAGCAACAAATTATGAACCAAAACTACTTAACCTTATTAATACTATTTTTTACTTTTTCGTTAGTAGCCCATCCCGGTAAGGATAGTTTGCTTGTACCAGACATCGACACTACGGTAACAAGTAAAGTTTCCCAACAGCTTAACTATTTGCAAAAAATGGCGAAGTATAATGCAGGAGTTTTGGAGGAAACACCCAAAAAAGAAGCACGATCTAAAGTATTTAAAAGTTTTCCAGATTTAGATAACGCTTTAATAAAAAATAAGAGTTTCTATAAGTCTTTTAAAGATATGAGTCCAGAGTTTGATACGGCTTATTTGGAAGAAAATTTTCCAAAAAATCCTAAAGTGGATACGCTTATTAATCAGGCTATAAATGCTTTCGAAAAAGTAAAAGAATTAAATAATTTTGTTGATATTATTACAGGGAATGAATTATTAGAACTGCCTGTAGGACTAGGAGGAAAGATAGATTCGACTTCTGGTAATGGTGTGGAACTAGCTATTTCTGAAGTTAAATTTCATCCCGAATATGCAGAGTTCAACGCATGGGCAAAGCTAACAATTCCGCAAAAAGAGAAAGAACTTTATTTTGGAGCACAAGGGGTAAAACTCTCTCATGATGGTGCTCTTATAGATGGAATGCGACTAGTGCTATTAGGAGATGTTCCAATCCCTATTAATGGTGATAATTGGTTATTAACATTAAAAGGAGGAGTAAATCTAGATACAGGGGCTTATGGAGAGCAGTCTTTCGTGGAATTTGATTGTAGTGGACTTAAGGCTATTTCGTTGGAGGGAGATTTACGCGTTTCCAGAAAAATTTTACTTCCTATTGATAGTCAAGGAAATTATGTGTGTGGAAATGATACTAATAATAATGATTTAGCCGATAATTGCTATGTAGGAACTTCTTTTAGTATAAAGGCTAATGGATGGAACGATTTATTGATGGAAGTTTCGTTACCCGATTTTGAAATGACTGGTTTTAAAGGTTGGGGATTCCATGTGGAAAGAGCTGTATTAGATTTAAGTGATTTTAGAAATGTTGAAAACCTAACTTTTCCTAAGGATTATAATGATGTTTTTTCATCTTCTGATGAAAACCTATGGAGAGGTTTCTATGCTGAGGAAGTATCTGTGATGCTTCCAAAGGGAATAAAAAGAAGGGAGAAAGGACAAGAAAGAGTAACTTTCGGTGCTAAGAATTTGGTGATAGATAGTTATGGAGTTTCTGGATATTTCTATGGAAAAGAAATATTACCTCTTGAAGAAGGTGCTGCAGATAAGTGGGGCTTTGGAATTGATTCTGTAAGTGTAAATATTGCTATGAATGGTCTAAGAGGAGGATCATTAAAAGGGGCTATTCAAGTCCCTACTTTTGAAGAGCCCATGGGATACCATGGATGGATTGCTCCAGAAGAATATGGATTAGCAGTCACCCTTGCTGAAGATAAAACATTTAAAGCACCTGTATTTTCTGGGACTATAGATTTGAAAGAAAATTCTAATGTTGGAATAAAAGTTTTGGAAGACAAAGTTTATCCATTTGCAAATTTAACTGGTTCATTATCAATAGAGACGGACTTTGAAGTAAGAGGGGTAAAAGCTTTAAATAGTAAAAAAGATTTAAGTGTTCATAATATAACTTTTGAGCAACTGGAGCTTAATACAGAACCAGGAAAACCAATAATTGATGCAAAATCATTTGGTTATGATAGGGATATAAACTTTAATGTATTAGGGTTCCCAGTTGTAATTAATAATCTTCATTTTGTAAAACCAGGAAGTAAAGTAGGCCTTGCTTTTGATGTAAATATTAACTTGGATGATAATGGACTTGCAGCAACTTCTACTCTAAGGGTTTTAGGAAAATTAGAAGAGGGAGAGTCAATACATAAATGGAAGTTTGATAGCGTAGATTTTGGTATTCCAAAACTTGATACAGATCAAAGTGGTTATGGTTTTAAAGCTGAATTAAACGTATTTAGAAATGATCCTACTTATGGAGATGGTTTTGAGGCAGATGTAAGAGTAGGTTTTAAAAAGTTAGAATTAGTAGTAGAGGGGAAAGCAATGTTTGGTTCTACAGATTTTAGATACTGGTTTGTAGATGTATGGTCTGATAATAAAAAGGAGAATGGGGGAGGAAAATTATTAATAAAGTCTTTTACGGGGGGGCTTTCTTATAGAATGCGAAGAGAAATTAATGGCAAAGATAGTTTTACTCCATCCAAGGCAAAATATTTTCCGGAGGCTGATTATGGGCTGGGCTTGCGAGCCGGAGTTGAAATTGGACTTCCAAATCCAGGAACATTTAGTGGGAAAGCTTTTTTAGAAATGCAATTCAATACTAATGGAGGACTAAATAAAATTGGTTTTATAGGAGAAGGAACTTTTATGTCTAAGGAAAAAGGAGATTTCGCTAGTACTAAAGGCGAAAGTGCTAGTTTTCCATTATTAGATAAAGTTAATACTTTTTATGAAGATAATAAGCAGTTAGTTGACGGTCTAAGTAAGAGTGGTAATTTTTTAGGACTTGGTAAGAAAGCAATTCCGTTAAGTGATGTAGCTCAAAATGGGAGAGTTGGAGTTTATGTTGGAATTGAAAAAGATTTTACAACAAATACTTTTCATGGGGAATTTGAAGTTTATATAGATTTAGAAGGGATTAGGGGTGCAGGAACATCAAATCGTGCAGGATATGCTGTAATTCATGATGGTCCTGATGAGTGGTATCTACATTTAGGAACACCAGTGAACAGATTAGGTATTTTATTTTCTGTTCCTCCAGAAGAGTTCGAGATTGGTGGATATTTTATGACAGGAGATAATCTTCCAGATCAAGTAGCTCCACATCCAAGAATTCTACAAATTTTAGGAGATGATATCCTCAATGATAACAGAAGGGATAATGAATTAACTGCGGGAAGAGGCTTTGCTTTTGGGCTTAATTTTGTATACCGAAAGAATTTTAATTCAGGAATTTTTTATGCTTTTATAGAGGCAGGAGCAGGTTTCGACGTGATGCATGCCTATTATGCAAATGCAAAGTGTAAAGGACGAAGTGGCCCCGTAGGGAATAATGGATGGTATTCCATGGGGCAAGTCTATGCATATCTTTATGGAGAGTTTGGAGTAGAAGTAAATTTATTATTTATAAATGGAAAGTTTCCAATTATTCAAGCAGGAATAGCAGCATTGCTCCGAGGACAATTTCCAAACCCCGTATTTGTTGAAGGATACGTAGGGATGTATTATAGTATTTTAGGTGGTCTTGTAAAAGGTAGATACCGAATTAAAGTTGAATTTGGGGAAGAATGTATTATGGAGAATATGTCGGAAGCAGTGGGAGTTCCCATTATTTCGGATGTAAAACCTGCAGATAATGAGGGGAAAGTATCTGTTTTTACAGCTCCACAAGCGGTATTTAATTACACAGTAAATGAGAATTTTACTGTTCAAACCGATGAAGGAGAGAGAACCTTTAGAATTAAACTTAAAGAATTTAAAGTTACTTCCGAAGGGAAGGAGCTAGAAGGAAGATTAGAATATAATAGTACGAATGATGCTGTTAGTTTTATTCCTGTTCTTACGCTACCATCTAAAAAAAGAGTGAATGTAAAAGTAGAAGTAAGCTTTGATGAATATAAAAATGGAAACTTTTCTACATTGACAGATAATGGAAAATTAGTTACAGAGAAACGCGAGTTGTCTTTTATAACTGATAAAGCACCAGACCATATTCCATTTGAGAATATCACGTATATGTATCCAATAAAAGATCAGAAGAATTTTTATGGACAAGAATACAACAAAGGGTATGTGAAGATGGGTTTCTTTCAAGATTATTTGTTTAATGGTGATTATACAATTAAAGGAGAGTTTACTTCAAGCAATGGCACTGTAAGAAGAACCGATATTAAAGTAGACCAGTCAAAGAGCACAGTGTTTTTTGATATACCAGAGATCATGGTGAATACAGATTATGAGTTTAATTTAATGGCATTTCCTCCTGGTCAGGATGTAGAAACAGAAATTGTAGTAGAAGAGTCAGAAGTAGTTCTTAGTGATGAATCTGGGGATACTAGTTGGTTTAATAAAGACACTGGAGATGTACAAAATATGGATGCCAACGCTAGTGCAACGGTTTCTAATAAAAAGGCAGCAGCAAATAAATTAATAACAGGGAAACCAAAATCGTTATTAGAATTTGGGTTTCATACCAGTGAATATGAAACTTTCGGGAAGAAGGTGAAAAGTTTAAATATAACAGGTAACGTAACAAATTATATCTATGCTAATGTGCATTCTATGTCGATAGTTGTAAATAACTATGAACCCTTTGAAGAAGCAGAAATAAAGGGAGTGAAGTTAACAAATGGAGAGGCGTTGATCTCAGCAAAAGCTGACCTAAAAGATTCTTATTATAAGAGAAAAGTTTATCCATTGATATATGAAAATTACCCATTAGATGGAACGATAAGGGTAGATAGAGAGGAAGAGATTCTGGGAGTTCCTCCAGCTCGATCTTTTTACTTATCGAATAATTATATGGCAAGTTATTTAACAAATCCAAACTCTTACTGGGTTAAAAATAGAATTCCTTTTGTTTATAACCTTCCGTATCAATACAATGAAGATTTTGTTTATCTACGGGATAAAATAGTAAATAAATATAGTAATGGTAATGATGTGAATCAAGCAATGTTTGAGAAATATAAATATATAATGAATGGAACATTCCCTCCATTACCATTTGATAAATTTGGAGCGCAACTTATATACAGAACGCCAGGAGGAATTCATGAAAAAGGATATGATATTGACTACAGAAATGATTAAAATGAGGACTAATCAATATAGAAAGCAGCTTATTATCTTACTATTTATTTTAGGGAGCATTTCAGCGTTTACCCAAGAAATAGAAGTCCCTGAGATAAAAGTTATCACAAGGTCGTTAGAAAATAAGGTAATGTTACGTTGGGCACCAAATATGCCATATGCATGGAAAAAAACGAACGATATTGGCTTCTATGTAGAACGCGTAACTATTTCTAGAAATGGAGAGGCAGTTTTACCATTAGAAACAATTACTTTAAATCAAGAGCCAATCAAACCAGCTCCACTACCAGATTGGGAAACCATTGCAAATAATGATAATAATGCAGCAATATTAGCACAAGCATTATATGGTAAGAATTTTAAAATTTCATCTCAAGTTGGTTTAGATGCTGTAATGGAGGCGAATAGTCAGCAAGAACAACGATTTACATTTGCGCTTTTAGCAGCAGAACAGAGCTATGAAGCTGCTAAGTTAGCAGGCTTAGGTTTAGAAGATAATACTGTAATTCCTGGAGAACGGTATTTATATCGGGTTAAAGTTGCAAATTCAGAACTTTTTGATATAAAATCAGGGAGTGGTTATGCGGGAACAGATATGTATGAAGAGTTGCCAACTCCTATAGATTTTTCAGTAATTTATGGTGATAAGGAGGCTCAAATAAGTTGGAACTTTAGCTTATTAAAGAGTATTTATACTAGTTATAAGGTTGAAAAATCATTAGATGGTAATAATTATAAGCCACTAAATGAACAACCAATTTTTAATGCAGAAAAGAATACAGAAGATCCTACGCTATCATTATTTATGGTGGACTCAATACCAAATGGAAAAACTATACATTATAGATTGAAAGGAATAACTTCATTTGGAGAAGTTGGACCTGTCACAGAATCTATAAAAGGAGAGGGGAGAGAGTTGTTAAAATTCAATCCACATATTAGCCTTAAAGATATTGTAAATGATGAAACAGCAGTTATCGAATGGGAATTTCCAGAAGAAGGGGAAAGTAAAATTGAAGGATTTGAATTGCGACGTTCCAATACTGCAACAGGCATGTATGAAACCGTAGTTGACGGATTATCTCCGCAGACTCGTAAAACAACATACGATAAATTAAGACGAATTAATTACTTCAAAGTTATTGCAATAGGAAAAAATGGTACAGAAAACCCATCATTTGCAGCAATTGTGCAGCCAGTGGATTCCATTCCACCTAATCCTCCTATGCTTTTGGAGGGAGAAATTGATACAACTGGGGTTGTTAAACTTCAATGGCAAAAAAATGTAGAGCCAGATTTAGCGGGTTATCGAGTGTATCGATCCAATAATATAGAAGCAGAGTTCGCGCAAATAACAAATGTAGTTTATAAAGAGAATCAATTCATAGATACGATCCCAGTAAATAATTTGAATGAAAATATTTATTACAAGGTTTTGGCAGAAGATCAGCGCTATAATGCATCGGATTTTTCTGAGGTATTAACTCTTGAAAAACCAGATTTATCAGCGCCTTCGGCTCCCGTTATTAATGATTATAAAGTTGCAAAGGATGGAGTGCAAATAGACTTTATTCCAAGCTCTAGTGAAGATGTTGTTAGTTATGCTGTGTATAGAAAAGACTTGTTAATTGATGAGTTAGGGTGGGAGCAATTAGCAGTTTTAGATACTTTAAAGCCATATTCATACATAGATACTTCAATAGAGAGTGGTAAACATTACAGTTTTACTATCACAGCTCTAGATGATAATCAATTAGAAAGTACACCAGCAACCCCTGTAGCAGTAAGAACAGAAAGAGGGGTCATAAAACCTGATGATATCCGTTTTAATGGTTTTCCAAACAGAGAGTTGCGGATTGTCATATTAACATGGAATGCAAAAGTAGAAGCGGTTGTGGAATACAAACTTTACAGAGCTTCAAAAGACAAAAAACTAAAACTTTTTAAAACTTTTGAAGGGGATATTACTCGATACGAAGATTACGAGTTGGAAATTAATACTGATTACCGCTATGGATTACAAGTGGTAACAGAAGGAGGAGTATTGTCTGAAATTAAAGAGATAGAAGTAATCTATTAAAATTACGATTATGAAAAAGATTTTACTGTTGTTTGGATTTTTTACATTGATAGGACTTCAAGGAGTTTTTGGGCAGAGTGAATATGGATTTTTAGTTGAAGTTTTTCAGAGAGATTCGAATCATGCTAGTTTTGGGAGTGTTGCTATTGGACCAAATTTTTCGAAGACCTATAGAGGTACAGATATTTCAGGGATTGGTAGCTATGAATATGATGTAGCTTTTGTAGAAGAGGAAGAGTTTACAAGTGTTAGGATACAAATATTAGCTAGTTGGGTAGACTTAGATGATCCTATTTCTTGTGGTTTTGATGAGACATTAGATTATTCAAAAACAGATTTTAAGAACGGAAAGGTTGAAATTTTTGGAGCTTGCGATTTTATTATTAAGCTATACCCCTTACATATTAAGAAGGAAAATGATAAACCCATTTGTACTAAGGATGAAATTAGTTTATCCTATGGCTATGAATGGGAATATAGCTTTGATGCTATAAATTGGAATTCTTTCCCAGAGAATCTCAATATAAACAAACCTATATTTAATTTAGAAGAATTATTTATGGAAACTGGGTTGAATGAAAGAGATTGGAAGAATGAGGATGTTATATATTTTCATACAGGTTATCAAGATACTTATACTAATGAAAGAACTTACACTATCATCGGTTGCTCCCCAGAATTAGATAATTCAAAAACTACAACTACTAATACCACATGTTCAGATAGTAGTGATGGTACAGTAACTTTTACATTTATGGATGAACTGGATGATGGTTATAAGATGCGTTTTTATGTTTATGACTTAAATCAGAGGGTTTTCTTTGATGATGGTGCTAATTTAAAAAACACGGAATTATTTGAAAGCTCTGGAGAGAATGGTTTTCCAGAAGTTTTGAAGAATTATGAAGTGTCTACATTTAATAGCTCAAATCAGGTTATAATACCAGACTTAAGTTCCAGTATAGAAAGTACGGGAAATTCTCAAGATTATTTTGTGGTCTACCAATCTATTCAAGGAGAAGGAGATAATGTAGTCGTTAAGAGTGGTGAGATATCCGATAAATTTACAATTAAATCCCCAAGTCCAGTAACAACTACCAGTAGTAATTACATAGAGCCAGTTTGTGTAGATAGTAAAGGAAGTATTGTCATTAGTGCTTCTAGTGGAAAAGATTTTGACGGAGGAAAATATTGGTTTTCTGAAGATGGAGGAAATACTTGGTTAGCTCCAACACCCCCAACATCTAATACATATAAGTTTACAGACTTGGTACAGGGGTCTACATATAGTTTTACAAGTAAATTAGTTTTAGATAACGGAAGAGAATGCGAGAGTCTTGATTTTATTGAACAAAAAATTGAAAAAGTAGTAAATCCATTAAAATTTCAAACTACAGCTTATAACATACTTAAGCATCCAACCTATGAAGGAGCAACTAATGGAATAGTTCAAGTAGGCGTAAGTGGAATCCCTCCATTTGAGTACCAGCTGCTAGATGAAAATAACGAAGTAGTGTATAGTGAAAACAGTAATTCAATTTCGTATACTTTTAATAATGTAGCGGCAGGGAAATATAATATTAGAGTTTTAAATAACGGTAATCAGTGTAGTGTTAATATTGCTATTGTGGAGGAGTTAAAATCACCTCCACAGATAACTATAGATAAAGAGTATGTAACTCCTATTAGTTGTAGTAATGGTAATGATGGTAGTTTAACGGTTGAGGTAAAAGATGGATATATAAATAATACTTCTGATTATAGGTATGAATGGACAAAAAATGGAGTTTTATATCCTGGAGACTCTAATACAATTGTTAATTTAGAATCAGGGGAGTATACTGTAACAGTATTTGATAAGAACGACCCTCCAAATGAATTTACTCAAGTAACAGCAACGTGGGATCTTTCTGATCCAGCTCCCATTACTTTTAATAATGTGGAAGTGTCTCATATTACATGTAATGGTGCAGCAGATGGTTTGGTTAGGATTGAAGTTTCAGGGGGTAATGGAGATTTTGCTTATAAGTTTGGTAGAATGAATAACTTTAAGAAGTTTTCTGCAAAAGGGATTTCTGTCCTCGAAATTCCAATTGATAGTTTTGTTTATGAGGCTTCTTTAGAGATAGCAAGTGTTACCGATTGGGAGAATGATATTTTTAATTGTGGTGTGACATATAGCGAATTAATAACGGTAGATGAACCTATTAAACTTTCCATAAACGAAAACATAACCGATCATATAGATAACAACATTTTTGGAGGAGCTATTGGTGCGCTAAAAGTAGAAGCAGATGGAGGAACTGGCAATTATAGTTATGAATGGAAAAAAGACGGAAATGATTATATAGGAACCGAAAATACGTTAACATCACTTTCTGCGGGTAGCTACCAAGTAACAGTAACAGATGAAAATGGATGTACGGCAGAGTTATCATCGCCAATAATAATAACACAACCCGATGAATTATTGATTCCCGATACAAATATTAATGTTGTAGATGTAGAGTGCAATGGATTCTCTACTGGAAGCATAGCTGTAACTCCAGTAGGAGGAATAGCCCCATATCATTATAAATGGGAAAAAGTAGGTGATCCGAATTTTATTTCGGGAGACATTGAAAATATTTCAAACTTGACAGTGGGGAGCTATGTTGTAACTGTTACGGATGAATCTGGGTCAGATGCATCTTATACTTCTAACCCTATTGAAGTGAAAGAACCAGAAGCACTTCAGTTGACTAGTATTGTTGGAGATAATCTATGTTACAGTGATACTCAAGGAAGCATAGATATTACTGTAGCAGGAGGGACTGGTAGCTATACATATACATGGAGTAATGGTGCTTCTACGGAAGATATTACAGGTCTTAGCTCTGGAGATTACACAGTGACAGTAACCGATGAAAACGGCTGTGAACTGATCGAAACTATTAATGTAGAACAACCGAATGGAGCTATTTCTTTAACAATAGATGAACATAGAGATATTACAGGTTTTGGTTATGATGATGGTGCTATTTCTGTAACGATAACAGGAGGAACTCCACTATATACTTATGAGTGGTTCTCGGATACTGGTTTTTCTAGTACAGATGAGGATATTAATGGTTTGGAGCCAGGGACTTATACTTTAGTAGTTAATGACGCTAACTCTGATGAGGTGGGGAGTATCAATTGTTCTATAATTAAAGACTTTGTAATTGTAGAGCCTGAAAAATTAGAAATCAATATTGAAGAAACTTTCTCACTACTTTGTAAGGGAGATAGTTATGGAGAGCTTCAAGCTAATGCAAGTGGGGGTATAAAACCATACTCTTATATATGGTATGAAATAATTGGAGGAACATCAGAAGAGCTTTCTGTAAATGAATCTACCATTGTAGATTTAACAGCTGGAGATTATCAGTTACAGTTAACAGATGCCAATGGAGTAAAAGTGCTCTCTGAAGTTTACTCGCTCTTGGAACCCAATCTTTTGGAAATAAAATTGGAATCGCTGCAAGATGTTTTTTGCTATGGAGATTCAACAGGAAGTATTTCAATAAGTATTGCGGGGGGAACTCCTCCTTATGATATTTATTGGTCCAATGATGCTAATTCTAAAGATTTGCAGAACCTATCAGCAGGTACATATACCGTATCTGTCAAAGATGATAATGCTTGTTGGACAGAGGCTACTTTTGAAATTTCTAATGTTTATGAACCCATTAATATCGAGAATGTCGAAATTACAAATGCAAGTGAGTTTAGAGCTTCTGATGGAAAAATTTCTTTAGATATAGTTGGAGGAGCAACACCTTATGACATACAATGGACTCGATTGGAAGATGGGAAAGATATGGGGTCAACAACCCGTATAGATAATTTAATTAAAGGTAATTATGAATTGATGATTACTGATGTAAATGGATGTGGACTCACAGAAAAATACGAGGTTACAGAACCAGATATTGTGGAAGAGATTATTGTTAATCCAACTTGTTTTGATGGTTGCAATGGAAGTATATCAATTATTGTAAACAAGGGTAGTGGAAACTTTCAGTATGTTTGGGATAATGGTAGTACATCAAAAACAATTTCTAATTTATGTGCTGGGAAATATACAGTTTCTATAGAAGGGTTTAATAATGAAACTTTAGTGCGTACTTATGAGGTGATAAATCCAGAACCTTTGATAGTGGATTTGGGAGATGACTTAACAACTTTATGTAATGATCAAACAAGAACTATAGACGCAACAATAGCAGATAATAATGCTACGTATCAATGGTCTTCTACAAACGGATTTACAAGTAGTGATGCTACCATTACTGTGGGTTCTGCAGGAATCTATACTGTGGTAGTAACTGATAGTAAAGGTTGCCAAGGAACGGATACTATTGAGATTAAGGAGAGCGGTAATGATATAGGAGTAGAGTTTTTTGTATCTAGTCAGGTTTTTGTAAACGAGAGGTTTACGGTTGTCGATGTAACGAACCCAATTCCAGATACAATAGAATGGATTTTACCTGAACAAACAAAAGTAGTTTCTAAAGATCAAGATCAAGCTGAACTTTATTTTGATGAAGTAGGAGAATATGAACTCACAATGTTAACTACAGTTGGAGATTGTCAAGCATATCAGACAAAAACTGTTAATGTAATAGCGAGAGACAATACATCAACAGACCAAGAAGATGGGAAAGAGAGAGAAGCCAATATTGAAAAATTTATGGTATATCCTAACCCTACGAGTGGAGTTTTTGATGTGTCTTTAGAGTTAAAAGAAAAAGGAGACGTGAGTGTAAAAGTGTTTAATTTATTAAATAATAGTGTTGTAGCCTCCAAAAAGGGAACAGGAGATTCAGCATATATATTAAACTTTAATATCAGCTCTTTCTCCTCTGGTATTTATGCAATTGTATTGGAAACTCCAAATGGAATTGCAGTAAGAAAGTTAATTAAAGGATAATTATCTACCCTTTTAGTTTTGAATGGAAAATGAAGATGACATTTATTAAATAGATATACATTACAATAATTTTTATTTACTAAAGTCAATGTTTATTTTGATAGTTTTTTATAGAAATGAATTAAAAATTAGTAAAAAGGAACTTGGAGTTTGAATTAATTAATTGGAGAAAAAGTATATCAATAACGGATAAACTTAAAATAAGCGAAATAGGAAAACGATTTTAATTAAATGAAGAAAATTGCAAAAATAATTTTTGTGTTTTTACTGATTGTTAATGTTTTAGCGACACCCTTTACAGTTATAAATCTATTTGAGAAGTTTAATTACGTGAAGCATAAAGAGGATTTTGTTAAACAAAAAATGAAAATAGACTCCCTAATACAAAGCAGGCCTATAAGTACTAAAAAAGGGGGAGGGAATCTTCCAACTTACTTTTTATATTATGATGAAGGAAAATATATTCAGCTACAAGACAATTCTGAAGCTTTGCTCATGTCAAAAAAAACATATATGAGAACGATTGGGGCTCTTAATTATTTAGAGGAACATAATGATTCTTTATTAATATGGTACCACCCCAATATAAATGGGAGGTATGCTTTAAAAGAAGAAACAGAAATGGATACAGATGGTTTTATGCAGCAAATAATATTTAATAGTATAATGCTTGCCATAGCAGCGTATTCATTGCTTTGGCAAATTAACGAATGGAGAAAGCCTAAAAAGAAACAAGAATGAAATATTTAAGGCTTCGCTACTGCACAACTCTATTTTTTCAGGTAAAATGTAATAAGCTTCGCCATTAAGTAGAAATTACATAAAGTAAAAATAATCCTTACTTATGAGTTTCATAATAGGGAATGAGAATAGTTTTTTCTCTTATCAGCTGTATAGTCAAAAAAATAAAGAGATATAAAAAAAAAAGCAAGGGTAGAAATTTTTATTTCTACCCTTGCTTTTTATAGCTGATAAAGTTAAAATTAATTTCCTTCGGCTAAAAACCAAACATCCCCAACTCCATGTCCGTTAGTGTCTCCAAATGTATTATCGTTTGCAAAGTAGTATAATGGCATTCCTTTATAACTAATTTGTTTATTACTGTCATCTCCTCCACCAGTTGTATCAGTACGTTCAAAAATAGCAAAATCATCTGTATCTAATATCGATGGTCCAACTACTTCCTCTTCATAAAATGGAGGCCAAACTTCTGCACAACCATCATAACAAACACTTTCATTCATGGTAGTATCATTATCAAATGTATATAATGACATTCCGTTAATGTCAGCAATATAGTCTTGTCTTTCATCATTTACTGTTTTAGTAACCAACATAACGTTGTAGTCAGGACTCATTACAAACCATACATTTCCAGCTCCTTCTCCATTTGTGTCTCCTGCATTTTCATCATTGTAAAAATAATATAGAGGCCAACCTTTATAAGTAGTTTGCATAGTTCCATCTTCTCTTGTTATTTCACCAAAGTCTTCCGACTCATGAAGGCTTGTAGTTACAATATCTTCACTGTAGTATGCAGGCCATCTTTCTATACAAGTTAAACCATTTATAGCGCTATCAGGATTATCTGTACACATACTTTCACCAGAAAAATCTCTAGTAAAATAATACAATGTTTTTCCTTGGTCGTCTACAAAATAGTTTATAGAATCTTCATCATCAATAATTGATTTATTGGCAGTAAATAAGTTGTAATCTGTTTTTGCAACAAACCATACTCCGCCAACACCTTCTCCATTGGTATCTCCAACACTCTCATCATCCGCATAATAGTATAATGGCCATCCTTTATAAGTAACTTGTAACATAGAGCTATCGTTAGGACTTGTAACTGTACCAATAAGTTCGGCATCAATAGCATCACTTAATTCTAAGTCGTCAATGTTAGAAACTTCAAATGGAGGCCAAGTATTTAAGCAGCCTTCAGAAGTACATACAGATTCTCCATTTACATCTTTAGAGAAATAATAAAGGGTTCTCCCATCAGCATCGGTTATTACATTTGTGTAACCATTTACGGTGTTTACTTTCAAGGAAGTAGCATCTTCTATCTCAGGAAGATCAGAATTGTCATCATCGTTACTGCATCCAATTAAAAATGCACTAAAAATAAGTAGTAGTAGTACTTTTTTCATGATATTTTAAATTTTATGTTATTTATATACTCCAAATATAGGTATAAATTCTATATGTGAAATTATTCTAAATAAGAGATTTACTGTGTGAAATATTTATTTTTCACCTTTGTATATAGTTATTGTGTTGTGTTTTGTGCATTCTGTAGGTTGTAGTTGATAGTACTATATTTAATTTTTTATAGATTATAAATAATATGTTAGTGTAAATCCAACTCCAAAACTTTTTACATATAAATTATGTTTTTGGCGCTGCTGGGTGTAACTTTGATGTTTTAAATAAAAGTCAATTTAATTTCAGTAGAAATGAACATCCTTATTCTTGGTTCTGGAGGTAGAGAACATACATTTGCTTGGAAAATAGCACAAAGTGATAAAAGCACAAAGCTGTTTGTTGCACCTGGAAATGCAGGTACAGCGAAGATCGCAACCAATGTGCCTATTTCGGTAACTGATTTCCCTGCTATAAAAAAGCTAGTATTAGCGGAGAAAATAGAAATGGTAGTTGTAGGTCCAGAAGATCCATTAGTACAAGGAGTTCATGATTTCTTTTTAGACGATGAAGAGCTAAAGAACATTCCAGTAATTGGACCGCAAAAAAATGGAGCTATTTTAGAAGGGAGTAAGGAGTTTGCTAAAGAATTTATGGCACGCCATAATGTTCCAACTGCAGCTTATCAAAGTTTTACTTCTGAAAGTTTAGAAGCTGGATATGCTTTTTTAGAGACTTTGAAAGCGCCTTATGTTTTAAAAGCAGATGGACTAGCCGCTGGAAAAGGAGTTTTGATTTTAGATGATATTGAAGAGGCTAAGGCAGAACTTAAAAGCATGTTGGTTGATGCTAAGTTTGGAAATGCGAGTGCTAAAGTGGTTATCGAAGAGTTTTTAAGCGGAATAGAACTTAGTGTCTTTGTTTTAACTGACGGAAAAAATTACATAACACTTCCTACAGCCAAAGATTATAAGCGTATTGGAGAAGGGGATACTGGTTTAAATACTGGTGGAATGGGAGCTATCTCCCCAGTGCCGTTTGCTGATGCTACTTTTATGCAAAAAATAGAAGACCGAATCGTAAAACCAACTATTGAAGGTTTCCAAAAAGATGAAATTCCATATAAAGGATTTGTATTTATCGGACTCATAAAAGTGGGGGATGAACCTTATGTTATTGAATATAATGTGCGTATGGGAGATCCAGAAACAGAAGTTGTTTTACCTCGTGTTAAAAATGATATGGTAACACTTCTTCAAGCAGTTGCTAATGGTACTTTAAATGAAGTTTCTTTGGAGTTAGACCAGCGTACAGCAACTACAATCGTGGCAGTTTCTGGCGGATATCCTGAGGCATACGAAAAAGGTAAGGAGATTACTGGTTTTGAGAATGTAGAAGATTCTATAGTTTTTCATGCAGGAACACAGCTAAAAGATAATAAAGTGGTATCTTCTGGAGGTCGTGTGTTGGCTGTAACTTCTTTTGGAGCTGATTTTAAAGAGGCTCTAAAAACTTCATATAACAGTATTGAAAAAATTTCTTTCGATAAAATGAATTATAGAAAAGACTTAGGTTTCGATTTATAATTGTATTTTTCAGTTAGAATATGACAATGTCGATATGAAACTGAAAGATTTAATGTTACTACCTAAGTTTACTAAATATATAACCAAAAAAGAGTATCCCGCTAATAAGTGGATACTCTTTTTTTTGTTGCTATTAACAATGCAATTTTCTTTTGCTTCTTATATTCTTATTCCTATGGATGTAGAAACCCAAGAAGACCATTTAAAAGCCTATGGAATTACTTATTGGGTATTGGCAAAAAATGAAAAAGTAAAATGGTTGCTTAATTACCGTGGAGGATCTTTTTTAATTTCTGATACAGAAGCTACAAGGAAAGAGTGTCAAATTAGAGGGGTTTCTTTTGAAATTTTATCTGATGCAAAGGCGGAAGTAATACTAGAGGAAATTAGCAGTCCATCTAAAAATCAAGAGTCTGTTGTTCTTGAAAAAGCACCGAAAATAGCAGTTTATTCTCCTAAAGGGAGTTTGCCATGGGATGATGCCGTAACGATGGTTCTTACCTATGCAGAAATTCCTTATGATGTTGTTTATGATACGGAAGTGTTGCAAGATAAATTATTGTTATACGATTGGTTGCATTTACATCATGAAGATTTTACAGGACAATTTGGAAAGTTTTATGGAGCTTATCGAGCTACTCCATGGTATATAAATGATAAAAAGAAAGCTGAAGAACTGGCTGCTGAATTAGGATATAATAAAGTTTCTGAAGAAAAGCTTGCAGTCGCATCGAGTATTAGAGATTATGTAGTTGGTGGAGGGTTTATGTTTGCTATGTGCTCTGCTACCGATAGTTTTGATATCGCTCTAGCAGCATCAGAAACTGATATCTGTGAGCCGATGTTTGATGGTGATCCCTCTGAGCCAAATTATCAATCGAAACTTAATTTTTCTAAGACCTTTGCCTTTCGAGATTTTCTCTTGGAAAGAGACCCTATGGAATATGAGTTTTCTTCTATCGATATGACTCAAAAAAGAGAGAGTGTTCAAAAAGAAACAGATTATTTTACGCTGATGGAATTTTCAGCAAAATGGGATCCGATTCCAACCATGCTTTGTCAAAATCATACTGCTTTGGTAAAAGGTTTTATGGGGCAAACAACAGCATACGATCCAGCCACTATCCGTCCTACAGTTTTAGTGTTAGGAGAAAATAAAATAAATGGGGAGGCTCGTTATATTCATGGAATTAAAGGAAAAGGTTTTTTTACTTTTTATGGAGGCCATGATCCTGAAGATTATCAACATCATGTTGGAGACCCGAAAACAGAATTAGAATTGCATCCAAACTCACCTGGATACCGACTCATTTTAAACAATGTGCTCTTTCCTGCAGCCAAAAAGAAGCAGCAGAAAACCTAATATTATACAACTTTTCCATCCTACAAAAATCTATGATTTTTATCATGTAAGTAATTGCGAAATAGTCGTATTTTTGCTGCATGTTTAGGGTCATATCACGAAATATTACAGTATTTTTTTTGGTGATTGTATTGTTGATTAACAATTTCAATACCCTATTCATTTTTGGAAATTTTTTAGCGAATCAGAGCTATATAGCAAAAGTACTTTGTATTCAAAAAGAAAACCAATTAGGTTGTAATGGTAAATGTTATTTGGCAAAGCAAATCTCATTATCGCATGAGCAACAATCAGATAAAGAAATTCCTTCCGAAAGGAAACTTGTTTTAGATGTGTTTTATTTAACCTCTAATTCTTCTAATCCTAAAGAACAGATAAGTACTGCTGATACTCAGCTTTCAATTAAAATGTACAAGAATAACTATGTTCAATCTAGTTATTTGGATATCGAAACACCTCCTCCTAATTGCTAATCGCAATATAAATTAAGAATTATCTTCTTAAAATTTAAGAATGCATTTTTATGGTTATAAAAATGTAAAAGCCACCGTATACCATATATTGAATATAAACTTATCAAATAAATTAAGATGAAATTAAAATATATAATTCCCGTTCTTTTTACTGCTGTTTTTGCTACTTCATGTTCTAATGATGATGATAGCAATGATTTAAATATTATAGATGAAATTGAAGAGTTACAATTGGTAGAAAGCATTGAAAATGATACGCATATCATTGAGCTTTATACCGAAACTGGAGATTTCGAAACTGGATACAATAATATTACAACAAGAATCCTTGATAAATCTACAGAACAATATGTTGAAAATGCAGATATAGACTGGAGTCCAGTAATGGATATGGAAACAATGTCTCATTCGTGTCCTGCATCTGATGTTGATAAAATGGATAATTATAATACACTATATAATGGGTATATAGTTTTTCAGATGACAAATGATGACGGTTCTGGATGGACGTTATCCCTTGATTATACCATAGACAATGCAGCGTATGAAGCCTCTTCTACAATTACGGTCAATAGAAGTGAAACTCAAAATGTAATTGTATTCAGTGACGATACTAGTAAAAGATATGTTTTAGCACTTGTAGAGCCTTCAGAACCAATTATTGGGGTTAATGAAATGGTTGTTGGTCTTTATGAAATGGAAAGTATGATGAGCTTTCCTGAAGTTGAAGATTATACCATCGGTTTAGATCCTAGAATGCCAGATATGGGAAATCATAGCTCACCAAATAATACAGATTTAACATATACTTCTTCAGATGAAATGTATCACGGAGATTTATCACTTACCATGACGGGTTATTGGACACTAAACTTAAAAGTTTATGATGAAGATGGGACTTTAATAGCTGGAGATGATGTTACAGAAGAAGATGGAGATAAGGGTAGCTTATACCTAGAATTGATATTCTAAATAGAATTCGCCTTGGTGATTTTTATTAGGTCTTCTATTTATATAATAGTGAGGAGATTCATCAGGGCGAGTTTGATTTTAATTAGGGTAAAAATTTATTGAAGATGAAGAAGCTAATTTTTAGTATAGTGCTACTAGCTATTTTTTTGCAAAAAGCTAGCGGTCAAGAGTATCCTTTTTTTGTAAAAGACTCTACAAATTTTTTAAGTGAAGTTATAGTTATTGGTAATAAGAAATTAAGTAATTATCAAGAAGATAAAGCGCTAGGAAGTGTAGATGATTATCTAGAGACTGCAAATCGTGTTAATCTCATTAAAAGAGGAGCTTATGCTTGGGAACCAAGTGTAAATAATATGTCTAGCGAGCGTCTATCTGTAACCATAGATGGGATGCAGATTTTTGGCGCTTGTACCGATAAAATGGATCCGGTGACTTCATATGTTGATATTTCCAATTTATCTGAAATTAAAATATCATCAGGACAGAGTGGTGTAGAAAACGGACAGAGTGTAGGAGGAGCTGTGGACCTTAGCTTAAAACACCCTAGCTTTGGATCTGGATTTGCATTGACTACAGATTTAGGATATGAAACAAATGGAAACTATAGAATAGGAGGCTTAAAAGCGAAATATGGTGGAGATAAGTTTTATGTTGATGTAGATGGGATTTTCAGGAAAGCGGATAACTATGATGCAGGAAACAACGAAGAAGTGCTTTATTCTCAGTTTCAGAAATATAATATAGCATTGCAAGCTGGTTATAAAATAAATGATGATAATAGTTTGCACTCGCAAATAATTTATGACCGAGCAACAGATGTTGGATATCCCGCATTACCAATGGATGTTTCTTTGGCTGAAGGGATTATTACTTCTGTAAGTCACCATTATCAAAATTCAGAAGCTAAAATTAAAGATTGGGAGTCTAAGATTTACTATAATAAGGTAACACATATTATGGACGATTCTAAAAGACCAGATGTCCCTATTAGGATGGATATGCCGGGCTGGAGTGATACTTATGGTTTTTATTCAAAATTAAAATTTGATAAAAATGACCATGAAATGATGTTCAATTTAAATGGATACTATAATAAGTCTTTGGCAGAAATGACAATGTATCCTAATGATCCTAGCCAGCCAGAAATGTTTATGTACACATGGCCAGATGTAAGAACATTATATTCTGGAGCTTATTTTAAAGATGAATTTCATATTACAGAATCGCAATCGCTTACTGGAACTTTACGTATAGGGTATCAACATAATAGAATAGCTGAAGATGTAGGGTATGAGAGTTTAAAAATATTTTATCCAGAGATCGAGCAAGAGCAAAATAGATTATTAAGCAGTATCGCTGCAACATATGCTTTGCAAAAGGAATGGTATGATTTATCTTTTGGATTGGCTTATGGAGAAAGAGCTCCTTCTGTTAGTGAAGGATATGGTTTTTTCTTGTTTAATAGCTTTGATAATTATGATTATATCGGTAATCCAGATTTAGAGAAAGAGAAATCTACTGAGCTTAATTTTAATTTTAATGTGAAAAAAGGTGATTTTACTGTGGGAGTTTCTTCTTCTTATTTTTATATTAAAAATTATATTATTGGAGAAATTAATGAAGATATAGCAGCGATGACAATCGGAGCGGATGGTGTTAGAATGTATTCATCATTATCTCATGCTTCTATTTTTGATGCATTCCTTAATGCGCAATATGATTTTTCTTCGAAGCTTTCTCTTAATGCTGGAGTAGGTTATAATTATGGAGTGACAGATGAAGGGGAGAACCTCCCTTTAATAAGTCCATTTTCTTATTTGGCTGAATTATCTTATGGAACATCTAAGTTTAATGCTTCTTTGCAATTGCAGGGAAATGCTAACCAATCGAGATATAGTCAGAATTATGGAGAAGACGAAACTCCAGGATATGGAATATTAAATGTGTCTTTTGGTAATAACTTCATGCTAGGGAATAATAAATTAGTGCTTAAATATGGTATAGAAAACCTTTTAGATACTAATTATTCTACATATTCAGATTGGAATAACATCCCACGTAGGGGTAGAAACGCATTTATAAATTTATCCTTTATTTTATGGTAATAGCCTCTAATGAGGCTATTGCTGTAAGTTAGCGTTTATCTGATTATATAAATTAATATACTGTTGGTTGTTAGGATACAAAGTGATTAGTTTGTTGGCTGTAATAGCAGCACTTCTTAATTGATTGTTTTTTGCATATAAATAAGAAATAACATACAACAGACTTTCATTTTCAGGAGCGATTTTTAATCCTTTTTTAGCGGTGCTTTCTGCATTTTTAAAGTTTCCCGTGCGGTCATATAGTAATGCTAGGTTATAATATACTCTAATATTTTCAGGCATGTATTTTATTGCATTTTCCATTTGGGAAATAGCCGCATTGATTTTATTTAATTCAGCAAGCAATAAAGCATACGAATAATAAGTCTCCCCGTGTTCTGGTTCTTGCTTTAAAATAGTTTTATAAGCACTTTCAGCCTTTTGTAGCTCTCCATTATTATAATATAAACTGGCAAGATTTGTTCTGATGTTATTATTTACAGGATCTAGTTTTAGCGCTTCTTCAGTATATTTTATAGCTTTATTATTGTCTCCTTGTCTTTGATAATAATCAGCTTTTTTCATTTTTCCACCTGGAAAATCAGCAATTACTTCAAGGCTAGTTTCAAATTCTTTTTCAACTTTGGTATAAGCATCTTTATATTCTTCGGGTACTTGAGAAACATCTAATCTATTAAGAGCAACAAAAGCTTTAATTCTCAGTGTTCTTTCTTTACTTTTTAATAAAGGATAAAAATAATTTAAATAATCAGCTTTATTAACGTCTTTCAGAACATCCAAAGTTGCTGCCTGTACTAAAGGAGAGTCGTCATTTAGAAAGCTAATTAATTCATTAATATCATTGGCATTTGGGTAATTACTCAATCCTTTTACAGCAGATGCTCTCGCTATATTTGGATAAGAAGTGTCTTTTGCAAGTGTCATTAAATTATGAGCTCCATTTTCCCCCCCAGATAGACCAGGTGCTAATAAATCGGAGAAATGATTTTTTTTAGGTTCTCCATAATATGCAATGTAATTCTTAAGAGCCCATTCGTTGTCCTTATCCGTATGGCACTGTATACAAGCATTGGGAGTGTCATATTTAATACTTAAATCTGGTCTTGGTATTCTAAAGCTATGATCTCTTCTGTAGTCATTCCCCATATAAATTCTTCCTGGCATATGGCAATTTATACATTGAGCGCCCTCTGTATTTATTTTGTGTTTGTGGTGTGTTTCTACGTTATATGTTTCAGGAGTGTGACATTGTAAACATAAGTTGTTTCCTTCTAATTTTAATTTAGTAGAATGTGGGTTATGGCAATCTGTACAAGAAACATTATTATGATACATTTTACTTTGTAAAAACGAACCATATACATAATCTTCCTCCAATATCTGACCGTCTACATGATATCGCTCTTCTATTAATAACTGTGGAAAATAATGATCGAGTAACGTCCCTTCAAAATTATAACTTTCCGTTACTTGTTCTCGGAGCATGTGGCATCTTGCGCATTCGTCAATGAGTAGTTTTTGAGGCGTATCGGATGTCATTCTAATATCTTCCGAAGGTTTATAATTCTCTCCTAGTTTTTTTACTTGAGCAACATGATTTTTCCCCGGACCGTGGCAAGCTTCACAACTTACATTTATCAGAGAATATTCAGTATTAAAGCTGTTTTTAGTTTCGTCGTAGTTTTTACGAACATTTGTAGAATGGCAATCGGCACACATCGTATTCCAATTTAGCCCTCCTTTTGTCCAGTGGATCCATTCTGAATGAACCACTTTAAAATCAGGATATAAATCAAACCATTTGTTTTTTTCGGTATCCCAAGCAGTTCTTAAGCATTGAAATCGTCCGTCAGGAAACTTAACTATATATTGCTGTAAGGGCTTGATTCCAAAAGTATATTCAACTTTATAATCGTCATATTCTCCATCAGGACCTTCGGTGTTTACATAAAACTCGCCATTCTTCTTTGAAAAGGTAGATGTAATACCTTGACTTTTAAATGTTGCATCGTTGAAGTTGGCAAGTACCGTAGTGTCAGTAGCAATTTGCATTGCTTTATCATGATCAGATCCTTTCCAGTCTTTAAAAGCATTTTCATGGCAACTTACACACGACTGATCTCCTAAAAAATCTCCGTCTGGGATTTGTTTTACAGATGCAAATATCTCATCATGACCGTCTGCAGAAATTGATTTGTATTCGTCTTTTTTATCTTTGCAACCTGTAATAATAGTAATTAACAGAAGAGATAATAGGGATATGTATTTATTCATTATAAAGCCTTTCTTGTTAGGTTTTTTAGAAATTTAAAGTGCTTTTATACATGAGGGAAGTACAGAGTAAATTTACTTATAAATTCTAATATTATAACTATCTCAACTATGAAAAAGAGAGTTTTTTTGAGGCATTCACTCTATTAAGAATTATTATATGTTTATGTTTGAAAAATAATAGTCATACAATAGTATAAAATGAATTTTTTTCAAATTGAAGTAAAATTAAAGGCTAGAAAGAGAGGCTTCCATCTGATTACTGAAGAAGTATTAAAAGTCATCCCAGAGATAAAGAAAATTGGAATTGGACAACTTCAAGTTTTTATAAAACATACCTCTGCCAGTCTAACAATCAATGAAAATGCAGATCCTACGGTACGGACAGATTTTGAAAGCCATATGAATATAATGGTTCCTGAAAATGCGCCTTATTATATCCATACTTATGAGGGGCCAGATGACATGCCGGCACATGTAAAGTCATCGCTCATGGGGGCTTCTGTTCAAATACCTATTTCCAACGGACGTTTGAATTTAGGAATCTGGCAGGGGATTTATCTATGTGAACATAGAGATTACAGCGGATCGAGATCGGTTGTGATCACTGCTTTCGGAAATTAATTTAAGACTCCTTAGCTTCAATTAGTTTATTTAAGATGTACTCAACTCCATTTTCGTCATTACTTTTGGTTTTATAGTTGGCTATCTTTATCACATTTGGATGTGCATTTTCCATAGCATAACTAAAATCGGCAAGTGCTAACATTTCTAAATCGTTGTTGTAATCCCCAAAAACCATAGTTTCAGACTTTGAGATTCCTAATTTATCCTGAAGCATTTTTAAGGCATATCCTTTGTTTGCATTTGGATGTGATAAATCTAACCAGTTTTTTCCAGATACTTTTACCTGCAAACTGTCTTCCAAGTGTTTTACAGAAGGGTAAATATGCTCTTCAGAGCTTTCAAAATGGTATACTGCTATTTTTACAAAGTCATCTTTATCAACCTTTGTTAAGTCTTCAACAACTTCATAAGCTGCATAATATTCATTAAACAGTTCAATGAATGTTGCGTCTTTAGTTTCTATATAAGAAGATTTTTTACCACATAAAACTACAAAAACATCATCGATACCTCTTAAGAGTTCGATAATTTGATTAGTATTTTCAGCAGGAAGATTAGTGACTAAGAGCTCTTCAGTTCCTCGCTTTGCGATACCACCATTTTCTGCAATTATTGTAATGTCATCTACAATAGAAGCTAATTTATTTGTAATACTATCATATTGTCTCCCACTCGCGGCAACAAAATGAATGTCATTAGCTTTGAATTTTTTAAACAATTCAAAAAAGGAATCGCTTACTTCTCCCTTTGTGTTTAAAAGGGTTCCATCCATATCTGTTACTACTAATCTTACTTTCGATAAATCCATAAATATAATTGTATAAGTAGCAAAAATAGGATTTCTATTTCAACTTGAAGTTAATAGTTTGTTAGGAATGTGATGTCGTTCATCGATTAAAATCGCATATAATCTATATTTTTACTATATTGATATGATTTTAAACTAAAACATATTTTATGAAAACTAAACAAATTTTTCTTGGAATTGGTGCAGTACTAGCGCTTAATTCGTGTTCTAAAGAGGACGTATCTACTGAAGCAGATCTAAATGCAGTCTATGTAACTTCTGCAGTTAATGACTATCCAAATATTTCGCAAGCAAGGACAATAGCGTTAGATTTGAGTATTAATGATTTTTCATATTTTGATGACCTTGCTAATGCAGTAGAGCCATCAGAATGTGAAAGTACAGCTTTTGATGAAGCTGTTGGTGAAACTGTAGCTGAAAATATAGATGATATAGGTGGATTTTTTTATAGTATTTATAGCGAAATAAATTTTTACATGTCCTTAGTAGATACGAGTCCTCAGTACTTTGGAGCTAATGGAGAATATACGAACTTAATGAAAAAGCGTGTAAAAGATCATGAGAAGTTTTGGGACATGAAAGGAGAGATCTCTGTAAAGGGGCAACATAATGCCAACTTTGAAAATGAAGACTTACTTAGGGAAACACTTCCCTTTTTATATGGGCCAACAGTAGATGTTGATGCTTTGATTGTAGATATCAATAGGATTAATGAGGAAAGTACATTTTTGATTGAGAACCCTCTAGTTTCTTTTGATGGCTTTGCAATTAATATTGATAATTTTTTCGGAAAAGGACAAGGAGATATGATCGTAATTAGTGATGGTATCGTTTCTGTGATGGCACAAACTGGTATTGATGTTAAGATTGTGTGGACGGGTATCTTAGCTCACGAATGGGGGCATCAAATACAGTTTGATAATAATTGGACTTATCCTGTTGAAGAAGGGAATATTCCAGAGTCTACACGTTCTACAGAATTGGAAGCTGATTTTTTTGCTGCTTATTATATGACCCATAAAAGAGGAGCTACTTACAACTGGAAACGTGTTGAAGGGTTTTTTGAACTATTCTTTAATATTGGAGATTGTGGTTTTGATGCAGATGGTCATCATGGAACACCAGCGCAGAGAATGGACGCTGCGCAACGAGGTTATGATTTGGCACAAGGCGCTCAAAAGAAAGGGCATATTTTAACTCCACAAGAGGTTCATGAAGCATTTATTTCAGAATTACCATCTATTGTATATTAAGACTTAAAATAGTTGATTGCATAAAAAAATCCGGTCTCGTTAAAGACCGGATTTTTTAATAAGCGGATAATATGTTGTTAAACGTTTACTTTACTTTTTCAACAATTGCTTTGAAAGCCTCTGGGTGGTTCATAGCTAAATCGGCTAAAACCTTACGGTTAAGTTCGATATCATTAGCTTTTACTTTCCCCATAAACTGAGAATAAGACAATCCGTGTAATCTAGCACCCGCATTAATACGAGTAATCCACAAAGCGCGGAATGTTCTTTTCTTATTTCTACGGTCTCTGTATGAGTAAGACATTGCTTTCTCAACCGCATTTTTAGCAACCGTCCAAACGTTTTTACGTCTACCGTAGTAGCCTTTTGCTTGCTTCAACACTTTTTTTCTTCGTGCTCTTGAAGCTACTGAATTTACTGATCTTGGCATAATTTTTAATTTTTTGTAGCAGGCGGTCTATCGACACTTTATTTCACTAATTCAACAGTATACAATCGTACGTGTCTTTTAGTGGCCTGACTCCAGGGTTAAACAATATTTAATTGAACCGAAACAACAATTATTTTAAACGTAATTGTAGTTTGATATTACCTTCGTCTGCTTTAGAAACTAAAGTAGAGTGGGTAAGTGCAAGCTTACGCTTCTTAGACTTCTTTGTTAAGATGTGACTTTTGAAGGCGTGCTTTCTTTTAATTTTACCTGTACCTGTAAGCTTAAAACGCTTTTTAGCACTGGATTTAGTTTTCATTTTAGGCATATTCCTAATATTTATTTAATTATCGCGCTTATTCTCTTTTATATGTATAGTGTATGTAAAAACCTATTTCGTTTTCTTAGGTGCAATGAACATAGTCATACGCTTACCTTCCAACTTAGGCATTTGCTCTACTTTTCCTATATCTTCCATTTCTGATGCTAACTTAAGCAACAGAATTTCTCCTTTATCTTTATACACGATAGAACGACCTTTAAAGAAAACATATGCCTTAAGTTTAGCTCCCTCTTTAAGGAACTTCTCAGCATGTTTCTTTTTAAATTCATAATCGTGATCATCTGTATTAGGACCAAAACGAATTTCTTTCACAACCACTTTAGAGGCTTTCGCCTTCATAGCCTTCTCTCTCTTCTTTTGCTCGTATAAGAACTTCTTGTAGTCCATTATCTTACAAACAGGAGGCTTGGCATTTGGTGAAATCTCAACAAGATCCAAACCTAATTCTTCAGACTTTGCTAAAGCTTCTTTGGTAGGATATACACCCATCTCAATATTATCGCCTACCAATCTTACTTCTGGTACACGAATTTCTCTATTGGTCCTGTGCGGATTTTTAATCTCTCTTCTTTGAGCGTTTCTGTTAAATCTTTTAATTGCTATGGCTTATAAATTTTAATTAAACTTTATTTTTAAAACTTCTTTAATGTACGATTGATTTCTGAATTAATCAAATCTGAGAACTCATTAATTGTTATTGTTCCAATGTCGCCCTCTCCATGTTTTCTTACAGAAACCGTGCCGTCTTTTTCTTCTTGCTCTCCTATTATCAGCATATACGGGATTTTATTCATTTCTGCATCTCGTATTTTCTTGCCAATAGTCTCACTTCTATTATCAACGTGGGCGCGAATTTCGTCATTTTCCAATAAACTTAAAACTTTTTCGGCATATTTTTCATATTTCTCGCTGATAGACAATATAATAGCTTGCTCAGGCATTAACCATAAAGGGAAATTTCCAGCAGTATGCTCTAATAATATTGCTATAAAACGTTCCATACTTCCAAATGGTGCACGGTGAATCATTACAGGTCTGTGTAGCTTATCGTCACTTCCTTTATAATTCAAGTCAAAACGTTCTGGTAAATTATAATCTACTTGTATGGTTCCCAATTGCCAGCTTCTACCCAAAGCATCTTTTACCATAAAGTCTAGCTTCGGACCGTAAAATGCGGCCTCGCCAGTTTCTATTACATAATTAAGCTCTTTCTCTTTGGCAGCACTTAAAATAGCAGCTTCCGCCATTTCCCAGTTTTTGTCGCTTCCAATATATTTCTCTGGCTTCTCAGGATCACGTAACGATACCTGTGCAGTAAAGTTCTCAAATCCTAAAGAGCCAAATACATAAAGTACAAGGTCTATTACCTTTTTAAATTCGTCATCCAATTGCTCTGGAGTACAAAATATATGAGCATCATCTTGAGTAAAACCTCGTACACGTGTTAATCCGTGTAATTCTCCACTTTGCTCATATCTATATACAGTGCCAAATTCAGCATAACGCTTAGGTAACTCTTTATAACTCCAAGGACGAGAATTGTAAATCTCACAGTGGTGAGGACAATTCATTGGTTTTAATAGAAACTCTTCATCCATTTTTGGTGTACGAATAGGCTGAAAACTGTCTTCACCATATTTCTCATAGTGACCAGAAGTAACATAAAGCTCTTTCTGTCCAATGTGTGGCGTAACAACTTGTTCGTAACCTGCTTTTTTCTGTGCTTTCTTTAAAAAGTTTTCCAAACGCTCTCTCAATGCAGCTCCTTTTGGAAGCCATAATGGCAGTCCTTGACCTACTTTTGAAGAGAAAGTAAATAGCTCAAGCTCTTTTCCAAGCTTTCTATGGTCTCTCTTTTTAGCCTCTTCTAGAAGCTCTAGATATTCTTTTAACTCTTTCTGTTTAGGGAATGAAATTCCATAAATACGCGTAAGTTGAGGGTTTTTCTCATTTCCTCTCCAATACGCTCCAGCAATCGAAAGTAATTTTATAGCCTTTACAATTCCAGTATTTGGAATATGCCCACCTCTACATAAATCTGTAAAAGTATCGTGGTCACAAAAAGTAATTGTCCCGTCCTCAAGATTTTCTATAAGTTCAACCTTAAATTCGTTTCCTTGCTTCTTGTAAAAATCTAATGCTTCTGCTTTTGTAACAGCACGCATTTTATAATCGTGCTTTCCTCTTGCAATCTCGAGCATTTTAGCTTCAATAGCAGGAAAATCCTTTTCAGAGATACTCTGCTCACCTAAATCTACATCATAATAAAAACCATTATCAATAGAAGGTCCAATAGTAAGTTTTACTCCTGGATATAATTCTTCTAAAGCTTGCGCCATTATATGAGATGTAGAATGCCAAAAAGATTGCTTCCCTTCTGCATCATTCCACGTATAAAGAATAAGACTCCCGTCGGTGGTTAAAGGCGTAACCGTTTCCACTTTTTCGCCATTAAAACTTGCAGAAATAACATTACGGGCCAAACCTTCGCTTATGCTTCTGGCAACATCCATAGGAGTTGTGTTTTTCTCAAACTCCTTAACCGATCCATCGGGTAAAGTAATCTTAATCATTTTATATACTGTTTTTCAGTTTGCAAAGATAAGGGTAAGTCTTCACGCGTACAACAGTATTAGTTTCTTTTAGTTAAGATATAATCTAAGAATTATATAAAGACCTATAATTAGGTTCTTTTTGCGAATCAATACCTGTGTAGAATCTTATTTATTATGAATGATTATAGGGTGGTAGAAGGTTTTGCTTATCTTTTAATGATTTGGTTGAATGTAATAGTGTTGTTAGTATTATATATAATAGTGTCAATAATAAGGTAAATTATGTTGCTTTGAATACTACTCATATAGATACAATCGATTTTGTAGACATATTATAGGGTGTTAAAATATATAGTTCCGCTATAAGTATTAAAAAGTGTGATATGTTGCTTCCATATAAATAGAGTAGAGGTGTTAGTTATTTTCGTGCTTAAATAAGGTTTATATATGAGATTAGGTAGACTGTCGCCTTTCTTTTTGTTTATGG
>NZ_JAETXX010000012.1 GCF_021764745.1 Joostella atrarenae | reverse complement strand
CTATTGTAACAGCAGATTTAGCTGTTGGTGCAATCACTTCAGAGAAGATAGCTGATAAGACAATTACAGAAGTAGATATTGCTGATGGAGCGATTAATCCGTATAAGATTTTAGCAGATGCAGTTGAAGCTAAACATATAAATAATGATGTTGCGGGCGCAGGATTAATTCAAAATGCCACAAGTGGAGCGTTAGAAGTAGATGTAACTGCTATCGAGGGGGATGGAGATATAACCTCTACAGACCTAACAGTTACTGGGGGTGCTAATTCCGTATTTAATGATGTTAGTTTGGAGGTTAAAGATGGTGCAATCACAGCAGTCAAATTAAGCTCTGTAGGATCAACAGCAGGACAGGTTCCAGTTGCTGATGGATCAGGAAATGTATCGTATAAAACATTATCAGCAACAGAAGTAGCATACGAGAATACTACATCAGGGTTAACAGCAGAAAATGCGCAAGCAGCTATTGATGAGTTGGCAGCAGGAAGTACCGATGATCAGACAGCGACAGAGGTAGATATCACTACAATTAGTGGTCTTACTTCATCAACAGTTCAGGGAGCATTGGAGGAATTGAATACAAATAGCACCGACGATCAAACAGCAACAGAAGTACCATACGAGAATTCTACATCAGGGTTAACAGCTGAAAACACCCAAGCAGCAATAGATGAAGTAAATACTGCAACTCAGGCAGTGACTGAAGAAGTTAATACAATATCTAAAGCAGCTAGAATTTTTTATCCGCCTTCAATTGCTATAGATGCTTCAGTAAATGGAAATTTTGAAATCGATTTATATCAGCAATATGTTGATCAATTTACACTTGCAAATACTGCTACTTCAGCATTTAGTACAAATGCTCCAAAGGCAATACCTACATATGCTGCAAATGAATTGTATTACTATGTTACTTATTATGATCCTAAAGTTTTTGCAAATGTGAAGATTAGTGATACAGGAGTTATGACTTATGATGTAATTGCATCTCCAGCAGATTACAACTCACTTATCAACGTGGTATTCGTAGTAAAATAATTGTTTGATATCATCTAAAAAGAAATCATTTTGAAACATCAAAATAAACATATCAAACAATTTGCAATAGGATTGCTTTTGCTACTTTCCTATCAAGCGAGTGCGCAATTTGTTCTAGAAGCCCCTGTTACAAATTCAACAGATGGTACTATTAGTAACTATCGTTGGTTTGTGCAAGACGGTTCTTCCGATAATGCCAGTGATGCAGTTTTATTAAAAGAGTCTGAAACAGATAATACACTTGAGGTATTTTTACCAGGAGTGTATTATGCAGTGTATGATGGTACTATATGTGGTAAAAACACGAGTGATTATTTTATACTAACTTATTGTAGTTCTCCAGAGAACGAGGTTACATTAGATATTTCTAGTAGCGTGAGTAGTAATGCTACCGTGAGTTGGAATAATAGTTCGTTGGGTGTAAATAAAGCTCCTAAAGTTATTGCTGATAATACTAAACAGAAATATGAAGCTACTGTTACCAAGGCAGGTAATTTAATTGAATTGCCTACTTTTTTTGTTGCTTGCTTCGGAGAGCAATTCGAATTAGTAGATGATATTGTAGCAGTTTTGGATGATAATCCAACAGGAAAGACAATTATTAAAATGACAGAGAATGATATTTCTTTACCATCTATGGGAGTGTTTGATTATACAAATCCGAGCCATGGTACAATAGAATTATTTGGTCAAGAAACGTTGGATCCTAATGATGATTATTTTGTTTATACTCCAGGAACATCATTTGTGGGATATGATGAGTTTACATATCAACTTAGTATGTTAGATCAATATAATGTCGAGCAAACGAATTCTGCAACTGTAACTATTGATCTTATACATGCTGCTAATGATAAGTTAACAGTGTTAGAAGACAGTCAAACTGGTAATGATAATCAGATTGATGTTAGTGATAATGATAATATTGGAGGTAATGGAAGTGGTGGAGATGATTACGCACTTGCTACAGCGCCAGTAAATGGAACGGTAACAGAAGTTTCAGATGGGGTGTTTGAATATATTCCGAATGAGAATTTTAATGGTCTTGATTTTTTCATCTATACATTAACAGATGCAGCTGGGAATGAAGTTTCTGCTACGGTATCTGTACAAGTTACTCCAATAAATGATGATCCTATTGCGGTAGATGATGTAAAAAGTACCAATGGAGATATTGTATCGATAGATGTGCTTATAAATGATACCGATATTGATGGAGATCCATTATCTGTTTCGGATTATACTGCTCTTTCTGATCATGGACTAGTGGAAGAGAATACACCTGGAATTTTAACGTATACACCAGAGCCTGGATTTGTAGGTCAAGATTGTTTTGAATATACAGTAAGTGATGGTAATGGTGGTAGCGATACTGCAGAAGTTTGTATTACTGTTGGAGAAGGAGATGGCAAAGGAGTGTTAGCAGAAAATGATGAAGGGGAAATGGAAGAGGATACAGTACTGACAATAAATGTTCTTGCAAATGATGATTTAGGGGGAATTACTGATTACGAAGTGGAAGTAGAGCCTGCTATTACAAATGGTTCAGCATATGTAAATACTAATAATGAAATTGTTTTTACTCCTCATCCAGATTTTGTAGGGCCCATTACTTTTCCATATAGTATTAATTATACAGATCTAACTGGAAATCAAGATTCTTCATCTGCTTTTGTTAGTATTCAAGTAACGCCTGTTAATGATGTGGAAGATGATTTCTATGATGTTGATTCTTCTTATCCTTCAGAAGTGATTTTTAATGTTTTAGGAAATGATACATTTAATGAAGACACTAAATTAGAGATGGTGAGTGTTTCGGATCCTTTAAACGGAACGATAACAGTTAATCCAGATAATACAATCTCATATGTTGTAAACCCTGGTTTTGAAGGGCCAGATATTTTTGCATATATAGTAAGAGTTATTCATGAAGATGGAACTGGAAGGAATGAACAACAAGGTATTATTACTGTAAACGCTTCGCCATTAAGTCCTCCACCAGCTCCGCCAGCGCCAGAAGAGGATTTAAGAGTACATCAGTTAATTACTGCTAATGGTGATGGAAGGAATGATGAGTTGAAAATCTACGGGATAGAAGACTATCCAGATAATACGGTTAAGATTTTTAATAGATGGGGAGTTTTAGTTTATGAAACAGAAGGATATGGTCAAAGTAGCAATACATTTAGAGGGTATTCTGAAGGTAGAGTAACCGTTGGACAGAGAAATAAATTGCCTGTGGGAACCTATTATTATACCATTGAATATATTAAGGAGGAGACTAGAAAAAGTATGGCAGGATATATCTATCTCAATTATTAAGATATGAATGAAGTGAAGAATTATAGATTATTAGTGATATTGTTTATTTTGATTGGGATAAATTCAGTTTTTTCTCAACAAGATGCACAGTACACTCAATATATGTACAATACAATGAGTATAAATCCAGCTTATGCCGGTAGTAGAGGCATGCTTAGCGCTACGGCTTTATATAGAAATCAATGGTTGGGTTTAGATGGAGCTCCGCAAACGCAGACAGTAAATGTGCATGCGCCGATTAAATATAGTAGACTGGGAGTTGGTTTGTCAATAATAAACGATCAATTAGGGGAAGGTGTAACGCAGGAGACGTTCTTTGATGCTGATATTTCCTATACCATTCAAACTTCTTACCAAGGAAATCTTTCCTTTGGATTAAAAGTAGGAGGGAGTTTATTAAATATAGATTTTACAAAACTGAATCAATATGATGATGTTGAGCTTACTGGTCAGAATAATATTGATAATAAGTTTTCTCCTAATATTGGAGCTGGAATTTATTACCATGCCGATAAGTACTATATAGGTTTTTCTGTTCCTAATATGCTTACAACAGATCATTTTGATACGTCTAATAACTCTAATAGTAGCACATCTTATGTAGCTGCCTCTCGTGTACATTATTACCTTATGGGAGGATATGTTTTTGATCTTGACTATAGATGGAAGTTTAAGCCTACACTATTAACAAAATACGTTTCAGGAGCACCTTTACAGGTAGATATGTCTGCTAATTTTATGTATGATGAAAGTGTGACTTTTGGTGTTGGGTATAGGTTTGGAGCAGCAGTAACGGGTATGGTTGGTTTTCAACTTAATGAAGCCTTAGCAGTTGGTTTAGCATACGATCGCGAGGTAACAGCCTTAGGAGGTACACAATTTAATAACGGTACCGTGGAGATATTTCTTAGATATGAGTTTTCAAGGAATTATCGACGTGTAACCGGTCCAAGATTTTTCTAAGCAATAGCAATAGGTTTAGAACATTCAATGTGAAAATCTCGCTTTATGGCGAGATTTTTTTGTTTTATGATATGGTTAACCATTTTTGTAAGTTTGTTGTACTATTTTACAAATCTATTGATAGTAATAGAATATATTGTTGAAAGAAAAAAACTAAATGGAAAAAGAAAAAGTTATTTTGGTGGATTCCAATGATCAGCAAATTGGACTGATGGAAAAAATAGAAGCACATGAAAAGGCATTACTTCATAGAGCTTTTTCTGTTTTCGTTTTTAATGATGCTGGTGAGACTATGATTCAGCAAAGAGCAGCTCATAAGTATCATTCTCCTGGTTTATGGACAAATACATGTTGTAGTCACCAAAGAGAGGGAGAGAGTAATATCGATGCTGGAAAACGTCGTTTACAAGAAGAAATGGGCTTTACGACGGAACTAGAAGAAGTATTGTCTTTTATATATCATGCTCCATTTGATAATGGTTTAACAGAGCATGAATATGATCATATTTTAGTGGGTAAATTTAATGAAGAACCTAATATTAATCCTGACGAAGTTGCTAGTTGGAAATGGATGTCTTTAAAAGATATTAAAAAAGACATGCAAGAAAATCCAGATTTATATACTGCTTGGTTCAAGATTATTTTTGAAAAGTTTTATATTCATATTGAAGAACAATCCACCACATAATTATGAAATTGAAAGTAAGTAGGAAGGCACATTTTAATGCCGCCCATAGATTGTTCCGTAAAGATTGGGACGATCAGAAAAATAAAGAGGTTTTTGGTAAGTGTAGTAATCCAAATTATCATGGCCATAATTATGAATTGATTGTTAGTGTTTCTGGACCAATAGACCCAGAAACAGGATTCGTAATCGATTTAAAAATCTTAAAAGAACTTATAGAGAAAGAGGTAGAAGATCATTTGGATCATAAAAACCTAAATATAGAAGTTCCAGAATTTGCATCGTTAAATCCAACTGTAGAAAATATAGCAATTGTTATTTACAATCGCTTAAAACCCTTTTTAGAGCAATTCGACTTAGAAGTTGTATTGTATGAAACACCAAGAAATTATGTAACCTATACTGGAGCGTAGTACTCTTTGGGAGTAACTAAAAACAGTACGGTTTTTATTAAAATTATATAATAGAAGATGAAATTATATCCAATCAAATTTAACCCAATATTTAAAGAATATTTGTGGGGAGGAACAAAGCTTAAAGAAGTGTTAGGCAAAGACGTTAAGACAGAAACAGCTTCTGAAAGTTGGGAATTATCTGGAGTAGAAGGGAATGTGTCCGTAGTAAGTAATGGTGAATTAAAAGGAAATACGTTACAAGAATTAATAGACACCTATAAAGAAGAGTTTCTAGGGAAGGATGTTTATAATCGCTTTGGAAATAAGTTTCCAATTCTAATTAAGTTTATAGATGCAAAATTAGACTTATCTGTTCAGCTTCATCCAAATGATGCTCTTGCAAAAGAACGACATAATTCTTTCGGGAAAACGGAGATGTGGTATGTTATGCAGGCAGATCCAGGATCGAAACTTATTGTAGGTTTTAATGAAACGCTGACAAAGGAAACATATTTAGAGCATCTAAAAAATGGAAAGTTGCTTGAAATTCTTAATCAGGAAGAAGTAACTGCTGGAGATACTTACTTTATAAATACAGGGAAAGTACATGCTATCGGTGCGGGAATCCTTTTAGCGGAAATCCAACAGACATCCGACGTTACATATCGTATTTATGATTATGAGCGTAAAGATAAGGATGGTAATACACGAGAATTGCATACAGAACAAGCCGTAGATGCTATCGATTATCAGAAGAAAGACGATTTTAAAACTAGTTATGAGACAACTTATAACTCTTCTAATAATATGGTTAATTGTGATTATTTTGTAACCAATTATCTAAATGTTGTAGGGACTTTTGTTAAGCAATTAGTAAATAGAGATTCTTTTACAATCTACATATGTGTAGATGGCCAAGCGCAGGTTACTGTAGGAGAAAATAGCGAGAAGTTAGTAAAAGGGGATACAATTTTAATTCCAGCGGCTATAAACGAAGTAATTATTAGTGCAAAGGATGCTAAAATATTAGAGGTACATATTTAAAAAAAGGTGTACTTTTGCAGCAAAATAAAATACTATGGCTAATATTAGAGATTTAAAGAGAGATATAAACTTCGTTTTAGGAGATATTATAGAAGCAGTATATATCTGGGAGATAAGCACCCAAACTCCAAATTCTAAAGAAGGAGATAAAATAATAGATGAAGCTATTAAAACTTTTGATGATTTAATCGCTAAGGTTAATGATAAAAGTGTTGATAATAGAAAAGCTCATTTAAAGGAAGTGAACAAAGAACTTGAAGAAAAAGCGACTTCTTTGGTTGAGAAATTAAACAAGCTTTCTGCTGCTTAAGAAAAAAAATATTTTTTTGGTAAAAAAGTTTGCAGGTTTAGTTTTCAATATTATATTTGCACACTTTTTAACCGAAACGCCGATGTAGCTCAGCTGGCTAGAGCAGCTGATTTGTAATCAGCAGGTCGTGGGTTCGAGTCCCTCCATCGGCTCCAAAAAGCCTCTCAAAAATGAGAGGCTTTTTTTATGCCTATAACTTGTCCTACAGAGTGTTGAGTTTTATGAACAGCAGTATCCTTATTTTTTAATTCTTCAATAAAAATGTATCTTAGAGGGTGTAATATCTTAAAATACATAGTGTTATGAGTAAAAGAGATACATTTAGAGTTCCTATTTGGTTTTGGATGATTGCGATATTCTCCCTTATATGGAACTTAACCGCTATAGGTGCCTTTGTAGGGCAAATGAGTTTTTCTCAAACTTCTTTATTAGCTTTTCCTGTTCCAGAACAAGAGTTATTAAAAGAATATCCTACTTGGCTAGAAGTAGTCTATGCAGTAGTGGTTTTTGCAGGTATTTTAGGAAGCTTAGGTCTGCTTTTAAGGAAGAAATGGGCAAAACCTTTATTCATTCTTTCCCTTGTTGCAATCGTCGTGCAAATGAGCTATAATTTAATATCGATTACTTCTCTAGAAAACTTTAGTCCAGAAGCAGTAATTCTCCCTATTTTTATTATGTTTTCAGGATTGTTTTACGTGTTTTTTTCAAACTATAGTATCAAAAGGAATTGGCTTGATTAAACTGCCAATTAAAATATTTTTTAGCTCTATATAGAGTTGTGATTTTCTAAAAACTAACCAACTAACTTAATTTATTATGGATGATCAATTTTCTACTAAAATCCCGTGGTGGTTTTGGCTTGTTACCATAGTTGCATTGCTATGGAATTTAATGGGCGTGGGTGCATTTATTGCTGATATGACTATTACAGATGAAGCTATTCAGGCTCTGCCAAAAGCACAACAAGATTTGTATCTTAATAATCCTATATGGGTTAAAGCTGCATACGGTATTGCTGTTATTGGAGGTGCATTAGGATGTATTCTATTAATATTTAGAGTGAAGACAGCGAAACTAGTTTTTATAATTTCGTTTATTGCAATTCTGATTCAAATGGGATATAATTTTTTAATTGCTTCCTCTCTTGAAGTTTATGGGCCTGGAGCTTATTTAATGCCAATAATGATTATAGTAATTGCAGCCTACCTTATAATATTTTCAGGAAAAAGTATAAAAAAAGGTTGGTTGAAATAATATCAACCAACCTAAATATATAATTTAGAAACAGATGTTATTCAGTGATCTCCTCTGTTGCTGCAGTTTGCTCTTTTTCTTTTACTTCCTTTACAAATGTATCTAGCATTTTTCCATATTTAGATGCTGCAACTTCTGGAGTTAATGAGTTGTTTATAGAGTCTAAATATTTTGCATTAGTGTTATATGCGTTTGCAAGTGTAATATAAGGAGCAGCGTAGGAATCTTTATTGTTTAATATAAAATTAAGCGTGTATAAATAACTGCGTGTTGAATTTTTTTCTGAAACTTGATTTAGTGAATCTACTAACTTTTGATCTCCCTTTTTCTCAGCTTCAATACTTTCTTTAATAAGGTCTAAGTTTTTTCCAGAAAATTTAGAAAGAATACTTTTATATTCTGACCATGTATCATTACTTTTTGATCCTTCTATTTTAGCTTCTGGAGCAAAATAATCTCTAGTAGTATTGATGGTGATAATCCCTGGTTCTCCAAAGAAATCAAGACGATCGTTTAGGAGGTTTCCGTCGTTTTTATCTAGATAAAGCGTGAAAACTTCTGGACTTTCAATATATGTAGAAAAATTAAAATCCGAATTTCCATCAATCTCCAATGAATCTATCGTAACCATTGTACTATCTTCTATTTTCTGAAAATATAATGTTCCTTTGCGTAAACCTTCAACGGTTCCTTTAACAGTCATGTTATCATTATTCTTTCCGCAGGAAGCAAGTACTAAAACCAGTAATAAAGGTGCTAATAATCTATACATAAGTTGTTTTTTTCTGAAGGGCAAATATGCGTAATTCTTATTTTAATTGCTACATTTTTGAGGCTAATTCCATTAAATAAGCACAGAAAATAGCGCCATAGGTTCCAACAGCATAACCAAATACAGCTAAAAGCACTCCCACAGTAGCTAATGACGGATGAAATTCTGCTGCCACAACTGGTGCAGAGGCAGCTCCACCAACGTTTGCTTGACTTCCAACAGCTAAAAAGAAGTATGGAGCTTTGATGATTTTAGCAACTATAATTAATAATACCGCATGAATAGTCATCCAAACAAGACCGATTGCAATAAGTCCAGGATTTTCAAATATTTTAAAGATATCCATTTTCATTCCAATAGTAGCTACCAAAATATAGATACAGATGGAACCGAATTTACTAGCGCCAGCACCTTCATAATTTTTGAATTTGGTGAACGATAATGAGATTCCAATTAATGTAGCAATAGTAATCATCCAAAAGAACTGCGATCCAAAAGAAGAGAGCGCACTCTTTTTATCGCTTACAGCATCAAAGTTACTAGTTAAAAAATCGGAAATATTATTAGCTCCAAAATGTGCAATTCCTACAGCAACAAATGCGATAGATAAAATCATCATATAGTCGGTGAGGGTAGGAGTTCTTGTAACTTTTTCAGCAAAAGCTTTCATCTTGTTTTTTAAGTCATCGATAGCGCTGTTGTCTGCTTTTAGCCATTTATCAATTTTATCACTTTTACCAACGCCAAGAAGAACTATTGCCATCCATAAATTTGCAACAACAATATCTACTAAGACCATACCCCCGTATTTTTCCGGATTGTATTTGAAGATCTCCAACATGGCAGCTTGGTTTGCACCACCTCCAATCCAACTTCCAGCAAGTGTGGCAAGTCCTCTCCATACTGCATCTGGTCCAACGCCGCCAACAGTTTCAGGAGAAATAGCAGAAATAAGTAAGATAGCTAAAGGTCCACCAATTACAATTCCTATTGTACCTGTAAAAAACATGATTAAGGCTTTAGGACCTAAGTTAAATACTGCTTTTAAATCGATACTCAATGTCATTAAAACTAATGAGGCTGGTAATAAATATCTACTTGCAACGTAATATAAGTTGGAAGTTTCATCAGAAATAACACCGAATGAGTTGAATAAAGAAGGGAGTAAATAGCACATAAGTACAGAAGGCACTATTTTGTAAAACTTACTCCAAAATCCAGATTTTATTGCTGAAGTATAAAATACGAATCCTAAACATAACATGATGATACCTAATACAATGGTATCGCTTGTGAAAATGGGCGTTTCTTGCATCAAAAAAAATTTTCGGGAAAATACAAAAATGTAAATAAAGAATCACAATGAATAAGACGTTTTAAATAAAGTCAGTGTCGCTTATTCTGTAAGTGGAAGGTAATGTGAGTTGAAGTCTGGTGGCTTTGGGATGAATTTATCTAAATCATCATGAAAAAACTTATTTGAATTTTTAAAGTATAGTTTATCCAAATCTGAATTGTAAGTAGTGAGTTCTCCATTTCTAATTTCATCAATATTATATGTTCTAATAATGTGTGGAGAAAGTTGAGTTTCTAATTTGTCGGCGTAAACAAACGGATTGAAATCGCATTCGTTACTTTGTGTAGTAGTACTATATGTTCCTAAGAGGAGGCTGTCTTGCTTGCTGTTGTTTTGAGAAAAACCTATGGTAGTTACGAGCATTATTAAGACTACAAGAGATTGTTTTGAAACTGAATTTTGAAGTTTCAGAAGAAAAACAATGATCATATCACTCACTTTCAGGGTCGCTTTAATGTTGCTTGAACTACATATGATAGTAAATATAAGAATTTTCAACTTAAAGTGATGCGCTCTTTTGCACTAGAGTAGGCGTGTCAATAAAAAAATAACCGCTATCAAAAGTTTTGATAACGGCTATTAAACAAATTAAAATAAATGTTTCTTTTTAAATTTTTAAGCAGCTGGTAAATCTCCTTTTTCTTTTACAGGAAGTGATGAAGATCCCATTAAATAGGTGTCTACGTGGTGTGCAGCTTCTCTACCTTCAGAAATAGCCCAAACAATCAATGATTGTCCTCTGCGCATATCTCCAGCAGTAAAAATGTGTGGCACATTAGTTTGATACTTATTGTTACCTTTTATATTGCTTCTATCGTCTGTATGCAGTCCTAGTTGCTCGCTTAATGTCGCTTCAGGGCCTGTAAACCCAAGTGCTAATAAAGCAAGTTCGCATGGCCATTCTTTTTCGGAACCTTCAACTTCTTTTAATTGAGGGCGCTCACCAGGTATTTTAACCCATTTTACTTCAACAGTTTTAATGGCTTTTAAATTTCCTTTTTCGTCTTTTACAAACTCTTTGGTTAATATGCTCCAATTACGTTCTACACCTTCCTCATGAGAAGAAGTAGTTTTTAGTGTAAAAGGCCAATATGGCCATGGGTTTTCGTCAGTTCTTGAAGTGGCTGGAATCGGCATAATCTCAAAGTTAGTAACCGATTTTGCTCCATGACGGTTAGATGTTCCAACACAGTCGGAACCTGTATCTCCACCACCAATAACAATTACATTTTTTCCAGCAGCATGAAGAGATTCTGTAGTTTCTTCAAGGCCATCAACAACTTGGTTGTTACGTTTTAAGAAATCCATAGCTTGAACAACTCCGCTAGCATCAGCTCCTGGAATTGGTAATTTTCTGCGTTGTGTAGCTCCTCCACAAAGAACAACAGCATCAAAATCGTTTAACTGTGCTACATCGTAGTTTTTTCCTACGTGTACATTGGTTTTAAATTCGATACCTTCTTCTTCTAAGATAGCAACTCGACGATCGATTACTTTCTTTTCTAATTTGAAATCTGGAATTCCATAACGAAGTAAACCACCTACCTTTTTATCACGTTCAAAAACTGTAACTGTGTGTCCAGCACGATTTAATTGTTGTGCTGCAGCTAGTCCAGAAGGACCAGAACCTACAACGGCAATTGTTTTTCCAGTACGTTTTTTTGGAGGATTTGCTTTAATCCATCCTTCTTTAAATCCGCGTTCTACAATATATTTCTCAATAAGTTCAATAGAAACAGGAGGTTGTATAATCCCTAGTACACAAGCAGATTCACAAGGTGCTGGGCATAATCTCCCTGTAAATTCAGGGAAATTATTGGTAGCATGTAACAAGCGTAATGCTTTACTCCAGTCATTTTTATATACTGCGTCATTAAAATCTGGGATTAAGTTCCCTAATGGGCATCCACTGTGGCAAAAAGGAATTCCGCAATCCATGCATCTTCCACCTTGCTCATTTAATTCTTCAGTTTCGAGTTCTTTGGTAAACTCGTTGTAATTTTTTACACGTTCTTCAACAGCAATATTGTCTTCGCCGCGTCTTTCGTATTCTAAAAATCCTCTTAGTTTTCCCATTTTATGCTGTTGTTAATTCTTTATTCTTAATTTCTTCTTTTTCCTTAGCAAGAAATGCTAAAGCTTTTTTGTATTCCGTAGGCATCACCTTAACAAACTTATTGCTGTTACTTTCCCAGTCGGCTAACACTCGTTTTGCAAGCGGACTATCAGTATATTTTACATGTTCAGCAATCAGTGCTTGTAATTGGTCTTGATCATTATCATCAAGATCTTCCAATTCAATCATTTCCATGTTAAAGTTATTGGTGTCTAGTTTATTCTCTGGATTATAGATGTAAGCAATACCACCACTCATTCCTGCGGCGAAATTTCTTCCTATTTGTCCTAGAATTACAGCTACACCACCAGTCATATATTCACAACCGTGATCTCCAATCCCTTCTACAACAGCTTTAGCTCCAGAGTTTCTAACTAAGAAACGCTCTCCAGCAATACCGTTAATATATGCTTCTCCATTTATAGCTCCATACATGGCAACGTTACCAATAATAACATTGTCTTCAGGTTTGAAAGTAGCCTTTTCAGGTGCTTTTACGACTAATTTAGCTCCAGATAATCCTTTTCCGAAGTAGTCATTAGTATTTCCATTCACTTGAAGTGTAAGTCCTTTTGTTGCAAAAGCCCCAAAACTTTGTCCGGCAGAACCTTCAAAATTTAAGGTAAGCGTATCTTCAGGAAGCCCATCTTCACCATGGATTTTAGAAATCTCATTACTAAGAATAGCACCTGTAGTACGATTCATATTATTGATAGGGAAATCTAAAGTCATTTTCTCTTTACGGTATACCGCAGGGTGAGCAAGATTTAGAATATCGAAATCTAAAACTTTCTCTAATTGATGATCTTGTTTTTCTGTATTATGAAGTTTAACGTGTTCTGGAACTCTTGGTTTATAAAGAATATTAGAAAGATCTACCCCTTGCGCTTTATAGTGCTTAATGGCTTTATCCATATCTAATTTCTGACTTTGACCTACCATTTCTTCAATAGTTCTGAACCCAAGGTCTGCCATTATTTGGCGTAGTTCCTGAGCAATGAAATACATGAAGTTAATTACATGCTCTGGTTTTCCGTTAAAGTTCTTACGTAATTCAGGATCTTGCGTAGCGATACCTACAGGGCATGTATTAAGGTGGCAAGCACGCATCATAATACAACCTGAAGCTACTAATGGAGCGGTTGCGAAACCGAATTCTTCAGCTCCTAATAAGCAAGCAATAGCCACATCACGACCAGTTTTTAATTGTCCGTCACATTCCATTACAATTCTTCCTCTTAAATCATTAAGAACAAGAGTTTGCTGTGCTTCTGCGATACCAAGCTCCCATGGTAATCCTGCGTGGCGAAGTGATGTTAATGGAGATGCTCCCGTACCACCATCAAAACCAGAAATAAGCACTACATCTGCTTTTGCTTTGGCAACACCGGCAGCAATAGTTCCTACACCTACTTCAGAAACTAATTTTACATTTACTCTAGCTTCACGATTTGCATTTTTTAAATCGAAAATTAGCTGTGCTAAATCTTCAATAGAATAAATATCGTGATGCGGAGGAGGTGATATCAATCCTACATAAGGAGTAGAATTTCTAGTTTTGGCAATAGAAGGGTTTACTTTTGGCCCTGGTAATTGTCCTCCTTCACCAGGTTTTGCTCCCTGAGCCATTTTAATTTGTATTTCTCTAGCATTGGTAAGGTAGTTTATAGAAACTCCAAAACGTCCAGATGCAACTTGCTTAATGGCGCTGTTTCTCCAGTTACCGTTAAGGTCTTTATGGAAACGATCTGGATCTTCTCCACCTTCACCAGAATTACTCTTACCTTGAATTCTATTCATGGCAATTGCTAAATTCTCATGTGCTTCCTTACTGATAGAGCCGAAAGACATCGCTCCAGTTTTAAAGCGTTTTACAATATCTGTCCAAGGTTCTACTTCTTCAATAGGAATTGGATTTAGCTGTTTGAATTTAAACATTCCTCTAAGTGTCATCAAGCGTTCTGTTTGCTCGTTGATCATTTTAGAGTATTCCTTGTAACTATCAAATTTATTAGTTCTTACCGCTTGTTGTAGTTTGGAAACAGTTGTTGGGTTAAACATATGTCTTTCCCCATTTCTTCTCCAACGATAATCACCACCAATTTCTAAATCTAAATCTGATAAAGCTTCACTGTCAGTATAAGCCTTAACAATTCGATTCTGAATTTCTTTTTCGATTTCATAGATCCCGATACCTTCAATACGACTGGTAGTGTTACAGAAGTATTTATTTACAAACTTTTTATTTAATCCTAAAGCTTCAAAAATTTGTGAACCTCTGTATGAGTGTAAAGTTGAGATTCCGATTTTGTTCATGATCTTAACAATACCTTTTCCGATAGCTTTGTTGTAATTTACAATGGCCTCGTCGAACGTATTTTTGATATCTCCATCTGCAATTGCCTTCTCAATAATTTCATTTACCATGTATGGATTAATCGCGCTAGCGCCATATCCAAATAACATTGCAAAGTGGTGAGGTTCTCTTGGTTCGGCAGATTCTATTACAATACCTATTGCAGATCTTTTTTCTTCTCTTTTAAGTGAATGGTGTACATGAGAACATGCTAAAGCAGAAGGAATAGGAGCCATTGTACTAGAGACATTTCTGTCTGAAAGAATAATGGTGTTACACCCTTCGTCAATGGCGTCAGAAATTTCTCTTACCATTTCATCTAAACGTGCTTCAAGGCCATTCAACCCTTTATTTATATCATAAAGGATTGAAATTGAAACGGCCTTAAAGTCCGGGTGGTTAATATATTTAATCTTATCCAAGTCTTCATTTGAGATAACTGGATTTTGGATTTTAAGTTTTTTACATTGCTCAGGAACAATATCGAAGATGTTTCTGTCTCCACCAATTGATAAGCTAATGTCTGTTACAATTTCCTCACGGATCCCATCCAATGGTGGGTTAGTAACCTGTGCGAAAAGTTGCTTGAAATAATTGAAAAGCAACTGAGGCTTGTCTGATAATACAGCAAGAGGGGTGTCTGTACCCATAGATCCGATGGCTTCTTTTCCAAGAGTTGCCATTGGTGTAATAAGTGTTTTTATATCTTCTTTTGTGTATCCAAATAATTTTTGACGCGTTACAAATGGTTCTTTTTCAATAGGAGTTTTGTTTCCTGTATATGAAATGCTAGAAAGTTGTAATAAGTTTTCGTTTAACCATTTTCTGTAAGGTCTTTTGCTTGCAATACTCTCTTTTACCTCTTCATCGCCAATAATACGTCCTTCATTCATGTCTACTAAGAACATTCTACCCGGTTCTAATCGTCCGTGATGCTCCACATTTTCAGGAGCTACATCAATAACTCCTGTTTCAGAAGACATAATTACGTAACCATCTTTAGTAACAGTATATCTAGAAGGTCTTAAACCATTACGGTCTAAAAGAGCTCCAATGTAATTTCCGTCAGTAAAAGGAATCGAAGCTGGGCCATCCCAAGGTTCCATAATACAAGAATTGTACTCATAGAAAGCTTTTTTAGAATCCGACATAGATTGGTGTTTTTCCCAAGCTTCTGGAACCATCATCATCATTGCTTCTGGTAATGAACGTCCAGTTTGTAATAGGAGTTCTAAAACCATATCCATTGATGCAGAATCAGATTTTCCTTCTAAAACGATAGGTGGAATATCTTTAATGCTATCTCCGAAAATTTCAGTTTTGAAAAGCTCTTCTCTAGCTTTCATTCTACTAAGGTTTCCCCTTAGTGTATTAATCTCTCCATTATGACACATTAAACGGAAAGGTTGTGCAAGATCCCATGTAGGGAATGTGTTTGTAGAGAATCGTTGGTGTACTAAAGCTAACTTTGTTACTACTTCAGGTTGCATCAGGTCTCTGTAATAAGCACTGATGTCTTGAGGCATTAAAAGTCCTTTATATATAATTGTATTGGTAGAAAGACTTGAGAAATAAAAGAACTCTGCTTCTGATAGATTAGAATCTAAAATGGCGTGCTCGGCAATTTTTCTACCAGCAAAAAGTTTAGCATTGAATTCTGTTTCAGAAAGTTCTTGGTTGTTTTTACCAATAAATACTTGTTTGATATATGGTTCTGTCTCTGCAGCAATTTCCCCGATACATGCATGATCTACTGGAACATCACGCCACCCAATAATTTCTAGGCCTTGCTTTTTAATGTTCTCTTCAAAGATATTAATGCATATTTGAGACTGATTCTTAGATTTAGGTAGAAATAACATTCCTACCGCATATTCTTTAGGTTCGGGAATTTCGAATTTACAAGCTTGTTTAAAAAAGGCGTGAGGAATTTCTATAAGTATTCCGGCACCATCTCCTGTTTTTCCATCTGCACTTACCGCACCTCTATGTTCTAAACGTATTAGAATGTCTAGTGCTTTATGTATAATGTCGTTTGTTCTAACTCCGTTTAGGTTACAGATAAAACCTGCACCGCAATTATCGTGTTCAAACTCCGGGGAGTATAGTCCTTGTTGTTGTGGTTTCATAAATTACGTGGTTTCCACAAATCTACCAAGAAAGATGCATATTTGTCAACGTTTTGATGTTAAAGATGAAATTAATCAATCGTTCGGAAATAAACCCTGAGAAAAATGTAATATCGTAATTCTGAGTATGCTCAAATTATCAAATCGTTAATTTAAAGACATAATAATGTTAATCCCTATTTTTAAGAGGGGTCTAAGTGATTATTTGTGTAAATAGACTGTTAAATTTTATTATATACGGGGGTGTAGTCGTATTTTTGCATAAAAAAAACCAATTACCCCTATTTTTAATAGGGGTAATTGGTTTTTTAGTGTGTTTTTTATGATAAACTCTTTTTTTTAAGAGGGGTTTAGTCGGCTAAAATGCTTCTTGAAATTACAATTTTTTGAATTTCTGAAGTCCCTTCATAAATTTGAGTAATCTTAGCATCTCTCATAAGTCGTTCTACATGGTATTCCTTAACATACCCATTTCCACCATGAATTTGTACTGCTTCTACTGCTACATTCATAGCTGTTGTAGAGGCGTGTAGTTTTGCGATAGCGCCAGAAAGGTCGTAGTCATTTCCATTGTCTTTGTCCCAAGCTGCTTTTAAAACAAGGTGTCTAGCTGCTTCAATTTGGGTATGCATATCTGCAAGTTTAAAAGCAATGGCTTGATGATTACATATTTCCGTGCCGAAAGATTTTCTTATTTTAGAATAGCTTTTTGCAAGCTCGTAGGCTCCAGAGGCAATTCCAAGTGCTTGAGCTGCAATTCCGATTCTACCACCAGCTAATGTTTTCATGGCGAATTTAAATCCAAATCCATCTTCTCCGATTCGGTTTTCTTTAGGAACTTTAACATCGTTAAAAATTAAAGAATGCGTATCACTTCCTCTAATTCCTAATTTTTGCTCTTTTGGTCCTACTTCAAAACCAGGCATTCCTTTTTCAAGAATAAGGGCATTTATACCTTTATGTTTTTTCTCGGGATGTGTTTGTGCGATAACAAGATATACATCCGCAGAATTACCATTTGTAATCCAATTCTTAGTTCCGTTAACTATATAGTGATCTCCTTTATCTATTGCAGTAGTTTTTTGAGAGGTAGCATCACTACCAGCTTCAGGCTCTGATAAGCAAAAAGCACCAATAATTTCTCCAGAAGCTAGTGGTTTTAAATATTTTTGTTTTTGTTCTTCAGTTCCGTAATGCTCTAAACCCCAGCATACTAAAGAGTTATTTACACTAACAATCACAGAAGCAGAAGCATCAATTTTAGAAAGCTCTTCCATTACCATAACATAAGAAACGGTATCCATTCCACTTCCTCCATATTCAGGAGAAGTCATCATTCCTAAAAAACCAAGCTCCGCCATTTTCTTCACTTGCTCCGTAGGGAATTCTTGCTTTTCATCTCTCTCTATTACTCCAGGTAATAATTCAGTTTTAGCAAAATCTCTTGCAGCCTCTTTTATCAGTAATTGTTCTTCAGAAAGTTTAAAATCCATCCTATTTTGTGATATTTTTATAAAGTTCTTCAAATATAATTTTAAAATGTAACATTTTCAATGATTCTTGTTTATTTTTACTTCAATGAAACAGGAAAACTACAACGTTATAGGGGTGATGTCTGGAACATCATTAGACGGAATCGATCTTGTGAATATTCGTTTCACATATGAAAAAAACTGGACCTTTGAAGTTATAAACGCCGAAACATATGGATATAGTGCTGATTGGAAGCGAACGCTTAAAAATGCTATTCATATAGATAAAGAGGCGCTTAATGATTTGGATGAAAGGTATACTATTTTTTTAGCTGAAATAATCGATAAGTTTATTCAGAAAAATAATATTAAAGAAATAGACTTTGTAGCTTCTCATGGACACACTATTTTTCATAAACCTGAAATTGGGGAAACATATCAGATAGGAAATATGCCTTTTATTGCTGAAAAGTTATCTAATAAGGTGATATGCGATTTTCGGGTGCAAGATGTTCAATTAGGAGGGCAAGGAGCTCCGTTAGTTCCTATTGGAGATAAGCTGCTTTTTTCTGATTATGATTATTGCTTGAACTTAGGAGGTTTTGCAAATGTATCTGTTATGGATGATGGAGTTTATAGGGCTTTTGATATTTGTGCAGTGAATAATGTGTTGAATCATTATGTTCATCAATTGGGGTTTGATTACGATGATGGTGGTAAAATTGCTTCTTCAGGTACTCTAAATAGTGAGTTGCTTGAAGAGTTAAATAATCTCCCGTTTTACAAGAAAACATTTCCTAAGTCATTAGGAATAGAATGGGTGGAGAGTGATGTGCTTCCTATTATAGATGGCTATAAAATTGCTCCTGAAGATATATTGAGAACATATGTAGAGCATTCTGCATATCAAACAGCCGCAGTTTTAAAAAAATCTTCCTCAGTCTTAGTTACTGGCGGAGGGGCTTACAATACTTTTTTTATTGATAAATTGAAAGCATATAGTGGTGCGGATATTTTTCTTCCTGAAAATGAAATAATAGAATTTAAAGAAGCTATAATTTTTGGATTATTAGGCGTTTTAAAAGACAGAGGAGAAGTAAACTGCTTGAAGGCTATCACAGGCGCGTCAAAAGATCATAGCAGCGGAAAAATATACAATCCTTAAAAAAGTATAAAAATCGAGGTCAGATTTTTTAGTTTTATATATTTGTGAATACTTAAATAAATTAATGAAAGAATTACTTAAACAATACGAAAATAAGTCCCCCGAAATAATTTTTAATTGGAAAGATTCTGAAACGGATGCTGAAGGGTGGACGGTTATTAATTCCCTTCGTGGGGGAGCTGCTGGAGGAGGAACTCGAATGAGAGTTGGACTCGATGCAAATGAGGTACTTTCGCTAGCAAAAACAATGGAAGTTAAATTTACAGTTTCTGGTCCAGCAATTGGAGGAGCAAAATCAGGAATTAATTTTGATCCTAAAGATCCTAGAAAAAAAGGTGTTTTAGAGCGTTGGTATAAGGCAGTATCGCCTTTACTTAAAAGTTACTACGGTACCGGAGGAGATTTAAATGTAGATGAAATACACGAAGTGATTCCTATTACCGAGAATTGTGGTGTTTGGCATCCTCAAGAAGGTGTTTTTAATGGACATTTTAAGCCATCTGAAGCTGATAAAATTAATAGAATTGGACAGCTAAGGCAAGGTGTTATTAAAGTTTTAGAAAATAATAACTTCTCTCCAGATACAAAACAGAAATATACGGTAGCAGATATGATTACCGGTTATGGAGTTGCAGAGTCTGTAAAACACTATTATGATATTTATGGAGGTAACATTACTGAAAAGAGAGCAATTGTTCAAGGTTTTGGGAATGTAGGAGCTGCAGCAGCTTATTATTTGTCTCAAATGGGAGTGAAAATTGTTGGTATCATAGATATTAACGGAGGGGTTATCAATGAAGAAGGGTTTACTTTCGAAACTATAAAAGGATTCTTTTTAGATAAAAAAGGGAATACCTTAGATCTTCCAGATATGATTCCTTTTGAGGAGATGAACGATCGTATTTGGAATCTCCAAGCAGAGATATTTTTACCTTGTGCGGCATCAAGACTTATTAAAAAAGAACAAATTTCTCAGTTAATCGCAACTGGTTTAGAAGTGGTTTCATGTGGTGCCAATGTTCCTTTTTCTGATAAAGAAATATTTTTTGGACCTATAATGGAATATACAGATCAAAGAATAAGTCTAATTCCAGATTTCATTTCGAACTGTGGAATGGCAAGAGTTTTTGCTTATTTTATGGAGCGAAGAACAGAAATGACGGACGAAGCAATCTTCGAAGACACTTCTAATACTATCAGAAAAGCATTACAAAACACGTATGAACATAATGCTGATAAAATAAATATTAGCAGTACCGCTTTTGAAATAGCATTAAAACAATTAATTTAGACGCAAATTATATACTAACAACTATAAAGTACTATGGAAAGCATAATTATCATTGTATTTGTTCTCGGTTATTTGGCAATCACCTTAGAACATAATTTAAAAATTGACAAATTGATTCCCGCTTTAGGGATGATGGCTCTTTTATGGGCAATAATCGCATTAACACACATGGATGTTTTTGAAGTTAATGCGGAGCTAAAAGAATTAGAAGCAACGCATATTGACGAAATATTGCTCCATCACTTAGGAAAAACAGCAGAGATTCTTGTTTTCTTATTAGGAGCGATGACAATTGTTGAGATAATCGATTATTTCGATGGTTTTGCAACTATAAAAGGTTATATAAAAGCTAGAAGTAAGCGTAAGTTATTATGGATCTTTAGTATTCTTGCTTTTGTTTTATCAGCAATAATAGATAATCTTACTGCTACAATTGTATTAATAACAATACTTCAAAAAGTAATAAAAGATAGAGAACTTCGTCTTTGGTTTGCGGGTATTATTATTATAGCAGCCAATGCTGGAGGTGCATGGTCACCAATTGGAGATGTTACAACTACCATGTTATGGATAGGGCATAAAGTATCTGCTGCATTATTAATAGAGCACGTTTTAATACCATCAATTTTCTGTATGGTAGTGCCAGTTTTAATTGCTTCAAGATTAAAAATATTTAAAGGGAACATTGAAGGTGATTTTTCAGACACTGGATCGAAATCTAAATACGGTACAATTATGTTGTATTTAGGTTTAGGGATGATCGTTTTTGTTCCTCTTTTTAAAACAGTAACACATTTGCCTCCATATGTTGGTATGATGCTTTCTTTGGCAGTAGTAGCAACTTTTGCTGAGATTTACAGTAATAAAAAATTCGCAATCTCTGGAGTAAATGAAGATAGTGGAGATTTTGAAGGACACCATAGTCCAGTGCACCACTCGCTTGCAAGAATTGAGCTTCCAAGTATCTTATTCTTCTTAGGGATATTAATGGCGGTAGCTGCTTTAGAATCTCTTGGAATGTTATTCCATTTTGCTGAAAAGATGGACGCTGTAATGCCTATGTTAGGAACAGAGTCTGCAGGAGAGAAAGTATCAGATTTAGTAGTTCTTATTTTAGGAGTAGGTTCAGCGGTTATTGATAATGTTCCGTTAGTAGCAGCTAGTATGGGGATGTTCTCAGTTGGTGTAGATGATCCTGTTTGGCATTTTATTGCTTATTCAGCAGGTACAGGAGGAAGTATGCTTATTATCGGTTCTGCTGCTGGTGTAGTAGCAATGGGAATGGAAAAAATTGACTTTTTCTGGTATTTGAAAAAAATAGCTTGGTTAGCGTTAATAGGATTCTTATCTGGAGCTGTTGTTTTTGTACTGCTAAGAAATTTCGTGTTAAACGTATAATTTTATATCTAAAAGGACGTTATAAATCAAACCCAATAAGTTTAAATAATAATATATGATATTATTTCAAGAAGCAACTCAAGAAGTCGCTCAAGAGGTTATTTCTGAAGAGAAAACGCTTTCAGTGATAGATTTGATTTTGAATGGAGGTACAGCTAGTATGCTGATAATAGCAGTGCTTTTTGTATTGTTATTTGTAGCACTTTACATTTATTTCGAAAGAATCTTTGCCATAAAAGCAGCTTCAAAAATTGATAAAAATTTTATGCTTCAAATTAAAGACCATGTATCTAATGGTAAACTGGAAGCAGCTAAAATACTGTGTGCACAAACAGATTCTCCAGTAGCAAGATTAACAGAAAAGGGAATCTCTAGAATAGGGAAGCCTTTGGAAGATATAAATAAGGCTATTGAGAATGCAGGTACATTAGAAGTTTACAAGTTAGAAAAGAATGTTAGTGTTCTAGCTACTGTTGCTGGAGCTGCTCCAATGATTGGTTTCTTAGGAACTGTAATAGGAATGATTATTGCATTTCATCAAATGGCAACTAGCGGAGGTCAAGCAGAAATGGGACAATTGGCAAGTGGTATTTATACAGCCATGACAACTACTGTTGCTGGTCTTGTTGTAGGTATTATAGCTTATATTGGTTATAACCATTTGGTAGTAAAAACCGATAAGGTAGTACATAATATGGAGGCTAATGCTGTAGAGTTTTTAGATCTTCTTGAAGAACCTATGTAGTTTTAAATAACTATAAACTTTAATACAAAATAGATAGTTTGTTTTTATCAGACTATCTATTTTGTAATTAGAAACACTGAAATATTAGATTATGAAATACTTAAAGAAACTAGATCGTTCTAGTTGAAACTTTGGTATTCCATCTGACTATTAAAGAATTATTAAACAGTAACAGATGAAATTAAAAGGAAGAAACAAAGTGTCTCCAGAGTTCAGTATGAGCTCCATGACTGATATTGTTTTTCTGCTCTTGGTGTTCTTTATGCTTACCTCAAATTCTCCAAATGCCTTAGATTTACTTTTACCAAAAGCTAAAGGGAAGTCTACAAATACACAAAACGTATCCGTAAGTATTAATAAAGATTTAGATATTTATGTTGATAATGTAAAAGTGAAATCTGAATTTGTAGAAACAGAGTTAAAACGTAGATTAAAAGGAGTAGATGAGCCTACAATTATTTTACGTGCAGAGAAAAGTGTTCCTATCGATAATGCCGTGAATATTATGGATATTGCGAATCAGAATAATTATAAAGTAATTTTAGCAGTAAGACCTAAATAGAGATGTCGCTTTTAGATACCCAACATAAAAAGAAATCCTTTACAGTAACAACAGTTTTGTTGTCGATACTGCTATTTCTGATGTTTTATATTGGGTTAAGTTATCTCGATCCACCAATAGAAAATGGTATTTCGGTAAATTTCGGAACTACAAATTATGGTAGTGGAAATGTACAACCAAAAGAAAAAATAAAAAGTACACCAGTTAAGAAGCCTGTTGTTGAAGAAACTCCAGTGGAAGCGACTCCACCAGAGCCTACAGCTCCTGCAGAATCAGCTCCTAGTAAAGCTGAAGATGTTGTTACTCAAAACAACGAAGAGTCTGTTGTAATAAAAAAACAAAAGGAAGCCGCTGAAGCTAAGAAAGCAGCCGATGCTAAGAAGAAAGCCGAAGCGGAAGCTAAGAAAAAGGCAGAAGCAGAGGCTGAACGTAAAGAATTAGCACGAAAAGCGGAAGAAGAGCGTATTAAAAAGGAACAAGAAGCTAAAAAGAAGAATCTTGATGCTATGATGGGTGGGCTGAATAGTTCCGATGGTACAGCTACTGGAAGTGAAGGTGATGATAACCGTGCAGGAGATAAAGGACAGCCGGATGGCGATCCATATGCCACTAGTTATTTTGGTGATGGAGGATCTGGTTCAGGAGGTTCAGGATATGGCCTAAATGGACGTAAATTACAGTCGGGAGATAAATTTGTTCAAGATTGTAATGAATCGGGTACAGTGGTTGTGAAGATTGAAGTTGATCGCTCAGGAAAAGTTATTAATGCTACTCCTGGAGTGAGAGGGACCACAAATACAGCACCTTGTTTAAAAGAAGCAGCTAGTAAAACTGCGCGTTCGTATAAATGGAACTCCGATCCAAATGCACCATCTCGACAAGTTGGCTTTGTGGTCGTTAATTTTAAATTAGGAGAATAACATTTACTTCGAGCTATTTACACCTGAAAATTTATTGCTTACTAGAAGTTTACAATACACAAACTACATATTTAATAGCCTTATTTATATAATATGACTTACGAGCAAACCCTAGATTGGATGTTTGGTAGATTGCCCATGTATCAGAAACAAGGGCAATCGGCTTTTAAGCCTAAGTTAACCAACACCGTTGCTTTAATAGAACATCTTAATAATCCCCATGAGAATTTTAAATCTATTCATGTAGCTGGAACTAATGGAAAGGGGTCTACGAGTCATATGTTAGCATCTGTGCTTCAAGAGGCAGGCTATAAAGTTGGTTTGTATACTTCTCCCCATTTAAAGGATTTTCGTGAGCGTATAAAAATTAACGGAGAAGAGGTTTCAGAGAAATTTGTGATCGATTTTATTTCAGAAAACAAGAATTTTTTAGAGGTAAATACACTTTCCTTTTTTGAAATGACTGTAGGGATGGCGTTTCATTATTTTTCAGCTGAAAAAGTAGACATCGCCATTATTGAGGTAGGATTAGGAGGGAGATACGACTCTACAAATATCATAACTCCAGAAATCTCTTTAATAACGAATATCGGGTTAGATCATACAGATATGCTCGGAGATACGTTGCCTAAAATTGCATGGGAGAAAGCGGGTATAATAAAACCGAATGTGCCTGTTGTAATCAGTGAATATCATCCAGAAACATATCCTGTTTTTGAAGAGGTCGCTAAAGAATGTAATACATCATTAACCTTGGCTGCTCATTTGGATGTAAGCTATAAAAGCGATTTGTTAGGAGCGTATCAGGAAAAAAATATAAAAGCGGTTGTCTGTGCCTTAAAGCAATTAGAAGGTTTTACAATTACAGAAGATAATTTGATTAACGGATTAAAAAATACGGTTCGAAATACTGGCTTGATGGGGAGGTGGCAGCAATTAGGAATTAATCCGACAATTGTTTGTGATACGGCCCATAATAAAGAAGGACTTTCTATTGTTATGGATCAGCTTTCAAAACAAAAATATAACGATTTACATATTGTTTTAGGCTTTGTTAAAGACAAAAAACTGACAGATATACTTCCAATATTACCAAAAGAAGCTACTTATTACTTTTGTAAGCCAGAAATTTCTAGAGGCTTAGATGCTTTAGTTTTACAAGAGAATGCAAGTGCTTATGGCTTGGAGGGGTTTGTATATAGTTCAGTTTCAGATGCTTTTAGTGCGGCTAAAGAGAGTGCTCAAGAAAGAGATTTTATATATGTAGGAGGTAGTACTTTTGTGGTTGCTGAAATACTCTAAATTTTTCATCTTTTTCTTTGTTGAAATGAAAAACTGTTCTATATTTGCAACCGCAATCAAGCAAATGAAGGGCGATTAGCTCAGTTGGTTCAGAGCACCTGCCTTACAAGCAGGGGGTCACTGGTTCGAATCCAGTATCGCCCACCAATTTTGAGACTTCCTTGACGGGAGTCTTTTTTTATAACAAGCTTTCATTTACTTGATTCCCTATAGAGGGCGATTAGCTCAGTTGGTTCAGAGCACCTGCCTTACAAGCAGGGGGTCACTGGTTCGAATCCAGTATCGCCCACCATTATATCAAGCCATTCAGGAAACTGAGTGGCTTTTTTGTTTTCTTCTAGATTCTCTTTTCGTAATTTTATGTTATTAAATCTTAATCATGAATATTTTAATTTACGGAATTGGTGGTGTTGGAGGCTATTTTGGAGGAAAACTGGCAGCAACAGATCACCACATTAGTTTCTATGGTAGAGGTTCACACCTAAAGGCAATCCAAGAGAATGGACTTCAAGTAAAAAGTTTTGAAGGAGATTTTAAAGTATATCCAGATATTGCAACAAATAGTTTGGAAGATATTCCTACGCCAGATTTAGTTTTGCTGGGAGTAAAAAGTTGGCAGTTGGAAGAAGCTGCTTTAGCAATCAACCCTTTTTTAAAAGAGACCACAGCAGTTTTACCGTTGCAGAATGGAGCAGATAACCACGGTAAGCTTTTAAAATGTTTGTCTGAGAAGCAAGTATTAACGGGTCTTTGTAATTTAATAAGTTATATTGAATCTCCGGGAGTAATTTGTCATTTTGCGATTCATCCAACCCTAACTTTTGGAGAGATTGATAATAATAAGTCAGATAGAGTGAATGCTATAAATGCAGTTTTTAATGAAGCTGGAATTGTAAGTTTTATTGCTGATGACATTCATCGTGAAATTTGGAAAAAATTTATGTTTATAGCTACCATAAGCGCCATTGGGGGACTTACTCGCGTGCCTATTGGAGCAATTAGATCAAGTCCGTATTTGTATAAGAAAATGGAAGAGATTGCGAATGAGATTTTGCATGTAGCACAAGCAAAACAAATAAATTTGACAGTTAAAGATGTAGAAAATGTATTTAAAACAATAGATAAACTAGATCCACAAAGTACAGCCTCTACACAACGTGATATTATGGAAGGAAAACCTTCAGAGCTTGAAAATTTTAATGGGTATATAGTTAAAGAAGGAGCTCGTTTAAACGTGGCTACACCAGTAAATGAATTTATTTATGAATGTTTGAAGCCTATGGAAACAAAATCCAGAAGTAAATGATAGTTTTTGGTAAGAAATTGTATCGGTAGTTGTTTTCTTTCTATTGAAAATAAAGCTCTAACTAACGTTTTAATTGAATAGATAGCTTGCTTTTTTTACGTTGATAAGTATATACGGTGTAATTACATAAATATTTAGCAACATATTTAGCGATAAACACACCAATCAATATAGGAATAAATAGTTGAAAACCTCCACCTACAATAGCACATGTTAAGAATAACGAGGTTAAAGGAGCGTGGATTGCAGCACTTAGCATAGCTCCAGCACCAATTAAGGCAAAATTCAATACGATTAAATCGGTATGCAGATAATGATTACAAAAGGTAGCAACAAAAATACCAAGAATAGCACCTGTAACAATGCTAGGAGCAAAAACTCCACCATCACCACCTGCGCCTAAAGTTAAGGACGCCGCCAATGGTTTGAGGATGATAATGGAAAATAGTGTAGCAATAAATCCTAATGAAAACTGGATATAATGGTCGGGGGCTAATAGTTCTATTACCCCGTGATAACTATCTCCATATAATGCTGGGAAGAAGAAAATAGAAATCCCAACGAGCAGTGCACCAAGATTTACACGGATAAAATTATTTTCAATTTTAGAGAATTTTTCTTTTATAAAAATGACGCTTTTAGTGAAATAAACAGCCATTAATCCAGCAAGGATACTCAGTATAATCATAAAAGGAATAGCGCTTGTATTCCAAAAAGAAACTTCTAAGTTAAAAAGAGGTCCTTTATCAAAAAAATGCACAAAAGTCCAAGCTAATAAAGCAGTAATGCTACAACTTAAAAGAATAGTTTTGGTTACTTTTCTTGAGATTACTTCAATAGAAAAAAGGATTCCAGCAATAGGGCTTCCAAACAAAACGGTTATACCAGCAGCTACTCCTGCACAAATTAGTTCCGTTTTATAGATGTTTGCAACGCCATCCTTTCTGTGGACAGAAGCTCCTATAGCAGCCGTAGCTACTACTGTAGATACTTCAATCCCTGTAGAGCCGCCAAAAATAACAGTGAGAAATCCGTTAATATAATGGGACGGAACTTTGTAAAAAGGGAGTTCGTCTTTTCTATGGTCTAAAGTGTGAAAGATTTCAGCAATACCTTTATTTTTCTTTCCTCTGAAAAGATATTTTCGAGTAAAATAGATAAGTGTAATTCCAATTGAAGGCACTATAATATAAAGTATGGGTAGTTTCTTGAGACCTTCAAAAAGATGTTCTTCAAAAAGCTCAGTAATTAATTTCAGAGTATAACCTAAAGCTGTAGCAAGGAGTCCGACAATAATTGATCCTGTAATTAATCCGTAGTAACTTTTTTTAATGGTTTCTTTTTTCATGGAGTTAACTTCCTCTCTTCAACTAAATTTAAGGATGCAAAATTATAAAAAATAAAGCTGTAGATCTCATAAAATCATAATTACTGCCTTTTGCTTTTATAATACAATGTTATTGTTTAACTCTCTTATTTTTTTGATTTAACCTCTAATTTGAATTAATTAATAGCTTCTTTTTGAAAAATCATCAAAAATCAAGAGTGCTCCATGATAAAACAATCCAAAATTTGCATAGTGTGCTTTATATTCAATAATTTTATTTACTTGAAATTTAGTGTTTTATGAGTCTGTAGGTCAAGGGGCTTTTTCAGTAGTTATAAAAGCATTAAATTATAATAGAAATTTTTTAGCATATGAAGGTTAATACTAAAGAACACGAGCGATTACAAGAAAATTATTCAGAGAAGAAAGATTGGCTTAAGTGGGGGCCTTACTTGAGTGAGAGGCAATGGGGGACAGTTCGTGAAGATTATAGTGCTAATGGTGATGCATGGGGTTATTTTACACACGATAATGCTCGAAGTAGGACGTACCGCTGGGGGGAAGATGGAATTGCAGGAATTAGCGACCGTTATTGTAATATATGTTTTGGAATTTCTCTATGGAATGGAAAAGATTCCATCTTAAAAGAAAGACTTTTTGGATTAACAGGTCCTGAAGGAAATCATGGTGAAGATGTAAAGGAGCTGTATTATTATTTGGAAAATACACCTTCTCATTCTTATATGAAACATCTTTATAAATATCCACAGAATGAATTTCCCTATAAAAAGATTGTAGAAGAAAATAGGAAACGAGGACTGCACGAACTCGAATATAAAATATTAGATTCTGATGCTTTTAAAAACAACGAATATTTTGATGTTACTACAGAGTACGCAAAGGCAGATAATGAAGATATGCTTATTAAAATTACGGTACAGAATGTAGCTGATAAAGAAGCGTCAGTACATTTGTTACCTACGCTTTGGATTCGTAATTTTTGGAGTTTTGTAGATATGGAAGAGAAACCTTCCATAAAAAAAGAGCATAGTCAAAGTGGGGATTTTGTGTCTATAGATCATATTTATGTGGGTAAATATAATTTGTATTTTGAAGAGGCTGATCTATTATTTTTTACGGAAAATGAAACCAATGATGAGGTGCTTTATAATAAAAAAAACAATCATCCTTATAAAAAGGACCTCTTTCATACCTCTTTAATTAACGGTGATCTTTCATTAGCATCCGCAAAAAGTGAGGGTACTAAATTTGCTCCTGTTTATAAATTAAACCTTCAAGGAGGAGAATCGAGGACTATAAAATTAAGACTCAGTAAAGATCGATTGCAAGATCCATTTGGAGGGCAGTTTAATGTTGTTTTTGATAAAAGAATAGCGGAGTGTGATCATTTTTATGATTCGGTAACCAAAGGGAGCACACCAGAGCGTAAATCTATTCAGCGACAAGCATATTCTGGGTTGTTATGGACAAAGCAGTACTATAATTACGAAGTAGAAACTTGGCTTAAAGGAGATTCAGAAGTCTCTATTCCACCTGTCGAGCGACTTTCAGGAAGAAATAATAATTGGAAAACTTTACGTAATCACGATATAATGTCGATGCCAGATAAATGGGAGTATCCTTGGTATGCATCTTGGGACTCTGCTTTTCATTGTGTGTCTTTTGCAAAGGTGGATCCAGAATTTGCTAAAAATCAACTTATTCTTTTTACTAAAGAATGGTATATGGCGCCAAACGGTCAGATTCCAGCATACGAATGGTCTTTTAGTGATGTTAATCCTCCAGTCCAAGCTTGGGCGGCAATGCAAGTTTATAAATTAGATAAGAAAGAAAATGGTGCTGGAGATATAAAATTTTTAAAGCAGATGTTAAATAAGCTCGCTTTAAATTTTACGTGGTGGGTTAATAGATTGGATAGCAATAACAATAATATTTTTGAAGGTGGGTTTTTAGGCTTAGATAATATAGGTGTTTTTGATAGAAGTTATGGCGTTCCAGGGAATGGGAAATTAGAACAGGTTGATGGTACTTCATGGATGGCGCTATATTGTTTGAGTATGCTTGAGATGAGTCTTGAAGTTTCTTTACAGGATGATGCTTTTGAGGATATGGCAGTAAAATATTTTGGACATTTTATTTTTATTGCTGAAGCTTTAAATAAAATTAATATTGATTCTAAGGGAACTTGGGATGAGGAAGAAGGTTTTTTCTATGATAAATTAACGCTTCCTTCTGGAGAATCTACGCCCATAAAAGTGCGTTCTATAGCAGGATTGTTATCGATGACTGCGGTGTTAAATATTAAAAAGGAGGTGTTGAGTAAGCTTCCAAAATTTGAACGTAGTGTTAATTGGTTTAAAGAATATAGGAAGGAGACATTTAAATATCCAGTAATCCAGTCTTTTGTAGATGGAGAGGATTTGTTATTATCGTTAGTCCCACAAGATCGTTTATTGGTGTTAATGAAAAGTTTTTTAGATGAAAAAGAATTTTTAAGCGATTATGGAATTAGATCGCTATCCAAAGCACATGAAGAGCCTTATCATATTCGTATCGAAAATATAGATTATAGCATTAATTATGAGCCAGCAGAATCTACAGTTCATCTCTTTGGAGGGAATTCTAATTGGAGAGGTCCAATTTGGATGCCAATTAATTTTTTATTCATACAAGCTTTAAAAGAATATGAAAGTCATAATATGGGGGCTTTAAGCTTTGAGTTTCCTAGTGGGAGTGGGGTTAAAAAAGAGCTTTCTCATATCACCAATGACCTCAGTGAGCGTTTAATTAAAATGTTTGAAAAGGATGAAAATGGAAACCGACCAATAAATGCAAATCATCCAGAGAAATATAAGGATCCTCTATTTGATGAATTGATTTTGTTTTATGAGTATTTTGATGGAGATAACGGACGTGGTTTGGGTGCTTCTCATCAGACGGGTTGGACAAGTTTAGTAGCAAATTTAATAGACGATATATCTTAGTTAGTCGTTTTTATGACTTCAGTTTCGCTGAAATAACGATTGATTATTTATAAAATAAAGTGACTATAAATCCATGCTTGGGAATCTTTTTCCTAAGCGTGGATTTTTTATTTTCAAAAAATATTTTTCCTATAATCCTATGTTTTATAGGGTTTTACAGATTTTTTGGGTTGCAAATCATCATATGAATATCATATAAAATGAATTTAACACAGCTTTAAGAAAACCGCTCTCCTTTTTTCTTCGTTAGTATAGGTGAAGATTAATCATTAAAACATCAATTATGAAAAAAGAGATAATAAAAGTTCATCAGCCAAAGAGCTTTAATAAAAGAAGACAATTTTTAAAATTGAGTGGATTGGCTGTCGCGGGTACAGGGTTATTATTAGCTTGTAATAACGATGACGATCAAGATATGATGATGCCGCCTACCGATGGTATATTCGATCTTGGAGAAGGTGATCTTGGAGTTTTAAATTATGCTTATGCATTAGAGCAGCTAGAAGCAGATTTTTATACCAAGGTTGTTAATTCTTTTTATGCTAATATTTCTGACGAAGAGAGACAAGTGCTTACAGATTTATATTACCATGAGGTAAATCATAGAGATTTTTTCCAAGCTGCAATTTCTGCTGCTGTAGATGGAAATACAGAACTTATACTACCAACTTTAGAGTTTGATTATGGAGGTTTAGATTTTAATAACAGAGATCAAGTTTTAGGAACTGCAAAGGTGTTGGAAGATACTGGAGTTGCAGCTTATAATGGTGCTGGAAGTTTAATTTCTAATCCAGATTATTTATTAATAGCAGGAAAAATTGTTTCCGTTGAAGCTAGACATGCATCAGCGATAAGAACATTGATTAATCCTGGTTCTGCAGATTTTGCAGGAGATGATGTTGTAACTGTAGATACAGGATTGGACGCTGCACTAAGCCCATCAGAGATTTTGGCAGCGGTAGGTGAAACTGGGTTTATTAAAACTGAATTTACAGCTAATAACTTGCCTTAATTATAAGGACTTCACACATTGATAAATAACATAATTTATTTTCAGCAGTAAAAAGCTGACTTAACTTTAAAATTGAAAACTATGAATATTATAAATTTTTTAGATGATTTTACTACTAGTAATATTTTAGAAGGAACATCATCAAGACGAGATATATTTGGAACATTAGGTAATTTAGGAAAAAAAGCAGCTATAGCAGCTGTGCCTTTTGGATTGGCAGCAATGCCTAAAAAAACTTACGCACAATCTATGGATACAGATCCAGTTGGAGCTTTACAATTGGCATTAACCTTAGAATATTTAGAAGATGAATTTTACGATCTAGCATTACAATCTGGAGTATTGCCTTCAGGTAGGCCAGAAACAGTTTATATGCAGATTTCTAAACATGAACAAGCACACGTAGATTTCTTAATAGCAGGATTAGAAGGAGCAGGAGTTACTCCAGTATCAAAACCAACGTTTGATTTTACTGTAGGCGGCGCTTTCGATCCTTTTAATGATAATGGAGTAGGGCAAGAAACAGCTTACGCACAGTTATTGGCATTAGCGCAAGCTTTTGAAGATACAGGGGTGAGAGCTTACAAAGGGCAAGCAGGAAATTTATTAGGTTCCCCGTTTTTAACTGCAGCCTTACAGATTCATTCTGTCGAAGCTAGGCATGCTTCAGAAATTAGAAGGTTAAGAGGCTTAAAAGGATGGATTACTGGAAATGAAAGAGGTGCAGGAATGCCAGAGGCTACACAAGCAGTTTATAATGGAGAGGATAATGTAATGCAAGGTGGATTGGATGTTACTACATTAGGAACAGGAGCTGCTTTTGGTATGGATGCTTCAACAGAAGCATACGACGAAGCATTATCTGGAGATGATGCAGTGTCTATCGCTAGCTTATTTATAGTAGAAGAATAATTTTTTAAGTTGGTTGTTTAGGTCGTTTAGGGAGTGCAATTCCTTAAACGACCTTTTTTTATGCCAAATAGTCTAATGTTCTTTCTAAAGCCATTCCTCGCGACCCTTTTATTAAGAGATGCTTTTCTGAAGGTTTGTGAGTTTTTACGTACTCCTTAAGGTCTTCGAAGGATTTAAATTTTAAGGCTTTAGTCTCTGTTTGATAAAAATTCTCGCCAACTAGAATGATGGTATTAAAACTTAGTTTTTCTGCAAGCTCAGCTATGTATTGATGCTCTTCTTCAGCTTCATTTCCAAGCTCGAACATGTCTCCTAGAATAACTAATTTAGAAGACTCCTTTAATTGATCAAAATTTTCTAAGGCAACCTTCATGCTCGAAGGGTTTGCATTATATGCATCTAAAATAATTTGATGATCTTTAGTTTTTATTATTTGAGATCTATTATTGCTAGGGGTATATTTTTCTATAGCTTCTTTAATAGCTTCAGGGGTTATTTCAAAATGACTCCCAATAGTGACAGCAATTGCAATGTTGGTAAAGTTGTATGTGCCAATTAAATTAGAATTGATGCTGAGGTTTTTGTAGTTAACAGATACAAATGGGGCAGCGCTTTCTAATGAAATTTTATAAGTAGTATTGTTAGAATCACTAAATCCAATCTTTTTACTGTATGTATCAAGCTTTTCAACTTGTATCGGATCATCTCCGTTAAAAAATATAGTTTTACTGTTTTCGATTAAGAAATTATAAAGCTCACTTTTTCCTTTTATCACTCCTTGAACTCCTCCAAATCCTTCTAAATGTGCCTTCCCAAAGTTCGTGATGTATCCATAATCTGGAAGGGCTATCTTACAGAGGTTTTCAATCTCTTTTAAATGATTGGCGCCCATTTCCACAATCCCTATCTCTGTGGTTTTATCCATAGATAATAAGGTGAGCGGAACACCAATATGATTATTTAGGTTTCCTTTTGTAGCAACTGTTTTAAATTTTTTAGATAAAACAGCATTGATTAATTCCTTAGTTGTTGTTTTTCCATTACTTCCAGTAAGTGATATTATTGGAATGTTTAAATAATTCCTATGGAATTTTGCTAGTTCTTGAAGTGTCTTTAGGCAATTTTCGACTAGGATTATAGCGTCAGAAGTTTTGTGTTCTTTTTCATCTACAACAGCATAAGATGCACCTTTTTTTAAGGCTTCTTCAGCAAAAGAATTACCGTTAAAATTTTCGCCTTTTAAAGCAAAAAATATAGAATTGTCTTCGATTTTTCTTGTGTCTGTAACAACTCCAGATGTAGTTAGGAATATGCTGTGTAGTTCTTCTATTTTCATAAATTAAAAGTATAAAAAAAGCTCTGAAATTTTCAGAGCTTTTTTATTAAAATATTGTGTAGACTTTTTTAGTGTCTTGGTGTCTTTTTTTCTTTTGCTTTAGAACCAACTCTAGACATTGCGCAACGGAAACCGATGTAATCTGTAGCCATATATTGCGGTAAATATCTTCTTTGTGCGGGATCTAACCAATAAGCTCTATCTTTCCAAGAACCTCCTTTGTAAACTCTAACTTCGTCGTTAATAAGAGTAGTTCTTGTATTAGAGTCATCTATTTGTTTCATAATGTTTCCTAAAGAATCTCTAACGATTTTATTTTTAGGAGCGTTATACATTCTCTTAGAATCATCCTCACTATCTTCATCACTGAACATATCGTAATATCTTGTAGAACCTTTATCACCATCACGATAATTTCTGTTATCACTAGTGTCAAAGTTTGTTCTTAGGTAAGTGTCGTTATTATCGATAGGAACCATAGCGATTTCTCCAGGAAGATCACGCGCAACAATTCTACCGTTACTTAGAGTGTCGTATTTAATTCCGTCTCTACCAACAATCTGTACTTTTCCGTCTTCTCCAATAGAAGTCTTCATGTATACATTTCCTCGGTAGTAGTTAAAATCGTTTGCTTCATCATCTACAATCGGTCTATATACATCGGCAACCCATTCTGCAACATTTCCAGCCATATCATATAATCCCCAATCGTTTGGAGCATAAGATTTTACTTGAGCTGTAATATCTGCGCTATCATCAGACCAACCTGCAATACCACCGTAATCTCCTTTTCCTTGCTTAAAGTTAGCAAGTTGATCTCCACGGTTTTTTCTTTTCCCAGATCTAGTGTATTCACCTTCCCAAGGATATTTTTTTCTACCTCTATAGTTGTTGTATTCTCTAGTTCCAACAAGAGCAGCAGCAGCATATTCCCATTCTGTTTCTGTAGGTAATCTATAAGATGGCATAATAACACCGCTCGATCTTTTAGCAAAAACATTAGTAGAATCTCTTTTTACCTTCCCTTGTAAAGAATCTATTTGACCGCCATAAACATTTTCAGGACTATTTAAATAGGTCTCTGTACTAAAAGTCCCATCGCTTTCTCCATTTACAGCAGAGTATTTGCTGTTTTTGGCTAGATACCCTTCACGTTCTAAAAGTAATTCATTAACACGGTCTGTTCTCCATTCAGAAAATTGAACAGCTTGAACCCAGTTAACACCAACAACAGGATATTCTGCGTATGCAGGATGTCTTAGGTAGTTATTGGTCATTACTTCGTTGTAACCCAGTCTATTTCTCCAAACCAATGTGTCTGGAAGAGCGCCTTTGTATATGTTGGCATAAGCTGGATCGTCTGGAGGATATACACTTTTGAGGTAATCAAGGTACTCCATGTACATCTTGTTTGTAACCTCTGTTTCATCCATGTAAAAAGACTGAACGTGTTGTTGTGTAGGTGTGTTGTTCCAGTCGTGCATTACATCATCTTGTACCTTACCTCTAGTAAAGGTACCACCTTCTAGAAATACAAGGCCAGGAGCCGTTTCTTGCTCCTTGAAATTTGTATTGTATTGGAAACCACCTTCTTTAGAGTTGATTTCCCAACCTGTAGCTCTGGAAGTGTTTTTAGAAGAGTTGTTACAGCTAGTAAAACTCGCAAACGCAACCAAGCATAATACATATGGGTTAAAAAGATACTTCTTCATAGTTAAGATTTGAGTTGTCTTAAATAAGTGTGCAATATAGTAATTAAGTATTTTAATTCAATTTTTTTCATAGAAATTGTGCGTATAATGTTGTCAAAGTCTACTGCGCTGTTGTAAAACGCTTAAATGCCAATTTTATTATTTATGGCTTTGGATTTTTGCGAATCTTAGCGAAAAAAATCATTTCATTTAAACCATTTTCTATTTTTTTATTAAAAATCAACTCTTCTATATACTATATTTGTTAACGATTCGTTAATGCTGTATTGTCACAATTAGAGTTTACAGATGTTGTCGAATTATAATAATAAATTATATTTGTTTATAAATCAACCCAAGCTAATAATGAAATTATTTTCTTACCCTACTATTTTTTTATTTCTGCTTTTTTCAGGCTCATTGGTGGCGCAGTCGGCACCAGAAGATTATAGAGTAATAACTACTGCTGTCCCTTTTCTATCAATAGCTTCGGATGCGCGAGGAGGAGGAATGGGAGAACTTGGGGCTACTACTTCTACAGATGTATTTTCTCAACAATGGAATCCCGCTAAATATGCTTTTGCTAGTAGACAATATGGAGTTGGAATCAGCTACACGCCATATTTAAGTCAGTTAGTTAATGATATAGCTTTGATAAATGCAACTTTTTATAGTCGGATTAATGAAAGAAGTGCTTGGGCAACAAGTATTCGTTATTTTAGTTTAGGAGATATAGAAACAATTACAGAGAATGAAGCGCTTCAAGGTTTAGCACCTATAATAGAACGCCCTAATGAATTGGCTATTGATGCTTCTTATTCATTGAAATTAAGCGAAACTTTCTCAATGGCCGTCGCAGGAAGGTATTTAAGGTCAGATTTAAAAATCCCTAGTGAGAGTATAGATGCTTCTGCTGCAAGTTCTTTTGCCGTAGATGTGGCAGGTTTTTATACTTCTAAAGAGCTTGTTTATAATAATTTTAATGGTGTATGGAAAGCTGGATTTAATATTTCTAATATTGGACCTAAAATTAAGTATGACGAAGAAGGAAGAGAAAGTCCGCTGCCAACAAACCTTAAAGTTGGAGGAGGATTTGATTTTATTTTTGATGCCTTGAACAAACTTTCCTTAAATGCAGAGTTTAATAAACTATTAGTTCCTACTCCTAGTGATTCTAATGGAGATGGTGTTATTGATACTCAAGATGATTTTTATACAGAAAGTTTTTTTACAGGAATGTTTACTTCTTTTGCTGATGCACCAGATGGATTAAGTGAAGAGCTTAAAGAGATAACTTGGGCTTTGGGAGCGGAGTATGTATATAATGACTCTTTTGCACTGCGAACAGGTTATTTCCATGAAAGTGAAGAAAAAGGTTCTCGTAAGTTTTTTACTCTTGGAGCAGGATTTAGTTTTAAATCAACCAACATAGATTTCTCATATTTATTCTCTACATCTAAAGTTAAGAATCCATTAGAAAATACTTTGCGATTCTCGCTAACTTTTAATTTGGGAGATGAATATGTAAATTAAGTTTACGGGTTTATTTGCTTTTAGTAATTGTTTTAGAGCTGTCTTCTATTGTTTCTTCTGAAGGATTTAATGCTCATTAGATATTCATATAATTATTGTATTTTGCATATACATTACTAAATGTGTAGAATATTATATGAAGAAAATTGAAATAACCACCACGCTTTCGGTTTATGATACTATTGAAGAGCTTCCGTTGGAAGTAAAAGAATTGATGATGAAAGCTATTGGTGCTAGAAAAAATGCATATGCCCCTTATTCAAAATTTAGAGTGGGAGCAGCACTTCAGTTGGAAAATGAAGAAATTGTTGTTGGGAATAATCAAGAAAATGCTGTTTACCCTTCAGGATTATGCGCAGAGCGTGTGGCAATTTATCAGGCTGGAGCTTTATATCCAAAAGAACCCATTAAAATGATGGCGATTTCTGCTTCTTCAGACATATTTAATGTTATTACTCCTATCCCACCTTGTGGCGCTTGTAGGCAGTCTATGTTTGAATATGAAGAGAATTTGCAACGTCCTATAGAAATCTATTTTATGGGAGAAACAGGGAAAGTTGTAAAGGCAGATTCTGTAAAGGATTTGTTGCCTCTTACCTTTGGAAAAGCTACTTTGAATAATATTTAACAAAAATCTTATATAAAAGCACTTTTTCATTTTTACACTTTTACTTAAAACGCTACTTTTGTATTTCGTTAGAAAAAAACATTACTTAGTAGTCAGGTTTGTATTTGTGTTAAACTTGTTAAGTGTGGACATTCGAATTTTTTGGCAAAAAGAAAAATATAGATGAAAAAAGTTACAAAAGAAGTTTACTTGAAATGGTATGAAGACATGCTATTTTGGAGAAAGTTTGAAGATAAGCTGGCAGCTGTTTATATCCAGCAAAAGGTAAGAGGTTTTCTTCACCTTTATAACGGACAGGAAGCTGTTTTAGCAGGTACTTTACATGCAATAGATCCTAAAAAGGATAAACTGATTACTGCATACCGTAATCACGTTCAGCCAATCGGAATGGGAGTAGATCCTAGAAAAGTAATGGCAGAACTATATGGTAAAGCAACAGGAACGTCTCAAGGTTTAGGAGGTTCTATGCATATCTTTTCAAAAGAGCATAATTTTTATGGAGGTCACGGTATTGTTGGAGGTCAGATTCCTCTAGGAGCTGGACTTGCATTTGCAGATAAATTCTTCAAAAGAGATGGTGTTACTTTGTGTTATATGGGAGATGGAGCAGTTCGTCAAGGATCTTTACACGAAACTTTTAACCTTGCAATGTTATGGAACTTACCTGTAGTTTTTATCTGTGAGAATAACGGATATGCAATGGGAACTTCAGTAGCAAGAACATCTAAAGAACAAGAAATTTGGAAGTTAGGACTTGGTTTTGATATGCCTTGTGGTCCTGTAGACGGAATGAATCCAGTTAAAGTAGCAGAAGCTGTAAGTGAAGCAGTAGAAAGAGCTCGTTCTGGTGGAGGTCCAACTTTCTTAGAAATGAAAACATATAGATATAGAGGTCACTCTATGTCTGATGCTCAACACTACAGAACAAAAGATGAAGTAGAAGAGTACAAAAAAATAGATCCTATTTCTCAGGTGAAAAGTATTATTTTAGATAAGAAATACGCGAAAGAGGACGATATTAGTAAAATCGATAAACGAGTTAAAGATTTAGTTAAGGAATGTGAGAAATTCGCTGAGGAGTCAGATTTCCCTGACAAGAATGTTATGTACGACGTAGTTTACGATCAAGAAGATTACCCATTTTTACAGCATAAACTTTAAAGATAATGGCAGAAATCATTAACATGCCGCGTTTGAGCGACACCATGGAAGAAGGAGTCGTTGCAAAGTGGTTAAAGAAAGTAGGAGACAAAATAGAAGAAGGCGATATTTTAGCTGAAATCGAAACTGATAAAGCAACAATGGAGTTTGAGTCTTTTCAAGAAGGGACTTTACTTTATATTGGGATAGAAGAAGGCGATGGAGCCCCAGTAGATTCGCTATTAGCGATTATTGGAGAAGAAGGCGAAGATATTTCTGGACTTATAGATGGAGCTAGTGCTTCTGCTGATTCTAAAAAAGAGGACGCTAAAGAGGCGCCTAAAAAAGAAGAGAAAGTAGAAGAAGGTGAGACTGAAGCTGCTGAGATTCCAGAAGGAGTTGAGGTAGTAACAATGCCACGCCTTAGTGATACTATGGAAGAAGGTACTGTTGCTTCTTGGCTTAAAAGTGTAGGTGATGATGTAGAAGAAGGTGAAATTTTAGCTGAAATCGAAACAGATAAGGCGACAATGGAATTCGAATCTTTCTACAGTGGGAAATTACTTTACATAGGACTTGAAGAAGGTTCTTCTGCTCCTGTTGATGATATATTAGCAATTATCGGTCCTGAAGGAACGGATGTTGATGCTGTATTAGCTGCCTCTAAAGGTGGTGGGGCTGCTCCTGCTAAAAAAGAAGCTTCTGAAGAGAAAGCTACTGAAAAGGAAACAGCAAAACCAGAAGAAAAGAAAGAAACTACCAATAAAACTGCTACAGACGGAAGAATTTTTGCATCTCCATTGGCTAAGAAAATGGCTGAGGATAAGGGGATCGAATTAGCTAACGTAACTGGATCAGGAGAGAATGGTAGAATTGTTAAGAAAGATATAGAGAATTATAAGCAGCAGCCAGCAGAAGCTAAAACTTCAGCGGCAGCTCCTGCTCAAGACGCTCCTCAAAATACAGCAATGCCATTTGTAGCTGCCGGTGAAGAGAGTAGCGAAGAGAAGAAGAATTCTCAAATGCGTAAAACTATTGCTAGAAGATTATCAGAATCTAAATTCTCAGCTCCACATTATTATTTAAATGTAGAGATAGATATGGATAATGCAATTGCTTCTAGAGGTCATATAAACGCATTGCCAGATACTAAAATATCTTATAATGATATGATTGTAAAAGCTTGTGCGATGGCATTGAAAAAGCATCCTCAAGTAAATACTTCATGGAAAGATGATGCTACTGTATACAACCACCATGTTCATGTAGGGGTTGCAGTGGCTATCGATGAAGGTCTTTTAGTTCCTGTATTGAAATTTACAGACCAAATGAGTATGACCCAAATTGGTGCTCAGGTAAGAGATTTAGCTGGTAAAGCTAGAAGTAAGAAAATTACGCCTAAAGAAATGGAGGGTAGTACTTTTACAGTTTCTAATCTTGGTAATTATGGGATAGAATCTTTTACTTCTATCATAAACCAACCAAACTCAGCAATTTTATCTGTGGGAGCAATTACACAGAAGCCAGTTGTTAAGAATGGTGAGATCGTTGTAGGGAATACAATGAAGTTGACTTTAGCTTGTGATCACAGAACTGTTGATGGTGCAACTGGAGCTCAGTTTTTACAAACATTAAAAGCATTTTTAGAGAATCCTGTGACTATGTTAGCGTAGGAAAATCTATTGTTATATTGTATCAAAATCCCGCTATATGCGGGATTTTTGGTATATTTAAAACAAACTACTTCCGAGCGATCCTTAGAGGTGTTTATTAGTAATCGTTTAATCAATTTTTATCTATCCAACATGTGAAACTCTCCTTATGAGCTTCATTCACTTTTGAAAATTAATCATATGAAAAAATATATTTTAGCCTTATCTGTATTAGCTCTTTCTTGTAAATCTACTACAGCCCCAGTTTCCGAATCTACTTCAACAGTAGTGAATTCAGCAGTAAAAAATATTACAAGTGCTTCCTCCGTAGAGAAGAATTTAACTTTTTTAGCTTCAGATAAATTAAATGGTAGAGAAGCTGGAACAGAAGGGATTAATACTGCGGCTGCATATATAGAAACGATTTTTAAGAATAACGGGGTTAAACCTTATTTTGAAAGCTACCATGATACATTAACAAATTACGATGAGCCAACCTATAATATTGTTGGGATGGTTGAAGGAAATGATGCTGCATTGAAAGATGAATTTGTAGTTATTGGGGCACATTATGATCATATAGGTAATGGAAAAGCAGATGGAGATGACATTATTGCAAATGGAGCTAATGATAATGCTTCTGGAACAAGTGCTGTTATAGAGTTCGCTAAATATTTTGGAACTCATAAAACAAATAAGAGAAGTTTGCTTTTTGTGTTATTTTCTGGTGAGGAGAAAGGGCTTTTGGGATCAAAGCATCTGGCTGCAAAATTAAAGGCTCAAAATTTTAATCTCTATACAATGTTGAATTTTGAGATGATAGGAGTACCTATGGAAAGAGAGGAGTTAACATATCTTACAGGTTATAAAGAAAGTAATATGGCCGAAATTATGAATGGATATGCTGGAGAGAATGTAGTTGGTTTTTTACCAAAAGCAGGAGAATATAACCTTTTTAAGAGATCTGATAATTACCCTTTTTACAATGAATTTAAAGTGCCAGCGCAAACTATTTGTACTTTCGACTTTGAAAACTATCCATATTATCATCATGTAAAAGATGAGGCTAGTGAAATGGATTTTGATCATATTGCAGAAGTGGTAAATACAATGACTCCTGTTTTAGAAAAGTTGGCGAATGCTCCAACCAAAGAAGTTAAAATGAACTAGAACTAATAGTTTTATTTTATTTAAAAATATTAATAAGAAGAGAGATGAAGCACATAATAGTTACTGGAACAAGTAGAGGAATTGGATATGAATTGGTGCAGCTTTTGGCAAAACAGGGACATCAAGTTTTAGCACTTTCTCGTAACTGCGGACCAGTAAACAAATTAGAATTAGATAATGTAACTGCTTTTGATTGTGATATTTGTAATGAAAATAGCTTAACGGAAGTTAGGAGATTTATAGAAAAGGAGTGGCAAAAGGTTGATGTGCTTATTAATAATGCTGGAAGTATAGTTAATAAGCCTTTTAGTAAGATAACAATGCAAGACTTTAGAGATGTTTACGATGTAAATGTTTTTGGTGTTGTTGGGTTAACACAACTTGTAATTCCTTTTATGTCAGAAAATGGTCATGTGGTTACTGTGAGTAGTATGGGTGGAGTTCAAGGAAGTATGAAGTTCCCCGGATTATCAGCTTATAGTTCCTCTAAAGGGGCTGTTATAACTTTAACGGAGTTGTTAGCGGAAGAATATAAAGAAAGCGGACCTTCATTTAATGTGTTGGCTTTAGGAGCTGTTCAGACGGAAATGTTGGAGGAGGCCTTTCCTGGGTTTAAAGCTCCTACAACTCCAGAGGAAATGGCAGATTATATTGCAGAGTTCTCTTTAAATGGACATAAGTTTTATAACGGTAAATTATTACAAGTTAGTAATAGTACTCCTTAAAGATAATTCTAGAAATGCGAGAGGTTCTTTCGAAATATATACCAGAAAATGCTGTAGCACCTTGTCTTGAAATGATTAAGCTAAATTATGTTCATTTAAAGATAGTAAATGAGCGGGTAACAAGGCATGGGGATTATAGGAGGATGCCAGATGGAAGCCATCAAATAACAGTGAATGCGAATTTAAATAAATATAGATTCCTTATCACATTGGTGCATGAAATAGCACATTTAATTGCTTTCACAAAATATGGTAGATCTATAAAACCTCACGGAGTAGAATGGAAACATACTTTTCAGCAATTAATGCTTCCATTTATTCGTCCAGAGGTGTTTCCTAGTTCGTTATTGCCTGTTTTAGCAAGGCATTTTAAAAACCCGAAAGCTAGTAGTGATACCGATGCATATCTTTCTGTGGCACTAAAAGAATTTGATCCTCAAAACGATAAAAATTATATATTTGAACTCCCAATAGGAAGCGTTTTTAGGATTCATAATGGGAAGGTATTTAAGAAAGGAAATAAAAGAGTAAAAAGGTATGAGTGTATTGAAGCCAATACAGGAAGAGTGTATCTTTTTCAACCAAATGCAGAGGTTGAGTTAATAAATGATTGATTGATGAATAAAAATAACTATGCGATATTGATGGCAGGGGGTATTGGCTCTCGCTTTTGGCCTGTTAGTACAGTCGAACTGCCTAAGCAATTTCATGATATTCTGGGGACGGGAGAAACGCTCATTCAAAAGACTTTTAATAGGTTAAATAAAATTATACCTACAGAAAATATCTTTATTTTAACGAATGAAGAGTATGGTGATTTAGTGATGGAGCAACTGCCAAATGTAAATGAAGAGCAGATTGTTTTAGAACCTGCAATGAGGAATACAGCACCTTGCATTTTATATGCATCACTAAAAATTAAAAAGAAGAATCCTAATGCATCATTAATAGTAGCACCAAGTGATCATTGGATTGAAGATGAAGCAAGCTTTATAAAAGATGTAGTACTTTGTTTTGATACTTGTAAAGATAAGGATGTCCTTATTACCTTAGGTATTAAACCAACTTTTCCGAATACAGGTTATGGTTATATACACCATAAAAAAGATGCAGATGTCGCGATAAAAGAAGTAGTTCAGTTTTGTGAGAAACCAGATTATAAGACAGCAAAATCTTTTATAAAAAAGGGAAATTTTTTGTGGAATGCAGGAATTTTTATTTGGAATGTAAATAGTGTTATTAAAGCTTTTGAAAGGTATCAATCAGAGATGTTAAATCAGTTTTTAAGTGGTTTTTCTGACTTTAATACCGCTAATGAAAAGCAATTCATAGATGTAGCATATCCTGAAATGGAAAATATATCGATAGATTATGCTATTATGGAGCCATCAAAAAATATTTTTGTGTTGCCAGCATCATTTGACTGGAATGATTTAGGGACATGGGGAGCGCTTTATGATGAACTTCCTAAAGATGAAAATAAAAACGCTGTTGTAAAAGGAAAAGTGCTTTTAGAAAACAGTAAGGGAAATATAGTTCATACTTCAAAAGATAAAAAAGTAGTGATTGGAGGTCTTAAAAATTATATTGTAATTGATGAGAAAGATAAACTACTAATTTATCCGAAGAAGAAAGAGCAAGAGATAAAAGAGCTTCTTAAAAAAATGAATACCAAGTTTGGTAATATATAGTTTAAAAGATGGAAGAAAATAAAAAAAACGGTTTAGGGCAAGATAATATTACGCCAACTGATAATTCTAGTGAGGAAAAAATGAAGAAAGACTTCTCTGGGTTTATGGGGAGTTTAAAACAATTTTTTTCAGAGTTACTAGATATCAGAAGTAATACAGATCAAGAAGCTACTAAAGAGAGTATCATTAACGATATTCCTTTTAAAGGGCACACTTCTTGGATTTTAATTTGCTCAATTTTTATAGCATCGATAGGGTTAAATGCAAACTCTACAGCTGTTGTAATCGGAGCCATGTTAATATCGCCATTAATGGGTCCTATTCTTGGGATAGGAATGTCTTTGGCAATCAACGATATTGATACGTTAAGAAGGTCGTTAAAAAACTTTGCAGTAATGGTGGTATTAAGTATTCTAACCGCTTTTCTGTTCTTTAAAATATTCCCTTTGCGTGATGAATCTTCTGAACTTTTGGCTAGAACAGCACCAGATATTCGAGATGTATTAATAGCCTTTTTTGGTGGAACTGCCTTAGTTATAGCGAGAGCTAAAAAGGGGACAATAGCGAGTGTTATTTTTGGGGTTGCTATTGCTACAGCTTTAATGCCTCCTTTGTGTACAGTAGGTTTTGGGTTGGCAAAAGGAAATATGGACTATGCTTTAGGGGCCATGTACTTATTCCTTATAAATACCATTTTTATCGCTTTAGCAACATTTTTAGTATTGAAAATACTGAAGTTCCCAATGGTGAAATATGTAAACTCTAAGAAGAGAAAACGTATTGCACAAATAGCTTCTGTATTTGCTATTTTAGTGATGATTCCTGCAGGGAAAACATTTTATGATGTACTTCAAGAGTCAAATTTTAAAAATCAGGCAAATAAATTTATTGCTGAAGAGGTGAAAACATACAAGTTTGCTGGTGGCGGATTTTTACTAGATAAATATTCTACTGTTGAATATAATAAAGGGGTGAATCCGAAAATAGAATTAGTTTTTATGGGGGATGAAGCTATTCCTGAGAATATTGAAGAAACTTGGAAGATGCAAATGCAATCGTATTCTAAACTTAGAGGAACTGAGTTAGTTGTGATGGGTGGTGAGAAAAGCGATTCTGATGATAAATTTCAATATGTTAACGAGCTATATGAGGCTAAGAAACAAGAAATAGCAACTAAGGAAGAGAAAATACAAGTTTTAGAAAAGGAGATTCATCGTTTAAGTAGGTTTGCTTATAACGAAGTGCCTTTTGAAGATATTAGTAAGGAAGTTAAAATTAACTATAGTGATATTAGTGAGTTTGGTTTTGGAAATGAAATAAAAACAGACTTTGAAAAGATAGACACTGTTCCTATTTTTATTGTAAGATGGGATAAGAAATTATCTTCTAATAAAACGAAGGAAGAGTCAGAAAAGTTAACAAAGTGGCTTCGAGCAAGAATGAAAAATGAAAAAGTAGAGGTAAAGCATTTAGATTAATTACCCTGAAAATAAAAAAGAGGCTATCTAAAATAATATATAGATAGCCTCTTTTTATGCGTTATAAAGAAGGTAATTATGCTACTTTCCCCATATTATCTGTTAGTGTATTGATGAAGTTTGTGATAGGGCCTTTTATCATCATTCCCATCATTGCGTTAAATTCACCTTCAAAAGTTAATTTAGCTTCACTTTTATCTTCTCCAACACTATCAATATCTGCAGTAAGTGTAAACGGTAATTTTTCGCTTGCTGCTCCCAATACTATTTTGTTATGTGGTTGCTTTTCTTTCATTTTTAAAACGATTTCTGGCATTCCTTTTAAAGCAAAAAGAAACTTATCGTCTTCTAAAACTTCAAATTTACTAATGCTTTCTGGCATTAATTTTTCAAAGTTTTTTACGTCTCCTAAAAAATTATATAATTCTTCAGCAGATTTGTTTACGGATTTTTTTTCTGTTTCTAACTTCATGATATTGTTATTTGTTCCAATTTCCAGGGTCTGTTCTCCAATCCTGAAGCGTCTTTAATTCTTTCTCATTGATGTAATTTGTGTCTACTGCTTGTTGCAATAAATATTCATAATTACTCAATGTGTGTAAAGAAACATTACTTTCTTTAAAATTTTCTTCGGCGATATCAAAGCCATAAGAAAATATAGCGATCATTCCTTTTACTACGGCACCTTCTTCTTTTAGAGCTTTAACAGCGTTTAAACTACTCTTTCCTGTGCTAATTAGATCTTCTATAACCACTACGCTCTGTCCTTTGTCTAGGAAACCTTCAATTTGGTTTCCTCGACCATGTTTTTTAGGCTCAGGCCTAACATAAACAAAAGGAAGACTAAGCACTTCTGCAACAAGCATTCCTATTCCGATAGCTCCAGTAGCAACCCCAGCAATTACATCTGGCTTACCATAGAGTTCTTCAAGTTGCTTTGCCATATGCTCCCGAACGTAATTTCTAATAGGAGGAAAGGATAATACAATTCTGTTATCACAATAAATCGGAGACTTCCAACCAGAAGCCCATGTAAAAGGATTTTTTGGATTCAACTTTATTGCATTAATTTGCAATAAAAGTTCTGCTGTCTTTTTAGCGGTATCTTTATCTAAAACCATGATGCAAATGTATGAAGTTTTTGTAAATGAACATCGTATTATTTTAACTAACCGAATCGAAAAAGAAACGGATTTTAAATTATTCCTAATGGAAACTGTAGATATCGAAGATGTCATTAGTCAGTTAAACAAGGGGAAGATAAAATGCGCTCATATTTACTATGAAGACGAAAAGGTGTTATTGAAAAAATTTTTAAAAAAAATACCATTAGTAGTAGCTGCAGGTGGACTAGTTAAGAATAAGAAAGACGATATTCTATTTATTTTTAGGAATGGGAAATGGGATTTGCCAAAAGGTAAAGTAGATAAAGGAGAAACTATTGAAGATGCTGCTGTTCGAGAAGTAGAAGAGGAGACGGGAGTTAAAAAACTAAAAATAGATTCTTTTCTAAAAAAAACATACCATATTTTTAAAAGGAATGGGGTTTACAAACTCAAAGAAACACATTGGTTTTTAATGTATAGTAAATACAAGGGGGAACTCGTTCCTCAGTGTAAAGAAAATATAGAACTAGCAGAATGGCGTCCAGAGAAAGATCTTTCTGAACTTATGGAAAACTCCTATGAGAATATAAAAACCTTGTTTTAAAAAAGTTAATAAGTAATACTTTTATTATGCTATTCCTAGGACTGTTATTTAGAGCTTGAAAGTGCTTGGTAAATGAGTAGGTTATGACATGTATCAATGTTAAGGGCATGATATTTTTATAAATTAGCTTTGTTATTGATTAAAAACAAATTTTAAGAAATATTATGTCAAAAATTTATAATGACTTTAGTGGAGAAACTAGAATAGGGAATATAGAACTATTTCTTGAAGCTGTAATTGATAACTTTTTAAATATAGAGAAAAGTAGAAAGAGATATAATAGTTTAATGACCATTTCTAAAACAATAAAGAATCCTTTTACCAGTGAAAGTGTTGATTTTAAGGGTGAGGAGATTTTTTCTTTGATTAGTAATATTCAGAAGAAGTCTATTCAAGGAATTGTCATGTTAAATACTTTTTATGAGGCATTAATTAATGAGATAGGATGTAGTTGTCTTGGACAAAGATATTATAGAGATAATTTAGATAGGTTAAATCTGAAAAGTAAATGGGAAGTTGTTCTGAAGCTTACATATGATAAAACTTTAAATAAAGGCACTACTTACTTTGAAAATTTTTCTAATTTAATCAAAGCTAGAAATAAATTAATTCACTACAAATCTTCAATTGTTAGTGATGATTTAAACTCTTTAAGATTTGAGTATGATGAAGTGCTTAAGTCTAATGTTTTGACAATAGGAAGCTTAATTGATGAACTAAAAGTAATTGATAAAGAAAAGGGAGTATTATCTTTCTATGATATTGATGAACAATTAAAAAGGGTGGTGTTTAAAGATTTAAGTGAATGAGTTAAGCACTATAATTGAAAGTATATTCTTGTCATAACCATTTATATTAGATATTTACTCCCCAAACTTAAAACTCAACAACTCTATACACAGGGTATCTTAAATGTGCTTTTTCGTAGTTTGGAGATTTTTTATGAATCCAGTCTAATTGCGCATACCAATTTTTACTAAACTCAGAATCATTAGATTTTTTAGCTTCAAACTCAGCTTTAATACTTGGGTTGCTATTTAAGAATTCCAAAGCTTTATCTTCCCATACATAAGGAGAAAAGCCTTCTTTTTGCTGAAGAATAGTATCGAAGAAATTCCAATTAAAAAAAGAATCTATTGCAGCTGGTTCGAGTGTTTCTATAATATATCGAATAGAAGTTTGTCTGGTTTTAACCAAATAGAAATCTTTACGATTAATAGTTATAGCTTCATTGCTAGCATTCACAGAGGTGTTTTTGTGTAAATAATGACCTTCATATGGACTTCCAACGGTAGAAAAATCAGCAATATGATATACTTCAAGATTCCATTTTTTTGTTTCCTCAATCTCTTCTAATTTTACATTATTCAGCTTTAATAAATTTACCACTTTAGTCCATGCTTTGGGTACCAAATATGCTTCAGGAATTTTAATGCTTTCTGAAGCCTTAAAGTGATCGTAGTAGGTGACTTCTTTAGTAAATGGTTTGTTTCGATTGTATTTTAAACGCTCTAATCCTGTAACTTCACTTACAATATGCTCCCCTTCAAAACCTTTAAAGTTTAATGTAGAATGTTTGTCTTTGTTAACCTCCCAGTTTACAACATAATTCTCTGCTGATAAAAAAGATTTGGCTGTAGCCTCGCGAACTTCTTTTATCTCTTTATAGTCTTTTTCGATAATAGAAATCATGCTTTTCATTAACTCATACGTTCCATACACTCTTTTTTTATAATCTTTAAGCATATGTGTTTCAACCATCATTCCTAATGTGTTCCATAAAGTAGTGTACCCTGTGGAATATCTTGGCGCATCATAAAATTGCGAAAATCCCTTTTCAGGAACTTCATTGAAAACATTTACATAAGGAGTAATATCATATTCTTTGTCTTTTAAAGAAGAAATCATTTCTGGCATTAGCTTATTATGTAAATATGTGCCAGCTTCTCCGCCAAGCTTATTATGTTGCGTGAAAAGATGGGTCAGGATATATTGATAATCAGCTCCATTACTTACATGATTATCTATAAAAACATCTGGTTGCAGGTAATGAAAGATTTCAGCAAAAGATTGTGCATTTTTAGTGTCATTCTTTATAAAATCTCTGTTGAGGTCATAATTTCTAGCGTTTCCTCTGAAACCATAAGATACAGGTCCGTTTTGATTTGTTCTAGAAGTACTATTTCTATTCAAAGAACCACCAATATTGTAAATAGGAATAGTGGCTAGTATGGTATGTTTTGGAATCTCAATTTTTCCTTGAGCTATATCTCGATATAGCATCATAGTGGCATCAATTCCATCTGGTTCCCCAGGATGAATTCCATTATTTATAAATAAAATCCTTTTGTCTTTTCTGACTTCTTTTAAGTTGAAATCCCCAGAAGGGTTTAAAAGAATAAGATGTAAATTCTTACCGCTATCCGTTATTCCTTCCTCTATAATTTTTATTGAAGGGTAAGTTTTGGCTAACTCATTATAAAAAGAAATAGTTTCGTCATAAGTGGCAGTAACTTCCCCTTTTGACCTTTCAAATTCTGTAGTAAAATCATTGTTTTGGGCATGAAGATATGCAGTAGAAATTATTATTGTTAGAATAATAAGTGCCTTTTTCATTGGGAGTAATTTTTATAATTTAAGGAGCAACAAAAATATAACAATATAGTAGAGCAATCTATTTGTCTAACTAAAAAAATGGAGTAGTTTTGCACCCTCTAAAAGTTAACTGCCTCATATGTAGGTTTGTGACTTAGATTTAAACCCTACTAAGAAGATATATTATTATGACCGAATTTATTAGGAAGATAGTTCCAAATGCAAAAGATGATGTTTTAGCTGGGATAACTGTTTCATTAGCAATGATTCCAGAGGTTGTTGCTTTTGCTTTCGTTGCACAAATAGATCCTTTAGTGGCACTTTCTGGAGCATTTATTATAGGATTGATAACAGCAATTTTTGGTGGTCGACCAGGATTAATTTCTGGTGCTGCAGGAGCGGTAGCTGTTATTTTTGTAACGATGATTTCTGAGGGACATACAAAAGGGATGATGTTTGATGTTCCTGTTGAAAATATGGGGTATTATTATTTGCTTGCTGCCGTTGTGATGATGGGAGTTTTTCAGATAGTAGCTGGAGTTTTTAAATTAGGAAGATTCGTAAGGCTAATCCCACACCCTGTAATGATGGGGTTTGTAAACGGTTTAGCGATCGTTATTTTTATAGCGCAAGTAAAAATGTTTACTCATAAAAAGCTTGAGGTTACTGCAGAAGGTGTTAAAAAATATATTAATGTTCCGATGGAAGGAACTGAACTTTACACTATGATAGGGCTTGTGTTATTGACTATGGGAGTTATTTGGGCATTGCCTAAGCTTACTAAAAAGATTCCAGCATCGCTAACAGCAATTTTAGTAACTACTGCTATTGTTGTGTTTAGCGGAATGGAAGTAAGTACCGTTGGATCTTATATAATTGAAGGTGGGGGAACAGGACTAAAAGGAGAGTTGCCTACGCCAAATATGGAGTTGTGGGAGAATTTACCTTTTAATTTAGATACGCTTAGTTTTATATTACCATATGCATTTCTAGCTGCTTGCGTTGGATTAATTGAGTCGCTTATGACGATGAATTTGGTAGATGAATTAACAGAAACTCGAGGAAATGGAAACCGTGAATGTATTGCTCAGGGAGCTGGTAATATGTTGAGTGGGCTTTTTGGAGGAACTGGAGGTTGTGGAATGATAGGTCAAACTGTAATTAATATTAATGCAGGAGGACGTGGACGACTTTCTGGTGTGATGATGGCATTAACATTATTAACCTTTATTTTGTTTACAGATAAGCTTATTGAGCAGGTGCCAATTGCAGCTTTGGTAGGAGTGATGATTATGATGGTTATTGAAACATTTGCATGGTCTAGCTTTAGAATTATTAGAAAAATTCCTAAATCCGATGCTATTGTTTTAGTTATAGTTTCTGCTGTTACCGTTTTTTATGACTTGGCTATAGCTGTATTTGTTGGAGTTATAATTTCAGCTTTAGTTTTTGCATGGGAGAATGCTAAGAAAATTAGAGCGAGAAAGCGTTTTAAAGCTGATGGAACAAAAATATATGAAATATGGGGACCTCTATTCTTTGGTTCTATTACAGCTTTTAATGAAAAGTTTGATATAAAAGCAGATCCTGAAAATGTAGAGATTGATTTTGTAGAATCTAGAGTGAGTGATCATTCTGCGATAGAAGCAATTTACAATATCGTTGAAAAATATGAAGCTGCAGGAAAAACAATTAAACTAAAACACTTAAGTGAAGATTGTAAAGCTTTATTGTATAAATCTTCGCCTAAGTTTAGAGAGGTGATTGTAGATGCAATAGACGATCCTAGATATCATCTGGCAGCTAATCCTGAGGAATTTCCTAAGTCGTTGTCAGAGTACAAGCTTATTAAAGATTAGCTATAATTAGTGTCTTATATTTCGAGGGGTACTTCGGACAAAAAAATAGAAAACCTCGGAGCTTGCCTCCGAGGTTTTTTATTGCATCAAAATCGATTTATAATTCTGATTCTAATAAAAATGAGCTAGCTAGAGATTTAAGTTTCTCTTTTGTAACTGGTTTTATTAGGTGTTTTATGGTAAATGGATATTTTTGATCATAGGTTTTTACCTTTTCGATGTCTTCTGGATTTATAGAAGAGGTAAGGATATAAATACATGTTTTTTTACTGATATCAAGTTTGCTAAAAGCATCAATAAATTCCCAACCATCAATAATTGGCATGTTTAAGTCTAATAGAATGAGCTCCGGAAAGAGAACATTCTCGGGGTTATTATAATGCTTTAAAGCCTCTATTCCGTTGTTAAAAGAAATTACATTCTTAGTAATTTTAGTTACTTCGATGAGTTTTTTAACGCTGAAAATCGTAATCGGATCATCATCGATTAAACAAATTGCATTAATAGTTTTCATTGAAGTATATATTAAATTTAGTTCCCTTGTCAATTTCGCTTTCCACTTCAATTTTCCCTTTCATAGCGTCGATTTGGTTTTTGGTGATAAAAAGTCCAATCCCACGAGCATCACTATTTCCATGAAAAGTTTTGTACATTCCAAATAGTTTATGTCCGTGTTTCTCTAAATCTATCCCAACACCATTATCTTCAACGCTTAAAATTGTAAAACCTTTTACGCGTTTGCAATTAATTACAATTTTAGGGTATCTTTTTGGTGCTTTATACTTAATTGCATTAGTGAAGATATTCAATAAAATACTTTCTAAGTAAGCTTTTACGATATTTATATTCACATCTTCAGGAATATTATTTTCTACTTCTGTAAATGTTCCTTTTATAAGTTCGCTAATATTGGTAAATGCCTCTTCAACTTCATCTCTAAGATTAACACGTTCCGTTTTGATGTTTAGGTTTGTATTAATCGCAATAATTTCATTCAGATTAGAGATGGTTTCTAGCATATTACTAGAAGCAGAATTAAGCATTTCGATGATTTCTATCTTCTTAAAAACATCTTCTTCTACTCCTAAAAGTTCAATTAACATGGAAAAATTTGAAGCGTGGGAACGTAAGTTGTGAGATACAATATGAGCGAAATTTAACAGCCTATTGTTTTGCTCACTTGCTACATTAATCACTTCTAGTAGCTCTTCTTCTTTTTCTTTTATATGCCTTATGTCTTGAACTACAGACCAGATTAACTTCTGATCATTAGAGTTTGTAATCAGAATTCTCGTAATTAGAGAAGGGATTAGTTCTGAGTTTTTATTAAGGTACTTCCCTTCATATGGTCCATAAGATCCCTCTTCTAAGACGTGTTTTAGGGCTCGCAATTCTTTATTTTTTTCACTTTTTGGAATAACATCTTGATGAGTCATTTTTAAAAGCTCTTGAGAGTTATATCCCATGCTATTCTTAAAAGAATTATTCATGTCTAAAAACTCCCCAGAAATAGCGTCGTTAAGAACAAGCCCTGTTGGAGATAATTCCAATAGTGTTTTATGGAGCTTTTCACTTTCCTTTAATTTCTTTCTGGCTTCTACCATTTCCTGAATAACTCTTCCTTCAGCAATAATAAAAGTGACCCTTTCTTTTTCATCAAAAACGGGTTTTAAAGAAAAATCTACATAGGTTGTTTTTTTGTCTTTATCTAAAACTTTAGCTTCATATCTTATAAATTCTCCTCTGGAAGCTTTCTTTATGCCTTTTCTAAGCTTTTTTTGCTCCTTTATAGAGCTTTGCCACCAATAGGTGTCCCAAAAATATTTGTTTATAACATCTTCTGTTTCTAAGCCTCCAAAGTTTAAAGCAGGTTCATTTATATCTAAAAGCCTTCCTTTTAAATTTAGAAAGCCAGTAAATTGAAATGTAGAATTAAATATACTTTTAAAAACCTGTTTGTTTTCTGCAAGCGCTCTTTTAGTACTCTTTATTTGCTTTTCATTAAGTGCTAATTGAAGAGCCGTATTTTTTTTACTACTGATGTCTTTAACAGTTCCATAAATCTTTGAAGAATTGCCGTTCACTGTCTCTACATCTCCACAAAATATAATCCATTTCTCTTCTTCATTAGCAGTGATTATTTGAAGCTCAACTTTAAAAGAAGTACCAAAACTAATTGCATTATTAATGGCTTCCATTGCACTTTCTATGTGAATGCCATCTTTAAAGAAGTTAAAAATAGTCTCTAAATGTGGTTGGTAATCAGGAGAAACCTCAAAAATATCTTTTGTAATCGGAGACCACTCCAAGTAATCTTCTTCAATATTAAAAGACCAAGTCCCGATTTTTGCAATTTTACTAGATTGCTCTAAGAAAGCCTTATTTTTTCTATTCTCTATTTTAGCTGAAATATCTTCTAGATAAAGAATAAAATTATCTTCTAAAGGCTGGATTTTATACTGAAAGTATATTTTATTTCCATCTTCAGTGATTAAAGAATCTTCACCTTCAATATAAGATGAGTTTTTATTGAATTTACTGATAACAGATGATAGGGAAGTTGCATGTGCTGGAATATGCTCCTGAAATGAATCTATAGAATGATCTGTTGAGATTCCTAAAAAGGTATACCAAGCATCTGATGCAGAAATTAAGCAAAGGTTGTAGTCAAACAAAGCCATTGGGGACGGACAGAGTTTAACCATTAGTAGGTTGTTCATAAAAAGCGAGTGGTGGGTTATTTTTTACATTAGATCTATTTAGTTACACGAACAGTATCTGGCACCAAGCCTGTATAATCACCATTATTTCTAATAACATCTCTTACAATGGATGAAGAAATATAGCTTTTACCAGATGAGGTTAATAAGAATACAGTTTCAATTTCAGATAATTTTCGATTGGTATGGGCAATGGCTTTTTCAAACTCGAAATCTCCAGGATTACGGAGTCCTCTTAGGATAAATTGGGCGTCAATTTTTTTACAGAAATCGACTGTCAACCCTTCATAAGTCATCACTTTTATTTTTGGTTGGTCTTTAAAAGCTTCTTCTATAAACTGTTTCCTTTCTTCTAAAGAAAACATATAGTTTTTTTCAGAATTAATTCCAATTGCAATAACTAGTTCATCAAATAGGGTAATCCCACGAGTAATAATATCGTAATGGCCTAAAGTTATAGGGTCGAAAGACCCAGGAAAAATTGCTCTTCGCATCCTGCTTTTTTTACAAATGGTGGTTTATAGAGTTGTAAATATAGCAAAATTGACTTTGCAACAAATTAATTTATGAAGTTTGATGGTTATTTTAAGAGCTATGTGGAGGGTTTTGTCAATAAGCTTGTTGGAATGTTTTATGTAATTTCCAACAAGCTTACGTTGACAATATGATGATTTAATGTGAAGTGTTTATTTTTTGAAAGCTTCTTCAATAGCATTATCAAATAAATCGTTCAGAGATATTCCAGCTTTTGCAGCTTGTTGTGGTAAAATACTTTCTGCAGTCATTCCTGGAATTGTATTTACCTCTAAAAGGTAAGGTTCTCCGCCTACAAATATATATTCACTTCTGCTGAAGCCTTTCATTTTTAATATTTCGTATACTTTTTTAGCTACTTCAGTAACTTTTTGTGTCATATCATCACTTATGCGAGCAGGAGTGATTTCTTGAGATTTTCCTTGATATTTAGCTTCATAATCAAAGAAATCATTTTCAGAAACAATCTCTGTTATTGGTAAAACTGTAACTTCACCTTTATAAGTAATAACTCCAACAGATACCTCAGTACCATCTAAAAAAGATTCAATAATAATCTCATCATCTTCTTTAAAAGAAACTTCGATTGCAGGAAGTAGTTGCTCTTTTGTATTTACTTTGGAAATTCCGAAGCTAGAACCTGCTTTATTTGCTTTAACAAAACAAGGAAGGCCTACTTTTTCTATAATTTCCGATTCATTGATTTCTTGTCCTTTATTAATATAATAAGAAGTGGCGCACTTAATTCCAAAAGGCTTTAAAGCAGCCAAACAATCTCTTTTATTAAAGGTGAGTCCAGCTTGGTACATAGGGCAAGAAGTATGAGGGATTTCGAGAAGTTCTAAGTAACCTTGTAAATATCCATCCTCTCCAGGAGTCCCATGAATGGCATTAAAAATGCAGTCGAAAGTTACCTTTTCTCCGGAAACAGTAATACTAAAATCTCCCTTGTTGACAGGTATTTCTTCGTTATTTTCTGTAATATAAATCCATTTGTCTTTTAATAAATGGATCTTATAAATATTATATTTTTCTTTATCTAAATGTTTACAAACAACATCACCACTTTTTAAGGATATCTGATACTCGGATGAATAACCACCCATAACCACACCTATATTTTTTTTCATGTGCCTACTTTTACTATTTTTAATGTTTTAAGAAACCGTCACCAATTAAATGTATCCAACTTTTGTATCTGTAAGATTTTTTTAAAAAGTAATCCGCTATTATATATTATAAGAGGGAATTAAACGTTATTCAAAAGTATTAATAATTTAATTTAAAATCGGATTAAAATAGTTTGTATCTAATTGTTAATAGAAATAAAAATAGGTGTCTAGTTTTTATATCTTTGCAGAATATTAAAAAACCATGAATTTTATAAAATTTATTACAAGTAAAGCTTTTTTAAAGCAAATAGGGTTTGCTATTCTAGCAGTTATTGTTTTGGTAATTGTAATCCTTCAGTATTTAAAAATAACAACCAATCACGGAGAATTTGTATTAGTACCAGATCTTTCTAAAAAGTCTCTTCGCGAGGTAGAGGAGATTGTAGATAATGCAAGTTTAAATTATGTAGTTTTAGACTCTACAAATTACAATCCTGATTACCCTAGATTTTCTGTTATAGAACAAGATCCACAGGCAAATCATCAAGTAAAAGAAGGGCGTAAAATATATTTAACGATAAACCCTTCAGGATATAGAAAAGTAAGTGTTCCTAATGTTATTCAAGTAACAAAACGTAATGCAGAATCAATGCTTAAAGCTGTAGGTTTGAGTGTTGGTAAAGTTTCTTATATCAATGAGATTGGTAAAGACATGGTGTATTATGTACGTTATGAAGGGGAAAATATTTTGCCAGGTCATCAATTACCAAAAACTACAGAGGTAGAATTGGTTTGTGGAAATGGGAATAATGCCAAAGTAGTTGTAGAATAATTTGTAGTTGAAGAAATGATAGAAGAAGGTCGAGACGATATAAATCAAGATGATGAACTTTACGAGCATTATAATTTTCTAGCTGGAAAAGGACAAGAACCATTGCGTGTAGATAAATTTTTAATGAATTTCATTGAAAATGCTACTAGGAATAAAATTCAGCAAGCTGCCAAAAGCGGAAATATATATGTAAATGATGTAGCTGTAAAATCCAACCATAAGGTAAAAGCAAACGATGTGGTAAAAGTGCTTTTTGAGCATCCTCCACACGAATATTTATTAACTCCAGAAGATATCCCTTTGGATATTGTTTATGAAGATGAAACTTTATTGGTAGTTAATAAACCCGCAGGAATGGTTGTGCATCCTGGACATGGTAATTATTCGGGAACCTTAATAAATGCATTGATATTTCATTTTGAGAACTTACCGATGAATAGTAATGAGCGCCCAGGATTGGTTCATAGAATTGATAAGGATACAAGTGGACTTTTGGTTGTGGCAAAAACTGAAGAGGCGTTGGCGCATCTCTCCAAGCAGTTTTTTAATAAAACGAGTGAACGTGAGTATGTTGCTTTAGTTTGGGGGAATATAGAAGAAGAGGAAGGAACTGTAGAAGGACATATTGGTCGTCATCCTAAAAATCGTTTACAGATGACGGTTTTCCCTGATGGCGTTAATGGAAAAGAAGCCATAACTCACTTTAAAGTGATTGAGCGCTTTGGATACGTAACATTGGTTTCTTGTAAATTAGAGACTGGAAGAACGCATCAAATCCGTGCGCACATGAAATATATTGGGCATACATTGTTTAATGATGAACGTTACGGTGGCGAAAAAATATTAAAAGGGACAACATTTACAAAGTATAAACAGTTTGTAGATAATTGCTTTAAAATATTACCAAGACAAGCATTACATGCAAAAACGCTAGGTTTTGAGCATCCAGTAACTGGAAAGTTTATGAGTTTTGATACAGACATTCCTGAAGATATGCAACAGTGTTTTGAGAAATGGAGACACTACGCTAAGCATCAAGAAATAGGAGAGTAATAGATTTTTCTGATTTGTGCATAGAAAAGAACAAACAATAATCTCTTATTAAATTTCCTGTTAATTGTATCTTTATAATAGAAATAGAATTAATAAAAAATAAGAGACGTGAAGATAGTTGTATCGCCAGCAAAGTCATTAGATTATAAAACAGAGTTACCTACTGATAAATATACTGCACCTGATTTTTTAGCAGAAGCTGAAAAGCTAAATGGGGTATTACAGAAAAAGACACCTAAGAATCTTTCAGATTTAATGAGTATTTCTGATAAGTTAGCTAACTTAAATTGGCAACGAAATCAAGATTTTAAGACTCCGTTTACTCCTGAAAATGCACGTCCGGCGGTATATGCTTTTAATGGAGATGTTTACACAGGGCTAGATGTTTATAATCTTCCGAAGGAAAAAATAGATTCGTTACAAGATAAGCTTAGAATTTTAAGTGGATTATATGGGGTGCTTAAGCCTTTAGATTTAATGCAGCCATACCGCTTAGAAATGGGAACGAAATTAACTATAGGTAAGAATAAAAATTTATATGAATTTTGGAAAAAGAAAGTAACTTCAAAACTTAATGATGAGCTTTCTGAAGATGAAATTTTCTTAAACTTAGCTAGTAACGAGTATTTCAGTGCTGTAGACGAAAAGGCATTAAAAGTTCCTGTTATTACTCCAGTTTTTAAAGATTGGAAAAATGACAAGCTAAAAATAATAAGCTTTTATGCAAAAAAGGCACGTGGCTCTATGGTTCGTTATATTGTAGATACCGATGCTAAAACTATTGAAGATTTAAAAGGATTTAATTACGATGGATATTCTTTTAGTGAAGAAGAGACTAAAAAGAAAAATGAATTAGTTTTTATCCGTTAGTAATAAAAATATAAATCAAAAAAATGCCTCCAAGTATATTTTGGAGGCATTTTTTTTTGATCATTTTTTAGTGTCTACACTTATTCTTTCTTCAACAGGGGCCTGTTTTTTTATTTTCTTACGACGCTTAACACCGTAACTTCCTCTGCTTATTTTTCCGCGTTTTGTTTTTTTATCTCCTTTTCCCATATCTTTTTCATTTAGTAATTCCATAAAGTTACTTAATTTGTTGCTCTAAATAAAATATATGTTTCTGCATACACATCCATATTCGCCATTTATACCCAAAAATGCAACTAAATTGATTGTAGGAACATTGCCTCCGCCAAGATTTTCGGTAAAAGAGTTTAAAGAGGGCGATGTAAATTTTTCCTATGGAAGTAGAGACGGTTATTTATGGCCTATTCTAGATCGAATTTTTAGCTTGAATCTTGCCTACAAAACAACTGAGGAAGCTATTCAGCAACGAAAACTATTTTTATCGGTCTATAGAATTGGGATTTGTGATATTGTAGCTTCTGCTGAAAGAGAAAATATCGATGCATCAGATTTAGGGATGACTAATATTAAATGTAGAGATTTGATTTTTTATTTAAATGAAAACCCATCTATTGAAACGATTTTATTTATGGGGGGAAATAGTAAAAATGGACCTGAATATCTTTTCAGAAAGCAGTTAAAAGAGAAAGGGATCGCATTAGAAACAATTTCTTCGGAAGTGCCTCGTGAATATCAATTTAAAATAGGAAGCCGAATCATAAAGACCGTTTCGCTAACGGCTCCATCTGGAGCAGCAAATAGGGCAGTGGGAGCTATACCAGAATATAAAGTACTAAAAAAGAAGCACCCTAATCTCAATACTATTGATTTTAGAGTGCTTCAGTATATTAATTACTTTGTTTAATTATTTGGAAGCCCAATAATCTACAACCAATACATCTTCTAAATGTGGTTTAAGAATCGTTCCAAAAGCTTTATGGTCTTTGTGGTCAAGATAAATAGCTCTGTCTTGTTCATTTTTAAAGGTTAAGAAAAAGCAATGAGTGAACCCTTTGTTCAATCCTTCAGGACTATTATTTAATCCCCATTCGTAACTTACTATTTCTTTAATTTTAGAAGGCAATGCTTTAAAAGCATTTTCAATGTTCTTCACATCTTCTTTCGTGGCATCCCCTTTAAACTTAAAAAGAACCACATGTCTTAGGAGACTGTCTTTTTCTATATTACTAATAGTTGATGTATTGTTATAATCTCTTCCCATTGCTGACGCCGTATTAGCAATTCCGCATATTAGGAGAACACTAAGAAGTGTAATTATTTTTGTTTTCATAGATTTTTGATTTGTAGGTAAGGTATCAAAAATAAAGCGAGGTTGTATAAAATATGCAGTTTTCTTTAAAAACGGCTTTTATACAACCTCGCAATGATTTATGTGGGGGATTTATTATTTCTGAGAAATTTTAGTAAGTACATTAACTACTAAAAACACTCATTATTTTTTATTCTGCTGATCTTTGATGGTTTTCTCATCAATATCAAACTTATTAGTATTTATATTCCTATCTCCCGTTGGGTTTGTAGGATTTGTTTGTTCGTGTTTTCTTTTCCATTTTTTATCTTTGATAGTGCTCATAACTTTATGTTTTTTTGATTCACTTAAAGATACAAATCATATAAGGTAAAGGTTCTTAAAACAATTGTAAGTTATTGTTAATGGTTTAACATTTAACTACTTAGTGCATTGCCGATGCGTCAACTTTTCCCTTTCCTTTTTTTATCATCAATACAAAAGGCACACAAATTAAAAATAGAATTCCTAAATATAAAAAGATATCCATATACGATAATACGGTACTTTGTAAAGTGATACTTCCTTCCATTAATTGGTATGCTTTGTTTAAGGATTCGTTTACACTAAAACCTTTCGACATAAACATTTGTTGATACGCTTTTAACCGCTCTTGAACTTCAAAATCTACTTTCGATAAGTTTGGTAATAAATCCACACGATGTTGCTGACTTAAACGTGCAACAAAAGTTGTAATGATTGCAATCCCAAAAGAACCACCTAGCTGTCTCATCATTCCAGTAAAGGCTGCACCTTCTCCAATATCTTTTCCTCTTAACGTAGATAGCGAAAGAGTGGTAATAGGTACAAATAGTAATCCTAATCCGAATCCACGTGCTACAAGTGGCCAGAACATATGTTCAGAACCTGTATCTGGAGTCATCATATTATACATCCAATAACTATAAATAAAGAATACAACAAAACCTATGGATGCAAGATATTTTTGTGGCACTCCACGTTCCAATAACTTACCTATAATAGGCATCATTAGTGCAGTTGTAACTGAACTAGGAACAAGTAATAAACCTGCATCGGTAGCTGTCCATCCTAAAATCGATTGTGTGTAAATCGGAATAATAAAAGTAGAACCATAAAGTCCGAAACCAAGAATAAAAGTTAGAATGGTACCAATTCTTAAGTTATAATCTTTTAAAACCCTAAGATTTACAATAGGATGTTCATATACGAGTTCTCTCCATATAAATAGTAATAACCCTAAAACAGATACGACACTAAGCGATACTATGGTTGTATTTGCAAACCAATCGTCTTGTTGACCATGTTCTAAAATAAACTGTAGAGACCCAATAAAAGCAGCTAGAAATATAATTCCCCACCAGTCTACTTGACTCGCTTTTAGTTTCTCCCCATACTTCGGACTCTTTATATAAATGATGGTTAAAAATGTTGCGATAATCCCAATAGGCACATTGATATAAAATATATAAGGCCACGAAAAATTATCTACTAGATATCCCCCTAAAGGAGGTCCTAATGTAGGTCCAACAATAACTCCCATTCCATAAATAGCTTGCGCCATTCCTCTTTTTGCAACAGGATATGTTTCTGTAATTATAGTTTGGGCAGTTACTAGCAATGCACCTCCACCCATACCTTGTATGAAACGGAAGGCTACTAATTCCCATAAATTAGTTGCATTTCCACATAAGAATGAAGCGATAGTAAATATCATAATAGAGGCTGCAAAATAATTACGTCTCCCAAATTGTTTTGATAACCAACTCGTCATCGGGATAATAATTACGTTTGCAATTGCATAGGCCGTAATAACCCAAGCAATATCTGTAAGAGAGGCACCTAAACTTCCTCTCATGTCGTTTAATGCAACGTTAACAATTGTAGTATCAATGATTTCAAGGAGGGCACAAAGAATAGCCGTAATGGTTATTATGACCCTAGTAAAACCATATTCTACTAAACTGTCTTCGTCTTGAACTTGAACTTGTGCTTCTGCCATAACTTATTTTAAATGAACATCTACCAAAACATTCATTCCTGAACGTAATTTTGCTAGTTTTTCTACGTCATTTTCTTTTGAGAAGTCGATTTTTACAGGAAGACGCTGTATTGTTTTTACAAAGTTTCCTGAAGCATTGTCTGGAGGTAATAAAGAGAATTTAGCTCCCGTTGCTGGAGAGAAAGCAGTAATTTCTGCATTAAATTCTTCCCCAGGGAATGCATCTACTTCTATAGTTACCTTTTGACCGATACTCATTTTTTCTAATTGAGTTTCCTTGAAGTTTGCTACCACCCATTTATCGTTCGTATTCACAAGGTAAAATAGCGATTGCCCCGGTTGAACAAATTGTCCAGCCTGCAAATCAACATTAGATAGTTGTCCGTCTATAGGAGCCGTAACATAAGTATAACTCATATTAAGTCTTGCAGCATCTAATTGTGCTTGTGCACTTTTTACATTTGCTTCTGCAACTGCAACTTGTTTTTCGGAGATTTCAGTTTGAGAAACAGCAGCTTTACGTTGACTATTACTAGCGTTTTGCTGACTCTTTAAAACCTCTAGTCTTTTTTCAGCTGATTGTTTTGCTGCAAGAGCTTCTTCATATTGTTGCTCTGTTATAGAATGATTTTTAAATAAATTCTCATAACGTTTAAAATCGTTTTCAGCTCGCCATAATGCAATCTTAGCATTTTCTATATTTCCTAAAGCAGAATTTACTTGGGCATTAGAAGTCGCTACATTAGCTTGATAAGAACCAATACTCGCCTTTGCAACGATAAGCTGACTTTCAGCACCAGCTAAAGCAGCTTTTGCTTGTTCTAACTGAACCATATAATCTTGATCGTTAATCGTAAAAAGAGTATCTCCTTTTTTTACTTTATCATTATCATCAACATATACTTTTTCAACATATCCGCCTACATGAGGTATAATCGGACTCATATTAGCTTCTATTTGCGCATCATCAGTTTCTTCATGAGAAAATGAATGAACTATTTTTATACCACCGTATATAATTCCAAGAATGATTGAAGCACCGATGATTATGGTAAATTTCTTGTTTGTTTTTTTCTTTTGTTCCATTTTATTAATGATAGTAGATTATTGTATGTCTGTGTTAATTTGTCCTTGAGCGTTTAATAGCTTGTAATAGTTTTGGATGATATCCGCTTTAGCATATGCTAAGTTGATTTTTGCTTGAAGCTGATCTATATCTGCTTCTAATAAATCGTTAGTGTCTACCAAACCATTGTCATACTTATCTTTTACAATTCTGTAGTTTTCAATAGCTTGTTCCTCAGACTTTATATAAACATCATATTTTCTGTTCGCAAGATTATAATTCTGATTAGCGTCTTCAATTTGAATCTTAATTTTGTCTTGAACCATATCTATAGTATGCTGTAGTTCTTCCGCCTGACTTTTGGCAACTTTTACGTCACTTTTAGCTTTAAAAATATCAGCTAGATTATAGGAAACACCAACACCAAAATTCATGGCATCGGTAATAGTAAGTGCATTTTTTATATCAAATGCAGCATAACCACTCATTAAAGCTACATCTGGATAGTATTTACTTTGCGCTATTTTGATATTGTTTTTTGCTGCTTCTTTTCTGTATTCTAAAGCTTTTAAATCACTTCTCTGAATGCTGTCATTTATTTCTGAACCAAGCGTAAGTTGAAAATTAGTGTCTTCAATATTAATCTTGGTATCTTCAGGCATTTTTAGCGTAGTTACAAGGCTATAGTTTAAAATCTTTTCATTCTTTTTAGCTTCCTCTAAACTAACTTCGATATTAGATTCCTGTAATTGCGCTTTCAATAAATCGTTTCTTGCAAGAAGACCATTTTCTTCCATTGCAGAAAAATCTTTTACTCGCTGTTGCGCACTTTTCAAATTCTCTTCAATAAGGCTAACAGTTTTATTAGCTTTATATAAATTCACGTAGGCATTTACCGTTTGTAGCGCTATATCTTCCTTTTCGCTTTTTGCATCTAACGTTGCAGCCTCATAGTTGTTTTGACTCGCTTTTACTAAATTATTTAGTTCAAAACCTGTAAAAACAGGAACAGAAGCTGTTGCTTGTCCAAACATAATACTACTAATATCTGGCTCTGCAGCTCCAGTTTGTTGCCCACCAGTGTCAAATTGAATATCAGCGTTTACCTTGGTAAGATGTTGGTATTGCCCTGCAATTTTTAAATCTGGATAACGTTTGCTTTTAGCTACTTTTACTTCGTATTCAGCAGTATTTACTTTGGTGTCTGCAATTTTTGATTCATCGCTGTTTATAAGCGCTAACTTAATAGCTTCTTCCAATGAAAGTGAGGTCTCCTGAGCCTCCATACTTTTTATTCCAATGATGCCCAATAGGCATATTAAGATGATTTTAATTCTCATGTGTGAATAAGGCTTTTATTGTTTGTTTTATGTGGTTTGTAAGGGTTATATGTACGTAGTCGTCTAAAGAGTCGTTTGTGTTTAGTTGATGAATTTCCACGAAAAACCTTTTGTTGTAGTAGAAATTAAAATAGCTCCCCAAAACTGTAGGGACTACTAAAGGAACGTTGATATTTTTACTGAATACTCCAGCTTCTTGACCTTCGTTAACGAAGTTTTGGATGATACGGAAATTCTCTGTTTTCGATTTTATATAACTATCGAAATCTATTTGTCGTGTTTCATTAGAGTATTCAAAATGGATAATCTTATAGATGCGTCTATTCTTGTGGACTCTTCTTATTATCAAAGTAATTATCTCATCCAGTTTTTCTAGATAGTCTATATCTTTTGATAAAACTGATTCTAATTCAATACTAAAACTTGCCGTTTTATAGCTTAAGAGTGCTTCTAGGAGTTTTTCTTTTGACCCGAAGTAATAAGAGATCATTGCAATATTAATATCTGCCTCTTTTGAAATGGCTCTAATGGAAGTACCATCATATCCTTTTTCAGCAAACATCTTTTCTGAAACCTCAAGAATTTTTACTTGCTTATCGTTAAAATCCATGTTTTATAAATTAATGACGATGCAAAGTTAAACATCTGTTTAAATTAAACAAACGTTTAATTTATTGAAATTGATTTTAACATATATCGTTGTAGTTTGGATTTATTGATGTAAAGAAAAGGCTATTTTAAAAAGTAAGTTGAATCTAGAAGTAGATTTTATAAATCTAATTATTAGATAGTTACTTTTTAAAATAGCCCCTTAAAGAACTATAGTAATCTTGAAAAACAATCTACAGTAATTCGTAGTTGTTGAGGTAATTACATTAAGATTTTAATTATTTCTTAGTGTGTTTTAATGTTGCTGTTGTAAATAAAACCCTAAATAATTTACAATAAACGGTTACAGAATGATAATCGTTAATTTGGAAATCATCGGGGAGTTTATAAGATTGATTTCCAACATTTCCTTTTAAATTTCCTAAATCTAAATACGAATTTTCATCTGTAGCATTTTTATTAGTAGGTTCCTTATAAGTAGAGAGCCAAAGTTTTAAATTTGGACCGTTGGTGGCATTAAAATCTTTTAGTTGAAGATAAAAGCCATCCTCTCTTTTTATAATTTCTGCAATACCACTTCCTTTATGACGCTCGTCTGCATCTTTGAATTCTCCGCTAGCAATAATAGTAATATTATTATTCTCGGTTATTTCCTGGCTTGAAATTACTGGATCATTTACTTTATTGTCATATAAAATAGGACTTAAAGCATAAATAGCTACTCCAAGAAGTAGTGCACCAATAATTATAAGGAGATACATAAGACGTTTTTTTTTGGACATGAATTCTATACTTAAATAGTTTTAGTTGTTAAATATAGAAAATATACGCTTATGGTCTTATATCTTTTACGAATTTATCTATTCCCTCAATACCTTTCTCTTTTATCATCTTTACAAAAGCCGAGCCTATAATAGCTCCTTTGGCGTATTTTGTAGCCGCGTTAAAGGTATCAGCGTTACTAATTCCAAATCCAACAATTTGTGGAGCTTTTAGTTTCATTGCGTCTATTCTTTGGAAATACGTATTCTGGGCATCACCAAAGTTACTTTTAGCTCCTGTAACGCTTGCAGAACTCACCATATAAATAAATCCGTTTGATACTGAATCTATAAAATTAATACGCTCTTTGGAAGTTTGTGGAGTGATTAAGAATACATTGATAAGTCCATATTTTTCGAATATCTCTTGATATTGTTCATGGTATACATCCACAGGAAGATCTGGAATAATGAGTCCGTCGATACCAATTTCTGAACATTTTTTACAGAAAGCCTCCACACCATATTGCATCATTGGATTAAAATATCCCATAATTATTAAAGGAATAGAAACTGTTTTTCTGATGTCTTTTAGCTGCTCAAAAAGCTTAACGGTAGTCATTCCATTTTTTAATGCTTGTGTAGAACTTTGCTGAATTGTAGGTCCATCTGCAAGTGGATCTGAAAATGGGAGTCCAATTTCGAGCATATCTACACCACTTTCTTCTAATCTTTCTATAATCGGAACGGTATCTTCAAGATTAGGATAACCAGCAGTGAAATATATAGAAAGTAGTTTTTTATTTTCTTGTAATTTTTTATTTATGCGATTCATTTTGATACGTTGTTAATTGTTTTGCGTTAGGGATTGAAGCAAGCTACCGTGTAGCGCGAAAAGCCCGCCCGATAGGGAACGCCCTATAAATTAAAATAATCGATATATGTGTTTAAATCTTTGTCGCCACGTCCAGAGAGGTTGACAACAACAATGTCATCTTCTTTGAATTTTTTATGATCGAAAATAGCCAAGGCATGCGAACTTTCTATAGCAGGAATAATTCCTTCTGTTTTGCATAGTTCAAGACCAGATTTCATAGCATCAGCATCGGTAATGGAGAAAAACTCACCACGTCCAGAGCGATATAAATGTGCATGCATAGGGCCTACACCTGGATAATCGAGACCTGCGGAAATAGAATATGGTTCCGTAATTTGTCCATCACCAGTTTGCATTAAGAGCGTTTTACACCCGTGAATAATTCCTTCTTTACCTAAGGCTGAAGTGGCTGCACTTTCGCCAGAATCGACCCCTTTTCCTGCGGCTTCTACAGCAATGATACCAACCTCTTTATTGTCTAAAAAATGATAATATGTCCCAGCAGCATTACTCCCGCCACCAATACATGCTACGACATAATCTGGATTTTCACGACCCTCTTTCTCTTTTAACTGCCATTTTATTTCTTCGGAAATAATGCTTTGAAAGCGGGTTACCATATCTGGATATGGGTGAGGGCCAATCGCAGAACCGATGATATAATGGGTGTCTACGGGATTATTAATCCAATCTCGAATTGCTTCATTGGTAGCATCTTTCAGGGTTCTACTTCCAGATAATGCCGGGCGTACTTCTGCACCAAGCATTTTCATACGAGCTACATTTGGCGCTTGTCTTGCAATATCAATTTCGCCCATATAAACTACACAATCAATTCCCATAAGTGCGCAAACAGTTGCTGTTGCTACTCCATGTTGTCCAGCTCCAGTTTCGGCAATAATTCGTTTTTTACCGAGTTTTTTTGCCATTAAAATCTGACCGATAGTGTTGTTTATTTTATGTGCTCCTGTATGGTTAAGATCTTCCCTTTTGAGGTAGATTTTTGTTCCATATTTTTCAGACATTCTTTTAGCAAAATATAGGGGAGAAGGTCTCCCTACGTAGTCCTTTAGTAACTGATCGAATTCTTTTTTGAAAGATTCCTCTTTCATTATAGAAAGATACTGCTGGCGGAGTTCTTCTACATTTGGATATAGCATTTCTGGGATATAAGCTCCCCCAAAATCACCATAATATCCTTTTTCGTTTACATTATATGCGCTCATATTTTTTGTAAATTTTTTAAAATTGAAAGTATAAAGTTAAGAGCTCTAAAATCAATATCTTCTACTTTAAATCCTTTATAAATTCGGTTAGTAATTCTATGTTTTTTAATCCTGGTTTTAGCTCAAACTTGCTATTTACATCGATAGCATGAATAGGTAAACTCGGATTGATATTCTTTATTTTTTCAAGATGATCTATTCCTATTCCACCACTTAAAAAGAAAGGTTTTTTAGATGGATAGTCGTGTAAAACCTCCCAATTAAATGTAAATCCGTTTCCACCAGGAAGTTTTCCTTTGGTGTCAAATAAAAAGTAATCAACGAAGGCTTCATAATTTTTTAAAACTGTAAAATCGAATTCCTCTTTTATGGAGAATACTTTTATGATGATAATTTTTTGAGAAACTTGTTTCCTTAAATCTTTACAAAATTCAGGCGATTCCTCCCCATGTAATTGTACGCCATCTAAGTTGTGCGTTGCTACTTTTTCTGTAATAAATGAAATCGATGCATTTACAAAAACACCTATTTTTTTGATGCCTTTTGGAAGTTTAGGAACAACATCTTCATTATTTCTAGAAGATTTTTCATAAAAAATAAAACCGAGATAGTCGGGTTGCAATCCTGCAACAGCTTCTATGTTTTCTCGATATTTCATTCCGCAGACTTTAAGTTTCATTATAATTTTATTGAGGAATTAGTGTTCTGTTATTGTAATTCTTTAATAAATGCTGTAGCACTTTTACCAGGGTTATCGGTTTTCATAAAGTTTTCACCTATTAAAAAACCTTTGTATCCATATGGCTGAAGCTCTTTTATGGCTTCGATGTTACTAATTCCACTTTCGGAAACTTTTACAAAATCATTCGGTATTTTTTCAGAAAGTGTTTTACTGATGTCTAAGCTAACATCAAACGTTTTCAGATTACGGTTGTTAACTCCTAGCATATCCAAACTCGGCATAATTGATTTCTGTAATTCCTCTTCGTTATGCACTTCTAGTAATACATCTAGACCTAAATTTTTTGCTGTTTCTGAAAGCATTTTAATTTCATCTCTCGATAAAATAGCAGCAATCAGTAAAATAACATCGGCACCAAAAGCCTTGGCTTCTATAAGTTGATAGGGATCTATTATAAACTCTTTTCTTAAAAGAGGCATTTTAACTGCAGCTCTTGCTAAAATTAAATCGTCTAATGAGCCTCCAAAATACTTTCCGTCGGTAAGAACAGACATACCACATACTCCCGCTTCTTCATAGCCTTTGGCTACATCTTGTACGTTTAATGATTGGTTGATAACCGATTTTGATGGTGATCGACGCTTGTGTTCTGCTATAATTCCAGTATTACTAGCTCGTAATTTATCAGCTAAAGAAATACAATCACGCTCAAATAGGACACTAGCCTCTAATTGTGAGGTTGGAATAAGTTCCTTTTTTAGAGCTACTTCCTTTCTTTTATCAGCTACTATTTTATCTAGAATATTCATTATTTTTTATTGAAATATTTTTAATCTCGTTATTATAACTAACTACTTAAAGCTCTTAGTTTATTGAAAGCCGTTAATCCTTTTCCGCTTAATAGTGATTCTTTAGCCAATTCAAAACCTTCTTTAGGAGTCAATTCTTTTACAGTTGCAATTGCCATTCCTGCATTTGCACAAACAACATTATTTTGTGCTTCTGTTCCTTTTCCGTTAAGAACATCAACAAAAATATTAGCAGAATCTTCGATTGTATCTCCACCAGTAATATCAGTTTGCAGGTGTTCTTTTACTCCAAAATCTGCTGCAGAAAGCATTTGTTCCGTATGATTTCTAATTGCTTTTGTAGCTCCTCCTGTCAATGAGATCTCATCATAACCGTCTAAAGCATGTAAAATGGTATAATTTTTATCTGTATTCTGATATAAATATCCATACATACGTGCAAGCTCTAAATTAAAAACCCCTACCATTTGATTTTTTGGAAATGCTGGATTTACCATTGGTCCAAGCATATTAAAAAATGTTTTTACAGCAAGCTCTTTTCTAATTGGAGCTACATTTTTCATCGCAGGGTGGAAGAGTGGAGCATGTAAAATACAGATTCCTGCTTCTTCAATGGACTTTTTTAGGAAGTCTTGATCGTTAGAAAATTTAATTCCCAAATGCTCCATTACGTTACTGGAACCACATTTTGAAGAAACTCCATAATTTCCGTGCTTAGTAACATGTACTCCGGCACCTGCGGTAACAAAAGATGCTAATGTAGAGATGTTAAAAGTGTCTTTTCCATCGCCTCCAGTTCCGCATAAATCTATGGCATTATATTCTTTTAAATCGACTGCTAAGCATAAATTTAAAAGGGCATCACGAAAGCCTTCCAGCTCTTCAATAGTTACACTTCGCATCATGTATACAGTTAGAAAAGCCGCAATCTGACTAGTGTTGTACGATCCGTTTGAGATATTCACTAAAACATTCTTAGCTTCCTCTTTAGAAATTGTTTCGTGGTTTATAAGTCTATTTAATATTTCTTTCATTTTATTTAATATTTGCTTTATTACAAATGTTCAATTTTCTACGTCCGATTTTTAAATTACTTATTCAGCCAGTTTTCTAAAATCTTTTTACCATCGGGAGTTAAAACTGATTCTGGATGGTATTGCACGCCACAAACATCATATTCTACGTGGCAAAGCGACATTACTTGTCCATTTTTATCATAAGAAGTAGCTTTTAATACATTTGGTAATTTAGGATCTACAACCCAACTGTGGTATCTTCCGACTTCAATTTCTTTTGGTAAATCTTTATAAATAGGCTCCTCTTGCGAGATTTCTATTTTTGTAGCAACACCGTGGTATACTTCATCTATATTAATAAGTTTTCCACCAAAAACTTCTCCAATAGCTTGTTGCCCCAAACAAACTCCAAAGATGCTTTTTGTTGGCGCATATTCTTTAATAATGTCTTTGAGAAGACCAGCTTCTTCTGGAATTCCTGGGCCAGGGGAGAGGACTATCTTTTCGAAAGGAGCTACATCCTCTAATGCTAATTGGTCATTTCTCCTAACAGTAACTTCGCAACCTAAATCTTCTAAATAGTGAACAAGGTTGTAAGTAAAACTGTCGTAATTATCTATAACTAATACTTTTTTCATTTCTATAAGTTTGTAAAGTTTTAAAGGCTATTTTAATATTATTTAATAGCTATAAACTAAATGTCTTCCGCCATTTCCATTGCTTTTTTCAAAGCACCTAATTTGTTATATGTTTCTTGTAATTCACTTTCTGGTTGCGATTCGGACACGATTCCTGCTCCAGCTTGAAAATATAGCTCGTGGTTTTTACTTAAAAAAGTACGAATCATAATCGCATGATTAAAATTGCCTTCAAAATCCATAAAACCGATTGCTCCACCGTAATAATCGCGATTTGTAGCTTCATATTTGTCTATGAGTTGCATTGCCATATGTTTTGGAGCACCACTTAAAGTACCAGCTGGGAAGGTGTCTGCAACAACCTGCATAGTTGGAGTTTCTTTCTTTTTCTGACCTGTTACTTTTGATACAAGATGGATTACATGAGAAAAAAACTGTACCTCACGATAGGTTTCCACTTCGACCATATTCCCATTTCTACTAAGATCGTTTCTAGCAAGATCAACTAACATTACATGTTCGCTATTTTCTTTCTCATCTACAGCAAGTTCTTTTGCCAATTCGGCATCTTTTTCGTCGTTTCCAGTACGTTTAAATGTACCCGCGATTGGATGAATTTCAGCTTTATTTTCTTTTACTATAAGCTGAGCTTCTGGAGAACTTCCGAAGATTTTAAAATCTCCATAATCAAAATAGAATAGGTATGGAGATGGATTTATAGAACGTAGTGCTCTATAAACATTAAACTCATCACCTTTAAATTTTTGAGCAAACCTTCTACTCAATACTAATTGAAAGACATCCCCACGGTGACAATGTTTTTTACCCTGATCTACAAGTGCTCTATAGTCTTCATCTTTAAGTTTAGAAACAGGTTCACCAACTTTAGAGAAATTGTAGGAGGCATAATTTTTAGCTTGAATTAGTTGATGGATGTCGTCTACATTATTACTACTATCATAACAGTGACAAAATATATAAGCTTCATTTTTAAAATGATTGATAGCGATTATGTTTTTATATACCGCATAATAAATGTCTGGAATATCGAGAGAATCTGCTTTTTTTGTGATTGTTATGTCTTCAAAATACTGAACTCCATCATAAGCTATATAACCAAAAAGACCGTTGTTTATAAACTTAAAATCATTCTTGTCGGTTTTAAAGTGCGCCTTAAAATCTTCGATTACTAAGGGAACGTGAACTCCTTCTGTAATTTCTTCTTCTGAAGCAGTTCCGTCTGGAAAAGTCTTAGAAATTATATTGTTTTCAGCCTTAATTGAAGCAATCGGATTAAAACAGATATACGAAAAGCTATTGTCGTTGGCATGATAATCACTACTCTCAAGTAATATGCTATTTGGATAGCGATCACGAATTTTAAGATATACACTAACTGGCGTAATAGTGTCTGCAAGTATCTGCTTGTAATTAGTCTTTAAATGATATGTTTTCATAGATTCTTATTCTAAATTTTATTCTTCGATATGCCAATCGAATTATTCTATATTATTTCTTCTTTATTTTAGCTGATGGCAATTTTTAAGCATAAAAAAAGGCTTGTCGTGATTGACAAGCCTTTTTGTATATTTTTAAAAATATCACAGCAGTGCTACCTCACGACGTTTTACGTAAGTTAGACCACCACCAAGTATTATTTGTAATTGTTCTCATATGTGCATCAAATATAGAAATGTATTTCTACATATCAAACTAAAAATTAAAATTCCAACTAAATTCTTTTTGAATGTTAGAATGTTAGCAAAAAAAAGAAGCTTTTAAAAGCTCCTTTTTTCTTGAATTAGCGTTTATTCTAGAATACTAAATCTACAACTAAATCGAATTCATCATAGATTGTTTTGTCTCCAAGATCATCAAAAAAGCTTCCAGAGCCATAACGAACATCATATTTAGTTCGGTCTATTTTTATATTTGCAGTAGCTTTACTTCCATATATAGACATTTCAAAAGTTATAGGATTTGTTTTTCCTTTCACAGTTAAATCTCCAGTTACTTCATAAGAGTTCTTACCTGTAGATTTAGTTTTCGAAATAACTAATGTAGCGGTAGGATGGTTTTCAACACCAAAGAAATCATCAGATTTTAAGTGACCATCTAATTTTGTTTTGTACTCTCCACTTAAGTCAGTAGATCCTATAGAACTCATGTCTACAGTAAATTCCCCACCGATAAGTTTATCGCCATCAAATTTAAGTTCTCCACTTTTTAAATCTATGTTTCCTTCATGAGAACCTGTTACTTTATATCCTTTCCAAGTAATTTTACTTTTCTCGGTGTCAACTTTTTTAGTGTCAATCTCTGTAAAGGCCGTTGCACCCAATACCATTGTAAATGCTAATACTGATTTTAAAATGTTCTTTTTCATGTTGTTGTTATTTTTATATTTAATTGGTAAACTATTATATGCTAATGAATAATTCATCAGCTGGTTTTCTTACTTTTTCATAGTGTTGTGTAGGATCTTCTTCTGCTCGGTATCCAATAGGAGCGATAACAGTTGGTGTTAAACCTTTTTCTTTTAGTCCTAATATCTCAGCGAATTTTTCAGGTTCAAAACCTTCCATCGGGCAACTGTCAATTTTAAGATCTGCTGCGGCTGCCAATAGATTCCCTAAGGCAATATATGTCTGTTTTGCTGCCCATACATTTTTCATTTCTACGGATAAAGAGGCTAATGTACCTTTTATTACTCCTGAAAAACCTTCAAGATCAGCGTTGCTTACCCCTCTAGTTTTGCTAATTTCATTCATATACGTGTCAACATGAGAATCATTAACATCGTTTATGCTTGCAAAAACTACGATATGAGAAGCATCTGCAAGTTGTGGTTGATTATATGCAGCTGCTTTTAACTTCTCTTTCGTTTTTTCATCAGAAACAATGATTACTCTGTAAGGTTGCAATCCGTAAGAGGATGCAGTAAGTTGAATTGATTCTTTTAATGTTTCAAGATCGTTGTTAGAAACTATTTTTGTTGTGTCAAATTTCTTTGTGGCGTATCGCCAGCTTAAATTATTATTATATGTGCTCATTATTGTTGTTTTTACATTTGTTGTATATACAATTGTTGTTGTAAATTTTTTTAATCTCTAATTTTTTCGAGTATAGTATTTAATTGTTTTATTTCTTCGGAAGATAGGCTTTTTATTATACTTTCATTTTGAGCTTCTACAGGTTCATCTATAGTTGCAAGCAATTCTAATCCCTTTTTAGTAATTGTAATTTCAACCTTACGTCTGTTTTCTTCGCAAGTAATTCTGTTTACAAGTCCTTTTGTAATCAGTTTGTCAACAAGTCTTGTAGTATTACTCATTTTACTGATCATTCTTTCTTGAATCGTAAACAAGTTTGCAGGTTTTCCCTTTTGTCCTCTTAAAATTCGTAATACATTAAATTGTTGCGGAGACAAATCGAAGGGTTTTAATATCTCTACGGTTTTATCTTGAATAGCATTGGCAGTATATAATAAATTAATTATAGTCTTTCTGCCCAGTGGCATGTCATTAGATTTTATAGCGTCTTCAATTTTCATTTGTCGTTACAATAATTGTATATACAAATGTATGTCTGTTTAATTGAAATTACAACTTTTTAACTTGTAAAATAATGTTAAATCTATTTTGCGAGTAGTTTCTATTGATACATTTAGGGAGTTTAAAACTAAGATTGAGGTATGAAACGGATTGTTATACTTGCATTATTATTAATAGTAGCAAGTTGCAAGGAACAAAAATCTAAGGATAAGGAATTAGCGTTTAACTTAATGAGCGTGGTAACTCCTATTGATGTAATTAAAACTTCAAACTTTACTGTTCCAGTTTATAATTATGATGGTTTTGAAAAGTTGCTTCTAGCTAACGAAGACAAAACTTATATAGTTAACTTCTGGGCTACTTGGTGTAAACCTTGTGTAAAAGAACTTCCTTACTTTGAAAAAATACACAATATATATAAAGAGCAAGATGTAGAAGTGATTTTGGTGAGTTTAGACTTTCCAAAAAAAGTAGATGAAGTTTTGATTCCTTTTTTAGAAAAACAACAATTTAATAGTAATGTTGTTTTATTAAACGATCCCAAACAAAATACATGGATTCCTAAAGTAGATAGTGATTGGTCTGGATCTATTCCTGCAACGTTAATTATTTCTGAGAATAAACGATCATTTTATGAAAAATCTTTTACCTTTATAGAATTAGAGGATGCTCTTAAAGATTTTATTACCAACTAAACCAACTTACATAAAATGAATCAGTTAAGAATAGTGTTGCTCCTTGCAATAGTTGTTATTAGTAGTTCTTTTACAGAGCCTAATGTATATAACGATGGATACAAAATAGGAGATAAAGCCGTAGATTTTAAGTTAAAAAATGTAGATGGAAATACCGTTTCTTTAGCTGATTATAAAGAGGCAAAAGGTTTCTTGGTTATATTTACTTGCAATGGTTGTCCGTATGCAAATGCTTATGAAGATAGAATTATTGCTCTTGATAAAAAATATAAGGAGAAGGGAGTTCCTGTAATTGCTATAAACCCTAATAATCCGTCGATTCAGCCTGATGAGAATTTCACGAAAATGCAAGAGCGAGCTTCTGCAAAAGGATATACTTTTCCTTATTTAGTTGACGAAGGTCAAAAAATATCACCAGTTTATGGCGCTCAAAGAACACCACACTGTTTTCTTCTAGAAAAAACAAGTTCAGGAAATATTGTAAAATATATAGGAGCTATTGATGATAATTATCAAGATGAAACAGCAGTAGAAACAACATACGTTGAAGACGCTATTGATGCTATGCTGCAAGGAAATGATATTGAGATAAAAAGTACAAAGGCAATAGGGTGTTCTATTAAGATATAAGGATTTGAAAGTCCACTTTTAATGAAAACTTAAGACCAATTGTATAAGATTTATATAAATTTGTAATCTGAAGTGTAAGCTTCAGATTTTTTTTAATTTTTAATAAAATAATTATGGCAGATTTAACTCAAGAAGAGTGGGTAGCTGAACTTACAAAAGATACTAACGCAGTAGTTTTAGACGTGCGTACAGAAGAAGAGAGAGAAGAAGGGTATATTCCTAATTCATTAAATATAGATATTTATAAAGGTCAAGGTTTCTTAGATGAAGTAGGAGAATTAGATAAGTCTAAAAACTTCTATGTTTATTGTCGCTCAGGAAAGCGTAGCGCACAAGCTTGTATGTTGATGAATCAACTTGGTTTTGAAAACACACACAACCTATTAGGAGGTTTTATGGAGTGGGAAGGTGATGTTGTTGAAGATTAAACAAAAATCACAATAGAGTAAATAGGCGATATTCGCTAAATTATAACTATCTTCTTTCAGAATTTTGAATTTTCAATATTTTGAAAGAAGATTTTTTGCATTATATATGGAAGTTTAAAAAGTTTCCTGAAAAAGATTTAATAACCGATAACCGAGAGAAGATTGCTATAATTTCTTTGGGACAGCATAATCTCCATTCGGGTCCAGATTTTTTAAATGCGCAACTTAGAATTAATGACTTACATTGGGCGGGAAATGTAGAGATACATGAAAAATCTTCCTTTTGGTATGCTCATAATCATGAAAATGATCCTGCTTATAGTAATGTAATATTACATGTTGTTTGGGAACATGATATTGATGTTTTTAATAAGAATAATGAGGCGATACCAACATTAGCCTTAAAAAATATCGTTCATTCGGAGACACTCTTATCTTACAACCAATTGCTTTATGGGAAGCAAAAATTTATTAACTGCGAAAAGCAACTAGGAGCGATTCCTTCTTTTTTTATTGATCGATGGATGGGGCGCTTATATATAGATCGCTTGCAGGAGAAATCTGAATTTATTATTAGAGAGCTTCAGCAATGTAAGAATGATTGGGAGTCTGTACTTTTTAAGATGCTACTTAGAAATTTTGGATTAAAAATCAATGGAGAAGCGTTCTTTGAGATATCTAATAAACTTCCTTTTTCAGTCATCAGAAAAAATAGCACATCTAATTTTACTTTAGAGACATTACTATTTGGTATAGCAGGCATGTTAAATGACGAATCTGTAAGTCAATATTATATCAGTTTAAAAAAAGAATATAAATATCTTGAGAAGAAATACACTCTAGAGCAATCTACGTTAGCTCCTGAATATTTTAAGTTGCGACCGTATAATTTTCCCACCATTAGGTTGTCACAATTAGCAGCACTTTATAGTAAAGAAACCAATCTTTTTCAGCAATTAATGGAGTGTGATAAATTGGAAGGCTATTATAAGATTTTTGAGGTTTCAGCTAGTAATTATTGGGATAGTCATTATACTTTTAATAAAGAATCTCCTTCTAAAAGGGAGAAGAAAACAAGTAAGCAGTTTATAAATTTACTCATTGTAAATACAATTATACCTTTAAAATTCTGCTACGGAAATTATAAGGGTAAAGATGCTACAGAGGAAGTATTAAACTTAATTGGAGGAATCAAAAAAGAGAAGAATAGTATTGTGGAAAGCTTCGAAAATATAGGCTTTGATGTAAAGTCGGCTTTGGGGAGTCAATCATTATTACAGCTTTATAATGAGTATTGTTCTGAAAATAAATGCTTGCATTGTGAGATTGGAGTGAAATTAATTAGATGATAGTTCTATATTTGTAACATGAGTGCTATAAAAAATCTAAGATATTATTTCGAGAAGAACGGATATGCTGTATCTTCGAGATTGGCGGATCGTCTGGGAATGAAGACAAAAAATGTACGTCTTTTTTTTATATATGCATCTTTTGCTACATTAGGGATTTGGTTCTTTGTTTATTTAACCTTAGCTTTTTGGTTAAAATTGAAAGACTTGGTTTATACAAAGAGGACGTCGGTTTTCGATTTGTAAAAAGAGAACTATAAAAAATAATTGTAATTTAATACTGTAAGGTCACCAAACACAGCTAATCGATACTATGTTTAAACTATTTAGATCCAAATTTTATATAGCACTTGTATTATTGCTATTTATCTTTTTGTTTGGAATATTAGGTTACCGATTTCTAAGTGATTATTCTTGGGTGGAAGCAGCTTATATGACGGTTATTACCATAACAACCGTAGGTTTTAGTGAGGTGAGACCAACAGACAATGTTACTAAGATTTTTACAATAATATTAATTACCTCGAGTGTTTTTATTGTAGCTTATGCTATATCCGTAGTTACAGAGTATGTTTTATCTAGAAGTGCCCTTCAGAATATAAAATACAGAAAAATGAAAAAACAAATTGCTAAGCTTAATAATCATATCATAATATGTGGATATGGTAGAAATGGGATGCAGGCTGCAAAAAAATTAAAAGCGTATCGTAAGCCTTTTGTAGTGATAGAACAAGATGAAGAGATTGTTAATAGATATAGTGAAGATGTACTTTTTGTAATTGGTAATGCAAATGAAGATGAAACTTTAGAGGAAGCCGGAATTCAGAAAGCAGAGTGTTTAATAACAGCGCTTCCAAATGATGCAGATAATTTATTCGTTGTCCTATCTTCAAGACAACTTAATAAAGGGATTACTATTATAAGTAGAGCTTCTCAAGAAGCATCGCAAAGAAAATTAAAATTAGCGGGAGCTAATAAAACAATTATGCCAGATAAAATAGGCGGAGATCACATGGCGTCATTAGTTGTATTACCAGATCTTATTGAGTTTATGGATCAGCTTTCAATAGATGATGAAACTACTATAAACTTAGAAGAGGTAGCCGTAGATAATCTACCTGAAGGATATTTGTATAAAACACTTGTAGATCTAGATTTAAGAAGGCAAACAGGGTGTACAGCTATTGGTTATAAACACCCAGATGGGAAGTATATAATCAATCCAGATGCGAGTGTAGAATTATTGCCAAATTCTAAGCTTATGGTACTTGGACAGCCAGAACAAATAAAAAAATTAAATACGCTGTTTCATATCGTAGAAAATACATTTAACGGGTAAAATTTGAATAAACGCCTTTTTTTTATGATATTGCCGCGTCAGTTTTTAATAATTCTTAATTTAAATATAACCTAAACATAATCCTTTATGAGAAAACAATTTCTCTCGATTTTTATAATGCTGTGTGGTTTTTCGATGTTCGCACAAGAGCTCACAGTAAAAGAAAGTTTAATAAATCCCTCAAATAAAATCAATGATGGGGCGATAGAACTCGATGTTACTGGTGGTACTCCACCGTATACATACAAATGGAGTAATCAAACCACATCTTTAAAGTCTAATGTGGCTTCTGGCCTTACCGAAGGAGTAGATTATTCGGTATTAATTAAGGATGCCGCAGGTAATTCAGTCGAAAAGGTTTATAAGATTGAGACCGAATCAATAACAGAAGTATTCAACGGAACTATGACCCCAGCAGTAGCAGGTTTAGGTTCCGTTTTATTTTGGGACCCATTTGCAGCTTCAGGAATATACGATCCTGTAGTGTATGCAGATGTGAAACTAATCTCTATTCCAAGTTGGAGTGCAGATTTAGAAGAAAAATATACGCTTCAAGAATGGCTAAAGCCTGAAGGCGCATCAGTAAAAAAAGGAGAAAAGATAGCAGTAGTTTCTAAAGCTTCTGGTGGAACAGAGCCTGTTTTTGCTGAAGCTAACGGAAAGCTAAAGTATTTAGTGAAAGAAGGGAATGTTATTTACAACTCTGATAATAAAAAACACGTAATAGAACAAGGAGCTCACTTTTTAGCTGAAATTAAATATGATGAACCTATTCCATTATTGCATCCTAATGGAGATCCTCAAACTAAAAATATTCCTTTTATTGTAGTTTGGTTATTATTAGGAGCAACTTTCTTTACTTTAAGAATGGGCTTCATTAATATCCGTGGATTTAGACACTCTCTAGATTTAGCAAAAGGAAAATATGATGATCCAAACGCTCCAGGACAGGTAACGCATTTCCAAGCGCTTGCTACAGCAGTATCTGGAACAGTAGGATTAGGAAACATAGCAGGGGTTGCAGTAGCAGTTTCTTTAGGAGGAGCTGGAGCAACTATGTGGATGATTTTAGCTGGACTTTTAGGAATGTCTTCTAAATTCGTTGAGTGTACTTTAGGAGTAAAGTATAGAAATATTCTTCCTGACGGACGTGTATTTGGAGGTCCAATGAATTACTTACGTTATGGACTAGAAAAGAAAAACATGAAAGGGCTAGGGAAATTCCTAGCAGTATTCTTTGCTGTTTTAGCAGTTGGAGCCTCTTTTGGAGGAGGTAATATGTTTCAGGCTAATCAGTCTTTTGAGCAATTGGCAGGTCAATTTCCAGCTTTACAAGGGCATGGATTTTGGTTCGGAGTTATAACAGCGGTTCTTGTAGGTACAGTTATCCTTGGAGGGATTAGTAGTATCGCTAAAGTAACGGAAAAAATTGTTCCGTTTATGGCTGGTATTTATGTTGTAGCTGCTTTTATTGTAATTGGAGTGAATATAGAAAACATAGGGCCTGCATTTTCTGCAATCTATGACGGAGCATTCAGTCCTAGTGCATTAAAAGGAGGAGTTATAGGAGTATTAATCGTAGGTTTCCAAAGAGCAGCATTCTCGAATGAAGCTGGAGTAGGTTCAGCAGCAATTGCGCATAGTGCGGCAAAAACAAATCACCCGCCTTCTGAAGGTTTTGTAGCTTTATTAGAGCCGTTTATTGATACGGTTGTAGTTTGTACATTAACAGCATTAGTATTAATCTTTACAGGAATGCATGAAGTAGAAGGTATTGCAGGCGCGCAATTAACTTCAGATGCTTTTGGAAGCGTTATTAGCTGGTTCCCTTATGTATTAGCAGTAGCAGTTTTCTTATTTGCATTTTCAACAATGATCTCTTGGTCTTATTACGGAATGAGAGCTTGGACATTCTTATTTGGAAAGAGTAAAAAAACAGAGATCGTTTACAAGATTTTCTTTATGGTATTTATCGTAATTGGAGCTTCTGTAAGTTTAGGAGCGGTGCTAGATTTCTCTGATATGATGATTTTAGCAATGTCTTTCCCTAATATTATAGGATTGTATATTATGAGTGGGGAGGTTAGAGAAGATCTTCGTGAGTATATGAAGAAATTAAAAGCAGGAGAATTATTTAAAAAACAAAAAATAAATAATAAGACTGCATAAATAAAATATATATGAAATTGATATCCCACTTTCGCTTCAAAAAAAGTCAGCGAAGTGGGATATTTTTTTTGCTCCTAATTGTCACTTCTATTCAATTAATATCTATTGGGTGGACTTCATTTAGTCCTCAAAAGGAAATAGTAGCTATTACTATTCCTGCTGAAGTATCTCAGACTACAAGTAATTATACTATCTATCCTTTTAACCCAAATTATATCTCCGATTTTAAAGGCTACTCTTTGGGACTCACTTCTAATGAAATTGATAAATTATTGGCCTATCGTGCTAAGGGTTTGTATGTAAACTCAAAAGAAGATTTTAAAAAAGTTACAGGAGTTTCCGATTCACTCCTAAAAACAATCGCTCCATATTTTAAGTTTCCTGTTTTTAAACCCTTTGTCAGAAAAGAAAAATCAGCAAAAAAAGTTGTAGTAAGATTAGATATTAATGGTGCAACGAAGGAGGAGTTGATTGCCGTTTATGGTATTGGAGAAAAACTATCTGAAAGAATCATTAAATATAGAAGCTTGCTTAAAGGATTTTATTTTAAAGATCAGCTCGCGGAAGTTTATGGTTTAAAGCCAGAAGTTATTCTTCAGCTTTGGAAGAAGTTTGAAATAAAAGACTTGCCAGAATACAATCAATATAATATTAATAATATCTCTGTTAGAGAGTTAAGCAGTTTGCCATATATAAACTGGGAGTTGGCTATAAAAATTGTATCTTATAGAACGGAGCATCAGAAAATCAATTCGATTGCTGAATTAACAAAAATAGAAGATTTTCCTACTGATAAATTAAACAGAATTGAATTATATTTGAGCCTTGATTAAAAAGAAAGAATGGAATTGGATACAGCGGAACAAATGAATTTTGACTATACAGAGACGCAACATTTAGTAGCGAACTCTGCAAAGGAATTTGCAGAACAATATATAAGACCACACATAATGGAGTGGGATGAAGACCAAATTTTTCCTGTTGATGTATTTAAAAAAGCAGGAGAACTTGGCTTTATGGGAGTTTTAGTTCCTGAAGAATATGGTGGTTCCGGATTGGGGTATCATGAATACATTGCCATTTTAGATGAAATTTCTAAGGTAGATCCTTCTATAGGCTTGTCAGTTGCAGCACATAACTCACTTTGTACAAATCATATTTTAACTTTTGGAAACGAAGAGCAAAAGAAAAAATGGTTGCCTAAGTTAGCCACTGCAGAGTGGATTGGGGCTTGGGGGTTAACAGAGCATAACACAGGATCGGATGCAGGAGGTATGAGTACTACTGCTGTTAAAGATGGAGATGAATGGGTTTTAAATGGAGCTAAGAATTTTATTACTCACGGTATTAGTGGGAATGTAGCAGTAGTAATCGTAAGAACTGGAGAGAAAGGTGATTCCCACGGAATGACTGCTTTTGTAGTAGAGAAGGGGACTCCTGGTTTTTCTAGCGGAAAAAAAGAAAATAAATTAGGAATGAGAGCTAGCGAAACTGCGGAGCTTGTTTTTTCTGATTGTAGAGTGCCCGATGCAAATCGTTTAGGAGAGGTTGGTAATGGATTTATTCAATCTATGAAAATACTAGATGGCGGAAGAATTTCTATTGGAGCATTATCTCTAGGAATCGCAAGAGGAGCATATGAGGCTGCTCTTAAATATTCTAAAGAACGTGTGCAGTTTGGGAAACCGATCTCAGAGTTCCAAGGGATTTCTTTTAAGTTGGCAGATATGGCTACCGATATAGAAGCTTCAGAATTGTTATTGCATAAAGCGGCTTCAGAAAAGAATAAAGGAAGAAAGATGACAAAGCTGAGTGCAATGTGTAAAATGTTTGCTTCAGAAGCATGTGTTAGAATTGCAAATGAGGCTGTACAGATTCATGGAGGTTATGGGTATACAAAAGATTTTCCTGTAGAGAAATTTTATAGAGATGCTAAATTGTGTACTATTGGAGAAGGAACTACAGAGATTCAGAAAGTAGTGATCGCTAGAAATATTTTAAAGTAGGTTTGTTAGGCTGAGCCTTAGTATTTTAGCAGAAGATATTTTTTTATTTTTTTATTTTTCATTTTAAATAAATTTTTATCTTTGCCGCCGTAAAAGAGAGGAGGTGGTACACTTATGCTAATAATACCGATAAAAGAAGGAGAAAATATAGACAGAGCGCTTAAGCGTTACAAGCGTAAATTTGACAGAACTGGTACAATGCGTCAGCTACGTAGCAGAAAAGAATTTACGAAGGCATCTGTAGAGAAAAGAGCTCAGATCCAGAAAGCGTCTTACGTTCAAAGATTAAGAAACCTAGAAGAGATATAACTTTTTTCAGGCTTAATAATATCAACATCCCGTTTCTTTTGAAGCGGGATTTTTTATTTCTACTCAATAGATCTTCTAAGAACTTGGCAAAACTTCAAACAACTATTTCCTTATCTTTGATTTAAATCCTTTTTATATGCCGTTCGCAAAGTTTCTAGATTATCTTCAGTTGGAAAAAAACTATTCTAAGCATACGGTGCTAGCATATAAGAATGACCTTGCTGCGTTTCTTGAATTTTGTGAAGCTACTTTTGAAGAAACCTCTATTCAGCAAATAAATTATTCTCAAATTCGATCTTGGATTGTTCTTTTAGTAGATAGTAATATCAGTAATAGGAGTATAAATAGAAAAGTGTCTTCTTTAAAGGCCTATTATAAATTTTTACTGAAGACAAAACAGATAGAAGTGAATCCATTAGCAAAGCATAAAGCTCTAAAAACTGCTAAAAAGATAGAGGTGCCTTTTTCTGTGCAAGAAATGAAGCAGGTTTTAAATGATATGGAGTTTGAAGATAGCTTTGAGGGATTACGAGATAAGTTAATCATAGAGCTTTTTTATGCAACAGGAATGCGAAGGATAGAGCTTGTTAACTTGGGGCTTCAAGATATAGATTTTGCGAATAGAACTATTAAGGTTTTAGGTAAGCGGAATAAAGAACGTTATGTGCCATTGGCTTCTTCTTTGGAAATAACTATAAAAGATTACTTGAGGATAAGGAGTGATTATGTTAATGAGGACTCAAAAGACTGTTTATTTCTTCTTAAAAGCGGTCATAAAGTTTATGAAAATCTTGTTTATAGAACAATAAATAAGTACTTTAGTAAGGCATCAACGAAACTTAAAAAAAGTCCGCATATATTAAGACATACATTTGCTACGCATCTCTTAAATGAGGGAGCCGATCTAAATTCAGTAAAAGAGTTATTAGGTCATGCAAGTTTAGCATCTACTCAAGTATATACTCATAATAGTATCGCGGAATTAAAAAAACAATACGGAAATGCGCACCCAAGAAATAAAAAGTAGCGTTAGTTGCTTTGAAGGAGCGTGGTATTTAAGTTTTAAGTAGTAAACGGTGCTATTCGATGTGAACAATCGATGAAGTTTAGCCCATGAGATTGGGAGAATAGTTTAACCTTAAATTTAGAGGAAATGGAAGTAAACACGCAATCTGTAAACTTTAATGTAGATCAGAAATTGTTAAATTTTATCCAAAAGAGATTGGATAAATTAGATCATTATTACGATAAAGTCGTCCATTCAGAAGTGTATTTAAAGGTACAAAACACGAGTGCTAAGGAGAATAAAATAGCTGAGGTAAAGGTGCATGTTCCTGGAGATGAATACATAGTAAAGAAACAGTGTAAAACTTTTGAGGAAGCTGTCGATTCTGCAGCAAGTGCATTAGAGCGATCACTAAAGAAAAGGAAACAAAAATTGCGTTCATATATTTGAATAAAAATTTTTTAAAAATTGTTTTGTAAAAAGAATAATTTATATACATTTGCAGTCCGTTAGAAATAGCGGACTTTTTTACTGAAAAGCCGATGTAGCTCAGCTGGCTAGAGCAGCTGATTTGTAATCAGCAGGTCGTGGGTTCGAGTCCCTCCATCGGCTCAAAAAGTTTTAGTTTTTTGAAAATTTGTCAATTTGTAAGAGTGTAAAAAATATCTTTGAAAAAAGATTTAAAAAATAGTTGTTATTCAAATAAAAATTATTAGTTTTGCGCTCGGAATTTTAAGTAGAAAATCAATTTCAACGTTAAGTTTGATTGATGATTTTTAAAGAAACTTAGATTGGGGAGATACTCAAGCGGCCAACGAGGGCAGACTGTAAATCTGCTGACTACGTCTTCGCAGGTTCGAATCCTGCTCTCCCCACAAATAAATTGCAAACCGACTCTGTTTTTCGGAGTTGTTACTGCGGGAGTAGCTCAGTTGGTAGAGCGTCAGCCTTCCAAGCTGAATGTCGCGAGTTCGAACCTCGTCTCCCGCTCAAAACAGAATAGCTTGAGTTTTTAATTCAGGTTTTAAAATAGAGATGAGAATTATCTTAAGAAAATAAGATGTGTTCTCCTCTCTAATTCTAGTACTTTGAGTTTATGGTTTTGTTTGGGTGATCTTTTAGAGAGAAATTTTTAAACTTGATCTTAAGCTTTTAAGCCGGTGTAGCTCAGGGGTAGAGCGTTTCCTTGGTAAGGAAGAGGTCACGAGTTCAAATCTCGTCATTGGCTCTTGTTGCGTTTTAAATTTGAACACTAATATATAACTAAGATTAAAATTATTAAATCATGGCAAAGGAAACTTTTGATCGTTCCAAACCACACTTAAATATAGGTACTATTGGACACGTAGATCACGGTAAAACTACTTTAACGGCTGCTATCACTAAAGTATTGGCAGATGCTGGTCTTTCTGATGCACGTTCATTCGATTCAATCGATAACGCTCCTGAGGAAAAAGAAAGAGGTATTACAATTAACACTTCTCACGTAGAGTACCAAACTGCTAATCGTCACTACGCTCACGTTGACTGTCCTGGTCACGCGGATTACGTAAAGAACATGGTAACAGGTGCTGCGCAAATGGATGGTGCTATCTTAGTAGTTGCTGCTACAGATGGTCCAATGCCACAAACTCGTGAGCACATCCTTTTAGGCCGTCAGGTAGGTATTCCTAGAATCGTTGTTTTCTTGAACAAAGTTGACATGGTTGATGATGAGGAGCTTTTAGAGCTTGTTGATATGGAGGTAAGAGAATTACTTTCTTTCTATGAGTATGATGGTGATAATGGTCCAGTTATTCCTGGTTCTGCACTTGGAGCTTTAAATGGTGAGCAAAAATGGGTTGATTCAGTTATGTCATTAATGGAAGCTGTTGATGAGTGGATTGAATTACCTCAGAGAGATGTTGATAAAGATTTCTTAATGCCTATCGAGGATGTATTTACAATTACTGGACGTGGAACAGTTGCTACAGGACGTATTGAGTCTGGAGTTGCTAAAACGGGAGAAGCTGTAGATATTATCGGAATGGGAGCTGAGAAATTAACTTCTACAGTAACTGGAGTAGAGATGTTCCGTAAGATATTAGATAGAGGTGAAGCTGGAGATAACGTAGGTATCCTTTTAAGAGGTATCGAGAAAACTGACATCAAAAGAGGTATGGTTATCTGTAAGCCAGGTTCTGTTAAGCCACACGCTAAATTTAAAGCTGAGGTTTACGTTCTTAAAAAAGAAGAAGGTGGACGTCACACTCCATTCCATAACAACTACCGTCCACAGTTCTACGTGCGTACAACTGACGTAACGGGTACTATTTCTTTACCTGATGGAGTTGAGATGGTTATGCCTGGAGATAACTTAACTATTACTGTTGAGTTGTTGCAGCCAATTGCCTTGAGTAAAGGTTTACGTTTTGCTATCCGTGAAGGAGGTAGAACAGTTGGAGCTGGTCAGGTTACAGAAATTTTAGACTAATTTCATAAGTATACAAGTCTTAAAGGTGTCTGATTTTTTCGAATCAGACGCCTTTAAACTTGAATAAACGGGTATAGTTCAATGGTAGAATGCCGGTCTCCAAAACCGTTGATGGGAGTTCGAATCTCTCTACCCGTGCTAATAAAAGTTTTCATTTCTGATAAAAATATATAGAGATAAAATGGTGAATTATATAAAAGAATCATTTGAGGAGTTAAGAGCACATGTTACTTGGCCTACATGGGCTGAAGGACAAAACCTAATGGTTGTTGTTGCTGTTTTCTCTATACTTTTTTCATTAGCAATTTGGGGTATTGATTCAGTTTTTGCTAAACTGATCAAGCTTTATTTTGGTGTAATTAATAATTAATATTTAAAGACGAGTATTGCAATGGCAGAAGCGTTGGCAAAACAGTGGTATGTAGTAAGGGCAGTTAGCGGTCAAGAAAATAAAGTTAAAGGCTACATTGAACAGGATATATCTCGTCTTGGGTATTCAGATTATGTGGATGAAGTGCTAGTTCCTTCGGAAAAAGTAGTTCAGGTGCGTAATGGAAAAAAAATAAATAAAGAACGTGTTTATTTTCCTGGATATGTAATGGTGAAAGCCAACTTAGGTGGAGAGATTGTTCACGTTATTAAGTCTATAACTGGAGTTATAGGTTTTCTTGGTGAGGTAAAAGGAGGAGATCCTGTGCCTTTAAGAAAATCCGAAGTAAATAGAATGTTAGGTAAAGTTGATGAATTATCTGTAACTACAGATAATGTTGCTATTCCTTATGTTTTAGGAGAAACTGTGAAAGTTGTAGATGGGCCTTTTAATGGTTTCAATGGAACTGTTGAGAAGATAAATGAAGAAAAGCGTAAACTTGAGGTGATGGTTAAGATTTTCGGAAGAAAGACGCCGTTAGAGTTGAGTTATATGCAAGTTGAAAAAGTATAATTGTTACACATTTATATATAGATTCGCCTTGCTTCCAGCAAATTTGGCGTATCAAATTTTAAAATTGAACAAAAACAATGGCAAAAGAAGTTAGTAAAGTAGTTAAGCTACAAGTTAGGGGAGGTGCTGCGAATCCGTCGCCACCGGTTGGACCCGCTCTAGGTGCTGCCGGTGTTAACATCATGGAGTTCTGTAAGCAGTTTAATGCTCGTACGCAGGACAAACAAGGTAAAGTATTACCAGTTGCGATCACCGTTTATAAAGACAAGTCATTTGACTTTATAATTAAGACACCGCCAGCGGCAGTTCAGCTTATGGAAGCGGCTAAGGTTAAGAAGGGTTCTGGAGAGCCAAACCGTAAAAAGGTGGCTAGTGTTACTTGGGATCAAGTAAAAGCTATCGCAGAAGACAAAATGCAGGATCTTAATGCTTTTACTGTAGAATCAGCGATGAGTATGGTTGCAGGAACAGCAAGATCAATGGGATTAACGGTTTCGGGTGATAAGCCTTTTTAAATCTTAAAAGAATCTAGAAATGGCAAAATTAACAAAAAAGCAAAAAGAAGCAGTTGGGAAAGTAGACAACAGTAAATTATATTCTGTTTTAGAAGCTTCTCAATTAGTAAAAGATATCACTAACGTTAAGTTTGATGCATCTGTAGATTTAGCAGTACGTTTAGGAGTAGATCCACGTAAAGCTAATCAAATGGTTAGAGGGGTTGTAACACTTCCTCATGGAACTGGAAAAGATGTAAAAGTGTTAGCATTGGTTACTCCAGATAAGGAGGCTGAAGCTAAAGAAGCTGGTGCAGACTTCGTAGGTTTAGATGAATACTTACAAAAGATAAAAGACGGTTGGACTGATGTTGATGTTATCATCACAATGCCAAGCGTAATGGGTAAATTAGGACCTTTAGGACGTGTTTTAGGGCCAAGAGGATTAATGCCTAACCCAAAAACAGGAACAGTTACTATGGATGTTGCTAAAGCTGTTGGTGAAGTAAAAGCTGGTAAGATTGACTTTAAAGTTGATAAAACTGGTATCGTTCACGCTGCAATAGGTAAAGCGTCATTCTCGGCAGATAAACTTGCTGATAACGTAAATGAATTATTACAAACATTATCAAAACTTAAGCCAACTGCGGCTAAAGGAACTTACGTAAAGAGTATCTTTATGTCTAGCACAATGAGTCCTAGTGTTCCTGTAGATCCTAAGGCAGTATAATTGGCAGTATAAATTTTTTAATCATGACTAGACAAGAAAAGTTAACGGTAATAGAAGATTTAACTGCGCAGTTAGGTGATAATGGAAATATCTATTTAGCTGATATTTCAGGATTGGATGCTCAGACAACTTCTAACTTACGTAGAGCTTGTTTTAAAGCAAACATCAAACTCGCAGTTGTAAAAAATACATTGCTTGCGAAAGCAATGGAGGCTTCTGATAAAGATTTCGGTGATCTTCCAACAGTACTTAAAGGAAATACTTCTTTAATGTTTTCTGAAACTGGAAATGGTCCTGCAAAATTAATCAAAGACTTCCGTAAAAAATCTGATAAACCTTTATTAAAAGGAGCTTTCATTGAAGAGGCTGTATATTTAGGAGATGAGCAATTAGACACTCTTGTAAGTATCAAGTCTAAAGAAGAAGTTATTGGAGATATCATCGGATTATTACAATCACCTGCTAAGAACGTTATTAGCGGACTTAAAGCAAGTGGTGGTAAATTAGCTGGTATTCTTAAAACTTTATCAGAGAAAGAATCATAAGTAGTACGCACTTAAACAATTATATTTTAAAAATTTATTAAAACGATAGAAAATGGCAGATTTAAAAGATTTTGCAGAACAATTAGTTAACTTAACAGTTAAAGAAGTAAACGAATTAGCTGAGATATTAAAAGAGGAGTACGGTATAGAGCCTGCTGCTGCAGCTGTAGCTGTTGCTGGTGGTGCTGCTGCTGGAGGAGAAGCTGCTGAGGAGCAAACTGAATTTGATGTTATCCTTAAAGCTGCTGGTGCATCTAAGTTAGCTGTTGTAAAATTAGTTAAAGAATTAACTGGTTTAGGACTTAAAGAAGCTAAAGAGATGGTAGACGGAGCTCCTAAAGCAATAAAAGAAGGTGTATCTAAAGATGAGGCTAATGCCCTTAAAGCATCTTTAGAAGAAGCTGGTGCTGAGGTAGAATTAAAATAATTCCACCCTACAGCTCTTAGCTGTAAGATACGGTTTAGGTCCTTCCCGTTTTTCGGGTAGTGACCTAAACCCTTTTTGCGTATATGAATGTATACGTTTTTTTCAATTTTCACTTTAATCAAAATATTGTCCATTGATGTTCACAAATCAGACTGAAAGAATTAATTTCGCCTCTGCAAAGAATACTCCGGCATACCCGGATTTCTTGGACATTCAGATTAAGTCATTCCAGGATTTCTTTCAACTGGAAACAAAATCTGAAGAGAGAGGTAACGAGGGTCTTTATAATACCTTCTTGGAGAATTTCCCCATTACTGATACGCGTAATCAATTTGTACTTGAATTTTTAGACTACTTTATCGATCCTCCACGTTACTCGATTCAAGAGTGTATAGAGAGAGGTTTGACTTATAGTGTGCCTTTAAAGGCTAGACTAAAACTTTATTGTACAGATCCTGAGCACGAAGATTTTGAAACCATAGTACAGGATGTATACTTAGGAGTAATTCCTTACATGACTCCTAGTGGTACCTTTGTTATAAACGGAGCTGAGCGTGTTGTTGTTTCCCAATTACATAGATCTCCAGGTGTATTCTTTGGTCAATCGTTTCACGCAAATGGAACAAAATTGTATTCTGCAAGAGTAATTCCTTTTAAAGGTTCTTGGATAGAATTTGCTACCGATATCAATAGCGTTATGTACGCATATATCGATAGAAAGAAAAAATTACCTGTTACTACACTTTTCCGTGCTATAGGTTTTGAGCGTGATAAGGATATTCTAGAAATATTCGATCTTGCTGAAGAAGTAAAAGTATCTAAAAGCGGATTAAAGAAAGTGTTGGGCAGAAAGTTAGCGGCACGTGTGCTTAAAACTTGGCATGAAGATTTCGTAGATGAAGATACGGGAGAGGTGGTTTCTATCGAAAGAAATGAAATCATTCTAGATAGAGATACGATTCTTGAAAAAGAACACATTGAAGAAATAGTAGATACAGACGTTAAAACTATCTTGTTACATAAAGAAGATAGCCAGACTGGAGATTATGCTATTATCTACAATACGTTACAAAAAGACCCTACAAACTCAGAAAAAGAGGCTGTAGAACATATATATCGTCAATTACGTAATGCTGAACCGCCAGATGAAGAGACAGCAAGAGGTATTATTGACAAGTTATTCTTCTCAGATCAACGTTATAACTTAGGTGAAGTTGGTCGTTATAGAATGAATAAGAAGTTAGGCTTGGATATCGCAATGGATAAACAAGTTTTAACTAAAGAAGATATTATTACCATTATAAAATATCTTATTGAGTTAATTAACTCTAAAGCAGAGATTGATGATATCGATCACTTATCTAACCGTCGTGTTAGAACAGTAGGAGAGCAATTATCGTCTCAGTTTGGAGTAGGTCTTGCTCGTATGGCAAGAACAATTCGTGAGCGTATGAATGTACGTGATAACGAGGTGTTTACACCAATCGATTTGATTAATGCTAAAACATTATCATCGGTTATTAACTCTTTCTTTGGAACAAATCAGTTATCTCAGTTTATGGATCAAACAAATCCATTAGCAGAGATTACACACAAACGTCGTTTATCAGCATTAGGACCAGGTGGTCTTTCTCGTGAGAGAGCAGGTTTCGAGGTGCGTGATGTTCACTATACTCACTACGGACGTCTTTGTCCTATTGAAACACCAGAGGGTCCAAACATTGGTTTGATATCTTCATTAAGTGTATTCGCAAAAGTGAACGGAATGGGATTCATCGAAACTCCATACCGTAAAGTGACTGAAGGTAAAGTAGATCTTTCTGAGATTCTTTATTTAAGTGCTGAAGAAGAAGAAGAAAAGAAAATAGCGCAAGCAAATATACCTTTATCTGAAGATGGAAATATCGATACAGATAAAGTAATTGCTCGTATGGAAGGTGACTTCCCAGTAGTTGATCCAGCAGAGATTCACTATACGGATGTTGCTCCAAACCAAATTGCATCGATTTCAGCATCGTTAATTCCATTCTTGGAGCATGATGATGCCAACCGTGCATTGATGGGATCTAACATGATGCGCCAGGCAGTTCCTTTATTAAGACCAGAATCTCCAATTGTAGGTACAGGTTTAGAACGTCAGGTGGCTTCAGACTCTAGAGTATTAATTAATGCTGAAGGAGATGGAGTAATTGATTATGTAGATGCTTCAAAAATTACAATTAAGTACGATAGAACTGAAAATGACAGATTAGTTAGTTTTGATGATGACTTCAAAACATACAACTTAGTTAAGTTCAGAAAAACAAATCAAGGTACTTCTATTAACTTAAAGCCTATCGTAAGAAAAGGTGATAAAGTTTTAAAAGGACAAGTACTTTGTGAAGGATATGCTACGCAACAAGGAGAGCTTGCTTTAGGTAGAAACCTACAAGTAGCGTTTATGCCTTGGAAAGGGTATAACTTTGAGGATGCAATTGTAATTTCTGAAAAAGTAGTAAGAGAAGATATCTTTACTTCTATCCATATTGATGAGTACTCTCTTGAAGTTAGAGATACTAAATTAGGAGCTGAAGAATTAACAAACGATATTCCTAACGTTTCTGAAGAGGCTACAAAAGACCTTGATGAAAACGGAATGATTCGTATTGGTGCAGAGGTAAAACCTGGTGATATTTTAATTGGTAAGATTACTCCAAAAGGAGAGTCTGATCCTACGCCAGAAGAAAAATTACTTCGTGCAATCTTTGGTGATAAAGCTGGAGATGTAAAAGATGCATCTTTAAAAGCTTCTCCTTCATTAAATGGAGTTGTAATAGATAAAAAATTGTTCTCTAGAGCTATTAAAGATAAGCGCAAAAGAGCAAAAGATAAAGAAGACATCGCTAAGTTAGAATTAGAATTTGAAACAAAATTCACTGGACTTAAAGATGTATTGGTAGAAAAGTTATTCTCCATCGTAAATGGAAAAACTTCTCAAGGTGTATTTAATGATTTAGGTGAAGAAGTATTCCCTAAAGGAAAGAAATATACTCAAAAGATGTTGAATGCAGTAGATGATTTCGCTCACTTAGTAAGTGGAACATGGACTACAGATGATGAGACGAATGCTTTAATCAATGATCTTCTTCATAATTATAAAATTAAGCTAAACGACCTTCAAGGTGCGTTACGTAGAGATAAGTTTACAATTTCTGTTGGAGATGAATTGCCAGCTGGAATCATGAAACTTGCCAAAGTGTATATCGCTAAGAAACGTAAGCTTAAAGTAGGAGATAAGATGGCGGGTCGTCACGGTAATAAAGGTATTGTTGCCAGAATTACTAGACAAGAAGATATGCCATTCTTAGAAGATGGAACACCAGTAGATATCGTATTAAATCCACTAGGGGTACCTTCTCGTATGAACATTGGTCAGATTTATGAAACCGTATTAGGTTGGGCAGGTAAAAACTTAGGTAAAAAGTATGCTACTCCAATTTTTGATGGTGCTTCATTAGAACAAATCAATGAACTTACAGACGAGGCAGGAATTCCAAGATTCGGACATACATATTTATATGATGGTGGTACTGGAGAACGTTTCGATCAAGCAGCTACTGTAGGTGTGATTTACATGCTTAAGTTAGGTCACATGGTAGATGACAAGATGCACGCACGTTCAATAGGACCATACTCATTAATTACACAACAACCATTAGGTGGTAAAGCACAATTTGGAGGTCAGCGTTTTGGTGAGATGGAAGTTTGGGCACTTGAAGCATATGGTGCATCAAGTACACTTAGAGAAATATTGACAGTTAAATCTGATGATGTTATTGGTAGAGCTAAAACTTACGAGTCTATCGTTAAGGGAGAGATGATGCCAGAACCAGGATTACCAGAATCATTCAATGTATTAATGCATGAATTGAAAGGTCTTGGATTAGATATCAGATTAGAGGAATAATAATTTTAATAGAGGCGCTTAGTATCCCTAAGTGCCTCCATTAAAAAGGTAATAAAAATCACACTTAATTCATTATCACCATATATTATGGCAAGAAATAAAGATAAGAATACAGTACAGAGCTTTAGCAAAATCTCTATCGGTTTAGCATCTCCAGAGGCTATTTTAGGAGAGTCTAGAGGAGAAGTGCTTAAGCCTGAAACTATTAATTACCGTACACATAAGCCTGAACGTGACGGTCTTTTCTGTGAGCGTATCTTCGGTCCAGTAAAGGATTACGAATGTGCTTGTGGTAAATATAAGAGAATACGTTATAAAGGTATTGTTTGTGACCGATGTGGTGTTGAAGTTACTGAGAAAAAAGTACGTAGAGACAGAGTTGGGCACATTAACCTAGTTGTACCAGTTGCACATATCTGGTACTTCCGTTCTTTACCAAATAAAATAGGTTACCTTCTTGGATTACCATCTAAGAAGTTGGATATGATTATCTATTACGAGCGTTATGTTGTTATCCAACCAGGAGATGCAAAAAATGCTGATGGAGAACCTGTTCAAAAAATGGATTTCTTAACGGAAGAAGAGTACTTGAATATTCTTGAATCTCTTCCACAAGAAAACCTATACTTAGAAGATTCAGACCCAAATAAGTTCATCGCTAAGATGGGAGCTGACTGTCTTATTGAGCTATTGTCTAGAATAGAGCTTAACGAACTTTCTTACGAGCTAAGACACAAAGCTAATACAGAAACTTCTAAGCAACGTAAAACGGAAGCACTTAAGCGTCTTCAAGTTGTTGAGGCATTACGTGAATCTCAAAAGAATAGAGAGAATAATCCTGAGTGGATGATTATGAAAGTAATTCCGGTTATTCCACCAGAATTACGTCCATTAGTTCCACTTGATGGAGGTCGTTTTGCTACTTCAGATTTAAATGACCTTTACCGTAGAGTAATTATCAGAAACAATCGTTTAAAACGATTGATGGAGATTAAAGCACCAGAGGTAATCTTACGTAATGAGAAGCGTATGCTTCAAGAATCTGTAGATTCATTATTTGATAATACACGTAAGTCTTCTGCTGTTAAAACAGAATCTAATAGACCATTAAAATCGCTTTCAGATTCATTAAAAGGAAAACAAGGACGTTTCCGTCAAAACCTTTTAGGTAAACGTGTAGATTATTCAGCACGTTCGGTAATTGTTGTTGGACCTGAAATGAAATTGTTCGAATGTGGTCTTCCTAAAAATATGGCAGCGGAGCTTTACAAGCCTTTCGTTATTAGAAAACTAATAGAAAGAGGGATTGTAAAAACTGTAAAGTCTGCTAAAAAGATTATAGATAAGAGAGAACCTGTAGTTTGGGATATTCTTGAGAATGTTCTTAAAGGACATCCAGTACTACTTAACCGTGCTCCTACGCTTCACCGTTTGGGTATCCAAGCGTTCCAACCTAAGTTGATAGAAGGTAAAGCGATCCAGTTACACCCATTAGTATGTACGGCATTCAACGCGGATTTCGATGGTGACCAGATGGCGGTACATTTACCACTAGGCCCAGAAGCTATATTAGAAGCACAAATGTTAATGTTGGCTTCTCATAACATATTGAACCCTGCAAATGGTTCTCCGGTTACAGTACCTTCTCAGGATATGGTCTTGGGTCTGTATTATATGACCAAAGCAAGAAGATCTACGCCAGATCATCCAATAAAAGGTGAAGGTCTTACTTTCTATTCTGCTGATGAAGTAACAATTGCTTTTAATGAGAAGAAAGTAGACTTGAACGCGATGGTTAAAGTTCGTGCGAAAGATTTTAATGAAGAAGGAGAATTAGTGTACCAAATCATTGAAACTACAGTTGGTAGAATATTATTCAACGAAGTAGTTCCAGAGAAAGCAGGTTACATTAACGAAGTACTTACTAAAAAGTCACTTAGAGACATTATTGGAGATATCCTTAAAGCAACAGATGTTCCTACCACTGCCGATTTCTTAGATAAGATTAAGAGCATGGGTTATAACTTCGCCTTTAAAGGAGGATTATCATTCAGTTTAGGAGATATTATTATTCCTGAAGAGAAACAACCAATGATTGCTGAAGCTAATGTTCAAGTAGATGGAATTATGACCAACTATAATATGGGTCTTATTACCAACAACGAGCGTTACAACCAAGTGATTGACGTTTGGACTTCTGCAAATGCTATGTTGACAGAACTTGCAATGAAGCGTATTCGTGAAGATAACCAAGGATTTAACTCGGTATTCATGATGCTTGATTCTGGAGCAAGGGGATCTAAAGAACAGATTCGTCAGCTTACAGGTATGCGTGGATTAATGGCGAAACCTAAGAAATCTACTGCTGGTGGTGGTGAGATTATTGAGAATCCAATTCTTTCTAACTTTAAGGAAGGTCTTTCGATTCTTGAGTACTTTATCTCTACTCACGGTGCACGTAAAGGACTTGCGGATACGGCATTAAAAACTGCGGATGCAGGATACTTAACACGTCGTTTAGTAGACGTTTCTCAAGATGTTATTGTAAACACTGAGGATTGTGGTACTTTACGTGGTGTAGAAGTTGAAGCATTGAAGAAAAATGATGAGATAGTAGAATCTTTAGGAGAAAGAATCCTTGGTCGTGTTTCTTTACACGATGTATATGATCCATTAACAGAAGAGTTATTGGTGAGTGCAGGAGAAGAAGTTTCTGAAGCTATTGTTAAGAAAATTAAAGCGTCTCCAATTGAGAAAATGGAAGTACGTTCGCCACTTACCTGTGAAGCAAAAAGAGGTATTTGTTCGAAATGTTACGGACGTAATCTAGCTACCGGTAAAATGGTTCAGCGAGGAGAAGCAGTTGGTGTTGTTGCAGCACAATCTATTGGGGAGCCAGGTACACAGCTTACGCTACGTACTTTCCACGTAGGGGGTATTGCAGGAAACATTTCAGAAGAAAATAAAATCATCACTAAATTTAAGAGTAGACTTGAGATCGAAGATCTTAAAACTGTTAAAGGAACTGATGCTGAAGGAAATAAAGTTGATATCGTAATCTCTAGAACAGCAGAGGTTAAGTTTATTGACGAAAAAACAGGTATTACACTTGCAACAAGTAACGTTCCTTACGGATCGCAGATTTTTGTAAAGGAAGGTCAGATTTCAGAAAAAGGAGATGTAATTTGTCAGTGGGATCCTTATAACGCGGTAATTGTTTCTGAATTCTCAGGGAAAATTGCATACGAAAATATTGATCAAGGTGTAACTTACCAAGTTGAAATCGATGAGCAGACTGGATTCCAAGAGAAAGTAATTTCTGAATCTAGAAACAAGAAATTGATTCCAACGTTATTGATTAAAGACGGAAAAGGAGAAACGTTACGTTCTTACAACCTACCTGTAGGTGCTCATATTATGGTAGATAATAATGAGAAGATAGCAGAAGGTAAAGTACTTGTTAAGATTCCTAGAAGATCTTCTAAAGCAGGGGATATTACAGGAGGTCTACCAAGAGTTACCGAGCTTTTCGAAGCACGTAATCCTTCTAATCCAGCTGTAGTATCAGAAATTGATGGAGTTGTTTCTTTTGGTAAAATCAAAAGAGGTAATCGTGAGATTATTGTAGAGTCTAAGTTAGGAGACATTAAGAAGTATTTGGTAAAACTATCAAATCAGATTCTTGTTCAAGAGAACGATTACGTTCGTGCAGGAATGCCTCTTTCTGATGGTTCTATTACTCCAGAAGATATCTTAAGAATTAAAGGCCCATCTGCGGTACAGCAGTACTTAGTAAACGAAGTACAAGAGGTATACCGTTTACAAGGGGTGAAAATTAACGATAAGCACTTTGAGGTAGTAGTACGTCAGATGATGCGTAAAGTTAATATTAAAGATTCTGGTGATACTACGTTCTTAGAGCAACAACTAGTTCACAAATCTGATTTTATCCAAGAAAACGATAGAATCTTTGGAATGAAAGTTATCGAAGATGCTGGTGAGTCTACAACTTTAAAAGCAGGTCAGATTATCACTCCTCGTGAATTGAGAGATGAGAATTCGATCCTTAAAAGAGCAGATAAGCAATTAGTAGAGGCTAGAGACGCAGTTCCTGCGGTTGCTACACCGATACTTCAAGGTATTACAAGAGCGTCATTACAAACGAAATCGTTTATCTCGGCTGCATCGTTCCAGGAAACTACAAAAGTACTGAACGAAGCTGCAGTAAGCGGTAAAGTTGATAATCTTGAAGGATTAAAAGAGAATGTTATTGTTGGACACAGAATCCCAGCTGGTACCGGAATGAGAGATTACGATAATATTATCGTAGGATCTAAAGATGAGTACAATGAGATTATGGCTAGTAAACAACAGCACGTTAACTTTTAAACGTACCTAAATTTATATTTAAAACCCCAAAGGATTATTTCCTTTGGGGTTTTCTTTTTTTAAATAGTATTTTTACAAGAGCTTTTAATATAAACAGATATAGCAATCGTGCTTCTCGTTTTAAATATTTCAGCTTTTCAACTTTAAAATTAAAATAATGAGTGATCAAAACGAACAAAAAAAGAATCAGATTAATATAGAAATAGATGATGCTACAGCAGAAGGGACTTATGCGAACCTTGCGGTTATCAATCATTCCGTTTCTGAGTTTGTAGTAGACTTTGTAAGTATTATGCCTGGAAGACCTAAGGCAAAAGTAAAAAGTAGAATTATCTTAACTCCTCAGCATGCAAAACGTTTCTTGAAAGCACTTGGAGATAACGTACAACGTTTCGAACAAGCTAATGGAGAAATTAAAGATTATGAGCAACCACCTATGCCGTTAAATTTTGGCCCAACTGGAGAGGCTTAGTCATTAACTAGTAATAAATACAATAATTTATTGAAGGTTTCAACTTTTTTTTAAGTTGAAACCTTTTTTTACATGTAACTACATGTAGGTTATTTACTCTTGTGTTAATTTCTTATTAATACATATATTGTCTTTGTGACGATTATTCATAATTTATTTTTCTTTTTAATGTAGTTTTCTTACTACGGACTAGTTTGATTTATCATGCTGATATTGTGAGTTATATACATGGACGTGATAAATATCATGTTTTTATATTATTTAATTAGAGACTTTTGCGTTGATATATTATTTAAAGTTTAATTGACTTGGTGTGAATTAAAAGTATACCTTTATTTATTTATAAATATTTGATTTATAAATATTTACGGATAACGTCATATGGTGTGCTTTGTCAGCGTATGTATAAGCTTAAAAATCAATTTCATTATGCTTTAAAAGAATGTATTGTTCCAAACATTAAGAGTTAATATTGATAAAGATGTTATGATTAGGTGGTTAGACTTTTATAAATAATAAAAGTTAACATGTGTTGTAGAGGTATATAATCTTTATATTTTATCGTTTTTTTTAATAAAATGTGATAGTTGAATGACCATTAATTATAGAAATTATTGAATAGCAGGTCTATTTTTAATATTTACCCCCTTTTCTTTTTATGAATAAATAAGAAGTAATACATGAAATTGGCGTACCTCATATAGTGGGTAATCACGAGTTTCATGTTCTCGAATATGAGGAGTATACATATTATGGCAACGATTAGCAAAGTTGGTTTAATTAATAAGTATTTCTTGAATGAAATAATTAAGTAATATAATAATGTTAAACCAAATAATATGATAAAAAAATTACTTTTTATATTAATCGTTATTGTTGTCTCTCAATACAGTATGTATTCGCAATGTAACATTAATAATTTTACAGCAACTCCATTAGATGCTACCTGTGTACAAAATGGCGAAATAAATGTACAAGTTACAGGGGCAACAGATTGCTCTTCAGCTCCTGTTTTTGCTTATATTAGACTCGCACAAACTAGTACCGATTTAGATTTTATAACCCTATCAAGTACAGGAACTGGTACATTTTTTAATTTAGCTCCGAATACTTACGATGTTATTTTACAGCAGGGGAGTATGATTTCTCAAGAGTCATCTATAACTGTAGGGAGTTCATACGAGCCAATGAGCTTAATGACGACCTCGAGTAATACTACTTGCAGTAGCTCGGATACTAATAACCCAAATGATGGATCGCTTAGCGTAAGTGTTACCGGCGGTATTGGTCCATTTACTTATAATCTTTTGTTAGGTGGGAGTATTATTGAGACCTCTGGCTCAATAGCTGTAACAAGTTATACTTTTAGCAACTTAATTATAGGTGATTATAGTGTAAGTGTTACGGATAACAGTCCTTCTTGCTCAAGCCAAGAAATACGAAGTGTTACAATTGCAGAAACTTCAAATACTCCTATAGCTTATCGTTATGAGCGAACCAGGCCAGACGAGGATGAATGTGGTAAAGTAACTTATAGAATAGCTATTACCGGTGGTAATGCAGAGGTAATAATGGGCGATCCATACGCTGCAAGCGCTACTCTTAATGGAGGAGCCACTATCTATGGCAGTGCAAAAAATTCTACTGTATTTGATTTTACGGGATTAACTCCTGGAGATATACTTACTAACATACTTGTGACAGACGGATGTAATGTTGCCACGAGAGAAGATATTACAATACCAGACTTACCTGAAGATTATTTAGATGTAGACGCTATAGCCTCTAGAACAGCATCATGTGAAGATGGGGTTAATATCCTTATTGATGGTCTTATAGACGATGGTTTACCACCTGGTAGGGCAGCCTTTACCTTTCAAGAAAGTAATTCTGTTTCCCTTTATAAGGAGGATCCAGCAGGATCGGGAATTTTTCAGCTTCTAGAAACTGTTTACAACTCAGAGCAACTCAGTATATTTGGAGGTAGTTTAGTGCTCTCTGCTGATGACCCCAACGCCACATATAAGATAGTAGCTGAAGACGATTGTCATACTGTTGAAGAAATAATAACTCCTAATGTTACTTATCAGAATCTTTTAATGGAAGCTACTTTAGATGAAACTAATGGTAAATTAGAGGGAACTTCTACTATTGAGATTAAGAAAAATGGAGGAGCTTGGAATGTAGATGACCCTTTAAATTGGCCAATTACTGCAACAATAACTCGAACTGATGGCATTACCAATACAACTATAAACCCAACTCAACCATATAGTCAAGCAGGGTCTTATACATATACATTTCCCATGACTGCCATTTTTGATGATCCAGATGGAGGTGAGAATGATTGGAAATCAAGACCTGTAATTCAAGACTTGCCATTAGGGGAATATCAAATAGTGCTTGTAGATGCTTGTGGTGATAGTATAACCAATACTATTAATTTAACAGAGCCTGCAACATACAATCCTTCTATTGTGCTTACACCAGGTTGTGCTTCATCTGATATTATTTTTGATATGGGAGGCACTAATATTACAGATTATACAATAACAAGGCTATATGCAAGTGATGGTGTTACATTAATTAGAGATGCTTCAGAAAATCCATCCAACAAAAATGCAGGTCAGTTTAGTAGTGTTCCTCCAGGAGATTACATTTTAAGGTTTGAACAATTTGCCTATAGGGATCCTACATTACCTGACATTCGCTTTGTAGAGTCTGTAATGTTTGATGCAGCTTTAAAGATGTTTAATGGTTATACAGAGTTTGAAACAACTGTAACTATACCTCCTTATGAACAAGTAGCATTCAATGTTACTAGCTTGTTTTGTGATAGCGATGATGATGATTCAGGTATTATGGCTTTAGTCGCCTCCGGAATTCCTTTAGGCTCTATTAAATATGACATATGGTTAGACCCTTTAGATCCAGACACAGATAACCCTACACAGACCTATTTCACAAATGATGTTACTGAAATGTCTCATGTATTTCAGAATTTAAGTGTAGGTACTTATAAGGTTAGAATTACTACAGATTGCGGGTATACAGAACAGACCATAACTTTACAACAAGGAACCGTTATTTACCCTGATCCTATAGCAAGTATGGATGCTATTTGTACAGGTGAATCTACAAATTTAATTATGGCTTTACCAGAAAGTATTTACGATATTGAATGGTTTGAGTCTGGAGTATCAATAGGAACAGGAAGTGTTATAAACGTAGCTCCTACTGAAAATACATTATATACGGTAACCTATGCTTTAAATTCGACATTAGGGTGTACGTCTAGCTTATCTGGATTAGATACCATAGACATTACAGTATTCTCTGAAGTTGAACAAAATAGTGATCCAAGTACAACATATACAACCTGTCAAGAGAATGGTAACTACACAGTAACCATCGACTTTATAGGTGTAGGTCCTTTTACCACTGTATCTGGAACAGGAGCTCCAGGAACTTGGTCAGGCAGTACATGGACTTCAGATGAAATTTCACCAATGATAGATTATAATGTTAATATTGAAGATTATAATGCTTGTAATCTGTTAAATGTTACAGGAAAGGCACCTACAGACTGTTGCAAGTTTGAAATTGTTTGCCCTACTTTCCCTACTTCTGCTGTGGAATGTTATCAAGATATTTCAACACAGTACGCATATACGATTACAGAATTCGAAGCCCTTGGAAATGCTGATGGCAGTATTGGTGACCCATGTGGAGTTATTGAAATCACAGCAAGTAACACTGCTGACTCAGGTGATTGTTCTCAAATAGTTACAAGAACTTTTACTATTATAGAATATGAAGATGTGAACAGTAATGGTGTAAGAGATACAGGAGAGGATACTATTTTAAATACTGTAAGCTGCGAACAAGCAATAACGGTAGAAGACACAACGGCTCCTACTTTTGTGGAAACACTACCAGCAGATGTAACTGTTAATTGTGATGCTATTCCAACGGCAGAAACGCTAACCGCTACGGATAACTGCGGGACAGCAACTGTAACTTTTACGGAAACAGAAACTGCAGGAGATTGTCCTAATAGTTATAGTTTATTAAGAGAATGGACAGCTACTGATGAATGTGGATTAACTACTGTTCATACACAAACAATAACGGTAGAAGATACTACGGCTCCTACTTTTGTAGAAACACTACCAGCAGATGTAACTGTTGATTGTGATGCTATTCCAACGGCAGAAACGCTAACCGCTATGGATAACTGCGGGACAGCAACTGTAACTTTTACGGAAACTGAAGCTGCAGGAGATTGTCCTAATAGTTATAGTTTATTAAGAGAATGGATAGCGACAGATGAATGTGGATTAACAACAGTTCACGCGCAAATAATAACAGTAGAAGATACAACGGCTCCTATTTTTGCAGAAACACTACCAGCAGATGTAACTGTTAATTGTGATGCTATTCCAACGGCGGAAATATTAACCGCTACGGATAACTGCGGAACAGCAACTGTAACTTTTACGGAAACAGAAACTGCAGGAGATTGTCCTAATAGTTATAGTTTATTAAGAGAATGGACAGCTACTGATGAATGTGGATTAACAACAGTTCACACGCAAACAATAACGGTAGAAGACACAACGGCTCCTACTTTTGTCGAAACGCTACCAGCAGATATAACTGTTAACTGTGATGCTATTCCAACGGCGGAAATACTAACCGCTACGGATAACTGCGGAACAGCTACCGTAACTTTTACGGAAACAGAAACTGCAGGAGATTGTCCTAATAGTTATAGCTTATTAAGAGAATGGATAGCGACAGATGAATGTGGATTAACAACAGTTCACACACAAACAATAACGGTAGAAGACACTACAGCTCCTACTTTTGTGGAAACACTACCAGCAGATGGAACTGTTAATTGTGATGCAATTCCAACAGCAGAAATACTAACCGCTACGGATAACTGCGGAACAGCTACCGTAACTTTTACGGAAACAGAAACTGCAGGAGATTGTCCTAATAGTTATAGCTTATTAAGAGAATGGACAGCTACCGATGAATGTGGATTAACAACAGTTCACACGCAAACAATAACGGTAGAAGACACTACGGCTCCTACTTTTGTGGAAACACTACCAGCCGATATAACTGTTGACTGTGATGCAATTCCAACTGCGGAAACGTTAACCGCTACGGATAACTGCGGAACAGCTACCGTAACTTTTACGGAAACAGAAACTGCAGGAGATTGCCCTAATAGTTATAGTTTATTAAGAGAATGGATAGCGACAGATGAATGTGGATTAACAACAGTTCATACACAGACAATAACAGTAGAAGACACTACGGCACCATTCTTTACAAGTACATTGCCAACAGATATGGTCACGGATTCAAATAATATTCCTGAAATCCCAGAAGTGCTTGCTGCAGACAATTGTGCGGAAGCAAAAGTGTCTTTTGAAGAGATTACAACAGAAGGAGACTGTATAGGTAGCTTTATTTTGACTAGAAAATGGACAGCTACAGATGATTGTGGAAACACAACTATGCATAGTCAACAGATTGAAGTAAAGGATATAGAGGCTCCAGTTATTACATCATGCCCTTCTGATATAATAATAGATGACTGTGACATTAATTCAATTCCAGAAGGCGACGTATCGTTTATAGATGCGATTGATAATGAGACGCCTAAAGAAGACTTAATCATTACCTATGAAGATATTGATAATGGAGGTGCTGGTTCAGTAGAGGACCCATACATTGTAATAAGAACGTATACTGTGATAGATCAATGCGGGAACAGTTCATCTTGTACACATCAAATAATTTGTAGTAAAGATCAAGTATCTCCACCACCCCCACCACTCACAGAAACTGATATTGCAATATATAAGTCAGTTAATAAGCAATATGTTGTGTTAAATGAAGAGATAGAGTTTACTATAACGGTAAAGAATTTAGGAACAATCGAGGCTACAAATATTGACGTTAGTGATAGATTGCCTGATGGATACCGTTTTATTGGGGCAACTTCAGGTGTTGGAAGTAACTATAATGAAATTACAGGAGTATTTAGTGTTGTTAGTTTGGCTCCTAGTGAGAGTGTAACACTTATAATGCGTGTTTCAGTACTTAATATAACAGATTATAATAATGTTGCGCGTTTAGAGTCTTTAGATCAAGAAGATTTTAACGACACTAATAATGAGGCCAGTGCTGGTGCTGATATAGTTTTGTCAGAATGTTTTGAAATTTTCAATGAATTTACGCCTAATGGAGATGGTAAGAATGACTACTTCACAGTTCGTTGTATAGAAAACTATCCTGGAAATAGGGTGGATATATATGACCGTTGGGGGATCAAAGTATATAGTGCTAAAGATTACCAAAACAACTGGGATGGAACTTCAGAAGGTCATGCAACGATCAAAAG
>NZ_JAETXX010000011.1 GCF_021764745.1 Joostella atrarenae | reverse complement strand
TGTTTAATACTATTTATATAAGATTATTGCAAAAGGCAAATCCATTATAAAATGTAGGTTTGCCTTTTGTTTTTTAGAGCAATTCTTTTCATCAGAAATTAAACAATATGCATTTGTTTAACAGTAAAATGTAAGTTATATTTGCATTTCAATTGTTCATAGTTTTACTGAACGTTATCAAGAAAGGTGTAGGGATTAGACCCGCAGAAGCCTTAGCAACCCTTTGTATATTTTTACAAACGATAAAATGTATTAAGAAGGTGCTACGTTCTACCACGTATTTTTCGTGGACAGATAACAAAAAAGATTTCCTTTTTTACTTCACCCTTTCTTGATACATACAACAGATATTACTATCGCCTTTTGAGCGAATAAACGATTATAGTTATTACTATTTTAAGTAGAATAAAATGAAGGATATTAGAAAAGAACTCGAACAACGAATCTTAGTGCTAGATGGAGCAATGGGAACTATGTTACAGCGCTATAAATTTACTGAAGAGGACTTTCGAGGAGAACGTTTTAAAGATTTTGAACATCCGTTGCAAGGAAATAATGATTTGTTGTCTCTTACACAACCGCAAGCTATAGCAGATGTTCATGCAAAATATTATGAAGCTGGAGCAGATATAGTGGAAACAAATACTTTTTCTGGTACTACCATCGCAATGGAAGATTATCATTTGGAAGATATTGTTTATGAATTAAATTTCGAATCAGCGAAAATAGCTAAGAAAGTAGCAGATGAGTTTACAGCCAAAGAACCTAATAAACCTCGTTTTGTAGCAGGTGCCATGGGACCTACAAATAGGACAGCCAGTATGTCTCCAGATGTAAATGACCCTGGTTACCGTGCAGTTACTTTTGACGAGTTGCGAATTGCTTATAAACTACAAGCAGAAGCATTAATCGATGGTGGTGTAGATGTACTTTTGGTAGAAACTATTTTTGATACGCTTAATGCAAAGGCAGCCTTATTTGCAATAGAAGAGGTAAAAGAAGAAAAGGGAGTTGATATTCCAGTAATGGTAAGTGGTACTATCACAGATGCTTCCGGGAGAACACTTTCTGGGCAAACAGCAGAGGCTTTTTTAATAAGTATTTCTCATGTTCCTTTATTAAGTGTTGGTTTTAATTGCGCTTTAGGAGCAGATCAATTGTTGCCTTATGTAAAAAGGTTGTCACAAAAATCACCATTCTATATTTCTGCATATCCAAATGCAGGTTTACCAAATCACTTTGGAGAGTATGATCAAACTGCGGAAGAGATGCAAGCGCTTGTTAGAACGTATTTAGAAGAGAATGTTGTAAATATTATTGGAGGATGTTGTGGTACAACGCCAGATCATATCAGTCTATTGGCAACTATTGCTAAGGAATATAAACCTAGAAAAGCACTAGCTACCTATTAAATTTAGATGGCTTTTAATTGGAATATTATAAATAAGAAGTAATTAAAACCGTTTTGCTATAGACGCTAATGAATGGTTTTTATGAATTATTAAATAAATTATGAAAGGGATGGAGATTAGTAACCAACAATCAGAAAACGAAGAACAAGGGAGAATTCCCTTAGTTTTATCGGGACTGGAACCTCTTATTGTAGATGAAAATACAAATTTTGTTAATGTTGGGGAACGTACTAATGTAACGGGATCACGTAAATTTCTTCGATTAATTAAAGAAGAAAATTACGATGAAGCACTTGAAGTTGCCCGTGCCCAAGTAGAGGGAGGAGCTCAGATTATAGATGTGAATATGGATGAAGGAATGTTGGATGGTAAATATGCCATGACAAGATTCTTGAATCTTATTGCAGCAGAGCCTGATATTGCTCGTGTGCCAGTAATGATAGATAGCTCGAAATGGGAGATTATCGAAGCTGGATTAAAAGTGGTGCAAGGTAAAGGTGTCGTAAACTCTATTAGTTTAAAAGAGGGTGAGGAACAGTTTTTACAGCACGCAAAACTTGTAAAGCGTTATGGAGCAGCTGTAATTGTGATGGCTTTTGATGAGGTTGGGCAGGCAGATTCTTATGAAAGACGTATTGAAATTTGTAAGCGTTCTTATGATACATTAGTAAATAAGATTGGCTTTAATCCTCAAGATATTATTTTCGACCCTAATATTTTCCCAGTGGGAACGGGGATGGAAGAGCATCGCCAGAATGCAGTTGATTTTTTTAGAGCCACAAAATGGATTCGAGAGAATTTACCACATGCACATGTTAGTGGAGGGGTTAGTAATGTTTCATTTTCTTTCCGTGGAAATAACACTGTGAGAGAGGCTATGAATGCTGCTTTTTTATATCATGGGATTCAACATGGAATGACAATGGGAATTGTAAATCCTGAGATGTTGGAAGTTTATGATCAGATTCCAAAAGACCTTTTAGAATATGTTGAAGACGTTTTATTAGACAGAAGGGACGATGCAACAGAGCGTTTATTGGATTTTGCTGAAACAGTAAAAGGAAATACAAAAGCTAATGAAAAGCTAGCTCAAGAATGGAGAAATGGAACACTGCAAGAAAGAATTACGCATTCTTTGGTAAAGGGAGTGTTAGAATTTGCTGAAGAAGATGCAGAGGAAGCTAGACAGGTAGTAGATAAACCAATAGAGGTTATTGAAAACTACTTGATGAATGGTATGAATGTAGTGGGAGATCTCTTTGGAAGTGGAAAAATGTTCCTTCCTCAAGTGGTTAAATCTGCTCGTGTTATGAAAAAGGCGGTAGCTTATTTATTGCCATTTATTGAAGCGCAAAAAGATGAAAATTCTCGTTCAGCAGGAAAAGTATTGATGGCAACCGTAAAGGGAGATGTGCATGATATCGGGAAAAATATAGTAAGTGTTGTCTTAGGATGTAATAACTATGAGATTGTAGATCTTGGAGTGATGGTTCCACCAGAGAAAATAATTCAAGCAGCGATCGATGAAGAAGTAGATATAATAGGTCTTAGTGGTTTAATAACACCGTCTTTAGACGAGATGGTTTATTTGGCTAAAGAGTTAGAAAAAATAAACTTAAGTATTCCTATAATGATAGGGGGAGCTACAACTTCTAGAGCACATACGGCAGTTAAAATTGCTCCAGAATACTCTAAAACTGTAGTTCATGTAAATGATGCTTCTAGGGCGGTAAATGTAGCTGGAAGTCTTATTAACCCTAAACTTAAGGAGGCTTATGGCGTTTCTTTAAGAGCAGAATATGATAAATTACGCGAAGGTTTCTTAAATAGAGCTCGTGTGAAGAATTACCTAAGCATAGCAGATGCTCGAAAGAATAAGATAAAATTAGATTGGGATGAGTTTACTGCTCCAAAACCTAATTTTTTAGGTGTAAAAGAGGTGTCGGTTGATTTAGGGGAGCTAAGAGATTATATAGATTGGACTCCGTTTTTTAGATCATGGGAGTTACATGGTAAATATCCAGATATTTTAACGGATGAAGTTGTAGGAGCAGCAGCATCAAAACTTTTTGATGAAGCAACAGAAATGTTGGACAAGATTATTAATGAGAAATGGCTTACAGCCAAAGGTATTCTTGGGATTTTTCCAGCTAATCAAGTTAACGATGATGATATCCAACTGTATGATGAAAATGGAAATGAGTTAAATAAGTTCTTAACACTTCGTCAGCAATCAGAAAAAACTAAAGGAGCACCAAATATAGCATTAGCAGACTTTATAGCACCTAAAACAACAGGAAAGCAGGATTATATAGGAGCTTTTTGTGTAAGTACAGGATTTGGTGTTGATGAGATTTCAGCTCAATATATTAAAGATTTAGATGATTATAATTCGATTATGATCAAAGCATTAGCAGATAGATTGGCTGAAGCTTTTGCAGAGTACCTTCACGAGCGTGTTCGTAAGGAAATCTGGGGATATGCTTCCGATGAATCTTTATCAAATGAAGATCTAATAAAGGAGAATTATAAAGGAATGCGACCAGCACCAGGGTATCCAGCTTGTCCAGATCATTTAGAGAAAAAGGTTATTTGGAAAGTTTTAGATGTTGAAAATAGAATAGGAGTTAAGTTGACAGAAAGCCTGGCTATGTGGCCTGCATCTTCTGTTTCAGGTTATTATTTTGCAAATCCGAAAGGGAAATATTTCGGTTTAGGGAAAATAAAAGAAGACCAAGTTGCCGATTATGCTGAACGTAGAAATATTAGCGTAGAAGAAGCTACAAAGTGGCTAAGTCCAAGTATTGCTAATTAAAAAATAGTAGAATATAAAGTTTAAAATAGGGTTTTAGGTTTCATAAGCCTATAAATTCCAAAATATATTATAATGAAAGTAACCGATCATATAAAAAAAGCCAACGGGAAAACTATGTTTTCTTTTGAAATTATACCTCCTCAAAAAGGTAAAAATATTCAAGAATTATATAATAATATTGATCCTTTGATGGAGTTTAATCCGCCGTTTATAGACGTTACTACTTCTCGTGAGGAGTTTGTTTATATAGAAAAGGAAGGTCTTTTTGACAGAAAAGTTACTCGTATGCGTCCTGGTACAGTTGGGATTTGTGCGGCATTAAAACACAAGTATGATGTAGATACAATTCCGCATGTATTGTGTGGTGGTTTTACAAAAGAAGAAACGGAGTATCTATTGGTAGATTGTCAATATTTGGGAATCGAAAATGTAATGGCACTTCGCGGAGATGCAATGAAGCACCAACGTTATTTTGAGCCTACCAAAGGAGGTCATCCTTATGCAACAGATTTGGTAAAACAAATTAGAGATTTATGTGATGGGAAATATCTACATGAAACAATAGAGTCTGATTGTGCCTCTGATTTTTGTATCGGAGTGGCAGGATATCCAGAAAAGCATTTAGAGGCTCCTTCACTAGATTTCGATTTAAAGAAGCTAAAAGAAAAAGTAGATGCAGGTGCAGATTATATTGTAACGCAAATGTTTTTTGATAATAGTAAGTTCTTTGAGTTTGTAGAGAAAGCTAAGGCAGCAGGAATTAATGTGCCTATAATTCCAGGTATAAAGCCCATTGCAGTGAAAAAGCATTTGCAATTATTACCACAAGTTTTTAAAATTGATATCCCAGAAGAACTTATTAATTCTGTAGAGAGTTGTAAAAATAATAAAGAAGTTCGCCAAGTTGGAATCGAATGGTGTATCCAGCAATCTAAAGAATTAAAAGATGCAGGAGTTCCATTGTTACATTATTATTCAATGGGGAAATCTGATAATATTAAAGCTATCGCTTCTGCGTTATTTTAAAAATAAGATTACTTTTGCCGTGAAATAAAATTTATGCAGAAAGTATTCATCATTTTTATCGTGCTTTTATCTTGTGGAGTTACTGCTCAGGAAGGGGATAAAGAATATTCATCTTATGTAGATCTTAGTTATTTCTATGGAAATATTTCTAGACATAATAATGATATTTTACATCTCATAACGGGGCATCCAGAAGGTTTTATCCTTAGTTGGAATAAAAAAACGTATGGTAATCGTGAATGGGAACAGTTGTATAATTACCCAGATTATGGAGTTTCTTTAGGGTATCAAAACCTTAAAAATGAATATATGGGGAATAATGTGGCATTGTATGGTCATTACAACTTTTACTTTTTTAAGCGGAACTTAATGCTTAGAATAGGTCAAGGTATTGCCGTAGCCTCTAATCCTTATGATAAAGAAGATAACTTCCGAAATGTAGCTTTTGGTTCAAAATTATTGAGTAGTACTTATTTAATGTTGAACTATAAAAAAGAGCGTATTTTCAATAGGTTTGGGGCACAAGCTGGTTTGTCGCTTATCCATTATTCTAATGGTAATACAAAGGCTCCAAATACAAGTATTAATTCGGTAACTTTTAATGTAGGGTTGAATTATCAGTTAGACGCTGTAGATCCTCCTTACGAAGTAACCGAAGGTCTTACCAATAATTTTAATGAGGCTGTTAGATATAATTTTGTTTTTAGAAGCGGGGTTAATGAAAGTGATGTGATAGATAGCGGGCAATTTCCTTTTTATATATTTTCATTTTATGCTGATAAGAGGATAAATAAAAAGAGTGCCTTTCAGATTGGAACAGATGTTTTTTATTCTAATTTCCTAAAAGAATATATTAAGTATAGTAGTATTGCCTATCCAGAAAGAGGAATCGATGGGACTGAAGATAGTATGCGAGCAGGTTTATTTATAGGACATGAGTTATTTATAAACCGACTCTCTGTAATAACACAAGCGGGTTATTATCTTTACTATCCAATAGATTATGAAGGACGGGTTTATTTGCGGGCGGGATTAAAGGGATATTTAACTCCAAAGAAAAAACTTTTTGCTGTAGTTACCGTAAAAGCACATGCAGCACAAGCTGAGGCTGTAGAAATTGGAATAGGTTACCGTTTGTAATTAATTTAACTCCATTAGGGAGTGTTGAATCTTAAATGATAATGAAATTATTTTACTCTTACATAAAATCATTACTTTCTACTGGGTTGCTTGTTAGTATGCTTTTTTTTGGTGCATGTAATAATGAAGATGCAAATGATTGTGTTCAAGCTGCTGGATCTATTAAAAGTGAAGAGAGAGCTGTTGATGTTTTTTCTAGAATTTTAGTGAATGAGGGAATTTCATTAGTAGTAAAACAAGGAGATGAGTACAAATTAGAGGTGTCTTCTGGAGCTAATCTATTAAATGATATTGATGTTGAAGTGGTAGATAACCAATTAATTTTGACGAATAATAATGTTTGTAATTTTTTCCGAGATTACGATCTTACTACAATATATGTAACTACGCCAACTATTTCTGAAATAAGAAGTGCCACACAAAGAGAAATCCGTTCGGATGGAGTTCTTGAGGTAGAAAAGTTAGCAGTTTATTCTGAAAATTATAATAACAATGAATATTTAACGAGTGCAGATATTCATTTGGAATTAAAAGTGGCTTCTTTACAAATGGTATTTAATGGGATTTCAAATATGTATGTTACTGGAACCGCTGAAAATTTAAATATAAATTTTGCATCTGGTAATAGTCGATTTGAGGGTAGAGATTTTCCTGTAGAAAATGCTACTATTTATCATCGTAGCTCTAATGATATTGTAGTAAATGCTTCTGTATCATTAAAAGGGAATATTTATAGCACGGGAGATGTTATTTCTGTTGGTAATCCGGAGTCAGTAGATATTACTGAACATTATAAAGGGAAACTTATAAATGAAGATTAGACTGAACATTATTATTTTACTGATTTTTGGCTTTGTATCAACAGCTCAAAAAGTAACATACCAAGATTTAGATCAATTAATTGAAGAGAGTAAACTTGTAGAATTAAAAGCAGCTGTTTTTAGTAATAAAATTGATGTTAATACTGTTCATATAGAGAATGGAGAATTACCACTTTTATATGCTGCTTGCAGCGCAGGGGATATAGATGTTATTAAGTATCTCTTACAAGAAGGAGCTGATCCAAATGCAATTTCAGGGTATGGAATGCCTGCCAATTGGGCTGCTGAGAAAGGAAATTTAGAAGCTATTAACTTGCTATTAGATTATGGTTTTGAACCTCAAAGGGAAACATTAGCATACTGGATGGACAGATCTTCAAAAAAAGATTCGCTGCCTATGTTAATGAGAGAACTTACCGATTATGTAATTGAAAATGAGCTACCAGTCAAAGATCTTCCTTATACAGTTTACACAGGTCCGTCAGATCCTTTAATTCTTACAGCGGCTATTGTTTGTGATAGTATTGGGGATTTTGCTTTAGCAAAACGACTTATTTCTGTTGGTACAAATGTTAATCTATCTGATAAAAGAGGAAAAACAGCATTACATATAGCTATAGAGTCCTTTAATGTTTCTGCTGTTAGTTTTTTAATTAAAAATGGAGCTAACGTAAATAAGCCTATTAAAAGTGAAAAAATGTTTCAATTGTTTAATCGGAAAGAATATGATGATAATTTAACGCCTTTACATTATGTTCTATTTTTATCAGAGTATATTTCTGAATTTTATGATACCCATAGAAAGGAAGCATATAAAACAGTGAAATTACTTTTAAAAGCAGGAGCAGATCCTTATGTAGTAACTAAGGCTGATAAGTATAATGTCTTTCAAAAAGCCAATCAACTTGGCGATGCCAAACTTATTAGGATTATATCTAGATCAAAATAATAATTCCATTTTGATGATTATATCAATATGATTATAGGAGCTAATAAGGAGAAGAAGTTGAAAATATTTATTAAACCAGATTAACTTTTTCTCCAAGTATTTAAAGTAACTTTATAGTGTAATAAAAGTTGTTTTTAAATAGATTGATATGAACTCTAAAAAGAGAATCGTAATTGTTGGAGGTGGTTTTGCAGGAATAGAACTCATAAAAAAACTAAAAAAGTCTGATACTTACGAGGTTATATTAGTAGATTTAAATAATTATAATTTTTTCCCTCCTTTACTTTATCAAGTGGCATCTGGCTTTATGGAGCCTTCTGCGATAAGTTATCCCTTCCGAAAAATATTACATGGAAAAGAAAATATAAGATTCCGATTAGGAGCTTTAGAAAAAGTTGTCCCTGAAGAGAACAAAATTATTCTTAGCAATGGAACCTTATTTTATGATATTTTAATAATGGCTACTGGAACGGAAACTAATTTCTTTGGTAATGAAAATATCAAGAATAATTCGTTGCCAATGAAGACAATAGGAGATGCTTTGGCGTTGAGAAACTTGTTGTTTACTCGTTTGGAAAGAGCTACAAGAGTCCAAGATCCTTTAGATAGGAAAAAATTGTTATCATTTGTAATTGCAGGTGCAGGGCCAACAGGAGTGGAGCTTTCTGGGATACTGGCAGAGATGAGAAAGCATATTATCACTAAAGATTATCCAGAATTAGTAAAAGAAGATTTAGGAGAAGTTTACTTATTAGACGGTTTGGATGCAGTATTAGCTCCAATGTCGGGAAAGGCTCAAAAATATTCAAGAGAGAAATTAGAAGAGCTAGGAGTAAATGTGAAGTTAAAAACTTTGGTGGAAGATTTTAAAGATGGTGTTGTTTATCTTTCTGATGAAACTACTATAGATTCAAAGAATTTAATTTGGGCTGCAGGAGTTTCAGCAAAAGTTTTTGAAGGCTTCCAAAAGGAGGATTATGGAAGAGGGCGTAGATTAAAAACGAATGCTTTTAATTTAGTTGATGGTTATAAAAATATCTATGCTGTTGGAGATACAGCCATTTTATCTGGAGATGAAAAATATCCTGATGGGCATCCACAAGTTGCGCAGGTAGCTATCCAGCAAGCTGAAAACTTGGGAAATAACCTATTGAGAAATACAGGAGACTGGAAACCTTTTGAGTATTCAGACAAAGGCTCCATGGCTATAATTGGAAGAAATAAGGCAGTAACAGATGGTCCTAATGAAAGTTTCTTTTTAAAAGGATTCCCAGCTTGGTTTATCTGGATATTTGTACACATTATGTCATTGGTAAATTATAAAAACCGACTTCGTACTTTGTATGATTGGACGGGATATTACTTTAAAAAGGATCAATCTTTTAGAATGATTATTAAGCCGACTCCCAAGAAGTAATGAGTTTAATTATACATTTGCAATCAAACTAACCATTTAAAATATGATAAAGTATGCACCATTGGCAATGCTCCTTGTTATATTGTTTTCATGTAATAATAATATAGAACATCATGAAGAAGCCAATTCAGATCTAGTAGGAACATGGAAGCTTGTTTCTGCAACTGTAATTCAAGATCAAGACACAAGTATTACAGATTTTACAAAGGGGCAAGAGATGATTAAAATTATCAATAAGACTCATTTTGCTTTTTTGAGACACGATTTAAATCATGGTAAAGATAGTACCGCAATGTATGCCGCTGGTGGAGGCTCTTATTCGGTTAAAGGAAATATTTATACTGAAAACTTAGTGTATTTTAATAATAGGGAGTGGGAAGGAAATAGCTTCGATCTAGAATATAAAATAGTGGGAGATACACTCTTTACAACTGCAGTAGAAAAAATCGAAAAACTAGGAGTCAACCATTTAAATATCGAGAAGTTCGTCCGGGTTAAATAGTTTATCTATTGGTGAGTTCAACAAACAAACTCTCTAAATTCTTATTTTTTTTGTTCAATTGAAGAGTTTTTAATCCATTATCGTGAGCAAAATCAAAAACTGTAGCACGCATATCTTTATCGGTTTCAAAAGTTATTTCATACACGAAACCAATGATGTTTTTTACATGCGTCACATGAGGAATTTGTTGAAGTAAAACTTCTTCCACACGATAATCAAACTCAACTTCTATGATTTGCTCTTTGGAAACTCTTAATTCATTTAGCTTTTTATCAGCAACAATAACCCCTTTGTTAATGATAATTACCCGATCACAAATAGCCTCAACTTCTTGCATAATATGTGTAGAGAGAAGGATTGTTTTCTCTTTGCCAATGCTTTGTATAAGTTTTCTTATTTCTAATAATTGGTTAGGGTCAAGTCCTGTAGTTGGTTCATCTAAAATTAGTACTTCCGGATCTCCAATAAGTGCAGCAGCTAAACCAACACGTTGCCGATATCCTTTGGAAAGTGCTCCAATTTTTTTATTAGCTTCTGGTAACAATCCACATTGTGAAATTACATTTTCTATATTTTCTTTTGAAGCTTTATATAGGTCAGCGGTGTAGCTTAGATATTCTCTTACGTACATGTCTAAGTGCAGCGGGTTATGTTCTGGGAGATATCCAATACTTTTTTGGATGCCCATTTTACCGCCTTCAATATCATAATCATTTACTTTAGCACTACCATTTGTAGGGGTGATATATGTTGTTAGTATCTTCATCATAGTAGATTTTCCAGCGCCATTTGGCCCTAAGAAACCAACTATTTCTCCTTTATTAACAGTAAAAGAAACTTCTTTAAGAGCCTCTTGCGTTCCGTATATTTTTGTGATATTTGATACAACTATAGACATGTCCCAAATGTAACTGTAAAGTTTTAAACTTAAAAGAAAACCAAAAGGTGTTTTTGCTGTAAAAAATTAGGGCATTTGACCTAGAAGTAGTATATCAAAATTTTGACGATTAAAATGAATAGCTCATGAAAATGGATTTTTATTAATTATTCTTTGCTAGCTTGTATAATTGCTAATACTGAAATGATTTATATTGCAAAAAAATACTAATATCAAAGCAAAAATTAATCTTGTTTTTAGCTAAAAATGTTGGCTTTGAGGGTTTATAAGTTTATAGTAAGAGTTCTAATATGCCTGCTCTAATTTTAAAAACAAAGTCAGATAGTTTAGAAACTATGATACTCGTTGAAAAAGCTTATGAATCGAGTAAAACTGGAGGCGAATATTTATAGAAACCTATTATTTATGAAAATTATATATAAATCAACCTTAAGTGCATTATGTTTCGGGATTTCTCTTTTCAGCCCTAAAATGTATTCACAAGAAAAAAAAGAAAAATTAAATGTGTTATTTATAGTAGCTGATGATTTGACCACCACAGCGCTTTCCTGTTATGAAAACACAGCATCAATTACTCCACATATAAATGCTTTGGCAGCGGAAGGAACTCGTTATACAAAAGCCTATTCGCAATATCCAGTTTGTGGACCATCTCGAGCATCTTTTATGTTTGGTTACTATCCAAACGCAACAGGAACATATGGGTATGTAAGTGGAAGAGAAAATGTTGGAAATGATAAAAAATCTTGGTCTCAACTTTTTAAAGACAATGGTTATTACTCAGCTCGGGTTAGTAAAATATATCATATGGGAATCCCTATTGATATTGAAAATGGAACTAATGGAAAAGACGATGAAATGTCTTGGACAGAGCGTTTTAATAGTCAAGGACCAGAATGGAAGTCTGAAGGAGAAGCAATTTTAGTACAAAATAATCCATATGGAACGATTGAGCGAAAGGGTGGCAATGTAATGACTATAGTTAAAGCTGAAGGTGATGACTTACTTCAGTCTGATGCTAAAACAGCAGCAAAGGCAACACAACTTATAAAAGAACATAAAGATGAACCTTTCTTTTTAGCCGTTGGTTTGGTGCGTCCACATGTTCCATTTGTAGCTCCTAAGCGTTTTTTTGATGCTTATCCACACAATGAAATGGTTGTTCCTCCTAATGTAACAAACGATTGGGATGATATTCCAAGTAGGGGAATAAATTATGTTACTAGCGTAAATGGAGAAATGGGAGAAGAAGAGGAGCAAAGGGCTATTGCAGGATATTATGCTTCTGTGGCATTTATGGATGATCAAGTAGGGAAGTTATTAAATACTTTAAAAGAAGAAGGGTTAGAAGATAATACGGTTGTAATTTTTACTTCAGATCATGGATTTCATTTAGGAGAGCATCGTTTTTGGATGAAAGTCAGCCTTCATGAAGAATCGGTTAGAGTCCCTTTAATTATAAAAATGCCAGGAAAGGCACCTGCTGTTTGTAATTCGTTTGTTGAGTTACTTGATTTATATCCTACAGTAGCATCGCTAGCTAATATCTCATACAGTGATGGTATTCAAGGAAAAGATATAAGTAAAACACTAGACGCTCCAGATTATAAAGTAAGAGACTTTGCTTTCTCAGTAACTCAAGGAGGGAAATCATTTTTAATAAGAAATGATAAATGGGCGTATATCCAATATGATGAAGATGCTGGATCAGGGAAAGAACTCTACAATATGGAGTTGGACGAGAAACAGTATAATAATTTAGCTAATAACCCTGCTTACAAGCAAGTCGTTAAGGAAATGCAAAGCATATTAGCTAAAAAATTGAAAAGTGTAAGAGATAACGATTTGTAATGAAAGGAGCGTGTTTTTATAAGTATAGTAGCTGTTATATTTTGTTGCTGATTTTCTCTCAAGTATCAATTTACGGACAAATACAAATAAAACCAATGCCTGTTTCAGCAGAAGTTGTTGATATTGGAAGTTCTAAAGTACTAAAAGGGGCTTCAATATTGAATAAGATATAAAATCCAACTCTAGAAAATACGAGGCCGATGTAAAGTAATATTTTTAAATCTATTCAGTTGTTGAAAATCCTATGGGTGGAAAAAATGCGTGCTTTATTTTAAAGGGAATTTTAGTCAACAGAAAAGAACAGATGCAGCAATTTTTCAACCGCTTTTTAGAAGAAGGATTAATTGTTATGAATGAAGATATTTCTTTTGAAAGATTACAACATACCATACGTATTATAATTACATTCTGGTTGCCGCAACAAGAACTGTTAATTGGATATAAAACAGATCAAACAGGGATAATGCCAAAATATATTTGGGAACTTTTAATTCCTGTAATGACTATTCAGGGAAAAAAAGAATACCATCGAATACTAGAATCTCTAGGGTGAAATAGTGAGACACCTATTCTATTCTTAGTATATCCTTCGCTAAGGAAATCATTTTTTTATCGCCAGTATGTTTATTGGGTTCGTCAGATAATTTCACGGTAGGAAGCCATTCATTGTCACTTGTAAGAACATCCGTAAGTTTAATAACAATATTCATAGGTCTTAATCCTACATCATTGGTTAAGTTTGTACCTATTCCGAAGGAAATACCTATTTTACCTTTACAAGCTTTTGTAATCAATTCTACTTTTTCAGGATTCAATCCATCAGAAAAGATAATGTATTTGTAAAGAGGATTTATACCGTGACTTTTATAATGGGCAATTGTTTTTTCTGCAAACTCAATAGGATCACCACTGTCATGACGAACACCATCAAATAACTTTGCAAACTTGGTGTCGAATTGTTTAAAGAAAACTTCAGTTGTATAGGTGTCAGATAAAGCAACTCCCAGATCTCCTCGATAAACATCCACCCAGTGCTCTAAAGACATTGCATTTGCCATTTTAAAACCATATTCTGCTGCATGAAACATAAACCATTCATGGGCGTGTGTACCAATAGGTTTTACATTGTAAAGCATCGCCATATGTACGTTGCTAGATCCAGTAAAACTTTTTCCTTTAAATGAAGAAAGTGTATGTACTACTTCTCGATGTGTGCGGTAAGAGTGTCTTCTTCTTGTGCCAAATTCGGCAAAAGTAACACCTAGTTCATTGTAGAGTTTTATTTTATCTAATGTATTGTCTACTATTTTTTCTTTAGGCCATCGTTCCTGTTTTGTAAGCTCATAATATAATTCGCTAATCATTGCTAAAAGAGGAACTTCCCATAAGATTGTTCGGTACCAATATCCAGAGATGTAAACTTCTAAATCTTCACCGGTTTGTTTTATGGTAACTTCAGATGGATCGTAACGATATCCTTCTAAGAAGTCAACATATGCAGGGTTTAGGTATTGACAGTTTTTACGTAAAAACTGCTTTTCATCTTTTGTAAGCTGTAATAAAGCCATGTTATCTACTGCTGTACGAAGTGCTTGTTCAAATCCTTCAGGGAATTTATGTTCCCCTCGATTTATGAATTTATATTTCCCCTGTACGTTAGGAAATAGCTTTACTACAGCGCATTGCATAGTAAATTTATAGAAATCGTTGTCTAGTATAGAGTTGAAAACAGTAAAATTATGGTCTTTAAGCATACTTTAAATTTAAGCTGAAAGTTAAGATATATTTTCAAAATAGGATAGCTATAGTATAAAGTATATTATTGAATATGCATTTACTGAGATATGAAATACGTAGTAAATCGTGATTTTTGAAATTAAATGTTTAGAAAAAGTTAAGAAAATATGTTTTTTTGAAAAAAAATTAAGGGAACCCTTTTATATTACAAATTAATAATTACATTAGCAGCGTAAACAAGAAACAATACATGTTAGCAAACGCATACAACTGGAACTTTTATTTCTTTTTCTTTTATTTCTTTAATAAAGGAACGGGACGGTTATAGGTTTTTGCTAATGAAAAATATATATAGAGTCCCGAAATTTTTTCGGGACTTTTTTTATGCCAAATTTTAATGAATAATAAAGTTGCAATACAAGGAATATTAGGATCTTTTCACCACCAAGTGGCGTTAGAATATTTTGGAAAAGAAGTAGTTGTGGATGAGTGTCTGTCTTTCGATGCACTTGTAGATAGCCTAATTAATAAAGAAAGTGATATAGCTGTGATGGCAATTGAGAACTCCATTGCGGGGTCTATAATTCCTAATTATGCGTTGATAAATAATCACGATTTACATATTATTGGGGAGCATTATATAAATGTACATCACAACTTATTAGTGCTAGATGGGCAAACAATCGATGATATAAAAGAGGTTTATTCACACCCAATGGCATTGCTTCAGTGTAAAGCTTTTTTTAGACAATATCCGCATATAAAACTTATTGAAGATGCAGATACTGCGGAGGCGGCAAGAAGAATTCATCAAGGGCAATTAAAAGGAGTTGGAGCAATAGCAAGTAAAGCAGCGGCATCTATTTTTGAGTTAAAAATGTTGGCCGAAGAAATACAGACTATTGAAAATAATTCTACTCGTTTTGTAATCGTAAAGACTAAGAATTCTGTAATTCCTAAGGAAGAGATTAATAAAGCTTCTATAATGTTCGAATTGGGAACAAAAAGAGGAAGTTTAGCAACTGTTTTAAATGTTATGAGTGATTGTAAGTTAAACTTAACTAAAATACAATCCCTACCAAAAATAGAAACTCCATGGAGATATTCTTTTTATGTAGATGTAACTTTTGAAACTTATGAAGATTTTGAAAAAGCTAAGGCTTTACTAAATATAATGGCATCTCACTTTAAGGTGCATGGAGAATATAAAAATGCAAAGAAATGATACAAGTAGCCAATCGTTTACATAGTGTAGAAGAATACTACTTCTCGAAAAAACTGAGAGAGGTAAGAAAGTTAATGGCAGCGGGAAAACCTATTATAAACATGGGGATAGGAAGTCCAGACATGGCTCCTTCGGAAGATGTTTTACAAGCCTTAATTTCTTCTTTAAAAGAAGATAAAGCACATCAATATCAGAGTTATCAAGGATTACCTGAGTTGAGAGCTGCGGCTGTAAATTTCTATAAAAAGCATTTTAATGTGACTTTAGATAGCAATACTGAAATATTACCATTAATGGGTTCTAAAGAAGGTATTATGCATATAAGTATGGCTTTTTTAAATGAAGGTGATGAGGTGCTTATTCCTAATCCAGGATATCCAACTTATACATCGGTTACAAAATTAGTTGAAGCCGTTCCTAGATATTACGACTTAACAGCTACAGGTAATTGGCTTCCAGATATAGAGGCTTTAGAGAAAGAAGATCTTTCTAAAGTAAAATTAATGTGGCTTAGTTATCCACATATGCCAACTGGAGCGAATGCTAATAAAGAAGTTTTTGAAGCGCTAGTGGCTTTTGCTAAAAGGAATGATATTTTATTGGTGAATGACAATCCATATAGTTTTGTTTTAAATGAAAATAGATTGAGTATTCTAGAAATTCCAGGAGCAAAGGATGTTGCTTTAGAGCTAAACTCTTTGAGTAAGACTTTTAATATGGCAGGTTGGAGAGTAGGGTTTGTATTTGGAAATGCGACCCATTTAGATGCAGTACTTAAAGTGAAGAGTAATATGGATAGTGGGATGTTTTATGGTTTGCAAAAAGGAGCAATTAAAGCATTAGAATCTTCAGGAGAATGGTATTCTAAATTGAATGAAGTGTATAAAACTCGTAGAAATTTAATCTTTCAATTAGCAGATAAGCTTAATTGTACCTACGATAGAAATGCATCTGGAATGTTTGTCTGGTCAAAACTCCCTTCAGGAGTAAATTCCGCAGAAGAGTTTATAGATAACATTCTTTATGATAAAAGTGTTTTTATAACTCCAGGAACTATTTTCGGAAGTAATGGGGAAGGTTATATCAGATTTTCACTTTGTGTAGGAGAAGATAAAATAAAAGAAGCGATAGAAAGATTTTAATTAAAAAGAATATAAGAGTTGGGACAATAAAATCATCGAATGTTTTGACTCATATTTCTTAAACTATATAGAAATGAATGTATTAATAATAGGCTTAGGTCTCATAGGAGGATCGATGGCGTTGGATATAAAAGCGAACAATAAAGATGCAAAAATTATTGGTTACGATGCTAACGACGCGCATATGGAGGAGGCTTTAGCACTAGGTTTTATTGATGAAAAGGGCGTATTTGAAGATGTAGCAAAAGCAGATGTTGTTATTGTTTCTATTCCTGTAAATGCAGCTATTGAGGTGCTTCCAAAAGTTTTGGACATCGTAAAAGAAGACACTTTGGTTTTTGATGTAGGTTCAACAAAAGCTAATATTTGTAATACGTTAGAAAATCATCCAAATAGGAGAAATTTTCTAGCAGCACATCCTATTGCTGGAACTGAGTTTTCAGGACCAAAAGCAGCGATTAGAGAATTATATAAAGACAAAACGAATATTGTCTGTGAAGTGGAAAAGACAGCATTTAAGCTTCAAGAACGTGCATTTAAAATTTTTAATGATTTAGGAATGCGTATTCGATACATGGAGCCAAAAGCTCATGATAGGCACATAGCTTATGTATCGCATTTATCACATATAAGTTCGTTTATGCTTGGAAAAACAGTAATCGATAAGGAAAAAAATGAGCGTGATATCTTTGATATGGCGGGAAGTGGATTCGAAAGTACAGTGCGTTTAGCAAAAAGTTCACCAGCAATGTGGAGTCCAATTTTTGAACATAATAAAGAGAATGTGATAGAGACTTTAGAAGAATATATTGCAAACCTTCAGAAGTTTAAAAAATTAATGCAAGAAGATGACTTTGATGCTATTTATCAAGAGATGGCAGAAACAAATAGAATAAAAGAAATATTAAAAGGAATTTCAATCAAAACTTCATAAGTAAATTAAAAATGGAAAATTCAGCAGGATTAAGAACATGGTTAGATGAGATGAACTTAGATCATCCATTAGTAATAGCAGGCCCATGTAGCGCAGAAACAGAAGAACAGGTTTTACAAATTGCTCACGAATTAAAAGATAGTGATGTAAATTACTTCCGTGCAGGAATATGGAAACCAAGAACAAGACCAGGAAATTTTGAAGGTGTTGGAGCAATTGGTTTAGAGTGGCTTAAAAAAGTTAAAGAAGAAACAGGCTTAAAAACAGCTACAGAGGTTGCAAATAGAGCACATGTAGAGTTAGCTTTAGAGAATGATGTAGACTTGTTATGGATTGGTGCACGTTCTACAGTGAGTCCGTTTATAATTCAAGAAATTGCTGATGCTCTTGAGGGTACAGATAAAATTGTACTAGTTAAAAACCCTGTAAATCCAGATTTATCTCTTTGGTTAGGTGGAGTAGAGCGTTTATACAGTAAGAATATTAAAAATCTTGGAGTTATTCATAGAGGGTTTTCTACTTATGAAAAATCTAAATACCGTAACAATCCAGAATGGCAATTAGCTATTGAGTTACAGAATAAATTTCCAGATCTTCCTTTAATTTTAGACCCATCACATATTACAGGAAATAGAGAAATGATTTTTGATGTTTCTCAAACTGCTTTAGATCTTAATTACGATGGATTGATGATCGAAACACATACAACTCCAGATAAAGCTTGGAGTGATGCAGCTCAACAAGTTACTCCAGATACTCTTAAGAATATTATGAGAGATCTTAAAATAAGAAAGGAAACTGATGAAGAGGCAGAATACACTAGTAAACTTACTAATTCTCGTGCTCAGATAGACGTTATTGATAATTCTTTAATAGAATTATTAGGAAAAAGAATGAAGGTTTCTGATGATATCGGGAAATTGAAAAAACAACGTAACGTTGCTGTACTTCAGTCTAAAAGATGGAATGAGATCCTAGGAAAGATGATTATGGATGGTGAAGAAAAAGGATTAAGCGAAGAGTTTATCTTACGTATTTTTAAAGCAATTCACCAAGAGTCTATAAACCACCAAGAAAAGGTAGTTAAAGGATAATTGAAGATTAGGATATAGAAGTCAAAAGTACCAAGCTAACATTTCGTTAACTTCTAAATTTGTACTTTTGACTTCTTACTTTTTAATATGACAGGAATAGTTTATAAATCGACTGGAAGTTGGTACAGCGTTAAAACGAATGACGGAGAATTCTATAATTGTAGAATCAAAGGAAAATTCAGAATTCAAGGTATAAAAAGTACCAATCCGGTAGCAGTAGGTGATGTTGTAGAGATAGATTTAGATTCTATTGGAGGGGAAACCATAGGTGTTATAAAAGGTATACATGAACGTAAGAATTATATTATTCGTAAATCTGTAAATCTTTCTAAAAGAACACATATTATTGGTGCCAATATCGATAATGCCTTTTTATTAGTCACATTAAATAACCCAACTACATTTACTGATTTTATAGATCGTTTTTTAGTTACTTCGGAAGCTTATCATATAACACCAATTTTACTTTTTAATAAAATTGATTCTTATGATGAAGCAGCACTTGAGGACCTACGTTTCTTAGTTCATGTTTATAGAGATATCGGTTATAAATGTGTGGAAGTATCTGCAACAAACGGAACTAATATCGATGAGGTAAAGCAATTAATGGAAGGTAAAACAAGTATTTTTACGGGACATTCTGGTGTTGGTAAGTCTACCTTAGTAAATGCAATTGAGAGCGGTTTGGATTTAAAAACAGCCGAAATTTCAGAGCAACACAAGCAAGGGCAGCATACCACTACATTTGCAGAAATGTTCGATCTAAGTTTTAATGCTCGTATTATAGACACTCCAGGAATTAAAGGCTTTGGAATTGTAGACATGGAAAAACATGAAATAGGAAACTATTTTCCAGAATTCTTTGCCCTTAAAAATGATTGTAAATTTAATAACTGTTTGCATATAGATGAGCCTAAATGCGCAGTTAAAGATGCGTTAGAGGCAGGGAAGATTGCATGGAGTCGTTATAAGAGCTATATCCAAATTATAGATGGGGAAGAAGAGAATTATAGAACAGATATTTACGGAGATTCTTAATTATGAAAGTAGTAATACAACGTGTTTCTGAAGCAAGCGTTACTATAGAAGGTCAAATAAAATCAAGCATAAATAATGGATTACTTATTCTATTAGGCATTGAAGATGCTGATGGAAAAGAAGATATCGAATGGCTCTGTAGAAAAATAGCAGGCTTACGTATTTTTAATGATTCTGAAGGAGTGATGAATCTTTCTTTAAAGGATGTAGGAGGAGATGTAATTGTAGTAAGTCAATTTACGTTACATGCTTCAACAAAAAAGGGAACAAGACCTTCTTATATTAAGGCAGCTAAACCGACGGTTGCTATTCCGTTATATGAAAGTTTTATTAAGCATTTAGAAACCGAAATTGGAAAAGAAGTTGGAACTGGTGAGTTTGGAGCCGATATGAAAGTCTCTTTGCTAAATGATGGACCAGTAACGATTATAATAGATTCAAAAAATAGATAACCATGGACATAAAAAACTCACAACTTGAGGTAGATAAATGGATAAAAGAACATGGGGTTCGTTACTTTAATGAACTTACCAATATGGCTCAGCTTACCGAAGAAGTAGGAGAAGTAGCAAGAATAATTGCTCGTAGATATGGGGAGCAAAGCGAAAAGGAGAGCGATAAAGAGAAAGATCTTGGAGAGGAATTGGCAGATGTTGTATTTGTAGTGCTTTGTCTTGCGAATCAAACGGGAATCGATTTACAAGCTTCTTTTGATAAGAAAATGGGTGTTAAAACTGAACGTGATCACGATAGACATCATAACAATCAGAAATTGAAATAATTTTTCAATCAATTAATTCCAAACGGGCTAAATTAAAAGTCTTAACCTATTCAAATCTCGATTATCGAGTAATAATAACCTCTAGAAATTTATAATTGTGAACTTACTTTTATCTTCCAATCAGCATAATTTACACCAACATATAACAATTACTGGGTCTAAAAGTGAAAGCAATCGAGCTTTACTTTTACAGGCATTATATCCAAATATTACAATTGAGAATCTGTCTAATTCTGATGATTCTCAAGTAATGAAAAAAGGACTTCAAGTATATAATGGAGAAGTAGATATTCATCATGCAGGGACTGCAATGCGTTTTCTAACAGCCTTTTTTGCTACTCAAGCTGAAAGAAATGTTGTTTTAACTGGTTCCCAAAGGATGACCGAGCGTCCAATAAAAATTTTAGTAGATGCCCTTCGTCAATTAGGGGCAGAAATAGAATATGTAAAAAATGAAGGATATCCTCCATTAAAAATAAAAGGAAAAAAAATAACTAATAATAAAGTCTCTTTGGCTGCCAATGTAAGTAGTCAATATATCTCTGCATTGTTACTGGTGGCTCCTACTTTAGAAAATGGATTGGAGTTAACATTAGAAGGTAAAATAACATCTGTTCCATATATTAAAATGACTTTGGCATTGCTCACGGAAATAGGAGTTAAAAGCGATTTTTCTGGTAATGTGATTACTGTGTCACCGCAAAAAGAAGTTGTAGATAAAACTTTGATTGTAGAATCTGATTGGAGTTCAGCGTCTTATTTTTATGGAATTTCAGCCTTATGTAATGTAGGTTCAGAGATTTCGCTTTCTAGTTACAAAGCAACAAGTCTCCAAGGGGATAGCGTTCTTAAAGAGCTTTATGAGCAGTTTGGAGTAGAAACAATATTTAATAAAACTATAGTTACACTAAAAAAAGTAAGAGAGGTTTCTAAAGATGAGGTTATCAATTTTGATCTGGCAAACGCTCCAGATATTGCACAAACAATAGCTGTAACTTGTTTCGGGTTGGGATTAGAATGTGAGCTTTCTGGGCTTCATACTTTAAAAATCAAAGAAACAGATCGATTAGAAGCGTTAAAAACGGAGTTATCAAAATTGGGAGCAAATATATCAGTTACTGATAAAGAACTATTTTTACAGCCTTCAGAAGAAATAAAAGAAAATGTAGCTATAGATACTTATAACGATCATAGAATGGCAATGGCTTTTGCTCCTTTAGCTTTAAAAGTTCCAATAAGAATAAACGATGCAGAAGTAGTTTCTAAATCGTATCCAGATTTTTGGAAAGACATGGAAGCATTGCATTTTAAAGTTAGCGAAGTATAGTTGTTTTTATAATTTGCTTATTTCTTTTACCATCAAAATAGTTTTATAAAGCGTAAAATACTGATTATAAGAAATAATTGCTGTTTTACTTGACAACCCCTATGCTCATATTGTATATTTGCAGCTCGCAAAAATGCGATTATAGGAATTAATGTGCGTAAAGCGTTCAATTCCTTATTATATATAACAGATTTGAGTTTAGAAAGTTACGTGTTAATATATTCCGATTTTTCTATTATCGATTAATGATTATTAGAATATCGGTTTTTTATTTGAACGATTTTCGACTCTAAAAAAAGAAAATAGCAGATGAAATTATCACATTTTAGTTTTGACCTTCCACCGGAATTATTAGCAGAATACCCATCGGAGCATAGAGATGAAGCGCGTTTGATGGTTCTTAATAGAAAAGAAGAGACTATTGAGCACAAACAGTTTAAAGATCTGATTGATTATTTTGATGAAGGAGATGTAATGGTACTTAACAATACTAAAGTTTTTCCTGCTAGATTGTTTGGTAACAAAGAAAAAACTGGAGCTCGTATTGAAGTATTCTTATTAAGAGAATTAAATGTAGAGCAACGTCTTTGGGATGTATTAGTAGATCCTGCTAGAAAAATTAGAATTGGAAATAAATTATATTTCGGTGATGATGAAAGCTTAGTAGCAGAAGTTATCGATAATACTACATCTAGAGGTAGAACGCTTCGTTTTTTATATGATGGTTCTTATGAAGAATTCAGAAAAAAATTAAACGATTTAGGAGAAACGCCACTTCCAAAATACATCAAAAGAGATGTTGAAGAGTCTGATGAAGAACGTTACCAGACTATATATGCAAAAACAGAAGGAGCTGTAGCTGCACCAACAGCAGGACTTCACTTTTCGAAGCATTTATTAAAACGTTTAGAAATAAAAGGAATTGACTTTGCTGAGTTAACACTTCACGTAGGTCTTGGAACTTTTAATCCAGTTGAGGTTGAAGATCTTTCTAAGCATAAAATGGACAGTGAAGAGTTATTTATAGAGCAACGTACTGCTGATATTGTAAATAATGCGAAGAAAAATAAGCGTAAAGTATGTGCTATTGGTACTACTGCAATGCGTGGATTAGAAAGTGCTGTTTCTTCAGATTTAAAATTGAATCCTTATGAAGGGTGGACTAATAAATTTATTTTCCCTCCTTATGACTTTAGTATAGCTAATTGTATGGTTACAAACTTCCATACTCCAAAATCTACATTATTAATGATGATTTCTGCTTTTGCAGGTCATGATTTTGCAATGAAAGCATATAAAGAGGCAATCAAAGAAGGATATAAGTTTTATTCTTACGGAGATGCAATGCTTATATTATAATATAGAAATAAGATGATTATAAAAGTCCTGCTCTTGTAATGAGCAGGACTTTTTTGTTCTTCAAAGTTTGTTACAACTTTGTTATCTCTATTCGTAAATCATAAATCAAAACGTATCTTTGCACCTATGCAAGCATCAAAAAAGGACATACGCGCATTAACTAAAGAACAACTCAGAGATTTCTTTGTATCTCAAGGAGATAAGGCTTTCCGTGGAAATCAAGTTTATGAATGGCTATGGGGGAAGGCGGCTTATTCTTTTGAAGCAATGACCAACCTTTCTAAAGAAACTAGGGAAATGCTAGAGGCTAACTTTGTAATCAACCATATTAAGGTAGATCAAATGCAGCGTAGTAGTGACGGTACCATAAAGAACGCTGTTCGTTTACACGATGATCTTATTGTAGAGTCGGTTTTAATTCCTACTTCTACAAGAACTACGGCTTGTGTTTCTAGTCAGGTAGGTTGTAGTTTAGATTGTAAGTTTTGTGCTACTGCTAAGTTAAAACGTATGCGTAATCTTAATCCAGATGAGATTTACGATCAGGTAGTTGCTATAGATAATGAAAGTAGGCTGTATTTTGATAAGCCCTTATCTAATATTGTTTTTATGGGGATGGGAGAACCACTTATGAATTACAATAACGTATTGGCAGCTATTGAGAAAATTACTTCTCCAGAAGGGTTAGGAATGTCGCCACGTAGAATAACGGTTTCTACATCTGGAGTTCCTAAGATGATTAAGAAGATGGCAGATACAGAGGTGAAGTTTAAGTTGGCAGTTTCATTGCATTCTGCTATCGATGAGATTAGAACTTCTATAATGCCATTTAATGCTACTTTTCCTTTAGCAGATTTACGAGAAGCACTCCAGTATTGGTTTGATAAAACAAAGAGTAGAATTACGTATGAGTATGTTGTTTGGAGAGGTATAAACGATACTCGTAAAGATGCAGATGCATTGGTTCAGTTCTGTAAATTTGCCCCTTCTAAAGTCAATATCATTGAATATAACCCTATTGGTGATGATGAATTTAATCAAGCAGATTCTAGCGCGATAGATATGTATCAAAAGGTTTTAGAACGTAATGGGATTACAGTAACGGTAAGACGTTCTCGAGGAAAAGATATTGATGCTGCTTGCGGGCAGCTGGCAAATAAATCTTAGACAAAAAAGTAGTTTGTTTTTTTTATATTGTAGTGTGAAATGTCAGGTCATGGAGCTACAATCTGGAGATTTAAAAATTATAAATAATGCACTTCATATAAATGATGGTCAGAAACGGCAATACTTATACCTAAAAATTGCTTTGTTTATGGGATTTGTAAACGGAGCTGTTAATTTATACCATTATTTTAAAGGGCAACACAATATAGCTACTTGTTGATAGGTATAGGGTTAATATGTGCTTTTGCATTGATATGGTTTTTCCAATATTCTAATAAAGAGGTTATTTCTTTTGAAGAAATCCAGGAAATAAAATATAAGAATATTTTAAATAGGAAGTCATTTATGATTCGTTTAAAATCTGGACGAAAAAGGGAGCTATTCTTTCCGAGATATAAATCTGATTCTAACAAACTCATTGCTTTATTTCAAGATAAAGGTTTTCTTAAAAAATAAATAGGAGGCTTTTTATAACCTTGTATTTTAATACTATATTTACGCTTTCTATGAAGGTAGTAGAACAAATTAAAGAGCCGATACGTCATGAGATGGAACTTTTTGAAAAAAAGTTCCATGAATCGATGTCTTCAAAAGTAGCCTTACTCAACCGTATTACATATTATATTGTAAATCGAAAGGGTAAGCAAATGCGCCCTATGTTTGTTTTTCTTGTAGCAAAAATGGTTTCCGATGGAGATGTTAATGATCGCACCTATCGAGGAGCGAGTGTTATCGAACTTATTCATACAGCTACCTTGGTTCACGATGATGTGGTAGACGATAGTAATAGGCGTCGTGGATTCTTTTCAATAAATGCTTTATGGAAAAATAAAATAGCGGTTTTAGTTGGAGACTACCTTCTTTCTAAAGGGCTACTTCTTTCTATTGATAATGAAGATTTTGATCTCCTGAAGATAATTTCTGTTGCTGTTAGAGAGATGAGTGAAGGGGAATTACTTCAAATAGAGAAAGCAAGACGCTTAGATATAACAGAAGCTGTTTATTATGAAATAGTTCGTCAGAAAACGGCAACATTAATTGCGGCGTGCTGTAGTTTAGGTGCATGTTCTGTAAAGCCGAATTCTGATGAAGTTGAAAAGATGCGAAAGTTTGGAGAGCTGATAGGAATGGCTTTTCAGATAAAAGATGATCTTTTTGATTATACAGATGGACCGATAGGAAAACCTACAGGAATAGATATAAAAGAGCAAAAAATGACGCTTCCTCTTATTTATACGTTAGATAATTGTAGTAAAGAAGAGCGCAAGTGGCTTATAAACTCCGTTAAGAAACACAACAAAGATAAAAAGCGAGTTAATGAGGTTATTGCTTTTGTAAAAGACAAGGGAGGTTTAATTTATGCTGAAGAAAAAATGATTGCATTTCAGCAAGAAGCTCTTTTGTTATTAGCAGATTTCCCACCTTCAGTTTACAAAGATTCTTTAGAGCTTATGGTAAATTACGTGATTGAGCGTAAAAAATAAATATAAAATTCTCCTTACTATACTTACTTTTATAGTAGTTGCTACGATTTACTTTTGTAGCAATCTCTTTTAAACAATTACATTTTTTTTAATTAAAAGAACTGTTTCTCTTTATAGTTATTATGTATTTTTAATATGCTGTTTATATATGAATTAGCTATTATTTTTAAATAAAATAACAACCTAGGCAACCTTTCTTAAAAAGCAAACGTCTTTTTAAATAGAACTAACAATGAAACGGGTCTTGAAAATCATACAACTTAACAGTAACGAGCAGAAGCTTATAGAAAAGGCAAGGAAGGGAAGTAGAGATGCGCAACATAAAATATACTTACAATTTTCGCCTAAAATGCTTTCTGTATGTCGGTATTATATAAAAGATATTCATTATGCTGAAGATGTTATGATAACTGCTTTCTACAAAGTTTTTAAAAAGATAGAAACTTTTAAGAGTGAAGGTAGTTTCGAAGGATGGATTCGTAAAATTATGGTTCGAGAATGTTTAAGCTTTATAAGAAGTAAAAAGGAAATAATCTTTTTAGAAAATGAAAATGATTATCCTAAGGAAGACTTTGTCTTGGATAAATACCATGAACTTCTTGAAGTAGAAGAGATTCAGGTTTTAATAGATGCGCTTCCAGATGGTTATAAATCTGTATTCTTGTTATTTGCTGTTGAAGGATATTCTCATAAAGAAATAGCTTTACAGTTAAATATTGCAGAAAGTACATCTAAATCTCAATTGTTTAAAGCTAGAAGGGTGCTTCAGGAAAATATTAAAGAATTTAAAAATAGTAATTATGAGTCTCAATCCTCTTAATAATCATATAAAGAAAACTTTAGAAGAACGAAAAATTAATCCTTCTAAAGATGCATGGGAGCGTTTGGAGTCCAAGTTGAATACAGATGGTAATTCAAAAAGGAAAAGTATAGCTATGGTGTATTGGGTAGCAGCAGTATTTGTTGTGATTTTAGTTAGTAGTATTTATTTAATTAATTCATCCAATCAAGATATACATTTAGAGGTAGTAAAACAAAATGTTCAAGACCCTATTGAGGAGCCTATAAAAAAGAACCCAGAAATACTAAATGAGCAAATTATAGAAGCATCTAACAGCATGGCTACTAAAAAGTCAGTGTCAGATGAGTTAAATGAAAATAAAGCTTCGCAATCTAAAAAGGCTATCGAGTATGTTGAAGATGGAACTTCGGTTTTGGTAGCAGAAAGAAAGAAGGAAACTATTGAATCAGATAAAATTAATGATGTGGCTTCGAAAATAATAGAATTGAAAGAGGGTACAAGTGTTACAGATGAAGAGATAAATGCACTTTTATTAGAAGCTCAAAAGTCAATCTATAAAGAAAGAATACATAATAAGCGGCCGGATAGCCTCAGTGCAATGGCGCTTTTAGACGAAGTAGAAACAGAACTAGATCAATCTTTTAAAGAGAAAGTCTTCGAAGTTATCAAAGAAAGATTGATGAGAGTTAAATCTGCTGTAGCCGACCGTAATCAATAGTTTATTCATCAATCAAAATCAAAAATCATGTTTAGAATTAAAATTTATATCGCCTTAGCGATAGTACTCCTTAATGTCCATTATGTATTGGGACAGGAAGTATCAGATACTTTAAAAGTTGTAACACCCTTGTCAAAGATCGAGTTATTACAAAAACAGAAGGAACAAGTAATAAATGACGAGAAAGCTAGGCTTAAGAGGGAGGTTGAAAAAATAACAGAAGATCAGTCTAGTGGAGTTTTAACAAGTACTGAAGCGGAGAATAAGAAAAAGGAAGCCGCAGAAATAGCAGCAAAGAATATCGAGAATAAAATTGCAATATTGGATAATAATATAGCATTGCTGCAAAGGGGAGAGGATCTTTTTATTGAAGAAGATATTGTGAAAGAAGATGTATTAGAAGAACCCAATAATTGTAAATATAAACGAGTTTATGATAAAAGAACAAGCTCAGCTATTTATGTAGCTTTTGGATTTAATCATGGGTTGATTGATGGAGTTTCTTTTAATGATACACCATATCAGATTGGAGGAAGTAAATTCTTTGAGGTTGGTTGGCAATGGAAAACTCGTCTTCTTAAAAATAGTAATGCAATAAGATTAACTTATGGAATTTCGTATCAATCGAACGGGATTAAGGCAGCAGATAATTTGTACTTCGTAAAAGAGGGAAATATAACATCTTTAGAAACTTATGAGGGTAAAGTTCATAAAGCTAAATTGCGAATGGATAATTTTGTAGTCCCTGTATTTTTTGAATTTGGGCCTTCAAAAAAGGTAGAGCGAGAAGATTATTTTAGATATGATACGCGACATAAATTTGTAACTGGAATTGGAGGTTATGCAGGCCTAAACTCAAGTACTAGACAAAAATTAAGAGCTACTAATTTAGAGGGTGTAAAGTCGGAACAAAAGATAAAAGACAATTATAACACAAATAATTTTATTTATGGAATTGCTGGTTATATAGGTTATGGAGGTGTATCGTTATATGTGAAATATGATTTAAATGATATGTTTAAAGAGCCAAATGTAGAACAGCACAATATATCCTTAGGACTTCGATTTGAAATATAAATTTCAATAAAAAAGTGTCATCAGTAACGTTATAAGGTTATAATATTACTTATTTTTGATTCCTGCTTTAAGTGGGAATCATTTTTTTATAAATTCTTTTAAAAATTATTTTCAATTGATTTCAAAGTCGACCATAGATAAAGTTTTTGATGCTTCTCGCGTAGAGGAGGTGATTGGTGATTTTGTACAATTAAAGAAATCGGGGTCTAGCTTTAAGGGGCTTAGTCCATTTTCTGATGAGCGAACACCTAGTTTTATGGTTTCTCCTGTGAAACAAATCTGGAAAGATTTTAGTAGTGGGAAAGGTGGGAATGTTGTGGCTTTCCTTATGGAACATGAACATTATACATATCCTGAGGCTATTAAATACTTAGCTAGGAAATATGGGATTGAAGTAGAAGAGACAGAGCAAACTAACGAGGCTAAGGAAAAATCTAGTGAGCGTGAAAGTATGTATTTGGTTTCTGAATTCGCTCAAGACTATTTTCAAAAAACATTAAAAAATAGTGAGTTAGGAAAAGCAATTGGGGGAACTTATTTTAAAGAGCGTGGTTTTACCCAAGAAACTATAGAAAAATTTAAACTAGGATACTCTTTAGATCAGTGGGATGCTTTTACAAAAGAAGCGCTTGGAAAAGGATATCAATTAGATTTTTTAGAAAAAACGGGGTTAACTATTGTAAAGGAGAAAGAGGGTTCTGGAGATAAGAGAATGTTCGATCGATTTAAAGGTCGAGTAATGTTCCCTATTCACTCTATGAGTGGCCGTGTTTTAGGTTTTGGAGGTCGTATTCTAACATCAGATAAAAAGGCTGCAAAATATTTAAATTCCCCTGAGAGTGAGATATATCATAAGAGTAAAGTGTTGTATGGTATTTATCATGCAAAGCAAGCTATAGCCAAACAAGATAATTGTTATTTAGTTGAAGGTTATACAGATGTGATACAGTTTAATCAAAGCGGAATAGAAAATGTTGTAGCTTCTAGTGGAACTGCTTTGACGTCGGATCAAATTCGACTTATAAATAGATTAACAAAGAATATTACGGTTCTCTTTGATGGTGATGCTGCTGGGATTCGAGCTTCTATTAGAGGTATAGATTTGATTTTGGAACAAGGAATGAATGTTAAGATTTGTACTTTTCCTGAAGGTCAAGATCCAGATAGCTACGCAAGAGAAAATGATCATGAAGAGTTAGTTGCTTTTTTAGAAGAAAATGCAACCGATTTTATACGTTTTAAAGCTTCTTTACTGGTTAAAGATGCTGAAAACGATCCTATAAAAAAGGCTGATACTATTCGTGAGATTGTAAATAGTATCTATAAGATTCCAGATAGAATCCAACGGGAGGTATACATCCAAGAGTGCTCCAGGATAATGGATATTTCTGAAGATGTTTTATATAATACATTAGCTCAATTAGGTAATAAAGAGAAATCGGATGCTAATAAAAAGCATAAAGAAGAAAAAAGAAATAATACATTTGATGTTGTAAAATCTGGAAAGGAGGGAGCAAGTAGAAAAATAGATCAGCTAAATCAATTAGAAAAATCTATTATAGGAATCCTACTTTTTCATGGAAGTAAAACAGAAACATTTACCGATGTAATTTTAGAAGAAAATGACAAAGGGGAGATGTTGGAGAAGGAGATTAAAGTCGAAATGAAAGTCTATGAAAAAATATTTTTAGACTTACAGGCTGATGAAATTGAGTTTACAAATGAAAAATTCCATCGTATATATGCTATTCTTATAGAAATGTATAATGTTGAAGGAAGTTTAAAAATGGATGATTTTCTACATTCTTTAAGTTTTGAAGAAAATGCTGAGGTAGTAGATATTCTCATGAATGAAGAAAAATATTCCTTATCAAATTGGGAAAGTAAGGATATTCTTGTGAAAGATAAAGATATGTCTGTTAATCTATTAGTGCATCAGACAATAGCGATGCTTCGATTAAAATTATTGAATATGTTAGTAGACAGTATTCATGAAATAATTGGGGCTAATAATAATGCTACATTAGATCAAATGGAAGATATAAAAAACTATTGGGATTTAAGAAAGAAACTGTCAGACCGATTCGGATTGGTTACTAACACTACGTTTTATAGCTAACCAAATTTCATTATAGCACATAAAAAAACACTCCTAGGAGTGTTTTTTTATGTGCTATATATACTTTTTTAATACAATTCTAATGCTTTTGCTTGTTGTAGCATATCAACCATATTATCAACATTTAATTTTCTCATAAGTCGAGCTTTGTAAGTACTTACTGTTTTTTCATTAAGTCCTAACTCTTCGGCAACTTGTTTATTTCTCCTTCCTGAAGCTAGTAATTTAAGTACTTCCACTTCACGAGTAGATAATTTTCTAAATAGTTTTCGTGGTTTGTTAGTGCTTTCATCAAAGGCAAGGCGTTGCGCTAGTTCATTTGTAATAAACATACCTCCGTCTGCTACTTTAGTTATTGCACTAATTAGGGTCTCGATAGAAGCAGATTTAGAAACATATCCAGAAGCTCCAGCTCTTAAAGTGCTTAGCGCATATACATCTTCAGCTTGCGCACTGTATATAAGGATTTTAATATCCTTCTTATCCTTCTTAAGTCTTCTTAATGCGGTGATACCATTAACTTCAGGAATATCCATTTCTAATAGAATCACGTCCGGATTTTTAACAGTTAACGTGCTGAATAATTCAGATGTAGTACTTGCACTTCCGATAAATTCGAGAGTATCATTGTTTTGTAAAGCTGTCTCTAAGCCCATTCTAACGATGGGGTGGTTATCAGCAACTAAAACTTTAATCATAATAAAGACTTTTTAAAGTTCGTTTTAAATAAGCCACAACAAAATAGAAAATAGTTAATATACTTCATAGCGACTTTGGGGGTATCCTTTGTTAATTTGTAAGTAAATATAGTAAAAATTAGTTTTAAAGTCAACTATGAGAAAAAAAATAATAAAAATATATTTATTTTTTCAATTCAGCAGGTATTTCACAAACAGGAATAGGATCCATTTTATGTCTATTTGCTTTATTTAATCTTGTATATATTGTTAGGACTTCTTTTTTTCTTCCTTCAAAATCTGCTGCTGTTTTTCCTTGATCTGTAGCTTCCATTGCCCATTCTAATTCAGGGTAAGAAGCTCCTATTTGATCTTCATCTGTTCTGTCATCTCCCCATAAACCATCAGTCGGAGCTGCTTTTTGTATTGCTTGGTTAATTCCTAAAACTTTGGCAATATTGTAAACTTCAGTTTTTAATAAATCTGCAATAGGACTTAGGTCTACACCGCCATCACCATATTTTGTATAGAAGCCTACACCAAAGTCTTCCACCTTGTTTCCAGTTCCTGCTACTAAGTATTTTTCTTGAGCAGCGAAATAATACAAAGAGGTCATTCGCAATCTAGCTCTAGTATTTGCTAAAGCCATAAAGCGATCTTCTTCTTTTTCTACCTTTGGAAGAGCGGCTACCAAACTATCAAATACAGGAGTTAAGTTTACCTGCTTACTTAATACACTTGGGTAGCTTTTTTGAAGCCAATCTATATGGTCTAAAGCTCTGCTTACTTGATTTTCTGCTTGATGAATTGGCATTTCTAAGCACAGTACATCTAAACCTGTTTTAGCACATAATGTGGATGTTACTGCGGAGTCTATTCCACCAGAAATTCCGATAACAAAACCTTTCATGTTAGCATTCTCTGCATAGTCTTTTAACCAAGTAACGATGTAATCTATTATTTTTTCTGTTTTCATAATTTGTGTCTTTGTATTGCGTTATCAAAAGGTAATTAAAAAGAATTTTTTTATCTGTAGTAAAACTTTAGGACTAACTTTTACTTTCAGTTAACTTTGTAAACAAATGTAACAGATTCTTAAATTTTTAAAAAGCATAATAGCTAAAGGTTTTTAAATAATGCATATGAATAAATTTTATTGCTTTCTTATTGTCATTTCGTTAATTAGTTGCTCTAAGGCGGATAGATTGGAAGATGAAATATCAAAAATTGATACTCAAGCTAAGATAGTTAGGTTTGATAAGGCTTTTGCAAATGCTGATAAAAGTGACCTAGGTGCTTTAAAAAAGGAATTTCCTTATTTATTTCCAGCTGAATATCCAGACAGTGTTTGGGTTGCTAGAATGAACGATTCTTTACATCAAGATGTTTATAATGAAATCCGTTTAAAATATAACGATTTTGAGACAGATACATCGCAGATAAAATCGGTCTTTCAACATGTTAAATATTATTTCAAGGATTTTAAAGCTCCTAAAATTATCACTGTAATTTCTGATGTAGATTATAAAAACAGGGTAATTTATGCAGATAGTTTGATGTTGATAGGTTTGGATAATTATTTAGGAAGTGACCATAGATATTATGGCGGAATCCAACAATATATTAAGAAGAATTTCACGGCAACTCAAATACCAATTGACGTTGCTAAAACGATCGGAAGAAGTAAAATCGCAGCTCCCAAGGATAGAACATTTCTTGGTGAGTTGATTCAATATGGAAAACTTTATTATCTAATAGACCTATTTATTCCTTCAGCTGAAAAAAACAATATAATAGGATATACTATTGATGAATATGATTGGGCGCTTGCAAATGAAAATTATGTATGGCGTTATTTTATAGAAAAAGAATTGCTTTTTTCTACAGATGCTAAACTAGGGGAGCGTTTTATCAATCCGGCTCCTTTTTCTAAGTTTTACCTAGAAATAGATGGAGATTCTCCAGGGAGAATTGGTCAATTTATAGGTTGGCAAATAGTGGCTTCTTATATGCAAAATAATGAAGTATCTTTGCAGCAAATGCTGAACACTTCAGCAGAAGAAATTTTTAATAAATCAAGATATAAACCAGAAAAGTAATGGCTAAAACTTATAGCTCAGACATTAATCTAAATATAGAGTTAGACGAGAATAGAGTTCCAGAAAAGTTGCGTTGGACAGCAAAAGATGGTGGTGTAGAAAATGAAAAAGCAAAAGCATTTTTGTTATCTGTATGGGATAGTGAAAAACAAGAAACTTTAAAGATTGATCTTTGGACAAAAGATATGCCTGTAGATGAGATGAAGAAATTCATGCATCAAACGTTAGTTTCTTTGAGTGATACTTTTAATCGTGCAACTCAAGACGAAAAAATGACAGCTACAATGCGTGATTTTTGTGATTATTTTGCTGAAAAATTAGAGCTTAAAAAATAATGAGCAAGCCTACACTTCTTTTTGTTTATAATGCAAAGGCAGGTTTGGTTAATGGGCTTTTTGATGCTGCTCACAAAATTGTGAGTCCAAATACCTATGCTTGCAGCCTTTGTAAACTTACTCATGGTAACTTTAAAGAAAAGGAAGTGTGGCGTTCTTTTAGGACAAATAATAATGTTGCGATGGAATTTTTATATAAGGAGCATCTTAACGAGAGGTATCCTGAGTTTCTAGCAGCGCACAAATTACCACTAGTCCTTATAAAAGAAGAGAATTCCTCTCCTAAAATATTCTTGACCTCAGATCAGATTGCAGCTAACTCTACAGTTGAGTCTTTGATTGAAACTATAAAAGAGAACCTTCTAGCAACTTAAAACCGCCTACTTTTATAATAGAGGTACATAAAGATTTGTGTTTGTGAATACGTGAAGAGTTAGTACAACACTTAGCTTATTTTTGCTTGTAAAACTCTTGATTAATAGTGTCTATATATTCAAGAAGTTCATCTTTACCAGTTCCATTTGCAGAAGAGGTTATAAAATGATTAGGAGCTTCCGCCCAAACACCTGCAGTTAGCGTGTCTAAATATTTCTGTACATCACGCTCTATAGCTTTAGGCTTTAGCTTATCTGCTTTAGTGAAAATTATGGAAAATGGAATCTGATGTTCTCCAAGCCATTCCATAAATTCCATATCTATTTTTTGAGGTTCATGTCTTATGTCTATCAAAACAAAAGCAGAAACCAATTGCTGTCTTTCTTCGAAATACTTGGTTATAAATTTCTGAAATGTATTTTTAGTTTTCTTAGAAACTTTGGCATATCCATAGCCTGGTAAATCTACTAAAAACCAATTTTCATTGATCTTAAAATGATTTATAAGTTGTGTCTTTCCTGGTTTTCCAGATATTTTAGCTAAATGCTTACGGTCGGTAAGCATATTGATAAGCGAAGATTTTCCAACATTAGATCTTCCTATAAACGCATATTCAGGTAATGGCTCGTTAGGGCATTTTGAAACATCCGAATTACTTATGATAAAAGTGGCGGATTTGACTTGCATAGTTCTATTGTTGTTTTAAAATTTTCGCTCGTTTAACCAGTCTTCCAAAATTGTATTGAATTGGTCAGGGTGTTCCATCATTGGAGCGTGCCCACATTTCTCAATCCAAAATAAGTTTGAATCTGGAAGAAGTTCATGAAATTCTTTAGCTACAGTAGGAGGTGTTACAGAGTCATCCTCACCCCAGATTATACATGTAGGAGTAAGCATATGCGGTAAGTCTTTCGCCATATTATGACGAATAGCGCTCTTTGCAATGGCTAAGGTTTTAATTAATTTATTACGATCGTTTACGGTAGCAAATACCTCGTCTACAATTTCTTTGGTAGCTACTTTAGGATCGTAAAAAACATCCTGACTTTTCTTTTTGATAAATTCGTAGTCACCTCTTTTTGGGTAACCGTCTCCCATTGCATTTTCATACAATCCAGAACTTCCAGTAATAACCAACGCTTTGGTTCTTTTTGGGTATAGCTTTGTGTGTAAAAGACCGATGTGTCCACCTAAGGAGTTTCCAAGTAAAATCACATCGTTTAAATCTTTATGATCAATGAATTTCTCTAAATAGTTTGCAAAACTTTTAACATTTGTCTTTAATAAAGACATGTTATATATCGGTAATTCGGGTATTAAAACTTTGTACCCGCGAGTTGAAAAGTAATCGGCGACGTTATTAAAATTGCTCAATCCTCCCATCAATCCGTGTAGGACAATAATGGGGGTTCCTTCTCCAACCTCTAAATAAGTAAATTTACCTTCCTTCTTTAAATCGTGTACCATTAAGGGTTTGTTACATTTCTTGGGAAACAAATATAGGCATTTCGAACGTATAATAAACCATTTCTATGCGATGCAAATATTTGATCTTCTAAAAAGGGCAAAATTAGGGTTTTTCCTGGTTTAAATATCAACTTTAAGGTTATTAACAATTTTATAACTATTGGATTTACTGCTGTTTGCGTGGGAGTGGGTATAATTTATTAACAATGTGGTAAAAAGTGACAAAAAGTGGTAAAAAGTGGTAAAAAATTGGCTATATTTGAAGAATTAACAACTTAAAATAATTTAGTTGATCCAGTTTTCAGAAGAGTATGAGTGTAAGGCAGATAGCAAGGGGCGCATAATGGTGCCGTCTAGTTTGCGTGCCAAATTAGCACCCGTTTTAAAGGACGGTTTGGTGTTAAAGCGCTCTATTTTTCAAAAATGCCTAGAAATTTATACAATGGGGGCATGGGAAAAAGAAATGAAGCAAATTGGGAAATTAAATCGTTTTGTTAAGAAAAATAATGATTTCATCCGTCAGTTTACTGCGGGGGTTCGTGTGGTAGAAATCGATGCTAGTGGAAGGTTGTCTATTCCAAAAAATCTAATAACGTTTGCGGGTATAGCAAAAGAAATTGTGCTTTCGGAATCGATAGACAGAATTGAGGTTTGGGATAAGCAGAAGTATTATGATGTATTGGATGATGGAGCGGATTCTTTTTCTGATCTAGCGGAAGATGTAATGGGTGGTTTTGAATTAAATGAAGAAGAAGATGGAATATCATAATCCAGTGTTGCTGAAAGAGACCGTAGATGGTTTGGCTATAAAAGAAGATGGTGTGTATGTTGATGTCACTTTTGGTGGTGGAGGGCATTCCAAAGAGATTTTAAAAAGGTTGGGGCCTAACGGTAAATTATATGCATTCGATCAAGATGAAGATGCGGTGGATAATGCTTTAGGAGATCCAAGGTTTACATTGATAGAAGAGAATTTTAGGTTTATAAAACGTTTTTTGAAATTCTATGGAGTAAAAGAAGTTGATGGGATATTGGGTGATTTTGGAGTTTCTTCTCATCAATTTGATGTTGCTGAACGTGGTTTTTCTACTCGTTTTGAGGCTGATTTAGATATGAGGATGAGTAAGAAAAATCATCTTTCTGCTTATGAAGTGGTTAATGATTATGAAGAGAATGCTTTGAAAGAAGTTTTTGGTTTGTATGGAGAGTTGAGAAATGCAGGTTCTTTGGCAAAAGCTATTGTAGAGAAAAGAGCGGAGGCTCCTATAAAAACTTCAGAAGAATTAAAGTCGGCAATAAGAAAATTCTTACCTCAACATAAGGAGCATAAAATTTTAGCTCAGATTTATCAGGCTATAAGAATAGAGGTGAATCAAGAAGTAGAGGTGTTAAAAGAGTTTTTACTTCAAACTCCAGAATTGTTAAAAGAAGGAGGGCGAATAAGTTTAATAAGTTACCATTCTTTAGAAGATAGATTGGTTAAAAGATTTATAAGAAGCGGAAAATTTGAAGGAGAGCCTGAAAAGGATTTCTATGGAAACATAAATGTACCTCTTAAAAAAGTAGGTGGATTGATTGTTCCAACTTCAGAAGAGATAAAACAGAATAATAGAGCGCGAAGCGCAAAATTGAGGATAGCAGAAAAGTTGTAGGAGTGTTATGAAGAAAGGAATTTTAGATTTATTAAAAGGAGGATTTCTGGTAAATGAAGATTCGATTAAAAACTGGAGGTTCATACTCTTTATATCAATTTTAGCAGTAGTAATGATATCTAGTGCGCATCATGCCGATAAAAAGGTGCATGATTTAGCAAGAATTAATAATGAAGTTTTAGAGTTAAGAAGTGAATTTGTAGATGTAAGAACTAAAGTACAACAAGTAAAATTGGAGTCGAATGTTACAAATCAAGTAGCATCTTCGGGATTAAAACCCTCGCTAATCCCGCCAAAAAAGATAATGGTAGCTCATAAAAAGTAAAAAATGCCGATAACTGATAAAAACATATTAAGCCGTTTGTATTTCGTTGCAGGATGTATGTTTTTCTTTGCGTTGGCTATAGTGGTAAAGCTTGTTACCATCCAAGTAGTAGACGGGGAAAAATATAGAGAACTTGCGGAGCAGCGTACTGTCAAAAACTTTACAATAGAACCTAAAAGGGGGAATTTGTATTCGGATGATGGTAGTTTGTTGGCTACATCTGTTACTAAATATGATATTCGTTTTGATGCTATCACGCCTCAACATAAAGTCTTTGAAGAGCATATAAAGCCACTTTCGGACTCTTTATCTGTTGCGTTGGGGAGATCTTCCTCATATTATTCAAATTTATTACGAAAAGCTAGAGCCAATAAGAATAGGTATTTACTAATAGCTAAAAACGTTGGTTATACAGAATATGTGCGTATTAAAAATTTCCCACTTTTTAATCTAGGTCCTTATAAAGGAGGCGTTATTGTGGAGCAGGAAACAAAACGTGAATATCCTTTGGGAGGAATGGCGCATCGTAGTGTTGGTTATGAGCGTGTTGACGATAAAGGTTATTATACGAGAGTAGGTTTGGAAGGTGCTTTTGGTGATTATTTAAGAGGAACTGAAGGGCATAGGTTGAAGCAAAAAATAGCAAAAGGGCAATGGAAGCCTATTACAGATTATAACGAGATTGAGCCTAAAGATGGCTATGATGTAGTTTCTACTATTAATGTGAATATCCAAGATATTGCACATCATGCGCTTTTAAAGCAATTAGAGAAATATAAAGCCGATCATGGTTCGGTGGTAGTTATGGAAGTGGCTACTGGAGAAATAAAGGCAATTTCTAATTTAGGAAGAACGAATGGTGGCGCTTATTATGAGCGATTAAATTATGCAATTGGTGAATCTCACGAGCCTGGTTCTACATTTAAATTAATGTCTATGATTGCAGCTTTAGAAGATAAGGCTGTAGATACAAGTGATGTTATTGATACTGAAAATGGAATTATTTCTTTCTACGGAAAAAAAGTGCGTGACTCTAAAAGAGGTGGTTATGGTAAAATAACTGTTTCTGAAGTGTTGGAGCGTTCTTCGAATGTAGGTATTGTAAAGATAATCGATAAGTTTTATAAAGACCAACCAGAGAAGTTTGTAAATAGAATTTACAATATGGGGCTTAATGAAAAACTAGGAATGTCGATTAAAGGAGAAGGAAGTCCAATTATACCACATCCAAATGATAAGAGTCGTTGGAGTGGAATTGCTCTACAATGGATGGCTTATGGTTATGGAGTTTCGCTTACACCTTTGCAAACGCTTACTTTTTATAATGCGGTGGCAAATGGAGGAGAAATGGTGAAGCCTCGTCTAATAAAGGAAGTTAGGGAGTGGGATAAGGTTATTTATAAGTTCGATAAAGATGTTATCAATCCTTCTGTTTGTTCAAAAGAAACTATTTCTAAAGTTCAGGCTATGCTTAAAAATGTGGTGGAAGATAAACATGGTACAGGTCATGGATTGTATTCCCCTAATTTTTCAATGGCTGGAAAAACGGGAACTGCTCAAAAGGATTATGCTGATAAAAGTAAAATGAATTATATCTCAAGTTTTGTGGGGTATTTTCCTGCTGATAAGCCTAAATATTCTTGTATTGTAGTAGTTCATAATCCTGATAAAAGTGTAGGGTATTATGGAGCAGATGTTTCAGGTCCAGTATTTAAAAGTGTAGCTCAGAAAATATATACAAACTCTCCATTAATAGATACTATCGAAGAACTTAATGAAGAGAGTGATAAAACAGAAAAAGATTACAAGTCTTATTACGCAAAAGTAAAAAAGCGTAATAATTTAATTCCAAATGTAGAGGGAATGAGTGGAATGGATGCAGTTTCTATTTTAGAGAATTTAGGAGTGCGTGTTAAGGTTGAAGGAAGTGGTGTAGGTAAAGTAAAAAGTCAGTCTATAAAAGGAGGACAAAAAATAGAGTCGAATCAAACAATCGTATTGCAATTGTCATGATGTTATTAAAAGACATATTATATAAAGTGAATATTAACGCAGTGGCGGGAAGTACCGTTACTTATGTTAATGATATTCATTTTGATTCTCGTAAGGTGTCTTTGGATGATGTTTTTGTGGCTATTCCAGGAACAGTTGTAGATGGACATGATTATATCACGAAGGCTGTGGAGTCTGGAGCAATTGCTGTAATATGTGAGCAGCTTCCGGAGCAAATAATTAACGGAATTACTTATGTAGAAGTTACAAATGCACATAAAGCATTGGCTATTATGGCTGCCAATTTCTATAAAAATCCATCAGAAAATTTAAAATTAGTTGGGGTAACAGGAACCAATGGTAAAACAACAGTTACAACACTATTATATAATTTATTTAAGAAGGCGGGTTATAAAGTAGGTTTGCTATCTACAGTTAAAATAATGGTTGGGGATAAAGAATATCCTGCAACGCATACAACTCCAGATTCATTAAAGATTAATAGCTATTTGCAAAAAATGAGTGATGAAGGAGTGGAATTTTGCTTTATGGAAGTAAGTTCTCATGGAATTCATCAGCAGCGAACTGCTGGACTGCACTTTGCTGGGGGAGTATTTACAAATTTAAGTCACGACCATTTAGATTATCACAAAACATTTGCTGAGTATCGAGATACGAAGAAAATATTTTTCGATGAGCTTCCAAAAACAGCTTTTGCATTAACAAATGCAGATGATAAGAATGGTGCTGTGATGTTGCAAAACACAAAAGCAAAGAAGGTTACTTATGCATTAAAATCGTATGCCGATTATAGAGCGCAAATATTAGAAAATCAATTCACAGGCTTATTATTAAAAGTAAATGATAATGAGGTCTGGTCTCGATTAATAGGAAGTTTCAATGCTTATAATTTATTAGCTGTTTTTGCGGTAGCCGATCTTTTTGAATTGGGAACCATAGAAACGTTGCAGCATTTAAGTGAATTAGAAAGTGTAGGTGGGCGTTTTCAGTATTTTATTTCTGAAGAAAAGGTAACTGCTATTGTAGATTATGCACATACTCCAGATGCGTTAAAGAATGTATTAGAAACTATAAATACAATTCGCACGGGGAATGAAAGCTTGATTACAGTTGTGGGTTGTGGTGGAGATAGAGATAAGACAAAGCGACCAGTTATGGCAAATATTGCTTCGATATTAAGCTCTAAAGCAATTTTCACTTCTGACAATCCTAGAACGGAAGATCCGAAGGTGATTATTGAAGAAATGGAAGCGGGTGTGGAGCCTCAGAATTTTAATAAAACAATCTCTATTGAAGATAGAAAGCAAGCAATCAAAACAGCTTGCCAATTTGCTCAGGCTAATGATATTATTCTTATCGCAGGAAAAGGTCATGAAACCTACCAAGAGGTAAATGGAGTTCGTAACGATTTTGACGATATGAAGGTTGTTAAAGAATTATTATCAAACGTAAAAAAATAAAGCAGTAAGCTCCGAAAGGAGTAAATAGAAAAATATATGTTATACTATTTATTCGAATTTTTAGAAAAAAATTATCAACTCCCTGGAGCTGGATTGTTTCAATTCATCACTTTTAGGGCTTCTGCTGCTGTGATTTTATCCTTGTTGATATCTACAATATTCGGAAAGAGAGTTATCAATTATTTACGAGCAAAACAAGTAGGAGAAAGTGTAAGAGAACTCGGTTTAGAAGGTCAAGTTCAAAAAGCAGGAACTCCAACAATGGGTGGGATCATAATAATTATGTCTACGCTGATTCCTGTGTTGTTATTCGCGAAGCTAGATAATATATATATCATTCTTCTAATTGTTACCACTTTGTGGATGGGAGCTATTGGTTTTATAGATGATTACATAAAAATTTTTAAAAAAGATAAAGAAGGATTAAAAGGGCGATTCAAAGTATTAGGACAAATTGGAATTGGTATTGTAGTTGGAGCAACATTATATTTTCATCCAGCTGTTACTATCAAAGAAGAGCTTAAAGCGCCAAATAATATTGAAGTGGTAGCAAATGGAGATGTGGCTTTAGAGTATGGAAAAGAAGAGAAGTCAACAAAAACTACGATTCCTTTTGTAAAAGATAATGAGTTCGATTATTCAGAATTGGTTTCTTGGATGGGAGATTATTATAAAAGCTATGCTTGGTTAATATTTATTCCAATAGTGGTTTTTATAATTACTGCAGTTTCGAATGGTGCCAATCTTACGGATGGAATTGATGGTTTGGCAGCGGGAACATCTGCAATAATAGTACTCACATTAGGAATATTTGCATGGGTTTCTGGGAATATAATTTTCTCGGATTACCTGAATATTATGTACATCCCTAGAGCTGGAGAAATGACAGTTTTTATAGCTGCTTTTGCAGGTGGATTAGTTGGTTTTTTATGGTATAATGCTTTTCCTGCTCAAGTTTTTATGGGAGATACGGGGAGTTTAACTATAGGAGGGATCATTGCAGTATTGGCAATTGCTATTCGTAAAGAATGGTTAATTCCAATCCTATGTGGAATCTTTCTAGCAGAGAATTTATCAGTGGTATTGCAAGTAGCTTATTTTAAGTATACGAAGAAGAAGTATGGAGAAGGAAGAAGGATATTTTTAATGTCGCCTTTGCATCACCATTATCAGAAGAAAGGGTATCATGAAAGCAAGATTGTAACTCGCTTTTGGATTATAGGAATTTTATTAGCGGTATTAACTGTAGTTACGTTAAAACTTAGGTAATGAAAGTTCTTGCGATTCTTGGAGGAGGAGAAAGTGGCATTGGCGCTGCGATTTTAGGAAAGAAGGAAGGATACGAGGTTTTTGTTTCTGATAGAGGTCCTATAAAAGAAAAATATAAAAACGTCCTTAAAAATATTGAGGTTGATTGGGAGGAAGGTCAGCATTCAGAAGATAAAATTACGAATGCCGATTTGATTGTAAAAAGCCCTGGCATTCCAGACAAAGCTCCTTTAATTGTAAAGTTGAAGGAAATGAAGATTCCTGTGATTTCTGAAATAGAATTTGCAGCTCTTTATACAAAAGCAATGCTTATTGGAATTACGGGGAGTAATGGAAAAACCACCACTACAATGTTAACCACCCATATTTTAAAAAATGGAGGATTAAACGTTGGAATGGCTGGGAATATTGGTGATAGTTTCGCTCAAATGGTAGCCGAAAATGATAAAGATTCTTATGTACTTGAAATTAGTAGTTTTCAATTGGACGGAATCCATCAGTTTAATCCGCATATAGCCATTATTACAAATATTACCCCTGATCATTTAGATCGTTACGATTATAAGTTTGAAAATTATATAGCTTCTAAATTCAAAGTAGCTATGAATCAAACTGCAGACGATTACCTTATTTATGATGCTGATGACGAAGTGATAGAAGCTTGGTTAGAAAAGCATCCAGTGAAATCAAAATTATTACCGTTTTCTATAGAAAAGAAAATAGAAAACGGGGCTTATTTAGAAAATGATAAAATTATAATTAACATAGATAAACAGCATATAGAAATGTCTACAGATACTTTAGCATTAGAAGGGAAACACAACACGAAGAACGCAATGGCGGCTTCTACTGTGGCTCAGTTATTAAAAATTAGAAAGGCGACAATTAGAGAGAGTCTGGAGAATTTTCAAGGAGCAACGCATAGATTAGAAAAAGTGTTGAAAATCCAAAATGTTCAATATGTGAACGATTCTAAGGCAACGAATGTAAATGCAACGTTTTATGCGTTGGATAGCATGAAAACTCCTACGGTATGGATTGTTGGAGGGCAAGATAAAGGAAATGATTATTTGTCTTTAATGCCTCTTGTGAGAGAGAAGGTAAAAGCGATAATCTGCTTGGGTCTTGATAATGCTAAGATCATAGAGACTTTTGGTGGTGTTGTAGATTTTGTTGTGGAAACTACATCTATGAAAGATGCAGTAAATATGAGTAAAGAAGTAGCAGAAAGAGGGGATACAGTTTTATTATCTCCAGCATGTGCATCTTTCGACTTGTTTACAAATTATGAAGATCGTGGAGATCAGTTTAAAAAGGCAGTTCAAGAATTATAAAAAGAAATAGTGCAGCAATTATTTAAAAATATTAAGGGAGATAAAGCTATATGGGCCGTAGTGGCCATACTAGCGTTATTTTCTTTTTTACCAGTATATAGCGCCAGTACAAACTTAGTGTATGTGGTTGGTAGCGGTACTACCTTTGGGTACTTATTAAAGCATGCTGTTTTGCTTCTTTTAGGTATCGGAGTTATATATGCTGTACATAAAATACCTTACAGATATTTCAAGGCATTGTCGATTTTAGCGATGCCGATTGTAATACTGTTATTGCTTTATACGTTAGCTCAAGGAACGATGATTGGTGGAGCTAATGCAAGTAGGTGGATACAAGTTCCTTACGTAGGAATTACTTTTCAGACATCTACTTTTGCTGCTATTGTACTTTTAGTACATGTAGCTAGGTATTTAGCAAAAATAAAAGATAGAACGGTAACTTTTAAAGAGACTATTGTGCCGTTATGGTTGCCAGTTTTTATAGTGTTGGTTTTAATTTTACCAGCTAACTTTTCTACTACAGCTATTATCTTTTTAATGGTTTTAATTTTATGTTTCTTAGGAGGGTATCCTTGGAAATATCTGTTAGGAGTAATAGGTGCAGGTATATTAGGGCTTACGATGTTTGTGTTAACTGCAAAAGCATTTCCAGGTCTCTTTCCAAACCGTGTTGATACTTGGATAAGCAGGATTGATAATTTTACAAATGATGAAGATACAGAAGCTGATTACCAAATCGAGAAAGCAAAAATAGCAATCGCAACAGGAGGTGTTGTTGGTTTGGGAGCAGGAAAGAGTGTGATGAAAAACTTCTTACCTCAAAGCTCATCAGATTTTATATATGCTATCATCATTGAAGAATATGGCCTTGTAGGTGGTTTCGTAATTATATTTATGTATCTACTTCTACTATTTAGAATTGTGGTTGTAGCACATAAATCGGAATCTACATTCGGAAAATTATTGGTTATAGCTGCAGGCTTGCCAATTGTAGTGCAGGCATTTATAAATATGGCAGTAGCAGTCGAGTTATTTCCAGTAACAGGGCAAACACTTCCGCTAATTAGTAGTGGAGGAACCTCTATTTGGATGACATGTTTAGCAATAGGTATTATTCTAAGTGTGAGTGCAAAGCGTCAAGAGGATTTAGAAGAAATTGAAGAGAAAGAAGCAATAGATAATCAGAACCCATTAGATATTTTAAGTGAGCAATTATAAATTCATATTATCGGGAGGCGGAACAGGAGGTCACATCTATCCTGCCATTGCTATAGCAAATGAGCTAAAGCATAGGTATGCAGATGCAGAGTTCCTTTTTGTAGGTGCAGAAGATAGAATGGAGATGGAGAAAGTGCCTCAAGCGGGTTATGAGATTGAAGGATTATGGATTTCAGGAATACAGCGTAAGCTAACATTAAAAAACTTAATGTTCCCTTTTAAGCTGATTAGTAGTATTTGGAAAGCGAGAAAGATTGTAAAATCATTTCAACCAGATGTAGTTATCGGTACAGGAGGATTTGCTAGCGGTCCATTGCTTAAAGCAGCCTCTGGGAAAGGTGTTCCTTGTGTGATACAAGAGCAAAATTCTTTTCCTGGAATTACAAATAAGTGGTTGGCAAAAGATGTGAAAAAAATATTTGTTGCTTATGATAATTTGGAGCGCTTTTTTCCAGCTGAAAAAATTGTAAAAACTGGAAATCCAGTAAGGCAAGATCTTTTACAGATAGGAGATAAACAGTTAGAGGGAATTAAATTTTTTAATCTTTCTGAAAAACGTAAAACGCTGTTTGTCATGGGAGGAAGTTTAGGAGCGAGAAGAATTAATCAGCTGATTGAAAAAGAGCTAAACTTTTTTGAAGAAAATAACGTACAACTAATATGGCAATGTGGAAAGCTGTATTATGATGAATATAAAAAATATGAGAGTGACTTTGTAAAAGTTAATGCTTTTATAAATGATATGAAGTTAGCCTATGCAGCAGCAGATGTAATTATATCGAGAGCGGGTGCAATATCGGTTTCGGAATTAGCTATAGTAGGAAAGCCTGTTATTTTTATTCCTTCTCCAAATGTGTCTGAAGATCATCAAACAAAAAATGCAGCGGCAGTAGTAAGTAAAGATGCGGCTTTATTAGTAAAAGAAACTGATTTAGATACTGATTTTGAAGCTAAGTTTTTATCAGTATGGAATTCAGAAGAAGAACAGAAAAAAATAGGAAATAGTTTTAAGATGTTAGCATTACCTAATGCAACAAAAGACATCGTTGATGCTATTGATGAAATAATTAAAAAAACAGCTTAACAAGTTGAAAATGGATTTAAATAAAATAAATAACGTTTACTTTCTGGGCATAGGCGGCATTGGCATGTCTGGCTTAGCACGTTATTTTAAATTCATAGGAAAGGAAGTTGCTGGATATGATAAAACTACTAGTGAGATTACTAGTGGATTAACAGCGTTGGGAATTGCAATTCATTATGATGATGCAATAGAGAATATCCCAGCTGATTTTAAAAATATAGAAAACACATTAGTTGTTTATACACCTGCAGTTCCAAGTGATAATAGCGAGTATGGTTATTTTGTTTCAAATGGATTTAATATTCAGAAACGAGCAGCAGTTTTAGGACTGATAACAAAAGACTCTTACTGCTTTGCTGTAGCTGGAACACATGGAAAAACAACAACAAGTGCGATTTTAGCACATATTTTAAAAGAAACAGGAACACCAATTACAGCTTTTTTAGGAGGTGTTTCTGAAAACTTTAATAGTAATTTTTTAATAGAAGGAGATGAATTTACCGTAGTAGAAGCGGATGAATTTGATCGCTCTTTCTTACATCTCTCTCCATCGGTAGCATGTATTACTTCAATAGATGCAGATCATTTAGATATTTATGGAGATAAGGAGGAGATGGAACGAACTTTTGTAGCGTTTTCTGAGAAAGTAAAACCAGGAGGGAAGCTTTTTGTGAAAAGTGGATTGCCAATTAATGGAATTACTTATGGTATAGAGGATAATTCTGATTTTTCAATTAGAAATCTAACAATAACAGACTCAACCTACCTATTCGATTTAGTGACTCCCACAGAACATGTTAGAGGAGTGAGGTTTAACAAGCCAGGAAATCATAATTTGTTAAACGCATTGGCAGCATTAGCAATGGCGACTACTATAGACACCCCTCTAAGTCGTCTTGCTGAAGCCCTTGCCACTTTTAAAGGAATAAAACGTAGATTTTCTTATCATATAAATCAAGAAGATCTTATTTATATAGACGATTATGCGCATCATCCAACAGAAATAGATGCTGTTTATGAAGCCGTAAAAAGTGTACACCCAAATAAAAAAACAACTGTAATCTTTCAGCCCCATCTTTTTTCAAGAACGAAAGATTTTGCCCCCGAATTTTCAAAGAGCTTAGCCAATTTTGATGAGATAATTTTATTAGACATATACCCCGCTAGAGAGAAACCTATTGAAGGAATTACTGCCGATTGGTTGTTGGAAATGATTTCCAGTGATAACAAGCAAAAGGTTGAAAAAAGAGATTTAACTGAGGTGTTGAGAAAAAGCGATTCGCAAGTTTTCTTATCCTTAGGAGCAGGAGATATTGGACTAGAAGTTAATACCATAAAAAAAGCGTTAAGTGAAAAAATATGTTAACCATATAAAAATATTTGTTGTGCTATTCGCATTGATTTTCTTGTATTCGTTTTCGAATACAAGGAATGAAAACCGTGAATTGAGTGCTAATTGCAACATCGAATTTTTAAATAACGATGGTCATTATATCACTCGAAATACGGTTAATAAATTGTTGATACAAAATCCAGATACCCTTACGGGCGTACGAAAAGAAAAATTAGCTTTGAATACTATAGAGAAGTCTCTGATTGCTAATGCAATGGTACAAGAAGCAGATGTGTATGTATCTGTAACAGGGCAAATTGGAGCTAAAATTCGGCAGCGCACGCCAATAGGGCGAGTAGCAGCGAATCAGCCATTTTATATAGATATAGAGGGTAAATCGATGCCATTATCTCCGGTGCATTCAGCTAGAGTGCCGTTGATAACTGGTACAGATGTAAAAAATAATATGCCAAAGCTCTATGAGTTGGCTATGTTTATATATTTCGATGAGTTTCTGAAAAAAAATATTATAGGAATTCATCAGAACAATAAGCATTTTGAATTGAAGTTAAGAACCGAAGGTTTTATTGTAGACCTTGGTGAGGTAGCGAACTTAGAATCTAAGTTCAATAATTTTAAAGCTTTTTATCAGAAGGGGTTACATGATAAAACTTTAGATAGTTATAAAACTGTTAACCTTAGTTTTGATAATCAAGTGGTGTGTACCAAAAAATAAGTTATGGAAAATACTAAATACGCGGTAGGATTAGACATAGGGACCACTAAAATAGTGGCTATGATAGGTCGTGAAAACGACTATGGAAAGATTGAAATTTTAGGTATTGGTAAATCCAAAAGTTTGGGAGTACACAGAGGTGTCGTTAATAATATTACTCAAACTATTCAATCTATACAGCAAGCTGTTCAAGAAGCAGAAAGTGTTTCTGGATTAAAAATACACGATTGCGTGGTAGGGATTGCTGGTCAGCATATAAGAAGTTTACAACATAGTGATTATATCACAAGACCAGATTCTGAAGAGGTAATCAGTGAGGTTGATTTAGATAAATTATGTAATCAAGTATACAAGCTTGTAATGTTACCTGGAGAAGAAATAATACATGTGCTTCCTCAGGAATATAAAGTAGATGGACAGGCTGAAATAAAAGAACCAATAGGAATGTATGGAGGTCGCTTAGAAGCGAATTTCCATGTTGTTGTTGGGCAAGTGTCTTCTATTAGAAATATAGGAAGATGTGTAAAAAGTTCTGGACTAGATTTAGCTGGAATTACATTAGAACCTCTTGCTGCTGCAAATGCAGTTCTTAGTCAAGAAGAAAAAGAGGCTGGAGTAGCATTGATAGATATAGGAGGTGGTACTACAGACTTAGCTATTTTTAAAGATGGTATAATTAGGCATACTGCAGTAATTCCTTTTGGGGGAAATGTTGTTACTGAAGATATTAAAGAAGGATGCTCAATTATAGAAAAGCAAGCAGAGTTATTAAAAATAAAATTTGGATCTGCTTGGCCTGGAGAAAATAAGGATAATGAAATTGTTTCTATTCCTGGTTTAAGAGGTAGAGAGCCTAAAGAGATAACCTTAAAAAACTTATCTAAAATTATCCATGCAAGAGTTGTGGAAATTGTAGAGCAGGTTTATATGGAAATCAAGAATTATGGGCATGAAGATCAAAAGAAAAAATTAATAGCTGGAATCGTTTTAACAGGAGGTGGAAGTCAGCTAAAGCACTTAAAGCAACTGGTAGAATACATCACGGGTATGGATACTAGAATAGGATATCCTAATGAACATCTAGCAGGAGATTCTGATGCTGAAGTGGCAAGTCCTGTTTATGCAACTGCTGTAGGTTTGGTTATGAATGCCATTCAGCAGCAAAAGAAAAATGGAGCTTTAAAAATAGAAAAAGAAAAAGAAGCCATTAAGGAAGAGCAAATAGAGCAAGAACAAATAGAAGAACCGCAAATAAATACAGAGCCCCAACCAACTGAACCGCCAGTAGAACGGAAATCGTTTCTCGAAAAGTGGTCAGAAAAATTAAAAGATTTTTTAGATAACGCAGAGTAGTAAACCAACGCTATAAAGGTCATCTTAAAAAATATTCAAAAAAGTAGTAAATAGAAAAAATTAGGGTAAAAAAGAATTATTATGAGTAGCACAACAGATTTAGGGAACATCTCATTCGACTTACCAAAGAATCAAAGTAATGTAATTAAAGTTATTGGCGTTGGAGGCGGCGGAAGTAACGCAATTAATTACATGTTTCAGCAGGGTATAAACGGAGTAGACTTTGTAGTTTGTAATACAGACTCACAGGCGTTACAAAATACAGGCGTACCAAATAAGGTGCAGTTAGGGGTTTCATTAACAGAAGGACTTGGTGCAGGAGCCAATCCAGAAGTTGGTGAAAATGCAGCTATAGAAAGCTTAGAAGAACTGCAATCTATGTTGGATACCAATACTAAAATGGTTTTTGTCACCGCAGGAATGGGTGGTGGAACTGGTACAGGAGCTGCACCAGTTATAGCTAAGCTAGCAAAAGACATGGACATATTAACTGTTGGTATTGTTACAATTCCTTTTCAGTTTGAAGGGAAAATGCGTAATGAGCAAGCGCAGCGTGGGGTAGAAAAGCTTCGTGCGAATGTAGACTCGCTAATTATGATTAATAATAATAAGCTTCGTGAAGTATACGGAAACCTTGGTTTTAAAGCTGGTTTCTCTAAAGCGGACGAAGTATTGGCAACTGCGGCAAAGGGTATTGCAGAGGTGATAACACATCACTACACGCAAAATATCGATTTACGTGATGCTAAAACAGTACTTTCAAATAGTGGAACTGCAATAATGGGATCTTCAACTGCTACTGGAGCTAACCGTGCACAAGAGGCTATTATGAAAGCGTTAGATTCTCCGTTATTAAACGACAACAAAATATCAGGTGCTAAAAACGTATTGCTACTTATTGTTTCTGGTGCTGATGAAATTACCCTAGATGAGATTGGAGAAATTAATGATCATATTCAAGATGAAGCTGGACATAATGCAAATATCATTATGGGAGTTGGTGAAGATGAAAGTTTAGGAGATGCTATCGCTGTTACAGTTATTGCTACGGGTTTCGACGCTGAACAACAGCATGAAATTGTTAATACTGAAGCAAAAAAAATAATCCACACTTTAGAAGATGAACAAAAAGCAATGCATGATTTAACCCCTAAAAATAATCAGCAGCAGTTTTTTAGTTCAAATGAACAAGAAGTAGAAGCAAAACCAGAAAAGGTTGTAAAGCATACTCTTGTTGAAGATGATGTGGAGCCAGAAGTGAAGCCTCAAGCTAAAAATGATATGGAGTTAATTCCAACATCAGAGCTTATAAAAAACATTAATGTTGTTTATGATGAAGTAACATTAGAAAACGATGATGACTTTGTAATTATCGATACGACATCTCAAATTAAAGATATTGATGTAGTTGATCCTGAGGTTTTGAGAGCTGCACCAAAAAAGCAAACAGCATTGCCTTTTGATATGCCTTTAAATGAAGACAGTCAAGAGGAAAGTGAAAGTGAGCATGTGGTTACTTTTGATTTCTCTGATAGTGTGAATGATGTTGAAGTGAATGATCATGTAGAGGTTGTTCCCGTTACTGAAGTCTCTGAAGGAGGAACTAAGCGTTATAGTTTAGATGATTATATGGAGATTGAAGACCAGATGAACAGCGCAAAACCTGTAGAGAAAAAGGTAGAGAAGGTAGAGCAAGAATTAGCTTTTCAGAAAAAAGTTGTAGAAGAAAAACAACCGCAACAGGAAGCTGCAGATGAAGAGGTGGATCCTATGAATAGCTCTATTGAAGATAGCCTAAGAAATAGAGCAGAAGAGCGTAGACGTAAGTTAAAGGACTTTAACTACAAATTCCATAACAATGCTTCTAAGATTGAAGAAATTGAAAAGCAACCAGCTTATAAACGTATGGGAATTGACCTTGAAGATAGAAGATCTGATAGTCAATCTTCTCGTATGAGTGTAGGAACTGATAGCAATGAAGAAACACAATTGAGAAGCAATAATTCTTTTCTGCATGATAATGTAGATTAGTTTTTAAAAATCTAATAATTTAAAACCCGAAATCTTTTAAAAAGGTTTCGGGTTATTTTTTTATCTTCGCACAGCGTAAATAATAGTAAATACAGTACAATTATGAGTTTACAAGACAAGGTAATGGCAGAGATGAAAACTGCTATGAAATCAAAGGATACAGTAGCTTTAACAGCACTTCGATCAGTAAAATCTGAATTGTTATTGGCACAATCAAGTGCTGGTGGTAAGGATGGAATGTCTGAAGAAGATGAAATAAAACTATTACAGAAGCTTGTAAAACAAAGAAAAGATAGCGCTGCTATATATACAGAGCAAGGAAGAGCAGATTTAGCGGAACCTGAAATGGCAGAAGCAGCAATCTTAGAAAAGTTCTTACCAGAACAACTAAGTGAAGAAGAAGTTGCCGTAATCGTTGATGCAGTTATTGCTAAAACAGGAGCTGAAGGAATGAAAGATATGGGGAAAGTAATGGGAATGGCTTCAAAAGAATTAGCAGGAAAAGCAGATGGAAAAACGATTTCTACAGTAGTAAAAAGTAGATTAAGCTAGGAATAAACCATAATTTATAAGGCCGCGTGGCGCAACTGAATACCTGCCGGCAGGCAGGGCGCAAAATTTGAATTATGATTTATTACGTATATGTTTTGAGAAGTGGGTTTGATGGTAGGTTGTACAAAGGGCATACGAACAGACTTGAAGAGAGAGTAAGAGAGCATAATTCAGGAAAAACTAAATCTACTAAAGGATATAAGCCATGGGTTTTGGTTTATTATGAGGAGTTTAGTACGCGGGAATTGGCTATAGCTAGAGAACGATATTTTAAATCTGGATCTGGAAGAGAATTTTTAAAAACAAAAATAAGGCCGCGTGGCGCAACTGAATACCTGCCTGCCGGCAGGCAGGGCGCAAAATTTGAATTATGATTTATTACGTTTATGTTTTGAGAAGTGGGTTTGATGGTAGGTTGTACAAAGGGCATACGAGCAGACTTGAAGAGAGAGTAAGAGAGCATAATTCAGGAAAAACTAAATCAACTAAAGGATATAAACCATGGGTTTTGGTTTATTATGAGGAGTTTAATACGCGGGAATTGGCTATAACTAGAGAACGATATTTTAAATCTGGGTCTGGAAGAGAATTTTTAAAAACAAAGATAAGGCCGCGTGGCGCAACTGAATAGCGCATCAGATTTCGGCTCTGAGGGTTGGGGGTTTGAATCCCTTCGCGGTCACTTTAAGAAGGCAAGTCATTTTTTGACTTGCCTTTTTTAATTCTGATTAATAGTTTTATTTGTTCATAACTTATTAATTTTAGCTGGTATTAAAACAAGAAATAAAACCAACCTTATGAAGAAAATAACTTTACTGTTTTTACTGATAGCAACTTTTACTTTTGCACAAGAGAAAGAACAAAAAATAGTATTAATTACTTTAGATGGACTCCGTTGGCAAGAATTATTTACAGGTGCAGACGAGAAGTTGGTAAACAATAAAGCGTACGTTAGTAACACAGAAGGTTTAAAAAAAATGTTTTGGGAGAATACTCCAAAGCTACGTAGAGAAGCTTTATTTCCTTTTTTATGGGATTATGTAGCTAAAAACGGACAGCTTCATGGTAATAGAGATAAGGGGAGTAAAGTGAATCTAACAAATTCAATGTGGTTTTCTTACCCTGGCTACAATGAGATTTTAACAGGTAATGCTGATGATAAAAACATAAAAAGCAATGACAAAATCTACAATCCAAATACTACCATTTTAGAATTATTAAATAGCACAAATGATTTTAAAGGGGAGGTAGCTGCCTTTGGAAGTTGGGATGTATTCCCATATATAATTAATGATAAGAGAAGCGGTGTTCCCGTAAATGCGGGGTTTAGAAATGCTGAAGGAGATTTAACTGATAGGGAAAAGTTTTTAAACCAATTACAGTCAGAAATACCTAGCCCATGGGGAACTGTTCGTTTAGATGCCTTTACACATCATTTTGCTAAAGAATATATGAAAAGTAAGCATCCTAAAATAGTTTATGTAGCTTATGGAGAAACTGATGATTTTGCTCATGATGGAGATTACGAAGCATATTTGAAATCAGCACATACTACAGATTCTTTTATTAAAGATTTATGGGAGTTTACACAAGAGGATGAATTTTATAAAGACAACACAACCTTTATAATTACTACAGACCATGGTCGTGGAACACATCCTTTAGAAACATGGAAAAGTCATGGAAGTGATATTAATGGAGCAGACGAAGTATGGATTTTAGCTTTTGGGAAAAATGCGTCTGCACTAGGTGAAGTTAAAATAGAAGAGCAATTGTATAGCAACCAAGTAGCTCCTACAATTTTAAAGATTTTAGGTGTAGAGGATGCTCCAAAGAATATGAATGGTTCCGTTTTAGAGATGATAAGGAGTAAAGAATAACTTTACAGGGAAATTTATGTAAAAAACCTCCACGAGTTTCTATACTATTAAAAAGAAACAAGTGGAGGTTTTTATAGAAAGATTCTTATTATTCTTCTAAGTTTTCAGGAATTAAAATAAATTCCACATAGTTAGAATAATCAAAATAGGTGTTTGCTGCTTTTTTGAAATAATCAGATGTAATTACATCATATCGTTTTTCATAATCTAATATTTCTTCTGGATTCCATCCATATTCATCGGCACTTCTTAACTTCATTACCCAATAACTGTTACTTTTAAGTGCTACCTTAGTAATATTAAGTTCAGCTTCTTTAATTTTAGCTACATTTTTTTCTGAAGCCCCATTTTCTTGTATATCTTTTATAACCTCATGTACTTTATCAATTAAGGCTTCTCTGTTTTCAGGATCACATGTAAACCTTACATTCATTCGGTACCAATCATAAGGGCGGTCTGTTGCATATCCAGAAACTTGAACTCCATATACTCCAGACATTTTTTCTCTTAACTCTTCGGTGAGTTTTATCTTTAGAAGTTTTCCTAAAAGAGAAACTTGCATTTGATTGTCTAAATTATAATCAAGTTTTCCAGTAAATCGGATATCTACTTTAGACTTATCTTCTGTTCCTTTAGTGATAACTTTTCTATGCTTTCCTGTAATTCTTCTTAAACCGATATCTCTCCACGATTGTTGTTCTTTTAAATCCGAAGGTAAGCCTCCTAGATATTTTAAAACCATTGGTTTTAGGGTATCGATATCAAAATTACCAACAAAAATAAACGTGAATCCATTAGCATTTGAAAAGCGCTCTTTGTAAAAGTTAAACGATTCTTCCAGCTTTAATTCTTCATTAATTTGTTTTTCAGAAAGTGGAATAGATCTTAAATCATTATTAGTCATTATTTTACTGATTTCATTATCAAAAACAGTATCAGGATTCAGACTATCATTTTTAATAGAAGCAAGCATTCTCTCTTTAGAGGTATTAAATACTTTTTCATCTTTATTTGGTGCGGTAAAGTAAAGATTTATAAGTGTAAGCATTCTTTCTAACTCTTCAGAAGTACTGCTTCCAGAAAATAATTCATCATAATAATTTATATAAGGAGTAACAGAAACCGTTCTTCCCATATTTAGTTTCTCTAGATTGATGTTTGAAATTCCATCCACACCACTATTACCGATAATGTTGCTGGCTTGTCTCGCAGACACATATAATTCATCTGGAGCAATAGAACTTCCCCCTTGTCTGTAACCTCTAAGCGAGATGAGATCATTTTGTAATTCGGTAGGCTTTAATATGATTTTTACGCCATTACTTAGCTCCCAAGTAGTAACATCAATTTTTTCATTGTAACTGGAAGCTGTTACTTTTCCAGAATCAACGATTTTTGCTTTCAGCTTTACATCTCCTAATGTATCTACATAAGGTTCAATTTCTTTTGAAGTTGACGTTTCTAGTAATCCTAAAATATCATTTTCAGTAGGTAGCTCAAGATTTTGCTTTTCAGGAGCATTTAAAATTATAGTTAGATTTTTATTCTGAATCCAAAAGTCAGCAATCTCATTTACATCATTAATAGAAATTGTAGGTAATATATGTTGGTAAAATTCATATCTGAAATTTTCACTTAAAACAGGTTCGTTATCAGTGAAATTATCTATTAACTCTTCAACATAAAGCTTAGAAGGAATCTTTCCAGCTTCTTTACGAAATAACTTAGCATTATTTATAAGCGCTTTTTTGTAGCGTTCCAACTCAGTTGCTTTAAAGCCATGCTGTTTTATTCTTTCATTTTCTTGTAATAGTATGGAAATACCATCGTTAATCTGCTCTTCTTTTAAGATTGCTTTTAAGTAATATGCATCTTTATTGCTTAAAAAATTACCGATTCCACCAGTAGCTGAAAGTAAAGGAGTGTTCTCAGCAAGTTCTAATTCATCTAATCGTTGTTTTAACATCCCTGTAAAAAGGAGTTTTATGATGTCATTTTTGTAATCTTCTAGAGTGGAAACAGCTTCTTTTTCTTCCTTATAATAAAAGGAGACACTTGTGCTTTTAGCCTCTTTGTCAGTTACAACTTTTATGGTTGTAGCACTATTATCTTCAATGGTATAACGTGTTCGCTTTTTTGGATTCTTAACTTCTTTGATTTTTGAAAATAAAGACTTTACTTTTCTTTCTGTTTTATCAATATCAATATCTCCAACAATGATAACAGCCATTAAATCTGGTCTGTACCAATCTTTATAGAAATTTTTTAAGGCACTATGTTCTCCATTCAATATAATATCTAATGAACCGATAGGCAGTCTTTTTGAGTAGCGAGAATTATTAGTGATTACAGAAATTGTTTTGTCATACATCCTAGAGTTTGCATTGTTTCTTGCTCTTAATTCTTCAGCAACAACACCACGTTCCTTGTCTATTTCATCATCACTTAGTGTGATCCCGTCTGCCCAATCTCTTAATATATCTAAACTTGTGTCAAAAATAGCTTCATCATCTGTTGGAACAGTTAATTTGTATACTGTCTCATCAAAACTAGTATGCGCATTTAGATCTGCTCCAAACTGAACTCCTATACTTTGTAAGTAATCGATTAATTCATTTTTCTTGAAAGATTTTGTACCATTAAAAGCCATATGTTCTATAAAGTGTGCGAGTCCTAATTGGTTTTCATCTTCTAGGATAGAACCTGCATCTAGAACGAGTCTTAATTCTGCTTTTGCTTCAGGCTTAACATTCTTTTTTAAATAATATTTTAAACCATTTTCCAAAGTACCTGTTTTAATTGAAGGATCCATTGGTAACGGAGTACTTAAATCAGAATTATTGAATGTTTTCGTGTCCTGTGAAAAGCAAACTCCACAGTATAATATAAATAGTATTTGTAGTATTTTCATTTTTAAATTTTCTTTAGTATTTCCATCCTTAAGGCATATATTTCCTTAAGGATGTAATACTGTTATTCAAATAAATAAAGATTTTTATGTATGTTTATCTAAAAATTATTGATAAGTTTTATAGTGATAACGGCTTATTCGTAACCTGGATTTTGATCTGCAAGTGTAAGAAATTCATTCCCTTCTATTTCTGTTGTAGGGATCGGAAGAATGTATTGATCCACACTTGTTATAGAAGGTTTTAAATCCATAGCTTTTTCAAATCGTATTGCTGCAAACCAATCAGATCCATTTTCATAGGCCATCTCTTTAATATATTGGTTAAAGATGTTATCATTGAGTTCTTCAATAGAGGTAGCAGTAGATAAATCTGCATCTGCTCTCTCTATAATTTTGTTTAAAGGAATTTTTGCGGCTTCAACATCACCAGTACTTCTGGAAATACCTTCAGCTTTTATAAGGTACATTTCTGCTAAACGGATAAAGAATGTTGGACGAAAACTATTTTCATTATTAGTTTTTAAAACAGTAGTACCACTATAGCTGGCCTCTTTTCTAGGATCATTTTCCATGAGATCGGTAAACCATCCATCAGCAACACGCCCAGCGTAAAATCGTTTTCTATTATTCTCATCATTATCAGATTCGGAATCTCTAAAAGTTACTAGGATATTTTCTGAAGCATTATAGCCTTTATCAAAAACATCAGAGAAGTTAGTTTCTAAAGAAGTAGTTCCCTCATTTATTACTTGATCTGCTATGTTTGCAGCCTCATTGTATTGCCCGTTATACAATAAAACTCTTGCTTTTAAGGCTTTTGCAGCTGTTTTTGAACCTCTGTAAGAAACAGTAAAGTCAGGAGCATTAGAAATTGCATAATCTAAATCTGACAATATCTGACTGTAAGATTCTTGTACAGAACTTCTTTTTATGCTTCTAGTAACAAAGTTTACAGGTTCTGTTCTTAGGATCACTCCTAGATTACTACTAGAGTCATAAAATTGTCCGAAATAGCGTAATGCATCAAAAGTAGCCATTGCTCTAAGAAAATGAGCTTCTCCAATAATTTCTTTTTTTGCTTCTGGAGTAATAAGATCGTTACTTAACTTTTCTGTGTTTGCAATTGTATTATTTGCAGCATCAATCACGCTATAAAAAATGCTCCAGAAGTTCCTTACTGTAGCATTTTCAGCAAGAATATCATTATCGAAAATCTCTTCGTCTGAACTAGAATTTATTGTCATAGAACCTATTAATGCACTCGGAATTATTTCAGAATACATATAATAAGAAGAATTTGTATATGATATGATCTGGCTATAAGCACCATTTAATAGTGCTTTAGCATCATCTTCATTTGTTACTACATTTTCTGGAACTAAATTATTTGGCGGATCTTGATCTATAGAATCTGTCAAATTACAAGCCGTTAATCTAATTGCTAGTATTGTTATATATAGTACTTTTTTCATAATATTTTTTTTAGAAACCAATATTTACGCCTAGAGTGAAAGATTTCTGTGGAGGAAATCTATTAGTATCTCTCCCAGATCCTGAAATATCATTATTAAATAGAGTACCTCCTTCTGGGTTTGCTCCTGGATAATTTGTTAGTGTCCATAAGTTTTGAGCAATACCATAAAATGATATAGAATTAATGAAACTGATTCTATCTATTGTTTTTCTAGGCAATGTATATCTTAAGTTTAGTGTATTTAATCTTAGATAAGATGCATCGTGTACGTAATAGCTAGAAAGTCTATCATTATCATTAGGGTCTTTATAGACAATTCTTGGCTGATCTGTAGGATTTTCTGCTGTCCATGCATTATAAACTTCAGTTGTTTTATTCTCACTAAAATAGGTGCTTGTAAAATTGATTGCTCTTGATTGAGAAAACCACATTAACTCATTACCTATAGAGTAACTAAATTGAGCTGAAAGAGAGAAACCTTTGTATCTCCAAGTACTGCTGAATCCACCAAATACATCAGGTTGAGAATTTCCAATAGTAGTTTGATCAAAGTCATTAACAATTCCATCAGGGATCCCATCTGGGCCAGAAATATCATTAAATTTTAAATCTCCAGGAGCAGTTCCATCTTCCTGATAAACACCATTTGGAGCCGCTTGATTCAATGCATCGATTTCTGCTTGATTCTGAAAAATGCCTGCGGCTTCATAACCATAAATAAGCCCAATAGGACTTCCTTCTTGCAAACGTCCACCTCCCAAACCAGGGAAACCAACTATATAACCGTCATCATCTTTATAGTCGTCTCCTATTTCTGTAAGTGTATTTGTGTTCTTTGTTGCATTTAAGCTTAGATTCCATGAAAAATCTTGATTATTAAAAAGACGAATGTCCAAAAGTAGTTCGTATCCTTTGTTTTCCGTTTTTCCAATATTTGCAAGTACAGATGTTACACCTGTATTTCCAGGAGTTTTTACAGGGAATATAACATCCTCTGTATTTTTTGAGTAATATCCTATTCCTCCAGAAATTACATTTTTAAAAAATGAAAAATCCATTCCTAAGTCAAACTGCTTCGTAGTTTCCCATTTTAATCGATCATTACCTAATTGAGATAAAACAGTGGAAGGGTCGTTTGCATAAGCATCTGTAGAATATAATGTTCTCCATTGATAAGCACCAAAGTCTTGTTGACCAGTTAATCCATAACTAACACGTAATTTCATTTCGTCAATGACATTGCTATTAGCTATAAAATCTTCATTAGATAATCTCCACGCCGCTGCTGCTGCTGGAAAGAAAGCATATTTATTCTCTTTAGCAAATTTTGAAGAACCATCTACTCTTCCTGTTAATGTGATAAGGTATTTTTGATTATAATCGTAATTAACTCTACCAAAATAAGAAGCTAATCCTGAACCCTCTTCATAGGATTCACCTCCGTTACTAACGGTAGCACTAGATACATTGCTTAAAACATTATTAGAAAATCCAGTTCCAAAAGCTTTATTGTAAGAGCTGTTTATCTCCTCAAAAGTGGTTCCTAAAACTGCATCAATATTATGCTTTTGATTAAAAGTCTGCTTGTAGGTTAATGTATTTTGCCATTGTAGAATAGTATTTGTAGACCTACTGTCTTGAGCAAATCCATCTCCATCTCCACTAAATCTAAACCAACCTCCCCTAGAAGTGTATTTTGGATAAAAGCTATATTGATTTCCGTTGTTATAATTTGCGGAAAGTCTGGTTTCAAAAGTCAATCCCTTCGTTAAATCTAATTGGGTAAACACAGAACCTAGAAAAAGAAAAGTTTTATTTTTATTTTTAGCTTGTGCTAAAGCAACAGGATTTTCGCTGTTAGAAGTTTCAGAATATGCATAATTCCCATCTTCATCAAAAATAGGAGCATCTGGTCTGAAAGTATACATTCTATCTACAAGACCTCCATCTGCAGAAGATTGATTAAGATAGGATGTTTGTAAGCTGGTTCCAAACCTCCAAAAATCAGTTATATCATTATTTAGGTTTATATTTAGCGTGTAACGTTCACTACTTGCGCCTTGAATTCCGCTTTCAGAATTTAAAGCAGAAAGGGAAATAGAATATTGTGATTTTTCACTCCCTCCGCGGACACTTAAATTAGCGTCGGTAGAAACAGCCATCCCGTTAGTTAGTTCGTCTTCCCAATTAGTTTCTGTATCTCCAAAATAAGAACCATCTAAAACACTTTTTGTAAAAGCATCATCTACATTACTGTTTTGAACGGCTCTTGTCCAAATATCTTTATATTGATCTGCATTTAAAACATCCAATGTATTTGGAGTTTGTATCGTGCTAGAAACATCTACATTAATTGTGGGTTTCGAGTATTTAGATCCTTTTTTTGTGTTTATAATAATAACTCCATTAGCTGCTCTAGAACCATAAATTGCAGCCGCAGATGCATCTTTTAAAACACTTATAGATTCAATGTCATTTGGATTTATATTAGCGATCGGTGTACTTAAACCTTGGTAATTTAATTCTCTACCCAGATTTTGGCCTTCGGTTCCACCTACAGGAATGTTGCTTTGAGGAACTACAGGAATTCCATCAATAACGAACAACGGTTGGTTAGAACCTGATAGGGAGGAAGTACCTCTAATTCTAATTTTAGAAGCAGCGCCAGGCTGTCCGTTTGGAGTACTTACAGAAAGACCTGCTACTTGTCCTTGAAGTGCTTGTTCTACATTTACTGTTGGAGCTTGGTTGCTAAAGCTCTCCATTTTAACACTACTTACAGCACCAGTAATATTTTCTCGTTTTACTTCTCCATAACCTACAAGAACAACTTCATCAATAGCTTCTACGGCTTCTTTAAGGGTTACATTAAATGTAGAGGCGTTATTCACCTTAACTTCCTTGGTTTCGAAACCAATGTAAGTAAACTGTAATACATCATTTTGACTAGCAGTAATGGTAAAATTTCCATCTTGATCTGTACTCGTCCCAATTGGAGCATCTTTTACTTTTACTGTAACCCCTAATAGCGGAACGTTGTTTACATCAGTTACTTTTCCAGATACTTGATTTTGGAGATTCTCTATTTTATCAAAAAGGAAGGAGCTTTTAAAAGTGTTTTTCCTTAAAACTATCTGCTTCTTCTTAAGAATGTAAGTGATATTACTATTATTAAAAATAGTATCTAAGATATCAGAAACAGATTTCTTGTAAACATCAATAGAAACTTCTCTTTGAGTATCTATTTCATTATTATTATATAAGAATTTAAAATCTGTTTTCTGTTCTATTTCTTTAAGTACAGTTTCAATACTAACATTTTTAAGATTTAAATCAATCCTTGTTTTTTGCGCATATGAGTTTGCGTTTACTGTAAATAAAGAAGCTAAGAGAAAAAATATAGTTAACTTCATTTTTAAATAAAATTGAGAGGAATAAGACCAATAGGGCCTTATGAAAGTTCTATTTTTCATACATTTGTGATGTTTGGTTATTAGACTAATTTGACTGAACAATTTTTGTGAAACAGGGGATGCTGCAACATTTCCTGTTTTTTTGTGTTTGTATTTCTTCTTTTACATGTTTATTATTTTTCTGGATTTGTAATCGTTATTTCTTTTCCTTGAATTTTATATTCAAAGGGAACACTTATTTTAAATGCTTCCATAACTTCATCAATAGTTTCGATGTCAAAAGAAGCTGTGAAATTTTGATCCTCTAACGCCTTATTATTATTAATAATGGTGACGTTATATTTTCGCTCTAGTTGTTTTATTATTTCTGAAAATGGAATAGCCTCAATTATTATTTTTCCTTCAATCCAAGCAGTGTATTTAGAAACATCTTCATTTTTAACATCTATATTGTTAGAACCAACATTCAATGTTGCCGTTTGATTCGGAGCTAGTTGAATACCTTTAATATTTTTATTTTTTGAACTAACTTTAACTGAACCTTCTATTAACGCAATATTAGAATTGAGGTTGTTGGCATAAGCATTAACATTAAATTGCGTCCCTAAAACAGTTATATCTAAAGCAGTTGTTTTGACTATAAAAGGCTGCTCTTTATTTTTTGTTACATTAAAGAAACCCTCTCCTTCTAATGTTACAACTCGCTTTTTGTCTTTTTCAAAATTGGTAGGGAATTTTAAAGTACTTCCAGCGTTAATGTGAATTGAAGTGCTGTCTGAAAGGATGATATTTAATGTCTTTCCGTTGGGAACATGAACTGTATTTATACTGTAATCCTTTTTATTTATAGGCTGGAAAACTAAATCTGAACCTACTTTTTTTGCAATAGCATCCCCTTCATGATTAAGAATTTCTTTTTGTTCGGAAAGTATAATATTATTGGTTTTTCCTTTTCCTATTTGAAGGGTGATTATAGGTTCCTCAGGAGTATTTCCAATTTGTTTAAGATTGTAATAACTAATTCCTAAGGCGATAATTCCAATGAAAACTGCTGCTGAAGCAAGAACTCTTTTAAGAACAATTTTATTTGTTAACTTTCTCTTTTCTCTATGCTTAGTTAGAATTTCTTGCCAAGCCTTATCCGTATCTATTTGATTTATTCTATGTAAGTCATTTTCTTTTTTTAAACGCTTTAATTTCTTGTAGAAATCGCTATTTTCTTTAGATTCAAGAATCCACGATTTGAACATACGCTCTTCTTCTTCGGTATGTCTATTATGAAGTTTTTTTATTAATATGTCGTTAATCTGATCCATGTTATATTTAATAGAGAAGACCTCTTTTATAACTAGGATCCCAAAACTTTAATTTAGGGTGACGTCAATTGGAGTTTTTTTTAAAGAAATTATTATTTTACTGATTTTTATTCAGTAAAAGAAAGAGAAAGCTGTGATAATTAGCAGACTTTCTCAATATTTTATAAGCTTTCTTTATTTGAGACTTTACAGTATTTATAGATACTCCTAGAGTATCTGCTGCCTCTTGATATTTTAAATCTTCTAAAACACATAAAACAAATATCTCTTTGCACTTTTCAGGAAGATTATTTAATTCTTTGTTTAAAATAGTAGAAGATTCATCTTTAATGATACTATCTTCAATAGAATATTCTGTTCCTTTTTGGATTTCTATTGTGTGATCAATTTTCTTTTTTTTCTTCTGTTTTGCTATCCATTTTAAAGAAGCATTCACAACAGAACGATTAAGGTAACTTTTAAAATCTTTAATATCGTTTAAGTTTTTTTTGTCGAGTAACTTCAAGAAAACCTCCTGTACAATATCTTTGGCATCATCAATGTCCTCTATGTAAAAATATGCTTTTTTACAGAGTGCAGTATAATGTATCTCGAATTGAGATTTTATATTTTTATTATGTATTGACAATTAAAAAGGAATTGAAAAGTGAAATACCTTAAACCCGCTAAAGTAGTAATTCATTATAAATAAATAAAGAGAGTGAGTTATTTACTTCACTAAAAGTAGGGTAAGTATTAAATTTTTATTGTATTCTTAATTTTGAATCTTACAATTTGTTCAATAATTATAAAAGTGATAGTTTTAATGTTCCCTTTTTAATGATTAACTAAACACTAAAAGGTTTTATTAGAGAATAGTAAGGAAACATAATTTAAAATCACTGAAACCGATTCTTTTTTCAAGTCAAGTTTTACTTTTTTAAGGAATAGGAAAAAAAATAATTAAATATTACTAACCAATTACCAAGTTTTAAAATGATAAATATTAAAAAGTACATTTTACTAAATGCCAGTTTAACATTGGCGATTCTATTATTTGCTTGTACGACGCCAAATAAACCACAAGCAAGTTTAGAAGATAGAAGTTTAATTCCAGCTCCTGTTTCTGTTGAAAAGAATGAAGGGACTTTCGAAATTACAGAAAGTACAGTATTGTATGTTGATAATGACGCAGCATTAAAGGCTGTAGCAGGCAGTTTTGTAGAAACAATAGCCAATGCAAGTGGTATTAAATTAAAAACAACTTCTAGCACCGATGATGTAGCTAGTGGGATTGTCTTTAAAATATCTTCGGAAGTAGAAGGAGAAGAAGGTTATAAATTAAATGTGAATGAAAATCTTGTAACATTGAGTGCTTCTACAGCAGCTGGAGCTTATAGAGGTATCCAAACATTAAAACAGTTATTGCCTTCTGAAATTGCAAGTCCAGAAGTTATTAAAAATATACGATGGGTAATTCCAGGAGTTAATATTACAGATTACCCTCAGTATTCTTACCGTGGAAGTATGTTAGATATGTCAAGACACTTTTTTACTGTAGATGAAGTAAAGAGATATATTGATCTTATGGCAGCATATAAGCTAAATGTTTTACACATGCATTTAACAGATGACCAAGGTTGGCGTATTGAAATAAAATCATGGCCAAAGCTTACAGAAATCGGCGCTAGTACGGAAGTAGGAGGCGGAGAAGGCGGTTTTTATACGCAAGAAGATTATAAGGAGATAGTTGCTTATGCACAAGAGCGATATATAACTATTATTCCGGAGATAGATATGCCAGGTCATACAAATGCTGCATTAGCTTCTTATCCAGAATTAAATTGTGATGGAAAAGCACCAGAATTATACACAGGAACAGAAGTAGGCTTTAGTTCGTTTTGTATAGATAAAGAGATTACATATACTTTTATAGAAGATGTAATTAAAGAAATTATTGCAATTACTCCTGGTGAGTATATTCATATAGGTGGAGATGAGTCTCACTCTACAGAATTAGAAGATTATATTCCTTTTGTTACTCGTGTCCAAGATATGGTTTATAAGCATGGAAAAACGCCAATTGGTTGGGATGAAATTAGACATGCTGAATTAAAAGAATCTACTGTTGTACAGTTTTGGGCGAATAAAGAAAACGCTCAAGAAGCAGTTAAGCAAGGGTCAAAAGTATTAATCTCTCCAGCATCCAAAGCTTATTTGGATATGAAATATGATTCAATTTCTCCTTTAGGGCTTAGTTGGGCAGGACTTATAAATGTGAAAACAGGATACGATTGGAACCCTTCTACTCTTGTTGAAGGAGTAGGAAAAGATGATATTGTTGGAGTAGAGGCTCCACTTTGGGCAGAAACTTTAGAAACAATTGACGATATTGAATATATGGTAATACCTCGTTTACTAGGTTATGCAGAGATTGGATGGTCTCAGGATTCATCAAGAGAATGGGATACTTATAAAGTCCGATTAGGGAAACATTATAACCGATTTAAATTGAAGAATATCAATTTCTATGAATCAGAAATGGTTCCTTGGGATAAAGGTGCTAAAGATTCTATTCAATAGTAAACAATTGTAATCATACAGAAAGTCGCTTTTATAGCGGCTTTTTTGTTTTCAAATAAATATATAGCTGTAATATTTTATCTTTTTATTAATAAATTTTAATGCTAGAAAAGTTAATTTCAAAGAAAAAATAATATGGCAATAGTAGGTTCTATAATAAAGGGAGTTATCGAATTAGCAGATAGTGTTATTCCAGAAGAGAATGCAGCAAAAGAGCAGCATAAAGTTTTAAAACATCTCTTGGAGAAAGCTAAGGAAACTAAATTTGGTAAAGATCACTCTTTTGAAACTATTTTAGAATCTGATTCCATAGAAACGAGTTTTGCTCTTAATGTTCCTTACTACGATTATAATAGTATTAACGATAAGTATTGGAAGTTTTTACATGATGGGCAAGAGAATCTAACTTGGCCTGGAAGTCCAGAATATTATGCATTGAGTTCTGGTACTACGGGGAAAACTAGTAAGCGTATTCCTGTTACTGAGGAGATGTTGGATGCGATAAGAAAAACAGGGATAAAGCAAGTTGGTGCATTAGCAAATTTTGACCTTCCAGCAGATTTCTTCGAAAAAACAATTATGATGTTGGGGAGCTCTACCAAGCTGAAAGAGAAAGATGGACATTTAGAAGGGGAGATTAGTGGAATTAGTGCAAGCAATATCCCTTATTGGTTTAGAGGTTATTATAAACCAGGTGTAGAGATTTCTCAGATTGACGATTGGGATGAGCGTGTGCAAAAAATTGCCGAAGAGGCTAAGAATTGGGATATTGGCGCTTTAAGTGGAATTCCTTCTTGGATGGAGCTGATGATGAAGAAGGTGATAGAATATAATAAGGTAGATAATATACATGATATTTGGCCTAATCTTCAAGTATATACCACGGGAGGAGTTGCTTTTGGTCCTTATAAAAAAAGCTTTAATGCTTTACTAGATCATCCTATAAATATAATAGATACGTATTTAGCTTCAGAAGGATTTTTAGCTTACCAAGAGCGTCCAGAAACAAAGTCTATGAAGTTATCGCTTGATAACGGTATCTATTTTGAATTTGTTCCTTTTAAGCCAGATTATATTAATGAGGATGGATCTTTAGTGGCAGATGCTCCCTCTATAAATATTACTGAGGTAGAAAAAGATGTTGAGTATGTACTTATAATATCTACTGTTTCTGGAGCGTGGCGTTACTTAATTGGAGATACTATAAAGTTTACAGATGTAGAGCGTGCAGAAATTATTATTACGGGTCGTACAAAATTTTTCTTAAATGTAGTAGGTTCTCAATTATCGGTTAATAAAATGAATGATGCCATTCAGATTATAGAAGATAAATTTGATATGGAGATTCCAGAGTTTACTATTGCAGCCACTAAGATAGATAATGAATATTACCATAAATGGTATATTGGATCTCCAAATAACAATACGAATAAAGAGGAAATTGCATCCGCTCTTGATGAGGCTCTAAAGGAAGCAAATAAGAACTATAAAGTGGCGCGTTCTAAAGCATTAAAAGGAGTAATGGTAGAAGTTATAAAACCAGAAATATTTCATGCTTGGAATGAACGTAATAAAAAGAAGGGCGGACAAGTAAAAATGGAGCGTGTAATGGGAGAGGAGAAGTTTAAAGATTGGGAAAGCTTTGTCGCTGAACAATAAATTACTTTAGCTCTTGTGTTAGTTGTAAAATGTCCTCGGGAGATAAATACAAATTTTTAATTCTATTTTTATAGGTTTCAGAGAGGCTGGTATTATTAAGGATAAAATTTTTAGTATTTAAAATATAGTCTCCCATACCATGGCTAACAGCAAATGTATCTGCGGCTCTTTCGGCTTCTCGGATGTGCTTCCCAATAAAAATATATTTAATTCCGAATATGAGCAGATTAAGGCTGCTACGGTTGAGGTAATCTATAATATGCCCCAGTTCATGCCCAATCCAACCGATAATCACATCTTTTGGGACGTTATGGATATTAAACTCTTCTCCTTCAATATTAAAATTACTACTGATAAATATGATATACTTTCTTTTTTTAGCACTTCTGAGGAGTGTCTTAAAATCAGGCTGTGCCTGCATAAAAGATTTCTGTAGCTTTTCCTTGAATTTAAACTCTATAGGAACATCTTTTAACTCTGGATAGAAACTAAGAGCTCTCAAAGTTTCTTTTTTTATGCTTTCGGGAATTACTTTGTTTGTTGTCTCCAAATTATTCTCTAATTCTTCTTCTCTCATCTCCATTAAAATACAAAAAAGGATGGGCAGAATTCTAGTATCAGATTATAATTTTCTCTTAATTTTTCTTGCTTAAGATATTTTGTACTATAATTTTAGCATGAATTCTAGAGTTTTCAATAAACCAAAGATGTGTATCCATACCTCCACAAATAACACCTGCGAGATATAAATTATTAACGTTAGTCTCCATGGTATCTTCATTATACTGAGGATAAAATTTTCCATCTTCAGATAAGCTCACTCCGATTTTCTCTAGGAAAGAAAAATTAGGTTTGTAACCAGTAAGGGCTAAAACATAATCATTTTCAATTACCTTTTCACCTTCACTAGTATTAAGGGTGAGGGTGTTCTCTTTAAACTCTTTTACCGTTGTATTAAAGAAAGCTTTTATACTTCCTTCTTTTATTCGGTTTTCGATATCTGGTTTAACCCAATACTTAACACGTCTTCCAATTTCTGGACCTCGGACAATAATACTTACATCTGCTCCCTTACGGTAACATTCTAAAGCGGCATCTACAGCAGAATTACTAGCTCCGATAACGGCTACCTTTTGCATGGAATAGAAATGAGGATCTTTGTAGTAATGAGCCACTTTTGGTAAGTCTTCCCCAGGAACATCTAAAGTGTTTGGTATGTCGTAAAATCCAGTAGAAATAATTGTATATTTTGCGCTGTAAGTTCCTTTTTCTGTAGTGATATTAAACAGTTCGTTGTCTTGCTTTTCTATGGAAACTACTTTTTCAAAAAGATGAATATTAAGGTCGTTAGCGTCTACAATTCTTCGGTAATACTCTAAAGCTTCATTCCTTTTTGGTTTAGCTTCTGTACTTATAAAAGGGATATTGTCAATCTCTAATTTTTCTGAAGAAGAGAAGAATTGCATATTCATAGGGTAATTAAATAATGAATTTACAATAGGACCTTTCTCAAGGATTAAATAATCAATTCCCTTTTTTTTTGCTTCTAATGCGCATGCAATTCCGATAGGACCACCGCCTACAATTATTAATTCTATATGCTTCATTAAGAAATTTTATTTTTCAGATCAGAAATTGTTTCTTTAGAATTATCACTTCCAAATATGTAACTTCCTGCTACAAGAACATCTGCACCAGCAGCTACAAGTTTTTTAGCATTATCTCCATTTACACCGCCATCGATTTCTATGAGTGTAGTGGCGTTATTTGCTAAAATGAGCTCTTTTAATTGTGATATTTTTTTGTATGTATTTTCAATAAAAGATTGACCTCCAAAACCAGGATTTACACTCATAATAAGAACCACATCAATATCTTTAATTACTTCTTCGAGAACACTAATACTTGTATGTGGATTTAGTGCAACTCCAGCTTGCATTCCTGCAGCTTTAATAGCTTGTATTGTTCTGTGTAAGTGTGTACAAGCTTCGTAATGTACCGTTAAAATATCAACTCCTAAATCTGCGAAATCTTGAATATAACGATCAGGATCTACAATCATTAGATGCGTGTCTAATGTTTTATTGGCATGCTTTGCAATGGCTTTTATAACTGGCATTCCAAAAGAGATGTTGGGAACAAATAATCCATCCATAACATCGATATGAAACCAATCTGCTTCACTGTTATTTACCATTTCTATGTCACGTTGAAGATTGGCAAAGTCGGCAGCCAAAATAGAAGGAGCTATTAATTTATTATTCATCGGTATGAAGTGTGTAATTAATGATTCTTATATACACAAAAATACGGGAAATATATTTTATAGCAGTGGTGATTTGCAGCTCTTAACATGCTTTTAGATTCTGGGAATCTATTTTGTGTGAGGGATAGTAGCGACATCCTTTTAAAAATGTATTTTTTAAAAGATATAGCGAATAGCCCGACCCTGTTTTTTCAGGGGCACACCAAAAATAAGGCATTAAAAAACTCCGGTAATCAGCCGGAGTTTATTCATCAATCAAAAAACGAACAGTTTATGATAAACTGTTGTTGCCGTATATATCTTTGTAAGCTTTATAGTCGAAACTTAAAATTACAAAAAAATAAGGTAATATGATTAACCTAAATAGGTTTTTAGGATTTTACTTCTAGAAGTATGTTTTAATCTTCTGATAGCCTTTTCTTTAATTTGGCGAACACGCTCTCTTGTAAGATCGAATGTTTCTCCAATTTCTTCCAAAGTCATAGGATGTTGATCTGCCAATCCGAAATAAAGTCTAATAACATCAGCCTCACGAGGGGTAAGCGTTTCTAAAGCTCTTTCGATCTCGGTACGAAGCGATTCGTGTAAAAGTTCTCTATCTGGGTTTGGAGATTCTCCACTACGTAATACATCATATAAATTAGAATCCTCTCCTTCTACTAAAGGTGCGTCCATAGATACATGGCGACCAGAGTTTTTCATGGATTCTTTTACGTCATTAATAGACATATCTAATTCTTTTGCAATCTCTTCAGCAGAAGGAACACGTTCGTGCGCCTGCTCAAGGAAAGCAAAGGTTTTATTAATCTTATTGATAGAACCAATTTTATTTAATGGTAATCTAACAATACGAGATTGTTCTGCTAATGCTTGTAGGATAGATTGACGAATCCACCATACAGCATAAGAAATAAATTTAAAACCACGCGTTTCATCAAAACGTTGTGCAGCTTTAATAAGGCCTAAGTTCCCTTCGTTGATTAAATCGGGTAAAGTTAATCCTTGATTCTGGTATTGCTTTGCAACAGATACAACGAAACGTAAATTAGCTTTTGTAAGTTTTTCTAAGGCTATTTGGTCTCCCGCCTTGATACGTTGTGCTAATTCTACTTCTTCATCTGCTGTAATTAGATCTACCTTACCAATTTCTTGAAGATACTTATCCAGGGAAGCGGTTTCTCTGTTGGTTACCTGCTTCGTAATTTTGAGCTGTCTCATCTATTCTCTCCTGATTGTTTTAAATGAATGAATTGGGTATACGGGTATTATACGTAGCTACTAGAAAAAATGTTACAAGAAATTTTGAAAAAAATAATAAATATGTAGAATGTGTTGATTTTATTGGGGTAACAGCACGTTTTTAATATGAAATATTTTTTTAATACACCTAAAGCGACTTATGGATAATTGTTTTTTAAAGGATGAAAAGTTTGATTTTAAAAAAAAATGAACCCGCAAAAAATATAATTCTTTGCGGGTTCATTAATAAATTGAGAAGTTATTGTTTAGCCTTTAAGCCATGCTTCTCGTAATTTATCTTGTGTGGAATTTGTAGTTTCCATTTTAGAAAGTTTTTTACTCTCTACAGTTGGCGTTCCAACTTTTCCTTTAAGCGTTTTTTCTTCACCGTCTCTATCGATTACCAAAGTAACTTCTGTATCTGGTTGCCAAGACATAGAACCAATAATAACATCGCGAATTGCTTCTATAGTAAACTCTTTTCCGTTTACAGACTTTATAACATCATCAGCTTGAAGTCCAAGAGCAATCATCGAAGAATTTAAAGTTGTATTTCTTACGAAAATCTCATTGTTTTTAGGGTTTACATCTACATATGGAGTTTGTCCGTCTAAAAAGAAACCTGTAGGAGTCATTTCAGAAGTAAAAGACAATCCAACTTTACCTAAGAAATCTTCATAATTAATAGGCGTGTCTCCAATTACATAAGTGGTAAAGAAATCTCCAACTTCTGGGTAAGTAAGCGCTATGATTTTATCGAAAAGCTCATCATCTTTAAAAGGTTTGTCTTCTCCATATTCCTTAGAAAGTTCTTTCATTAACCATAAAATTCCTTTCTCACCATTGCTTTGTTCACGGATAATAATATCTACGCACATCCCTATAAGAGCACCTTTTTCATATACATTACCGTAATCATCTTTATAAGGCTCTACCAAAACATTTTTACTCATTTTGGTGAAAGAAAGTGCATCGTTGTATTTTTTTGAGTTTTGAACTTTTCCAGCAATTCTATCATAAAAAGCTTGCTCATCGATAAGCCCTTGATTTATCTGGAATAAATTTGCAAAGTATTCTGTAACTCCTTCATACATCCAAAGGTGTTCTGACATTTTAGGATCGTTGTAATCAAAATATTGAATCTCTTCTGAATGAACTGTAAGTGGAGTTACAATATGGAAAAACTCGTGAGAAACCACATCTGTCATAGTTTCTACTAATGCTTCTTTTGGCATTGTTTCTGGCAAAACAACCGTTGTACTTGTATGATGTTCTAAAGCTCCGAAACCTGTAGGATCACCTTCTCCCATAGCTCCTAAAAATAGAAGGATATGATATTTTTTTGTAGAATTTATATCTCCTAGGAAAGTCTTTTGAGCTTTCATCATTTTCTCCATTTCCATTTTTATGCTGGCTGCAGAATACACTTTATTTGGAGAGTATATAGAAAGTGTTACCTCAATATCATTTACAGAGAAAGTTTCTGAATCTGGTCTTGAGTACATAATAGGGTTATCGGTAACTTCAAAATAACGATTCGCAATAAAAGTATCTGTATCTGCTTTTTCATTTTTAGAAGCCACTTTTTGTAAAGATGTTGAAGCTTCAAACCCTGAAGGATGTGTGAATGTAAGTTCGTATGGTCTTTCTTGAAGATCAGAAAAATAACCAACAAACATATGTAAGTTAAGGAAGAAGTTTTTGTTAGCCTCTATATTTGTTCCTGCTGGAGAAAATACAGCCTCATCAACTTCTGTTTCTGTATCAAAAGAATCGTTTACATCGTATTCAATTCTATCTAGATCAGTAGCATTTGTAATCTTCCAAGTATTGGTGTCAACACTAGAAATTTCCATTTTATTATTGTCGTAGTCATAGGCAGTAACATTCTCTAGAAACTGACCGTAATTATTATTGCTATACGTTCCTGGAACCGTTTTTGGAATGTAAAAATTAATTGTTTCAGTAGTAAAACGTCCTGGGTCTAGCGATACATGTACTTTGTCATTAGTAACATTAACAAGGTCTACAGATGCTTTAATAGGTGCACTGGTAACTAAGTCGTTTACTTTAGGCGTACAGGCTACGATGGTCGCAGCAAAAATTGTAAAGACTAACTTCTTCATATATTTCATTTATAAATTTGTGTATAAGACTTCTTTTTTGCTTAAATGTTACATTATTTAAAAAGTTTCTGTAAATATTTGGCTACACCATCTTCTTTATGATGTGTAGTAATGGCTTTTGCAACTTGCTTTACTTCATCGCGAGCATTTTCAACAGCAACACCAAGGCCAACAGCGCCAATCATTTCGACATCATTATAATTATCTCCAAAAGCAATTGCATTTTCTAGTTCTATACCAGGGTAGCAACACGCTAGCATAGCATTAATCCCTGTAAGTTTAGAAACTTCTTTGCTTGCAATTTCAATGTAGGTATCTTTAGATCGGTAGAGGTGAATGGAATCACTAAAATTAGCTTCCAAGAAGGCATAAACCTTATCAATATGTGGTTTTTTACCCATGCACATAATTTTATGAGCTCCTTTATTTTCTTTTTTCCAAAGAGAAACCACCTCTCTATTTGTTTTAACTTCTGGAGTAGTTTTTGTAGTTCTCTGTTCTCTTTGAGCCCAATAATCCATACAATCTACATACCAATCGTTAGCATTAAATAGACTGATATGAATGCTATCTTCTCCAGCATTTTCATTTAATTCTACGAGTTGGTCTATAATAGAAACTGGAATTTCTGTAGAACTTATAACTTCGTTGTCTTTAATAACATAAGCTCCATTAAAGGCAATTAAAGGATTATCGATAATATCTAGCTCTTCTTGTAAATGATGCATTTGCTTAGGCATTCTTGAAGATACCATAATTAGTGGCATCTTATCTTTTACTTTAAGCATTTGCTCTATGGTAAAAGGCGTGAGCTCTCTTTGTGGACCTAATAAGGTTCCATCGATATCAGTAAAAATAATTTTATACATCCTTGTGGTTTAAGGGGTTGTTTTTATAAATGGTATTTCTTGTCCGTTTTGGAAGAGGGTGAGCCCAACAACTGTATCATTCTCATCATGTTCAAATACAATCTTAGCTTTTACTACTTTATATGAGAATGTAAAATCTCCTTGATAGAAAATAGGAAATTCTGGTTGCCCAGAGAGTTTTGCTTTGAGAAGTCCTTTTTCATCCACTTGAAAATCATAAGTTAGACCTAGACCATCGTTTATAAAATTCCCTTCGTATTTTGTAAGCTCTTCAGGAGTAATTTCAACACTCTCTTTAGCAAAATCTAAAGAGTTATTTTTTGGATCTATCAGATATTCAGCAATATCTTCAGCAGGACTAGAACCAGAGTTCGTCATTACTGCAATTACTCTTTTATTTTTTTGATCAACGGCTATAAATGTTCTAAAGCCACCTGTACCGCCACCATGAAATAGCACATTGTTATTGTTTATAAACCAGCCAAGGCCATGCTTTTGCATTTCTTTATCTGTAAATTGTAGTGTAGTAGCTACTTTTTGAGCTTCTGATAATGGATTTTCAGGATTTAAATAAGTTTTACCGTATTTAACCAAATCCTTAATATTAGCACGTAAACCTCCAGCTGCAGCTATAGCTTTAAAATTCCAATGTGGAACTTCTTGATCTACAATATATCCTTTTGAGAAATTTTCTTGCTGAAGATCTGGAACTGTAAAATAAGTATTTTTAAGTCCTAAAGGAGCTAAGACTTCTCTTTTTAGAAGTTCTTTATAAGGTTCTTTTTTGTGGATAGATAGTATTTCACCTAATAACCCTACTCCAAGGTTAGAATATTCGAAATTCTTACCAACGCTTCTAGGAATGTAATGACTTAAAAACGAAAACATATCGTTTCTAGAATAAGAAGCATAGGGATTCAGTTGATTTGATAGATCCATATTTCCCGGAAGTCTTGGTAATCCACTACTGTGAGTAGATAGATTTTTTAAGGTTACTTCTACACCTTTTTTATCAGTAAGGTTAATAGAGTCAGGGAGGAAATTATTCACAGGATCCTCAAGAGTCAAAGTGTCTTCTATGGTATATTTTGCTAATAGGAGTCCAGTATATGTTTTGGTTATGGAGCCTATTTCGTAAAGTGTATTCTCATCTGCTTTTAGCTTTTTAGAAACATCTTTATAGCCTTGAATATAATAATGAGTTCCCGTAGAATCTACTAATCCAATCGCAATAGAAGGATTAATTTTATTATTAACTCTATATTGAACTTCTTTCTTTATATTCTCTGGGATTTGCGAAAAACCAAGGTTAAAGAAGCAAACTACTACCGAAAAAAATACGGTATATTTTAATCTCATCACTTATTGTTTGTTAGTGTTGGTATAAACATGTTTAATTCATTTAGCATTTAAGTAGATAAGCTTGTGTTTTTTTGGGGGGAAGAACGTAACGTATTATATACGCTAACTTCCATTTGTAAAGGTACTAAAGTGTTAGGAATATTAATAATGGATGTTAGATTATAAATCTATTCATAGATTTAACATCTACTTAAAGGTAAGAGTTTTATTTTTGTCAAAAATTTATAACCATGCGTTTTATATTTATTCTAGCAATACTTTTTTTTCAACAATCTTTTGCAAATACTCCATATTGGGGTAAAACTGGACACCGAGTAGTTGGTGAAGTTGCACAGCAGCATATAAAAAACAGCACTAAACGCAAGATAGAGAAGTTGTTAGGAGGGCAGAGTCTAGCCATTGTTGCTACTTATGCAGATGATATTAAATCTGATAAAAGATTTAGAGGTTTTAGCCCTTGGCACTATGTTAATTTCCCTTTTGATAAAGATTATAAAGATGTTACTCCTAGTGAAAATGGGGATATAGTAATGGGGATTGAGAAATGTATTAGTGTTATAAAAGACGACAACGCCACTCAAGAAGACAAAGTTTTTTATCTGAAGCTCTTAATTCACTTTATTGGAGACTTACATCAACCGATGCATGTTGGAAGAGGAGAAGATAAAGGTGGAAATGACATTCAGGTACGTTGGTTTGGCGATGGAAGTAATTTGCATAGAGTTTGGGATAGCGATATGATAGATTCTTACGGAATGAGTTATAGTGAGCTAGCAAATAATCTTCCTGTTTACTCTAAGGCTCAGCAAGAAGCTATAATAGACGGCACTCTTTTAGATTGGGTTAAAGAATCGCAACAATTAGCTATTAAAGTGTACGGTTCTGTGGAAGTAGGAGAGAAGCTAGGTTATAATTATATGTATGATAATTTTGATACGGTAAGAGCCCAATTAGAAAAAGGGGGATTGCGATTGGCTAAAGTATTAAATGATATTTTCTAATCTATTCATTTATTAAATCTAGACGATACTGCTTTGGAGTTTTATGAAATCTACTTTTAAAAGATTTTGTAAGGTGACTTTCATCAGTAAAACCTAATTCATAACTTATTTCGGAGATAGTATAATTGGTATTTCTAAGGCGATATTTTACGAGCATCAATTTATAGTTAATAACATATTGACGGATACTTTCCCCAGTTTCTTTTTTAAATAAACTCACAATATTAGCTTGAGACATATTGAACTTAGAAGCCAAATTTTCTATTTTAATAAGTTCAGGGTCGTAAACATTCGTGCGGATGTATGCCAAAATCTGATCAGATTTTTTTAGATCTACCGAAGGAGTAATATCCTTATTTGGATTGTATTTTTTTATAATACTTCGAGCTATAATACTAATAGAAGTAGTAATCCCATTGGTAATAATACTCCAATAGAATTCATTTTTATTTTCATATTCTTCCACTATAAAATCATGAATTCTCCAAAGCCTCTTTCTGTCTTCGGGACTAGAAATACAATCTCCAGGCATAATATTAGGATTATGTAAGATATGTTCAATCCTTTCCAACCAGTATTTCCTATCAGGAAGGCTAGATTTATTAGAGAATAGAATTTCTGTAAATTGTAATGCAGTATAACTTGTCTTTTCGGTAGGTTTTATAGTAAAACTATCCTCGGGAGCAGTTAAGAAAATGCTTCCCACTTTGTAGGTCACATCGATGTCATTAATAGTACACACACCCTCTCCAGCTCTAATATAGATAATCTGAAAATAATTATGTCTATAATTAGAAACCTTCTTAAGTGCTATATCTTCTTTAACTATAAGGAAGCCTTCATGAAAACTACTCATATTCGATGCTAAATATTTAAAATCAGTTAATTAAATCAAAAATAGAAAAATTTATAGTAGTTTTTACAAGTTACAGAAGATAAAGCTGTTATAACTTTGTCTCGCACTAAAATAGTTCTCATAACATTTATTACTATTTATAGTATAAACGTTAGTTTGATTATTTTTTAAGTTGGTTAGTTTGAAAAGCCACATTCACCCTATGGATGTGGCTTTTTGTATATCTATAATAATGAGTTAGCTATAAAAGTTAATGAACTCTAAAAAGGAAATTTTTGTATTGTTTTTTACAAGTTAAAAGCTTTATTAGGGTTGTAGCTTTGTAGTGTAATTAAGAAGATAAATAACACGTTCTTTAAAATAGTTTTAATAATTAATCATGTTTAATTTTATACTGGTTAATTTATAAGAGTCGCACAATATCATGCCCCATAAACCTGTGCGACTCTTTTTATTTTCAAAGTGTAACAGTTATTCAAAATATAAATTCAAGAACATACAATAAGTAAATAAATAGTAGATATGATATAAAGATTTGTTTGATTATTTTTTAAGTTGGTTAGTTTAGAAAAGCCACATTCCTCCCTAAGAATGTGGCTTTTTTGTGTTCATACAATTGGTTAGTAATTAAAGGTTAACGAATTCTAAAAAGGAAATTTTTGTATTGTTTTTTACAAGTTAAAAGCTTTAGTAGGGTTGTAACTTTGTAGTGTAATTAAGAAGATAAATAACAAGTTCTTTAAAATAGTTTTCATAAATAATGATGGAAGTATTTTCATCATGCCTGCAAATATAGGTAGGTTAGATTTTTTTGATTGGTTAATTCGAAAGGGTCGCACTTCCCCTCAAACCCATAATCTGTGCGACTCTTTTAATTTTAAAGTGTAATAGTTATTCAAAATATAAATTCAAGAATATATAATAAGTAAATAGTAGATATGATATAAAGATTTGTTTGATTATTTTTTAAGTTGGTTAGTTTAGAAAAGCCACATTCCTCCCTAAGAATGTGGCTTTTTTGTGTTTATACAATAGGTTAGTAATTAAAGGTTAACGAATTCTAAAAAGGAAATTTTTGTATTGTTTTTTACAAGTTAAAAGCTTTAGTAGGGTTGTAACTTTGTAGTGTAATTAAGAAGATAAATAACACGTTCTTTAAAATAGTTTTCATAATTAATGATGTAATTATTTTCATCATCCCTGCAGATAAATATGCAGGATAGATTTTTTTGATTGGTTAATTCATAAGAGTCGCACATTCCCTCAGACCCATAACCTGTGCGGCTCTTTTTATTTTAAAGTGTAATAGTTATTCAAAATATAATTCAAGAATATATAATAAGTAAATAAATAGTAGATATGATATAAAGGTTAGTTTGATTATTTTTTAAGTTGGTTAGTTTAAAAAAGGAAGCCACATCCACCCCTATGAATGTGGCTTTTTTTATGGCGTTCCCTTTCGGTCAGGCTTTCTCAACTCGCTTTTACTGCTTAGAGACTTTATTAAAAATACATATCCAATAATATGAGGAGCAAACCTTTTGCTTTCTGAAATTAGCAGTAAAGAGCTCAAACAAATTGCTCAATCCTTAACGCAAATCAGTTATAGATTAATTTTCAAGAACTGTTTTTAGTTCGTTTCGATATTGAGAAGGTGTTTTACCAGTAAACTTTTTAAAAGATTTATTGAAGTATGAAAAATTATTAAATCCGCTTTCAAAACAAATCTCTGTAATTCCAATAGGTTTTTCAGCTAATAACTTAGAGGCATGAACCAATCTGTATTCATTTACAAAATTTGTAAATGTCTTTCCAGTTATCTGTTTAAAATATCTACAAAAAGAAGGAACTGTCATACCAGAAATATCTGCTATCTCTTGGAGTGTTATTTGTTGCTGGAAATTTTTCTTCACATAATTAAAAACAATATTTATCCTGTCGTTATCTTGAACATCAGCTTGTAAAGAATATCCTTCAGCATTTAATATTTGATAATCTTCAGATAATTGTAATTCATTTAAAATAGAAAGGAATCCTAGTAAACGTTCAAAATTATTTAATTTCTCTAACGCCTCTATTCTTTCACCAATTACCTCTTTAGTCTTTCCTGTAAATGCTAATCCACCTTTACACCTTTTAAATAGTAAGGTAATATTGTTCATTTCTGGTTTAGACATTAATTCTTCTCCCAGAAAATCAGGAAGCATTTGTATAACAACCTCATTTTCATTTCCAGTATGTTTATCTGTAAATCCACAGTGTGGGAGATTCGTTCCTATTAATATAAGATCTCCGTCTGTATAATAAGAAATATGACTCCCAATCTGCCTTTTCCCTGATCCACCCTTTACATATACCAATTCTATCTCTGGGTGGTAATGCCAATATAATGCATTCTGATTCTCGTTCTCATCAAACTTTATGAAAGAAAAAGAACTACCAAATGTAGGATTAATGACTTCTAATGCAGGTTTTTTAATACTCATAGCAGTAGTAATTTATTATATAAAGGTAGATGTTGTTAAAGAGGCAAATATACAAAATATTACCACAAATATGTGCTATTTTATCATTAAGAAAGTGTTAACATGGTAGTTGTGGTAAAATAGTGCATAAACTAGAAAATCCTGATGTATTTTAACTGTAGTATCCGTCTTACATTTGTAATGTAGTTAAAATAAATGTATAACCATTTAAAAATTGCTTGATATGAAAAACACATTAAGAAACAGTATGCTAGTTGTATTACTAAGTATTGCAACTTTAGGAATGGCAAGAGCCAACGATTTTTACCTGTCAGTAAAAAAAGGAGATAATAGAACTGTTGATTTGTTCGTAGACCACAAAGATCAACCAATAGCAATTTCATTCGTAGATGCTAAAGGAGAAGTTTTATATAACTATAACTTTAAAGATTTACCAGAGAACGTAAAGAGATATAACTTTAAAGGACTTCCAACAGGAAAATACTATTTTATCGTAGAGAATGACATTAAAATAGAAAAAGTACCAGTTATTTTTACAGATGATAATACACTTGTAGATAGAGAAAACGAGGAGGTTATTTATAAACCATACTTTAGAAATGATAACGGAATAGTAAGCGTTAACATGCTAAGTATAGATAAGTCTCCAGTATTCGTAAAAGTATACGATGAGTCTACAAACGAATTATTGCACGAAGAAATATTAAAGGGAGAAAAGAGCTTAGGAAAAAGATTTGACTTCACAAATGTAGAAAAGAAATCCTACAGATTTGAAGTTACTAGAAAAGGAAATACATTTTACAAAACAGTTAGCTTGTAATCTTATAATTAGATTTTAAAGTTCGAAAAGGGAGTTGTTAGAGCTCCCTTTTTTTTGTTTCTATAAATAAGAATACGCCCAAAACATAAGTGCAAATTGTAACGGAACACGTATTATTAACACCCATCTTGGGGCTACTTTCTCAAACTTCTTTTCTTTAAGCATATAAATATGCACAGGGATAAAAGCAATTAACATTAGTATAATTCCCCAAATAGCATAGTCTTTTAATGTTGTAAAGAGTAATACTCCAAACAGAATTTCTGCTACACCACTTAAATATACCATCTCTTTCTTGTATGGAATATAGGGCGGCATAATCGAGAGATACTTCCTCGGACTTATAAAATGTAATATTCCAGCTATGATGTATAACACAGCCATTAGATAATAGTGCCAATTACTCATTCTTTTTATTTTTAAAAATCCAAGTGTTTACTTTTTCTTCTAGTAGTTTTAAAGGGATACATCCCGACTCTAAAACTATATTATGAAATATCTTTACATCGTATTGATCGCCTAGCATTCTTTTAGCTTTATCTCTAAGAGCAATTATTTTAAGTTGACCTATTTTATATGATAATGCTTGCCCAGGCCAAGCCATATAACGCTCTATTTCTGAGATTATACTTTCTTCGGATTCTGCCTCATGTGCCAAAGAATATTCAATTGCTTCCTCTCGTGTCCATCCTTTTGTATGGATTCCGGTGTCTACAACTAAACGAATAGCTCGATGCATTTCTGCACTTAACATTCCGAAGTATTGATACGGATCGTTATACAAACCTAACTCTTTTCCTAATGATTCTGAATATAGCGCCCAACCTTCACCATACGCACTATACCAAAGTGTTTTCCTAAAACTAGGTAACTTATCATTTTCCTGTTGTAAAGAAATTTGATAATGGTGACCAGGGATCGCTTCATGTAAAAATAAATCTTCGTCGGCATATACATTGTATTGTTTTACATTAGGAATTGGAACGTAGAAAATTCCAGGTCGTGTTCCATCTAAAGAACCAGGATTGTATTCTGCACTAGCAGATGCCTCTCTAAAGGCTTCCGTTCTTCTAACTTCAAAAGCTGTTTTTGGAGTGAGGTCAAAGAGTTTGGCCAACTGCGGCTTCATCTTTTTATGAATCTCATTGAAGTTCTCAATTACCTCTTCAGGAGAATCAAAAGGCATTAATGCTCTTTCTGTTCTTACCGCATTGAAAAAAGATTTTAAATCGCTGTCAAAGCCAACGGTTTCCATAACTTTCTTCATTTCTTTTTCTATCCTAGCAACTTCAGAAAGTCCTAACTTATGAATAGAATCTGCCTCTAAAGTTGTTGTGGTATAAGTTTGTATCTGATGCCCGTAATAAGCATTTCCTCTTTGTACTTCTTTAATCCCAGATGTTTCTCTGCTCGCATCTAGGTAAGTGTTTTTAAAGAAATCTTCGAGCTTTTTATAAGTCGGGATAATTTTATTTGCAATCATCGATTCATATAAAGTAGCGAGGGTATCTCTTTCAGCAGCAGTAAAAGAAGAAGGTATATTTTTAATAGGCGTATAAAATAGGTGTTCCTTCGGGTCTCCAGAACTAAAACTCTCCATTTGCGGAATTACTTTTACCGTGAGTGTTTTTGGTAATACATAGCCTAATTTCATTCCCTTTTTCATGTTTACAATGGCAGTATCACACCAAACTACATAATCATCCAAACGCTGCAACCAATTTTTATAATCTTCAACTGTTTTAAAAGGCTGTGCACTTGTTCCTCCAGCAAGCTGCCCAATAGTTTGTGGTAATGAAGAAAACTGATTTATAGGCGTCAGCTCTGTAGGATATTGTAATTTATCGATATTGATATTACACTCCCACATAAGTACATCATAACTCATTTTTTGCTCCTTACTTAAAGAGTCTTTGGTATAATTTAGTAGCTCACTTTTATATTTAGAATAAAATTCCTTTTCCTTTTTCTTAAAGGAAGAGCTAATATCGTTAGGTAAGTAATTATTATAGCGATTATCTCCAGCATACGTTGCATTTAGCGGATATAGCTTAAGACTTTCTTCATAATATGATTTAAAAACAGAGTCTATAGGAGTTTTAGTTACCATAACTTCCTTAGGAACCTCTTTATTTTTACAAGAAGCCATAACAAGCAAGAGTATGGCAATGGAGATAATATTTTTCATCAGTTGGTTTAAATTGAGTATCTAATTTAAGTGTTTAGATTTGGTCTTGTCATTATTTTTACGATTAAGACATCTTATGATATTCTGATCTTCTAAAGCGTATTGCTTCCCAATCGTTATTTATCTTTACATTTTTTACTGCCTCATAACGGTGATTCAATAAAGGATGCCAATCGTAATCGTCTGTAATATCTGTGGTGAGTGTCTCCGATTTTTTCCGAGGATGTGCAACCCATAAAACAACATCTCCTTTTAATTTTGGATGAAGTGTATGCACTTGGTTCTCTAATTCTTTAATAGTAGAAACAAAAACTAAGGCAAATTCCATCTTATTTACTTGAATAAGCGATTGATAGATCTCAATATCTACCAGTGCTGCCAACTGTTCAGCAAATCCATCAGGCTCATTAATAATAAGAATCTCCTTTTGGTGTTCTAGTTTCAGTTTTTCAAATAGCGTTTTCATGTTTTCTAGCGGTTTGGATAACTTATACAAGTTAAAGAAAATATCAACCCTTAACAAGATTATATACACGAATAAGCTATAAAAAAGTTCCTTAGCGTATTAGAGAAAAACTCTGTGTGGTAATTATATATGTGCTAATAATTAATTACTAGCTTCTTGGAGTCGGAATAAATCGTATTCCTTTTGATTAAATGGGTAATCCCAACATCCCATTCTATGGAATAATTCTCCTCCAAATCCCTTTTTATAAACATGAACTCCACGTAATGGATGCGATTTACTTAAGTTTGGCGCAGAACCAAACATATCGTATTCTGTACATCCCCATTGTCTGGCAGTTTTTATAGATTCCCATTGGAGGGCATAACTAGCTAGTTTATTATCCGAAGAAGAAGCTCCGTATAAATAGTTTCCACGTTTATTAGATAATACTAAAAACATAGAAGCTAAGAATTTATCATCATGACTTGCCATTAGCATTTTTACATTAACGCCATTCTTATGGTTGTCTTGATTGTTTAAAATACGTTCAAAATAAGCTTCACTTTGCAGTCCCATTTGGTGGCGCTGAGAAGTTTCTACATAAAGTTTGTACCAATCTTTAATGTTTTCTACTCCATATTCCTTTACTTCAATACCCTTTTTATTTGCCTGTCGGATATTATATCTTGTGTTGTAGCGCATATTATAAAGGAGATCTTCTTCTTTCTGTTTTAAGTCTAAAAAGAAAGTATTCTTTGGTAATATATCACTCGGACTTTTACGTAAATTCCATTCAGAAGTTTTGTAATTCACTCTAAACTCTTGAATCCTAGTTTGCGGCGGACCGTTCCAATTTCCTTCCGCATCAAAATACTCGTCTTCCGTGGCCCATTGGTTTTCCCAAATCAAATCATAACGGATAAACATACAGTTTTCGGGAAGATGAGGTTTTATAGTTTCAGAAAGCTCTTCTAAAAACAACCCTTGATTTTCGAAAGTAGGTTCTATTTTTGGACCGTAAGGTACGTATGCGTAACAGAAATCTGGAGTTATATATTTTATAAGCACCAACAAATCGTCTTGTGCTTTTGCCAAACCACTCTCTGAAGTTCCTAAAAGGTCTTTAGAAATAGTGACTTCAAATCCATTAGGAATAAATCCCTGTTGGTCTTTAAGCCGCCCCCAATATGGTGTTTGAGGTAAAATATTTGTTGGGTTAATGTCTTCAATCTCCTTTTTCTCTACAGTACAAATCATCCAAAAAAATTTCGTGCAAAGTTAAAAAAAGTGTCGCAGTTATTAAAATTATACAGGCTTGATCTATTGAGAACGAATGTAGTAGTAATTTAATAACACTATTCCATATAATTTGTAGGTTTGTTTTAATAGTAAGCAGGTTTATGAAGGATAATAATAGCGGTGCTAAAAAAATAAAGAAACCATGGCCAACAAAAGACGCTATGGAGCAGGTGTATGCAATGAAACTCTGGGGCGATAATAAATCTGATTTCTACTCAGGTTTCGGGTCTCATGATCCAGAGATTGTAAACCCGTATATAGATGTGGTTACCTCGTTTCTTACTTCTTTTAAAAAGCCGTTGGTAGTTTGCGATTTAGGCTGTGGAGATTTTAATGTGGGTAAAGAGTTGGTGGCACACACCCAAAAGTATATCGCTGTAGATATTGTGGCAACTCTTATTGCTCGCAATAAAGAAAAGTTTAAGGATAGCAATTTAGAATTCCATTGTTTAGATATCGCTAAAGATGATTTGCCAGCTGGAGATTGTGTTTTAGTGCGACAAGTATTGCAACATTTATCGAATGCAGAAATACAAAGTATCGTGCCTAAGTTGGCTAACTTTAAATATATTATCCTAACAGAACACCTCCCAGAACAAGCGTTTACTCCTAATAAAGACATTATATCTGGACAAGGAATCAGGTTGAAAAAGAACAGCGGATTGAATTTATTAGCTCCTCCATTTAATTTTAAAGTACAAGAAGAAAAGCAACTGTTATCTCTCTCTTCAAAAGGGTATAAGGGAGTTATTTTAACTACAATGTATACTGTCTTTTAAAGCGACTAGTTTCTAGCTTTTTATTTTCCAAAAATAATGGGGTGGCATTCCGCTACAAATTGAGCCACATCATCAGAGGAGATTGCGTTGGGGTAGGACATCAATAGGAATTCTAATGGAGATTGTTGCGCACTCAAAGCGGGTGCTTTATAGTGGTGCATATTTAATTTAAAGCCTAAGCGCTCATAGAATTTTATTCTTCGCTTGTTAATTGCAGTGTCTGGTAATTCTACCTCCAAGAGGATTGACTTCTTATTATCGCTTTTAAATTTCTCTAATATTAATTTTCCATATCCTTTATTTCTATGGGCTGTTGCCGTAGCGAAATGATCTATATAGCGATGAGCATCAAAATCCCACCATAAAATAATCCCTATTAATTGTTGCTCCTCCATTACTATATCAAAATGATAAGCAGGGTTTTTCATCACTTGGGTTTGAACGGCAAGCAACCTCCGTTCATCAAAGGGAAAGGCTTCTTGATATATTTCCCACGCTTCAGAAAAATAATTATCAGCAGTATTTTTAAGTCTTATGAGTTGCATTAAATCTAGTTTGCGTAAAGATAATTACTTATATCCTCCTAAGAAAGTTACATAGATTAGTAAAAGAAGCTTAGAATACGATTAATTATTCCTCCACTTGAAGACATCTCGTCTTTGTCTCTAGTCTGAAGCCAGATTTCTCCATCTCCTTTTATTGAATATAAGAAGCCCTCTCCACTGCTCACAAGTTCTTTTAATCCACGGGAAACACGTTTAATATTTAAGTGGCTATCATATGCTACTAAATAATCTTCATCTATTAAATATTCCTTCTCGGGGCTTAATTTTTTGTTTATAATTTCTCCATATCCAATTAAAAATAATTGCCCTTCACCAGATGCCTTCATTTTTAAACCATCATGAGCAACAGCCCTCCAATTTTGCTTAATTATCTTTAATTCAATTTTATTAGTTCTAGCAAAATGAGCATCAGGAGAAATGATTACTGATTTCTGATTGGAGATTTCAACTTCAAATATTTCTGCATTCTGATTAGGGGAGAATAGCATTTCCATTTTTTCCTTTGCATTATACTGGTTGTAAATAATGCTCTTTCCTCCAAAAGCTATCCCTATCCAATTGTTGAACGTTTTTGCTTCTGATTTTGTTATCAATTTATAATCTCCATCAGAAAATATTAATGCACCCCTTTCTACAATAATACTTTCTAACTCATTTAATTCTACCTTTAAGTGTGAGTATGGGTGGCATGTAATAGTTGTCTTCATATAAATGGATGCCATATGCTTGTATTATGGCAGCTATAAATATATAGATTATATTCTTTGTCAGTAGGATTGTTTGGAAAATCTATAACCTATTCTTTAATATACTTGCTAAAAAACATTCTCTTTTTTGGCGGAAGGGCTTTACTATTTGCGGCTATTTTTAATAACTCTTGGTTCTTTTCTTTTGCCCATAGCAACTCAAATAACTGAGCAACCGTTAAGCTGTTTTCTGGTTGTTCTACTAAAACAAACTCGTCATTGTTGGCCACATGGCCTTCCTCTAAAATGCTTAAGTAAGTACCTCCAAAGCCATGTTCTATAAACTGTTTGAGTACTTTCTGAGTCCCAAATTTATAGCCAAACTTATAACAAGGCTCTCGAGATTGAGAAACCTGTACAACGGCTTTGCCTACTTTATAAATGGCTCCCAAATGTACCTTGCGCTCATCGAAGTTAGAAACAGTAAGATTCTCTCCAAACATTCCCCATGTCCACTCCAAATCAGGATATATGTTTTTCCAATACGGATATTGTTCTGCGGAAAACATATAACAAGCTTTATAATAGCCACCATGATACACACGGTTGGAGACCTCATCTTCTAATACCTCATTTTTAGATAAGTAAATAGGAGTATCAACAGGCTTTTTGTAAATACCCGTAGTCTCTTCTTTACCATTCCAAATGAATGTTGTTGGCTTTGCTATGTTAGTGGAGATAATTTTCATGAAATGCTTTTTTCTTTAGACGAAATAAAAATAAACAAATTAAAGATGCTAATTTGTAAATCTGTTGGATTCGCAAATTTGCTTTTAAAATGCTTTTTTAAAGCTAACTTTTAATGTTCTATACCCAATGTAATCTATTTCAATATCTGTTAATTCACCTTTTAGTTTAGATTTATAAAACCCTTTTTTATCTGTATTTATCGTTGAAGTATTATTAGTATCCTTCTGTCTTGTTGTAAGTTTTAAAGTAGCATTTATAAGGGGAGCTTTCGTATTTGAGTCAAAAACTTTTCCTTGTATGATGCTCCCATTATCCAATTTAGTAATGTCCATAGAAATTTCTTCCATAACAACGCATCCATCACTACCCATAATTCCATAGTTAGGTTTTCTATCAACAATTAATCTATTCATACTTTTATTTTCAATTGTTAATTCAGGAAGGTTGGTTGTATTTTTCGTGCTTCCACAACTAGAAATTAATAGGGTAAATATTAAGATTAATTTTAATTTCATTTATTTATAAGGTTTTCAGAGGGATACTTTTTTGTTATATTATATTGAAAAACTAAAACTCTTATTCCCCATAAAGTTAAAGTTTGTATAGCAATAATTCTATCATTATTAGGACTAACAACTAGTTTGTCTTTAAACGATTTAATAAACTTAGTCCATAGCTTTCCCTTAGCGTCGTTTAACAAAAAATAGAAGCCACTATCTCCAATTCTTTTCCCAGAAGAGTCTAATACCAGCTCTCCATTATCTCCAACACTAGGACTTAAAATTACAGTTGCATTCCCGTTTGGTAAAGGGAAAATGGCTTTAATACAGGTCTTTCCAGAGGGAAGGGTACATGCTTCATAAATTCCAGAATACACTACTTGATTTGTTTTCTTAAAAGTTCTTAACCATATGGTCCGCTTAACTTCCATGGTGTTAGCATCTTTTAAGTGTATTATTTCACTTTTTAAAGCTTCAGTTTCTTTTATATTGTCAATAGGAATATTTAATTGTTCTATCCGATTGCTAAAAATGGTCTTTAGTAATATCCCAAAACCTTTAAAGAAAGGATTCCATTTAACATTTAAATCAAAGTCATAGTTGGCAGTGTTTTCATAAAAATCAATTACTTCTTCGGATAAAACTTTTAATTGCTCTTTAGATAAATTTAATTGATTAATAGATTGTATTAAACCTTTATTCTTATCGCCTTTATCCTTAATTAGGTGTTCTTTTTCTGCTAATTGATCAATGAATTTTATGCCGATACCATTTGTATTTCCAAAAGGACCTAATAGCCATTCACTATGTTTTTCATCAACTTTCTTTCCAAATAGAATAACCCATTGCTGCGTTATCCAGTCTTGAAAGTTTTGTTTTTTATGAGCAAGATTCATTTAACAATAATTGATTAAGATTTAGGGATGAAATTTGATTTACCTTTCCAAGAGCCGTATTCTGCAATAGGTTTGAATCTTAGCGTTGTGAATTCAAAGTGAAAATTTCTACGCACTCTTTCTTTCATAGCATTAGAGTGTCTTTTAGGTTTAGTAACCTTACTATGACCGTGAACCATATCTGTCATTTCTTTTTCTGTTTTCCAAATTGAAAATGTAGATACAGTATTAGGTAGCTTGACTGATGCTAAAGAAAGTGTTGTGCCAGGGTGGTCACGAACTAGTTTTTCTACAGGTCTTCCCCAATTGATAAATCTCGGAACTTCCAAGGGTTTCATTTTAGCTATTGTTATAGCAACAACAGGATATATGTTCTGTTCTATGCTTTCTTCTTGTTCTGGAATTCTAAATCCATTGTACTTTCCCCATTTTCTAATAAAAGTTAAACGTACGTGCCATCCTCTTGTTAAGACTCTACCAAAGCTATCTTGTTTTAAATATTCATCTAAGGCATTTTCGTCTTCCCATTGCATGAAGACAGCCACCTGTTTAATTAAAAATCTAGAAGTAGATGTAATTGAGGAGCCTAGAGTCATTGTGGTCATGTATTCCGAATGAATTAACCCTTTAGTTTTTTTTGAAACTGGACTTGAGAATATACCTTTTACTCCCCTAAAAAATGATAATTCAATTAAATGATAAGAGAATACACTCATGTTAACTTCTGTTGATGATGTTTTACTAGAATTTATAAATATACCTATTATTAAAACTTAAAAAAGGAAGTCTACTAGATATATACAGAAAATTAAAGTAGAAGTCTTAAACATAAATCACAATCAAGCAAATTCACAGTTTCACAGTTTCACAGTTTCGCAAATTTGCAACTTCACAACTTCACAACCTCACAACCTCACATTATCCCTATAAAAGAGACTTTAACAGAAAAATACATCCGTTTAGGTCAAAAGGTGTCCCGTTTAGGTTCTTTAATGATAATTTTAATTAAAAGGGGGAAAATTATAAGTGCGACACTCATAATTTTAGCGAGGATGAATAAAACTTTAAGTGATTTGATGAAAGTTTTAATGGCGGAGGTCAAAATTTTAATCGTTGGGCTTAAAAACATCTATTTTTCACCTAAACACATCATTAAAAGACCGAAACGGGACAGTAAATAACCCAATGACTTCTATTGGGAACCTAAAGACATCTATAATCTAGCTAAACGCTGCTATAACTCACCTAAAGATATATAGGGCGGACTTAAAACTTTAGGTTGTGTACCTAAACGTTTAGGTATGCAACCTAAAAGAATTAGCCTCCAAACCTAAATTTTTAGGAATGGAGGCTAATCGTTATATGCTAGCAACTAAAGGTTTAAGATTCGTTCTCGTCTTCTTGTTTTTTTCTTGTTCTCGGAAAGAATTGCTTTAAATCTGCTACTTTCTCTGTGTACCCATTTGCACCTGCGCCTTTTTTATATTGTGCGTGGCTATAATCTAGCAGTGCATCTTGGTAGTTGTCGTAATCATGCAGTGTTTTTGTACTTTCCATTTGGTAGGCTACACTCTTTATACGTTCTAGTGTGTTTTCTAAAAAGCTTCGGGACTCAAAATCTTTTTTAAACTCTATCCAATCTACATCTTTGGTGCTTAGTTCTGGAGAACGTTTATTAAAATCGAATACCTTATTAACCAGTAGCTTATTCTGCTCGTTTATAGATCCGTATTTTATACGCTCATCTTCTGTTAATGCTGTTAGTTTTCCGTTAATTAGTTTTTCTAATTGGTCTACTAGCGAGTTGATTTTTGATTCGTCAGCATTACTAAGCTTTGTAGTAATCACATTTCTCATGGCTCTATATTTATGGGTTATTTTTCTAAATATAGAGATTAAAATCTATAATAAATACATATTCAGTACATTATAAATTTCAGAAGTAATTTTTATTCTATAAAAAAGGCTTTTTCTATGGGGAATTATAAAACGTATTTTTCAAATATATCTTTTAATGCTTCCTCGGGGTCTTCACATAAACCGGGGTGTGTTTTGGAGCTTTGTATAATGGTGCTTCTGGAGGCTGCTAACCAGCGGAATCTATCTGAGAGTTCTAACTTCCCAATGGCACCACCAGAGGCTTCCCCTTTGCAGATGTGTGTCCATGAGCTTAAATAATCTTCTAAAAAATCTATAGTTAATTCATCAGTAAAAGCCTTTAATTTATGCTCATCGATATGGTATTTCACACCAAGAAATTTCTTCCCTTTCGAGAAAAGTATCACTCCTATATTAAAGAACTCCTCTCGTTCTACTTTAGGTACCAACCTAATAATTGCATATTCAAATTTATTCCTATTTTGCATCTTCTGCCTCTTTAACAAGTATATCAATCTTAGAAAGTCGCGTGTTTAAAAACTCCATATATGCACTTCTCATTTCTTGTGGAGTGAGTGCATCTCCTTCTGTTATAAGCCATTCTTCTGGGATGGTATTTACAATTTCAGAAATTTTTTCTGGGGTTACTAGCTGTTTTATTTCTTGTGCTGCTTGCGTTAAATTACTGGCACGCTCCAAAAGTACATGGTCTTTTATAAGAGGGAATGTTCTGGAGAGATGCCCTTCCCAATGTTGCCAATTATGATGAAAATACAAACTCGCACCGTGGTCTATAAGCCATAATTCTTTATTCCAATTTAGGAGGTTTGTATTTTTTGGCGTTCTATCAATATTACTAATTATACTGTCTAGCAATACCACTTTAGAAGCTGTAGTGGCGTCTCCAACAGGAACCAGCGGATCGTAGGTTATGGCGGTAGATAAAAAATGCAAGCCTAAATTTAAACCTACACTAAATTTTAAAAGGTCTTGAATCTCTTCATCGGGTTCGGTTTTACTAAAAGAATCATCTAAATTCATAAATACCAATTCTGGTACTTTTAATCCGATTGCTCGTGCCAATTCTCCGCCTATAAGTTCTGCTATAAGCGCCTTTTTACCTTGACCAGCACCTCTAAATTTAAGCACATAAAGATAGCCATCGTCTGCCTTTACAATGGCAGGAAGTGAGCCGCCCTCTCGTAAGGGTTTTATGTATTGAACCACATCTACGGTTCTAATTTCTATTGTATTCATAGTAACGAAGGTACTAAAAAGTTAGTTGTTTTTTGGAGGCTATCACCAATAGGGAGCTCCTTTTATATGGGCGTTAACAGTGAAGGCAACGGTTTTTATTTCCACCTGTTTTTTATCCAATTCTGTTGCTCTTGTTTGTTTAAAAACGTCCATGCTACAATGCGTGTGGACTTATTTCCAGTGCCCATTGGGATGGTTTTTATGGTAGTAGCTTTTACTTTTTTAAGGTGTTTATAAATCCCTTTTAAATTAGACTCCTTAGAAACTAATGTTGTAAACCAAAAGCAATTCTTATCCATTTTCTTACTATCGGAAATCATATTGTTTATAAACTGAGACTCACCACCTTCATAAATCAACTCATTACTAACGCCAGAAAAATTAAGCGTAGGGTGCTTATCTTTTTTTCCTGATAGATTTTTAACCTTTCGCATCGTTCCTTTTATAGCATCTTCTTTGGAAGCATGAAATGGGGGATTGCAAATGGTAATATCTACAGCTTCTTTTGCGCCTATGATTCCTTTAAAAATAGCATGCTTATCTTTTTGTAACCTACATTCAATTTTATCTTTAAGTGAAGGATTGGCGGCTATAATTTTTTCTGCTGAAGCAATTGCAGCTGCATCAATATCCGAACCTATAAAGTTCCAATCGTAAATAGCCACCCCAAGAATAGGGTAGATGGTATTGGCGCCAATACCCACATCTAAACAGGTAATTTTACTCCCTTTAGGAAGCTTCCCAGCATTGTTTTCTGCTAATAAATCTGCTATATAATGTAAATAATCGGCTCTCCCAGGGATGGGCGGACAGAGGTTATTGTCTGGAAAATCCCAATGCTCAATTCCGTAATAATGATGCAGTAAGCCTTTATTTAAAAGTTTTACCGCCGCAGGATTGGCAAAGTTTATAGAAGGCTCATCAGACTTATTTAGCTTTATATGTTCCGCCAATGCTGGGGTACAAGCTACCAAAGCTGCCAAATCGTAATTTTCTCGATTCTTATTACGAGGGTGGAGCTTTGACTTTATAGATGGTTTCTTATTGGGAGCCATAATTTATAGTTATTTCTTAGCTGTTAGGTATGTACCACTATTTTAAGGAGATACATGGTATATAATTCTGATAAGTCACTTTAAAAAAATCCCTTTTTAAAAGTAGGCATAGCCAGCGATTTTGTAAATATCAGAGAAGCCCAATATATAAAAATCTCTAGTACATTTTATTTTTATTTGCCGAAGTTAGTGGTATTTGCTGAATGGCATCCCAATGTTCTACAATTTTATCGTGCTCATCAAACCTAAAGAAATCCATCGTAACATATTGATCATTCCCCGGCCACACTTGATGCGTATGTAAGGCAACCAAATCTCCTTCGGCAATTACCCGTACAAAGGTTATACTCTTATCTGGATACTCTTTTTGCATCCTTTCAAAATATTCAATAAACCCCTTTTCTCCATTTGCCACAGCAGGATTGTGTTGTATATACTCCGCTCCAACATACAATTCTACTGCTTTCTTAGGATTCCCCTCATAAGCTGTTCTGTAAAAATTAACAGCATTGTTTTTTCTGATTTCGCTCATAGTGATTTCGCTTTTAGATACTAAGAAATACTTTTCTATAGTATGATTATCAAATTAAAATTAAGTTTTAGTCCATACGCTATGTGCGTGATTTAGACTAGTTGCTTTAAAGGTAATTTACCTGTTTTATTTTGTGGTTAAAAGCGGCTGTATAGGGGGGAGGTTTATTGTTATTTAATATATCAAATTTAAGCAACTAATTTAAAATAAGGAAGATATACATCTGACTTTTAAATTGTGAATATCTATTTTGGAAATTGGCAAACAGATTCTTTGGTAACGGTTATATTTGGCACCCTTTAAAAAATAAAATTATGAGTGCAACTTGGTACGAATGCAAAGTAAAATATAGAAAAACAAACGACACTGGTGTTCAGAAAGTAGTTACAGAACCTTATTTGGTAGATGCTGTTTCTTATACAGAGGCGGAGTCTAGAATTAACGAGGAGATGTCTGCTTATATTAGTGAAGAGTTTAAGATTACCAATATAAAAGTAGCGAACTACGCAGAGATTCACCCTTTTGAAAACTCTGATCGCTGGTTTAAATCGAAGGTAGCTTTGGTTGCCTATGATGAAGAAAGTGGGAAGGAGCGCAAAACAAATATGTATTTGCTGGTACAAGCAAATGATGTAAAAGAGGCGTACGATAATACGGTAGGAGTGATGAAAGATACGATGGGAGATTATACAATCCCAATGATTTCTGAATCTCCAATTATGGATGTATTTCCTTATTTTTCTGGTGAAGAAGATGATTTGGACAGTGTAAAGAAATTTATTGAGGTTAAGAATTCTGTTATGGAAACAGAAGAGGAGGAAGTAGAAGCTGAAGCTCAAGAAGCTTAAGAGTTTATATATAATTCATAAAAAAATCCGTCATGTAAATACACGACGGATTTTTTTATGCTTATAATTCTGGTCATTACTTTTTAAAACTCAGTTGAGTCTAAAAGCAAACAACAGATTATTTTATTATTTCTGCTCCCTCAGGAACTTCAAAATAGCTGTTCTTTACAGTTTTGTCAAACTTAATATTATCTACAGTAATCTCAGTAATGTATTCTCCAGCTTTCTCATCTTCAGTAAGCCAATGTGTATGGTAACCAGTAGCAAGCTCAATACCATCTACAACGGTAGTACCTTGAATTTCCATTAATTTCTCAGGATTATGTCCGCCATCTTTAAAGTATTCTGGATACGAAACGATGTAACGAATTACCGCCAGCTTATGGTCTTTCTTTCCGAAGTAAAGAATATAGTAATCGTCTGGAGCATCGCCTGTACCCGGATCAAAAGTTACTTTTATAGTATTATAAGGCTTGTCTTTATATTGAGTATCTGCTAGTTTTTCTAGGTTTACTCCCTCACCATCAAAAATAAAAGGTTGCCCTAGGAAATAGTAAGGAGTTAATGCCCAAAAACGCATATCGTATGGGAAAATGGTAGAATCTTTAACCTTTTTCCAAGCTTTCTCTCCAGTCCATCCGTACTCTTGAGTGGCATCTGTAACATGTTGGTGACGAGATTTATTACTCCATATATCTACCGTTTGGTTGGTATTACGACGAGTTTTATCATCCAAAGGTTTGTAATCAAAATGAAAAGAAAGGGCTCCATTGCTGTACCATTTTTTTAGTCCGCCGTGAGCCTCCATCGCATTCCAAACAATTTTACCAGCTTCACTTTTATGTAAACGTTCTGAAGCTTTCTCAACTCTTTCATCAATCCAAGATTGAGGTTTTAGTACAGTATCTACAACTGCAGGAGTTTTTTCTTTTTCTGATGTGTCTTTACAATTTGTTAGTGAAAATGATACACATGCAATAAGGATTAATAAACGATATTTCATGAATTGTTTTTGATTTTTAAGATAGGTTAATATCTCGATTTATAATTGGTTTTTTAATCTTAACTAATAAGACGTAGCGCTAGCTAAAAGATAACAAAAAATGATGTATTTATATAAAATAGGAGAGCATTATGCATTTGCTTACTTGTTTTGAGCATGATATTGGAGCGCCCCCTTGTTTAAATAAGTGTTTCTGTATTTGATAGCTAGTTTTGGATAGTATCATAAAAAAAGCTGTATAGATTTAATCTCTATACAGCTTTAGTTTATGTGTTGAAATAACTTATTTAATCATTTCGTAACTACGTTTCACAAAATTAGTAAGCTCTTCTCCTTTAAGTAGCCCTTGCGATAATCTCGCCAAGTCTAAAGATTGCTTAATAAGTCGCTCTTGAGTCTCTTTAGCCTCTGTAGTTAATATTTCGTTTACAAGACTGTGGTTGGTATTTACCACCAAGTTGTACATTTCTGGCATATTACCCATTCCGAACATACCGCCACCACCAGTAGCGCTCATTTCTTTCATACGACGCATAAATTCTGGTTGCGTGATACTGAATGGAGATGCTTTGCTATCTAAAGCTTCTAACTGTACTGTAAACTTCTCTTTTGGAATTACTGCATCTAAAGCAGTTTTAAGAGTTTCCTGTTGCTCTTCAGAAAGCTTAGAGATTTTCTCTTCGTCTTTCTTAATAAGGTTAGCAATAGAATCTGAATCTACACGTACAAAAGAAAGGTTCTCTTTAGAAGTTTCTAATTTCTGAATTAAATGCGAAACAATAGGAGAATCTAATAGCAATACTTCATACCCAAGCTCTTTAGCTTCGTTGATATACGTGTGCTGTGCGTCTTTATTGCTAGCATAAAGTACAACTAGCTTATTGTCTTTATCTGTTTGGTTATCTTTTATTTTCTCTTGAAGTTCTTCAAAAGTATAATAAGTACCATCTACAGTTGGGTATAATGCAAACTTATCTGCTTTTTCAAAGAATTTATCTTCTGAAAGCATTCCGTATTCAATAACGATCTTGATATCATCCCATTTTTTCTCGAAGTCCTCACGGTTTTCGTTAAATAGTGATTTTAATTTATCAGCTACTTTTCTGGTGATATAACTAGATATTTTCTTCACATTTCCGTCCGCCTGAAGGTAAGAACGAGAAACGTTTAATGGAATATCTGGAGAATCGATTACCCCTTTAAGCATCGTTAAAAACTCAGGAACAATACCTTCTACATTATCCGTAACGAATACTTGGTTTTGATACAGCTGAATTTTATCCTTCTGCATGGTCATATCGTTAGAAAGCTTAGGGAAATATAAAATTCCTGTAAGGTTAAACGGATAATCTACATTTAGGTGGATATGGAAAAGAGGCTCCTCAAACTGCATAGGATATAGCTCGCGGTAGAAGCTATTGTATTCTTCATCTTTAAGATCTGCCGGTTGCTTTGTCCATGCTGGGGTTGGGTTATTAATAATGTTGTCTACTGTAGTTTTCTCTTCTTTAGCATCGTCGCCTTCTCCAACAGTATTTGTTTCTTCACGCGTACCAAATTTAATAGGCACTGGCATGAATTTATTGTACTTCGTTAAAAGTTCGTTTATTTTTCCTTCCTCTAAAAACTCAAGAGAGTCGTCATTAATATGAAGAATAATTTCTGTTCCTCTTTCTTTTTTGTCAGCTTCTTCTAGAGAGTACTTTGGAGAACCGTCGCAAGTCCAATGTGCTGCAGGCTCATCTTTATAAGATTTTGTAATGATGTCTACTGTATCTGCAACCATAAAAGCAGAATAGAATCCTAGTCCAAAATGACCAATAATACCACTGTCTTTAGCAGAATCTTTGTATTTGTCTAAAAACTCTTCAGCACCAGAAAAGGCTACTTCATTGATGTACTTTTGTACTTCTTCTGCCGTCATCCCCAATCCTTGGTCGATAATATGTAGTTTTTTACCCTCTTTATCGATCTTAACTTCAATAACAGGATTTCCATATTCTACACCCGGAGCTTCCCCAATATTGGTAAGATGTTTTAACTTTAAAGTAGCATCGGTAGCATTGGAGATAAGTTCTCTTAAAAAGATTTCATGATCGCTGTATAAGAACTTCTTTATCAGCGGAAAAATGTTTTCAACAGATACGTTGATATTTCCAGTTGTCATATATGTAATTTTTTTATTAGTATTAATTTCTATTTTCTAGTAGTCAAAAAAAATACCAATTGAATTATAATGACAAGATGACAGCGGATAATCACATTATAATATTTAACATATAATTTTGTTTAACAATATTTGTTTTTTGTTAAACATTTATTATCTTGTGTAAAAGAAAGAAGGGGGAAACAATCGCTATGAAAAAGAAGATACAAACCCATTCAAAATAAAGATTTAGATTTATATTATTGGTTAGGTTGTTTTAAAAAGCGCATAACATTTAGGTGTTACGCGCTTTTTTCTATTGATGAGCATTGGTGCTCACTATTATTTTATATTAGAAATGCATTAAGACAAAACCAATATCGAAACTAAAGTAAGAATAGGCATCGATATCTTTGGTATCGAATGTTTGGTAGTATTTAGCACCTACTTTGATACCAGTGTAAGAATTGATATTAAAAATAATACCTGCTTCTGGTTTGATCGTAAAGAACCAAGTATCTACACTACTTTCAAAGAGTCCTAAGTCAATTTCTCTTAAGTTATAAATGGTTCCGATACCAAGTCCAAGATAGGGTTTGAACTTTGCATTATCTTGAAAGATATAATCTGCAGCCAGTAAAATAGGCATAGAGGTATTATATCTTGTTTGATATCCTGTTATAGAAGCAGTTCCTTCGGTATAAGTATCATAAGGAAAGTCTTCATAAAAATCATTAAACCCAAATTCACCTCCTAAGTAAAGGTTGGGTGCTACAGCTCTTTTGTAAGCTATAGAGAAACCTCTTGGACTCACCTCCGAAATAAAATCGCTTAAATTACCTGTAGGAACTCCAATAGAATAATTAAACTCTGTGATAGATTTTAATTGTATGTTTTGCGCTTGTACAGAATATGATATAAAACTGATAAAAGCTATAATAGGAAAAATATTTTTCATCGTTTTTTATTTATTTAAGTATTGCGATTGTTTAAACACTTGGTCTACGGTGTTCTCTATTCTAGTCTGGATAGAAGAAGTACTCCCTTCTAAAAGTCCATTTATAGCACCTGTCCATAGCACTGGAATATTATCGTTTACACCAATACCACTAGGATAGGTCATTTGTAAAAGAATTGTCCCTGAGCGATATCCGCTAATAATAGGAGGGTAGTAACCAGGATAATACCAACCCCAACCTGGACCCCAGCCTGGGTAATACCAACCCCAATAACCCCAATCGTAATAGTAATATAGATTTACGGTATCCATAGCAGTAGGTAATATAATTACATCTGGATTGCTACTTTCGTCTACTTCTTGCCATCCAAAGGCATCCATATTTTCTTTTATACCTGCTAATATTGGATCCCCATAAACAGGATCTACATAATCTACATCTTCATCAAAATCAGTATCACCTATATTTTCTCCAGTAACCTCTATAACTCTATCTGGAAGCGCATACGTTGTGGTAGTACTAAAATCAAAGCTAGAATCGTAATTTGTATAGACAACATCTAGTTCGTCTACATAATCTGGTCCATCATCAGAACAACTAATCATTAAAATTGTTATGAAAAGGGATGCCAGTTTTAGTGAAATGTTTCTCTTTTTCATTTTTATAATTAGAATTAAAATTAGATTTAAGTTTATCCTTGAATTTCTTCAAGATTCTCTTTCAGCCACTTGTCTCCTTTTTTTAATTTGAAAGCAACAATTATAGATACAATACCAATAAGAAGTGCTGAAAATGCCATAATCCACATTACATAAGTAACTCCTATTGTTGGCGCTGAAAGTATAATAAGTCCAAAAATAACGGCTAAAACACCTCCAAGGATGATCCAACCTTCCCCTTTAATTTCTTTACGCACTTGGATTCCCATGGCAATTCTACTAACACCTCCAAAGATGAACCAGAAAGCGATGGTAAAGCCAACAATCAATAACGTAAGCTGAGGCATATTTAAAAGAATGATACCTAAAATTAGACTTACAGCTCCTTCCAATAGAATAAGCCATTTATCTTCTATTTCTTTCCAACTTGCAATAGCTGCAATAATTGTAAATACCCCATCAGCAATCATTAAAAAGGCTATCCATAATGCCAAACCGGTGGCAGTGACAGCAGGATTCATAAAAATTAGAACAGAAAAAATGATTAGAATTATTCCTTTTAGAGCGAGTGCCCACCAGTTTTTTGTAAGAGATCTTAGCATGATTAAATAATTTAATTGTTAATTTTTATGATTAAAATTTCTTACCGTAAACGAAGCCTATAGAGAACGTATCGTAATATTCTTTAAAATTATAGGATAGGCTGACAGAAAGCTCGTTGTTATTTTTTTCTAGAATTACATACTCGGTAGCCAAGTGTAAAATAGGAAGGGTTTCATTTTTATCGATGTCTACACCACCACCAAGAACAAATGTCCAGAGAGGTAAAATCTCCCTTACAACACCAACTGTTAATGCAAATGCATTTTCACGTTCAAGATCTTCTTCCCCTTCACGGTCAATTTTATATTTAATAATTTCGACATCATCATAAGTTCCTATTCCCCATTTTTCTGAGAACCAATATTCATAAGAGAAACCAATAGAAGGGACAAAAAGAGTTTCTCTGTCGCCAGTTTCATTATTTTCTCCTTGAGGAATCCAGCTATATCCTGTAAATATTGCTAGTTTATGCTTTTTAAATTCTTCGGACTCTTCTTCTTCATTATAAACATCTTCTGTTTCTTCTGTTTCTTCTGTTGTGTTTTCATTTTCTATTTCTTGAGCATTTATACCAACAGTAATCATTGCAAAGACAAAAAAGATATAGTAACTCTTTTTAAACGCTTTCAGGGAATGTGCTTTTTTCATGACTTTTTTTGTTATGATTTATTTTATGATTGTGCTTTATAGCTCCCAACCAAATGTTGTTTGGAAAATGTAATCCACTTTTGCAGCATCTTCAATAGGCTTACTATCGAAGTTATGAGTAAACCCTACTTTTACGAAAAACTCATAAGGTAAATCATACTTTAGATCTAAAGAAAAATCTGTTCTCACCCTTCCCGACTCTGTTAAACTTGGATAAGCGGTTAAGTTTGAATACAAACTAATGTCGTCAAAATCAAACATATTTAATTCTAATCCTAAATATGCCTCCATACTATTTCTGCTCGTATTTGCATCATCGGAGAATTTCTCGTTGTTGAGTGCCAAACCTCCACCAGTTGCAAAATAAACGCGATTGGAATGGATGATATATTTTCCAACCCCTGCTTTTATCGTGGTTCGTAAGTCTAATTTCTGTTCGTCATTCGATAAGAAATCTCCAGATAAAGCAACAAACCAGTCGTTCTTTAAAAAGTATTTCCCTCCAATATTAGCATCGGTTCTATTGGTTTCATCAACATCATCTTGTTTACTACGAACGGAGTTGTAGCTCCCACTAAATCCCCATTTATCGGCTATGTAACCGAGGCTACTTCGAACTGTAAACTGACTCAAATTATTACTTTTAGTGAAGTTGTAACCAACAGACAGAGATGCACTTAAACGAGAAAAGAAGCTTGTTTTTACAGCTTTTACATAAACAATATCTTCTATATTAACGGTAACCGTTTGATTTATATCTGTTAAATCTACAACCCCCGATTCACCTGCTTTGGTATGTAAATCTGTATTAAGTCTAACGCCATTAGTAAGTGTAACCAAATAGTGTTGGTTACTACTAATCCTATCTACCTTAATCCATTTTACCGTAAAGTCACTATCGCTATAATCTGTTTCAATAGTTAAAACTCCATTTTTCATTTCTTTAATCTCTCCCACAATTATATCCCCATTATCTAATGCAAGTGTATCTGCAGTTTGAGCTTGAGTATTTTGGAAACTTATAAATACAGTAAAAACTAATAATAGTTTTAAAAGTGTAAAGTTCTTTACATACATGTTTCAATAAAAAATTAAATTATTTACCTATTTAATTATAGGGAGGGGGAGAGTTTATAGTGTAGAATATATGTATTTTCTACAGTACTATAAATATAGTAGATATTTTTAAATGTAAAAACGGTTATCGTAAATATTTACGATAACCGTTTTTATAATAAGTTGCTTCTTTTAAAGAAAGTCTATTTTAGTTTTGCTAAAATACCATCTTTTTGAAGTTTAGAAATAACAGCATCTGTGTACCCTTTTGTAAAGTCTTCAATGTTGTTAGGATTGTATGTTTTAGATTGTGCAGACCAGATTAATTCTTGGCTCTCTGCATCATAGATATTAGTTTCTAAATAATATACTTTGTCTGTAGTGTAGTATCCAGGATCATATCCGTATCCATATGCATTGTTGTAATATCCGTAGAAATTACCATAATAACCATATCCGTAACCTATTGGATTATACATATAGCTGTTACCTTGTACATATCTTGTTTCGTCTTCTTGATCACGAAGCGTAACTGTTAGAATAGCTTCACTCTTAGATTCTTTAATTCCTCCAAGTAAAACCTCTTTTGTAGGCTTGTTATCTTTAGTGAAAGTCCCAGGGAATACATCGTGACTTTTAGTGGTAGTAATACCTCTTTGTTGTAATTGGAAACCTAATTCGTTCTCGATAATAGTTTTGTTAGGTACATTTCCTGTGATTGCAGCGATAAATACACTTTTGTATTTTTTAGTTGTAAAAGCTTCTTTATTTGCCCAAGAAGCAGTAATGTCTGTAGTAGTTCCACAAGCATAAACTAATACTAATGCTAAAAATGGGATAATGAGTTTCTTCTTCATGTTGTATAATTTTTATGCTAAAATAAATTTTATTTTCTTAAAAAACTAAAATTTAGAATTAACAAGTGATAATATATTTTAATAGTAAAATTACGAAATTTTGTATACTGAATGAAATTGTAGTATTAAGAAAACGTATTATACTTTCTGAATTGTCAATTACTTATATTAAATTCATAAAATGAATCCTGCTGAAGTCTATATTCTAAACCAGAAAGAACCATACAGAAGTATGCTCTTGGAATTGCAAATTCTTGTAACGGCTACATTGCCAAATCTAGAATTAAAATATAAATACAAAATTCCTTTTTTTTACCTTAACGGAAAACCATTCTGCTATTTTAATGTAACCAAAGGATATGTGGATGTGTGCTTTTGGAAGGGATTTGAAATCACCAAGTTTAAAGAGCTCTTAGTGACAGAAAATCGGAAAATGATAAAATCACTTCGCTATTATACACCCGAAGCCATAAATAGCGAAGTTCTTATTCCAATATTAAAAGAGTTAGAAACTTTATACTAACTAATTCTTCTCTTCCGGTTTTAATTTAAAACTAACAAGAAGGGTTATAGTTGCTAATACAATCCAAAAAACATCGATAAAAAATGCTTGATAATTTCCATTTATAAAAGCTGTCCAAAACCATTCTTTAGTAACCAAACCATTGCATATTGGAATTAGAAATCCAATAATACTTCCAGAAATAAGACTGTATTTATTGGTGAAATATAAGTTCTTTTTTAAGATGAAAAACACCGAGATAAGCAACCAACCGATAAAGTAAAATTGATACAGTTGCGTTTGATTTATAGGGTGAAATACTTTTACCACGATAAAACTTAAAGCCGTAATAGGATACATACCTAGACATACCGCCATATAGATATTTACTAGCCAACGATTAAAACGACGTTTTCTTTCAGGAACATTCTTTTTATCTCTAGCAACCAGCCATATTAAGACACCAGAAATGATTACAAAACAAGAAATAATTCCGAGAATAAAACTTATAATTCTTAGCGAAAAACCGCCATAATCTCCATAATGAAGTCTATACATAGCTGTTTTTACTCCATCGAGATATGTGTTTTCAGAATAAGGATCTTTTTTATAAAGTTCGACTCCAGTAGACGCTTTATAAATTACTTTTCCAGTTCCAGTAAACTCAACATGTTTATCTAGTTCCCCTTCAATAGCAACTTGCATAGCCTCATCTCCGTAATTATAAACATGGATATGGGTAATATTAAAGTCTTTCCATTCTTCTTTCGTGTTACTGATATATTTTTCAACAGAAGGAATAGATGAAAGTTTATTATAATTTAGAGCAACTGGTTTATCTGTATATTCTAAATCTTGATACATCTGTTCTTGGTCTCCATCATAAAGCAATAATACACTTGGAGCAGCCATAAGAATACTCAGCATAAAAAACACTCCAGTAACGGCATATATAAATTGAAAAGGAAGTCCTATAACTCCCAATGCCGTATGTGCATCTGTCCAGATCGTTTTTAATTTAGCTCGTGGGCGGAAGATATAAAAGTTTGAAATGATCTTATCCCAATGTATTAATACCCCAGTAATGATGGCGAATAGAAAAAAGAAAGCTACGAATCCAGAAAGGTAATATCCAGCGGGGTAGGGGATTTGAGCAAAGAAATGTAAACGGTATAAAAATTCTCCTAAAGTATACGATTCGATGTAATTATAGGTATTAAAGTTTTCTGTGTCCAAATAAAAGAAAGCCCCTGCTTTATCTTCTTCAGCAGCTAGGGTATCTTTTGTAGCACCTATATTTATATCTACTCTCCTTTCATTATAATGCTTTGCAATCTCCAAATCTCTTCCGTAGAGGTTGTATGTGTTTTCTAGGGAATCGATTACGGTATCTATGTTTATGGTAATTCCTTTATCTACAGCGGCTACTTCTTCATTTTTTTGCCAGTTTGCTATTTCATCTCTAAAAAATGAAAAGGAACCTGCAAAGAAAATTACAAATAGAGCAGCACTTATTATAATACCGCTAATGGTATGTAGGTGAAAAAATATATTATAAGAACGATTGTTCATTTACGAAGGGATAATAGGGTTATAAATTTTACCAAAATAAAATGCTAAATAAAACAGACCAGCGAGTAGTAAGTAAAGTGCCCATACTTTCCATCCATTTTTGCTTAGAAAAGCAAGAATCATGAGAACGCACCAAAGTATAAACCCTGAATATGTTGAGGTAATCATAACATTTACATGATTAAGCCATGATGCTAATGCTAAGTGTAAGGTTATGGTAACTAAATATCCACCCAAAAAACCAGCAGATATTTTAGCGAATCTTTGCGATGGAGATGCAGTAAGATGTTTTTTATTTGCTGGCATAATTATAGGATAAAGTTTTCAATAATTACAATAAAGATAAACGATACTAGTACAGTTTTATAATTCAGTATTTTTAAAGGAGAGAGGATTACAATTAAACTCCCTATTGTCATTAGGATAATAAACCACAAGAAAATTCCTGAGGCAAAGCCTTTTTCTAAAACTGAAATAACGAGTGCCGCTATTAATAAAATAGGGCCTACAAACTTTAAATTTTCATTTTCCTTTTGAAACCAATTATCAATTACGGAAGTGTTTAAAGTAGCCTTTTTAGATCCGCTATACAAGCAGTAAAAACCTATAAATATTAATATTGAAGCTAACGCAATCATGTTCTTTATTTATTTCCCTAACTGGGGTTTTTAATATTATTTAGATACTAGACTTAAACAAAGACAACTCTGAACTAAAATTCAGAGTTGTTTTCTTATAAGTTAAATTGCAATTATTAAGGCATGCAGTATGTTACACAGTGCCATATAAATTGATAATCTTCTCCATTATAATTCCCAGGAACTTCTTCTTTATGAGTTGTTTCTAGAATGTATTTTGTGTCCCATGGTTGGTTAAAAGAAATATATCCTTCTTCATCACTATGTAAAGTTTTGGACCATTGATCAGCAACGAAAACATTTACTTCATTTTTTGCCAAAGGTTTGTTCTTGTATAAGATCTGTAATTTTACTTCATCTTTATCAGAAGCAATTCTTTTAACAGTAATACCTTCGTTATTTTGTGTAGCAGTATCGTTGGTTTTGTTTCCTACATTTACATTAGCCACAGAGTGATAGTGGGTTTTAAAAATTCCAAAATCATACTGAGTGTAATCAATAACATCAATTTCGTTATTATTTAATAGGATGGTATACGTACCTTCTTCTTTAGGAGTAAAAGAAGTTAAATAATAATTTTCTTTAGCAGAAGTCTCTAAAGGAGTTTTTACTCCTGATGGAGATACCAACCAAACGGTAAATTTATTCACTTTAGAAAAAGCCTCTCCATTTACTTCTTCAATTACTCCATAAGTATATTCTCCATAATGTACTTTAACGGCTTGTTCTTTTCCTAGTTCACCATTGGTATCCGTTTCTATCCAAAGATAGTGTGCAAAGGTGTTTGTTGTTGCAAGTAGGAATATTGCGATTGCTATTATTTTTTTCATTTTATATTTAATTAAAAGTTATATGTAAAGTTTGCTGAGAATGTTCTTGGCATTTGTGGACTAACAGTAGACCAACCACCGTAGTATTCTTCGTTGGCGATATTGTTTAACTTAAGAGTGATGCTAAAGTCTTTAACTTCGTAAAATAAAGATGCATTTAGTACTGTGTATTCAGGAACTGTAAAGGTACCAGCTAGATTTCTATTGAAAACCATATTGTCTCCAGCATAATTTCCTCCAAAACCTAATCCAAATCCTTTTAGAGAACCATTATAAAAATGGTAGCTAGCCCAAAGATTGGCTAAATTTTGAGGACCAGCTTCTTCAGGGCGTTTATTTAAAAAGTCAGCATCTCCTTCTGTAATTTCACTATCATTATAGCTATACCCAGCAATTATATTTAAACCTTCTATAGGGTTTGCAGTAATGCTTGTTTCAAAACCTTTACTGTATTGTTCTCCCCCTTGAGAATAGGTTGTAGGTCCTGTAGTTAAAACGATGTTACTTACTTTAATATCGTAGTAGCTTAATGTAGCAGCTAATTTGTTTTCGAATAAACTAAGTTTTGTACCTACTTCAAATTGATTCGCTTTTTCAGGATCAAAACTTAAGGTTGTAGTTGTTTCCCCGTCTTGTACAATTCTTGGAGCAACGTTGCTAAAACCATTCATATAATTAGCAAACACAGAAACCTTATCTAGTATTGGTTGATATATTAAACCGAATTTAGGAGATAATGCCGTTTGTTCGTGCGCATCATTCGAAAAATGATCTAATCTTAAACTTGCCATAGCCGATAATTGAGGCATGAAATAAATAACATCAGAAACATAAGCACTATATATTTCTTGTTTAGTCTCGCTGTATTGAGCGCTTGGATTTCCTAATGTAGCAATACTAGCATCGGCACCAGCTTGAGTTAAAATTCCTGTATCGTCTACAAAGTTTTCGTTCATTGGAGTCCCAAACTGTTGGTGTAGAGCAGGAGCAACTGTAGCAAACTCTGCATTATTAGTACCTATATAAACAAATCCTTGGTTTGCGTATCCAGTACTATTGTTAATGATGCGTTGATTGTAGTAATCCAATCCAGCAACCATTTTATTTTTAAAGTTTCCTAAATTGAATTCTCCAATAAAGTTTTGTTGGATATCAATTCCTGTTTTTTCTGAATTTTGTTTACTGATATAACGAGAGAAAATTGTACCATCTTCAATTGGAGAAACTTGGTCTACAGAATTTGTTATTTCATATAAATAAGAATAATAGCCATCTGATTTTGCGCTAGAGCTCGATATAGCAGTTTGTGAAGTCCAATTATCGCTTAATTTGTAGCGCATTTCCCCTTGAAGGCTGAAAGTTGGATTTTTTATAGTCAAGTCATTACTCGTATATGAGCGATTATTATCATATCCTAACTCATCAATATTATGAACACGTAGTTCTGAACCTCTATCTAAAAACAACACCATCTGATTGGTATTTTCACCATTATAAAATTCAGTATTGATGTTAAATGATAAACGATCACTTGCTTTGTACGCTAGTGATGGGGCGATATAAAAAGATTTTTTTAAACCAGCATCCTGATAACTGTTTTGTGTGTGATAAGCTGTGTTTATACGAAGCGCAACATTTTTCTGATCATTTAATAAAGTATTTATGTCTGCTGTAACACGGTTTAAACCGTAACTTCCACCTGTATAAGATATGCTTCCTCCAAATTCATCAAAATAAGGACGTTTTGTGTTTACATTTATCAATCCTCCATAAGAAATCAAACTACTTCCATATAACGTTCCAGAAGGCCCTTTTATAATTTCTACATTTTCGATGTTTGCAGGATCCATAGTTCCATTTGTTAAACTAGGCAATCCATTCATCATGGTTGGTTGTACTGCAAAACCTCTTAAAGAATAGTAACCCGCACCATCGCCACCACGACCTGTAGATTCCCAAAGTTTGTAAATACCAGGAGCATTTTTAAGAGCATCTTCAAAGTTGGTAACTACTTGCTCTTCTAATAACTGACTAGAAACGGTGTTGTAAACCTGTGGGTTTTCTAAATCTTTTAAAGGAAGTTTAGATACAACAGTACTCTCTGAACGGTAAAATTTATTCTTTTTATGTCCTTCTAAAACTACCTCTCCAAGCTCTTCACTTCTTTCGATAATTTTGATGGAACCTAAATTTGTAGTTTGATTATTATAAACACGAATATCTTTTGAAGTACTCCTAAAACCTATATAAGAAACTTTTAATTTGTATCTTTTTGCTGGAACGTTTTCTATTTCGAAATAACCAGAGTCGTCTGTATTAATTCCAATATTTGTTCCTGTTAAAATTACATTTGCACCCGGAATTGCTTCCCCGCTATCAGAAATTACTTGCCCTTTAATTTGCCCTTGCTGAGCAATAACAAAAGAAGTAATGGATAAGAATAGTATAGTAATTATATTTTTCATACGTTAAATTATTATTTATATTTGGTCTAAATAAAATAGAGAGCAAATTTAGAAAAGCAAATGCATCATTAGTGACGCGATATGGATAAAAAAAGACGTGATTTTATTAATTGTGAATTAATCAATCTTTTAAAATTGAAAAAGAATTTCAGAGAGGTTATTGCTAGTTGTGTCTTGTCGGAAAATAATTCTGGGAGTCTCTATACTAAATATCAAGTGACTCCTAAATATGGAAAAGGTAGTATATTATCTACTCAAATAGCAGAGGTCACAATTGATGTTTGTAATCTAGAGCTAAGTCGAGATTTAGTCTTTTATGATGAATATCAAGAGGATGTTTTACAAATGTCTTTTCTGATTGATGGAGAGAAAATTGTTTCCTTACGAGGTAATAATGATGTCTTGAATGAAAGTCAAGAGTGTTACACTTCACGGATCAAAGAATTTAAGGGGTATGTTCGTTTAACAGGAGGGAAGCCTTTTAGAGAAATAAGAGTTAGCATTCCCATTTCTTACTTAAAAAACAGAGGAATTACTGATGTAACTGTTTTTAGTTCTTTTAATGATGCGAATATAATACAGCCTATTTCTAATGATATATTGTCTATTTTGATGAGTATTCAAGAAACCAAAATGAAGGGTGTGAGTCGCCGTTTGTATTTGGAGTCAAAAATTCTAGAATTATTAGCATTACAAATAGAACTTTATAAAAAGGGCTTGGTAGCTAAGGTGGGTACAAATCAAGATAAGATTTTAAAGAAACTATATGCAGCCAAACAATTAATGGATGAAAACATCGATAAGAATTATTCTATCAAAGAGATGTCGAGAGTATTAGCATTAAATGAATATATTTTTAAAAAGGAGTTTAAACGAATTTTTGGGTGTGCAATTAATGAATATTACACAAGGGAGAAGATGAATAAAGCCTCGGACCTTTTAATAGCAACACAACTTCCGATTTATGAAATAGCTGAGAAAATTGGATACAAAAATGCCACACATTTTAGTGCGGCATTTAAGCGTTTTTACAATAAGACTCCTAAAAAATATAGGAGTAGTTTATAATTACTCTTCTTTGTCTGATGGAGTTTTAGATTTTAATTTCTGAATTATCTCCTTAAAGTGTTCTCCAGCGGCTTCTCTTCCTCCAAGACCATAACTCAAGGCGATTGTAACAGCAATTGCACCCATAATAAAAGTAAAAGCGATTTCTACAATTTCATTAGCTATTCCCATAGTTCTTAATGCAATGGCAATAAACAAAGCCAATGAAGCTGCTCTTACAATACCTGCTATAAAATTATTGCCTTTAGATTTTAAAAGCATGTTATAGATAAGCGAGGATATATAATTTCCAATTACTAGAATTAGTAGCCCAAAAATTATCTGTCCTGTAAGCGTTAGGATCTCATTTAATGTATAGGTAAGGTGATCTAATTGTAAGATCTCTGTGGTAGTAATAATTCCAAAGAATACTATAAAAAAGTAACATATATTAGAAAGTATTTTTGCTAACGACCGTTTCTCTCCTATTATTTTTTGAAGCTGAATTTTTTCAGATAAACTGTCAATCTTCATGCTTTTAAGTAAGTCTTCAATTAGGTTTGTTAAGTATTTACCTCCCCAAATAAAGAGTACTAAAATAGCTGCAGCAACCAATACTTCTCCAATTAAATCGGTAAACTTCAGCAAAATAAGATTTGCAGGTTCTGAAATAGATTTAATATTTAATGCGTTGAAAGCTTGAATTAAAAACGGAACAAATATCAATATGAAAACTACTTTCTGAATGATGTTAACAAGAGTTTCGGTGTCTTTAAACCCTGTTTTATCTACTAGTTTATCTAGAAAAGAACCTCCTAAGTTGATTAGGTTGGAAACAAATTTAGCAAGTAAGTATCCTGCAAATGCAATTAAAAATCCAGCAATAATACTAGGAACAAAATTTAGTATTTGTGCTACCATATTTTCTACAGGAGTAAGCACTTGGCTAACACCTAGAAGTTCTAAAACGACCATAATAACAATTATCATGATAACATAATAGAAGATATTACCAATAAATTTATTGGTGTTTCCTATATCAGCCTTTCCTAGAATTTTTTCATCCCATGAAGTTTTTTTGAGGAGTCTTACTACAATACTCTTAACTCCTCGTGCTATGAGCCATCCTATAAATAGTACTAATATAGCACCAAGCACGCTGGGCATGAATTCTAAAATCTGTTCTGTAAAAGGGTTAAAAAATTTTCTCATTTATGTAATATTATAAGTTATAACTATTTATAATGTATGAGAAAATATTCACTATTCCAAATGAATAAAAAAATAAGTCTTTTTAAGAAGGTATTAATTGTTACGCTTCTCAAAAAGACTTATTTAAATGTAAACTGAAAACTATCAGTCTATAATACTCTTTAGAAAGAATTTACAGTCTTTCTAAGAGCTGTTAATTGGGTAAGTAGTTTTTCTAAATGATCAAGGTGAAGCATATTAGCACCATCACTTTTTGCATTTGCAGGATCAAAGTGCGTTTCCATAAAAAGACCGTCTACTCCTGCAGCTATTCCAGCTTTGGCGATAGTTCCTATCATATCTGGTCGTCCTCCAGTTACTCCGCTAGTTTGATTAGGTTGCTGTAATGAGTGGGTTACATCTAATACAACAGGAGCATACTCCTTCATTGTAGGAACCCCTCTGAAGTCAACAATCATATCTTGGTAGCCAAACATAGTACCACGATCTGTAATTAATGCTTGCTCATTGTCGCAGTCTAAAACTTTCTGTACAGCATGCTTCATGCTTTCAGGACTCATAAATTGTCCCTTTTTTAAGTTGATAGTTTTTCCTGTATTTGCAGCAGCAACCACTAAATCGGTCTGGCGTACTAAGAAAGCAGGAATTTGTAAAATATCAACATATTCGGCAGCCATTGCAGCATCACTAATCTCATGGATATCAGTTACAGTTGGCACATTAAATGTTTCAGAAACTTTACGTAATATTTTAAGTGCTTTTTCATCTCCAATACCAGTAAAAGAATCAATTCTACTACGGTTTGCCTTTTTAAAGCTCCCTTTAAAAACATAAGGGATTTCTAGCTTGTCTGTAACAGTCACTACTTTTTCGGCTATTCTCATCGCCATTTCTTCGCCTTCTATGGCGCAAGGTCCTGCTAACAAAAAGAAGTTATTACCTTGTGTATGTTTTATCTGTGGGATTTTATCTAGTTTCATTTTGAATAGATTTTATTTAACAAAGATACTGTTTTACGAAATAATTTAATCTCACTAATTTCAAAGATTCTTATTGGTTTTCCTTCAGAAGAATAAAAAGCTAATATTTAAGGACATAGCGTGTTGAGGAAGATTCTTAAAAACTAATATAAAAGATTAAAAATCAAACAATTAAATATTTTTAATTTTATGCTTCATCTAAAATAAATATACATTACCTTTGCGCCCTTAAAAGCGAGGGTATAATATGACTTCTATTAAAAACATAGCAATTATTGCGCACGTTGACCACGGTAAAACAACGTTGGTTGATAAAATAATGTATCACTGTCAATTATTTCGTGAAAACGAAAATACAGGAGATTTAATTCTTGATAATAACGATTTAGAGCGTGAGCGTGGAATTACGATTACTTCTAAAAACGTATCTGTTATTTATAAAGATACAAAGATTAATATCATTGATACTCCTGGTCACGCCGATTTTGGTGGAGAGGTTGAACGTGTATTAAACATGGCTGATGGTGTATTACTATTGGTTGATGCTTTTGAAGGGCCAATGCCTCAAACGCGTTTTGTATTACAGAAAGCAATCGATTTAGGGTTGAAGCCTTGTGTGGTTGTAAATAAAGTAGATAAAGAAAACTGTACTCCAGAGGAAGTTCATGAAAAGGTATTCGACTTAATGTTCGAATTAGGAGCAGAGGAGTGGCAGTTAGATTTCCCAACAGTTTACGGTTCAGCTAAGAATAACTGGATGAGTACAGACTGGAGAAATGAAACGGAGAATATTGAGCCTTTATTAGACATGGTTATTGAGCATATTCCTGAGCCTAAGTTACCAGAAGGAAATACTCAAATGTTAATTACTTCTTTAGACTTCTCTAGCTTTACAGGGCGTATTGCTATCGGACGTTTAACAAGAGGAGAATTAAAAACAGGGCAAAACATATCGTTAGTAAAACGTGATGGTTCTGTTGTGAAAAATAAAATTAAAGAGCTTCATGTATTTGAAGGTCTTGGACGTATAAAAGTAGACGAAATTCAAACAGGAGATATCTGTGCGATTGTTGGTCTTGAAGGTTTTGAAATTGGTGATACTGTTGCGGATTTTGAAGAGCCAGAAGGTCTTAAAACAATTGCTATTGATGAGCCTACAATGAGTATGTTGTTTACAATTAACGATTCGCCTTTCTTCGGAAAAGATGGAAAATTTGTAACATCTCGTCATATTAAAGACCGTTTAAGTAAAGAACTTGAGAAAAACTTGGCACTTCGTGTTAATGAAACTGATAGTGCAGATAAATTCTTAGTTTTCGGTCGTGGGGTATTACACCTTTCAGTATTGATTGAAACGATGCGTAGAGAAGGTTATGAGCTTCAAATTGGACAGCCACAAGTTATTATCAAAGAAATTGATGGTAAAAAATGTGAGCCAATAGAAGAGTTAACTATAGATTTACCAGAGAGTGTTTCTGGAAAAGCTGTTGAGATGGTAACGCTTCGTAAAGGTGAAATGTTGAGTATGGAGCCTAAAGGAGATCGTATGAATATTGTTTTTAATATTCCTTCTAGAGGTATCATCGGATTACGTAATCAATTACTTACTGCAACTGCTGGTGAGGCGATTATGAATCACCGTTTCTTAGAATATCAACCATATAAAGGTGAGATTCCAGGAAGAAATAATGGTTCTTTAATTTCTATGGAAAATGGAAAAGCAATTCCTTATTCTATTGATAAATTACAAGACAGAGGTAAATTTTTCGTTGATCCAAATGAAGAGATTTATGAAGGTCAGGTTGTAGGTGAAAATTCACGTAGTGATGATATGACTGTGAATATCACTAAAACTAAAAAATTATCTAACGTACGTTCTTCTGGTGCAGATGATAAAGCTAAAATTGTTCCGGCAATTAAATTCTCTTTAGAGGAAGCTTTAGAATACATCCAAAAAGATGAGTATGTTGAGGTAACTCCAAAAACAATGCGTATTCGTAAGATCTATTTAAAAGAAACAGATCGTAAACGTTTTGGAAAACAAATAGGATAATTCGCCAAGCGATATTTGATATAACAAAGCGGATAGAAATTAAATTTCTATCCGCTTTTTAGTTTTTTAGATAATTTTTTCAAAATGCTCCACAATTGGGAAAGGATCGTAGTAGTTATGTAATATCTTTTTCCATTCTTTATATGCTTCAGAGGTTCTAAAGCCGATAGTGTGATCTTCTAATTTTTCCCATTCTACAATTAAGAGATATGTATTCTCTTTTTCGATACATCTTAATAGACTATGATTTATATAGCCATTTATAGAAGAAATATATTTGCTAGCTATTATAAAATCCTTTTCAAAATGATCTTTTAGATTCTCTTTAATTGTAAGGTATGCAGCTTCTGTAATCATTTTTTAAGCGCTTCAGTAGCTAATTTTCTAGCTGCATAGGCAGCGCCAATAATACCAGCTTCGTTTAATGTTTCTGCTTTTATGGTTGGCACCTTTCTGTCTAAATATTTTTCGAATTCATCAAAATACTTGCTTCCGCCACCACCGAGGATAAATAAATCAGGACATAAAATAAGATCTACATGGTTTAAGAATTTATTAAAACGCTTACCCCATTTCTTGAAGCTCAAATTTTTAAGTTTTCTTACGGAGTTAGCAGCATAATTTTCTATGTTTTTATGCTTTTTATAATACATCTGTCCTAATTCAAAATTAGGAAGCAATTCTCCGTTATAGAACGCTCCAGAGCCTAATCCCGTACCAATAGTAATAGTGAGAACAAACCCTTTTTTACCCTTACCTGCTCCAAAATTCATTTCGGCAATTCCAGCGGCATCTGCATCGTTAATTACTATAAAAGGAAGGCCTGTTTCTTTTTCAAAAAGAGCTTGGGCGTTTTCATTCACCCATTTCTTATGTAAATTACTTTTGGTAATGGCAACTCCATTTTTAACAACTGTAGGGAGGCCACAGCCCACAGGCCCTTTCCAACCAAAATGATCTACAATTTCTTTTATGACAGCTTTCATAGCTTCTGGAGTAGCTGGTCTAGGGGTTTCTATTCGAAATCGCTCTGTCATTAATACTCCTTTTTCTATATCTACAATGGCTCCTTTCATTCCAGAAGCTCCTATATCTATTCCTAAAATTTCCATATATCTATCTATAAAAAAGTAATCCTTAATATCGTAAAAATAAGAGATTGTTATTATTATTCCTTGTTTTTTGAATATTTTCTAAAAATAATTCAACTTTTAAGCTATATTTATTTTTATAAAGAGATGTAAAGTTTTTGCTTTTAGCTTAATAGTTTAATAAAATATATATGGAATTTTTAGATACGTCAATCACAGAATTAATAGGTTATGCCGCTTCTTTAGGGGTGTTGCTTTCTTTTTTTATGAAAGAGATTAAAAAGCTCCGAATTGTGAATTCTATAGGATGTTTATTTTTTGTAATCTATGGATTGATGTTGCCTTCCATCCCTATTATTATAACCAATGCAGCTATTCTCGGAGTAAACTTCTATTATTTATTTATCAAGAAAGAAAAAAGTAAAGAGTGAAAACAGAAATTTAGAAGATTTTGTTCTTAAAGTATCCATTCAATAACTGTAGACCCACTTTATTATTAGTTGGTGTTGCATTAAAATATGTTGCTTCCTTAGAAGTGTACTCCTTTAAATCTTCAAGTAGAATTTAAGGTTTCGTGTAAAGATTATTTACAGATTATATAATATGGTTACACGTTTTTCTGAACCACTTCAAATACTTTACTTCCGTCGCACTTTAAGGTTTTAGAAGGAAATTTTAATAGCAAGGCATAGTCATGAGTTGCCATTAAGATGGTACGTCCATTTTTATTGATGTCTTGCAATACCTTCATAACCTCTACGCTTGTTTGTGGATCGAGGTTTCCTGTAGGCTCATCTGCAAGGATAAGTTCAGGGTCATTTAATAAAGCTCTTGCAATAGCGACACGCTGTTGCTCACCACCAGATAATTGATGCGGGAACTTAAACCCTTTGGTTGCCATTCCTACTTTAGTAAGTACTTCGTCTATTTTTGCAGTGATAAGATTTTTATCTGTCCATCCAGTAGCTTTCAGAACAAATAATAAATTATCGTTTATAGTTCTGTCTGGAAGGAGTTTAAAGTCTTGAAAAACAATACCTAATTTTCTTCTTAAAAATGGAATTTCTTTTTCCTTAAGCGAGCGTAGATCGTAGTCAACAATACTACCAGAGCCTTGTGTAAGAGGAAGGTCTCCATAAAGTGTTTTCATGAAGCTACTTTTTCCGCTTCCAGTTTTACCAATAAGATACACAAATTCTCCTTGTGAAATATTAAGATTAATCTCACTTAAAACCAAATTCTCTTTTTGATAAATAGCAACATCTCTTAATTCTAATATTATTTCACTCATAGTCTCTAGTAAAGGTTGTTTGTTTTCTACAGTTAAATTTAGTTTTTATAATGCTATCAGAACAATCTCAGTAAAAATATCAAATGTAATATTAAGATTATCAGATAACTTTTGGTAAAACTTATTGTAAAGGTAAATATAATATGTAATTCTATATCAGAATTTATTCCTTTAGGATAATTATAACAAAAAAACCACGTTATTAATACGTTCATTCACGTATTTTTGAATAAATAAACCGACGATTTTGTAGTATATGCTACGAAATATTGAAATTAAATAGAATCAACTTATATTGATGTTTTAACATCGAAATAATTAAACCCAAATATAGGGATTAAACTAATTTTTATGAATCTGACCAACAAAGGATTTACTGTGCTATTAGTACTTGGAAGTACTTTTTCTTTTGCACAACAATCAAAAATTTACACGTACGATCAAAAAGATTTTCATGAGGCTTTAGATTTATATAACAAAAAGCAGTACCAGGCTTCCCAAGTAATTTTCGAAAATGTAAAGAGAGCTACTACAGATGCAGAAACGGAAGCTAATGCTGCATATTATATAGCCAACGCTGGGATCCGCACCAATCAGTTGGGGGCAGATAAGCTAATGGAAGACTTTGTGACTAATTATCCTACTTCAACAAAAAGAAATTCTGCTTATTTAGATGTTGCAGATTATTATTTTAATCAGGCTAAATATCCAAATGCTTTACATTGGTATGATCTTGCTGAAGATCAATCGATGAGTGCTTCTGAACGTGAAGAATTTAACTTTAAAAAGGGGTATTCTTTGTTTGTGGCTAAAAAGTATGCGCCAGCTAGAGAGTATTTAGAGCGTGTTTCTGCTTCTCCAAAATATGGTTCTCAGGCGAAATATTATATGGGGTATATGGCTTACCAAGGAGATGATTACAATCAGGCGAATGAATATTTTGATCAAGTTTCTGGTAATCAAGAGTTGAATAAAAATTTATCTTACTACCAAGCTGATATGAATTTTAAGCTCGGAAACTTTGATAAAGCAATCACTTTAGGTAAAGAGCAATTAAATTCAGCAGATAGAAATGAACTTTCAGAATTAAATAAAATTATAGGGGAGAGTTATTTCAATAAAAAAGAATACGAGGCTGCCATTCCATATTTAAAAGAATATAAAGGAAAGAGTGGAAAGTGGAGTAATACCGATTTCTATTTACTAGGATATGCATATTACAAGCAAGGAGATTATGAGTCGGCAATCGGACAATTTAATAAGATTGTAGAGGGGAATAATTCGGTAGCTCAAAATGCATATTACCATTTGGGAGAATGTTATTTAGAGACTGATAAAAAGCAAGAGGCGTTGAATGCCTTTAGAAATGCTTCACAAATGGATTATGATGCTCAGATAAAAAAAGATGCCTTTTTAAATTATGCCCGTTTGAGTTATGAGATTGGGAATCCTTATCAGAGTGCTCCTTTAGTTCTTAGTAATTATTTAAATGAATATCCAAAGAGTGAAAATACACAAGAGATTCAAGAGCTTTTAGTAGATTCATATATTACATCTAAGAATTATGATGCTGCTTTAAAACTATTAGAAAGTAATAAGAATTACAGTACAAAAACGACCTATCAGAAAGTAGCTTTTTATAGAGGATTAGAACTTTATAATGAAGGGAATTATGATGAGGCGCAAGGGTATTTTGCTAAATCAGCAAAAGAACAACAAGATCCAGTTTTTACAGCGAGAGCAACTTTTTGGAATGGAGAAGTGTCTTATTTAAATGAAGAGTATGACGAGGCTATTATTAGCTTTAAGCAGTTTGATCAGAATGCAATGGCTGCGCAGACTCCAGAATTTAAAAACTTAGATTATAATTTAGCATATGCTTATTTCAAGCAAAAAGATTACAGTGAGGCTGCTAGTCATTTTAAATCTTTTATAGCTGCCGGTAATAAAGATGATGTAGAGCGAATAAAGGATAGTTATTTGCGAATGGGAGATAGTCAGTTTGCAGCTAGTCAATATTGGCCAGCGATGGAAGCTTATAATAAAGCGATTGAATTGGGAGGAGAGCAAGCAGATTATGCACACTTCCAAAAAGCGATTAGCTATGGTTTTGTAGATAGAAATGAGAAGAAGATAAATGAATTAGAATCTTTTGTAAACGATTTTCCGAAATCTCCATTAAGAGATGATGCTTATTACGAGCTTGGAAATACATACATAAATGATAACCAAACACAAAAGGGAATCGATGCCTACGGGAAGCTAGCTTCCGAGTATAGTATGAGTTCTTTTGTGCCGAAAGCAATCTTAAAAGAGGGACTTGTTTATTATAACAAAGGGGAAAACGAGAAAGCTTTAAGTCAGTTTAAAGCAGTTGTTAGTAAATACCCGAGAACGCCAGAATCTTTACAAGCCGTTTCTACAGCAAAACAAGTTTATGTAGATGAAGGTCGTGTAGGTGAATATGCTTCATGGGTAAAAGGATTAGATTTTGTAAATGTTACAGAAAGTGAGTTGGAGAGTGCTTCTTTTGAAGCTGCTGAGCGACAATATTTACAAGATAAAAATGCTGCTGCAGAGAAAGGTTTTGAAGCTTATCTAAATGAATTTCCGAAAGGAACGAACGCTTTGAAATCACATTTTTACTTAGCTCAGCTAAATTATAAAGAAGGAGATAAAGCAAAAGCGTTACCACATTATGAGTATGTGGTTAATGAGAAAAGAAATGAGTTTTCTGAAGAATCTTATGTAAGAGTAGGAGAGATATATTTAGATAATAAGAATTATAACAAAGCAATTACAGTTTTAAAGAAATTAGAGCAGGGAGCAGATTTTCAGCAAAATATCATCTTTGCACAGTCTAATATCATGAAAGCTAGTTATGCATTGAAAAACTACCCGCAAACTATTTCTTATGCGGAAAAGGTACTTAATACTCCTAAGGTAGACGATCGAATAAAAAGTGATGCTTATACCATGATTGCTCGTTCTGCAATTGCTACAGATGATGAAGTAAAAGCTAAAAAGGCTTATGCAGAAGTTCAAAAGATAGCTACAGGAGAGCTGGGGGCAGAGGCTTTATATTATGATGCTTATTTTAAAAATAAAGAGGGAGATTATAAAGCTTCTAATGTTGCAGCGCAACGATTAGCAAAAGACTTTTCAGTATATAAAGAAACGGGAGCAAAAGGATTAATTATTATGGCTAAGAATTTCTTTGCCATGGATGATGCTTTTCAAGCAACCTATATTTTACAGAGTGTAATTGATAATTTCTCGCAGTATCCAGAAATTGTAAATGAGGCCAATACGGAACTCTCTATTATAAAAACTAAAGAGGCTCAGAGAAATTCTTCTGTTAATCCAAATCAAAATTAAGCTTGTTTTATGCAAACGAATCAATTAATAAGAGATAACGATATACCACGATATAAAATGCGCAAGAATTTAATACTAAGTGCACTACTAATATTATCTAGCAGCTATTTTGTAATGGCTCAGGAAAAAGAAAATAATAAGGAAGAGGAAGATATAGGAACTGAAGTGGTAAATGTGGTAAAACCATATACGCCAACTATTTCTGATGCTAATAAAATTCAGGAGAAACCACCCTTAAACGATTCTATTACAACAGCTACAAAAGATATTAATTATACTATTTTTTCTGTACCGGTAGCCTCTACTTTTACACCTTCAAAAGGAAAGGCAACAGGACTCCAGAAAGCGGCAAGAGAGCGTTTATATAATTCCTATTTGTCTTTAGGGTTAGGGAATTACAATACTGCAAAACTAGACTTTTACACGAGTCGTGATTTTAATAGAGATGAGAGCTTAGACTTAATGTTAAATCATCATTCTTCACAAGGAGGAATAGATGATGTGGCTTTAGATGATAAGTTTTACGACACTTCTTTGGAGGCATATTATAGAAAAAGAAACCGTTATATGAGCTGGGGAGTAAATGGAGGTTTTAAGCATCAAATTTACAATTGGTATGGTGTGCCAGCAGAAATTCAGGAGAGTGTTATTAGCGATATTGATGAAAAGCAAAGCTATTACACGGCTTTTGTAGGAGCGAATATGCAATTTGAAGATTCTTATTTTACTGGTGGAGAAGTGTATTACCGTCGTTTTTGGGATGGATTTAGTTCTGGAGAGAATAGAGCGGTTTTACAACCAAAATTTCAATTTCCAGTAGGAGAAGAGTTGATGAATTTAGATGTTGAAGTAGATTATGTAGGAGGTAGTTTTGATAGAGAATATGCTAACACAAATGATATAAATTACAGCAATGTTTTTGCAGGAGTAACTCCAAGTATTCAGATTTTATCTGATAAACTTACCTTGAATTTAGGGGCTTCTGTTGTTTATAATCAAGATATCGAAAATAGCGATGGCGATTTCTTTTTCTATCCAGAAGTAGATGTAGCTTATAATATAGTTGAAGAGTATGTAACCGCATATGGAGGAGTGAAAGGAGACTTGCAACAAAACTCGTATTACGATTATGCACAAGAGAATCCTTATATCTCTCCAACAATAGATATAACGCCAACGGATCAGAAGTATAATGGTTTCGCAGGGGTTAAAGGACGTTTTCTGCCAAATGTAGGTTACAATTTAAGAGGATCGTACATAAAAGAAAATGATAAAGGTTTGTATCGCTCTAATAGCTCTCATGGCTTAGATGATTCAGGAATCGTTAATAATGAAGGATATGCTTATGGAAATTCATTTGAAGTAATCTATGATGACGTTACCACTATTTCTGTATTTGGAGAGATTAATGTAGATATAAACCGTAACCTAACAATGGGAATAAACGGAGAGTTTGCAGATTATAGTTCAGATGATGAAGCTGAGGCATGGAATTTACCAGCTATTAAAGGTTCGTTGTTCGGAAATTATTCAAAAGGGAAATGGTCTGCTGGATTGAATGCTTTCTATGTAGGTGAACGTAAAGACTTGGTTGGGAATATAACTTTACCTAGCAGTCAGGAGTTGTCTATAGAGAATTTAGATGGTTATTTCGATTTGAATGCTAATATTGGGTATGATATTACAGCTCAATGGTCGGCATTTATAAAAGCGAATAATATAACGGGTTCTCAATATAATAGATTGGTTAATTATCCGGTACAAGGATTTCAAATCTTAGCAGGTGCAGCCTATAAATTTGATTTGTAGGATACAGTTAAGAAGTTTGAAAGTAAAAAAGTTAAAAGTTAAAAGTTAAAAGTTGAAAAGCAGGAAAGTAGGAAAGTAAGAAAGTAAGAAAGTAATAAGTTAATTAGGAAGTAGAATTAATTGTTACTGTCTTATATGAACTACGAATAAAATATAAAAGAGTTAAGGTGATTTATCTTAACTCTTTTTTTATGGGTGTTTTTATTGTTTAGAATACTCTTTAATGGCTGTATGTAAGTTTTTCGATAAATTATGTAGCCACTCTAATTGTTCTGAGATGATTCTAACTTCTTTTAGTCGTTCTCTGAGCTCGGTATTGATTTCTAGTAGTCCAGCATCAATTTCACTATTTCTTTGTTGAGATAAATCTCGAAATACTTGATTTAGATAATTTTTAGCTTCTTCTAGATTCAGATCATCTTCTTTTTGAATAGGTTTATTTTGAAGCATTCCGCCGCAATAATTCAGCTCATTATCAATTGCCTTCATATAAGTGTCAAAATACATAGTAGCATCAGTAGTGTGATGAATCTGTATATAAGTTCCTAAAGATGCTGTAGCAGATAGTAAGGTGTTTTGAGTTACAACAATTTCGTATAGTTTATTTAAGTTTTGTTGTTTCCATTTTGGCTCCTGTGTCATTCTTTGAAAACCAGCATGTAGATTTCCAATGGCTATAAAAGCATGTTTTCTAGAGATTTTATAAGGCGTTTTAACGGTAGCTTTATCATGATATAGATTCTTAACCTCCTCTAAATATTTTTTATTTGTGAGTACAGCCTGCTGGATTAGATTGGTTATATTCTGACTTTCCCAAGCAGGCCATAAAACTAAGTTTGTAATACTAGCAAGCCCAGCTCCAATTAAGGTATCTATCATCCTGAATTTAATAATTGTAATAGCGTCTGGAGACAGCATTGCATATACAAAGATGATAGTAAGTGTAATAAAAGTAGCCGAGGCTTTATAATTTTGCTGAATAAAGGTGAAAGATAATGTCATTGTTATAAAAGTGATAGCAATGTACACAGTCTGATTGTCGGTAAGCAATACAATTCCACCTGCGATGGCTCCTCCAATTAATGTACCTACAATACGTTGCCTAGATCGGTCTTTTGTAAGAACATATCCAGGTCTCATAATAACAATTATGGTAAGTAAAATCCAATAGGCATGTTGTAGAGAAAAAATGCTTCCAATAGCATATCCCGCTAGAACAGTAACTACCAAACGAAGTGAGTGTTTAAAAATGGGAGATTTTAAAGTGAAATTTTCAAGCAATATCTTATAACTATAATCTTGACTCGTAATAAACTTAAGGCGTTCGTTTCTTTTTAAAATTGAAATTTCATTGGTAACATTATCCTTTACAACTTTTTTAATTGTATTTATTTTTTGAGACTGACGCTCGGTATAATCGTATAGGTTTCTCAGGATTAATATTTCCTCTCTATTTTTTTTAAGATCGATATTCAGTTTTAAATTTTCTATAGATTGATGGGAAGTAGCTAATAAATCTTCAATTTCAGTATTATCAGGAATCTCTTTCCCTAATGATATGTATTCTGAGATCTGTTGAAGCCTATTTGCAACCAGTTCCATTGTAGATGCTATCTGTATGGCTACTTTTTTAAAGGCATCACTGCTATTGTCAAATTTTTTGTAATTAAGGGGGTTTGCTACTGCAAACTCTAAAATATCGATAAGCTCTATAAAAACTAAGAGTTGTTGTCTCCTAGATTTTCTGGAGCCAGATCGTTGCCGCTGACTTAAAAGTAGTGCTCTTAAGGTTTCATGTTTCTCATTGAGTTCATTTTGTAAACTCAATTGTTTATTTAATGCATTCTCTCTGTCTATGGCAGAAAGTAGCGCTACACGAGTACTAAGATATTCCGCAGTAAGCTGCATGCATTCAATAATAAGTTCTTCACTATACTGCTTGGTTCTAGTGTTTTCAAAAATCAAGGAAATTAATAAATACCAGAGTCCACCACCGATAATATAAAAGGCGTTATAAAAAATATCAATACCAGTAAGCGGATGCGCAAAACTTAATGCAACAGCAAGGAGTCCAGAAAAAGCAATTAAAGAAGCTCTAAAACCATATACGGAAATATAGGAATTTACAAAAACTAAAATAGCAAGTGTAGGGATAAGTAGATATGGGTATGGTATCGTTAAATGTATCGTTATATAGCTAATTACAGCTAAGGATAATGAAATTAATATTCCGTAGATATGGTGTTTTTTATTCCCGGGAATATCACTCGAAGATGCAAGAAGTACACCAAAAGCAGCACCAGCTCCAATTGTCATATTCAAATAAAAGTAGCAAAAAGCAATAGCACTAAAAGCCGCAGTGGATATTAGTAATCCTTTGGTGAAATTATAGCTTTTTAAAAATTGTGTAATTCTTTGTATCATTCATTTACTTCTGTTTTACAAAGGTACATTATTAGTTTTATGTGTATTAATCTTCTAATCTCACATTTTAATAAGCTCTTGGCGCTATTCTTATGTTAGAAACACCCATATTATAAAATACATTTTATCTTTGTTTCAAATAAACCATTAATAATCTCATTTATGAAAAACCTATTTTTATTAAGCGCATTTTTAATATTGATTTCTTGTGCTAAGAGCGAAACTGTAGATTTAGTAGTTTTAAATGCTAATGTTTATACTGTTGATAGTGCGATGTCGAAAGCTGAAGCATTTGCTATTAATAACGGGAAATTTGTTGCTGTTGGAACTTCAGAAGAGATTTCAAAAAAATATACTTCTGATCTTATTATGGACTTTGAAGGAGAACCAGTTTATCCAGGGTTTATAGACGCACATTGTCATTTTTATGGTTTAGGGTTGCAAGAACAAAATGTAGATTTAGTTGGGACAGAAAGTTATGATGAGGTTTTAGAGCGTATCCAGCAGTTTCAAAATGAACGTCATTTAGATTTTATTATAGGAAGAGGATGGGATCAAAACGATTGGGAAGTAAAAGAGTTTCCAACCAAAGAAGAATTAGATCTTATTTTTCCTGAAACGCCTGTAGTTTTATCTCGAATAGATGGTCATGCTTATTTAGTGAATCAGAAAGCGTTGGATTTAGCGGGTATTACGGCAGAAACTGTGGTTGATGGTGGTGAGATAGTAATTGAAGATGGAGAAGTTACAGGGGTTTTAATAGATAATCCAATGAGTCTTGTGGATAAGATACTTCCAGAAATCACAACAAGTGTAGCAGCCAAAGCTTTACAAGATGCTCAAGAAATTTGTTTTGATTATGGATTAACAACCGTTAATGATGCCGGACTTGATAAAGAAACAATTTTACTTATCGATAGTTTACAGAAGTCTGGTGCTATAGATATGAGAGTGTATGCAATGATAAGTAATACAAAAGAAAATGTAGATTACTTTTTAGATCGAGGAATTTTAAAAACAGATAAGTTGGATGTGCGCTCTGTAAAAGCATATGCTGATGGCGCTTTAGGATCTCGTGGAGCCGCTATGAAATCCCCTTATTCTGATAAACATAATCATTTTGGAGCAATGGTAACTCCAGTTGATCAAATATATAGTCTTGCTGAAAGATTGTCTAAAACAGACTTTCAATTGAATACACATGCAATTGGAGATTCTGCAAATGTTGTGGTGCTTAGAGCGTATGAGAAAGTATTGGCTGATAAAAAAGATAAACGTTGGAAAGTAGAGCATGCTCAAATTGTAGATGAAAAGGATTTCGATTATTTCTCTAATAATATAATTCCTTCTGTACAGCCAACACACGCTACTAGCGATATGTATTGGGCAGAAGATAGAGTAGGTTCGGAAAGGATTAAGGGAGCGTATGCTTATAAAAAATTATTAGATAAAGCTGGAACGATAGCATTGGGAACAGATTTTCCAGTAGAAAGAGTAAGTACATTTTTAACTTTTTATGCTGCGGTGGCTAGAAAAGATACAAAGGGATATCCAAAGGGAGGTTTTCAGATTAAAGATGCTTTAAGTCGTGAAGAGGCTTTAAAAGGAATGACGATTTGGGCTGCATATTCCAACTTTGAAGAGGATGAAAAGGGAAGTATAGAAGTAGGGAAGTTTGCAGATTTTATAGTTTTAAATAAAGATATAATGGAAGTTCCTGAAAGTGATATTCCAAATCTAAAAGTAAATAGAACCTTTGTAGGGGGGAAACAAGTGAAATAATTTTCTATATTTAAGACTCCTATTAGAAGTACTTATGTTTAGAAAATTTATTGTTTTTATTGTTGTTATCTCTTTTGCCTCTTGTTATCATGCTTCCTATAATACGAGTTCAGGTTCCAAAGGAGCTCTCGATTTTTCTCAAGGAAGATGGGTGTTAAATGACGCTACATGTGAAAATTGTGATAATGATGCGTTGGAAGAGATGTTAATGGGTTTTCTTAAAGATTGTGCTAAGGATGCTATAGTAGATATTCATCAAGAGCGACAAAAAAACCTTATAACATCAAAGATTCCATTTGAACCTAGCGAAAAGGAGTTAAAATTATTACATGAAGGAACAGATGCTTCTTACCTAATTACTGTTGAAGGAAAAGTAATAAAAAGTGAATTTACAGGAATGGGCTATGAGAACGATATTCCTTTAGCTGATGATGATAATATTGCTGAGGTGTCTATTGCTTTTTATGATTTAAAAACTCAAACACAGATTCATTATATAAATACAAGAGGGTCTGTTTCTATTTCAAAAGATGAAGATGATGATGATCCAGACTTTGTTTTCGCTCCTACTTCCTATAAAATATTGACAAAATCGATGAAGAAGAACATTAAAAAAATTAAGAAAAACTGTAAATGTAAATGAGTTTAGGAAGCTAGTGTATGTTATTTTCTTATTCTCAAATAAAAAAACACCCCTGAAGTAATGACCTCAGGGGTGTTTTTAGATAACTCAAGGAGTTATTGTTATTTTATAGTAAAAGGAACTTCTACACGTGCCTTATCCCATCCCATAATTAAATTAGCGCCAGTATCTGTATTGCTAAAAGTGATAGAAAAAGATTCTAAAGACTCGTCACCTTTTCCAGCAGGAACGTTTAGACGAGCAACATCGTTTGCTTCATTATAAGAATAAGCACCCCATACATCAGTGTCTTTGCTAATAATGATTGTCCATTCTGTTTTTCCTGGAATTGTAAATAAACTATAAGTTCCAGCAGCAATTTGCGTGTCACCTAAAGCAACGTCTTGGAAAAATTTAATTTCTGTAGCTTCATTAGCTCCAGTTCTCCAAACATCTCCGTATGGAGCTAAATCTATCCCAACAACTCTTCCTTTTAATTGAGGTCTTCCGTAAACAACCTTAATAATTGGAGGGGCCTTTTTATCAGCTTTAAAATAGGCAATATCAGCAGGACTTTTGTCTAGTCCGCTAAATTTCTGTGCTTCAACTTGTGTTGTGAATGATAATGCAGCTATGAATAACATAGCGAAAATAGTTTTTTTCATGTTTAATTTTTAATGATTAAAGCTAATAAGTTATTTGTAATCTTACATAAGTATAGTATAGTAAAATTACGAGAACTTACAAATTTTAATGAAAAAGCTTCATTTTTTTTGAATAAAATTTTAAATTCGATCGTAATCACGATTTTTAGTTAATATATGTAAGTCATAATGCTTTATTCGTTTGTAATATGAAACTAGTATTGCATATTTGTCTTATAAATAATCAGAAATAAAAAAATCAATATATAGTTATGTGTGGAATTGTTTGTGCATTCGATTTAAAAGAAAAGGCGGAAGACTTAAGGCCTCAGTTATTAGAAATGTCTAAAAGAGTACGTCATAGAGGTCCAGATTGGAGTGGGATTTATAGTGATGAAAAGGCTATTTTAACGCATGAGCGTTTAGCAATTGTAGATCCAGCCTCTGGAACTCAGCCTTTAATTAGCGATGATGGTAAGCTTATTTTAGCTGCAAACGGAGAAATATATAACCATAGAGATCTTCGTAAGCAGTTTGAAGGGAAATATAACTTCAAAACAGAATCAGATTGTGAGGTAATCTTAGCGTTATACAAAGAAAAGGGAGCCGACTTTATAGATGAAATGAATGGAATTTTCGGATTTGCTATTTATGACGTTGAAAAAGATGAGTATTTTGTTGCTCGTGATCATATGGGGATTATTCCACTTTATATTGGATGGGATAAAAATGGTACTTTTTATGTAGCCTCAGAATTAAAAGCGTTAGAAGGTGTATGTAGTAAAATTCAGCTTTTTCCTCCTGGACATTATTTGCATAGTTCTGATGGAGAGTTTAAAAAATGGTATGTTAGAGATTGGACAGAATATGATGCTGTAAAGGAAAATGAAACAAGCATTCAAGAAGTTAAAGATGCATTAGAGGCAGCGGTTCACAGACAATTAATGTCAGACGTGCCATACGGTGTACTTCTTTCTGGAGGATTAGACTCTTCTGTTACTTCTGCTATAGCTAAGAAATATGCTGAAAAAAGAATAGAATCAGATGACACTTCTGAAGCATGGTGGCCAAGACTTCATTCTTTTTCTGTAGGATTAGAAGGATCTCCAGATTTGGCTGCTGCTCAAAAAGTAGCAGATCACATAGGAACAGTGCATCATGAGATTAAGTTTACAATTCAAGAAGGATTGGATGCTATCAAAGATGTAGTTTACAACTTAGAAACATACGATATTACAACCATTAGAGCTTCCACTCCTATGTACTTAATGGCTAGAGTGATTAAGTCTATGGGGATAAAAATGGTATTGTCTGGAGAAGGTGCAGATGAGTTATTTGGAGGATATTTATACTTCCATAAAGCTCCAAATGCACAAGAGTTTCATGAAGAAACGGTAAGAAAGCTTAGTAAGTTACATATGTATGATTGTTTACGTGCAAATAAATCTTTAGCTGCGTGGGGTATCGAAGGACGTGTGCCATTCTTAGATAAAGAATTTATGGATGTAGCTATGCGTATTAACCCACAAGACAAAATGATTAACGGAGAGCGTATGGAGAAATGGGTTGTTCGTAAGGCTTTTGAAGATTATTTACCAGAGAGTGTTGCTTGGAGACAAAAAGAGCAGTTTTCTGATGGAGTAGGATATAGTTGGATAGATACTTTAAAAGAAGTTGTAAATGCAGAAGTTAGCGATGAGCAATTAGCAAATGCTAAATTCCGTTTCCCAATTCAAACTCCAACTTCTAAAGAAGAGTTTTATTACAGGTCTATTTTTGCTGAACACTTCCCATCGGATGCAGCAGCACTTTGTGTGCCTCAAGAAGCATCGGTAGCTTGTAGTACTCAGATTGCTTTAGAGTGGGATGAAGCTTTTAAAAACATGAACGATCCTTCTGGAAGAGCGGTAGCAAAAGTTCACGCAGATGCCTACCAAAAGTAGAAAATAGTCGTTTGTTTAAATTATAAAAACAACAAAACCTCTTGTTTAAGAGGTTTTGTTGTTTTTTGAGTTTTTAGGAAATGTTAAAATCCGAATAAATGCATTCTAAACTAATTTTAAGAGCTTCTAAGAGCTTTTTTAAGTAATCAACAATTGTTGATAATTTTAACTGCTTTATGCTTAAAAGCTTTTAGAACAGGCTTAATTTTCGTATATTTGTGAGTATTCAAAAAGATGCACCTAGTGCATTTTTTTATGTATAAATGTTTCAAAAATAAGTATTAATATAAGAGATTTAAGAGACTAGCTTCTTTGCTTGTTTTTTAGGTTTTTCAATTAATTTAGAAAGGATAATTTTATGAGCGAAGAAATTAAAAAGAACAATTATTCGGCGGATAGTATCCAGGCGCTAGAAGGAATGGAACATGTTCGTATGCGTCCATCGATGTATATTGGAGATGTAGGGGTAAGAGGTTTGCATCATTTGGTATATGAAGTTGTAGATAACTCTATTGATGAAGCTTTAGCTGGACATTGTGATACGATACGTGTTGTTATAAATGAAGATAATTCTGTTACTGTTGAAGATAACGGTCGTGGGATTCCTGTAGATATTCACAAAAAAGAAGGAATTTCAGCATTGGAGGTTGTAATGACTAAGATTGGTGCTGGAGGTAAGTTCGATAAAGATTCTTATAAAGTTTCTGGGGGACTTCACGGAGTTGGGGTTTCTTGTGTAAATGCGCTTTCTGAGAGTTTAAGAGCTACGGTTTATAGAGAAGGTGTTATTTGGGAACAAGAATATGAGAGAGGAAAATCATTATATCCAGTTAAGTCTGTAGGTGATACAGAACTTAGAGGAACAATGGTTACTTTTAAGCCAGATCCAACAATCTTTAAGCAGACATTAGAATATAGTTACGATACTTTAGCGGGTCGTATGCGTGAACTTTCTTTTTTGAATAAAGGAATTACTATCACGTTAACAGATATGCGTGTTAAAGGAGAAGATGGAGAGCCTATATTTGAGAAATTTCATTCTGAAGAAGGTCTTAAAGAATTTATAAAGTTCTTAGACGGTACTCGTGAGTCGCTAATTAGTGATGTGATCTCTATGGAAGGGGAGAAGAATGATATTCCTGTTGAAGTAGCGATGGTTTATAACACTTCTTTTAGCGAAAACTTACATTCGTATGTAAATAATATTAATACTCATGAAGGTGGAACGCATTTATCTGGTTTTAGACGTGGTTTAACTACAACACTAAAAAAATATGCGGATGCTTCAGGGTTATTAGATAAATTAAAGTTTGAGATTTCTGGGGATGACTTCCGAGAAGGACTAACGGCAATTGTTTCTGTTAAAGTTGCAGAGCCTCAATTTGAAGGACAAACGAAAACAAAACTAGGTAACAGAGATGTTACATCTGCTGTATCTCAGGCTGTTTCAGAAATGCTAGAGAATTATTTAGAGGAGCATCCAGACGATGCTAAAATAATAGTTCAGAAAGTAATTCTTGCAGCACATGCTAGACACGCAGCTCGTAAAGCTCGTGAGATGGTGCAGCGTAAAACTGTAATGAGTGGTGGTGGACTTCCGGGGAAACTATCAGATTGTTCAGAACAGGATGCTGAGAAATGTGAAGTATTCCTTGTCGAGGGAGATTCGGCGGGTGGAACTGCTAAACAAGGTCGTGATAGAAATTTTCAAGCTATTCTGCCTCTTCGTGGTAAGATTTTAAATGTTGAAAAAGCAATGCAACATAAGGTTTTCGAGAACGAAGAGATTAGAAATATATATACAGCTCTTGGGGTTACTATTGGTACGGAAGAAGATAGTAAAGCTTTAAATCTTGATAAACTACGTTACCATAAAGTAGTGATTATGTGTGATGCCGATGTCGATGGTTCGCATATTGCTACTTTAATTCTAACATTCTTCTTTAGATATATGAGAGAATTGGTGGAAAGAGGATATGTTTATATTGCTACGCCTCCATTATATTTAGTTAAAAAAGGAGCTAAGAAAGCATATGCTTGGAGTGATAAAGAACGAGATGAGTTGGCTCAGCAATACGGAGGTAGCGCAGGGATTCAGCGTTATAAAGGTCTTGGGGAAATGAATGCGGAGCAATTGTGGGATACTACAATGAATCCAGAGTTTAGAACTTTGCGTCAAGTAACTATAGATAGCGGTACAGAAGCAGATCGTGTATTCTCCATGTTAATGGGAGATGAGGTTCCACCACGTAGAGAGTTTATAGAGAAGAATGCAGTTTATGCAAATATTGATGCCTAACTAAAGGTATAGATTAGATATAAAAAAAGTGCTGTCCTTTTAAAGTGCAGCACTTTTTATTTGGATTGTATGTGCTTAATGATTTTCATGTTTTTGATGGTCTCCATGCATGTCGTGTTCACTGCTTGTGTGTCCGTACATTTGATTCCAGACATCGTCTGGGTTGTCAACAAAAACATAAGCATGTGTCATCCATCCAAAAACAACTGGCAAGAAACGGCCTTGATATTTTGAGCATTCAGAAGCTGTTGTAACTTTGCTTGTAGGTCCGTAAACAGGAGATCCGTCAGGAAATGTTTTCTTCCATTGTTCTCCATCCCAAATAGGTTTAGGGACGCATACATTTTTATGTAAATGCCATTGCGTTACAGAAAGAGGAGCTCTTTCGTTCATTTCTTTTTCTGATGCATCAACAGGAGCAGTTATCATAGCACCGATAAGCTTCCATCCATTGCCATCTCTTTCGTATAAAATAGACCCAGGCTTTTCAGAATTGAATTTTTTATTTTCTTTAGCTGAAAATTTTCTATTTACAAGATGAACAATATTCATATCAGCAGGAGGTTCAGGAGGGAAAAATTCATATCCATCAGACTTGGCAACCTCTATATCTTTGTATTTAGCAATATTTTTTTTGATTACTCTAGCCAAGCTATCTGCTCTTTCTTGATCTCCATCTTTGGGAGGCATAATTGCTGTCATCGCCATGTGCGGATCGTTTGGCATTGGCATTAAAAGGTGATTTACTTTAATATCAGAATCTGGAGCAGAAATTGCATTTACAACAACTTTATCTATTGTAGAAGCGCAGCTGAGTAAACTAATAAAACTGATTGCAATCAGAATGTTTTTAAATGTGGTTGTTTTCATATAATTAGATTTTATTTCTATAACCTAAAAGGTTTAGATATATTTTCAATTATTGTGCCAATAACCTTTTTAGCTTTCTAATAAATTACAGATATCCAAAATTTGTGTTCTTTTTATAACATATTTAATATTTTTCAAAGCTACTTGTTGTGTTAAAATTAGTAGCTTTGTGTTTTCAATAGAATCGTTTAAATAAATAATATATAAAAATATGAAAGTTACAGTTGTAGGAGCAGGAGCGGTAGGTGCTAGCTGCGCAGAGTACATCGCAATTAAAGATTTTGCATCAGAAGTAGTAATATTAGATATTAAAGAAGGTTTTGCTGAAGGTAAAGCAATGGATTTAATGCAAACAGCTTCTTTGAATGGTTTCGATACTAAGATTACTGGTACTACTGGTGATTATAGTAAAACTGCAGATTCTGATATCGCAGTAATTACTAGTGGTATTCCTCGTAAACCAGGAATGACTCGTGAAGAGCTTATCGGAATTAATGCAGGGATCGTAAAAGACGTTTCTAGTAACTTGATTAAGCATTCTCCAAATGTAACTATCATTGTAGTAAGTAATCCAATGGATACAATGACATATTTAGTTCATAAAACAACTGGACTTGCAAAGAATAAAATTATCGGAATGGGTGGTGCTTTAGATAGCGCACGTTTTAAATACCGTTTAGCAGAAGCTTTAGGAGCTCCTATTTCTGATGTTGACGGAATGGTAATTGGAGGACACAGTGATACTGGAATGCTTCCTTTAACGCGTATGGCAACTAGAAATAGTGTAGCTGTTAGCGAATTTTTGTCGGAAGAGCGTTTAGAGCAAGTAAAAGAAGATACTAAAGTTGGTGGAGCTACATTGACTAAATTATTAGGAACAAGTGCTTGGTATGCTCCTGGTGCAGCGGTATCTGGACTTGTACAAGCAATTGCATGCGATCAGAAAAAAATGTTTCCTTGTTCAACTTTATTGAACGGAGAATACGGGTTGTCTGATATCTGTATTGGAGTTCCTGTAATTTTAGGAAAAGATGGAATTGAAAAGATTGTTGAAATAGAACTATCTGATGCTGAGAAGACTAAAATGCAAGAAAGTGCAGATGGAGTTAGGAAAACAAATGGACTTTTAGAGCTATAAAAAGCTAATAATTCGATTAGATATTGAAAAATCCTACAAATATTTTTTTGTAGGATTTTTTTGTGCTTTAAATCTTCAAAAAAATAATTGTCAGTTCATAACGTAAACGCTATATTTGTCCGTTTTTAAAATTGACCATTAAATAAATTTAGAATGCAGAATAAAGGACTTATTAGGCTGTTTGCTATTTTGTTTGGTATTGTAAGTATTTATCAACTTTCTTTTACTTTTGTTGCAAATAAGGTAGATGATGAAGCTGAAACTTACGCGTTAAACAAGATTTCAGATGCAGAAGAGAACTACGTAGCGAAGCGAGAAGCCGAAGAATCTAGGTATTTAGACTCCCTAGGAAATGAAGAGGTATTTAGCCTTGGATTTGCTGATTTTACCTACAATGAGGTAAAAGAAAAAGAATTAAACAAAGGACTTGACCTTAAAGGTGGTATCAATGTTATTCTTCAAATATCTGTAAAAGATATCTTGAAAGGATTAGCGAACGATACTAAAGACCCTGTTTTTAACAAAGCGTTGGCGCAAGCAGATGAGGCTTCAAAAAATAGTCAAGATGATTATGTTGACTTATTCTTTGCTGAATTTGAAAAGGCTAGTGCTGGTTCTACAAAATTAGCATCTCCAGATATTTTTGCTAATAAATCGTTGAGCGAAGAGATCAACTTCCAAATGACAGATGATCAAGTTCAGCCAATTATTAGAAGAAAAATTGATGAGTCGATTGTATCTGCATTCGAAGTATTGCGTAAGCGTATCGATAAGTTTGGAGTTACACAACCAAACATTCAGCGTTTAGGTACTTCTGGACGTATCTTGGTAGAATTACCAGGGGCTAAAGATGTAAATAGAGTACAGAATTTACTTCAAAGTACAGCACAGTTAGAGTTTTGGGAAACTTATAAAGCAGACCAAGTAGCTCCTTTCTTAATTGCTGCTAATAATACTTTAAAAGATATTGTTGTTACTGATAAAAAGGATGATGTTAAAGAAGAAGCTACTTCTGAAATCGATTCTTTATTGTCTGATGCAAATCAAGATTCTTTAGATGTTGCAAACCAAGTGAATCCACTTTTCGATCTTATCGTTAGTGGTGGAGGGCAAGGTTCTCCAGTAGTTGCAATGGTTGCTACTAAAGATACTGCAAAATTCGATGAGTATTTAAAAATGCCTCAAGTTAGGCAACAACTTCCTAATAACTTACAATATGTGAAATTCGCATGGGGGATTCCTCCTAAAGATACACAGGTTGTAGAATTGTATGCGTTGAAAGCTAATCGTGAGAACATTCCAGATATGAGCGGAGATGTTATTACAGATGCTTCTCAAGCTTATGATATGGCAGGAAGACCAGCAGTTTCTATGCAGATGAATTCTCGTGGAGCTAAAATCTGGGAAGAACTTACAGGAAAAGCATTTAGAGAGCAAGGTAATATTGCTATTGTTTTAGATAATATTGTTTACTCTGCACCAGGAGTATCTAAGGGAGCAATTTCTGGAGGTAGTTCTGAGATTTCTGGAAACTTTACGTTAGAAGAAGCAGACGATTTAGCGAATGTACTTAGAGCTGGTAAATTACCTGCTTCTGCAGACATTATCCAGTCGGAGGTTGTAGGACCATCATTAGGACAAGAGGCTATTAGTAGTGGTATGTTCTCTTTCATCGTAGCAATGGTATTAGTATTGTTATGGATGTTACTATATTATGGTAAAGCTGGTATTTTTGCGGACATCGCACTTGTATTTAATATTATTTTAATATTTGGTGTGCTTGCAGGATTAGGTGCAGTTCTTACATTACCTGGTATTGCCGGTATCGTTTTAACAATCGGTATGTCGGTGGATGCCAACGTAATTATATTTGAGCGTATTAAAGAAGAGTTACGTGCAGGAAAAGGACAAATGCAGGCAATTGCAGATGGATTTAGTAATGCATTGTCTTCTATTTTAGATGCAAATATTACAACAGGATTAACAGCTATTATCTTATTATTGTTCGGAACAGGACCTATACAAGGTTTTGCAACTACTTTAATAATAGGTATCGCAACTTCTTTATTTACTGCAATCTTTGTTACTAGATTATTAGTAGAATGGAATGTAAAAGGAGGTAAGAATCCATTAACATTTACAACTTCTATAACTAGATCTTTACCTAAGAATCCTAATTTCGATTTCTTAGCAAAAAGAAAGAAAGCTTATATTATATCTGCCATCTTAATTGTAATTAGTTTAGGTTCTTTATTGACTAAAGGACTTGAAGGTGGTGTGGATTTTGTTGGAGGACGTTCGTACCAAGTACGCTTTGTAAACCCAGTGAATCCTTCTGATATAGCTAATGATCTTAATGACGTATTTGGAAACACAGAGGTGAAAACTTTTGGAGATGCAAATCAGGTTAAGATTACTACAAAATATAAGGTTAATGAAGAAGGAACTGCTGTTGACATAGAGATTCAAAAAGGTCTTTATGAAGCAGTTAAAAAGTACCTTCCAGAAGGTATTACTTATGAAGACTTTTCTAAAGGTAGTGGAGAGGACAAAATTGGAATCTTACAGTCTATCAAAGTAGGTCCAACAATTGCAGATGATATTAAGAAAAATGCGGTTTGGGCTATTATAGGATCTCTTGCAGTTGTATTCTTATACATCTTACTACGTTTCCGTAAATGGCAATTCTCATTAGGAGCTGTAGTTGCAGTTTTCCATGATGTTTTAATAGTATTAGGGATCTTCTCTCTTACATCTAGCATCATGCCATTTAATATGGAAATCGATCAAGCTTTTATAGCGGCGATCTTAACGGTAATTGGTTACTCGTTAAATGATACCGTAATTGTATTTGACCGTATTAGAGAGGTAGTTAGAGAAAAAGGATGGAGAGGCGGACACAATGCTAATGAAGCATTGAACAGCACTTTAAGTAGAACCTTGAATACCTCTTTAACTACATTAGTAGTGCTATTATCAATATTTATCTTCGGTGGAGAATCTTTAAGAGGATTTATGTTTGCCATGATTGTTGGTATTGCTGTAGGTACATATTCATCATTATTTATTGCAACACCAGTTATGTTTGACACTTTAAAGAAAAAAGGTGATAAAATAACTGAATAGTTATAAAATATATAATTTCTTAAAAGGGCTACCTATTTCGGGTAGCCCTTTTTTTGTAATAAGGATTGTAGCGGGTAGCTTTTGCTATTTCTTTCTGCTATTACCCCTTTTTAACCTTGATTTAGCTTGTTTTGCTGACTTCTCCTGTAGTTTCTTTGTAATAGCAAATACTTCGAGCGGAAAGCCTGGTATCTTCTTTTTTCTAGAAGATAATTACCCTAATCATTTTTATAACAATTTTTATACAAGCTGTTTTTAAAGAATATCTTTTCTATTTAAATATTATGTAGCTTTACACCGATATATGTTCTTTACATATCGATCAATCTAATTGCGGTTTTACTTTTACGTAGATTAATAGGGAATTGTGTGAAAATCACAAGCTGTCGCGCAACTGTAAGTAACAAACCAGTTTTTATCAATAAATCCACTGTCTAACGATGGGAAGGAGGTAGAAATGTTACAAGCCAGGAGACCTGCCGAAATTAAAATGATGCTGCTTTCGCGACCTGAAGCAATATTCAAGAATTGATAGTTTTTACACCTTATTTTTAATTTGGTGTATGCTGCTATTGAATTTTGTTTTAGTCCGTAAGCGCCTTGTAAAGGATCAAGAGTGTTTAATAGATTAAAAACAAAAAAATGATCACACAAAATTTAGGGTACCCGCGAATAGGTGCTAAAAGAGAGCTTAAAAAAGCTTGTGAGAACTATTGGTCTGGAAAGACTGATATTGATTCGCTGTTGGAAGAAGGAAAGCGTCTTCGTGCAGAAAATTGGAAACTTCAAAAGGAGGTTGGTATAGATCTTATCCCCGTAAACGACTTTTCGTTTTACGATCAAGTATTAGATATGTCTTTGGCTTTAGGAGCCATTCCGCCACGTTATTCTGAGGTTCTTTTGGAAGAGGATAATCAATTGGATCTTTACTTTGCCATGGCTCGTGGTTATCAGAAAAATGGTTTTGATATTACTGCTATGGAAATGACTAAGTGGTTCGACACCAATTATCACTATATAGTTCCAGAGTTTTATAAGAATCAAGAATTTCAATATACTTCTACAAAGGCGGTTCAAGAATATAAAGAATCTATAGCATTGGGAGTGGAAGCTAAGCCTGTTTTAATAGGTCCTGTATCTTATTTGCTGCTTGGGAAGGAAAAGGAAGAAGGCTTCCATCGTTTGGATTTAATAGATCGCTTGCTTCCTGTTTACTGTGCAATTATTGCTGAATTACAAGATAATGGTGCTAAAAATATCCAGTTGGATGAGCCGTTTCTTGTGATGGATCTAAATGAAAAGGAACGTAAAGCTTTTCAATCTGTTTATGCAACTCTAGCTGAAAGATTTCCAGAAATATCTTTTTTTCTAACGAGCTATTTTGGTTCACTCGGAGATAATCTAAATTGGGTTTTAGAGCTTCCTGTGGCCGTTCTTCATCTTGATCTTGTAAGAGGAGGTAACGAAGTGATTTCTTCGTTAGAAAGCGCTCCAGATAGTTTAAAATTCTCTTTAGGAATTGTTGATGGACGAAATATTTGGAAAAATGATTTTGAAGCTTCTTTGTTGTTGCTAAATGAGGCAAAAGAAAAAGTAGGTGAAAATAGGTTGATACTTGCTCCTTCTTGTTCGTTATTGCACACTCCATTTGATCTCGATAATGAGACTACATTGCCTTTAGAAGTTAAAAATTGGATGGCTTTTGCCAAGCAAAAGATCAAAGAGTTGAAAGTGATTTCGAATTTGGCTTCTGGAGTTAATAATGATGCAAATAAAAAGGCTTTGGAGGAGAATAAAAAAGCGATGATTTCTAAAAAGGAATCTAAACTGATTCTTAAAGAGAAGGTACAGTATGCGGTTAGTAATATTACCCCTTCTCAGAGTAAACGAAATAGTAAGTTTACGGATCGGCAGATTTTGCAGCAAGAGAGTTTAAGGCTTCCTTTATTGCCAACAACAACTATAGGTTCTTTCCCGCAAACAAAAGAAGTGCGATTACTGAGATCTAAACTTAAAAATGCTTCATTATCTCAAGACGAATATAACAATGCTATTACTGCGGAAATTAAAAAAGCAATAAAATGGCAGGAGGAGATCGGTTTGGATGTATTGGTGCATGGCGAGTTTGAGCGTAACGATATGGTTGAATATTTTGGGGAGCAGCTAGATGGTTTTGCTTTTACAAAATTTGGCTGGGTGCAGAGTTATGGATCTAGAGCTGTAAAACCGCCAATTATTTACGGAGATGTAGATAGGTTAGAGCCAATGACGGTTGCTTGGACAGCATATGCTCAAGAATTAACAGATTTACCTGTAAAAGGGATGTTAACGGGACCTGTAACCATTTTACAATGGTCTTTTGTGAGAAATGATCAGTCTAGAGAAGAAACTACGAATCAGATTGCGCTTGCAATTCGAAAAGAGGTGGTTGATTTGGAAGCTGCTGGAATTAAAATTATTCAGATAGATGAGCCTGCAATACGTGAGGGTCTTCCTTTACGAAGAGCAGATTGGAAGGGGTATTTAGATTGGGCAATTAAGGCATTTAGAATTACTGCTTCTGGTGTAAAAGATGCAACTCAAATACATACCCATATGTGTTATTCTGAATTCAATGATATCATAGAAAGTATTGCAGATATGGATGCCGATGTGATTACGATTGAGACTTCTCGTTCTCAAATGGATTTATTAGATGCATTTGTAGACTTTGAATATCCTAATGAAATTGGACCAGGGGTTTATGATATTCATTCTCCAAGGGTTCCTAATACTGAGGAAATGGAAAATCTGATTAAGAAGGCAGCCGATTTATTGCCTATAAAAAATATTTGGGTAAATCCTGACTGTGGATTGAAAACAAGAGGGTGGAAAGAAACTAATGATGCTTTGGTGGCTATGGTAAGTGCCGCTAAATCGTTACGAGAAAAGTTTCAAGTGGAAGTTTCGTAGTTTCTGTAAGTGATTAAATTATCATGCTGAGCTTATCGAGGGATTTATGCAAAACCTTCGGTAGGCTTAAGCTGATAATAGTTTTATTATATTTTTTGAAAGCTTATGCGGTCTCCTTCAGTAAGTTTCCAGCTATCTGCCGTACCTCCGTTGAGTTCTAATACATATTGAGCAGGAAGTTTAGACGGAAGTGATGATTCGTTCATTGGATGTGCATTTTTTACCATGCTAACAATCTTTAAGTGGCTATTTATATAGATAATATCTAAAGAAATTTCAGTGTTTTTCATGTAGAAACTACGTGGTTCTTCGTTTTTAAATATAAAAAGCATTCCCTGTTTTTCTTCCATGGAAGAGCGATACATAAGTCCCGTTTGACGCTCATATTCGTTGTCTGCAATCTCAATATCAATTCCGTCTTTTATAAGCGTATCCCCTTTATAAATAGATAATTCTCCTTCTTTAGTAAAAGAAACCTCTTCTGTTTTTATTTCTTTTTGAGAAGAATTTGTGTTGCAACTAACTAACGATAAGCACAAAAAAATAAAAGCTAATAAAAGGCGGATTAAAAAGTTGATCATGATACTTTTTTTGACGGTTTAAAGAAAAACATAAGGTAAAACCCAAGAAGTACAAAAGGAATACTAAGCCATTGACCTGTGGAGAATACGCCAAGAACCGATTCGAATCCACCTTGAGATTTTTTATAGAATTCTGCAATGAAGCGAACTGTCCAAGTTAATACTAACCACATTCCAAACATATATCCTAACTTGTCTTTCTTATCGGTTTTCCAATACGTGAAAAACAAAATAATAAATACAAATACGTATCCAAAAGCTTCATATAATTGGGCTGGGTGTCTTGGAAAAGATTCTCCTAATTGCTTAAAAATTACACCGTAATCAGTTCCTGTTGGCTTCCCTACGATTTCTGAATTAAAGAAGTTCCCTAATCGCACAAAAACACCTCCAATAGCTACAGGAATTGTTATTCTGTCTAGAATCCATAGCATTGGTTTTTTTATCACTTTTTTGCTGTATAAATACATAGCGATGATAACACCAATAGCTGCACCGTGACTAGCAAGCCCTCGGAAACCAGTAAACTCAAATGTTGGACTGAATTGGAATGGTAAGATAATGCTAAGAGGATCTTCTAAAAACATACTTGGCTCGTAGAAAATAAAATGCCCTAATCGAGCACCAATAAGTACAGAAAGAACCATATAAATAAACAGAGAATCTAGCGCTTCTTCTGACTGGTTTTCGTTTTTGTATATCTTTTGCATTAAGAACCATCCTAATGTAAAAGCAATAACAAACATTAAACTATAATAGCGTAATTGGAAAAAACCAAGGTCTAAAAGAACCCCGTTAGGATCCCAAGTGATACTTAAAAAGTGCATTCTCGTTTATTTTGAGGTAAATATAACTAATTGATGTTTTATGGTAAAGATAAATTTTAGGAATAAACGCAAAGTTTTGTTAAAGGAAAATAGCAGAGCAGTTTCAATTCTTTTGTTACGGTACTGGGTCGTAACCAGAGCTTCCCCATGGGCCGCAACTAAGAATCCTTTTAGCAGAAAGCCAGCCGCCTTTAAAAAGGCCATGTTTTTTTAGTGCTTCTAGCGTGTATTGAGAGCATGTTGGCGAATATCGACAAGTAGCAGGGGTAAATGGCGATATTGCCGCTTGATAAAAGCGAACTAAAAAAATAAAAGGAGCTATGAGTATTTTTTTTAGCAATTTGTTTTTTTAAAGTATAAAAGTTTGAAAGTTACTAAGATGTATTGAATCAGCTTAACATATTAGAGTTTACAATGTTTTGAATGCTAGATTGCAAATTTTATTTTTAAAGCCTAAAGCCTAAAGCCTAAAGCCTAACAATTAGTTTAGACTAAAAGTTGTTCCGTCTTTACCATCTTTTAATTCAACTCCCAAAGCAGCCAATTGATCTCTGATTTTATCTGATGTAGCAAAGTCTTTATTAGCTCTTGCTTCTGCACGTAACTGAATTAATAGCTCTACAGTTCCAGTTAACTTATCTGAAGAATTGTCTTGAGCATTTCTCTCGTCTTGCAGTCCTAGAACATCAAAAACAAACGCATGCATAGTTTCTTTGATAGTAGCTAAGTCTTCTTTGGTAATAGAAGCCTTTTCTTCTTTAATTAAGTTCACCTGCTTTACAGCTTCAAATAGGTTTGCTATTAAAATCGGACTATTAAAATCGTCATTCATAGCACTATAACAGCTATTTTTCCAAGCGCTAACATCAAAAGTAGATGTGTTTGCAGTTGGTAAACTTTCTAATGCGCGTATGGCATCCATCAATCTATTAAATCCTTTTTCAGAAGCTAAAAGAGCCTCGTTGCTAAAGTCTAAAATACTACGGTAATTAGCCTGTAGCATGAAAAATCGGGTTACTGATGGCGTAAAAGCTTTGTCTAAAATATCGTTATTACCTGTAAATATTTCATTTGGTAAAATATTATTACCAGTAGATTTAGCCATTTTCTTCCCGTTTAGTGTAAGTAAATTGGCATGCATCCAATAATTAACAGGACTTTTTCCTTTAGAGGCTTCCGCTTGAGCTATTTCACATTCGTGGTGAGGAAATTTTAAATCCATTCCGCCTCCATGAATATCAAAATGTTCTCCCAAATATTTGGTGCTCATTGTAGTACATTCTAAATGCCAACCAGGGAAACCATCACTCCAAGGAGAAGGCCAACGCATAATGTGTTGTGGTTCTGCTTTTTTCCAAAGTGCAAAATCTTGTGGATTTTTCTTTTCAGACTGTCCAGCAGTTTCTCTTGTATTGTGAATTAGGTCTTCAACTTTACGTTTGCTCAGTTTCCCATATTCATTTGTTTCATTAAATTTTAAAACATCAAAATATACAGAACCATTCACTACATAAGCAAAGCCATTATCTATAATTTCATTAATTACCTCAATTTGTTCAATAATATGCCCAGTAGCAGTCGGCTCGATGCTAGGAGGGAGGTTATTAAATTTATTAAGGGTGTTATGGAAATCTACCGTATATCGTTGCACGACTTCCATAGGTTCAATTTGTTCTAATCTCGCCTTTTTTGCAATTCTATCTTCTCCAACATCTGCATCATTCTCTAGATGCCCAGCATCAGTGATATTTCTTACGTAGCGTATTTTATATCCAAGGTGCTTAAGGTATCTAAAAACAAGGTCAAAAGACATAAAAGTTCTTACATTACCGAGGTGTACATTACTGTAAACGGTAGGTCCACAAACATACATTCCAACATAGCCCTCTGTAATTGGTTTAAATACTTCTTTTTCTCCTGTAATCGAATTATAAATTTTTAATTCGTTGGTTTGATATAGTTGCATTGTTGTTTTAATGATTTTTGAGAATATCTTAAAAAAAGGTTAGTTTTTTATCTGCATATTCAACTGCCGAAAATGTTGTATTCGCACATTTGTATATGCAGATTTGTAGTTAGATTAGAAGAATTTATTCTTAAAAATCAGTATCTAACTTTATGTAATCTAAAAACTCTCTTTTTACTGATGGTTCTTTAAATTTACCTCCAAATTCTGAAGTTACTGTACTACTTTCTATGTCTCTAATTCCACGAGAATTTACGCAAAGGTGTTTAGCATCAATTACGCAGGCAACATCTTTAGTTCCTAGCGCTCTTTGTAGTTCTTGTACTACTTGCATTGTAAGTCTTTCTTGAACTTGTGGACGTTTAGCGTAGTAATCTACAATTCTATTCATTTTAGAAAGACCAACAACACTTCCGTTAGAGATATATGCAATATGAGCTCTCCCAACAATTGGAAGTAAGTGATGCTCGCAGGTAGAATAAACAGTGATGTTTTTTTCTACAAGCATTTCTCCGTACTTATACTTATTAGAAAAAGTAGAAGCTTTAGGTGTTTTCTCTGGATTAAGTCCAGAGAAAATCTCTTTTACAAACATTTTAGCAACTCTTCGTGGTGTACCACGTAAACTATCATCTGTTAAGTCTAATCCTAACGTTTCTAAAATATTGTAAACTTGTGATTCTATTTGTTCTATTTTCTGGTCATCAGATATCTCAAAAGCATCTTTTCTCATTGGAGTTTCCGCCGCTGATGATGCATGGTCATTACCTAATTCTTCAAAGTGATCTTCTAATGCTTTATCTATTTTCATCCCTCTAAAATATTACTTTATTGCAACTAACTCTTTTAAATAAATTTTTAATAGGTGTTGTAAAAAATGGTTGCCAATAAAAAAAATTGACAGCAAAGATACGTATTTATAGCCTATTAACATTAATATAGTGCTAAGTTGCAAACTTTTTATTGAATAATTAACTTTCTTCGTTTATTAAATGGTGTTTTCGAGTATTTAGTGTACTTTTTTATTAGTAGCTTTTCTCTCTAAAACCTTTCAATTTTTCTATTATTCATCTGTTATTTGTTGTCTTTCAGCTTTTATTCATTTGGAAGTAATTTTTTATCAGCAATAAGATTTATTTCTACGATTAATTTTTACAATAATAGTATAGGTTTGCTCGTTCACTATCGTGAGGAATTTAATTTCTGATGTATAAAAAGTAGATGTTTATAGAAATCTCACTTTGTTTTTCTGAATAATATATTGCTATTTTAGAGTTGATGATCCCTAAACTGATTCTTTTAAATTTTAAATAGATTGATAAAAAATGAAAGATCAAACAATTGTCAAAGACATAGCATTTAATGCAGCTATAACAACACTTTGGGATGCTATTACAGATCCTGAAGAAATGAAAAAATGGTATTTTAATATTCAAGATTTTGAATTAGTAGAGGGGAATAAGTTTTATTTTTACGAACCCAACGGAAAAAATTTTAAACATGTATGTAGAATTTTAGAAGTTGTTCCTGGGGAAAGAATCCGGTATACTTGGAGTTATCCAGAATATTCCAAAGCAATATCTGTTGTGAGTTGGCAATTAACTTCTGTAGATAGAATAACGCATGTACGATTGAAACATAGTGGGATAGAGAATTTTTCTTCCTTAGGGCCTAATTTTGAGAGTAGTAGTTTTGACGCAGGTTGGGATGCTATTATAATGAAGAGCTTGCCAGAATTTTTGAAAAGTAAATTGTATTAAATTTCTTTGAAATAGGTATATTTAATTCAAAATTAGATTTACCAACCTTATGTTAGTTTCCAAAAAAGTTAATATTTACAGTATTTTAAGCGGTACTTGGCGTCATTTTTTAATAGAAATAATAGCCTGTCTTGCTGCTTATACACTTTATAGATATGTAGAGTCTCTCCATGTTTTTGATTCAGTAGTTATTTCAAGTAAGATACCTACTATTTTGGGTACAGCCTTAGCCTTTTTTATTGGTTTTAATAACAATCAGGCTTATGATCGTTGGTGGGAAGCAAGAAAAATATGGGGCGCTTTGGTAAATGATTCTAGATCTTTTGGAAGACAGGTTTTCTTTTATATGAAAGGAGATGTTACTACTGAAAGCATAAAGAAAGATAAAGTTAGAATGATTTATCGACATATTGCATTTGTATATGCGCTTAAAGAAAGTTTAAGAGGAACTATTTCTCGTGAGTATCGTAATTACCTCTGCGAGGAAGAATGGAAGGCAGTAGAGAAGGAGTCGAATATTCCTAATGCAATTTTGAACTTACAATCTCAGGACTTAGAAATGCATTATGATAAAGGGAATATAGATGGTTTTAAGTTTTTGGAGTTAAATAAAATGATAGTCGGTTTTTGCGATGAAATGGGAATGTCAGAAAGAATTAAAAACACCGTATTTCCTACCACTTATAACTTCTATACTCGTGTATTTATCTGGATATTTATTGTAAGTATAACATGGTCTGCAGTAGATGGGATGGGCGCTTGGTCTATATTAGTAGGAATTCTTGTGGGTTATGTGTTTCTAACTACCCATAAAATTGGGATGGCACTTTTAAATCCTTTTGAAGCGATTCCTTCGGGAATTTCTTTGAATCAAATAACAAGAGCTATAGAAATCAATTTATTAGAAATGCTTGGAGAAAGTAAAATACCGCCTCCGGAAGAGGTTGTTAATGGGGAGTATATTATGTAAAGATATATGTGATGAAGAGTAATAAGTGAAAAAAAGCTCGAAAAGATGAAATCTTTTCGAGCTTTTTTTTGTGAGTAACCATAAAGAATATTTTTCTTAATGATTATGTTTTTTACTATAAGTTAAAGGTAACAGAGAAGCTCACGTTTGTATTCTTATTATCGATAGCTGCTGTAGATGTGAGTCCTGTGTCGTACAAGGAAATGTTATAATCATGGAACGCTTGACTAAATCCTAAGTCTAATTTTGTAGCTCCAAAAGAGTACCCAAGCCCCAGAGAATATCCATTTAAGTCACTTGAAGTGAACTCGTCTTCATAAGGGCTGCCTTCAAAGCGATAACCTCCTCTAAAGCTAAATCTCTTCACTCTAAATTCTCCTCCAACTCTAACGGTAGAAACTGCTTGAAATTCATTGTCGATAGCTTGGTTTTCTTCAGCAAAAACAGGGTCTGTAGTTGGTTTGAGCTTTGCGTTAGACATATCTTGATAAGAATAATCTAAACTTAATAACCCAAAAGGCCCAAAAATAACAGCCATACTTCCAGTATATTTCCCTGGAATATAAATATCGTAATTTGGGAATATAATGGTACTTCTAAGGTCGTCTCCTAACCCTATAATTTCTGTACCCTCAATATACTCGGTATATATATTTTGTGATAATTCGTCCGTCATACCGTACCATGTAGGCGATTGGTAACTAGCTCCAACACGAACCATGTTACTTAGTTTTGCAATCCCTCCAATATTAAATGAGAATCCATTTCCATATGTATATAAATCGTTGTCAAATTCAACATATTGAAGTTTAGAATCACTATCATAGCCAAATTCCTTAAACTGAGATATTCTTCTACGTTCAAGGCTATGGAAATTCAATCCGAAACCTAGATATACATTATCGGTATATTGAGAAGCGAAGTTTAAAGTATATTTACTGTCGTATCCTGAGGTAATAACCAATTGATCTTGACCAATTCTACTTGCATATTTTGCATTGGAGACATAGCTGGTTTCATCAGGATTTTCGGTAGTAGCAGGATCAATTATTAAGTTTTGATAGCCTAAGTATCCTTGCTGTGCACTATAACCTAAATCATGGCCTATATTTAAATAAGCGCTGTTGTAATTTTCATTATCTTGAATTTTTAAGTCTTCAACCCTGTATCCAGTAGCATTGTTTAAGAAATACTGAGCTATAGAAGTATTTCCATCTCCAGTAGCTAAGAATTCGTTTTCAAAATTATTACTGAGTTCGTAATTAAAAGCCATGGTAAATTTTTTCCAAGGAGAAGAAGAGTTTCCATTTTCAAAAACTAATGCTCCCCCAATTTGATTCAGCTTTAATTGTGAAAAATCAGTTTCACTTCTACCGTTAAAATAATTAGTTTCATTATTTATATGGTAGTTGGCGAGCGAGATAGTAAATACAGTATTCGTAAATACAGCAGAACCTGCGGGGTTGATATTAAGGGAAGACATGTCTCCTCCAAGAGCTCCAAAAGCTCCGCTCATTCCTTGGTATCTCGCAGTTCCGTTTAGTTTGTCGCTTCCGTAAAGAGCTACATCGTTTCGGTTTTGAGCAAAAACATTTGTAGCGAATATAAATGTTACTAGAAATAAAAATAGATTCCTCATTTGATTACTTACTAAGTTTTTTCAGAAATTATATAATTTTTAAAGTTGTAAATCTTAAAAAAAGGCCTACTTTTTTGGAGTAAGCCTTTTTAAAATATAAGTTTTATTATCTTCTTCCACCGCTACTTCTTGATCCACCACTACTTCTTGATGCGCCGCTACTTCTAGATCCCCCTGAGTAAGATCTTGAACCGCTGCTTGATCTAGAGTAAGAGCCGCTACTTCTACTAGAAGACGTTGGTCTTGAGTATGTATTAGAACTTCTACTAGAAGACGTTGGTCTTGAGTATGTGTTAGAACTTCTTGTAGATGAAGAAGATCTAGAATAACCTTCTCTTGTAGAGGTATTTCTAGAAGCAGAACTAGATGTTCTAGAATATCCAGCTGTTCTGCTGTAACCACTTCTATTTCTATCTACGCCAACTCTAGAGCTATTAGAGTACCCACTACGAGAAGTTGTACTTCTTGATGAATTCCCTGTTCTTGCTGAAGTAGATCTAGAATAACCTCTAGATGTTCTTGCAGTAGTATTACTTCTTCTTTCAGTAGCGTTATGTCTAGCTATAGCAGCTGTATTTCTACCATAATATCCTCTTCTTGAGTTTGTATAGGCATATCTGTGATTTCCACCATAAGGGTAAGGACGGTAATATCCGCCACCCCATGGACCGTAATAACCTCCGCCATACCAAGGACGACCGTAATAGCCGCCACCGTAGCCCCAGCCCCAGCTTAAGCCCCAGCCTCCACCATAGAAGCCGCCTCCCCAACCACCGTAGAAGCCACCATAGTAACCACCGTAATATGGCCCCCAATATGGGTTATAGTATCCACCGTAGTAGCCTCCATATCCAAAGTCGTTGTTGTAAACATTAACGATAGTTCTTTCTGGGTTTTCTCCCCATCCAGGATTTCCTTCGTTATAATCTAAGACGTAATCTTGAGTTACATCGGTGCTATCTACATCAGTGCTAGAGTATTCGTTTACATCAGTAAATATTTCATTTTGCTCCTGATAATCTAATGCTTGACCTAACATTTGAGCTCGGCTATCAAAATAGCCCTCATAATCAGTTATTGCAACATTAGCGGTAGCCTGTTGTTCTTGTTTTTTATCATTGGAATTTTTAGTATCGTCATAATAAGCAATATCTTTTTCATATATTCCATCATTATCATAATAAGAAGCCTGATCATATGATCCACATGATCCAGCGAGAATTCCAACAATAAATATAGTAGAAATAGCTTTTAATTTTCTAGGAATGTATAGTGTTTTCATGATTGTAAAAATTTATTGTTGAACATAACAAAAATAGTTAGTTTTGTCGAACTATATATTTATAGATTACATTTAACTAAGGTGCAAGTTTTGTGCCAAACTACATACAATGGGTAAGAATTTAACAAAGAGAAGCGAAGATTATTCTAAATGGTATAACGAACTGGTTGCTAAAGCTGACTTAGCTGAAAATTCAGCAGTAAGAGGTTGTATGGTAATCAAACCTTATGGGTATGCTATTTGGGAAAAAATGCAAGCACAATTAGATAAGATGTTCAAAGAAACAGGACATGAGAATGCATATTTTCCTTTATTTATTCCGAAGTCATATTTAAGTAAGGAAGCAGCTCATGTTGACGGTTTTGCAAAAGAATGTGCAGTCGTAACTCATTACAGATTAAAAAACGCTGAAGATGGAAGTGGAGTTATTGTAGATCCAGATGCAAAATTAGAAGAAGAACTTATTGTGCGCCCTACTTCAGAAACGATTATTTGGGATACCTATAGAAAGTGGATTCAATCATATAGAGATTTACCTATTCTTGTTAACCAGTGGGCAAATGTTGTACGTTGGGAATTAAGAACACGTATGTTTTTAAGAACTGCGGAGTTTTTATGGCAAGAGGGGCATACGGCACACGAAACAAAAGAGGAAGCAATTCAAGAAGCAGAGCAAATGATGCATGTGTATGCAGAATTCGCAGAGACCTTTATGGGTGTTCCTGTAGTAAAAGGAGTGAAAACCGATAGCGAGCGTTTTGCTGGTGCTGTAGAAACTTATTGTATTGAGGCTTTAATGCAAGATGGAAAAGCACTGCAAGCTGGAACCTCTCATTTCTTGGGTCAGAATTTTGCAAAAGCATTTGATGTAAAATATACAACCCGTGAAGGTAAGCAAGAACTAGTTTGGGCAACTTCTTGGGGAGTGTCTACAAGATTAATGGGAGCTTTAATAATGATGCATAGCGATGATAACGGATTGGTATTGCCTCCAAAATTAGCACCTATTCAAGTTGTAATTGTTCCTATACACAAAGGGCAAGAACAGTTAGATGCAATTACAGAACGTGTAAATCCTTTAGTTAAAGAGTTAAGATCTAAAGGGATTTCTGTAAAATTTGATAATAGAGATACTTATAAGCCAGGTTGGAAGTTTAATGAATATGAGTTGAAAGGTGTTCCGTTGCGCTTAGCAATTGGAATGCGTGATATGGAAAATAACACTTTTGAGTTAGCTCGTAGAGATACACTTTCTAAAGAGGTAGTTGCTACCGATGATGTGGTCGAAAGAATTGAATTTTTACTTGAAGAAATCCAAGAAACAATTTTTAATAAGGCTTTAGATTATAGAAATAGTCATATTACAGAAGTAAATACTTTCGAAGAGTTTAAAGAACTTTTAGAAACTAAAGGTGGATTTTTATCGGCACATTGGGATGGAACGACAGAAACCGAAGACAAAATAAAAGAACTTACAAAAGCAACCATTCGTTGTATTCCTTTAGACTCAAAAGAAGAGGATGGTGTTTGTGTGTATTCTGGGAAACCATCCAAGCAGCGAGTTTTATTTGCTAAAGCCTATTAATAGTGTTTTTTAGGAATATTCCAATTCTTGTGAGTAACTCCTAAAAGAACCTTATATACTATATGGTGTAGATTACTATTTATAATAGTTGTTGAATATTTTGTGCAACTGTTATAATCTTTACTATTTAATATTGTTAACCAAAACAATGATCATGTTATATTCTGATCATTGTTTTGGTTTTTTTATTTTATACAAAACTTGAGTCCTTCATTAGTTTTTTTGAGCATTTATTTATGATGACATATTAACTATGTATGTCTGTTATATCTAGGGATATTTCTTAATCAATATTTCAGTGTCTCATAGGGGTAGAATTTTCTTCAAGAGGAAAATTATTTTTTTAGCGAAGTAATTGTATCGATCAAAGGCATATTTACTTGATAAATGTTGATTTTATACCCTGAGCTAATTAAAAGAAGATAACAATACATTAATATTCATGTAATCAGATAAAAGAAAATCAAAGGCATTAAATATGGATAGAGAATTAATATGCTATAAATTTGCACCTATTGTAAACACCTGATAATGTGTATTTTGTGTTTTTAATAATTAATTCCCTCTTCCTATTATCCCTCAGATAACTTTATCAATTTTTTGATTGATAGGTTCTTGTCGTATTAAAAACTGATTATTTCTTTTAAATAAACATGTATGATGAATAAATACTTATTGTTATTTGTTTTTACTTTTATAACTGCTTTTATTCCATTTAATGCTTTTTCAAGCAATAGAGATGGAGAAAAATTATATTCTGAAGTTGTTATAGACGACTTTACAGTTGCAACTGAAACTGAACCAGCTGAATGTAATACTGATGGACAGGTGTCTTTTATTATTGTAAATGGAGAAGCGGATGTCGATTTCCAAGTTTCTATATATAGACTTCCAGATGTAACGACGCCTGTTACAGTCTTAAATGAAGATGGAATCTCAGGTAATATTACGATGGTAGCAGATCTTGCTGCTGCGGAATATTATGCAGAGATACAAAAAGTCAATTCAAGTAGTGAACAACTTCAAAAGGAAGTGAATTTTGAAATTGAATCTAATGTTAGTGAAGCATTAGATTTTTCTGTTACTAATAAATATACATGTCCTTCTACTTTAGATGGGGATGATTATTATACTTTTACAGTAAGTACGGTTTCGGGAACTATAGTGGAATATTCTTTATATCAAGACGGAGCTTTAATTGCTGGTCCACAATCAAGTAACGAGTTCGATAATGTAGAGCCAGGTACATATACTGTGCAAGTAGTGAGTAATTGTGGAGCTACAAAAAATGAAACTTATATAGTTTCTTCCTTAAGTAAAACTTATGAATATGATCCGATTGTCATTTCTAGTAGTTTAGAGTGTAATCAGGAAGCATATAGACCAGGGATTAGTGCTGATAGTGATATATTAGTTTATCCAGTTACGTCAACGTCTGTTATAACATACCCAGATAATACTACAGAGACTTTTGTGCTTATAGAGGAAGGAGTTACTGGTCAAGCAACTGATTTAGTAGAATTTGGGAATGTTTATTATTCTGTTTTTCAGGATGAAAATACTGTTGTTGTAACTACAATTACGGATGCTTGTGGGAAAGAGGTTACTGATACATTTACGGATACGTTAGATATAAATCCATCTACTAATATTAGAGGTACTTCTTCAGTTTGTGGGCATGAATATATAGATTTTAGATTTTCACGAGACCTCACCTATCCAATAGTAGTTACGCTTTCTAGTTTTCCAGATGATTTTGATGTTAATCAAGCTATAGCAGCTGGTTATACAGATAATGGAGATGGAACATATAGTATGACAATTACTGCTGCGAATGAGTTTGATAGTGGTTCTATTGGGAGTAGTAGTGAATATGTTGCAGATGGAGCTTATGTGTTTGATTTTATTGATGACTGCGGGATTACGCACCAAGAGATAGAGAATGTAACAAGTGATGAATTAGAGATAGGAAGTAATTTCAGATTTTATTGTGATACAGAAACAGCATATGTTACATTATATGTTAGTAATGAAGATGCTGTTTTTACAGTAATAGAAGCGCCAGATGATTTTCCTTTTACGTTGCCCTATGAGACAACTGTTCAATTTCAAACTTTGCACTATATATATGATGCCCCTCCTGGAGATTATGTAGTGGAGGCAGTTGTAGAAAGTTGTGATAATCAACTACTTACTCATGAATTTACAATTAATGATGATGCAGCTTATGAGAGTGACGTAACTGTCACTAAGTATTGTGGTACGTTTGGTATAGATGGTACTTATAGCCGTGTAAATACATCTACTTCTTTTTATGTGTATCTGCAGAAATATGATGAATCAACAGAAGAATGGGAAAATGAGCTTACCTTAAATTTATCATATAGTAATAGTGGCACTATTAATGAGCAAAATTTAGATTATGGAGATGGATCTTATAGAGTTGTTACTTATTTAGCAGGTCCTCCTAGTGTTTTAACGAATGCGGGTGTTGCTGAAGCTTGTACAGAACCTATGGAGGTTCTTGAGGAATTTGAATTTAATGGAAGCGGATCGGTTGTTGTAACTGATTATTATGTTAATGAATGTATTAATGGTAATCTAAGTGTTTTTATTGAGGCTGAAGGAGTTGGAGATATAAATTATAAGATTATTTCTAAAGATGGAGTTGATTTTGAAGATGATAATGGTACATCAGGAGCTTTTATCGACTTAGAACAGGGAAATTATGTTTTTGAATTAACAGATGATTGTGGTACAGAAAGTGTTTCTATTAATGCTAATAGAACAAAAAATCCACGAATTAGAGCTGTTAATTTATGTGAAGGAGAAGATGGCTTTTTATTTGCTCCTGATTTAGATTATATGGAATATGAATGGACAAAAGATGGAGGTTCTACTGTTTTGGGAACTTCTAGTACCTTGCCTATTGATGATTTCTCTTCGATTGATGATATTGGACTTTATCAAGCGAAATTAACATATGATGGAAGTGGAAATACATGTTCAGAAATAATAATAACATATAATGTAACTGCAGAAAATACAACTAATCCAGAAGCTGGAACAGGACAGACTCTAAGTGTGGTTAAGTCAAGCGTAGCCGATGTTCTGAATTTATTTGATTACTTAACAGATTCTTATGATGAATTTGGTTATTGGGAGGAAACAACAAGCACAATAAGCGGAGGACTAACTGATGGTTCTAATTTATGGGATATATCTTCTGTAGAAGCTGGTACGTATACTTTTTTATATACCGTTGAAGGAGGTTGTAGTGGAGAAGATACTGCAATAGTTGCAATAACTTTGATAGACTGTGTACAGCCTTTA
>NZ_JAETXX010000010.1 GCF_021764745.1 Joostella atrarenae | reverse complement strand
GTTACAAGATCGCCCGCCAATACTTCTGGAAAACCTGGGATATCGTAAATAGGTTTTTTAGGATAGATCTCTGAACACTGTCCTCCTGGCTGTGGCAAAGCATCAATTAAATGGCACTTCAGCTTTAATAAACCTGCTTCAAAAACCGTAAATAATCCCGTTGGCCCTGCCCCTATTATTAGTATATCTGTTTTAATCATAACTTTTAACTTTCCCCATCTTAAAAATGGGATTTACAATAACATTTCTAACTTTTTTCTTTTTCTATTTCTCAACTAAACTCTTCGTGAATTCGTTTAATTTATCAACCTTTTCCTCAAAATTTCCTTTAATCGTCTTTCTATATTTATTCAGGTTTTGAACAAGATCATCAATATTCTCTGGAATCACCTCCTCAAAAAACTGTCGTAATCTTTTTGCTGTAGTAGGAGATTTTCCGTTGGTAGAAATAGCTATTTTCACATTTCCCTTTGTAACAATCCCTCCCATATAAAAATCGCAGTATGGTGGGTTATCCGCTACATTTACCAAAATATTCTCCTCTTTACAGTCTTTATAAACTTGAACATTTACTTCCTCTTTATCTGTAGTCGCTATCACAATATGCTTATCTGCTAAATAATTCTCAGCATACACATCTTCAATCATTTCTACATTATGAGCTGTTGCTTTAGCTATAGTTTCCTCTCTAAAATAGGGAGCCACCATTTGCACTTTAGCATTTGGACTCGATTTCAGTAAAAAAGTAAGCTTTTCTAAAGCAACATTTCCACCACCTACTATAAGTGTATTCAGATTATTTACCTTTAAAAAAACAGGATACAATTCATTTCGCTCTTCCATCTTCGCTCACTATTAAACAGTAGCTACCTCACTACTAATTTCCAATATCTTCTCTCTATGTTTTACCACTTCACCAATTACAATAATTGCCGGATTGGTAAGTTGCTGTTCCACTACAATTGCTTCAATAGTATCAATAGTTCCCACTCCTATCTTCTCTTCAGGAGTCGTCCCACTTTGAATAATAGCTACAGGAACTTCATGTTTATTTTCTTTTTTAAATAATGCTGTTATTTCTGAAAGCTTACTCATTCCCATAAGTATCACTACTGTTGCTGATGATTTAGAAGCCAGAACAACATCATTTGAAAGTTTATGAGCTTTAGTGGTGCCCGTGATTACCCAGAAACTTTCTGAACTCCCTCTTTTTGTCAATGGAATATTCTGATAAGCAGGAACTGCTAACGCTGATGATATTCCAGGAATAAAATCGGTTTCTATTCCATGAGCAATGGCATATTCCATTTCTTCGGAACCTCTTCCAAAAACAAAAGGATCTCCTCCTTTTAGGCGCACTACATGGCCATTAGCTTTTGCGCTACTTACAATAAGTTCATTTATTTGTTCCTGCTGAAAGGCATAGCATCCTTTTCGCTTTCCCACAAAAATATGCTCCGCATTCGGCGCATACGTTAGCAATTGTGGATTTACCAATGCGTCGTATAAAACAACATTAGCGGTCTGTAAAGTTTTCATACCTTTAACAGTAAGCAAATCCGGATCTCCCGGACCTGCTCCTATTAAAGTCAGTTTTGGTTGGTTATTTGTCTGCATTAGCTAATTCAAATCTTCTGAAAGCATCTGCTTTATCATAAAAAGCTTGCGCATCTTTTAGAAAAGATTTGGCAAATGTTTCAGATGGTTTATTATTTTTAATTTGATAAACGAGATCAGGGAAAGATAGATTTAGTGAAATCTTTCCGGTTGCAACAAACACTTCATTGAACTGATTTATGATACTCACTTGAGTATTGGTCTTTTTATTTTCTCCTATTAATAATGCTTTCGCTGTATTTATCAAAGAGGTATATGATTGATAGATACTATCCGCCCATCTTTTATCTTCCAAAGACAACTGAGCCTTTTCTATCTTCTCCACGCTTTCATATAAAAGTGTAGCGACCAAATCAATTACTACGCCGGCACATTCTCCTACTCCTACTTCCTGAACATACTTTTTATCATTCCCCCAATCTACAAAATCATTCTCAGATAAATTATCTGTATCTGACAAAGGTTTCAGAAAATCATAAAAATAAACTTGTTCTTTTCTGTCATAATACGCAAGGAAATCCTCACTTTCTTCCTTATTTTTCTCAAAATCATCTAAAATTAAACGTAATGCCTGTGGTCCTCTTTTGGATGGTACTTTTATAACTTTATCAGCAAATCTTCCTTCTCCATTTCCTAGAATCCCTCCTCCTAATAATACTTGTAATGCTGGAGCTACTAATTTATCTTTTGTACGAATAGACATTCCTTGGAAACCTATATGAGCCATGTTATGCTGCCCGCATGCGTTCATACATCCGCTAATTTTAATAGCTACTTCTCGATTATCTCTATATTGAGGATACTCTTCTATAAGTACTTTTTCTAAAACATCTGAAATACCTGTACTACTCGCTATACCAAGGTTACACGTGTCTGTACCTGGACAAGCTGTAATATCTGCCGTAGAATTATAACCTAAATCTGTAAAACCAAGTTCCTTCAATTCCAAATAAAATAGAGGTAGCAAGTCTTCTTTCACATGACGAATTAATATATCTTGACGTAAGGTAAGCCTTAATTCATCTGCAGCATATTTCTTTATCAAATTTGCTAGCTTTCTAGCTTTATCCGTGTAAAAATCTCCTAATCGAACTTTTATTCCGATAGAAAACAAACCTTCTTGTTTCTGTGGTGATACATTAGAATCTCTCCACTTTCTATACCCTTCTACATCTTTTAAATCTACCTTTGGAATAGAAATAGCATCTAATGCCGCTTGATTTAATTCAAAACCTTCTTCACTAATTGGATATGAATGATAAGAAAGTGCTAACTTTTCTTCTTCTATTAACTGTAAAAATCCATCTAAACCAATGTCTTTTAGTAAGAATTTCATTCTAGCTTTTAAACGTTTTGAACGCTCTCCATGCCTATCAAAAATTCTAAGCGTACTCTCTATTAGAGGTATAACCTGATCTTCTGGTATAAATTCATACATTACATCTGCATGTCTAGGCTGAGATCCTAAACCACCACCCAACATTACTTTAAATCCTTTCTGACCATCTTTAAGTTTTGCTATAAAACCTAAATCATGAATATAAGAGATTGCAGTATCAGCTTCTGTAGATGAGAATGAGATTTTAAATTTCCTTCCCATTTCTTGACAGATAGGATTTCTCAAAAAGAATTTAAAAACAGCATGAGCATACGCTGAAACATCGAATGGCTCTTTTGGATCAATTCCAGCCTCAGGACTCGCCGTTACGTTACGAACTGTATTCCCACAAGCCTCTCTAATTGTTACATCGCTTTGCTCTAATTCTGCCCACAATTCTGGCGTTCTATCAAGACTCACATAATGAATCTGAATATCTTGACGTGTTGTAATATGCAAACGCCCTCTAGAATACTCATCCGAAACATCGCAAATACGCAACAACTGATTCGAAGTTACTTTTCCGTATGGTAATTTAATACGAACCATCTGAACTCCCTCTTGTCGTTGACCATAGATCCCACGAGCTAAACGTAAACTCCTAAAACCCTCTTCATCTACCTTTCCTTCTCTAAAAAGACGAATTCTCTTCTCTAAGTCTATTATGTCTTTCTCTACAACCGGATTTTCAATTTCTGTTCTAAAACTTTGCATGTTTCTTAATTTTCTTAATTATTTACCCCACTTAATTCTTTCCCAAATACGTTCATGAAAAAAGTAAAGTGTCATTTTGGTCACCAATTCTATCAATCCTATAGACAAAGCCAATGTTAAGGTTCCTGTTACAAACCATGAGATTAATACGGTGTCTAATGTTCCCACAATTCTCCAGCTTACAGATTTTGCTATACTTCTACTTACTTTGTCGCCAGAAAGCGTTCTTTCACTCCCCTCCTTACTGCGATTCCCCTGAAATACCTTATCTAATATCATCGTCAATTTCTTTTAATACTCTACTTAATCGATAGGTTAATAGAATTTAAAAGCGAAAGTAATATATAATTCGAGAAATCCCAACGATTTTTAAGATTTTTAACTAAAGAATGTAAGAATTGAAAAATCATCACAAAAAAAGGTTGTGATAAAACCACAACCTTTTCTATTCAACTATATTTAAACAAGTTACCTCTTTTACCTCAAGGCTTGTTTTAAATCTGCAATTATATCTTCTACAGTTTCTAGTCCAACTGAAACTCTTACCAAGCCATCAGAAATTCCAACTTGCAATCTATCTTTTTCAGACAATTTACTGTGTGTTGTAGAAGCTGGATGTGTAACAATGGTTCTTGTATCTCCTAGATTAGCAGATAATGAACACATCTTAATATTGTTCAAGAATTTTCTTCCTGCTTCAACACCTCCTTTTACTTCAAAAGCAACTATGCTTCCTCCCTTTTTCATTTGCTTAATAGCAATTTCATACTGTGGATGCGACTTTAAGAAAGGATATTTTACAAAATTTACATTGCTATGAGATTCTAAAAACTCCGCTACTTTCAATGCATTCTCACAATGGCGATCCACACGAACAGCCAAGGTCTCTAAACTTTTAGAAAGAATCCACGCGTTAAATGGTGATAAAGCAGGGCCTGTATTTCTTGAGAACAAATAAATCTCTCTTATTAAATCTGCAGGTCCAACAGCTACACCTCCAAGCACACGTCCTTGCCCATCAATTAATTTTGTGGCAGAATGCACAACAATATGAGCTCCAAAATCAATTGGCCTTTGTAAATATGGTGTTGCAAAGCAATTATCTATAATCAAAATTAAATTATGCTTTTTTGCTATTTGTCCTAAATATTCAAGGTCTAAAACATCTACAGCAGGATTTGTAGGAGTTTCAGCAAAAAGAACTTTCGTATTTGGCTTAATTAAACTTTCAATAGAAGCTACCTCATCAATTTTAAAATAAGATGTTTCTATATTCCACTTCGGAAGAAACTTTGTGAAAAGCGAATGTGTTGATCCAAAAACAGAACGTGCCGAAACAATATGATCGCCACTATTTAGTAATGCTGCAAAAGTTGAAAAAACCGCAGACATTCCAGTTGCAAAAGCATAACCAGCTTCCGCTCCTTCCATCTTACACATTTTATCCACAAACTCCGTGGTATTAGGATTTGTAAAACGACTGTATAAATTACGCGACTTTTCTTCCGCAAAAGATGCTCTCATATCTTCCGCATCCTCAAAAACAAAACTTGACGATAAGTAAATGGGAGCAGAATGTTCCAAAAATTCTGTTCGCTCAATTTGAGTTCTTATCGCATCAGTTTCAAAATGTTCCTTACTCATAATATTTTATTGTTGCTATATGCACCAAGCTATTACACTTGATACAAAATTTATTTACTCTTAATCTATGCTACTTATATATTCTTAATACTTTTTATCCTCTCTCTGCCAACTTAAGAATATCTCCAAAAACTCCTCTTGCAGTAACTGCAGCTCCTGCTCCTGCTCCTTGAATAACTATCGGTCGGTCACCATAAGATTCAGTATAAATTTCAAAAATAGAATCTGCCCCTTTCACTTGTCCTAAAACACTATCTGCTAGCACAGAAACTAATTTAACATCTAAAACTCCTTTATCCTGTTGTAAATCTCCATGCAAGTCTCCAACATAACGGAGTACATTTCCTTTTTCCTGATTTTCTTTAATTTCTTGATACGGAGCATTAAACTCAGCTAAGCTATTTAAAAACTCAGGCACTTCTTTTTCTCTTAATTTCTCTGGAACTAAATTCTGAATATTAACATCTTCAAATTCATTTTTAAGATCCAATTCACGAGCGAGAATTAATAATTTTCTACCAACATCATTTCCATTCAGATCTTCTCTTGGATCTGGTTCTGTAAATCCTTTATCAATGGTATCTTTTAAGATCTCATTAAAAGGTTTTTCTTCAGAAGAAAATTGATTAAATAAATAACTTAATGTTCCTGAAAAAACACCTCGGATTCTAGTAATATTCTCTCCTGATAAATGTAAAATTCGAATAGTATCTATTAATGGCAGTCCTGCTCCAACATTTGTTTCATATAAATATTGCTTCTGATTTTTATCCAGTAGACTTCTTAATTCTTCATAGAAACCGAAGCTTAAAGTATTTGCTATTTTATTTGATGATACCAAATCGAATCCATTTTCTACCAACTTTGTATAGTTTCCAACAAAATCTTTACTAGCCGTATTATCAATAGCAATAAGGTTTTCTAAATGATGTTCGTTTGCAAAATCAATTACATCTTGGATATTTGATGGAGCTGTTGAGTTTTTAATTTCATCTTTCCATTCAGAAGTAACGCCATCTTTAGCTAGCAATACTTTACGAGAATTTGCTACTGCAAAAATATTAATCTTTAATTTTTTACGCTCCTCGATATTTGCTGCGGAAGTAAGGACCTGATCTATTAAAGTTCCTCCTACTAATCCGTGACCAAAAATAGCGATGTTTATTTTTTTCGAGATATCGAAAATCTCACCATGAATTACATTCAATGCTTTATGAAGCTGTGATTTTTTTACAACTAAACTCACATTCTTTCCTGTAACTGTATTATTAAATAGAATAGGAATTACCTGATTCTTAATAAGAGCATTGTATGGTTTATGGAACGTACTGAGATCTTGACCGATGATAGATATTACAGAAACATCATCTACAACAGAAATCTTATTAACGTCTTTAGAATAGAAATCATTTTCAAACTCTTTTTCCAAAGAAATTATTGCTTCCGTAGCATCTTTTGCATTTACCACCACTCCAATTCCTCTTTCTGAAGAACCTTGAGAAATAATACTAACGCTAATATCTTTTCTTCCTAAAGCATTAAATATACGCGCATCGACTCCTGCTTTTCCTAGCAACCCACGCCCTTCAAGATTTACTAGAGCTACATTTTCTAGTACAGAAAGTGATTTTATACCTTCTTTCTTTGGGTTTGCAGTTATAAGCGTTCCTTTATTATCGTGATTAAAAGTATTTAATATTCTAAGCGGAATATTTTTTTCAATTAGAGGAATAATTGTTTTTGCATGTAAAATCGTAGCTCCAAAGTTTGCTAACTCATTTGCTTCATTAAAAGACAATTCTTCAATTCTTTGAGCGCTAGGCACCAAATCTGGATTGGCTGTAAAAATACCATCTACATGAGTAAAGCTTTGTAATTCTCCAGCATCTAAGAAATTTGCCAATAACGAAGCTGTATAATTACTTCCGTTTCTTCCTAATGTTGTGGTCTCATTGTTAACACTAGAACCTATAAAACCAGTTACAACATTTACCGTATCTCCATTGTGAGCTGCAAAATGTTTAAGTACGTTTTCTTTGGATGCTTTTTCTAACGGCTGTGCATCACCAAACTTTTCATCTGTTTTTATAAGAGATCTTGAGTCGGTGAAATTAGCTTTAACTCCTTTCCCTTGGAGAATTTCAGTAATTAATTTTGCTGAAATCACTTCTCCTTGAGCCAATACCTCGTCTTTAATCTTAGTACTACAATCTCCCAATAGACTTACTCCTGAAAACAATTTTTCAAGTCGGTCGAATTCTACTGATAAGTCTGCACTTTTATAAGCTTCCGTCTGATATTTTTTGAAAGCTTCAAATAGATGAGCATAATCTTGACCTGTAGCCGCAGTTTCCAAAATATTCTCCAACTCATTGGTAGCATTATTTCTAGCAGAAACTACAACTGTGATTTTCTCTCCTTCTTTTACCTTATTTTCTATGATCTCGATAACATTATTAATACCGTCGCCATTTGCCAAGGATTTCCCTCCAAATTTTAATACTTTCATTTTATTATCTTTCAAGGAAGACTCAAAAATTCCTCCTATTATTTTTTCTAATTGTTCATATTCTATTAAAAAAGCATCATGTCCGTGTACAGAAACTACCTCTCCATAACGCACACGATCACTAGATTGCGCTAATTGCTTATATGTTTCTCTATTTTCTTCAGCAGTAAAAAATAAATCAGAACTCACACCTACAATATGCACATTGGCATCTATAGATTCTAAAATATCAAAGTGTTCTGAGCGATCTCTAGTAACATCTATTGTTTTTAGCAGTTGATTCATTAATTTATAAGCTGATAATTGAAAACGCTCTTGCAATTTTGCTCCATGATGCAACAACCAACTCTCCACATTAAACACCTGCAACTCTGCATTTGTAGTACGTTTGAAACGTGTTTTAAAAGATTCTGGCGTACGATAACAAAGCATGGCATGCATTCGTGCATCGTGCACAGGCTGCTTAGAATTCACTAAGAATTGCTCTTGAATCTGGCAATTTGCAATGAGCCAATCCGTAGATTTCCAATCGGTTGCTACAGGAATAAAATGTTGAGTAATATCTGGTTTTAAAGCAGCCATTTCCCAAGCAATTCCACCTCCTAAAGAACCGCCAATAAGCGCATATAACTTAGTAATTTTTAAAGTCTCTAGTCCTTTCAAAAAAATACGCGCTATATCTCTAGCTACAAAGTCTTTGTAATTATCTATTACAAATCCATCATACCCATTTCCTGGAATATTAAATGCCAACACCGTATAATTATTGGTATCTATCGCCCTTCCGTCTCCAATTAAATCTTTCCACCAACCATTTACACCGCTAACATCAGAATTTCCGGTAAGCGCATGATTAACCATCACAATTGGCGCTGTATGCAATGCTCTTCCAAAGACCTGATAAGACAAGTCTATATCTTGTGTAACGCCGCTTAATGTGGTATACTTTTTTAATGAAATATGTAACAAATCGTTTTTCAACGTCTTAACTTTTTATATGTTGTAATGCTTGTTTTAAATCAGCTTTTAAATCTTCTAAATCTTCAAGACCCACAGAAATTCTGATCAAATCTATTGTTACTCCCGCTGCAGCTTGTGCCGCTTCATCTAACTGTTGATGCGTTGTACTGGAAGGGTGAATAATCAATGATTTTGTATCCCCAATATTTGCCAATAAGGAGAATATCTCAGTATTGTCTGCTACAGTTTTGGCCGATTCAAAACCTCCTTTTACTCCAAAAGTAACCAATCCACTTTGTCCTTCAGGCAAGTATTTATCAGCTAATTTTTTATATTTATTATCTTCCAAACCTGGGTAGTTCACCCAAGCTACTTCTTCTTGCTCTTGTAACCATTTTGCTAATGCCAATGCATTTTCACTATGTTTCTTGATACGTATTGACAAGGTTTCTAATCCTTGTAAAATCTGAAAAGCATTTAACGGACTCAATGCCGCTCCATGATCTCTTAGTCCTTCTATTCTTACTTTTGCAATAAAAGCAGCTTCTTTTAACGCATCGTGATAAATAAGGCCGTGATAACTAGGGCAAGGTTCTGTAAATTCAGGAAATTTTCCGTTTGCCCAATTAAAAGTACCTGCATCTACAATAACTCCTCCTAAGGAAGTTCCATTTCCACAGATATATTTCGTTAAAGAATGAATAACAATATTCGCCCCATGCTCAATAGGTTTTACTAAATAAGAAGTAGCTACTGTGTTATCTACAATCAAAGGGACTTCTGCTTTTTTTGCTTCCTCAGAAATTGATTTGATATCTAATACATCCAATTTAGGATTTCCTAAGGATTCAATAAAAAAAGCACGAGTATTATCTTTTACAGCTGCAGCGAAATTACCTGCATCATCTGGATCTACAAATGTAGTTGTAATACCTAGTCTCGGCAGGGTGTTACTCAATAAATTATAAGTTCCTCCATAAAGGCTACTCGAAGCTACAATATGATCTCCAGCTTTTAACAGCACTAATAATGCTGTAGAAATAGCCGCAGTTCCTGAAGCAGTTACCACAGAAGCAATCCCTCCATCTAAAGCTGCAAGACGTTTTTCTAACACATCATTTGTTGGATTATTTAACCTTGTATAAATATATCCTGGCTGTGATAAGTTAAAAAGATTTGCAGCGTGATCTGCATTATTAAATACGTAAGAAGAGGTTTGATAAATAGGTACTGCTCTTGTTCCTCCGTTGGCTGTTACATCGTGACCTGCATGAAGTGCGTCAGTCGAAAATTTTTGTTTACTCATTTTTCTATATTTTTAAAATTATATCCTAGCTGAATAATCAGCATATTATATGTTAGCAAGAAAAGCGTAAACGCGTAAGAATTAAATTCTTGTTATCTATCCACAAATGTGGTAGAATGTAGCACCTTCTTTATAGATAAAGGGTTGCTAAGGCATCGACAGGTCTATTCCTTCCGCCTTTCTTGATAACACTATCAAATTATGTATGAACTTACCCACTTAGTGGGATTTTCTTAATATTTTTCCTTAAACTTTAAATTTAAGGCAATGAACTCAAAGATTCAGAAATTATTTTCGATTTTCCAAATCTAGCGTAAGAAATCTAATTATAATGAAAAAGTTTCTTTTACTTTATCTACAAAGTCTAACTTTTCCCATGTAAAAAGCTCAACTTCTCTTTCAATTCTACCATTGTAGGGAGATTCATAAACTTTTGTAACTGTTTTTGGTTGTTTTCCCATATGACCATAAGCTGCAGATTCTAAATAAATAGGGTTACGCAGCTTCAATCGGTCTTCTATTGCAAAGGGACGCATATCAAATAACGCTGCCACTTTCTTAGCAATCTCTCCATCAGTTAAACCAACTTTAGAAGTTCCATAAGTATTTACAAAAATCGATGTAGGCTCTACTACTCCAATTGCATAACTTACTTGCACCAAAACCTCATCTGCAACTCCAGCTGCAACCAAGTTTTTAGCTATATGTCTAGCTGCATAAGCAGCACTTCTATCTACTTTGCTTGGGTCTTTTCCACTAAAAGCTCCTCCACCATGTGCACCTTTACCTCCGTAAGTATCTACAATAATTTTTCTTCCTGTAAGTCCACTATCACCATGAGGGCCACCAATTACAAACTTACCAGTTGGATTGATATGATATTTTATTTTATCATTAAATAACTCCTGTACATATGCTGGTAATTTCGCTACCACTCTTGGAATTAAAACCTCCAAGATGTCTTTCTTAATCTGATTTAGCATTTTCTCATCATCAGCATCAAACTGATCATGTTGTGTAGAAATAACTATGGTATCAATTCGCTGCGGAACATTATCATCTGAATACTCTATTGTAACTTGAGCTTTTGCATCTGGACGTAAATACGTGATTTCTTTCCCTTCTCTTCGAAGATCGGCTAGCGATAATAGCAACTTATGAGAAATATCTAACGCTAAAGGCATGTAGTTCTCAGTCTCATTAGTAGCATAACCAAACATCATTCCTTGGTCTCCAGCTCCTTGTTCTTCTTTGGAAGCTCTATCTACCCCTTGGTTTATTTCTTGAGATTGCTCGTGAATTAAAGAGATAACACCACAAGAATCTCCACTAAATTGATAAGCTCCTTTTGTATATCCTATTTTATTAATTACCTCTCTAGCAATAGACTGAACATCTAAATATGTAACACTCTTTACTTCTCCAGCAAGCACAACCTGCCCCGTTGTAACCAACGTTTCACAAGCTACTTTACTTTCTGGATCAAATGCTAAGAAATTATCTAGAAGTGCATCACTAATCTGATCTGCAATTTTATCTGGATGTCCTTCACTAACGGACTCGGATGTAAATAAATATGCCATAAAAATACTCTTTATAAACTATGTATTGAAGAAGAATTTTGACAGGCACGTCTAAAGGAGTTTTCACTGCTTTAGCTCTTTTTTTACGAGGTGGCAATCAGTCAAATCTTTCCTCAAAATTCTGGTACAAATGTAAGAATAAGATTGAAACTGAAAAATGTTTAACACTTTTTTATTTTTAGTTCTTTCTAATTTTCTGTTGCCCGCTTGTTTGGAAGTAGCTAGATTTTTCTACTAAATAATAGTTAGCGTAATGAGCGATATTAATTAGTAGTTTATGAGTTTAAGCTTTTACAGCATTAAATTTTATGTATTAAAGTAAAAGAAATTATTTTTCATCACACCATCATATCTTGTATCTTTACCGAAGTTTATAATTAACTTTAAAACAAAAATCCCATGCACGTTGCAATTGCAGGTAATATTGGCGCAGGAAAAACTACCTTAACAAGGCTCCTATCTAAACATTTTAATTGGGAACCCCATTTTGAAGACGTAGTAGATAATCCCTATTTAGATGATTTCTACACCCAAATGGAACGTTGGAGCTTCAACCTGCAAATCTATTTCTTAAATAGTCGATTTAGACAAATTCTTGAAATTCGTGAAAGCGGGAAGAAAATAATTCAGGATAGAACTATTTATGAAGATGCTTATATCTTTGCTCCCAATCTGCATTCTATGGGATTGATGACTAATAGAGATTTCAAAAATTATTCTTCGTTATTTAATTTGATGGAAAGTCTTGTACAATCTCCAGATTTATTAATTTACCTAAGAAGTTCTATTCCAAACTTAGTAAACCAAATTCATAAACGAGGAAGAGACTACGAGAATTCAATCTCCATAGATTATTTGAGTAGATTAAATGAACGTTATGAAGCTTTTATTCACGGATATGACAAAGGTAAATTACTGATTATAGATGTAGATAAATATAATTTTGTTGACAACCCTGAAGACTTAGGAGAGATTATTAATAAAATTGATGCTGAAATTAACGGATTGTTTGAGTAAAATATCTCTCCAAGAGAATACTAAAACACTTAATATAATGCAAAAAGCGCCTGATCTCTCAGGCGCTTTTTGCATTATATTAATTCTTATGTTATTCCTCCTTTAAAGCTCTTACTTGCTTTTCAATTTCTTTGGGAGTTCCTTCTACTACAACTTCTGTTGTTACCAATTCTCCATTTACAGTTTTCTGAGTTGTAATTACTACCTTTGCAGTCTCTTGATCGTCAGCTGTAACACGGATTTCTTTCTGAATAATTTCTTTCGAATTAGAGACCATTGCTTCTGAAGAATGTCCGCCCAAAATAGGGGCAATTACCAGTCCAATTAAACACGTCAATTTAATAAGAATATTCATTGATGGCCCTGAGGTATCTTTAAATGGATCTCCTACAGTATCTCCAGTAACTGCGGCCTTATGAGCATCAGAACCTTTGTACGTCATTTCTCCATTGATTTCTATTCCTGCTTCAAAAGATTTTTTCGCATTATCCCAAGCACCACCAGCATTGTTTTGAAAGATTGCCCACATTACTCCAGAAACACAAACACCAGCCATGTAACCTCCAAGAGGCTCCGCTCCGAAAACTAGCCCTATAAGAATAGGAGTAACGATAGTTAGCAGCCCAGGCAACAACATTTCCTTTAATGCTGCTTTGGTAGATATTTCTACACATTTACCATAATCAGGTTTTCCTGTGCCCTCCAAAATTCCTGGAATTTCTCTAAACTGTCTTCGAACTTCCTGCACCATTTCCATGGCTGCTTTCCCTACAGACTTCATTGCTAATGCAGAAAAAACAACGGGTATCATTCCTCCAACAAAGAGTGCAGCCAATACATCCGCCTTAAAAATATTAATCCCATCGATACCTGTAAAAGTTACATAAGCTGCAAACAAAGCCAAAGACGTTAATGCCGCCGAAGCAATTGCAAAGCCTTTCCCAACAGCTGCGGTTGTATTCCCTACAGAATCTAAAATATCTGTACGCTCTCTTACTTCAGGTTCCAACTCACTCATTTCTGCAACACCCCCAGCATTATCTGCAATTGGTCCAAAAGCATCTATTGCTAACTGCATAGCTGTAGTCGCCATCATCGCAGAAGCAGCTATTGCTACTCCATAAAAGCCTGCAAATTCATAAGATCCATAAATTGCAGCTGCGAATAATAAAACAGACCAAAAGGTAGACATCATACCTACCGCCAAACCAGCAATAATATTTGTCCCTGCCCCCGTAGAACTATTTTTTACAATATCCAATACTGGTTTTTTTCCTAAACTTGTATAATATGAAGTTACATAAGAGATAAGTGCTCCAACCGCTAACCCAATACAAGCTGACCAAAATACATTTATAGATGGCACTGCTACGGTGTAGTCGTTTCCAAAAAACTTCATATTCATTGTTTCTGGTAACATATGATCTATTAAGAAATAACTTGCCAATAGCGTCAATAATATAGCAACCCAATTTCCTGTATCTAATGCCCTTTGAACCTCTGGCTCTTTAGCATCGTTACTAGAAATTTTCACTAAAAAAGTCCCTATAATAGATGCCAAAATTCCCACTCCTGCAATTACTAATGGCAACAGAATCGGACCCATATTATCAAAATCATCTGCAAAAGGAGCATCGATACTCATATCTCGGATAACATAATTACCTAACACCATGGCGGCAAGTACTGTGGCTACATAAGAACCAAATAAATCAGCTCCCATTCCAGCTACGTCTCCAACATTATCTCCAACATTATCTGCTATGGTTGCAGGGTTTCTAGGATCATCCTCTGGAATTCCTGCTTCAACTTTACCTACCAAATCTGCACCAACATCGGCAGCCTTGGTATAGATACCACCACCAACACGCGCAAATAAGGCAATGGATTCTGCACCTAAAGAGAATCCAGCTAAAGCTTCTAAAACAATCGTCATATTATCATAAAAAGAACCTTCTCCTCCTATAAACTGACCTGTAAAAACTAGAAAAAACAAACATAGTCCCAAAACTGCAAGTCCAGCTACTCCTAGTCCCATTACAGTACCTCCTCCAAAAGATACTTTTAGTGCTTGTGGCAAACTAGTTCTAGCAGCATGTGCAGTTCTTGTATTTGCCTCTGTTGCAATTCTCATTCCTATATTCCCTGCCAAAGCAGAAAAAACAGCACCAATAACAAATGCAGGAACAATCATCCAACTTGTTGTATCTACAACGATTGAAATTCCGAATAGAGCAATAGCTGCAATTATTACGAAAATAACTAAGAGACGGTATTCAGCATTCAAAAAAGCGAGCGCTCCTTCTTTTATGCTTTTAGAAATAGATTGCATCTTTTCATTTCCGGCAGGCTGGCGTTTTACCCATGCAGCTTTTATTCCCATAAAAATAAGGCCTAGAATGGCCATTAACATAGGTACGTAAATAATATTCGATTCCATATTTATAAGTTAGTTAATAATTATATTCTTATAAATGTAAGGAAATCAGTAGAATAAAAAAAGCAATAACCTTTTGAGCTATTGCTTTCTATATAAAATATAAGATACTTTCTCTTTAGTCGATGCTTACCTCTTCTCTAGGAACATCACTATCTTGGTAACGGTTGATACATTTTGCAACGATATCTTTAGCATCTTCTAATGCTCCCCATCCTCCGATAGAAACTTTCTTTTCCTCAAGATCTTTATAAACTTGGAAGAAATGTTCGATCTCTTTAATTAAGTGTGGATTCAATTCGCTCAAATCGTTTACACGATTCCAAATTGGATCTGAAACTGGAACACAGATAACTTTCTCATCTGGTCCTTTTTCATCTTCCATATGGAAAACTCCGATTGGTTTCACCTCCATTACACAACCAGGAAAAGTTGGCTCTGTAACTAAAACTAAAACATCTAAAGGATCACCATCTAAAGCCAATGTTTCTGGAATAAAACCATAATCAGCAGGATACATCATCGAAGAGAATATCATACGATCGTAACGTATTTTTTTCAATTTAAAATCGTACTCGTACTTGTTTCTACTCCCTTTTGGAATTTCGATTAAAACATCGAAAGTTTTTATTTGATCTGAACTCATTTATTCTTTAAATTATAAATCCTGAATTCAGATTTTGAATTCAAAATTTGTTAGATACTTCTTTAAAATGGAGTGCAAAAGTAATCATTTTCGACATTAAAAGCAACGAAAGAATAATTTAGTTGATTGAAAGTATAGTCTTTATCCTATGTGCCTTAAAACACAAACTCCAAATTCCCTGTAATAGAGAACGGCCTAGCATCTGGAATATCTAAATAATTACCTCGGAAGTTAAAATCTATACGAAGGAGTTTAAAAATGTTAGCAATTCCAAAGGAATACTCGTAGTAAACTTCATCTGTTGGAGCTCTAAGCATAGCTCCCGCTGGTGCACTTAATGCAATATTAGCATCAGAAATCTCTCCCCAAACAGCTCGCAAACCTACTATCTCTCTTAAATCTAATTTCTTCATAAACGGAATTTTAGCTAGCAATCTTCCGTTAAAATTATGTTCAATCTGCCCAGAAACATACGTATCTGTTACAAACTCATAGAAATTTAAGTTAGGAAATGTATTAAAGATGGAAAAATAAGTCTGGTTACCTGGAATAGGACTTAACAAACTTAATGGCACTTCTCCAAAAGTTTTTCCTGCTTCTACTGTTGTTATGGTACGCCCTAACCCTCCTAATTGAAACGGCTGACGATAATAAAATTGTAGCTTCTCATAATTAAAATCACTTTCTAAAAAGCCTTTTAATCCCGCGGTATAAACTAAATATAAACGAGCATAATTACGATTTACATCATTTCTCTCCACTCCATATCCAGTTGTTTTTCTACCTGGAGTTACATCCAAAGAAATATTAACATCATATTGCTTGGTTTCGCTAGAAATTCCTCCTGGAGCATCAGGATCCACATAATCTAAATTAAAATCATCTGGCAATGCCGAGCGTAAGGTTCTAAAGTTTGTTTCTGTCTTTAAAACAAAATTCTTTAAAGGCTCATACTCTATCCCAAAAGTAGTAAGATTGATATCCGTTAAAGTATTATTACTTCCAGCGGTGAAAATTGCAGAAGACGCAAAGCTTCTTCCTAAAACATCAGACGAAGAAGTTAAGCTTGTTCCTAATTGCTCGATATCTCTACGAGTACCTCCAGAAATAATCAATCTATTTTTTCTATCTAAAAGCCATTTTCCAGAAAACCCGTATTTAAACTTTTTGTCTTTAAAACCGTAAGCGGTATACCCTTGTAATCTCCATGGGTCATTTGGACCAAAATAAGTTCTTCCTCCAGCACGAAGTCGAATCCCTTCAGCTTCATTATATCCAAAACTTGAGTATATAGGTCCGAAATCTATATTTAACTTCGGAATCTCAATATAACCAGAAACTAAAATAGTTGTCAAATCGTATAAGCGCTTAAACTTAGGAACTGTTTTTAGAGTATCTAACATCTTATAAACCCCTTTTTCATCCTCATTTAAGCTTTCTAACCTATTTTCAGCCCAGAACGTAGTATCTCTATTATAGATTAACTCATTATAAGGATCTACCCGCTTTGTATAAAAACTTTTAGGCTTCTCCTTATTAAATTCGTAGTTATTATAAACTGTAGTTCGCTTTCCGTAAAGTCCACGTGACTCCTCCTTTTTTCGCAAACTAAAATCACTCAACAAATAATCCCTTTTCAGTAGAAAAACAGAATCGTTAAGCACTTCAAACTCTTGCTCGATATATAATTCTTTAACCCAGTTTACGTTAGCACTTTTAGACACTTGCATATTTATGTCTTTAACTGCAAAAGTGGTATCGTTCACCCAAAAATTACCCTTAAAGGTCATTTCATTTTTCCTTCTAGGATAATAAACAATATTATAACACCACTTATTATCTACGTATGAACTGTCGGTAAGAACATAATTATAGACATCCACTCCAGTTTTAGATAGCGGACTTACAAAGCTCTTATTGAAGAGTTTTATATAATTATTGTAAATATTATAGTCCGCGTAAAGGTCTTTTACAAAAGATATTACGCTTTGATTGGTATTAAAACCAGAGTTCTTATTCCCTACAAGTCTTTCTATTTTTTCATTAATCTTATTATCTCCATGCACTTCGGAGACCGCTTCATTAATAAAAATTGGAAGATATGTTTTACCAGTTACATTAGAAGTATCTACTTGATCAAAAATAAATTCCATTCCATTAAAAATCTTCTTGCTCATAAAAGCACTATCGATAGTATTGAAATCGAATTCTATTTTTTCATATTTATCGTATTTATATTGATCAAAAAGATAAATACCATTTTGGCGCTTCTTTGCCCAAACTTTTTTAAGAATTTCAATTGCAGGATTTCCTTTTTTAGGCTGCTTTCCTACGTAAAGAACTACTTCATCGAGCTCTTCTCCTTCTCTTAAAACTACTTTAAGATCGTAATTAACTTTCTTTTCTAGCTTAATTTCTTCTGAAGCATATCCTAATAAAGTGACGGAAAGAAGGTCATGAGTAGTATCAGATTCTAGATAAAAACGCCCTTCTTCATTAGTAATAGTTCCTTCTGTAGAGTTAGGGAACATCACATTAGCATAAGGAATTTCTATCCCTGAACCGTCAACAACGACACCGCTAACTTTAGTTTGTGCACAAAGTGTTATTGAAAAAAATAATAAGGATAAGGATAGTATATACTTCATAAATAAATAAAAAACTTCACTGGCTAAATATAGTCAGTGAAGTTATATTAACGAAAAAAATCGCTTATTTGTATAAAACTTTTTTTACAGCCTTAACAACATCACCAGAATTAGGCAACCATTCTTCTAAAAGAACAGGTGAATATGGTGCAGGAGTATCTGCTGTATTTATTTTGATAATTGGAGCATCTAAGAAATCAAATGCTTGAGATTGCACTTGGTATGTAATCTCTGTAGCTATATTTCCGAAAGGCCAAGCTTCTTCTAAAATCACTAAACGATTTGTTTTCTTTACTGATTTTAAAATCGTGTCATGATCCATTGGTCTTATTGTTCTAAGATCAATAATCTCACAGCTAATTCCTTCTTTTTCTAATTCTTCAGCTGCTTTATATGCTTCTTTAATAATTTTTCCGAATGAAACAATAGTCACATCATTCCCTTCTCTTTTGATATCTGCTACTCCTAATGGAATTGTATAATCATCCTCTGGAATTTCACCTTTATCACCATACATCTGCTCAGACTCCATAAAGATAACAGGGTCGTTATCACGAATAGAAGCTTTTAATAATCCCTTTGCATCATATGGATTAGAAGGAACCACCACTTTTAGTCCTGGACAGTTAGCGAACCAACTTTCAAAAGCTTGAGAGTGTGTTGCTCCTAATTGACCAGCAGAAGCTGTAGGACCACGAAAAACGATTGGACAACTTAATTGACCACCCGACATCTGACGGATCTTTGCAGCATTGTTAATTATCTGATCGATTCCAACTAATGCAAAGTTGAAAGTCATGAATTCAATAATAGGTCTGTTTCCATTCATTGCAGAACCAACACCTATTCCAGCAAAACCAAGCTCAGAAATTGGTGTATCTAAAACTCGATCAGGGCCAAACTCGTCCAACATTCCTTTAGAAGCTTTATAAGCACCATTGTATTCTGCTACTTCTTCTCCCATTAAGTAAATGGATTCATCTGCACGCATCTCTTCGCTCATCGCCTGGGCTATTGCTTCTCTAAACTGAATTGTTTTCATCTATTTTATTTGATATTATTAAAGTCTATTTTTTTAAGCATAGCAAAAATAGTAATTCTAAAACAACTATCTTAATAAGATTTTAATAAAAAATTATTATGCATGCATAGCATATTTTAGAAATTATCAGTATCTTCGTAACTCATTTAGTAAAATCACAAAAAATTACCTAAAATATGAAGATATTAGTGTGTATAAGCCACGTACCAGACACTACGTCAAAGATAAATTTTACTGACGGAGATTCAAAGTTTGATACAAATGGTGTGCAATTTGTTATAAACCCAAACGATGAGTTTGGATTAACACGTGCCATGTGGTTCAAAGAGAAACAAGGAGCTACAGTAACTGTAGTGAATGTTGGAGGTGCAGAAACAGAGCCTACACTTAGAAAAGCGTTGGCTATAGGTGCAGATGAAGCTATAAGAATTAATACAAATCCTACGGATGGTTTTTTTGTTGCAAAGCAATTAGCTGCTATTGCAGGCGATTATGACTTAGTGATTGCCGGAAGAGAATCTATCGATTACAATGGAGGGATGGTTCCTGGAATGTTAGCTACCATATTAGGAGCTAATTATGTTAATAATTGTATCAGTTTAGAGGTAGAAGGAGAAACTGCTACCGCTATTCGTGAGATTGACGGCGGTAAAGAAACGCTTAAAACCACTTTCCCACTTGTTATTGGTGGACAAAAAGGATTGGTAGAAGAAAGTGATCTTAAAATACCTAACATGAGAGGTATTATGATGGCTCGTAAAAAAGCTCTTAATGTAATGGAGCCTGTAGCTGGTGAAAACACAACTAAAGCTGTTGCTTTTGAGAAACCAGATGCTAAAGGAGCAATAAAATTAGTTTCACCAGATAATTTAGACGAACTCGTTAGTCTTTTACACAACGAAGCTAAAGTAATATAACAATATACAAAGTGAAATATATAAAGACAGCTATATGATATACTCTATAGCTTAACTTTTAAAAATTCAACTTTATAACTTTATAATAAAAAATATATGTCTGTTCTTGTTTATACTGAAACGGAAAACGGAAAACTTAAAAAAACAGCTCTTGAAGTTGCGTCTTATGCTAAAGGAATTGCCGATATGCTTGGGACTGATGTAACTGCAGTTACTATAAATGCAGATGATGCTAGCGAACTAGGTAAATATGGAGTTGCTAAAATTCTTTCCGTTAAAAATGATAAATTAAATAATTTTAATGCAAAAACCTATGCTGATGTACTAAAACAAGCTGCCGATAAAGAAAGCAGTAAAGTTGTAGTAGTAAGTTCTAGTGCTAATGCTAAATTCATGGCACCTATATTGGCCATCAATCTTAACGCAGGTTACGCACCAAATGTAGTTGCATTACCAGAAAGTGATAGTCCTTTTAAAGTAAAACGTACTGCTTTTACAAACAAGGCTTTTAATACTACTGAAATTACTACGGATGTAAAACTTTTAGGTTTATCTAAAAATGCCTTCGGATTAAAAGAAAGCGATGGTGCTGCTACTGCTGAAGATTTTTCACCTTCATTAAATGAAGGAGATTTCTCTACGGAAGTAACTTCTGTAGACAAGGTTACTGGACAAGTAACAATTGCTGATGCTGAAATTGTAGTTTCTGCAGGTCGTGGATTAAAAGGCCCAGAAAATTGGGGAATGGTAGAAGAATTAGCAGATGTTTTAGGTGCTGCAACGGCATGTTCTAAGCCAGTTTCTGATATGGGATGGCGTCCACATGGAGAACACGTTGGACAAACAGGAAAACCTGTAGCCGCAAATTTATATATCGCAATTGGTATTTCTGGAGCAATTCAACATTTAGCTGGAATAAATGCTTCTAAAGTAAAAGTTGTTATTAACAACGACCCGGAAGCTCCTTTCTTTAAGGCTGCTGACTACGGTGTTGTTGGAGATGCCTTTGAAGTAGTTCCTCAACTAATAGAAAAATTGAAAGAATTTAAAGCGAATAACGCATAATTTTTGTTAAATTGTGCCCCTAAAGGGCTGTCTAAATTATGGGATCTGCCCATTGTTTAGACAGCCTTTGCTATTTTTAATGATGTATGAGTTTAGTAAAATTAAACATAAAAGGGATTTCTTATAGTCAGACCCAAAATGGAGCTTACGCCCTAATATTGAACGAAGTAGACGGTGAAAGAAAGCTACCAATTGTTATTGGTGCATTCGAAGCTCAATCTATTGCTATAGCCCTTGAAAAAGAAATAAAGCCACCAAGACCTCTTACCCACGACCTATTTAAAAGTTTTGCAGATAGGTTCGAAATTGTGGTAAAACAGGTTATAATTCATAAATTAGTAGATGGTGTTTTCTATTCTAGTATTATTTGCGAGCGAGATAAGATCGAAGAGATTATAGATGCTAGAACTAGTGATGCCATTGCATTAGCATTACGTTTTAATGCTCCTATTTTTACCTACAAAAACATACTTGATAAAGCTGGAATCTTTTTAAAATTCTCACCCAAAGAAGAAGGAGAAGAAGACAGCAAAGAGAGCATTAGTGTAGATGAGATTTTTAGCAATGAAGAGGTTCCAAAAAATGAAACCTCGTACAATGCTCAATCTCTTCAAGAACTATACACCATGCTTGACAGCGCTGTTTCTAATGAAGATTATGAAAAAGCAGCTAAAATAAGAGACGAAATCTCGAAAAGAGAAGAGAAATAAATATTTAGAAATCTTTCTTTAAACTATTAACAAAAATAAAGGGAGCGCAATAAAATGGACTTAGCAAGTAGATTCATGCTATACATTACTAATTAAACCTGCTCTTAGGTAATAAATAAAAACGTGTTGAAAAAAATACTATTTCTACTATTAGCCATTTGTTTTTCAGGGACAGCATTAGCTCAGAATATTGAGAAAAAATGGATCTCTTCAGAAAATTCTACTGTAAAGAATGCTATTCAGCAGCTCACATTTAAAGGCGGAGATTTTAATTACAAAAGAAACAACCAGTCATATACAGGGAGTTTTATCACTCAGAATGACAACCTCATTTTTTTATATGATACGCCCAGAAGCACCGTAGGAAAATTTAAAATTCTAGAAATTACTGACTCCACGTTAGTCATTAAAAACAAAAAAGGAGAGCACAGCCTTGTTGTAGCTCCAAAAGAATCTGCCATGGCTACGGCAGGTAAAACAGATCAGATAATCCCGAATCAAGGTTTTACTATGAATAGCCTATGGAGAGGGATTTTAGGAATGTTCACGCTCCTACTCATTGCATTTATATTTAGTAGTAACAGAAAGGCAATTAATTGGAAGACTGTAGGAATAGGCCTTGCAGCACAATTAATTTTAGCTGTAGGAGTATTGGAAGTTTCATTTGTTCAAAAAATATTCGAATGGATAGGTAGTATTTTTGTGCTTGTATTAGATTTTACAGCAGCTGGAAGTGAGTTCTTATTAGGAGATTTAATGAATGCAGATAGCTTTGGTTACATCTTTTTATTCCAAGTATTACCAACTATCATTTTCTTTTCTGCCTTAACTTCTGTTTTATTTTACTTAGGAGTAATTCAAGTAATCGTAAAGGGAATGGCTATCGGTCTTTCTAAATTATTAGGAATTTCTGGAGCGGAGAGTTTATCTGTAGCAGGAAATATATTCCTAGGACAAACAGAAGCGCCATTAATGATTAAAGCTTACTTAGAAAGAATGACAAGGTCGGAAATTCTTCTTGTTATGATTGGAGGAATGGCTACCGTTGCCGGAGGTGTATTGGCTGCCTATATAGGATTTTTAGGAGGCGACGACCCTGTTCTAAGAATTCAATTTGCAAAACATCTACTAGCAGCATCTGTTATGGCTGCTCCTGGAGCAATTGTAATATCCAAAATGCTTTACCCACAACAAGAAGAGGTAAACACTAACGTAGATGTCTCTACAGATAAAATTGGATCTAATATCCTTGATGCTATTGCAAACGGTACTACTGAAGGTTTAAAATTAGCTGCAAATGTTGGAGCTATGCTTTTAGTTTTCATAGCATTTATTGCTATGATAAATTATATATTAGAGTGGATTGGAGACTTTACAACATTAAATGCAATCTTGAAAGAGAACACTCCTTATGAATCCTTTTCTCTAGAATCTATTCTCGGATTTATTTTCGCTCCTCTTATGTGGCTTATTGGTGTTGCCAAAGAAGACATGATGCTTATGGGGCAATTACTAGGAATTAAACTCGCAGCTAGTGAATTTGTGGGATATGTACAATTAGCTGGATTGAAAGATGTTGCCAATGTAACCCATTTTACCTATAATAAGTCGGTGATTATGGCGACCTATATGTTATGTGGCTTTGCCAATTTTGCCTCTATAGGCATCCAAATTGGAGGTATTGGTTCTTTAGCTCCTGGTCAGCGTAAAAACTTATCGGAATTTGGAATGAAAGCTGTTCTTGGGGGTTCTTTAGCATCTTTATTATCGGCTACTATCGCAGGAATGATAATTGGGTAACACTAGTTTAAAATCCGACTTAATAATCTGTATAATGATGACCTTTATTACGACTAAAAGTGTTAGTTAATAACCTTTTGATAAAATAAAAAGTCATTGCACAAGTTTTTGAAAGGCATTTTCTATTTTCGTAAAAATTTGCGTTAGGGATTGAAGCAAGGTAACGTGTACCACGATGCCTGCCGGTAAGCAACAAGCCCAAACCAACTTTTTTTGTTGGGAAACGCCCAAATAAATATATCACTTAGATTACATAAAAATGAAGCAGTATCACGATCTTGTTAAGCATGTATTGGCTAACGGAAATGAAAAAGGAGATAGAACTGGAACGGGAACAAAGAGCGTTTTCGGGTACCAAATGCGATTCGATTTAAGTGAAGGTTTTCCTATGGTTACCACAAAAAAACTACACTTAAAATCTATTGTTTATGAATTGTTATGGTTCCTAAATGGTGATACTAATATAAAATACTTACAAGACAACGGAGTTCGTATCTGGAATGAATGGGCGGATGAAAATGGTGATTTAGGTCCTGTTTATGGCCATCAGTGGAGAAATTGGAACAGCGAAGAGATTGATCAGATTAAAGAGGTTGTAGAGACTTTAAAAAATAATCCAAACAGTCGTAGAATGTTAGTTTCCGCATGGAATCCTAGTGTTTTACCAGACACTTCTGTTTCTTTTTCTGAGAACGTTGCCAATGGCAAAGCTGCTTTGCCTCCATGTCATGCGTTCTTTCAGTTTTATGTTGCCGACGGAAAACTATCATGTCAATTATATCAACGTAGTGCAGATATCTTCTTAGGAGTTCCATTTAATATTGCCTCCTACGCATTGTTTACTATGATGATGGCTCAAGTTTGTGGTTATGAAGCTGGAGACTTTATACACACTTTTGGTGATGCGCATATCTACAACAATCATTTAGAGCAACTAGAACTACAATTATCTAGAGAACCTAAACCGCTTCCTAAAATGATTTTAAACCCTGAAGTAAAAAACATTTTTGATTTTAAATTTGAAGATTTTACTTTAGAAAACTATGAACACCATCCTCACATCAAAGGAACTGTTGCTATTTAAACCAAGCCTTTATAAAAATTATTTTTATATTTTGAGAATACTTGATGTTTAATTCTGTTGATATAATTTTATCTATATTTATAATCTAAGCTAACCAAAGAATAGATTATGAATATTTTAAAATTTATAATTGCATTTTTTATTTCAAATTTCAGCTATTCACAAGTAGATACCTATATCTTTTCTGAAGTTGATGAAATCCCGTATTTTACAAATAGCGAATGCGATATTAAAACTGAAGAATGTTTTAAGACAGATTTACTATCACATATACAAAAAGTATTTTCCTACCCTGAAACTGCATATCAAAATGGAATTGAAGGCAAAGTTTACGTTCAATTTAAAATTAATAAGGATGGATATTTCACAGATGTTAAAGCCAGGAGTAAAGACTCTTTATTTCAAAGCGAAGGAATTAGAATAATAAAATCTCTTCCTAAAATCACTCCTGCTTTTATAGACAAAAATCCTGTTTCTACTGTATATTCATACGCTATTCATTTTAATATTGATGAAGAAAAAACTATCTCTTCTTATGATAAAGTAGCTAAAGCCCCAGTAATATTTCAAAACTGCAAGAGAAAAACTTCAGATGTAGAATGCTTTAAGAAGGAGCTTTTTGATTTTATGTTTGACCATTTAGAACATAAAAACTTAAGCTCAACTAATTATAATCAAACATCATCAAAAGAGATAGAATATATAGCTAAGTTTTATATAGAAATTTCCACTTCTGGAGCGATTGAAAATCTAACCGTCGTTTCTAATAACAAATCTTTAAAAAGTGAAATTGAAAGAATTTTTAATGAAAATAAAATATCATTAATACCCGCTTCAAATAGCGAGGGGAATTCAATTCCGTGCTATTTTTCAGATGAACTAAAAATAGTTGCCGTTACTAGAGAGGTGAGACACCCAATTTCAGGACAATATTAAATTACATGTTAACATCTTTTAACTAAGCTTCTTACAAAGCAGTGGTTAAAATTCTTATTTTTAGAAAAAGAATTAAGAAAAAGACTAACTAGATGTTAATGACCAATGAAATTATTAGCAATTTTCTTCAAACGAGAATAGCTACAGAAGAAATATGTGCCCCATTAACTCAAGAAGATTATGTTGTTCAACCCAGCGAACACGTATCACCTCCAAAATGGCATTTAGGTCACACAACTTGGTTCTTTGAGGAATTCGTTTTAAAAAAATTCAATCCCGATTACAAAGAATTCGACTCCCAATATAGTTTTCTTTTTAATAGCTACTACGAAAGTATGGGAGAACGACTTTTGAGAACAAATCGAGGGAATCTTACCCGCCCATCTGTTGAGGAGGTTTATAGATATCGTGATTATGTTACAAATCAGCTTTCCGACTTCTTAGAAGACAATCTAACGGAACAAATCGCCTCAATTGTAATCACTGGAATCCACCACGAAAAACAACATCAAGAACTCTTATTTACAGACATTAAATACATTCTAGGTAGCAATCCTTTATTACCTGCTTATTCAGAAACATTTGAGGAAAATATCGTAGAAAAACAGAAATCTAAATGGATAAAAATTCCTGAAGGTACTTATGAAATTGGACATGTTACAAATGATTTTTGCTTTGATAATGAACTAGGAAAACACAAAGTACATCTTCATAATTATAAAATAGCCAATAAATTAGTCACAAATGAAGAGTATCTAGAGTTTATAAATGACGGGGGATATGAAGACTTTAAATATTGGCATGCTGAAGGCTGGGATTGGATACAAAAAAATAATATAAAATGCCCGTTATATTGGCATAAAGTTGATAATATATGGCAGCAATATACATTTAAAGGACTAAAAACTATTGACCTAGAAACTCCCGTAACCCATATTTCTTATTACGAAGCTTTTGCCTATGCAGAATGGCGTGGACTCCGTCTTCCTACGGAATTTGAATGGGAAGCGGCTCAAGATTTCTTCGATTGGGGAAAACGTTGGGAATGGACAGAAAGTGCTTACCTCCCCTACCCTTATTACAAAAAAGCAGAAGGAGCATTAGGTGAGTATAACGGCAAGTTTATGGTTAATCAAAAAGTACTAAGAGGAGGCTCTGTAGTTACCTCCAAAGACCATACTCGTTATACATATAGAAACTTTTTCCACCCACACTTAAGATGGCAATTCACTGGAATAAGACTTGCCAAAAGATAAATTACATTTAAGAATATATGCCAACATTTTCAAGCATCTTTGAGAAAGATGTATACAAAGGACTAACCGCTTACCCAAAGAACTTATCTTCTAAATATTTTTATGATGAAAAGGGAGATAAAATATTTCAGCAGATAATGAATATGCCGACTTATTATCTTACAAATGCTGAGTATGAAATTATTGAAACTTACAGAAAAGAGCTCGCCAATCTTTTTGATGATGAAAATGGTTTCGATATTATCGAATTGGGCGCTGGCGATGGAAAAAAAACAAAAGTATTATTACGCTATTTAGAACAAAATAAATACAATTTTACATACCAACCCATAGACATTAGTAAATATGCATTGAGGAACTTAAAGGAATCGCTAGGAAGTGAACTCCCAAATTTAAAGGTTATTCCGCAAGAAGGGATGTATTTTGAAATTTTAAATCGATTATCAGAATATAAAAAGCGGAAAAAAGTTATTCTCGTTCTCGGTTCTAATATCGGAAACTTAGTTCATGAAAAAGCAATCGATTTTCTTCAAAATATAAAATCAAGTATGAATGAAGGAGATTTATTATTTATGGGCTTCGATCAGAAAAAACATCCCCAGAAAATCATCAACGCATATAGTGATGAAGAAGGAATAACAGAAGCCTTTAATAAAAACCTACTCACTAGAATTAATAATGAGCTAGATGCTGATTTTAATATTGATAAATTTTTACACTGGGAAACCTACGATCCAGAAACTGGAACTGCTAAAAGTTTTCTTGTAGCTACTGAAGACCAAAACGTAAATATTAAAAAAATAAATTTAGAAGTGAGTTTTAATGCTTGGGAAACATTACACACAGAAGTTTCACAAAAATATGATGATCAAATTGTTAAATGGCTAGCTACAAAAGCAAACCTAAAAGTAATCTCTCAATTTAAAGATAGCAAATGCCTTTTTAAAGATTATCTCTTTTCAATATAACATAAAAACCAACAAGTTATGGAGCAAGAACTAATAAATACCATCCAAAATAAGTTTCATCATTTAGCACAATATTTAGCTGCATTTAGCAATAGCTTTCTCTCTAAAAGGGAAGATGATAGTCAGTCTGCATTATGCTGGTCCGTAGAGAATAGCGCACTCCTATCTCAGAAAATAGACACAATATACTTAGAACTCAATTATAAAGATATTGTTATTAGAATACATAAAGGAGATACATTTAAGGAACTAGATCTATTGGGCTTAACACATAGTGGAATCGACTCATGGATACGCGAAACCATTTCAGATTTCGGATTGAGCGCTGGAGATTACCATTATAATCTTGGGTTTAAAATAAATACTGAATTTGATACTTTTATAACTCTAGATGCTGAAGATGAAAAAATAATTTATCAACTTATAGAAGCTCGTAATATATCTCAGCGTTCATTAGAACACATAAAAAAACTCCATAAAGACACTTCTTCTATTTATGTTTGGCCTCACCATTTCGACACAGGCATGCTCGTTAATGTGAATTCAAATAGTGGATACAGCCTTGGACATGCAATTGCTGACAATACAGTTAATAAACTCCCGTATTATTACGCTAAAGCATGGAGCGACAACACAATAGATTACACCCAATTACCTGCGCTTAATAGAGGGAAATGGGTTTTAGGAGAATGGAATGGAGCTATCGTTTCTATAGATGAGCAATACGATTTAAATACAGTCGAAAACCTTTATGAAAATTTTATCGAGATAATTAAAGATCGACTCTAATTAAACGTGTAATACGGCATTTTCTGCTCCTCCAAAATCATTCCATACAAAAGCATCTGCCTCCTCTTCGTTTGTATACTCACCATCGATGATATAACGAAACTCATAAGAATTATCCTTTGGCAAGTCGAAAGTGCCTTTAAAATTTCCGTTTTTTTGTTTTTTCAATGAAGTTACCTCTGGGTTCCATTCATTGAAATCGCCTACAACTACAACTTGATTAGCTTCTGTTGCAGGAACTGTAAAAGTAATTTTACAAACTGGTCGCGACTTTAAATATTGTTTGGTGATTGACATTTTAGATAAAATTTATTGATTTCTATATGTAAAAGAATAAATTAAATTCTTGATAAACAACTAGAAAACAAATATTTATCGTTTTATTAAAACTGCCTTAACGAAATCAAGAAAAGCATAAAATTTTATTAGAAAAATGTAGAAAATAGAATTATTTATGCTTCAAAATATTAACAATCTTATCTATATCTTTCATGGTATTATAGATATGAAAACTTACTCGAACCCCTGAGCCTCTCATTGAAAAAATTATATTTCGAGATTTTAATGCTGCTATCATTTTATCATCTACATTGAGATTAAATATTGTAGAATGAGGAACTTGTCTTTGAGCAACTTCTTCAGATAATAAGTCTAACGCTGAGAATTTCTCTACTGCGTATTCCGATAACGACTTTAAATGCTTTGTCACCCCTTCCATTCCTATCTCATTAAACTGTTCAATAGAAAACAAAAGGCTACCAAAATTTAATGTATCCAAATGCCCAGGCTCAAAATGACATTTTAAATGGTTTTTATCCTTCTGAAAAGACTCCTCTTGAGGCTCAAATGCTAACGATTTTGGGTATAATAAAGAAACGACAGACTCACTAAAAAGCATATATCCATTCCCATATCCTGCTAACAACCATTTATAACCACTCCCTCCAAAGACATCAATTCCAGCGTCTTTAAATGAAAAACTTTCTGTCCCGCTATACTGAGTTCCATCAGCTATAAAAATAGTGTTAGGATACTCCTTTTTAAGGTCTTTAATAAAGTTTAAATCAATTTTAATCCCATCGATATACTGAACAATGCTAAACGCAAAAATATCAGGCTGGTTATTTTTAAAGGCTGCTCTAATATTTTCCTCAAGATGTTGATCTACCTTTGCAAAAGTAACAGATTTAAAATCGCCACTTACAAAAGGCCAATTAACGGAAGGATAATCGCCGTCTAAAAGTAAAATGCTTTTCTGTTTATCAATTCCATTTACAAGTGTCTTTAAAGCAAATGAAAAATTTGGTGTAAGAATTGTATTGTCTACTTCTGCATTAAAAAAAACAGCAACAGCAGTTCTTATATCTGCAATTTGTTCTTCTAAAGAATCTCTAAATTTACTTCCTCCAATTAAAAAATCGATGTCATGTCCTTGACGCCACTCCATCAAACTTTCGTACATAAGTCCAGAGGCAGCTGTATTAGCATATGTATATTGGCTAATTATTGGGAAATCTCTTGAGAAGTTATCTATTGTCATTACAATAATTTAAAATTTACACAAAAAACAATAAGCTATAAAACTATTCTAGCATCTACTAAGTAAAGAAATTCCAAACTACTCCAAAGCGTACAATAAAGTCTCGATATGGGTAATTTGGTGCTGTATAAAAATTATTATCTCCGAATGGAGAATTAAAGTGTTCTGCTTTTAAATAGATTCTAGTTCGTCTAACTTTTACATTTATAAAGAAATCAATCATAGGGAAACCTCCTATTTCCTCTCTATCTTGAACCAATAGCTCCCCTAAAACGGGACTATAAGAATTCATATAGTATTTACTAAAATATTTTGCAGTAATACCAGTTTGAAGATATAAAGCCTTTTTAAATAAATGATTAGAATAATATAAAGTGTTTCTTGTTACAATTTGAGGCACATTAACAATATTCTCACTTTGACTCACATTTTGATACATGATTGTATTTGCAAATCCCCATTTTCGTAAAAAATGTAAATCGTTACTAAGCTTTACTTTTAAAGAATTTATAGAGCCATCAAATTGTGTTGGAGTCACTAATTGCACATCATCTAAAACTGAAGAAATAGAATCTCCCGTATCTAAATTTTCAGCAAAATAAGAGTATTTATCACGTACCGTATATGCAACACTCAAACTCCCCCATTTTTTAGAGTTTATACTCCCTTCCAAAGTGCTTAATTTCTGCTTTTCAAAAGTATCAACATTCACCCAATTATAAGCTTCGTAATCACTCTGATATAATAAGAAATTAAAATTAGGAAGACGAGAAGACACATGTAAGTTAGCATCTACATTAATATCTTTTGTTAGCTGGTATTCCATTTCAGCATTAAAAGTAGTTCCTCCAAGATCACCAACGATATTCTGTGTAAAATCTCCTGCCAGTAAAAAACCACCTAATTGCTTCTTAAATTTACCTCCAACAGAAATCTCATTATCCCTCAATTGATTAGGTATAACCCCATTTGGGGTCTCCACTATACTATTAAAGTAATAATTGTATTTATAGAAATTCACCAAGAAAGTAGCTTCTCCTATTATTTTATTATTATAGTTTAGGTTTAACTGATTGTTAAACGTCTTTAGTCTAGCCCTGTCATTAATGTCTGAACTTTGGTAAGAATCTCCAAAATATGAATTTTCTGAGTCTTGTCGATATTCGTACGTTTTAGTTTCGTACGTTAATTTATGCCCAATAGAAAGTCCATAGTTTCGTAAAGAATCTGCTTCTTTAAAAAGGTAAAATCTATGATCTAAAAAATACCTTTTCCCTAACAAGAAGTTTTCAGCATCCTCGAATCTAACATCAATTCTAGAACGATCTGTAAACTCATCATCACCAGATGTAAACTGCTCTGGAACAGCTAACCCACCATTCTCTTCATTTAAAATATCTTGAGATGTATAATGTCCTCGTAATTGATATTTCTCATTCTTAGTATGGTAATTTGTAGTAAATCTAAAATTCCCTGTGCTAGACAATATATGTTGATACTTACCTAAAGAACGCATTCCTTTATAGGCAATGGATACATTTAATTGAGGTGAAGTATTTAAAGTAATCATGGCGTCTAGAATCTGCCCTTGTTCCATGACCGTTTTATAAAATAATTCTGTAGTTGGTGTTGGCACTCTATAATAATCTATATCCTCTATTTCCATATAGTTATTATACTTAGCCTCCTGCCCCATTCTTGGGTAAAAACCTTTCTCTTCTAAATCTGCTCCTAATTTATTATAGGTTTGTCCTACGTTTGCAAAAGGAAGTAATTCAAAATCATCTTTTCTTAAATAGTTGTACTTATACTCCTTCTGTACCGTAAGTGTTGTATCAAAAGTAGTTGTATCTCTAGCATAAGAAATAATCTTATAATCTTCTATTGGAAAATCATCGTCCTTTTTCTTCTTACCTGATTCTCCTTTCTTTGATATTACAAGTGTGGTATCTTTTACTACTCTAGTTCCTGGTTCTTCTTGAGCGTTTGCCACACCAAGGAATATTACTAAAAAGAAAAATAAGAAATAAAAATTCTTCATTCATTTTGATTTGAAAACAAAGGTATATTATTTGAGCGAAATCCTGATAGCTGTATTTATTATTTTATGCTCAAAAACACCAATATAACCTATAAGTTTTTAACTTTGATTGTTCAAAATAGCCATTTCTAGGCACATAAATAACGATTAAAATGTATAAATCGTATAGTAAACTCATAGAAGCTGGCACAGATGAAGCTGGAAGAGGGTGCCTTGCTGGACCTGTAACTGCTGCAGCTGTAATTTTACCTTCTGATTTTAAGAATGATATTATTAATGATTCCAAACAATTATCGGAAATAAAGCGCAAGCTATTAAAACCAATAATAGAAAAAGACGCTAGCTGCTTTGGTGTTGCCCATATATACCCAGATGTAATTGATAAAATAAATATATTAAATGCTTCTATTTTAGGAATGCATAAAGCTTTAGAGCAATTAACCTCTCCAATAGAGCATATTATAGTTGATGGAAATAAATTCAAACCATACAATGATGTTCCACACCAATGCATCATAAAAGGAGATAGTAAATACCTAAGTATTGCTGCAGCTTCTATTTTAGCTAAAACCTATCGAGATGCATATATGGAGCAAATACATGAAGAATTTCCGATGTATAATTGGAAAAAAAACAAAGGATATCCAACAAAAGAACACCGCGAAGCTATAAGAAAGTACGGAGTGACAAAATACCATAGAACTTCCTTTAGATTATTACCTGAGCAATTAAAATTAGAGCTATAAAAAGAGTCTGGTTAAAAATGGCTACAGTGATTTTATATAGCTAAACTGTACTTTTTAAGGTTGTGTGCCATCGCAATTAGCCCGATTTCTACATTTACTTTATCAATTCCTCTTAACATAAAGCGTTTAAAATTCATATTGTGTTTTATGTTTCCAAAAACGGCTTCCACATCCCAGCATCGTTGCTTTCTTTTGGCGATGCCTTGCTCACTGGTAAGTAGCATTTTTGCTTTTGCTTTGAGTCTCATTAAATTGTAATTGCGTTCTATGATGCGACTGTCTTTGGATTTATGACAAAGACTTCTAAGTGAGCATCCTTGACAGTTTTGAGCCTGGTAACGATGTATTTCTTGCTCAAACCCATTTTTTGTTTTCTTTTTATAACTACCAATGTTTGTCATGGCTTGCCCCATGGGACAATAATAAGTGTCTGTTTTTTTATTATAATGTAATTGGTCTGGATGGAAGGGGTTGATTTTTCCTTTCTTTTTATCCTGTTGCTCTTTATGGAAGTAATTGTATTTCACAAAAGCCGTTATGTTTTTATCTTCTAAATCTGTATAATTTTCTTCACTGCCATAGCCTGCGTCTGCCGTGAGTGTTTCTGGTGTTTCGTTATAATTTTCAATATGGTCGTTAACGTGGTCTTTTAAGGTAGTGGTATCTGCTGTGGTTTGTGCTAAGGTGTAATTGGTTAGGTATTGGTTATTGGTAGAAGCTTGTAGATTATATCCAGGTTTAAGTTGTCCGTTTTGCATATGGTCGTCTTTCATTCGCATAAAAGTTGCATCAGGATCTGTTTTACTGTAACTATTTCTTTCCTTTAATATAGCTTCCTGATTTTGGTATTTAGCCATGTTTGTTGGCCAATTTTTCTTAGCATAATTAAGCTTTTGCTTTACTTTTTTATCGATCTCTTTCCCTTGTAGTACATCATTAATTTGATTGATAGTGGCTTCAATTTTATCTGCATCTATCGCTTCAAAATCAGGTGTATTTGGGATATGCTGCTCGACTTTATAGACTTTTTCTACATAAGACCAAAGTTCTTTCAACTGTTTTTTAATACGCTCTTTACTTGTTTTTATTGACTTGCCCCATACAAAGGTATAACGATTAGCATTTGCTTCAATCTTAGTGCCATCTACATAAATATCTTTTAAACTAATAACACCTTGTTCAACTAAAAGTAAAACGACTTGGTGAAAAATTTTCTTTAGATGACCTTGTAGCCGCTTTCCTCTAAAGTCATTGATCGTGTTGTGATCTGGTTTATTCTGCCCGCTGAGCCACATAAAATGGATGTTCTCATTTAGAGCCTGTTCTATTTTACGTGAAGAATACAGGTTGCGTAAGTAAGCATAGATAATAACTTTAAGCAACATTCGCGGATGATAGCTTGATGTTCCACCACCTTTATAACTTTTTTCTAAAGCACTAATGTCAATATGGTCGATAATCGTATTTACGATACGAACGGGATGATTCTTTGGAACTAGATCATCATAACTTGGAGGTAAAAGACTTAGCTGGTCTTGGTCATAAGTCTTAAAAACTACTTTTCTGCTCATTCTTAAATTTAAGAATTTACTAGAAAAATGACAATAAAAAAGACTGCCTTTTCAGACAGCCTCTTGATATTAAATTTAATAACATCAGCAAGAGAATAAACTTTTTTTTTAAATGAATCCCCTTGATAATAACAGTATTAATTTTGAGAATTAATATTATTATTATCTTGAATTTCTTGCTGAGGAATTTCAAATGTCAATCTTTCATCGTCGAATGACATTGTTTCTCCTACAAATGATAAATGATTTGCTGCTCGTTTTATACTTGTTTTACCACGCTTCATTGCTAGATAGCTTTTACCCTCTCCCCAAAACTCTAAACGAGTTTGCTTATATATTTCATCTATTAATCCCTGACCACTTAAAGAATTGATGTAAGATGCATCTGACACTCTAGTTGAAACAAAATTCATTAATTCTACTTTCGCCAATTCTTCTTGCCCAGATTTAGCAAGACCCTCTATTTTAAGCAATAATGGCTCTTCATACCTCATATAAACATAATCAGCTTTCACAATTTGAGATGATCCAAAAATTACTCTATCAGAATCATAAAACTTATCTAGTGGTTGCAAGTATCTTGTACTAGAAGAATCATTAAAAAATTGATTTCTACGAACATCGTCTAGTTTCATACTTTCATATAAATCAGCATCTATTGCTTTATTATCTCCCACTGCAGCATAACTATATGAATATGCATCTATCTGTCCCCACCAAGAAACTAAGCTTAATCCAATGTCTTCATTCAAATCGACACCCCACATCCATCCTTGAGAATCAACAGTATTGAAACCACCTAGAATACCATTTATAGATTCATCAGTAGTCATTGGTGATGCACTAGTATTTAGCAATGCATTATTTGAATATGTAACCACATCTTGCCATCTATCTCTTCTAGACGCAAGCACATAAGCCATAATAACCTGTGCTACAGACTCATCAACTTGTGTTTTTGACGGTCTCCCATATCCTTCTAAAAGTCCAATTGCCTTCACTAAATCATTCTCCATTAATTCATACACCTCTTTTGTAGTAGATTTAGAATTCCCTACAAATCCAGGCTCTATGTAAATAGGTAATGTTGCTGAAGTCCAAGAAGCTTCGACATCATTTATCATATATTGAGTTAAATAAAAGTATGAATGCGCTCTCATAGCAAGTGCTTGTCCTAATGTATATTTATTATCATCAGACTCAGGTATTGCATCATTACCCCCTAAACTCTCAATTACAAGGTTGGATAAATTTATAATTCTATAGTAGTAACGCCATACTTGATAATTCTCCTCTTGAGTGAAATCTAATGGAGCCTGATATTCTGTAATTCTAGACCTATACCATCCATAAGTACTAGTAGATAGAGCCATATCACTACAAATCATGTCCCCATAAACATCAAAGCCTTTTTGTCCAAAATCTTGTTGAGAATCCGTACCTCCAGTCCCTGTTGTAAACATAGTTGCATAAATACCTGTTACTGTCGCCTCCCCTAGTTCTGGGTTTTTCTCTATTCCTTCTGCTAATTGATCTGCATTTATTATAGACCCTTCCGGCTCTTCGACTAAAAAGTCATCACCACAGCTAGCAAAAAATAAAGCTAGACATGATACTCCTAATAATTTAATAAAATTTCTTTTCATCCTATATTTTTTTTAAAATTTTGCTCTTACACCAAAAGTAAATGTAGTTAGAGGTGCATAAAGACCTCTGTCAGAATTACCATTCTCACTAGTTGTAGGATTAAATCCATCTCTAGCTCCATTGAAATACAAGTTATCTCCAGAAACATACAAGTTAAGTCCTGCAAGTCCTATATTATCAAGCTGCTCACTACTAAATGTATATCCTAAAACAATATTATTAAGCGCTATAAAATCTGTTTTGGTTAAAAATCTTGTTGATTGTGAATTTACATTTGTAATAACCCTATCCGCTATAATTGGTACAGAAGTAATATCTCCTGGTTCTCTCCATCTATTACGAACATCTGTATGTCTATTTTGAGCTGTAATACCTCCATTATTATCATGCATTAATTCAGCATATTGACTATCATATCCCCATCCACCTATTGAATAAGTGAATTGTGTTGAAAGATTAAAGTTTTTATATCTAGCATTTAATCTAAAAGCTCCAGCTAAATCAGGAATTCCTGATTTATCAACATATTTTTCTGTAGCTTCTGAATAAGTCTTCGTCGTATCGCTTTGTATATCCGCATCAGGGTTTGCTTGAACGTATGGATACAATTCTGAAATACCTTCACCACTATCTAAGGTCCCGTTACTATTTAGGTCATCATAATACACATTCCAAGTTGGATACCCATCTTCAGGATCTACTCCTGCATATTCCCTCATGTAAAAATCATAGATAGAGCTTCCTTTAGAATAACCATAAAATGCAATATTTTGAAATACAGCAGGTTCCCCTGTTTCCGGATCAATTGGCATGGTTCGTATTTCATTATCATAAACAGCTCCGTTAACAGATAGATCTAATGTGAAATCTGTTGAATTTACAATATGCCCAGTAAGATCAAACTCAAGTCCACTATTTCGAAGTACTCCGTCATTTACAGTAACTGTTGCTACTCCTGAAGAAGGAGAGATTCTTCTAGTAAAGATAAGGTTATCAGTATCTTTTACATAATAGTCTATCGTTGCATCTAAAAATTTACCTAGACTAAATTCTACACCTACTTGATATTGATTTGAGGTTTCCCATGTTAATTCTGGATTAGCAAAAACTTCTGGAGATACTGCGAATTCTCCACCTACATTTGTAACTCCAAATGTATTAATCCCCTCATAAAATCCAATTCCTCCTTCATCACCTGTCTTTCCGTAAGAAGCCTTAAGCTTCAAAAAACGAAAAGTATTACTATCTAGTAAAAAATCCTCATTAGAAATTACCCAAGCACCTCCTATAGAACCAAAAGTATCCCATTTATTATTGGCGAACCTTGACGACCCATCTCTACGAATTGACGCTGTTAAATAGTACTTCCTATTAAAATTATAATTCAATTGTCCAAAATAAGACTCTAAGGTTCTTCCTTGTTCGAATCCTGTTGGTTGCTGTAAATTAACAATATAGTTGTCTAGAACACGTCCCTGTGGTATAATTGCTTTAGCTTTGAAAGCAGAATTTGAAGATTCCTGAAAATCATTACTTTCATGTGCTCCTAATATTTCAAAAGAGTGATTTCCAAAATCTTTACTGTAACGCAATAACTGTAAAAAGTTTGTAGTTACTGTTTCTGTTCCTCTTTCAAACAAATCACCTTCATTGGAAGTTGAAACTCCATAAAATTGATTTCCTACTGATTTGAATACATTATTAGAGTACTGCATTCCGAAAGTAGTTTCAAAGGTAAGCCCTTCTACGATATTTATTGTTGCATTAAAACTACCAATAACTTCATTTCTTTCTGTTGCATTATAATCATATATAGCTGATGCTATTGGATTCAAGTTATTCGAATTTGGTCGAGCTCTATATCCAGAATTAGAACCATAATCATATTGATTACCGCCAAAAATAGGATCTGGGACTAATTGATAATTATCATCCCTTAAAAAAACAGGATATATCGGATTCATTTTATCCGCGAATTCAAAAAGGTTTTCAGCACCATCTGTTTGACCATTATTAAGACTCTTAGAATATGTATATCCTAAATTAGCTTTTACTTTTAGCCAATCTTTGAGATTAGAGTCTACATTAATACGAGAAGTATATCTTTTATATCCAGTATTTATAGCGTAACCATCATCATCAAGGTAGCCGGCAGAAACAAAATATCTGTTCTTATCATTACCTCCAGCCATTCTTAAATTAGCTTCTGTCCTGTAAGCTGAATTAAATGAGAGGTCTTCATAGCGCTCTGGCGTGTATCTTCTTGTAACGCCAGGTCGCACTTGACCTGTGTTAGGGTCTATCAATTCTGCTCCGTTATTAACATTCCACATGTTATAACCAGGAGCTAAATAACTATTTGCAGAAGTTCCAAATAAAAGATTATTTACTGTTCCTATCGGATCAGTGTTACCACTTAGTCTTTCTCTATTTACTTTAGCTTCCCAAATAAGACCTATAGATTCTTCAGGAGAAGTAATCACATCATACCTTGGTAATAGCTGAGTATTAATACCAGTTTTAACATCAACTTCAATATACTCTTTTTGAGAAGAACCAGATTTAGTTGTAATTAAGATAACACCATTTGCACCACGAGATCCATAGATAGCAGTAGCTGTAGCATCTTTCAATATTGTTGTACTTTGAATATCGTTAGGGTTTATTGCATTTAAACTTGCTGTTTCTGTTCTTTCCCCATCAGCATCAATTGAACTGGTTGTTAAAGGCACACCGTCAACTACATAAAGAGGAGCTCTATTTCCATTTATAGATCCAAAACCACGAATACGAACTGTAGAGGAAGAACCAGGTTGTCCTGATGTATTAATTACATTAACACCCGCGGCCTCTCCTGCTAAAGACTGTGAAACATTAGAATAATTTTTTAATTCAATACTTTCAGCACTAATAGTAGTTGCAGTACCTGCAAAGGCTTCTTTTGTAGTTGTTCCATAACCTATTACAACAACTTCATCTAAAGCTTGTGCGTCTTGCTTAAGTATTATATTAATGGTACTTGCAGCCCCAACTGTTCTTTTTTCGGTTTGTTGACCTAAGTAAGAAAACACTAAGACTTTCCCCACAGTTGTAGAAATTGAATAATTCCCATCAAAATCTGTTTGGGTACCTGTGGTCGTACCTTTAACAGTCACATTTGCTCCGGGTAGTGGCAAACCATCTTGATCTGTAATGACCCCCGTAATTGTTTTCTCCTGTCCATAGGAGAATTGTAAAACTAACAACATAAAAAGTGTTAGCATCCAAGTAAATTTAGATCTCATATTTTAATTAATTTGAATTTAGCGTATCGCTAATATCATAAATAAATCTTAATATAAGTTATTTTTTCTATAAAATATAGAATATTGTAGTCTTAAACTTACTTGCGAGTATACTTTTCTTTCGAGTTAAATACCTTATTTCATGTTAAATTAATAATGATTCAATATTGTCAATAATTACAGGTAGTATAACAAGGCTATTTCTAAATATTATCATAAAAAAACCCGCCAGATAGCGGGTTTTAAAACTTTTCAATTAATTAAATTTTTTCTATAATTAATATCCAGTATTTTGAACAATATTTGAATTTGCTAAAACTTCAGCAGAAGGTATTGGAAATGCATAATTATAAGAACCATAAGAAGGACCTCCATGTGTTTGTAAAATAGGGTCTACTAGAGGAATATCACTTCCTGTTCTAGCTAAATCATCAAATCTAAATCCTTCAAAAGCTAGTTCCTTTCTACGCTCTAATAATATATTCTCTTTAGTTGCAGCAGTATATGCAGTTGCTCCTCTATTCTCAGGAATCATATTCAAATATGTCAAAGCTTCTGAACTACCATTTTCTAATAATGCTTCCGCATAAATTAGAACAACTTCTTCATAACGGATAATCGAAACATTATCTTCAAAAACACCAATACTAGGATATTTACCCGTATTTCTGTATGCTCCGTCTCCATCTTCAGTAATAATTCCACCAAGACCTCTCACGTCTCCAGTTTCATATATATTAACCAAATCTTCCAATACAGCTATATCTCCATAATTAGTATCTTGATAAATGTTAGCCAAACCATCTATTCCCTGATTATCTACATCTGAATTTGCTATCTCAAAAACTGAATTTGGTGCTGAATCTACATTAAAAGTTCCTATAAAATCATCTTTTGCAGCAACTTCAAATTTTGAAGACATTACAACTCTTCCAGCAGCACTCTCTGCTAAATCCCAGTCTTCAAAATATAACCCAATTCTTGCCATAATACCATCAACAGCATACGTTGTAATATATTGCTTCCCTGGATCATTAAGTGCTACAGACATTAGACTATTAGCGGTTTCAAGATCTGAAACTGCCAAATCCTTTACCTCTTGCACAGAGTTTCTTGGAGGAAAAAGATTTTCACCATCCTTAAAAGTAACTACATAAGGTACTCCTAGAGAACTCATATCACCCCCATCAACATTTTGCTGACCATATAAAGTAAGTAAGTCAAAATGTGCCAATGCTCTAATAGCATAGGCTTGACCAGTAATATGGTTAATCATTTGTTGCTCTGCAGCATCATCTGAAGACACCTCTGCTCCAATAATTATATTAGCAGAAGCAATTGTAGCATATATCTGTTGCCAAGTATCTGAAGCATATGCTGCTTCTATTGTTAAATTCATTTCTGCTACATTCACAAATCTATTTGAATTAGCATTTGAATAGGCGTTATCAGAGCGAACTTCATCAAATATTATAACATCTCTGCCATAATATGTTGAGATAGACATTCTATTGTAAGCGCCTTTGAGTAACGCTTCTAAATCTCCTACAGATGTTATATTAGTCTCTATATCTTTATTTTGAGACAATGTAGGGTCTAGATCTTCTTCTGTACATGAGAATGCCAAGAAACTTAGCATTAAACATAATGTGATTTTATATATATTTCTTTTCATTTTTTAAAATTTTAAAGTTACTCCCAATGTATAAGATTCAGTTGGAGGTGTTGTCAATCTTGTAAATCCATCAGCACGAACTTCAGGATCTAACAGCAAGCCATCATCCTTAACCCATGTACCAACATTAGTCCCTCGTAAAGTAAATGTAAGACCATCTAATCCTACCCTATCTACATATCTTGATGGTAAGTTATACCCTAAAGCTACATTTCTTAAACGGATAAAATCTCCATCAAATAAATGTCTAGAACTAGTTGCTTGGAAATTATCTGACGAACCATATGCTAATTTAGGAACATCTGTAACATCTCCTGGCTGCTGCCATCTATCCATTAACTCAGCCGCTCCATTATAAGTCCCCAACGTAAAACTGTTAGTTCTCATATAAAACTGTGCATACTGCTCATAAATTTTATGTCCACCAGCTGCATACAAATCAACATTAAAAAAGAATCCCTTGTACTCAACTTTAGTTGATAAACCTGCTGTATATTTAGGAATAGCTGAACCTTGATTTACACGTTCTGCCTCATTATAATTTGAAGTAGTTTCTCCATCAACACCATTTATGTACCATTCTGGAGCTCCTGTTTCCGTGTTAACACCTGCCCATGTTCTCATATACCAAGATCGTAAAGGAAGTCCTACCTCTGTAGTTGTATAAGAACTACCTGCTGAAGGGTTAATATCAACTCCATTTGCATCTTGAGCTAACTCCGTTACTTCATTATCTACTGTTCCTACGTTTCCAGATATATTCCATCTGAAGTTATCTGTTCTAATTATGTCTGCACTTAACTGCACCTCAAATCCTTTATTAACCATTTCTCCAACATTCTGTTGCTGTGATGCAAACCCAGTTGTAAAAGATAATGGAACATCTTGAAGTAAATCGTATGTTCTACGGTTATAATATGCAAATGATCCTGATACTCTATTATTAGCAATCCCAAAATCTAAACCTACATCATAAGTTGCTCCTTTTTCCCATGTTAATGCTGGGTTTCCAAATTGAGAAGGAAAACCTGCTCCACTACCTGCATAATCTGCAGAATAAGCAAGTAATGCTTGGTACTGATTCTCATCAATTGAGTTATTACCCGTGATACCATACGAACCTCTTACCTTAAGCTCATTAAACAAACTTCCACTCATAAAAGCCTCTCTATGGATATTCCAAGCAGCTCCAACAGAACCAAAATCACCGTAACGTTCTCCTTCTGCAAACCTACTTGATCCTTCACGTCTGTATGTAGCATCTACAACATACCTACCATCATAATTATAGCTCAATAGACCTAAATAAGAAACATTATACCAGTCTGTAAAGTAAGAATCCGCATCAAAGTTAGAACCTGCTGATTCTAAATTTGTCAATCCATCTACTGGGAAGTTTTCTCCAAAACCTCCTAAATATGAATTTTGATTTTTTTGATACTCAAATAAACCAGTAACATCAAAATTATTCTTCTCCCCTAATTTAAAATTATAATTTAAAGAGTTCTGCAATACAAAATTGTAATTTTTCTCATTTGACACCGTAACATCTCCTCCTGTATCCTCAGCATCTCCTTCCACTCTATTTCTATATGATTTATAATCTAACAAAGCTAAGTCCATCCCAAATCTTGTAGAGAAAGTTAAGTTGTCTGTGAACTTCCAATCTACATTCGTATTGGATATTGCTCTTGTCAATTCATTTCTTGCAATGTTATTATCTAATACATACAGCACATTAGGTAAACTTCCAAATGGTAGATCTGTATTATAACTTCCATCCTCATTATAAGGGTTATTAAAAGGGTTCATCAAAACTCTTGTAATAAAAGGATTAGAAAAGAAAGTCCCTCCCTCTAAAATAGGATTCTGTACAGTATTAGAAACATTCATAGATGTAGAAAAATCAACATTATCAGTGAGTTTTCTATTGTATCTAAAAACCCCACTTACCCTTTCAAAGTCAGCTCCAATAACGGTACCATCAGTTTTATTATAACCCAAGGAAGCATAAAACGTGTTTATCTCATCTCCTCCAGATGCAGAAAAATTATAATTCTGAATTGTAGGGTTTCTTCTACTTAATTCCCCTGGCCAATCATAATCTGTACCATCATAATCTAACGTTGCAGCTGGAAGCAATCCAAAATCTACTCCTAATTGAATAGCATTATCCTCTGTAAATCCAAAATCAGAATATGAATTTACTAAAGACTCATTTAACAACTCTAATCTCTGTGCTCCAGTTAATACATCTCTTTTATTGTAAGCATCGTTTTGGAATCCAACATTTGAAGTAAATGTAAATGAAGTCTTTCCTTTATTAGAACCTGACTTTGTTGTAATTACTATAACCCCATTAGATCCTCTTGCCCCATAGGCTGCTGTAGCTGATGCATCCTTTAAAACAGTCATACTTGCAATATCCTGACTATTAATAGATGCCAAAGGATTAAATGTACTTACATTCTCACTCCCTGATAAATCATCATTAATAACAGGAACTCCATCTATCACAAATAAAGGTTGATTACTTGCATTGATAGAACCAACTCCACGAATTCTTATATCTTGTACTGAACCAGGTGTACCTGATGCATTTGATATTTGAACCCCAGCAACTTTACCTTGTAAAGCTTGCTCTACAGATGGCAATTGTATCTCTGCTATTTCTTCTCCAGAAACCTGAACTGAAGATCCTGTAACCTCATAAGCTTCTTTTTTACTGTACCCTAACACTATTACTTCCTCTAAAGCTTGGGCATCTTGCTCTAGCGATATGTTAATAGTACTTGCAGCCCCAACTGTTCTTTCTTCGGTTTGTTGACCTACATAAGAATATACTAATACTTTCCCCACAGCTGCAGAAATTGAATAATTTCCATCAAAATCTGTTTGGGTACCTGTGGACGTACCTTTAACAGTAATATTTGCTCCGGGTAAAGGCAAACCATCTTGATCTGTAATGACCCCCGTAATTGTTTTCTCCTGTCCATAGGAGAATTGTAAAACTAACGCCATAAAAAGCGTTAGTATCCAAGTAAACTTCGATCTCATATTTTAATTAATTTGAATTAGCGTTTAGCAATATCATAAATATATCTTAATTAAAGAAAGAAAAATAAGAGAAAATACTACGTTTAATGAAGAATATATAATCTCAAAATGTGTGAAAAAAAATATTTATGTAGTAAAAAACTTGTTAAATTATATTTTAACTTAATTTAACACATAATTTTTATAAATTCTTTAACACAACAAATTCTTAAAATTCACTGCTTTTATATTTTTTTAACCCTGTAAACTATACTTTTGTTATAAATTAACAATTCAATGAAGCAACTTATAGGACTCCTTATTATATCATCTTTTTTGCTTTTATCATGCAAGCAAAAAACCGCAATTACTCCAGATGATTTAATTGCATATACCCCAAGAAATGCTACAGCTGTAATAAAAATTAATGATTACCAATCTTTCAGAAGTGAATTGATTAATAACGATTTTATCAAGCTATTGAAAAAGAGTAGTCCATATCAAAATTCAACAACCTTATTAAAAACCTTAAAATATTTAAATCCTAAAAGCCCTTCCATTCTAGCTTTCAATGAGGTTGGAAAAGATGCTTTCGATTATACTTTTATAAGTAAAAATCATAACGATCTATTTAATATAGACTCCACAATAAGCAGAGACATTAAAACTATTTCCTACGAAGGAGCAAATATTAAGGTCCTTACTATTGCTGACAAAAAATTATTTAGCACTTCTCTAGGAGATCACTTTGTGGGTTCTTCCTCAAGATTGATTATTGAGAACCTCATTAGAAATTCTGAAAATTTAGAAGCCAATCCTAAACTAAAAAAACTTTACCAAGTAGCACAGACAAATGTTCCTGCCAATTTATTCATCAATCACAAAAAAGGAAAAAGTTTCTTTAATAATGTGTTATCTGAAGACCTTGCTAATAATCTCACTGAATTTAACGACTGGACTTCTTTCGACTCAAATATTGCTCAAGACTATATAAAATTAAATGGGATTGCTATTGCCAGTGACTCTATAAGCAATACTCTTAATACATTTAAAAATAGTACACCTGCAACTAGTTATGCTGCTGAAATTGTCCCATTAAGCGCATCTTATTATTTGGCTTACCCAGCATTAAAAGGGAATGAATCTAAAATTCCACAAACTAAAGACTCCTTATTTCATAAGACAACAGAAATGATTGAAATGGGATTCCAAGAAGAAAAAGCTTTTGCTTTTACAGTAAGTGACAATATAGATTTTGAAGATCGGTTGCAGAAATTTGTAATTACTGAAGAAAAATACCGAGACTATTCAATATGGAAATTAAACGAAAACAGCCTAATAAAAACCCACTTTTCAAAGATTACTGAAGGAATTCCTACAAATTATGTTGCAAAAATAGCTGATTTCTATGTCTTCACTGAAGATATGAGTTTAATAGAAGACCTCATTTCTAACTATCAGAATAGCGCTACACTTTCGCAGCTGCCTTCTTACAAGAATTTACGGAATGAATTAGCAGACGAATCTTCGATATTAGTTATTGGTAACTTAGAAAAGTTAAAAGAGAATGACGCGATACTTAGTGAAGAATTCAAAGAGACTATTGCTAAAGAATCTTTTAAAGATTATAAATTTATTGCGTTTCAATATATTGCCGAGGGGGATTTTGCTCATTTCCATGCGTTACTTAAAAAAGCAAATACTTCTACAGTTAACTCTAATATCATTACGCAGGTTTACAATACTACTTTAGATGCTGAAATCGCTACAAAACCCCAGTTTGTTTTAAATCACTACACAAAAAAGAAGGAAATTGTAGTTCAAGATGTTGAAAACAATCTTTATTTAATCGCTACAGATGGTAAAGTCCTTTGGAAAAAGGAATTAAATGGTAAAATTTTAGGCGAAATCTCTCAAGTAGATTTGTACAGAAATGGACGTTTACAATTAGCATTTAATACAACCGACAAAATGGTGATCTTAGACAGGAACGGAAACGAAGTATCTCCATTCCCTATCGATTTTAAAAATACGATAACGCAACCTTTAGCTGTTTTTGACTATAGCAACAACAAAGATTATCGTTTTGTTATTGTTATGGGTAAAAAAATAGAAATGCACAACCGTTATGGTAAGGTTGTAACCGGTTTTATTCTAGACGAAACGGAGAACACAATTATTAATAGTCCGAAGCATATACGTATTGGAAACAAAGATTATATTATCCTCCAAGAGAGTGACGGAAAACTAGATATTCTTCACCGCACAGGAGATTTAAGAATCCGAACCCGTGGGTCTATAGATTTTTCAGGAAATGAAGTTTATTTATATGACAAGAAATTTACTACTACAAACACTTCAGGGGATTTAATTCAAGTAGATCAAAAAGGTGGGTTAAATAAAATTGAATTAGGATTGAAAGAAAATCATCTAATCGATGCTACATCGAATACCTTGGCTACTATTTCTGATAACATATTAACCATTAAAGACAATAAAGCAACATTAGATTTTGGAATCTACACAAAGCCTAAGATTTTTTATATCAATGACAAGATTTACGTTACTGTAACCGATAAGCAGACACATAAAGTTTATTTATTTGACAGCAATGCTGCGCTTGTAAAAAACTTCCCTGTTTATGGAGATTCAGCAATTGATTTGGCAGATATAGATAATGACAAAAGACTAGAAATGGTTACTGTAGGTGATAAAAACTCTATAATATGTTATAAGATAAATTAAATATTAAAATCTAAAATTGATTAAAAAAAGGAAGGATTAGCTTATTGAGCCAATCCTTCCTTTTTTATGTAAGTTTTCAACTTATAATTTATCTATAAAAGTAGCTTCAAAAAGCTCCTGAAAATGTTTCTGAATTTTTAATTTCACCTCAGCTTCATTAACAGTGGTTTTTCCTAATTCTACATTGAGAGAAGTTACTCCCTTTCCACGAATCCCACATGGAATAATATTATCGAAATAACCCAAATTTGCATTTACATTCAACGCAAATCCATGCATAGTAACCCAACGAGAAGCACGAACTCCCATGGCGCAAATTTTTCTTGCAAACGGAGTCCCTACATCAATCCACACTCCTGTTTCTCCTTCACTTCGTGTTGCAACGACTCCATATTCATCCAAAGTAAGAATGATAACTTCCTCTAAGAAACGTAAGTACTTATGAATATCAGTAAAAAAATTATCCAAATCTAAAATAGGATATCCTACAATCTGCCCTGGCCCATGGTAGGTAATATCTCCTCCTCTATTTATCTTATAGAACGTGGCTCCTTTTTCTTTCAACTGACTTTCATTAAGAAGTAAATTAGAAAGATCTCCACTTTTCCCTAATGTATATACATGCGGATGCTCTACAAACAAAAAATAGTTTGGAGTCTGTAAGTTTAATTCTTCGCGGCGATTTCTAATTTTAATATCTAATATCTCCTTAAAAATCGATTCTTGATAATCCCAAGTTTCCTTATAGTCTTTGAGACCTAAATCCTGCAATACTACTTTCTTATTCAAACCTTATTTTTCTAAAACAATTTCTAAATTTAACAGATAGGGATCTGTTGCATAATCATACAAATCTACAACAATTGTAACAGTTTTTTTATCATCACTATATGTAGGGTTATAAAATGAGACAGATTCTATTTTCTTCGAAAAATGATACTTTAACACGTAGGAAGATTCCCTAAGATCCGCCCTTCCTTTGTATATCTCCCTTAAATCATTTCTTATTGAAACATATTTTTCTTCATCCAAAACCACTGTTTTTCTAGTAAATACATTTTCTTTATAAGAATAGATAACATGAGATAAAGATTTATTTGTAAGGGTAGGTATTAATACAGCATTATCTCTATAAGAAGCTAAATATCCTGCTACCATAAGAGTATAGATGTTACCAAAAACGTCTCCTAAATTCTTTATTGAATAAAAATCTTGATACAAATTTACTTTTAGCTCTGAATCCTTAAGATTAGTATAGTTATGAATTTTTATCCCAGCAACCGACTCCATTTTTTTTTGTAAATTTTTTGGTAAAAATTGCTCTATACTATCTTTTTGAATTCTTAAATAATCCTTTACCAAAATAGTTGTATCCAATACCCTAGGAGTAGTATCTAATTGCTGACTTCCAGAAATAGCATATTCCATGAATTTTTTACCATCGAATTCTAAATTAACCTTCCCGTGCTCCTCTCCTTTGAAATAAATTTCTTCAGTAAAAACACAACTAGATAATAAAAAAACGCACAAAAGCGCAACAAAGCATAGTAACTTAAACATTTACATATTTTAAAAAACCTTGTTGATAAAGGTACTATTTTACAATTTAGTAATTGTGCTATTTTTTTATTCGCTTTACCTAAATATTATCTATTAGGATTATTTAAAATAACTAAAGCTGCTATCACTCCCGGAATCCATCCGCAGAGAGTTAATAAGAAGACAATTATAATAGATCCGCACCCTTTGTCTAATACAGCTAAAGGCGGGAAAAAGATTGAAAGTAATACTCTCCAAATACTCATTTTTTGATTTTTTTTGATTGATGTTTAATTCTATAAAATTCAGATTGATGATTTCTGAACATAAAAAACAAAGATAAAAAGTTAACCTTAACTAATAAGCAACTACTAAATATCTTTTCTTATATGACGAGTAAATCTGGGTTTTGTTACAACCATTTTTGATTTATTTAATTTTTAAGGACCCCTATTATCAAAATATAGAATATAAAAAAAACGGCTTTATCATCTTTAATTGATTAAGCCGTTTTATGTTTTTTCAATAAACTTATTTATTCATTTCTTTCTGAATAGAAGTTTTGACTTCTTGGAATTTATCTTTTAAATCTTGTGGTATTTTATTAGGAAAGTCTTTAACTTTTTTCAGTTTGAAAGAGAAGTAAATACTATAAATTCCTAAAGTTAAGAATGCTATTCCTGTCCAGATAACAACATTTAAACCTGCAAATAAAGGGTTCCATAATAATATAAATGAAAATAATAACCCTAAAACACCTACCAACATAAGGTTACCCCAATCTAAAACACCATAATTTTTTAAATCCATAGCATGTCCGATTGCTCCAATAGATTGAAACATAACCCAAAAACCAACATAAAAAGGCAAAGTTGCCATTGAAAGCTGTGGATTAGCTAATAATAAAATACCAAATATTAAGGATACAATACCAAAGAAAAGCAACCAACCCCAATTATCTATTTCCTTTCTATTAGCAATCGAAAGTATAACATTACTTATTCCTGAAAACAAAAAAGCTAAACTAAAAACTACAGATAGCGCTACGTATGAAGAAAGCGGAGATAGGAAAGTGTAAATAGCTACAATAATGAAGATAATGCCGATAATAAGTGGAATATACCAGTGTTTTATCGTGTTGTTAATGGTTTTAAAAAAATGTCTAGTCATGACTTTGTTTATTTATGTGTTAAACTTATTTTACATATTTATCTTTTAAAATGCACCTATTATTAACACATACATTTACTCTGCATGTTCAGTACATTTAAAAGTTAAGTTTTCACAATTAACCATAACTAACGTTCTGTACAAAATTACGAAAACAATCTCAACAGAAACCATAAAATATTGTTAATCAATTATTAATAAAAATTGCAAAAAAACAATACCCTATAAAACAAATGCAGCATTAATTAAAAACTTTAGGTATATATAAGAATTCTAATTGCAAAACATTCACACCAAAGTGTTCTCTGTTTGCATAGGAAGTAGACCATTTAAAATTTGCATAAAACTCGTTTTTTGCAAACCAATATCCAGCCCCTACACCAAAAGTGCTTAGCCTATCTTTTACTGAATTATCCCAAGTAACATCCATTCCTGTATCTCTAGATACTTGCCAAGCATGTCCGCCTTGCACTACTAACTCTAAGCGTTCATTTAAAAAATGACTAACTCCATACTCTAATATAAGTCTACTTCCTGGCCTCACATCTGTATCTTTTATATCACTATGAAATTCATATGTTGGCATCGCAAAAAAAGCGGTCTGCTTTTCATTCAAATAATAATATCCAGCAAACTGAAACATATGCGACCAATACCCAACTCCTACATTATCTTCAGCTCCTGTTTTAAATCTTCCGGTAGGCGCTGTAAATAAATAACCTGTAGTAAGATCAAAATTCTTAAAAGCTTTAGACAGCAATAACGGAGAAACAGTTACATCCCCCATTCCGCTAGCACCACCATCAACCTTATATTCATTGTTATTTAACTGTCCAGTAAACAATCTAACATTTACAGAACTGTAGACTGGAGCTATCATAAAGAGATATTGCATTCCTCCTAGAAAAGATAACTCTGGAGACGCATAATTAATCATCAAACTGTTTAAGTAGCCTGAAATATCAACATTTAAAGGAATCTCTCCTACGCCAGGAATATTAACCTGACTAACTTCATTTCCTTTAGCATCTAAAAATTTATTAGAGGTTAAAAAAACATTACTATCAAATATTAAAATTCCTGAAAATTCTGGTGCGGTGTAATCTCTAACTCCCATAATGCCGGGAATATAAGAGCCCGATTGTATTGAAGAAGCTGTTTGCTGCGCATAAAGCATAGCGTTAAAAAACAGAAACGTTATAAAAATTGTTTTTCTCATTATCATATTTAAAAATATGGCTTGAGGGAAAAACCAATTACTACACTAATATAAGTTAAAAAAATTTAATTTATCATAAGAACTAGAACACATGAATCGCTATTAAATGATTAATTACAGATAAATCCATCAACTGTTATTAAATAGATTGATAGATTGTTAAATACTCCCTATCTTTGCAGGCTTAAAATGACAAAATAAATTATGCAACTTTCAGAACAGGAAATTATCCGAAGAGAAAAGCTTGGAAAGCTACGCGAATTAGGCATTAATCCTTATCCTGCCGATTTATATCCGGTAGATCATACCTCTAAAAAGGTCAAACAGAACTTTGAAGAAGATAAGAAAGTGGTACTTGCAGGACGCTTAATGAGTAGACGTATCCAAGGAAAAGCTTCTTTTGCTGAATTACAAGATTCTGAAGGTCGTATTCAGTTGTATTTTAATAGAGACGAAATTTGTCCAGGTGAAGACAAAACAGCCTATAACGAAGTTTATAAAAAACTTCTCGATATAGGAGATATTATCGGTATTGAAGGAACACTTTTTACAACAAAGGTTGGAGAAAAAACTGTTTCAGTTAAAAACTTTACTGTATTAAATAAATCTTTACGCCCATTACCGTTACCAAAAGTAGATAGTGAAGGGAAAGTATTTGATGAATTTAATGACCCTGAGCTACGTTATCGTCAGCGCTATGTGGATCTTATTGTAAATCCACACGTTAAGGAAACTTTTCTTAAGCGTACAAAAATAACTACAAGTATGCGTGAGTTTTTTAATTCGCGAGACTATATAGAGGTAGAAACACCTATATTACAATCTATTCCTGGAGGTGCCACTGCACGTCCATTTGTTACGCATCACAATGCATTAAACATTCCATTGTATTTACGTGTTGCCAATGAGTTGTACTTAAAAAGACTTATAGTTGGTGGTTTTGATGGTGTTTACGAGTTTGCTAAAGATTTCCGTAATGAAGGGATGGACAAAACTCACAATCCAGAGTTTACTGTAATGGAACTTTATGTTTCATACAAAGATTACAATTGGATGATGAATATGACTGAGGAGCTCCTAGAAAAAGTTGCTACAGATGCCAATGGTACTGCAGTTGCTAAAGTTGGTAAAAACGAAATTAGCTTTAAAGCGCCTTATCCTCGTGTACCAATTTTACAAGCTATTAAAGATCATACTGGTTTTGATGTTGCTGGAATGAATGAAGAGGAACTCCGTGAAGTTTGTACAAAACTTGATATTCCTGTAGATGAAACAATGGGAGTTGGGAAATTGATTGATGAGATTTTTGGAGAAAAATGTGAACACAACTACATCCAACCAACTTTTATCACCGATTACCCTAAAGAAATGAGTCCGCTTACCAAAGAACACAGAACAAATCCTGCGTTAACAGAGCGTTTTGAGTTGATGGTAAACGGAAAAGAATTGGCAAATGCATATTCTGAGCTTAATGATCCGATAGACCAAAGAGAACGTTTTGAAGAGCAACTTAAACTTTCTGAAAAAGGAGACGATGAAGCGATGTTTATCGATCAAGATTTCTTAAGAGCTTTAGAATACGGTATGCCTCCTACTTCTGGAATCGGAATTGGAATAGACCGTTTGGTGATGCTACTTACAAATAATGCTTCTATCCAAGAGGTGTTATTCTTCCCACAGATGCGTCCAGAGAAAAAAGCGGAAGTAGCTTTAAGTGATGATGAAAAATTAGTTTTTGAATTACTAAAAAAAGAAACTAAAATGGCATTGAATGACCTTAAAGAGCAATCTGGATTAAGTAATAAGAAATGGGATAAAACCATAAAAGGACTTACAAAACACAAAGTTGTAAAAGTTTCAAAAACTGATGACGGGTTATTTTGTGAAGTATTGTAATATTTATATTTAGCTCTCAAGAGCGTTCTATAAAATAAAAAGAGGAGTTACTGTTTAAGCAATAACTCCTCTTTTTTTATTTGAATAAAAGAACTCTTATTCCTCAAAAGGCTTTCCTGCTTTTTTCCAAGCATCAAAGCCTCCATCTAGATTTACTATATTTTTATATCCTAATGAGTCTAAAATTTTAGCTGCGGCTGCACTTCTTCCTCCTGCCTTACAATACAAATACACACTCTTAGATTTATCTACTTTTTTTACTTCAGCAATAAAAGCATCATCTTTTACATTTATATTCTTGGCTTCTTTTAAATGCCCAGCTTTAAATTCATATGGAGTTCTTACATCAATCAAAACCAATTCATCTGAAGATTCCGTGTTAAAAGTAGTAATATCCATTTCCTTAACTTGAGAAAATGCTAATTGAGCGGTCACTAGAAAAAGTAGTATTATATATTTTTTCATCAATAATGTATTTGTAAGTATTTAGAACTAATTTGTAATAATTATAAGCAAATATAATTACAGAATAATAGATTATGTAGAATTTCTTCTGAAATTGTAAAATGACAAAAGCTATTATTAAACTTTTTATCATACTTTTGATATAAATTAATTTTAGAGTGCCTAAAAACAAATTAGATCCTTCAAAGTGGGTAGATCAGTACGCCGATTACCTTTTTAACTACACCATTACTCGAGTTAACGATGCTATCGTAGCTGAAGATTTGGTGCAGGAAACTTTTTTAGCAGGACTTAAATCTGCTAAAAACTTTAAAGGAGAGGCAGCTGAGCGTACATGGCTAATTTCTATTCTGAAAAGAAAAATCATTGATCATTATCGAAAAATAAATTCTAATAAAGGTAAAGCTGAAGTTAGAATGGGATTTTCTAATCGAGAAGAACAAGAAGGAGATTGGCTAGAAGATAATGTAGCAGATCCCTTTGATATCAATGCTGAAGACGCTTTGCAGAATGAAGAGTTAGGAATGGCTATTCAAGAATGCTTAATGAAACTTCCTAAAAAACAAGCAGATGTTTTTATAAAAAAAACAATTCAAGGAATGGACACTGAAGATATTTGTAAAGAATTAAATATCTCTGCGTCTAATCTATGGGTTATAGTCCATAGAGCTCGAACTGCATTAATGGATTGCCTAGAAAATAATTGGTTTAAAAAATGAATAATAAGAAGAATTTCTTTTTTGTCTCTTGTGAAGAGGCTCAACATATTTGTGATAAAATGCAATATGGAGAGGCTACTTTATTAGATAAGATTAAGTTAAGTTGCCGCCTAATATGGTGTAATGCTACAAAATCATATAGCAAACGTAACGCTACCCTAACACAACTTTGCAAAGAGGCAGAGATTAAAACAATGGATCCTAAGAAGAAACAGGAGTTGAAAAAAAAATTGAATGCAGATCAATCTGAAGCATCCAAATAATTATTTATACGCTACTAATTAATAGGCATTAACTACATAATAACAAAAGCAACCACCAGATTACAGGAATACTTTCCACAAAAAAACTTGAAAAATATACTGCTTGCTTCTTTTTAGAAAATAAAATTGCCGTCAAAAGTATCAATCCTACAAATACTTCTACATACATCACCTTATGATTAATATACAATTCGCTTTTAAAGAATGTAAGCACTAAAAAAACACCTACCAATAGAACACCTACTCTTTTCACCCCTCTCACACCTAACACTTGAGGAAGCGTATGTAACCAAGATTCATCGGTTTTTAAATCACGAATTTCAAAAGGAATCATCAATATTATAATAAATACAAAACGCTGTATCATTTCTAAAACAGCTGTTGTAGTTATAGGTAAATCGTTATTTAAAAGTGGCAATATCACTGTAGAAACAGACCATGTAATCCCAACAATATAAATTTTCACTCCTTTTAAGCTTCTAAAATTTCGTTTTGTAGATAGCGCAGGAACTACATACAAAAAAGCCAAAATTACAAGTCCAGCCGCCGAAACCAACGTTTTTAAATTCAACTTAAAAATATAATAAGCTGCAAATAAGAAGCATAACATACTAAATAGCTGAATACTCTTTATATATTTTTGAGTGATAAAAACATAGTGTTTTGCTAGCGGACTATACTTTATAAAACTATACTCTACTATGGTCCCAAAAAAGAGCGCATTAGCAATTACTGCATCATATGTTATATCAAAATTCAACATTGTAACCCTTGCCAATGCATAAACTGCAAAAGCAACGTGAATACTAGCGTCTAAATAAAAATTAAAAGCCCTCTTAAACAACTTCATTTCAACGATATAGATATCTAATATAAATTAATCAACACACTGTTTAAAACTTTAGTTAAAGCCTTTTAAAAGTACTTTTTTAACCAAATATAATATGTATTTTTGCGCAAATTAAAACATTTTTAGACGGTTATAATGAAAACAGACTCTTTTGTTACCCGCCATATTGGCCCCCAAAAAGATGATTTAAGCACCATGTTCTCTACAGTAGGTGTTAATAATATGGATCAGCTTCTCTACGAAACGTTTCCTGATGGGATCCGACTAAAATCGGATCTTGATCTTCCAGAAGCAATGACTGAGTATGAGTATCTAGCTCATTTAAAGCAGGTCGCTACTAAAAATAAAGTATTTAAAACCTATATTGGTCTTGGTTACCACGAATCTATAGTTCCATCTGTTATCAAGAGAAATATTCTTGAAAACCCAGGTTGGTATACTGCATACACGCCTTATCAAGCAGAAATTGCACAAGGTAGATTGGAGGCTTTATTAAACTTCCAAACAATGGTTTGCGATCTTACTGGAATGGAACTTGCAAATGCATCTTTATTAGATGAAGGTTCTGCAGCAGCAGAAGCTATGTCTATGCTATTTGGTGTAAGAAGCAGAGAGCAGAAAAAGAACGGAGTGAATAAATTTTTCGTTTCTGAAGAAGTTTTACCACAAACGCTTTCTGTTTTAAAATCGCACGCTAGTCCACTAGAAATTGAACTTGTAATTGGTGATCACACTACTTTTGATTTTTCTACTGAATTTTTTGGAGCCTTTTTACAGTATCCAGGAAAATACGGTTCTGTATTTAACTATTCAGAGTTTGTATCGAATGCTAATGATAATGGAATCAAAGTAGCTGTGGCTGCAGATATATTAAGCTTAGTAAACTTAACTCCTCCAGGAGAATTTGGAGCCGAAGTTGTTGTAGGAACTACACAACGTTTTGGAATTCCATTAGGTTACGGAGGTCCACACGCTGCATTTTTTGCAACAAAAGAAGCCTATAAACGTAACATTCCAGGGAGAATCATCGGGGTTACTAAAGACACCGATGGCAACCGTGCATTACGTATGGCGCTACAAACAAGAGAGCAACATATAAAAAGAGACAAAGCTACTTCCAACATTTGTACAGCTCAAGTTCTTTTAGCTGTTATGGCTGGAATGTACGCAGTTTACCATGGCCCAAAAGGATTAAAATATATAGCTGATAAAGTTCATAATTCGGCAATTGCACTTTCTAAAGCATTAACAGATTTAGGATACGATCAATTAAACGAATCTTACTTCGACACTATCTTAGTAAAAGCAGATGCGCAACATGTTAAAAGTATTGCTGAATTAGAAAATGTAAACTTTTTATATGCTGAAAGTGACAAAGTTGCTATTTCTATAAATGAAGCCACTACACTAAAAGACTTAAATAAAATAGTACAGATCTTTGCTGATGCAGCAGGGAAAAACACTATAACCATAAATCAATTAATCGAGAATACCGCTGTATTAAATGGTAGCTCTCGTGTTTCTCCTTTCTTAGAGAATGAGGTATTTAACTCATATCACTCAGAAACGGCATTAATGCGCTACATTAAGAAATTAGAGCGTAAAGATCTTGCACTAAATCACTCTATGATTTCTTTAGGATCTTGTACCATGAAGCTTAATGCTGCATCAGAAATGCTACCACTAAGTTGGGACGAATGGGGAAATATACACCCTTTTGTACCTGTAGATCAAGCGGAAGGTTACCAAGAAGTTCTTAAAACTTTAGAAGAGCAATTAAATGTTATTACAGGTTTTGCTGGAACTTCGCTACAACCAAACTCTGGTGCTCAAGGAGAATACGCTGGACTTCTAGTAATCCGTGCTTACCATAAATCTCGTAACGAACAACATAGAAACATCTGTTTAATACCAGCTTCTGCTCACGGAACTAATCCTGCTTCTGCTGTTCTTGCTGGAATGAAAGTTGTAGTAACAAAAACAGACGAAAAAGGAAATATAGATATTGAAGACCTTCGTGAAAAAGCAGAGAAGCATAAAGATAATCTTGCTGCTTTGATGGTTACTTATCCATCTACACACGGAGTATTTGAATCTTCTATTAAAGAAATCACGCAGCTTATCCATGACAATGGCGGACAAGTTTATATGGACGGTGCAAATATGAACGCACAAGTAGGACTTACAAATCCTGCTACTATTGGCGCAGACGTTTGTCATTTAAACCTACATAAAACTTTTGCTATTCCTCACGGTGGTGGTGGCCCTGGAGTTGGTCCTATTTGTGTTGCAGAACATTTAGTATCGTTTTTACCTTCTAATCCTGTTATTAAAACAGGTGGAGAAAATGGAATCGACGCAATATCTGCAGCTCCATGGGGAAGCTCATTAGTTTGCTTAATTTCCTACGGATATATTAAAATGTTAGGTGCAGGAGGCTTAAAACAGTCTACAAGCATGGCAATTTTAAATGCAAACTATATTAAAAATAGACTGAGTGGATCTTTTGATGTTCTTTATACAGGAGAAAAAGGAAGAGCAGCACACGAAATGATTATTGACTGTCGTCCATTTAAAGCTAAAGGAATTGAAGTAACTGATATTGCAAAAAGACTTATCGATTACGGTTTCCACGCTCCTACAGTATCATTTCCAGTTGCTGGAACAATGATGATTGAGCCTACAGAAAGTGAAAATTTAGCTGAATTAGATCGTTTCTGTGATTCTCTTATAGCAATTACTAAAGAAATTGAAGAGCTAGAAGAAGGAGATACAAATAATGTTTTAAAGAACGCTCCTCATACTTTAAAAATGCTGACTGCTACAGATTGGAACTTCCCTTACTCTAGAGAGAAAGCAGCATATCCTATGGAACATATTGCAGATAATAAGTTTTGGCCAACGGTAAGACGTGTGGACGAAGCTTATGGAGATCGTAATTTAATGTGTACTTGTGCACCTATTGAAGATTACATCGATGCATAAAAAAAGTGTATAAACACTATGAATATTTAAAAGCCTTTCATTAACTTGAAGGGCTTTTTATTTTAAAACCAGCTAGTAAGCTTAAAAAAACTTACGTTGGGCATCGTAAAATAAATTATGCATGCATAACATATTATGTATATAATCGTACCTTTGGCAAAATTGACTCTCAATGAATATAAAGATTACGGGAACAGGAAGCTATATTCCATCTCAAGTGACTGCTAACAGCTCATTCTCGAAGCATGAATTTTTAAATGCCGACGGGAGTCCCTTTAAGCACGCTAATGAAGTTATCATACAAAAGTTCAAAGCCATAACCGGAATTGAACAAAGGAGGTATGTTAACGACCAATACACAACTTCAGATATTGCATTTTTTGCTGCTGAAAAGGCTATTGAAGACGCTAAAATAGATAAAGAAACTATAGATTATATCATTGTTGCTCACAATTTTGGCGATATCAAAAAAGGAACTATCCAATCGGATATGGTTCCGAGTATTGCTTCTAGAGTGAAGCATTCGCTTAAAATAAAAAATCCAAGATGTGTTGGTTATGATGTTCTTTTTGGATGTCCTGGTTGGATTGAAGGCGTTGTACAAGCACATGCTTTTATAAAAGCTGGAATAGCAAAAAGATGCCTTGTTATCGGAGCAGAAACACTTTCTAGAGTTGTAGATGATCACGATAGAGATTCTATGATTTATTCTGATGGTGCTGGCGCTACAATCATTGAAGCTACCGAAGAGGAAGGCGGAATAAAATCTCATCTTTCTGCTACTCATGCGCATGATGAGGCTTACTATCTTTTTAACGGATGTTCTTATAACAAAGATGCAGATCAAGACACGAAATACATAAAAATGTATGGTCGCAAGATCTACGAATTTGCTGTAACCCACGTTCCAAAAGCAATGAAGGAGTGTCTGGATAAAAGTGGATATGGTATTGATGATATGAAAAAAGTTTTTATCCATCAGGCGAACGAAAAAATGGATGAAGCTATCTTACAGCGTTTTTATAAATTATATGATAAAACAATTCCTGAAGGCATCATGCCTATGACTATTCAAGAACTAGGAAACAGCTCTGTAGCTACGATTCCTACGTTATTTGATTCTGTAAAAAAAGGAATGGTGAAAAATCAGGAAGTACATAAAGGAGATGTTGTTATATTTGCAAGCGTTGGCGCTGGTATGAATATAAATGCGCTCGTTTATAAAATATAATATGTACGAAAATAGCTTTCCAAACAAACGCTATAAAAAAACAATAGAATTTCTAGAATCTTCTATTAACAAACCTGCAAATATCTTAGACTTAGGGGTTAAAAACCCCTTTAGTGAGATTATGCAATCTCGTGGCTATGAAGTAGAAAATACAGGAGGTGAAGATTTAGATAATGATTTCAATACTGTTTTAAATTCTGACGCTTCTGTAGTTACTGCCTTCGAAATTTTCGAACACCTTATTGCTCCTTATAATGTGCTTAAAAACATAAAGGCTGATAAATTAGTTGCTTCTGTTCCGTTAAAATTGTGGTTTTCTCCTGCTTATAGAAGTAAAACTGATATGTGGGACAGACATTATCATGAGTTTGAAGATTGGCAATTCGATTGGCTTTTAGAAAAAGCTGGTTGGGAAATTAAAAGTCGTGATAAATGGACAAATCCTGTTAAGAAAATAGGACTTAGACCTTTACTACGCACTTTTACTCCGAGGTATTATATTGTCTATGCGGAAAGAAAGCAATAATATATTTGGCGCTATGGAATATTATGTTGTTATCCCAGCACACAACGAAGAGGCCTTTATAGCGCTAACTTTAAATAGCTTAACCCAGCAAACATTACTCCCAAAAAAGGTGATTGTAGTAAATGACAATTCATCTGATACTACAGAAAACATTATAGATTCTTTTACTGCTGAATACAATTTTATAGAAAAGCTAAATTTAGTTTCTTCCTCAGAACACATGCCTGGAAGTAAAGTTGTGAACGCCTTCAACAAAGGACTTGAAAAGCTAGACGATAATTATGACTTCATTGTAAAATTAGACGCCGACCTTATTCTTCCTGAAAATTATTTCAAAACGATTGCTGCTATCTTCCAAGAAGATAATAAGATAGGTATTGCTGGAGGTTTTGTTTATGAAAAAAATGAAACTGAAGAATGGACACTTAATCATCCGATGGACAAAAATCATGTTCGCGGTGCTTTTAAAGCCTATACCAAAACTTGTTTTAAAGCTATTGGCGGTCTAAAAATAGCAATGGGATGGGATACGGTAGATGAACTCCTTTGTAAATATCATGGCTTTTCTACACAAACAAGTGACGGTCTTAAAGTAAAACATTTACGCCCTACAGGAAAATCATACAATAAAAAAGCGAAGCTCCTACAAGGGAAAGCAATGTACACTATGCGATACGGTTTCTTAATTACCGCTATCGCTTCTGCAAAAATGGCTTTAAAGCAAAATAAACTTCAGACTTTTATAGATAATATGAAAGGCTTTATGAATGCTAAAAAGAATAACACCCCTTTTTTAGTTTCTGAAGAAGAAGGTGATTTTATTAGAGCATATCGGATAAAAAACATTAAAAGAAAACTTTTTTAGCCCTGATTGAAGCGGCATCCTTTTAAAAAAAACAGCCTTCTTTTGTTTCGCAAAAGAAGGCTGTTTTTTTTAAAAGATATAGCGTAAAGCAGGATATCGCTCCTAAAGAAATTATTGTATAACCTCTGGAATTGGCTCTCCACTTTTACCGCTAGGAAATGTAATTCCCAATAACGAACAAATGGTATTTGCTATATCTGGAATCTCAGTGCGTTTAACCGTTTGCCCATGATTTATTCCCTGACCAAAAAATAACAATGGCGCATGTGTATCGTAAGCGTAACCAGTTCCGTGAGTGGTTCCTTTACGCGAAGTAGAATTAATATATCCTGGACTCAAAGCTAGGAGCACATCTCCAGATCTATTGAAGTTATACCCCATTTGAAGCCTACTTGCCTGCCCTTTTGTGAACTCTTGATTTCTCATTGAAGTCCCTGTATAAGCTTCAGCTACGTTCTTGTAATTTTTTACTTCCCCTACAATAGCATTCTCAACCTCTTCTGAAGTAAGACCTAATTTTTTTATAAGCTCTTGATCTAGGAAAAGCTGCTCATTAGAGAAATTCTTTATCAACTTATCACTTCCAAACTTAGTGTTTAAAAATGCATTTAATGGGGTGTAAAACTCTTTCTTGCTGAAATTCCCACCTGGAATATTTTCAGCTTCTAAATAACTCGGCACTTCTACAGCAGCATGGTCGGAAGTTAAGAAAACAGTGTATGTTCCCTTTCCTACTTCTTTATCTAAAAAAGTAAAAAGTCTCCCTAAATCCTTATCTAATCTTAAGTAAGTATCTTCTGTTTCTTTTGCACTCACTCCAAAACGATGCCCAACATAATCGGTAGCCGAAAAGCTAACTGCTATGAAATCTGTAATCTTATCTGCCCCAAGGTTTTCACCTTTTATAGCAGCTTCAGCAAAATCTACAGTTAGAGAATTACCAAAAGGCACTCCTTTTAACAAGTCGAATTTCCCGTTATCATCCCATAATTTTGGAAGGTCATGAGGAAAAACTGGAGCTTCTTCTCCTTTAAAATACTGTTCGAAATCATTGTTGTCTGCAATACTTTCTGTGTAAGTATCTATATCGTAAAGTGGATTCCATACTTTTTTATATTTTTCTGCAGCATCAGATTTATTGAATTTCTCTACCCAATTAGGAAGCGCATCCATATAATAAGTACTGGTTACCCAATGTCCTTCATCTTTACCTTGAAACCAATATGCACCATCTGCTGCATGACCTGCTGGCAAAATAGAACCTCTATCTTTTAGAGAAACACCAATCACTTTTCCTTGAGAAGCAGTAGCTAATTTTAACTGGTCTGTCATTGTACTAGAAACCATTCTTCGAGGAGACATTTTTCCAGCATCTGTAACCGTTCCTAATGAATTTACAGTTTCATCTTCGGTACAATAAACAGATCTATCTTCATTTTTATCATACCAATCATTCCCAATTATACCGTGTGTTTTTGGCGTAGTTCCCGTGTAAACAGAAGCATGACCAGCGGCAGTTTTAGTAGGGATATAATTGAAATGATTATTCTTACAATTAAAACCTTCGTTTATCATTCTCTTAAAACCATCATCTCCGTATTTATCATAGAAGCGCACTAAATAATCGTATCGCATCTGATCCACAACAATACCTACAACTAATTTTGGTCTTGTAAAGGGTTCTTTTTCGGATTTCTGTTGAGCTTTAAGTCCAACAACACTAAAAAATAGCAAACCTGCTATAAGGACGTTTTTCATTTTAAAATACATTTTCCACAAAATTACAGATTTAAAATATTTAGAACTTTAAATCTAGGTTAAAAGAGATGTAATTTTATTTTTTTACTTTAGCTGTTCTATTTTTGATACATGATATACATAGAAAATATTGGTCGGTACTTTTTAATGTTAAAAGAAGTTTTTAGTAGGGCTACAAAATGGTCTATGCTGAAAAAGCTTATTTTTAAAGAAATTGATGACCTTATTTATGGCTCGTTAGGAATCATTATTTTTATTTCTTTCTTTATTGGAGGTGTTGTTGCTATACAAACAGCATTAAATATTGACAACCCTTTAATTCCTAAATATTTAATAGGATTTACAACTAGGCAATCGGTAATATTAGAATTTGCACCTACGTTTACATCCATTATTATGGCTGGAAAAGTAGGTTCTTACATTACGTCTAGTATCGGAACCATGCGAGTAACAGAGCAAATAGATGCGCTAGAAGTTATGGGTGTTAATTCTTTAAACTACTTGGTTTTTCCAAAGATAATCGCCCTTATGCTTTATCCTTTTGTAATCGCTATTGCTATGTACATGGGGATTCTAGGTGGTTGGTCTGCAGTTGTATTTGGAGGTTATAGCACGAGTGCAGAATTTATTAGAGGACTACAAGATGACTTTAATACGTACCATGTAGTTTATGCATTTGTAAAAACTTCGGTTTTTGCATTTATTCTTGCAACCATACCATCTTTTTATGGTTTTTATATGAAAGGCGGAGCTTTAGAAGTAGGAAAGGCAAGTACATCTTCTTTTGTTTGGACGAGTGTTGCCATTATTGTTGCCAATTATTTATTAACCCAAATGTTATTAGGATAAAATGATTGTAGTTGAAAATATACATAAATCGTTTGGTGATACTGAAATATTAAAAGGTATCTCTACTTGTTTTGACAAAGGAAAAACAAACCTAATTATTGGGCAAAGTGGTTCTGGAAAAACTGTTTTTCTAAAATGCTTATTAGGATTACATCACCCAGAAGAAGGGAATATCATATACAACGAAAGGATTTACGCTAATTTAGATGAAGACCAACGTACTAGCTTACGCCAAGAAATGGGAATGGTTTTTCAAGGAAGTGCCTTATTCGATTCTATGACCGTACAAGAGAATGTAATGTTTCCGCTTCGGATGTTCTCAAAATTTCCTAAAAATGAAATGAGCGATCGTGTAGACGAGGTATTAGCCAGAGTAAATTTAGTCGACGCACACAACAAATTGCCTTCAGAAATTTCTGGGGGTATGCAAAAAAGGGTTGCTATTGCACGTGCTATTGTAAACCGCCCGAAATATCTCTTTTGCGATGAGCCTAATTCTGGTCTTGATCCAAAAACGGCTATTGTTATAGATCAATTAATCCAAGAGATCACTCAGGAATTTGGAATTACAACCGTTATAAATACCCACGATATGAACTCCGTTATGGAGATTGGTGAGAAAATCGTTTTCTTAAAAAATGGATTAAAAGAATGGGAAGGCACTAATAAAGAGATCTTTAAGACAGATAATGAAGCGGTTACCGATTTTGTATATTCTTCAGATTTATTTAAAAAAGTAAGAGAGATTTATATCAAAGAAAATTAAAGCTTTTATTAAGATACTAAAAATCCACAAGTCCCCAAAGAAACAATTAGGTATAAAACGGCAAGTATAAAAAATACTTTTGCTGGTTTATTCTTCTTTTTATACAGAAGGCCCCCCCCTATTAAGGAAAAAAGGATCGCAGGCCCAAACATTATTATTGCAATGAATGTTACTATTCCATCATAACTTCCTTCTAAAAATATCATATCATTTCTTTTTTAAGTTCATTTAAATAAGCAACTTTATCATCTCGATAAAAAAGATTCATTGTCTCAAAAGGAATGATCTTGTAATCTTTGTTTACAATATGAACACAGGATTTTTTTACCGCACGGACATCAAAATTATAAGCATCGATAAATTGCATGATTATAACTCTAAATAGATTATCGTAGCCTAAATTTGGAGCATCTATATTTGGCAAACAACACATAATCGATTTTAAATTCTCTTCAGCCACTTCCACAGAATTCCCTGTACTAAAAAGTTCGATCATTTTACCTTGTAGGCTTTCATCTTGCTCATAAACAATAGTATTTTTACTGTTGTTCAGTAGATCTTCAGGATTTATATAGCGCGTTAAAGGAAAAACCTCTCCATCTAGCTTTAACGCATACCCCATTGCCAAAGCATCTGGATTGCATGGAACAGGAAGAATATCATCTTCATTAAAAACATCTGTTTGCTCTAAAATTTTTCTACGCACTTCCGTAAGTGTAATTCTATCTTTTTCTAAGTTAAAGTTCTCCAACCTTCCTGCGATCTGCGTAGGTTGAAAGGTAACTCCTCTTACACATTTTTGTTTCAAAGCATAATCTATAATATCTCCAACTTCTCCATCATTTAATCCCTTCTGAAGTGTTACAACTAATGTTGTAGAAAGATTCAGCTCATTAAGGTTTTCAATAGCTTGCTTGCGTATACTACTTAGCGTTGCTCCTCGCATTTCCTTTAGCACTTCGTCATCGAAAGAATCGAATTGAAGGTAAATTTCAAAGTCTGGAGTGTATTCTTTTAAGCGCTTAGCGAATTCTTTTTCCTTAGCAATCCTCAATCCATTTGTATTCAGCATTAAATGACGGATAGGTAAAGATTTTGCATAATCCATAATTTCAAAAAAATCTGGATGGATAGTAGGTTCGCCTCCACTTATTTGAACTACATCTGGATTTTTCTCATTAGCTACAACAGCATCCAACATTTTTTTTACTTCATCCAGTGTTCTGTGTCTTCCATAAGTGGGTGAAGAGCCTGCATAACACGTTGGACAAGTTAAGTTACACCGATCTGTAACTTCTACAATAGTTAAGCAAGAATGCTGTTCATGATCTGGACATAAGCCACAGTCATAAGGACACCCGTAATCTGTTTTTGTATTGAATTTATAAGGTGTTTCTGAAGGTTTATTATAATTCCGTAAGTTTTTATAATATGGAATATCATCAGCTATTAGCACTTTTGAAGAACCGTGTTCTCTACATCGCTTGAGCATGTATACATTTTCGTCTTCAAATACAATTTTAGCATCCACACGTTTTAAACACTCTGGACAAAGGCTTAATGTAAAATCGTAATATGTATATTTTCTAGTTGGCATAAAAAACTTTTTTTAAGGTGCTCCCATAATAAATAAAACACACAATACATAGGAGTTGAATACTGCTTAAACTTAAAACAAAAAATGTGTTTGGCTTTAGAAACTCTATAAAAAAACGAAAACCAAAATAAAGGAGCATAAAGTACTTAAATAACAATCCATTTTCGAGCTCATTCTTTTTTCTTGCTCTATAGAAAAAAACAAAGATTACTATCAGAAAAACAAGTTCATATAACGCAATAGGATGACGCATAATACCATCTCCTAAATTCATCCCCAAAAATGAAGTAGTTTGTTTTCCATAAGTAAACTCATTTACTCCACTTAAAAAACACCCTATTCTCCCTATAAATATTCCTAAAATTATAGGCAACACAAATAAATCTCCCGATGATTCTTTTTCGCCTATTATTTTCTTTGTTATCTCCACTCCTAACAAACCACCAAAGAGTCCTCCCATTATAGTTTTAATATTCATAAGAGATAAAATTTCTTTGAGGGAGTTTATTGCTACAGGATTTTCAAGATAGCCTATTAAACGAGAGCCTAAAAAAGCTCCAATAGCTGCTCCTAAAACAATTGAAAACCTATTGGAAGTATTAATTGAATCTTTTGTATTTCGTCTTAAATAAAGGTAATAACGAAAAGCTACAAAAAAAGCAATATACTCTAATAGCAAATGTATATTTATTTGTGTATTTAAAACTTCAAGTTCAAAAGGTAAGGATATCGGCATTTTTTAAAAATTCAACTAGTACAAAAGTTTCAACTCTTTTAAGTCAAATTCTTTAATGATGTTATCTTCCATAAGTACAATTAAACAACCATTTACTGCAACTCCTTTTATAAAGCCCATGATAAGTTCTCCATTGGCTAATTTAAATGTAGAGGGCTTATCTTTTCTGAATAAATGATTCTCAAAAGTCTCCTTTATTTTTAAAAGCGCTCTATCTACAACCCATGTTTCGTATTTTTTTATCATTTCTACGATTTTAGACATCACCTCTTCTTTATTATAATGGATTCCTGTAATACTTTTTAAAGAAGATGCATTGGTGACTCCATCAAAAGTAGTTTGGTTTAAATTAAGCCCTATTCCAATTATAGAAGCACTCATTTCACCATTTTTTATAATACTTTCAATTAAAATTCCACAAATCTTACTATTCACTGACAAAATGTCGTTAGGCCATTTTATCTTTAAATATGGAATTGCAAAATATGTTAACGCATCATATATAGCTAAAGAAACGGCCATACTCAGGTAAAATTGTTCATTCTTATCTAAGCACGTAATCTTTTTAAAAACGCTAAAAGTAAGGTTCTTTCCCGCTTCAGAAACCCATTGGGTCCCCATTTGGCCTCTTCCTTCCATCTGTTTTTCAGCCATTACTACGGTATAATCTTGCAGTTCTTTATGAGCTGCTAGTCTCCTTAAAAAGGAATTTGTCGAATCGGTGGCATCAAGTTTGATTAAATTCATAGAAATAACTACATTTATTATGTAATGTTATGTTAATTAGAATAGCACAAATTCTAAAAAAATAATAACTTTGTGAAAATAAAAATTTTTAATGGCAAAAACGAATAGTAGCACAGATCAATTAATAACATTTATCTTAAAAGGAATTGAAGAGGTTAAGGGTAATGATGTAAATATTTTAGACTTAAGGGATATTGAGAATACGGTTTGTGATTACTTTATAATCTGCAATGGTACTTCAAACACACAAGTAAATGCCATCGTAAGCTCCATACAAAAAGTTGTAAGCCGCGAGTTAAAAGATAAGCCATGGCACATTGAAGGTACAGACAATGCCGAATGGGTGCTAATGGACTATGTTAATGTTGTGGTTCATGTTTTCCAGAAGCATGTTAGAGAGTATTACGATATTGAAGGACTATGGGGAGATGCAAAAGTAACTGCAATCTCAAACTAGAAGTTACAATTTCAAGAGATTTTCAAAGCTTGAGAGTTACAAACACAATTTGAACACTCAATAGCAAAGAGATATAATGCCCAAAAGGGTTGAATAAAAAAATTAATGGCAAAAGAAAACAAGAACAATACAAGCCCAAAAAAACCTAAATTTAGTTCATACTGGATTTACGGAGCTATTTTAGTTATAATTATTGGTATGCAACTTTTCTCCGGAGGTAGCGGATGGCAAACTCCTCCTGATATTACTCCTGCAAAATTACAGCAGTACTTAAAGGATGGAGACGTTAGCAAAATCCAGATTGTAACTAACACAAGAGAAGCTGAAGTATTTTTAACTAAAGAAGCTCAAGACAAGGACATTCATAAAAGTGCACTTAGCAAAACATTGATTCCTTCTTCTGAGCAGATCCCTCAGTACCAATTAGAGTATGGGGATTTACAGAACTTTGAAAACGATATTAAAAACACAATCAAAGAAAACGATCTTTCTGCTTCTTTGGAATATAAAAAAGAGTCTAATCTCTTCGGAGAGTTGTTATTTTCTATCCTTCCATTTGTAGTAATCATCGGAATTTGGATTTTCTTAATGAAAAGAATGTCAGGTGGTGGCGCTGGAGGTGCTGGAGGTCAAATCTTCAATATCGGAAAATCTAAAGCTCGTTTATTTGACGAAAAAACAGATATCAAAGTAACTTTTAAAGATGTTGCTGGATTAGAAGGTGCGAAAGAAGAAGTTCAAGAAATTGTAGACTTCCTTAAAAACCCTGAGAAATATACATCTCTAGGAGGTAAGATTCCTAAAGGAGCTCTTTTAGTAGGTTCGCCAGGAACTGGTAAAACTTTATTAGCAAAAGCAGTTGCTGGAGAAGCTAAAGTACCTTTCTTTTCTCTTTCTGGTTCTGATTTCGTAGAAATGTTTGTTGGAGTTGGAGCATCTAGAGTTCGTGACTTATTTAAACAAGCTAAAGACAAATCTCCTGCTATCATATTCATTGATGAGATTGATGCCATTGGTAGAGCCAGAGGTAAAAATAATATGACAGGAAGTAATGATGAGCGTGAAAACACACTTAATCAATTACTAACAGAAATGGATGGTTTTGGTACCAATACAAATGTAATTGTATTAGCCGCTACCAACAGAGCAGATATTTTAGACAAAGCGTTAATGCGTGCTGGTCGTTTTGACCGTCAGATATATGTAGACTTACCAGATGTTAGAGAACGTAAAGAAATTTTTGAAGTTCATTTACGTCCTATAAAAACTGCTGAAGCTTTAGATGCTGATTTCTTAGCGAAACAAACACCAGGTTTTTCTGGAGCAGATATTGCCAATGTTTGTAATGAAGCTGCATTAATTGCTGCTAGAAATGGTAAGAAAGCAGTTGATAAACAATCTTTCTTAGATGCTGTAGATAGAATTGTAGGAGGATTAGAGAAAAAGAATAAGATTATAACTCCTAATGAAAAGAAAACTATTGCATTCCATGAAGCTGGACATGCTACAGTTAGTTGGATGCTAGAGCATGCAGCTCCTCTTGTAAAGGTTACTATTGTTCCTAGAGGACAAAGTTTAGGAGCAGCTTGGTATTTACCTGAAGAACGTTTAATTGTTCACCCTGAGCAAATGGCAGACGAGATGTGTGCTGCTTTAGGAGGTAGAGCTGCAGAAAAAGTTATGTTCGATAGAATTTCTACTGGAGCACTTAGTGATCTTGAAAAAGTAACCAAACAAGCTAGAGCAATGGTTACTATATATGGATTGAATGAGAAAATCGGAAACTTGACATACTATGATTCAAGCGGACAAACAGACTATAATTTCTCGAAACCATATAGTGAGGAAACAGCTCAACTTATAGATAAAGAGATTTCTAAAATCATAGAAGCCCAATATATAAGAGCTATCAAACTATTAGAAGACAACAAAGATAAACTTACAGAGCTTGCGGAACACCTTCTTGAAAAAGAGGTTATCTTTAAAGATGATCTAGAAAGAATTTTCGGCAAGAGACCTTTTGCTAAAGATGTTGAGGCAGCAGCGGCAGAAGAAAAATTATTAGATAAATAATAAACAACGGGGGTAATTATAAAATTTACCCCCGTTTTCTACGTTATACTTAATAATTTCATACTTTTATATTAAGGTATTGCATTAATTAAAATATTAACTGCCCCCATTAAATTAATAATGAGCTTATTTAAAAAACTTTTCGGATCTAAACAAAAAAAGGAAGTTTCTGGTAAAGGAACTGGTCAAAGGGGAGAGTTCATGCCCGAGATCAAACTTCCTACAGATGAGAAATTTACTATCAATTTCAAGAAAAATGGAGGTAAATTTCTGTATTGTGATTCCCTTGAAGAAATACATAATAGCTTTAAAAATATTCTTGCTGAAAATAACTGGTCTCCAGAAGAAGTATGTTGCATCGATTCTAAAGTTAGCAATGTCTTCAATCAATTTAATTTCAGTAATAACAGTAATTGTCAGGGTGCCACATTACTATTATCTCCATGTGAAAATCTAGTAGCAGATAACGGTGCTATTCTTATCTCTTCCAATCAGATAAAAGAAAGTAAGCTAAACGAGTTGCCAGATAATTTTATAATATTCGCAACTACTAGTCAGCTTGTTGACACTATTGGAGAAGGGTTGAGAGGAATTAAAAATAATAATAAGAATCAGATTCCAACCAATATCACTACCATAAAACACTTCAGCATTAAAGAAGAAAATGATTTTCTTACCTACGGAAGTAGTTCAAAAAACTTATATTTGCTCCTTCTGGAGGATCTATAAGATCTACATAACAGAAAACAGTATAAATTTAAACCCATCTATGTGAAAGAACTTTTAAAACGTGTCTTAACAGGTATTCTTTATGTTTTTTTACTTCTGTCAGCGGTATTTCTAAGTCATGATGCTTTTGACTTCCTCTTTCTTATTTTTGGATTAACATGCATATATGAATTCAAAAAAATAATAAGACTAAGAGGCTATGCTATATTCTTAGTTTTCTTAGGTGTTTGGTGGGTCTTCATATACCTTCTAGGCGTGTTAGAGCAACAAAATATACTTAGAATAATATTTTTAATTCTATGTATCACTGTGAATCTATCATTAGTTGCTAGATTATATTCAAAAGAAAAGCTTAACTACACAAATACTCAGAAATTTATAATTACACTATTCTATATTGGTGGAGGTTGTATCTTTTTAACGATGATTCCTTATCGTGCTGAACATTTTGTAGAATCCTTAATAGTTGGTATTTTTATACTGATCTGGGTGAACGATTCTTTTGCCTACCTCGTAGGAAAAAGTATTGGAAAACATAAACTTTTTCCAAGCGTGTCACCAAAGAAAACAGTTGAAGGTTTTATTGGTGGGCTTATATTTGCTTTAGGCGCAGCATATATATTATTTATATACAGCGGAGAACTCAATCTAGTACAATGGATGGTTTTAGCGCTTGTAGTAGTCGTTACTGGCTCTGTTGGTGACTTAGTAGAATCTAAATTTAAACGTTTAGCAGGAGTAAAAGATAGCGGTGCAATTTTACCAGGTCATGGTGGACTTCTAGACAGACTTGACAGCTTAATCTTTGCTGCTCCATTTGCATATTTAACACTTCAAATTTTTAATTATGTTTCATAAAGAGGGTCATAAAATAATAGCTATCACCTTTATTCTTATAGCTGCGGGAATCATAATATCCCAATTTTATATCGACATCTATTGGTTAAAAACAATAATCCAAGTAGCATTACTCCTTGTTCTTGTTTTAATACTACAATTTTTCAGAAACCCTACACGTCTTACAGAAATTAGCGATGAGAATATCATAGCTCCTGTAGATGGTAAAGTTGTTGTTATCGAAGAAGTATTCGAAAAAGAATATTTTAAAGATAAACGTATTCAGGTTTCTATATTTATGTCTCCAATTAATGTACACGTTACGCGCTACGCATTAAGCGGAAAGATTAAATTTAGTAAATATCATCCTGGTAAATTCTTAGTTGCTTGGCATCCTAAAGCCTCTGAAGAGAACGAAAGAACCACTGTTGTAATCAACAATCCTTCTTATGGTGAAATTCTATACAGACAGATTGCTGGAGCCTTAGCAAAACGTATTGTTAATTATGCCAAAGAAGGTGACGAAGTTATTCAGGGAACTGATGCTGGGTTTATAAAATTTGGCTCTAGAGTAGATTTATTTCTACCGTTAGGTACAGATATCAAAGTGGCGCTCAATGATAAAGTTAAAGGAGGCATTGATATAATTGCAAAATAAAAATGAATTCTGAAGAACTAAATAAAGAATTTGAAGAAGCTGTTAACCGAGTAAACAACTATGAGAGTTTATTTCCGGCTGACTTTCTCTTACGTCTTTATGCCTACTATAAAAAAGCAACCCAGAATAGTGAGCCGCCAAGCAGCAAACGATCTATTATAAATGCTTTTAAAGCTAATGCTCTATTCCAAGCAAGAGGGATGACTGAAGATGAAGCAAAAGAAAAATATGTAAAACTCGTTAAAGAATATTTTAACTATTAAATATAAAAAAGCCGCAAATTGCGGCTTTTTTATTGAATTTATGCCTGTTAGTTTATTATTTCAAACTAGTCAAGCTCTCTTTTAAGGTTTCTATTTTAGAAAGTGCATCTGCTTCTTTCTGCTTTTCTATTGCAACCACTTTTTCTGGAGCACCAGCAACAAAACGCTCATTAGATAACTTCTTCTGAACAGATTTAAGGAAACCTTCTGTATATTTTAACTCCTCCTCTATTTTCTTAATCTCCTCTTCAACATCTATCGCCCCACTTACCGGAATAAAATACTCATTAGATTTTACACGGAAAGATAAAGCACCATCCACTTTTGAAGAAACATAAGAAAGCTCATCTATATTTCCTAACTTACTTATAATAGTATCAAAAGTATTAGAGACCTCATCGTTATTAATTACAGAAAGAGAAATTTCGTTTTTAAAAGCTATATTCTTTTCCTTTCTAATAGTTCTAACTCCCGATATTACCTCAGCAGCAAAATCAAACTCTGCAATAATCTTTTCATCAGCTGTAGTTTGCTCAGGCCATTTTGCAACTATTAAAGCTTCTTCTGGCGTGCGCTCTGCCATTAATTGCCATATTTCTTCTGATAAGAATGGCATAAAAGGATGTAAAAGCTTTAAATTCTCTTCAAACAATACAATTACATCATTAAACGTCTTAGCATCAATAGGCTGTTGGTATGCTGGTTTCACCATTTCTAAAAACCAAGAACAAAAATCATCCCACACCAATTTATAAGTCGCCATTAAAGCATCAGAAATTCTATATTTAGAAAATTGCTCTTCTATATTTTTTAAGCTATCCTGAAACTTGTTTTTATACCAAGTAATAGCTGTAGCCGCATATTCTGGCTGCTCTATGTCTGCTACCTCCCATCCTTTTACTAAACGGAAAGCATTCCACACCTTATTGGCAAAGTTTTTTCCTTGCTGACATAGACTTTCATCAAATAATAAGTCGTTTCCAGCAGCAGAGCTCAATAATAATCCTACACGAACACCATCTGCTCCAAACTCTTCAATAAGCTTTAACGCATCAGGAGAATTTCCTAGCGACTTCGACATCTTTCTACGTTGCTTGTCTCGAACCAATCCTGTTAGATACACATTATTAAATGGTTTCTGATCACGGAATTCATACCCTGCAAAAATCATTCTTGCCACCCAAAAGAATAAAATATCTGGCCCCGTTACCAAATCGTTGGTTGGGTAGTAATATTCTATCTCTTTATTCTCTGGCTCCATAATACCATTAAAGACACTTATTGGCCATAACCATGAAGAAAACCACGTATCTAAAGAATCTTCATCTTGTTTTAAATCGGAAACCGAAAGACTAGCATTTCCAGATTTTTCTTTTGCTCTTTCTAGCGCTTCTTCTATACTTTCTCCAACTACAAAATCATTTTCTCCATCTCCATAATAGTAAGCTGGGATTTGATGTCCCCACCATAATTGACGAGAGATATTCCAATCACGGATATTCTCCAACCAATGACGGTATGTATTTTCAAACTTAGAAGGGAATAATTTAATTTCCTTATCAGTTAACACAGCATCAATTGCTGGCTTAACTAAATCTTCCATTTTTAAGAACCACTGATCAGAAAGTCTAGGCTCAATAACAGCCTTTGTTCTTTCAGAAGTTCCTACTTTATTGATATGAGTTTCTTTTTTTACTAAAAACCCTTTTTCCTCTAATTCTTTAGAGATTTCTTTTCTTACAACAAATCGATCTTTGCCTTGGTAATGTAGTCCATTACTATTTAAAGTAGCGTCGTCATTAAAAATATCGATTACTTCAAGCTTATGCTTATCTCCAAGATTTTTATCATTCTCATCGTGTGCAGGCGTCACTTTTAAACAACCTGTACCGAACTCAACATCTACATATTCATCTTGAATAATAGGAATTGTACGATCTGTTAATGGAACGATTGCCTTCTTACCTTTTAAATGCTGATAACGTTCATCATTAGGATTAATACAAATAGCAGTATCCCCAAGAATAGTCTCTGGTCTTGTAGTTGCAATGGTTACTTTCTCATCACTTCCTTCAATTGCATATTCTAAATAATAAAGTAATCCTTGGCGTTCTTCATAAATTACTTCCTCATCAGAAAGTGTTGTTTTAGCCTCAGGATCCCAATTTACCATTCTATAACCACGGTAAATCATTCCTTTATCATGTAAATCAACAAAAGTTTTAATTACAGACGCTGACATATCGTCATCCATAGTAAACTTAGTACGATCCCAATCACAAGAACATCCTAATTTTTTTAATTGATCTAGAATTACACCACCATACTCATCTGTCCAATCCCAAGCGTGTTTTAAAAACTCATCTCTCGTAAGATCCTCTTTACTAATCCCCTGCTCCTTTAGTTTCGCAACTACTTTTGCTTCAGTAGCGATAGACGCATGATCTGTTCCAGGCACCCAACAAGCGTTTAAGCCTTTTAAACGGGCTTTTCTAATTAACACATCCTGAATAGTATTATTCAACATATGCCCCATATGTAATATTCCTGTGACGTTTGGTGGCGGAATTACAATGGTATATGGTTCTCTTTCATCTGGCACAGAACGAAAATAACCGTTCTCAGACCAGTAGTCATACCACTTGTTCTCAACCGATTTGGCATCATATTTAGATGGAATATTCATATTTTGGAACACTTTTTGGATTAAGACTGCAAAAGTAACTATATCCGCAAGATTATAAAAGACAATCGATAAATTTTGCTGGTTACTTAAAAGTAGTTAAATTTGATGTTCACTTAAATCTGAAAAATGATGAAAAAATTAATTATGCTTTTATTTGTTGGAGTTATAAGCTTTGCAGCTACAGCTCAAGACAAAACGGCTAAAATAGAATTTAAACAAGATGTGATCGACTACGGTGAGATCGCTAAAGGGAGTGATGGTGTACGTGTATTTGAATTCACTAATACTGGAGCTGTGCCTTTAGTTGTTACTAATGTTAGGTCTAGTTGTGGATGTACAATCCCTAAAAAACCTAAAGGACCTGTAGCTCCTGGAGAAACTGGAGTAATTGAGGTTAAATATGACACAAACCGTGTTGGACCAATTAGAAAAACTATTACAGTAGAATCTAATGCTGCAACACCTACTGTAGCTGTTAAGATTAAAGGAACTGTACTTGCTAATAGCTCGGGAAAATAATTTAAACTTTTAGTTTAACTATTACAAAAGCGATTTCAGAAATTGAAATCGCTTTTTTTTATGCCTACTTCAATAATTACAACACCTTCATTAACTGAAAAGCAAACTTCAACTCTGACCCGTTTCTATCTACCGTTACAATTACTTTTTTCCCTACTTTTTCATTTATCATCTCACTCACCTCTTGTAAAGAATACTCATGCACTTCTCTATTATTAACCTTCATAATCACATCCCCTGGGCGTAAACCTACAATCTCAGCTGGACTTCCCGCTCGTAATTCTGCAATCTCTAAAGCTGGATGAAGTTTAAAATCATACTCCCCATGTAAATAGATTTTCTTTCCATTGTCAGCAAGGTTGTTAGCTTCATTAACCATAGCTTTCACCATTCTTAGTCCGTTATGCTGCAACTCAATTCCACTCATATTATATTTAAAAGGATCTTTAAAATTTCCGTTTTTCTTAAAAGTTATCTTTCCTCCGGGATAATCTAATACTAAATCAAACCGCCTTAGTATTTCGGAACCTATAGATCCATTTCTATCTCTCAATGAAGTGAGATATTTCAATGCTGTAGCATCAGGATAAGCGACTTTAGCTTCTTTTAGCTGAAAATCGCCCAAAGAAAATCGTTGAATTCTAGCTCGCTTGCCATGTATTTTTCCACTGAGACCAAACCCTAAGAAATCATCGAAAAATTTAAGAGGTCCTGAAATTTCTTTTTCCGTATTTTGAAAGAGCCAAATAGCATCGCAACTACCGGTATCTAAAAGTAATTTTACTTTCTTTTTATCCAAAGAAGTAAATTGTTTTATATCTGCATACACATAAGCCTTACTATCTTCAAGCTCTAAAGGTAGAGTTTCACACTTTCTACAGTTTTTATAATTATAAGAATCGACATTACTAAACTTAATTTTTTCTGAAGAATAGTCAATTTCAACAATAAAATTTTTCAGTAAGTCGTAACCAATAATCCCATGCACCTTATAACCTATCCGAGGCGAAAAATTTATATTACTATCAGATATAAGATAAAAGTCCTGACTATAATTAAATACATTCCCTAGCTTAAAAGTATTGCCTTCAGAATGGAGTGCATTTATAGGATCACCGCCTCCTAACCCACGAATGTGGATTTCCTTGGTGTTTTTAATCTGTATAGAATCTTCTGGAGTAATATTGAAGAGAATTGGCTTGTTAACTCCAGTATCTAGAATAAATGAGAGTTCCACACCATTTACTTCTATGGGCAATATGATAAGATTATTTACAAAGTCAAATCTTATTTTTTCGAACTTCTCATTATCTTTCAAAGAGAAGTTACCTTGACCATAAGATATAAAGCAAACGATGAATATTGATAAAACAAAACTATGCTTTAACCTTTTCATCTCCCTAAATTTGTTGTATTCTTATAAATTTAATAAAAAAAACGTTTCCCTTCATTAAATTTAACATGTAACACTCTTAAGAAGAACCTTCTGTTTATAAGGAATTATAAAATATATTTCGCAAATTTGCAGCACATAAAATTTGAGATATGCCAACAATTTCTGAGAAAGGTATTAAAATGCCTGAGTCCCCAATAAGAAAGCTAGTTCCCTTTGCAGAAGATGCTAAGAAAAGAGGAGTAAATGTATTTCACTTAAATATTGGACAACCCGATATTAAAACCCCACAAGTAGCTCTTGATGCTGTTAAAAATAACACGCTAGAAATACTTGAATATAGTAGAAGTGAAGGTTCTGAAGAATATAGAACAAAATTAGCTAATTATTACGGCGGAAGAGATATCGATGTAAATCCGAACGAGATAATTATTACTACCGGAGGCTCGGAAGCACTTATGTTTACCATGGGTACGATTACCGATATTGATGATGAAATTATTATTCCTGAACCATTTTATGCCAATTATAATGGTTTTGCAACTGCTTCTGGCGTGAAAGTTGTTCCTGTGGAGTCTAAAATTGACAATAACTTTGCTTTGCCTCCAATCGAGGATTTCGAAAAGCTTATCACTCCAAAAACAAAAGCTATTTTAATTTGCAACCCAGGGAATCCAACTGGATATCTTTATACCAAAGAAGAGATTCAAAAATTAGCAGTAATTGTAAAAAAACACGATTTGTTTTTAATTGCTGATGAAGTATATCGTGAGTTTGCATATGACGGCGCAGAGCATTACTCTATATTACAAGTAGAAGGATTAGAAAAAAATGCAATCGTAGTCGATTCTGTTTCTAAACGCTACAGTATGTGTGGCGCACGTATTGGCTGTATGATTTCTAGAAATAAAGAAGTTATGACTACAGCTCTAAAATTTGCACAAGCAAGGCTGTCACCTCCTTCTTTTGCTTTAATTGCTAGTGAGGCTGCTTTAGACACACCTCAAAGTTATTTTGATGAAGTAATTGAAGAATATGTAGAGAGAAGAGATCTTTTGATTTCTGAACTTAATAAGATCGAAGGTGTTACTGTAGCAAAACCACAAGGAGCTTTTTACTGTATCGCTCAGTTACCTGTGGAAAATTCTGATGACTTTGCACAGTGGCTTTTAGAAGATTTCCAATTGGAGGGAGAAACTGTAATGGTAGCTCCTGCAGCTGGCTTCTACTCTACTCCTGGAATTGGAAAAGATCAGGTTCGTATTGCTTATGTATTAAAGAAAGAGAATCTAATTAAAGCAGTTTCTATCCTTAAAGAAGCTTTAAAGCAATACAATGCATAAAGAAAATACCATTGCTCACAACATTTCATTAAAACCATACAATACGTTTGGAATAGATGTAGATGCAAAAAATTTTATTACTGTTTCCTCTGTTAGTAAGCTTAAGGAAGTACTCTCTTTAGAAGAGTATCCTGAGAAATTTATTTTAGGAGGAGGCAGTAATATGCTTTTAACTAAAAGTGTTGAAGCATTGGTAATACAGCTTAATCTTAGAGGAAAAGAAATTCTTGAAAAAGATGAGGATTACACTTATATAAAAGTACAAGCAGGCGAAAATTGGCATGAATTTGTTTTATGGGCAATAGATAATAATCTAGGAGGGATTGAAAATCTATCTTTGATTCCTGGGAATGTTGGCACTGCTCCAATACAAAATATTGGCGCGTATGGAGTAGAACTTAAAGACGTTTTTTATTCATGCGAAGCGTTAAACACAAAAACGTTAGAAACCAAAGTTTTCTCTAAAGAAGCATGTGAATTTGGCTATCGAGATTCTTACTTCAAAAACAACAAAGGATTATATATTATTACGTCTGTTACTTTTAAATTGAAATCGGAACCTAAAAATATAAATATCTCTTATGGAGCGATTGAAAGTGAGCTTGAGAAGCAAAATATTACAACTCCCTCTATTAAAGATGTTTCTGATGCTGTTATTAGCATTCGTAAAAGTAAACTCCCAGACCCTAAAGAGTTAGGAAATAGCGGTAGTTTTTTTAAAAACCCGATTATTAGTGATGCAGATTTCAAGGAACTTCAACAGAAAAATCCCGCTGTTCCGCATTATATAGTTTCTTCTTCTGAAATAAAAATTCCTGCAGGTTGGTTAATTGAGCAATGTGGCTTTAAAGGAAAAAGATTTGGAGATGCTGGAGTTCATAAAAACCAAGCACTTGTTCTTGTTAATTACGGAAATGCAACAGGAGAGGAAATATGGAATCTAGCTCTTAAAATACAAAAAAGCGTTAAAGAGAAATTCGGTATCACTATCGAACCCGAAGTTAATATTTATTAATTGCCATCTATAAAATATACGTACATGTGTATTTTATCGTTTTAATTAATAAATTTGAGCCCCATAGATTTTTAAGATATAACTTCTGTGGAAATCTTTATTATATGTTACAAGCATAAATTTACATGAGTCAACTTCTTGAAAAAAATATAATTACACTTCTAAATGAAGGAGATGAAAAAGGCATGTCTCTTTTATATGAGTATTATGGTGATACTCTTTTTGGAGTTGCGCTTAAGATCACTAAAGACGAGGATTTAGCCAAAGATGTTCTTCAGATAAGCTTGATGAAAATCTGGAAAAAAATTGACACTTACGACGCTAAAAAGTCAAAACTTTTTACGTGGATGTTTCGAATTACTCGAAATACAGCAATCGATAAAATAAGAAGTGTAAATTTAAAAGGCAATCAGGAAATCCAAATCGAAGTTTCAGACGTATATAATTTAGGAGTTGAAAGTGTAAACCCAGACCATATTGATATTAAAAAGCATTTAAGTACGCTCGACGATAAATATCAAATAGTAATGGAAGCCTTATTCTTCCAAGGCATGACTCAGCAAGAAGCCAGCGAAGCATTAGACATCCCTCTAGGAACTATCAAATCCCGACTCAAAATTGGACTTAGAGAGTTAAGACGAATCTATGATCCTGCTATAATAGCTATTTTGTTTTATTTGATAATTCAGTAAAGCCATGAAAGACGAGATAAAAATATTTTTAGAAAGTGATTTGTTAGAACGCTACATGATAGGCGAAACAACTCATGAAGAAGAAGTTCGTGTTGAACATTATCTTGACACGTACCCAGAAGTACAACAAGAATATGAAGTACTCCAAGAAAATTTGGAACTCTACGCTAAGGCACATGCTAAACAAGCTCCTATCAGCGTAAAAGAGGATGTACTGGCTCAATTAAAATCTGAGACAAAAGAACTCAACGCACCAAAGAAAGGAATTCCTTGGTATTTTGTAGCTGCTTGTATTACTACTTTCCTCTTTGGAGCCACTACAATTACTCTTTGGAAGCAAAACAAATTATTATCAAACGAGAAGAGCACAATTGCAACTCAAATTGATAACCTTAAAAGCGATATCATAAATACCAACTCTAAGTTGGAAAATATGAAAAGTAAATATGCTGTTCTTAATGATCCTGAAACACGTAAATATGTGATTTATGGTAATGAACGTGCAAAGAACTTAAGATCTGTAGCATATATAAATCCTAAAGAAAAAATTTCGGCCATCAATGTATTATCAATGCCAAAACTCCCAGAAGATAAAGAGTTTAAAATGTGGGCAGAGGTAAATGGAGAAATGGTAAGCTTGGGTGTTTTAGAAAAGGCTGACAGAAAATTAATGTCGTTACCATTTCAAGACAATGCATCTAACTATAAAATAACTATAGAATCTAAAGGAAATAATGATTTTGCCTCTATAGATAGTGAGGTTGCTAATATTAAAATTGAAGAAGACGAATAGCATAAAGCACATATAAAAATTGATAAACCCCTTAACTAAAACTTAAGGGGTTTTATTTTTAAGATAGCTTTATACCTATTTATACTGATGTTTTGTACCTTTGTAGTGACTTTTTCGAGGTGAAATGAAATGTTCGCAAACCTCATACGTCTAACTACATAAAGAAAGTAACAAGAAATGAAACTTTTATTAATTAGTATTGTATTATTAGGTTTAGCTTTTGCTGGAATTGCAATTAAAATCTGGGGTAAAAAAGATGGTAAATTTGCTGGAACATGCGCTAGTCAATCGCCATTTTTAAACACAGAAGGAGAAGCGTGTAGCTTTTGCGGAAAAATGCCAGATGAGCAAGATTGTAAAGCTGAAAACAAGCAAAAGTAAATTCTAGCTCCCATTATATTTAGATCTTTTGATTGATTCTTCTTAAGAATTTTGTTGTATCCTTCTTATTACCATTATCAATTTATTATCTTTATTAGGAACGAAAAAATAAAATTGTATTGCAAGAAACAACCAAACACATCCAAGAATATATTAATCATGCGAAAGAAGGTGATCAAAAATCATTTAGCTTTCTCTTAAATAAATTCTGGGTAGATGTTTATAGCTTTCAATTATTGCGTACAAGAAATGAAAATGAAGCTGAGGATATTACTATCAGAACTTTCTCTAAAGCCTTCGATAAAATAAATACGTATAATGAGGACTATGAATTTAAAACATGGCTCATTACAATCTCCAAGAATGTACATATAGATTTAGTTCGAAAGAAAAAATCTGAACTGTCGCATAAAGCTTTTCAACAAGAAGAAAACAATATTTATAATCTTGCTGATGATACTCCTACTGCAGAAGACAATTTAATTACAGAACAAAATCTTGCCACCCTACTTCAGCACATAAAAAAACTAAAACCTCATTATCAACAAGTAATAAACTTAAGATATTTTCAAGAATTGTCTTATGCTGAAATTGCTAAAGAATTAAATGAGCCACTCAATAATGTAAAAGTAAAACTCTTAAGAGCTAAAAAATTACTTGCTGAAATAATACATCAGAAAAAGAAATAATATTTTATTATTTTCACCCCGAAATAATCAGTAAGCAACCAAATTACCAACTTGAAAGACTTTCTTAAAAAACTAGGTCCAGGACTATTATTTGCTGGAGCCGCTATTGGTGTATCACATTTAGTACAATCCACACGCGCCGGAGCTGATTACGGCTACGGATTATTATGGGCACTTCTATTAGCTCATCTTTTCAAATATCCATTCTTTCAATACGGACCTCGTTATGCAATGGCTACTGGAGAAAGCCTTTTAGATGGCTATAAAAAACTTGGCAAAGGTGTATTGTATATCTATTTTATACTGAATCTAGCCACTATGTTTACTATCCAAACAGCAGTAACCATTGTAACAGCTGGATTAGCTTCTAACTTATTTGGTATTTCTGCCGACCCGATACTATGGAGTATCGTCATTACAATTATCTGTATTACCATTTTAATTTTAGGGAAGTACAAGCTCCTAGACAACCTTATGAAGGTTATAATTACGATGCTCACAATTTGTACACTAACTGCGATAATTTTAGCAGTAACAAGAACTACAGAAACTATAGATTTCACTCAAATATTACCTACAGAAGCTACAGGCTTGGCATTTGTAATTGCCTTTATGGGATGGATGCCCGCTCCTTTAGATATTTCTGTTTGGCATTCTTTATGGGCTATCGAGAAAAAGAAAACTTTAAAATCTTATAAAACAAAGCGATCCATAACCGATTTTAATATTGGGTATTTAAGCACTATAATTCTAGGTGTATTCTTTCTTAGTCTTGGGGCTTTAGTAATGCATCAAACGGAAGAGCAGTTTAGTAGCGGAGCAACGCAATTCGCTTTTCAGTTTATAAATATGTACACCGAAACTTTAGGGCCTTCAACCTATTATATTATTGCAATTGCTGCTTTTACTGCCATGTTTAGCACTACACTAACTACATTAGATGCTTCTCCACGAGCTATGACAAAAAGTACAGCGCTTTTATTTAATATTAAAGGGAAGCATGTTTCTATAAGCTGGATTATTATTCTTGCTATCGGGACAATTTGCATATTGCTTTTTTTAATGTCTGAAATGAAAACACTAATAGATATTGCCACTATTTTATCTTTTGTCACTGCTCCATTTTACGCAATTATAAACTACAAATTAGTAACCTCTAAACATATGCCTAAAAAATGGAGACCAAGCAAAGGCATGCACTTTTTAAGCTGGGCTGGAATTGCTTTTTTAGTAGGTTTTTCTATTTGGTATCTTACCACACTCTAAAAACAAATCCCCTATTCATAATTAAATTATGATCACTTAATTTTCAAACTTAACTTCGTATCTTTGTCATCTAAAATTTCGATATGAGTGTAGATACTGAAAGTAGCATTGCTCCTCCTAAAAAAGGAAAACCAAAATGGTTACGAGTAAAGTTACCGACTGGAAAGAAATATACAGAGTTAAGAGGTTTAGTTGATAAATATAACCTTCATACTATTTGTACCTCTGGTAGTTGCCCTAATATGGGAGAATGCTGGGGTGAAGGAACTGCAACTTTTATGATCCTAGGTAATGTTTGTACAAGGTCATGTGGTTTCTGTGGTGTGAAAACAGGGAGACCAGATACTATTGACTGGGAAGAGCCTGAAAAAGTAGCTCGTTCCATCAAGATAATGAGCATAAAGCATGCTGTTATAACTTCTGTAGACCGTGACGATTTAAAAGACATGGGATCTATTATATGGGCAGAAACTGTTAAATCTATCCGTAGAATGAATCCTACTACCACTCTAGAAACGCTAATTCCAGACTTTCAAGGAGTAGAACGTAATATAGATCGAATTGTAGAAGTAGCTCCAGAAGTTGTTTCTCATAACATGGAAACTGTTAGAAGATTAACTCGTGAGGTTCGTATACAAGCTAAATACGACCGTAGTCTTGCTGTTTTAAAATACTTAAAAGATCAAGGAATTAATAGAACTAAGTCGGGAATAATGCTTGGTCTTGGTGAAAAAGAAGATGAAGTCATCGAAACATTACACGATCTAAGAAATGCTAATGTAGATGTAGTAACTATAGGTCAGTATTTACAGCCTTCAAAAAAGCATTTACCTGTAAAACAGTTTATTACTCCAGATCAATTTAAAAAATACGAAGAGATTGGTTTAGACTTAGGATTCAGACACGTAGAGAGTGGAGCTTTGGTAAGATCTTCTTATAAAGCGCATAAACACCTTGAATAAATAATTCTTAAAGACAATATTGTCAAAGAATTTATCTGAAACATTTTCAATCTAAAATAAGATGTAAGATTAGATTTAAAAGATCAATCCTTACATGATTATATCGGTAATAACATATTTTATAAAATAATTAAAATTCACTAGATTATATAAATCTTGGAATTTACCCTTTGCAGGGATAGAATAAACAATTTTGGGAAAAACAAGAATTGCCATTAATGGCTTTGGAAGAATAGGACGTACAGTTTTTAGATTACTTTTAGATCATCCAGAATTAGAAGTAGTTGCTATAAACGACCTTGCGGACGCAAGAACTTTAAGCCATTTAATAAAATACGACAGTATTCATGGCGTTTTACACGAAGACGTTCAATACGATAGAGATCATATTATTGTAAACAACACTTCTTTTCCTTTACTGAATTGTAAAACTTTAAATTCTATCAATTGGCAACCATTTAATGTTGATATTGTAATTGAAGCCACTGGAAAATTTAAAACTAGAGATCAGTTACAGCATCATATTATTGGCGGAGCAAAAAAAGTAATCTTATCTGTTCCTCCTGATGATGAGTCTATAAAAATGGTTGTTTTAGGAGTAAATGAAGGCATTCTGGACGGAAGTGAAGACATTATTTCTAATGCTTCTTGCACTACCAATAACGCAGCTCCGATGATAAAGGTTATAAAAGAGCTATGCGGAATTGAGCAGGCTTATATAACCACGGTACACTCCTACACTTCAGACCAAAGTCTTCACGATCAGCCTCACCGCGATTTACGAAGAGCTCGCGCCGCAGGACAATCAATCGTTCCTACAACAACGGGTGCTGCAAAAGCTTTAACAGGTATTTTTCCTGAGCTTAGTAAAACCATTGGAGGATGTGGAATTCGTGTTCCCGTTCCAGATGGATCTTTAACAGACATTACATTTAATGTAAGTAAAGAAACTTCTATTGAAGAAGTTAACGAAGCATTTAAAAAAGCTTCAGAAGGTTCATTAAAAAATATCTTGGCATACACAGAAGATCCAATTGTATCTGTAGATATTATCAACAACCCTTATTCTTGTACGTTTGATTCCCAAATGACCTCGGTTATTGGTAAAATGATCAAAATAATTGGTTGGTATGATAACGAATACGGATATAGCAGTCGGATTATCGATTTAATTCAACTTATTAAACAGAAATAATTATATTTACTGCATAGCACTTATGTAATTATGCGCTTTGTAGCCCTCTTAATCTTTATACTTACGCTGCCCTATACTATGGCAGCACAAGACAGCATTGTCTTTAAAGACAGTATTGAATCTATAACTAAGCGCGTATACAAACATAAAAATAATGGTGATTATGAGATCGCTTTATCAGAAATTGAAAAAGGCCTTCAGATTGCCGCAAGTACTGATAACATTGAATCTATTGTAGATTTCTACAACCTTTCTGCCCGACTAAATATTCAATATGAGAAGCCTATAAATCCTGATATTTATTTAAAAGAAGCTCGAGAAGTTCTAAATTTATATAAGTACAATAATGGGAGAGCTCTTACAGCAATTTTAGAAGGTTACTTACACGCTAAGAATAAAGAATCTGATAAAGCATATGCCTCTATAAGTGAATCTTTAGAAGTTTTAGATTACAAAAACACAAGTCTTTTAAATACTGTTCTCTTTTATCAAGGACTTATCTACACCGAATTAGGAGAAACAGGTAAAGCCAAGACTATTTTCCAAAAAATGATCCCTCCAGATCATAAATATGAAAAAGAATACTTATCTGCTGCTACACAACTTACACTAGCAAAAATTTATGCCGATGGTGACAATATTCAAAGTGCAGAAATACTTTTAGATAATGTTTTAAGAACAGCTGCACGACATAATTTCCCAGAAATATTACTCGGCACCAATTTATTAAAGAACCGAATAGCAAGTAACAAAGGAGATTATTACGCCGCTTTACTTTATTACAAAAAAGCGGATAGTATTCGTTTAAAATATTTTGGACCTGATATTGTAAGAAAACAAAATGAGGCAGCATACACAAATGAGGCGAAGTTCTTAAACAATGTAATTGCAAGAATGAGCCAGGATGAGATTGAGCAACAGCAAAAAGTAAATATCTCTAAGTTAACTTCTGTTCTTAGCTCTGCACTTTTGATAATAATCTCATTATTGACCATTTCATTATATAGAAATAATCAAATAAAATTTAAAACAAACGACCTTCTTTTAAAGAAGAATAAAGAATTACAACTAGCAAAAGAAGAAGCTGAAAGAGCGATGCGCGCTAAAGGTCAGTTTTTATCTACTGTTAGCCATGAATTGAGAACACCATTATATGCTGTTACTGGGTTAACACATTTATTGTTAGAAGAAAATCCAAAAGACAGTCAGAAAGAACACCTAAAATCTTTAAAGTTTTCTGGTGAATACCTTTTAGACTTTATAAATGACATCCTTCAAATCAATAAAATTGATGCTAATAAATTAATTGCTGAAAAACTGATTTTCGACATCAATAAAACTCTTGAAGATGTTGTTTATTCACTCAAGCAAACAGCAAAAGAGAATAAGAATACCATCATTTTAAATATTGATGAAAACGTTCCTCGAAAATTAATTGGGGACCCATTAAAACTATCTCAAATATTAATTAACCTTGTTGGAAACGCCCTTAAGTTTACTGAAAATGGAAAAGTAATCGTTAATGTAAAACTCATCAGTTCACAACAAGACATCTATAAAGTTCATTTTGAAGTTAATGATGAAGGAATAGGAATTTCTGAGGAGATGCAGAAAAACATATTTGAAAGTTTCTCGCAAGGTTCCATCCAAATAAATAGAAAATATGGAGGAACGGGACTTGGACTAACAATTGTAAGGAGCTTACTAAGCATGTTTGATAGTGATATTAATGTGAAAAGTGAAATCGGAATGGGAAGCTCTTTCTATTTCGATCTAGATTTCTTATTACCTGAGCCTTCAGAAATTATTGAAGAAGAAACCGAAGAACTAGAAGAAGCTATTCTGAAAGATTTATATTTCTTAGTAGTTGAAGACAATAAAATCAACCAGGTTATCACTAAGAAAATGTTAGCCAAAAAAGGAATCACCTGTGATGTTGCCGACAATGGTTATGACGCAGTTAAACTCGCTAAAGAGAACAACTACGACCTCATCTTAATGGATATCCATATGCCTGGAATTAGCGGCTTGAAAGCTACAGAAGAAATTCGAACTTTTGATCGCGCCATTCCTATAATAGCATTAACCGCACTTACGATAGACGAAAGTACAGACGATTTCTTTGCAGCTGGTTGCAATGATGTAATTACAAAGCCATTTAAACCTGATTTATTCTATAAAATAATAGGGAACTCAATTTTAAAATCTAGTAGCAGAGTTTAATTTTACTCACCAGAAAATGCTAAGATAGAAGCATCAAAGCCTTCCTTATTGTTTATAAATTTAGTTTCAATTGGAAGACAATATACATTTGAAAGATGCTTTTCTAGCCTCACAAAATCCTTTTCAGTAGTAAGAATAAAGTCTTTCGTTTTAAACATTTCAATTTCTGAAGTAGAAAAATTATGGTGATCAGGGAATTTATGGTGGTCAAAATTAATTCCTTGTTCCTTTAAATGAATTAAAAGCGGTTCTGGATTTGCAATTCCAGTTACCAGCGTCACATTCTTGTTCTTTAATTCCTCTAAAAGAATAGACTCCTTATTAGATAACACTTTTTCTTTGTATGAAATTGTTGCAAAAAACACTTTTTGACTTGCCGCTACCTTCAACTTATTAATAATTTCTACTTGCCTATTCTTCGATAAATCACTTGGGCATTTTGTTACCACAATGATTTCTGCTCGCTTGGCCTGTCCTTTTAAATCGCGTAAATTACCTGCTGGAAGAAGCAGATCATCAGGATAAAGGTCGCCGTACATTGTTAAAAGGATATTTAATCCAGCTTTAACTTTACGATGCTGAAAGGCATCATCCAATATAATTACCTCGGGATTTATAGCTTCCTTCAAACTCAAAATACCATGTTGCCTATCTTCATCTACAGCTACAGTAACATCTTTTAATTTATTATGATATTGAAAAGGTTCATCTCCAATGCTTTCTACGGTAGCCTTATCTGTTGCTAAAACAAAACCCTTGGTTGCTCTTTTATATCCCCTACTTAATATTGCTGTTTTAAATGTATCTTTAAGAAGTTGCGAAACATATTCTGTCATCGGAGTTTTTCCAGTTCCTCCTACACTAAGATTCCCGATGCAAATAACAGGGAACTGATATTCCGCTGATTTGAAAAACTGAATATCAAATAAGTAATTCCGTACAAATATTATAGCTCCATAGATCCATGAGAATGGTAAGAGCAATTTTCTCCATCTTCGCATATAAGCGAAATTAGAATATTTTATCTTTGAAAAAAAATGATCGTATGCTTATTAAAGATGTAATTAATATCATTGAAGAAATAGCACCACTTTCCTATGCGGAAGATTTTGACAATGTTGGCCTATTAGTTGGTGATAAAAATGAAAATCTAACTGGCGTTTTGGTATGTTTAGACACCTTAGAGGCTGTTGTAGATGAAGCTATCGAGAAAAAATGTAATCTTATTGTAAGCTTTCATCCTATTATATTTGGTGGACTAAAAAAGATTACTGGTAAAAGTTATGTAGAGCGTGTCGTTCTAAAAGCCATAAAAAACAATATTGCTATTTACTCGCCTCATACCGCTTTAGACAATAGTTTTGTAGGTGTAAATGCTAAAATATGTGATGTTTTAGGGTTAAAAAACAAAAAAGTTCTTATTCCGCAGAAAGACACCATAAAAAAACTAGTCACTTTTGTTCCTAACAAAAATGCAGAAGCGTTACGAAAAGCATTATTCGAAGCAGGCGGAGGTACTATTGGTAATTATGAAGAATGTAGTTTTAATATTAAAGGTACAGGAAGTTTTAAAGGAAACGAAGCCTCTAACCCTGTTGTTGGCACAAAAGGAACTACTCATTATGAGGAAGAGACTCAAATAGGAATCACTTTTCCGAAGCATAAAGAAGGAGCTTTATTAAAAGTGCTATTCAATAATCATCCCTATGAAGAAGTTGCTTATGAAGTAACAAGTCTCGAAAATACCAACCAACATATTGGTATTGGGATGATTGCAGAACTAGAAACTGCTCAAAATCCAATAGAATTTCTTAAATTCGTAAAAGAACGTATGCAAACTGGATGTGTAAGACACTCAGAGTTATTAAATAAAAAAATAAAAAAAGTGGCTGTTCTAGGTGGTAGCGGCGCGTTTGCAATACCTAATGCTATTGCTGCTGGTGCTGATATTTATATTACTGGAGACGTGAAATACCACGACTTTTATAAGGCTGAAAATAAGATAATTATAGCAGATATTGGCCATTATGAAACAGAACAATACACAAAAGATCTTTTAGTTGAGTATCTTACGAAAAAAATCACTAATTTTGCAATCGTTTTATCAGTTTGTAATACAAATCCCGTCAAGTATTTATAAGTAATATGGCAAAAAAAATAGAAGCAACAGTAGAAGAAAAGTTAAGAACCTTATACGACTTGCAGCTTATCGATTCTAGAATCGATGAAATTAGAAATGTTCGTGGTGAATTACCTTTAGAGGTAGAAGACCTAGAAGATGAAGTAGAAGGCTTAAGAACACGTATGGATAAACTCAACGGGAGCCTTGAAGAAATAACTCAAGAGATTTCTGCTAAGAAGAATCTAATCGAGGAATCTAAAAGTTCTATTAAGAAATACAACGAGCAACAAAAAAATGTTCGTAATAACAGAGAGTTCAACTCTTTATCTAAAGAGATTGAGTTCCAAGAATTAGAAATTGAATTAGCTGAAAAGCACATTAGAGAATTCAAAGTTCAAATTGAGCAAAAGAAAGAGGTTATCAATCAATCTAAAGAACGTTTAGCTGAAAGAGAAAGCCACTTAAAGCACAAAAAAGGAGAACTTGATGATATTCTTAAAGAAACTGAAAAAGAAGAAAAAACTTTAATGGACAAGAGTCTTTCTTATGAAGACCTTATCGAGCCAAGACTTCTTTCAGCTTATAAAAGAATTCGCGAGAATGTTAAGAATGGTTTAGCAGTAGTTGCTATCGAGCGTGGAGCTTCTGGAGGATCTTTCTTCACAATCCCACCTCAAGTACAGATGGAAATTGCTTCTCGTAAAAAAATTATTACTGATGAGCACAGTGGTAGAATTTTAGTTGATCCTACACTTGCTGAAGAAGAAAAGCAAAAAATGGAAGCTCTTTTCGCTTCAATTTAAGCTCATAATATTTTCATTAAAAAGCCTCGCATGTGCGAGGCTTTTTTTATGGGATCATTTAAAAATACATTTCCTATTTTTAATATTAGATATAAAGTATAATTATTACCACGCTAGAGGTAAACTCATAAAGTATAAAAAATAAAAATTGGTTAGAAAACTACAATCCTTAAAAGAAAAGAAAAAGGAAAAAACCTCTCTTAGAGATTCTTTTGCTGCCTTTAAATATATCCCTAGATTTCTATCAGAAATATGGAAAACGCATAGGTCGATGTATGTCATAAATACCTCCGCAAGACTTTTAAATGCATTTTCTCCAGTAATCTTATTATGGGTTGGAAAACTTATTATAGATGAAATTATTCTCCAAATAAACACTCCAGACAAAGACTACACCCTATTATGGAAATATGTAGCTTTAGAATTAACGGTGGCTATCCTTTCTGACTTAATAAGTAGATTAATTACATTAACAGACAGTTTGCTAGGCGACTTATATGCTAATAAATCTTCGGTTACTATTATAAAAAAAACAAACGAAATTGAAATTAGTCAACTCGAAGACCCAGAATTCTATGACAAATTAGAAAGAGCAAGAACGCAGACAACGAGTCGAGTAAACCTCATGTCTAATATCCTGACTCAAGTCCAAAGTATAATCAGCATGATTTCTTTAATTGCTGGTCTTATCTACTTTGAACCCATTCTTATTGTTATTTTAGTGCTTAGTATCATACCTTCTTTTATAAATGAAATTAAATTTAGTTCCCAAAGTTATTCGCTAGCTAGAAGTTGGACTTCCGAACGCAGGGAATTAGATTATTTAAGATATGTTGGAGCGAATGATAAAACAGCCAAAGAAATTAAACTTTTTGGATTAACAGATTATGTGGCCAAAAGATTTAAAGTCCTTTCTGACGAGTATTACCTTTTAAATAAAAACATTGCTTTAAAAAGAAGTACATACGGCGCACTTTTTAATCTCCTTGGTGTATTATCTTACTATGCTGCATTTGTACTTATTATTTATCGTGTTTTAACTGGGGTAATTACTATTGGAGAGCTCACTTTCTTAAGTGGATCCTTTAATAGACTAAGAACTAATCTACAAGGTTTCTTCACAAGATTTACTAGAATCTCACAAAGTGCATTGTATTTAAAAGACTATTTCGACTTCATTGATTTAAAGATTAAAAAAAGTACAGAGGCAGAAATTCCTTTTCCTAAGGAAATTAAAGACGGTTTTACTGTTGAAAATGTAACTTTTAAATATCCAGGAAATACAGAGTATACGCTAAAAGGAATTTCTTTTAAGCTTAAAGCGGGAGAAAAAATGGCTTTTGTTGGTCAGAATGGTGCTGGAAAAACAACCCTAATAAAATTATTCTTACGCTTTTATGAACCTACATCTGGAACTATTTATTTGGATGGGATTGATATCAAAAAATTCAATAAAGATGAATATCAGAAGATATTTGGTGTGATTTTTCAAGATTTCTTTAAATATGAATTTACAGTAAAAGAAAATATTGCTGTTGGTAAAATCGATGAGATTGAAAACATTGATCGGATAAAGAAAGCTGCGGAACAGAGTTTAGCTTCTGAAGTGGTTAGTGAATTAAAAAAAGGGTTTGATCAGCAGTTAGGAAAACGCTTCAATAAAGGTCAGGAGTTATCTGGTGGACAGTGGCAAAAAATTGCACTAGCAAGAGCATATATGAAAGATGCCGCTGTTTTAATCTTAGATGAGCCAACCTCAGCCCTTGATGCTAAGGCAGAATTTAATGTCTTTGAACGATTTATAGGACTTACTAAAGGAAAGACAAGTATAATTATCTCTCATAGATTTAGCACCGTGAGAATGGCAGACACTATTTTGGTTTTGAAAGACGGAAATGTGTTGGAAATTGGAACGCATGAAGCGCTTATGGAAAACAATAAACTTTATTCAGAATTATTCGACTTACAGGCTTCTGGCTACAAATAGATTAAGCCTTTTTTGGAACAGTACATAAAGTAAATGCTTTTCCTATATATTCAGGATTCTCAATATTATCTATAATAAAATGAGCTACGTCTGATCTATAAATACGATCTGTAGGAACACGTCCTTTTTCTAAAGCAACATAACTTACTTCTCTTGAGGTTTCTTCTTTCAAACCTACAGGACGAACAATTGTATATGGTAATGAGCTGTTTCTAACAATATTCTCTTGATTAGTATGATCTTCTATATGCCCTTTTAGGATTGTTTTTACAAATGTTTTACTTAAAAAACCTAACTGATCAATACTTTCATTCGTTCCTGCAGAACTAACAACCCAAAGGCGGGCTTTACTATTACTAGCCTCTAAAGCAGAAACAATATTTTTAGTGCTTTCGGCACGCACAGAAGAGCATTTTAAACCTGCTGCTCCTACAGCTATTACTACAACATCAAATTTATTATTATTAATAAGGTTCTTCACCGTAATTTCATCCAAAGCATCACCCTTAACCACCTTAACTCCTGTTTCGGGTCGGTTTAATTTCTCTGGAGACCTTACAAAAGCAGTAACATGATGCCCTCCATTCAATGCTAATTTTACTACGTGCTTACCAGTTTTACCAGTAGCGCCAATTACTAGAATTTCCATAGTTATAAAGTTAAGAGAACTTATTGAAAATAAATATTTTGTAATAATTTATTTTAATTCTAAAAGCGTTTAATTTATTTCAGTTGAAACAAAATCTACACCTCTTCAATCATAGAAGTCCCGCTAGAAAAATCTCCTGAAGTCCATTCCCAAACTTCATGAAGTCTTATTTTTTCATTTTTCAATACTTTAGGTGTGGATATACAGCTTCCTGTCCTTATTATATTATTTTCATCCACTTGATGGTAACGCATATCTATCTTATTCTCCGCATCTACGATTCCTATCAAATGTCCTTTTATTATACATCCACCATTATATTCAGCAGTAATAATGTTTCCTTCTTGTTTATAGTAAAACAATGTTTCTTGTGAGGTTTGTCCGTTCTCAGAATTAGCGACTGCTCGAAACACTTTATTATTATAACTCAACCTTTTCATTAACTTGACAATGCTTTTAGAATTGTATTCTCAACCTCAAGGCTATCCCACTTAGACTCGATATCCTTAATTTTCATTACTCCGTCCATTATATTTCTTTGAAAATCTCCTACGCGTAATGCTTCAGAATAAGGAGCTTCAGAAAAAGTAACTCTACTGTATAAAGGCATCCATTTATCAGGATGCTTATCAGAAAAATGCTTCTCAATTTTCTTACGAAGTAAAAAATTTGCGTCTGCAGTTTTCGAACTCATTTCAATAAAATTCCTATAACTTAATTCTGCAATCGCATCGGTATTTGGTTTTCTAGATGCTCCATATTCAGAAAAAATTGTTTTCCAATCATCTCCATATTCGTCCATAAGTTCATTTAATACAGAAATGTCTTCAAATCCAGCATTCATCCCTTGTCCGTAGAATGGAACAATTGCATGGGCGGCATCTCCTATCAAGGCCACTTTATCTTCAGAAGACCAAGGCTCACACTTAATCGTTACTAATGCGCTTGTTGGATTCTTAAAAAAATCTTTCATAAGATCTGGAATCACTTCCATAGTATCTTCAAAATGATTTCTAAAAAAAGAATCCAATTTACTCTTTGTATCTAATCCTTCAAAAGAATTCTCTCCTTCTAAAGGCATAAACAATGTACAAGTAAAACTACCATCCAAATTAGGCAAAGCAATAAGCATAAACTCCCCTCTAGGCCAAATGTGCAGCGAATTACTATTTAATTTATGAAAGCCATCTTTATTAGCAGGAATACTAAGCTCTTTATAGCCTGTTTTTAAGAAATCCTGACTATAATTAAACATGCTACGACGTTGCATTTTATGGCGGATTCTAGAGAAAGCGCCATCTGCTCCAAAAACAATATCATATTGATGCGGTGTCCACTCCCCTTTTTCAGAATCTCCAGTATATATTATTGCTTCCTCCAACGAGACATCCCATACTTTAGATTCAAAAATAAAATTCACGCCAGCTTCTTCTGCTAAATCGATCATTTTCTTATTTAAAACCCCTCTAGAAATCGAATAAATAGCCTCCCCTTCTTTACCATAATGCTGAAAATAAACCGGTTTTCCTGGGGTGTGAATTGCTCTTTTATCCATAGGAATAGAGATCTCTTTTATCGGCTGATCGATTCCTATATTTTCCAAGGCTTTCCAACCTCTCGTAGACATCGCCAAATTTATAGACCTTCCAGAGAACTCCATGGTCCTAATATCTGGACGTCTATCGAAAACATCTACATGATGACCTCTTTTTCTTAAATAAATTGCTAATAAACTTCCTACGAGTCCGCTACCGGTAATCGCGATTTTTTTTGGCGTTTGCATGAGGATATAAATATAAAAGTCCCGCTTATGCGGGATTCTTTACAAAGTTAACAAATTATCCTGTTTTATTAACCTATGTCAACCTTATCAATACCTTTCTATCACTATATTTGAGTAAGAACATGAAAATTAGAACATATGAAATCGAATCAACCGCTATTAGCGTCTTATAATTTAGGAAATATAACATTAAAGAATAGTATTGTGATGGCTCCTATGACTCGCTCTAGAGCAGATAATGAAGAGAATGCTCCTACAGATATGATTGCAGAATATTATGAACAAAGAGCTAGTGCTGGTTTAATTATTTCTGAAGGAACACAAGTGTCTAAAGAAGCTGTGGGATATATAAATACTCCAGGGATATATTCTAAGGCACAAGTTGAAGGCTGGAAAAAAGTAACCAAAGCTGTTCATAATAAAGAAGGAAAAATATTTGCTCAACTCTGGCATGTAGGGAGAATATCGCATCCTTATTTTCATAATGGAGAACTCCCACTTGCTCCTAGCCCAATAAACCCTAATGAAAAAGTATTTACGCCAAATGGTTTTGAAGAGACTGTTACTCCCAAAGAAATGACAGTTGAGGATATTAAAAGAACTATTAGCGATTTTAAAAAGGCAGCAATAAATGCTAAAGAGGCTGGTTTTGATGGGGTAGAAATACACTCCTCAAACGGATATCTTTTCCATCAATTCTTTAACAACAGTTCTAATAAAAGAACTGATGATTACGGAGGAACAATTGTAAACAAAACGAGGTTCTTTTTTGAGGTATTAGATGAAATAAAACAAGTATTTCCAGAAAATAAAATTGGAGTTCGACTAAATCCTTCTTTACATGGTGTTTTTGGAATGACAGCAGACGAAGAAACTATTCCAACTTTTGATTATATCGTTGAAAGGCTTAACGATTATAATTTGGCTTACTTACACCTTTCTGAACCCTTTACAGATGTATCTGAAGTTCCATTTTTAGTGAAAGAAATTGCAAAGCATTATAGACCACTTTATAGCGGAACACTAATGATTAATACCAATTTTAATCAAGAAAGAGGAAATGAAGTTTTAGAAGAAGGGGATGCAGATCTTGTAGCGTTTGGAAAACCTTTTATTTCCAATCCAGATCTTCCTGAGCGTTTTGCTCTAAATGCTCCAATAGCAGAATGGGATCAAGATACATTTTATGTTCCTGGAGCTAAAGGATACATAGATTACCCTACTTACAGAGAGTCTCAAGAGTCTAAAAATAGCTAATGTTATAAAAATTTCGTATCTTATAATGGAATAATTATTTAACCCCCAGCTTTTTGGGCAAAAAAAATTAAAAATTATGAGTGAAAACAAATTGGAGAGAATGCAAAAAATACTTTCGAAATTAGAGGATATTAAAAATACTCAAGAAAGTAGCATTGATAAAATCAACCATGTCATTACAGATCTATTTCAGCATCCAGATGCTAAACTAGAAAAAGTAATGGAAGATGCGCATCAAAAAGCATCCGATAACGTAGACATGGTTAGAGAAGCTATTAACGATTACCAAGAACGTGTTAATAAGCTCACTCCACAATAATATTACAGATTTATCTTTAAGAAAGGGCTGCCAATTGGCAGCCCTTTCTTTTTAGTTTTATTTAACAAAACCATAAAATCCAGACCTTCTTTTGTGCCGTATATATTAAAAGCACACATAAAATAACGCTTAACGCGCCCATATATATTTCAATGAACCCTTACTAATTAGTAAGGGTTTTATCTTTTTACCTCTTCATTAAACTTCAAGATTTATAAATTAACAGCACAAAACTATGTTTCACAATAACAGTAATTTACGCGTTAAAATTCGTTAAATAACCTTACAAAAAGAAATCAAATGATTAATTTAATGATATAAACCAACTTTTCATCTGCTATCAGTTAGATGAAAAATAAAAAAGAAAATTATGAGAGATATTATTTGGTTAATCGTTGTTATTTTAATTATTGGGTGGCTAGTAGGCTATTTTGGGTTTGGAGAAGCCGTAGGAAGTCTTATCCATATCTTACTGATATTAGCCATTATAGGAATACTTTATAGACTCGCAACAGGTAGAAGACCATAAAAAATTAAAAAAAATCAATTTTAAAAGATCCAAACTTAAAATTGAAGCGTATATAAAGTAATCATTACATAGTAGTAGGTATTAGTTTAGGGGAAAAGCCTCTCGTTTAATTACGAGAGGCTTTTCATTTATAAGAGGCTCATACTATTAAATATTTTTATTCTATAGGTAATTATTTTTAGCATATCTCCTATTTTTGCAAGATGCAAAGTTCGATATCTAATCACATTTCAGAATATATCTCTTTAACTCCAGAGGAAAAGTCTTATTTTTTTAGTCTTTTGACTCCGCTTACTTTAAATAAAAAAGAAACTCTAATTAATGCAGGCGACGAAGTGGATGCTCAATATTTTGTTGTAAAAGGATGTTTAAAAGCCTATGAAATAGACAGCCAAGGCGACGAACATATTTTACAATTTGCTATTGAAGATTGGTGGATTAGTGATTTCAAAGCTTTTTTCCATGAACAGAAGGCTACTCTCAATATTGATTGTATTGAAGATGTAGAGTTATTAAAAATTACGAAAGCCGATTTAGAATTGCTATTTGAAAAAGTACCTAAATTCAATAAATTCTTCAGAATAAAACTTACAAACGCCTTTTTAGCTATGCAAGACAGAATTTTATCTGCCTTAGATAAAGACAGTGCAGAAAGGTATCTAGATTTTCTAAACACATATCCTACTATTGAACAACGCGTTCCAAATTATCTAATTGCAAACTATCTAGGCATTAAGGCGGAAAGTTTGAGCAGATTAAGAAGGAAATTAACAAATCTCTAGTTTATAAAAACAAGTAAGCAAAAAGGAAACTTGAATGACTTACATTCAATTAGGAGTCAGCTTTTATAAAATAGTCTAATAGTATTTATAATTTTGCAAAATCTGATTATTAACGCGTATCTTTTAAATTATATTTACATTTATAAAAAAATCCAGAATCGCATGAAAAATATAACCCTACTTATACTTACTCTTATTTTTATTTCAAGTTGTAAAAAAGAAAAAGAAGTAACCGCTGCTGCTTATAATCCATTAGAGGAAATTGCATACGCTAATGGTTTTGAAAACTGGGATACTGTTGAAGAAATAAAATTTACTTTCAACGTAGACCGAGACACCACCCATTATGAAAGAAGTTGGATATGGAAACCTAAAAAGAATGATGTTACCTTTATAAAAGATGGTGAAGAATTAACTTTTAATAGAAGTCAGATTCTTAGTGATGCTGAACTTTCTGCCGACAAGAACTTTATAAATGATGTATATTGGTTACTTGCTCCATACAAACTTATATGGGATGACGGCATTGAATATACAGAGCCTGTTATGGAAATTGCTCCAATAAGCAAAGATTCTCTTCAAAAGGTAACAATTACTTACAGCAATGAAGGAGGATATACTCCTGGAGATGCTTATGATTTTTATGTTGATAAAAATAAAGAAGTAAAAGAATGGGTATATCGTGAGAACAATAGCACATCAAAATGTATGATGACTACTTGGGAAGACTACAAAGATTTTAATGGTATCAAAATAGCTACGATGCATCAAAATGAAAATGGCATTTTTAGACTGTACTTTACAAATATTGATGTAAAAACAACTAAGGAGTAAACTATTTTTTCTTTTGTTTCAAATAAAATGCCGTAAGAAAGACAACTCCTGCGGCAAATAGTAATACAGTATAACTAAGTCTCAATGAAGATATATCTGCCAAAAAACCTAAAATAACAGGGCCAGATAAAAAACCAACATAGCTTATTCCTGCAATAAAAGATATTCCTTTTGCAGGCTCAACTCCCTCTACTTTTCCTGCTAAACGGAATAATTCTGGGATAATTACCGAAAACCCAAGTCCAACGAGACCAAAGCCTAATAGTGCTGCGTATGTATTTGCGGTTAGTACAAAAGCATAACCTAAAACTCCAATAAAAGCGCCTCCAATTATTATTTTTAAGGCTCCATATTTATCGCTCACATAATCTCCAAAAAACCGACCAATAGTCATTGTAGCAGAAAAAATGGTATACCCCAATCCCATTAAAATTGTGGAGTTAGTAAGTGTGACATTTTCAAGGTAAAGACTACTCCAATCTGCAATAGCTCCTTCACTGGCTAAAATTAAAAAACCAATAACACTCAATCCTATTAATGGTTTTAAATATTTAAGCTCTAATCTTCCACTTGCTTCTGTAGAACCTTTTACATGAACATAATATTTAAAAAGTATCAGGTTTGTAAGAACTACAAAACACATTACATACATTATATGATGTAAGGGCGCATCTAAATACAACTTTAAGAAACTCCCTATCCCTGCTCCTATAACACCTCCTAAGCTAAAAAAACCATGTGAAGCTGACATAAAGGTGACATTCTCGTCTTTTTCAACTTGAGATACTAACGTGTTCATTGCAATATCTGTAAATCCAGAAGTTAAACCTACCACAAAAAGAGAAGCCCCCAAAATAAAATATGAATTTGCCAAAAAAGGCAACAAAAAGGAAATAGCATAAAGTGAAACGGCAATAATTGTTGCCCTTCCCAAGCCTAACTTTTTTATTATAATTGGAGTCATAGGAATAAAAACTAAAGTCCCTAGAGCGAAAAAGAATAAAGCTATACCTAATTGCCCTTCTGAAATAGCCAATTTCGATTTTATATCAGGAATATAAATTGCCCAAGTACCAAACATTATATTTAATGATGCAAACACCCATGCTGGAGCAAAATATTTCTTATTGCTTAGAATTAATTGCAATGAATTCATTTATATATTGATTTTTCAGGGTGTTTATAATACTTTTAAAGACTTTTCATTGTGTAAGAAAATCTACAATTTTACGTCTAAATAACAGTAAATATAATTAAAAAGAGATGAAAACAACATTATATAAAGCAGACACTAGAGGACATGCTAATCACGGTTGGTTAAACGCATACCATAGTTTTAGTTTCGCTAATTATTTTGATCCAAAACGAATGAATTTTGGAGTTTTAAGAGTTTTAAATGATGACACTATTGCTCCAGGAATGGGGTTTGGAAAGCATCCTCATGATAATATGGAGATCATTACCATTCCACTATTTGGTGATTTGGAACATGAAGACAGTATGGGGAATAAAAAGGTCATAAAAGAAGGTGACGTACAGTCAATGTCGGCAGGAACTGGTGTTGTACATAGCGAGTATAATAAAAATCGCGATAAAGAGGTAAAACTTTTACAAATATGGCTAATGCCGAAAAAAAGAAATGTAACTCCTTTTTACGATCAGATCAGTTTAAAACTAGAAGACAGAAAAAATAAATTCCAGCAAATAGTTTCTCCAAATAGTGATGATGATGGTGTAACTATTAATCAAGATGCATGGTTTAATATTACTGAAATGGATGCAGGAAAGGAATTGGAATACAATTTACATAATCCAGAAAATGGAGTTTATGCTTTTGTTTTAGAAGGAGATATTTCTATAAATAATGAAAAATTAAACCGTAGAGATGCCTTAGGAATCGAAGCATCTGAAAAGTTAGAAATAATTGCAGATACTAATGCTAAATTACTTTTGATGGAAATCCCTATGGCTTAACACATCCTAAAAGCTCAAAAAAAACACCCCAAAAAGGTTGAAAACCTTTTTGGGGTGTTTTTTTTGAGTATGTCCATCTTAAAATAAAGATACAGATTACTTAAGGCCAGACAGTATTACTATTTAGTTTCCTAAAATTCCTTGCTTTAGAATTTGACCAAAACGATACATCTCTTCAAAAGAGTTATAAAATGGTGTTGGCGCTAACCTTATAACATTAGGCTCTCTCCAATCGGTTATTACCCCATTTTCCATTAAATAATCAAACAATGCTTTCCCTTGACCGTGTAAAAAAACCGACAATTGGCAACCACGATCTTTAGGTGTTATAATTTCAAATGTATTCGAAGTTCCTAATTCAGCATCAATTGCCTCCAAAATAAACTCTAAATAAGCAGTAAGAAGCTTACTTTTATCTATTAAAGCATCCATATCTACCTCATCAAATAAAGATAGAGAGGCTAAATAAGGCGCCATAGCCATCACTGGAGCATTGCTAATTTGCCAAGCTTCGGCATTTGACATAGGATCAAATTCAGGTTCCATTAAAAAACGGGTTTCCTTTTTTGTTCCCCACCAACCTTCAAAACGAGGGATATCTTTTCTTCCTAAATACTGCTCATTTACATAAATCCCAGAAGCATTCCCTGGGCCGCTATTCATATACTTATAACTACACCAAGCAGCAAAATCTACATTCCAATTATGCAGTTCTAATTTTATATTTCCTGCTGCATGAGCTAAATCCCAACCTACAAAAGCGCCTTGCTTCTTACCTGCTTCTGTGATTTTTTGCATGTCAAAGACTTGTCCGTTGTAGTAATTCACTCCACCAATCAGTACAAGCGCTAATTCATCTCCAACCTCTTCTATGGTTTTTACCACATCTTCGGTGCGCCAAGAATGTTCTCCTGCTCTCTTTTTAACCTCAACAATGACATCTTTTGGGTCGAAACCATGAAAACGAGCTTGACTGGCTAGCATATATTGATCTGAAGGAAAGGCCTTCTCTTCACAAATAATTTTATAGCGCTTCTTTGTAGGCCTATAAAAAGAAACCATTAGCAAGTGAAGGTTTACAGTAAGCGTATTCATTACAGTTACTTCTTCTGGCTTCGCCCCTACTACTTTTGCTAAAGGTGCAGCTAAACGCTCGTGATAATCCCACCAAGGTTTTTCTGCTTTGAAATGACCTTCTACAGCTAGGCCTCCCCAATCGTTCATTACATCGTTTACAAATTTCTGACTCCTTTTAGGCTGAAGTCCCAACGAATTTCCAGTAAAATAAATTACTTCTTTCTGATTTATAACAGGAAAAATAAACTCGTTTTTATATGCTGCCAGCTTGTCTTTAGCGTCTAATGACTTTGCAAACTCGCTTGTATTTTTAAATTCCATCGGATCGAGGTTTTTACAAAAATAATGACTTAATTCGGAAGCGCGAAGTTAAAAAACCTAAGTTGCCTAAACCTATATTATGTATTACATTTACAAAAATACACCTACAAAACTTACTAGCCCTGATTGAGGCGACTACCCCGATTGGCTAGTAAAACTAGACAGGCGTGTAGTGACGAAAGCAGGCAACAACACTAGCTATTACACAACATATAATGAGCTTCAAAAAAATAAAAACAATGAAAATATATCATTTACTAAGCATTTCAATTTTCACACTTTTCGTCCACAAAGCAGGTATAGCTCAAGAAAAATATAGCGAAGAGATCCTTATTGGAAAAGGAAACCCAGAATTATTTGGAGACGGAATAGGCTTACAAGACCAGGCCTACAAAGCATTTTTAGAGATGCAATCTGCAGCAAAAAAAGACGGAATTTCGATAAGAGTTGTCTCAGGATATCGAAACTATAGCAGACAAAAAGCTATTTATGAGCGTAAATATAATTTGTACACCAAAGATGGATTAACCCCTGAAGCTGCTATTGAAAAAATAATTAGATACTCCACAATTCCGGGTACATCGAGGCATCATTGGGGAACGGATATTGATATTATTGACGGTTCAAAAAAAGTAACTGGCGATGTTTTAGTACCTAGTAAATTTCATGGTGAAGGTCCTTTCTGTAAGCTAAAAGAATGGATGGATAAAAATGCCAGTGATTATGGTTTCTACATTGTTTACACAGATAATCCGAATAGAAAAGGCTTTAAATATGAGCCTTGGCATTACAGTTATCAGCCAATTTCTAAACCTATGCTGGATGCATATTTAAAGCTCGATATTATAGAGATTTTAAAATCTGATAATCTTTTAGGGAGTGAATCTCTTACCTCAGAATTTATGAATACTTATATAGAAAATAACGTGTCGGATATTAATCCTGCGCTAAAATAACAGCTTTTTTTTCGTAAATTTATAATGTTTATTCGCTTCTAATTAATTCTTAAAAAATGCGAGGAAAAAGTAGAATTAGGCTTTTTATTGGGCTTGCTATAGCCTTATTTGCGGTTATTAAATATTGTGCATCTTCTGATGAGAACCCTTATACGGGCAAAGATCAACATATTACTTTATCTCCTGAAGAGGAGATTGCAATTGGTTTACAAAGCGCCCCTCAAATGGCACAGCAATATGGAGGTTTGTATCCAGACAATAAATACCAGGCTCATGTAGATGCTGTTGGTGAAAAGTTGGTAAAATATAGTATTGCTTCTGAAAGTCCCTATCAATTCGATTTCCATCTCTTAGGAGATTCGGAGGTAATAAATGCATTTGCTCTTCCTGGAGGGCAAGTTTTTATCACTTACGCATTGTACTCTAAATTAGAAAATGAAGATCAATTGGCTGGCGTTTTAGGTCATGAAATTGGTCATGTCGCAGGAAGGCATTCGGCTGATAGAATGTCTAAACAAGGACTTACACAAGGTATTTTAAGTGGAGTTGCTGTAGGGAGTGAAAGTTTATCTACAACACAAATAGCAGCTATGATTGCCAATGTTGTTAATATGAAATACGGTAGGGATGATGAATTAGAAAGTGATAATCTTGGAGTAAAATTTATGATTGAAGCAGGGTATAAACCTGAAGAAATGATAAGTGTTATGAAGATTTTAAAAAGTGCTTCCGGACCAAATAGCGTTCCTGAATTTCAAAGTACACACCCTGATCCTGAAAATAGAATCGAGAAAATCCAAGAAGCAATAGAAATGTATAAAACCCTATAATATTGCATTTTAACTAGAAATATTGTACCTCAACGTTTCTTAAACTTTAACACTTTTTATCTACATTAAAATACTTTAGTTTTATGGGAGTAAACCAATTTTTAGTCCCTACACTCTAACTCTGTAATAATCTATTTAAAGCTAAAAAATCATTTATTAATTAGTTTTAAATATTTTGTATGACAACACTTCTACTCTTAAAAGAGCTATATCGTAGTTCTTTTTCTGATCTAGAAAATGCTTTTGCCGCCAAAATTTTAAAAGTCTTCGCATGGTTATGCTTTGCTTTTATTTTGGTTGCTATCTATGCATTTTTCTATCGCTTATTTACCGGATTCCCAATGTAGCATGAGCTATATTGGAAGAAACTGCTTTGTTGGTAAGAACTGGCAAGGAAGTTATTAAAAAGAAAAATCCCGCTCATTGCGGGATTTTTTAGATCGCTAAATCAAATAAATTAAACTCTGAGATTAAGAATTTAATGCTTTCTCCAGCACAGCTTTTGCATCTTTAGCATTAGATAGCTCTGCATAATCCATGGCTGTAAATCCTTTTCCTGAACATTTAGTTTTTAAATTTGCCTCATTAGAAATAAGCAATTCTAAAATGTCTACACGATTAAATTTTGCTGCATACATTGCTGGTGTTAATCCGTTAGATTTAGAATTTACATCCGCTCCTAAATCGATTAACTTTTTAACTGTTTCAAAATCTCCCTTTACAATAGACATACAGAAAGGTGATACTTTTGGTGTTGTCTTAATTAGCGAAACCTGATGAGTAGTTTCTAATGCTTTTTCGTTTTTTGATGTGTGTGCAAATGTTACTCCTACTACAAGGAACAAAGTGGCTACAAATACTAACTTTTTCATGATTACTAGTTTTACTGGTTATATTGAAAAGACGCACGGAGAATTATAATGTTTCACCAAAAAGAAGGGTTTAACGTATCTTTAACTTTAATGCTAACAGATTGTTACATAACTATTGATTCTTTAAAATTATTTTAAAGTTTGCCATGTTTTGTAACAAAGGGGCTTCCAGCTTTCCATAAAATCTATTATAATGCTATCTTTGAGTTATAATAAATTATGAAATGGAAAAAAAAGTAATACTTATGATTTTGGATGGATGGGGAAAATCTCCAGATCCAAAAATATCAGCAATAGAAAAGGCAAATACTCCTTTTATAGACTCTTTATATAAAAAGTATCCTAATGCAAACCTTCTAACTGACGGAATGAATGTTGGTCTTCCTGAAGGGCAAATGGGAAATAGTGAAGTTGGACATATGAATTTGGGAGCTGGTAGAATTGTATACCAAGATCTTGCAAAGATAAATCTAGCTGTAGAAAAAAACACTTTAGCTAAAGAAGAGGAGCTTAAAAAAGCTTTCGAATACGCTAAAGAAAACAACAAAAAAGTACATTTTGCAGGTCTTTTAAGTGATGGTGGAGTACATTCTCACATTAAGCATTTGGAAGGGCTTTTAAACGCTACTAATTCTTACGGATTAAAAGATGTATATGTTCATGCTTTTACTGATGGCCGCGATGTAGATCCGCAAAGTGGTAAAGGTTTTATTGAAGAAATCCAGAAACATTGTGCTAAAACAAACGCAAGATTAGCGTCTGTTATTGGTCGTTATTATGCTATGGATAGAGATAAAAGATGGGAACGTATAAAATTAGCGTACGATCTTATGGTAAATGGTCAAGGTGCTGCTTATAAGAATGCACTAGAAGCGATACAAGAAAGCTATGATAATGGTGTTACCGATGAGTTTATTAAACCAATTTCTCTTCAAGATGCAGATAATAATGCAATAGCAAAAGTAGAAGAAGGAGATGTTTTAATATTCTTTAATTTCCGAACTGATAGAGGAAGACAATTATCGCAAGCACTTACTCAGCAAGATTTTCCAGAAGAAAACATGCATAAGTTAGATTTATATTTTGTTACGATGACAAATTATGATGAGACTTTTAAAAATGTTCATGTCGTTTATAATAAGGACAATATTGTCGACACGCTAGGAGAAACAATCGCTAATGCTGGTAAAAATCAGATTAGAATTGCTGAAACCGAAAAGTATCCTCATGTTACTTTCTTCTTTAACGGAGGTCGCGAAGAGCCTTTTACTAATGAGAAGCGCTTACTTTGTCCTTCTCCAAAAGTTGCTACTTACGACTTAAAACCAGAAATGAGCGCTTACGAGATTCGTGATAGCATTGTTCCAGAACTTAAAAAAGGAGACGTAGATTTTGTATGCTTGAATTTTGCAAATCCAGATATGGTAGGACATACCGGAATTATGGAAGCTGCTGTTAAAGCTTGTGAAGCGGTAGATAAATGTGCACAAGATGTAATTACTACCGCTACAGAAAATGGATACACTACAATTGTAATTGCCGATCATGGAAATTGTGATACAATGATAAATCCAGATGGGAGTCCAAATACAGCACACACTACAAATCCAGTGCCTTTAATTTTAGTAGATGAGAATATTAAAGAAATTAAAGATGGTGTTTTAGGAGACATTGCTCCTACAATTTTAAAGCTGATGGGAATTGAACAACCAAAGGCTATGACAAGACACGCATTGGTATAAAAAATAGTTTCAGTAACTTAGAAATATTATCCCTAAGGCTATAATAAACTAAAACCATATCTCTTTGAGTGGAGTTGAATAAGTTTTACTAAAATTAGTAATTAGTAGGTTTTCGATTCCACTCAATCTGATGGTTTTAAAAGGTAAAATTACAACATACAAGCCTATTAACTATCTTTTTTAAATGTAAGGTTCTAAGCTTTAAAAAGACTGTATATAGGAATCTATTATGTTTCTTTTTTCAGAAGAAAAACAATAAAAAATTTTATGAAAAAGCAATTTTTAATATTAGCATTGGCAGCAATTACATTTTCATGTGGTACGAAAACTAAAAAAGCTGAGAATGCCACCCCCAATACTACAGTAGTTCAAGAAGAAAATACTGAAGAAGATATCCTCATAGGATTTCACACTAGAGAAGACCTAAAAGAAGAACCGCATAACGAATGGTTTGAAAGTACTTACAGTGAATACACTCCAGATGAAGAAACTGTAAATGCACTAAAACCCTTGGTGAAAAATCAAGAAATTAAAATTTTTATGGGTACTTGGTGTAGTGATAGTCAGCGCGAAGTTCCTCATTTTTTTAAAATAATGGATCAAGCTGGTTACACATATGATGATTTTAAATTAATAACAATGTCTCGTGAGAAAACTACTCCAGACAATTTAGAAAAAGGATTAAACATCACTAATGTTCCTACAATAATATTTTATAAAGACGGTAAAGAAATAAACCGAATTGTAGAATATACTATCGATAGTTTAGAAAAAGATATGCTTAATATTCTTGAAGGAAAGGATTACAAGAACGCTTACGCCGAATAATTTAATTTGATTCGTTAAAAGTTTTTATTTTTGGTAATAAACTTCATTATATTTGTAATGACTTAAAGGTCGACAAAAAACAAAAAGTATGTTTTTATTTATTAGCGGAGGAGAAGTTGTATTCATCCTATTTTTAGTAGTGATGATTTTTGGTGCGGACAAAGTCCCTGAAATCGCAAGAGGATTAGGAAAGGGTATGCGTCAACTTAAAGATGCAACTAATGAGGTAAAGTCTGAGATACAGAAGAGCGCAGACAAAAATGGAGTCGACACTAGTTTTACAAAAGACATTCAAAAAGAAATAGGGCAAGTAAGAGACGATATTGAAGACTTTTCTGGTTCTGTAAAGCGTAAACTTTAATGCTAAAGAAACTCCTGGAATATGACCGGGATGTTCTCATTTTCTTAAACAATCTCGGTGTTGAAGATCATGATGGGTTTTGGAAAATCATAACAGAGCCCCTTACATGGATTCCCTTTTATATATTTATTATAATCTTAATTTCCCTTACTTACAAGAAAGCTCGATTATATAAAACACTATTTTTAAGCCTTGCTGTTGCTCTTACTACAAGCGGATTTACACATCTTGTAAAAACTACAATTGGAAGAATTCGCCCTACTGGAAATGATGAATTTTCTGAAGCGCTACGAATCATCATAGAACCTACATCTTATAGCTTTTTCTCTGGACATGCAGCCAATTCTTTTGCTGTTTGTACATTCTTTGTACTCATCCTAAGGCATAAATATAAATGGATTTACATTTGCTACTTGTGGCCTATTTTATTTTCAGCTAGTAGACTTTACCTAGGAGTTCATTACCCATCAGATATTTTAGTTGGTGCCTTGGTTGGTGTATTAATGGCTTTAATATTTAATAAAATTCATCAAAAATGGGTTTTAGAGAACCCTGCTTAAGGTAAGACCGTCTCTAATAGGCAGCAATACCGTTTCTACTCTTGGGTCTTCTTTTAGTCTTTTGTTGTATTCTAGTAGTGCCTCTGTACTTTTATCTCCCTTTTTGAGCTCCTCTACCACTTTTCCACTCCATAATACATTGTCTGATAAAATTATACCTCCAGGATTCATCTTATCTATAATAAGATCAAAATAATTTACATAATTTGGCTTATCTGCATCTATAAATACAAGGTCAAATTTAGTATCCAGCTCAGGAATAATTTCCAACGCATCTCCGACGTATTGCTTTATCTGATCACCAAAACCGCTTTTGTCAAAATATTTACGCTGTAAATCGTGTAACTCCTCATTGATATCTATCGTATATAGCGTACCATTTTTCGCCATTCCTTCCGCCAAACAAATAGCAGAATACCCTGTAAAAGTTCCTATCTCTAAAATTGCTTTAGGATATATCATTTTAGATAAAAGACTTAAGAAACGACCTTGGAAGTGACCACTTAACATTCTTGGCTGCAAGGTTGTTAAATTTGTTTCCCTATCCAATTCTTTTAAAACTGCAGGTTCGTTCTCAGAATGCTTGGTAACGTAATCTTCTATATCGTCTGATAAAAAATGCATAGCTAAATTTTATTGCAAAAATAATGGTTTTTACGAAAGCAAACTAACCAATAGAAGTGGTTTGGAATTCCTAAAAAGCTTTAATCATTAAATAATGAAGTCCTACTTTAGGGACTATAAAAGAATCTCCATAGATCTCGTACCCCATTTGCTTATAAAAGGGAACTGCAATTTCTCTTGCATTGAGCCAAATAAAACGCCCTCCACGCTCTTGCATGATTTCCTCTGCTTTATTTACCAATAAAACCCCTAATCCTTTTCGCTGCTGATCCTGTAAAACTGCCATCCCACGAAGTTGGTATTGATTATCAGCAGAAAAAATAGCATTCACTTTTTTAATTAAAGTGACTGTACCAACTGGTTTCCCATCAATAGTTACACCTACATGAAAAGTATCCTCATAATCATCATCAGGAAAAATAGCAGATTCAAAAGGTTTCCCTTCTCGTAAAACTGGATGGCGTACTGTATGCGCTTCCGCCGAACTAATTTCTCTTACTGTATACAAACTAATCTATTTAAACGAGTATGTCGTGATATTCCTTATTCTTTTCGATCTGTGCTTTTGCAAACGGACATAGTGGAATCACTTTTATGTTTCTACTTCTTACATATTCCACCAATGCAGCTAATAACTTATGCCCTACTCCCTGTCCTCTTAGTGTTTCACTCACATCAGTATGATCTATAATTATCTTATCTGTACCAGCCACAGAATATGTCATTTCTGCCAATGTTTTATTACCTTCTTCAATATAGAATCTACCTTTACTGGCCGATTCTTCTTGCTGAATATTAAATTCCATGATTTTTAATTTTAAAACTTATTAAAGGTAGTGCTATTCTTTAAAATGTAAAATACATAATCAGCAATATATAGCATTGGAAAGATTTTTTTCTTCTGAAAAATGATAAGCATCCATAAAACAGCACGTATTCATTCCAAATTCAGATAAAACCCATTAGACGTATAATTTTAATCTACAAGCAGTTGACTAATTTTATCTTTTAAATAATTAAAAACAATTGATATTCTTTAAAAAAAATCACGATTTTCTTTGGATAGAAAAGAGGAGTTTCTTTATATTTGCCCTCACGAATGCGAGAGTAGCTCAGTTGGTAGAGCGTCAGCCTTCCAAGCTGAATGTCGCGAGTTCGAACCTCGTCTCTCGCTCTAAAAGCCTAACTTAAAAGTTGGGCTTTTTTTATGGAAAATATGTACCTTTAAGGGATATGGAAAAGGAAGTAACAAGAATCAATAAGTATTTAAGCGAAGTAGGCTACTGCTCTCGTAGAGCTGCCGATAAACTTATCCAACAGCGACGTATTACCGTAAATGGATCCATACCAGAAATGGGAACTAAAGTTAGCGCTGATGATGAGATTCGTGTTGACGGTAAACTTATTGCAGAACCTAAAGAAGATTTTGTATATATCGCTTTCCATAAACCTATCGGCATTGTTTGCACTACCGACACCCGCGTTGAAAAAGATAATATCATTGATTATATAAACTACCCAAAGCGCATATTTCCTATCGGGAGGTTAGATAAACCTAGTGAAGGACTCATCTTCCTAACTAATGATGGAGATATTGTAAATAAAATTTTACGTGGTAGAAATAAACACGAAAAAGAATACATTGTTACTGTCGATAAAATAGTAACGGATGACTTCATTAAAAGAATGGGAAATGGAATCCCGATTCTAGATACGATTACTAGAAAATGTAAGGTCGAAAAAATAGACTCCAAAACCTTCAAAATCATCCTCACACAAGGATTAAACCGACAAATTCGTAGAATGTGTGAGTTTTTAGGCTATAATGTAACTGCTTTAAAGCGTACTCGCATTATGAATGTATCGTTGGATATTCCCGTTGGAGAATGGAGAGACCTTACTAAAGAAGAGCTTAGCGAAATAAATAGGCTCGTAGCTACTTCTTCAAAAACAAATCAGATTAATTAGAGTTTATAGCTAACTTTAAATAATACCATTCTAGGAAGAATAAACGTTCTTGAATCTGAGATTAAGAAGTCTGAAAAAGAGTTTGTTCGCTTGTACTGCACATCAAATAAGTTTGTAGCCTTAATCTCAAAACCCCACGCACTATCTTCTTTCTGATAATACAAAGAAGTATTTCCTATATCAAAAATGTTCTTTATGTCCTCTTCTTTATTTTGGTATTTAGCCCTAGAATAATCAAAAGTAAATTTAAAATCCTTTAAAAAATCATATTCTAATTCTCCAAAGAATTCATCGTTCGTAAACTCTGTATTAAAGCTAGGTGTTTTATAATTATTAAAATCTTTTGTGTATCCCACATTTAATTCTGGCCAGTGCTTATTAAAATATGTATTTATACTTGCTGTAAAAGAAGTCTGTTCAGAGTTATTTTGGGTAGTTATATCGTTTACTAGCTGATAAAAATCATTATAGCTATAACTTGCCCTTATTGTATATTTTAAACTATTTATTTTTTTACTAATTCTACCATTTGCTGTAAAATTATTCTCAGGATTCGTAAACATTACCAATGTAGAGTATTGTTCTATCCCGTCTAAAATAGTTTGACTCTTAAATGATTTCTCCTTTCTATTATACCCTAATCTCCCATTTATCATTAAATTTTTATATAAGCTAAACTTATAATAACTCAATGAGAAAGAGTGATAAAGGCTATTTTGTAAAAGTGCATTCCCTCTAAAAACAGAATTAAAACTGCTTAACCTATTTCTATCTGCTAACTCACTCGCCGATGGAAAACTTGCTTTTAGTCCATACTTAAAATTCACCTTTTCACTATTCCTTATTTCAGCTTTAAAAGTAAACTGAGGCAATAAAAGTCCTTTTGAATTATTTTCACTATCAACTTGATAGGTCTGCCAATTATAAAAATGATAATATAATGCAGGTTTAAATATATATATTCCACGTTGGAATTTATATTCCATTCCTATAAAAACATCTGAAAAATTAAAATCAATATCATTCCCAAAACTATTATCTACAAAACTATTTTCTTCTCCAGAACTTACTCTTTGATATTCATCTGAGAAAAAATTGCTACGTTCAAATTTCATACCTAAAGAGGTATATAAATGATTGAAATTATTTAATACCCAATAGTCTTTCACAGCAGCATCGAAATTAAACCGTTGACTGTTTTTATTTTGAATGATATTGTATAAAGAATCATTTTCTAACGGCAATATTCCTTGAAGAATTTCTTGATTTGTCAACCAATTAGTTGTTGGAGTGCTTTCATTATAATTAAAGTTAGATTGAAGTGTTCCCGTGTGATCTTTACTTAACTTTCGTGTATAACTAATATCTTGTGTAAAATCAATACTTTCAATAGCTGTCTTAGTTGCTATTTCGTTGTTTTGAAAAGGATTTACCGTAGTGATTGCTCCATCTGCATTACTCTTAGATAATTTTATAGTACTATTAAGTTTTAAATCTTCTTCATAAGAAGGCTCATAATCTAATGTTACTTTCCCTAACAAAAAAGAATTATCAATGCGGTTTTGATTATTTCTTTCCTCTAAAAACTCCTCTTCAGACGTATACTCATTAAAGGTCGTTGTTTGCGTCTCTGTTTTTGAATCCGATGCTATCACATATGCATTAACATCAGTTACATCGCTGAATGACTGCCTAATATTAAAACCTCCAAAGTTATTAGTATTACTTTTATAGTCCTGATTACTCAAATACTTAGCAAAATCGCTGTTATAAAGATCAAAAGAAGCCCCACTATCGCTCATTAGACTTGCATAGCCACCCTCAAAATCTATATAATCTTTAAAAGTGAAGCTTTTCTCCCCCGTATTATTAAAATCCCCTATTACGTTCACATTTGTTTTTGGACTGTAATAAAATAAATTAGGATGCACTACGTAGCGATCTTTTATACCTCCACCTACTTCTATATCCCCAAAAATAAAGTCTTTCTTATCTTCTTTTAGCTTTATATCCATTGCCATTTCATCGGAATCTTGCAAGCCTTTTAGCATCGGTATCTCGCTGTAATTATCGAGGACTTCCACTTTATCTACCGCATCTGCTGGTATATTGTTTACAGCCAACTTACTATCTCCAGTAAAAAACGTTTTACCTTCTACCAATACTTTAGTTACTTTTTTACCCTGCACAGTAACATTCCCCGCTTTATCAACCTCCACTCCTGGTAGTTTTTTCAGTACTTCTCTAAGCTTGCGTTCTTTGCCGTCTGTAAAACTCTCTACGGAATATAGAAGTGTATCTTTTTTTACTACTAGGGGTATCTTATAATTAAGTACTACCTCATCAAGCTCGTTTGCGCTTTCTTTTAATATAAAATCTTTTATAATGTTTTCTTCAGAAGTAGTTACAGAAAACTTAATAGGATGATACCCCAAATAACTAATTTGTAATTCATAAGAAGCATTTGCTTGTAATGTCAATTCATAAACTCCATTTTGGTTGCTTATAGCAAAAGTCATTTTTACATTTTCGCTTGACGGAATTGCCAAGATATTGGCATTGGGTAAAGCATTTAAACTATCTTTTATAAACCCACTTACTTTTATCTCTTGAGCTGAAAGCACGAAAGAAAACCCTAACAAAAATATTAGGGTTGTATGAAATTTTAAAATAGAATAATTCTTATTTTGCATTAATCTCTTCCGTAACTTTCTCTGAACCCTGCAACCTTATCTTCTGCCATTTTCAGAAATTCAGTCTCCGTAATCTTAATCCCCTGTGTAGGTGGTTCTATCTCCCCTTTCTTTAAACTCTTAATTTCTGCCAATTGAAAAGTTGTATTTTGAATAGATAACTCAATAATTAAGCCCGGAAGCCCTACAAAGCCTAAAGGCCCATGGTTCATTGCTATTTTTGGGGTATACCACGCTTCCACATCTCCTTCCTGTAAACCATTCGAGCCTATAAAGGTTCTTGTTGTTTTTGCCTTATATGCTTTGTAACCTCCAATTATTTTAGTTTCGTTTGTTAAAACCCATGGACTCTCTTCAATGTTATTACTTATAAGGAATTTTTCACCAAAAATCTCTCTATAACATAATTGAATATTATTGGAGGCATCAAAATACCATTGTTGGTCAGCATGGCACATAGCTATAGCGATTAAAGATATTCTTTCATTATTAGAGTCATTATCCAAACTTTTTTTCTTCTTAAAAGTAGATTGATTTTTATTAACTACCAATTCGAATTCATAGTTTGAAATTTCATTTTCAACCTCTAGCATCATTTCTTTTACTTGATTTATCTTAATTTTCCCAAAATCTATATTTGATGTAACACCATAAGTAATAACATGTGTTTGTTGGCCATATATTGAAAATGTAAAAATTAAGAGTACTACATTAATATAATTCTTTAACCTCATTCCTTCATTTAATTAAAATTAGGTGCTAATGAGATTACAAATCAAGAGCACCTAAGTTAAGATTTATTGCTGACTCCAACATGCATCGAATGCTGCTGCAAAAACTACATGATTTTGTGCTCCTCCTGAACATGCGGCTTCTGCCGCTTCTGCTACAGCCCAACAGTCTGTACTTTGCATTACAACAGATGCACTCAAACTACTACTAGAAAACAATACTACTGCCAAAATTCCAAATACTTTTTTCATAATTTCTAAATTTAAAAGGTTAATTAAATAATTATTAAACCATCTATAAAGTGCACTTTTATTAATGAATTACTCAAGCTTAAAAAAAAAAACGAATTAAGAAAATTTTAAGAATCAAATTTAGTATATTTTCGAAAAAAGGGCGTTTTTCCCCTAAAAACACAAAATAAACATACATTCTTATGGTATTTTAAAACTTCACCTCGCTCCCACTAGCTATTTCATAAGGCTCTTTGCCTTGCTCAAAGATTCTAGCTTGCAATGTCCCTCTCAAATAAATACGTTCATCTTTTACTTCCAACCAACTCCCTTCTCGGAGGCCAATTACAGGTTGCGTATTAATTGTATGAAATTCTTTAATTCTAGTTTCTCGAGTTTCCCCTTTATGAGTGCTCTTGGTATCAGGATCTAAATAATGCGGATTTATATTAAAAGGTACCGCTCCTAAAGTCTTAAAACTCGGAGGATAAATAATAGGCATATCGTTGGTAGTTTGCATCGTTAGCCCAGTTATATTAGCTCCTGCACTGGTTCCAAAATAATGCATCCCTTCAAAAATACGCGCTCTTAAAACTGCCATTACATCATTTTTATAAAGCTGAGTTACTAATAAGAATGTATTACCTCCCCCTGTAAATACTGCTTTTGCTTCCTTTAGAGCTTCAACTGGATTAGAAAAGGTATGAAGTCCTATAATTTTTTTACCTATTGTAGCAAATCCCTTCTGGGCTACCGCCGTATATTCATCATGAGAAATTCCCCCTGGGCGAGCATACGGAATAAAAATAATCTCATCTATATCTTTAAAGAATTCTGATAGGTCGCTTAAAATATATTCTAAATAACTGCTCCCATGCACGGTAGAAGTACTTGCTATAAGTAAATTTTTCATGTTTTTTGCTTGAAGATTTTTTGTAAATTTATGTAAGAACTTTTATAAACCTTTTTAATTATCTAAAAATATCTCTGTAACTGTTATTTTCGGACTAGAATTCACACTAATACATATAGCGTGATTTAACAAAAGATTACCACGACTTTCTTTTATATTTCATCGGGATATGATTTATTTACTTAACAAAACTAAACTAATGCAAAAACAATTACTATTACTTCTATTCGTTTTAAGTCCTATTTTTATCTTCTCTCAAGATGGAGCAACTACGTTATTAAGAGGAAAAGTACTTTATAGAAATACAAGTGTTGCGAATGAAAACGTAATTAATATATCTACTGAAAGAGCTACTATTACAAATGAGCAAGGGGAATTTGAAATAAGAGTAAAAAATGGAGATAAGCTTGCTTTTACAGCTATGAATTACCAAATGAAAACGGTAGAAATTACGGAAGAAATCCTAAAGAATAATCGTTTAGTAGTTGAAGTAAATGAGAAAATAACAGAATTAGATCAAGTAATTGTAACTCCAGAAGACAGACAGGCATACATAGAACTGAAGAATGAAGAATTTAAGCAAGTAGATTATTATACGGATAAATCTACTGAGGTAACAAATTATGCAATTCCTGTGAGCCAGAGAGGGATGAAAAATGGAATCAATTTTGTAAACATCTACAAAGCACTATTTAATTCTAACAAAGATAAAAACCAGGACCAGTCGAAAGTATTACTACCAAGCCAAGTATTAAGACAGGTGTATGATGACGAGTTTTTTGTGATGGATTTAAACATCCCACAAGATCAGATTGATGAATTTCTATTTTATGTAGACGACAAACTTCCGTCACAGACATTGATGAAAAGGAGTCATGAATTTGAACTCATCGATTTTTTAGTTGACCAAAGCAAAGATTTTAACACCCTTAAAGCCTCTGAAGAATAAACTATCCTTTATTTTCCTTTTTGCATGTAGCATTGCTTCCGGACAAATTTTTAAAACGAGTTTGAAAGGTAAAATCACGAATTCTAATTCGGAGGTCGAAGGTATTTATATCCTTAATAAAACAGCAAATATTTCAACGATTACCGATCATGAAGGAGTTTTTGAAATCGATGTGAGTGCTAAAGACACTCTAGTATTTTCAGCACTTCAATACAATATCAAAATAATTCCTGTTACGGAAGAAATACTAGAAAGTAATTTTTTAGAAGTACTACTTTCAGAAAAAATAAACGAACTATCTTCAGTAACCATTACTCCATATAGTTTGTCTGGAGATTTATCAAAAGACATCAATAACAACCCAATAGAAAACCCCATAAATTCTGTATCACTAGGCCTTCCAAACGCTACTGTAAAAAAGAAAACACATGCGCAAAGAATGCTATACACTGCGTCTAGCGGTCCACTAGATCTACTCCTAAATACTATAAATGGGAAGATTAAAAAAATAAAAAAACTTATAAAACTTCAGAAACTAGATGCCAAGACCGCAGATACAAAAGAGATTTTTGAGGTTGACTTTTATGTTAAAGATTTAGAAATTCCAGAAGACTATATTGATCGCTTTATGTACTTTTGTGCTGTTGACCCTATTTTTGAAGAAATTCAAGATAAAGACGCACTTACCATTTTGGAATATATGAAAGCCAAAAGTTATGACTTTAGACTTTTAAATGAATTAGAATAGAAATGAAAAAATATATAGTTCTCTTATTAATCCTTCCTTTACTTAGTTTTGGTATCTATCATAAGTTTTATCTAAGTGTAACAGATATAAACTACGCTGAAGAGGATCAAGCTATACAGATGATATCGCGCTATTTTATAGACGACTTAGAAAAGCTCTTTAAAGAACGCTACGGGATCGATGCGCAACTAAAAACTAAAGAAGAACTTAAAAATATAGATTCTTATATTGAAAAATACCTTCATGAAAAGTTTATTGTCTCTATAAATGGAGAAGAAGTTACTTGGAATTTTATTGGAAAAGAATACGATGTAGATGTTATGAAATGTTATCTTGAAATTCCGAAAATAAAATCTAAAAAAATAAAATCTATCAGTGTAGAAAGTAAAGTTTTATTTGATGTTTATCCAGAACAACAAAATGTAGTACACATTAATATCAATGACCATAAGAAAAGTTTTATGCTGATAAAACAGAATGATAAAGCTATGTTAAAACTGTAAGTTTAGCCCTATAAAAAGTTCAAATTATTTAATTTTCAATCCTAATTTATTTCTAAACAAACTATGCACAAATTCAAGTACCTATTAGCAGGCTTTTGCTTCTTGTCTTTTAGTATTGTTTTCGCTCAAGAAAACGGTAATAAAGAACGAGAACAAGGCCACACAAACACAAACAAATTCCGACAAATGTATGAGGAGTTTGCAACTCCAAATATGTACCGTACTGGTTCTGGAGCTCCAGGTCCTGCTTACTACCAACAGCAAGCAGACTATAAAATGGATATCGAATTAAACGACGATACTCAGAAGCTTACCGGAGAAGAAACTATTACTTACACAAATAACTCTCCAGATAAATTAGAGTTTTTATGGGTTCAGTTAGATCAAAACGTAAGAGCTAAAGATTCTAAATCTCCACTTAGAGATGGTGGCGGTGTTCCTCCAGCAGAAGAAACTGCTAGTTTCGCTAGTAAATACTACAAAGCTCCTTTTGATGGTGGTTTTAACATCCAACATGTAAAAGACACAAAAGGTAAAAACTTACCATACACAATCAATCAAACGATGATGCGTGTAGATTTAGACAAGCCACTTGCGCCAGGAGAAAAATTCTCTTTCGAAATTAAGTGGTGGTATAATGTAAACAACCACCTTGTAGATAGAGCAAGAAGTGGATATGAAGAATTTCCTGATGGAAATAAAAACTACGTAATCGCTCAGTTTTTTCCACGTATGGCTGTTTATAACGACGTAGAAGGATGGCAAAACCATCAGTTCTGGGGAAGTGGAGAATTTGCACTTCCGTTCGGAAACTACGAAGTTAATATTACGGTACCTTCAGATCATATCTTAGATGGTACTGGAGTACTTCAAAATCCTAAAGATGTACTTTCTGATGCGATGTATGATCGTTATGAAGATGCTAAAAAATCATACTCAAAACCTGTTTTTATCGTTACTGAAAGCGAAGCTAGACAAAACGAAAAAGGACATTCTACTGATAAAAAAACTTGGAAATTAAAAGCAGAAAACGTTCGTGATTTTGCTTTTACTACTTCAAGAAAATATATTTGGGAGCAGCAAGCTGTTAAAATGAATAATGGAAAAACAGTAATGGCTGTTTCTATTTATTCTAAGGAAGGGAATCCACTTTGGGAAGAATATTCTACAAAAGCAGTTGTTCAAACATTGAAAACATATTCACACCACACATTCGATTATCCTTATCCTAAGGCTATTTCTGTTCATGCAAAAAATCAAGGAATGGAATATCCTATGATTTGCTGGAATTATGGTCGTCCTGATGAAGACGGAAACTATAGCGACCGTGTGAAGTACGGAATGATAAGTGTTATTATTCATGAAGTAGGACACAACTATTTCCCAATGATTGTAAACTCAGATGAGCGTCAGTGGGGATGGATGGACGAAGGTATCAATACTTTCTGCCAGTATTTAGCAGAGCAAGAGTTTGCAAAAAACTATCCAGAAGCTGTTGGTCCAGATGGAAAATATCCTTCTAGAAGAGGAGAGCCATCTAAAATTGTAGATTATATGAAAGGAGATCAAGATTTTATCGCTCCAATCATGTCCAATCCAGAGAACGTTTACCAATTGGGAGCTAATGCATACGGAAAACCTGCTACTGCTCTAAATATACTTAGAGAAACAGTAATGGGACCTGAGTTATTCGATTATGCATTCCAGACATACGCACAACGTTGGATGTTTAAGCATCCTACTCCAGAAGATTTCTTTAGAACTATGGAAGATGCTTCTGCAGTAGATTTAGATTGGTATTGGAGAGGATGGTTCTACAGCACAGACTTTGTAGATATCGGTGTTCAAGATGTTAAGAAATACTATGTTTCTTCAACTCCAAACGCTCGTATCAGAGAGATTTTAGAGCAAAGAGGAATGTCAGAATCTGAACTTCCAGATTTAGTTTACCTTGTTGCTGAAGATAGTGATGACTACAAAAATGAAGTTGCTAAAAAATCTGAACAAGAAAACTTCAAGTCTGTTAATGAGTATTTAATGGATAATTTCACTCCACAGGAAAGAAATAACATGGAAGCTCCTAAGTACTTCTACGAAGTTACTTTTAACAAACCAGGAGGAATTCCAATGCCACTTATCGTAGAATATACTTACGAAGATGGTACTACAAAAAACATTACATATCCTGTAGAAGTTTGGAGAAAGAACGACAAAGAGGTTAAAAAAGTGATCGCTACAGACAAAGCAATTACAAGCATTGTGGTAGATCCAAAAGCAGAAACTGCAGATATCGATACGGAGAATAACTCATGGCCTAAAAAACAAGGAGATTCTGATTTCGATAAATTCAAAAAGAAAGTACAGAACTAATACTTTCTATAACTAATTTTAAAGGACTATTTCAATTTGAGATAGTCCTTTTTTTATACCCTTTTGCTATATATTTTCAGCTTTTATAAGGAGCCCTAACATACATAATACAGCAGAAGCTGTTGCCTGCCTTCACCACTACACGGTAGTTGGCTCTGTCAGGGCTATAAGCAATCGCTTGCGAGTCTATCTAGCTTTTTTAATTGTTACCGCCATACTCATTCAAAACAAAAAATAATACTTATTTTTGCACCTTGGTATGAGATTAACAATTCAGAAAATAATTCTCAGTTTAAAAAAACGCACTATGATTCAGATAAAATCACTCGAGGAAATTGAATTAATGAGAGAAAGCGCCCTTATTGTTTCTAAAACATTAGGAATGTTGGCTACAGAGATAAAACCGGGTGTAACTACGAAACATTTAGATAAAATTGCAGAGCAATATATAAGAGATCAAGGAGCAGAACCTGGGTTTTTAGGTTTATATGGTTGTCCATCTACCCTACTTACAAGTACAAACGAAGCGGTAGTTCACGGACTTCCAACCGATGTTCCATTAAAAGAAGGAGATATAGTTTCTGTTGATTGCGGAGCTTTAAAAAGTGGTTTCTATGGAGACCACGCCTATACCTTCGAAATAGGAGAAGTAGCACCAGAAACCAAAAAACTTTTAGATATCACTAAAGAATCTCTTTACGTTGGAATCCGAGAGTTTAAAATAGGTAATCGCGTTGGCGATGTAGGTTTTGCTATTCAGAATTTCTGTGAAAAAGAAGGCTACGGTGTTGTTAGAGAACTTGTAGGCCATGGCTTAGGTAAAAAGATGCACGAAGATCCAGAAATGCCAAACTATGGTAAAAGAGGTCGCGGTAAGAAATTTGTAGAAGGAATGGTAGTTGCTATCGAGCCAATGATAAATTTAGGAACACACCGCATTAAGCAATTAAAAGACGGTTGGACAATAGTTACTGCAGATGGTAAACCAAGCGCTCACTTTGAGCACGATGTAGCATTAATAAACGGGAAACCTGAAATTCTTTCTACTTTTAAATATGTCTATGATGCTTTAGGAATTACAAGCAACGAAGAAGACGAATTTAAAAATGTAGTAACCGAATAGATTCTCTTTTGAAAAAGCTCTTCAAATTCGTTTTAAACACGGTTCCCAGACCTTTACTAATTAGACTAAGCTATTGGGTACGCCCACTTATTGTAGCTATTTATAAAGGCAATACATATACAGATCCAATAGACGGCAAAAGCTTTAAATCGTTTTTGCCGTATGGATATGGCCAACAAAGAAATAATGTGCTAGCCCCAGGAACATTGTCTTTAGAAAGACATCGCTTGCTATGGCTTTATTTAAAAACAGAAACCGATTTCTTTTCTAAGCCTTTAAAACTTTTACACTTTGCCCCCGAACAAGCGTTTTACAAACGTTTTAAAAAGCTAAAAAACTTAACGTATACAACTACAGACATAGAATCTCCTTTAGCAGATGTTAAAGCAGATATTTGTGATCTTCCCTTTGAAGACAACTCTTACGATGTTATTCTTTGCAACCATGTTTTAGAACACATTAAAGACGATAAAAAAGCGATGGAAGAGCTTTTTAGAGTCCTAAAACCTGGAGGTTGGGGTATTTTTCAAATTCCTCAAGACATCCAAAGAGAAAAAACCTTTGAAGACGATAGTATTGTAGATAGAAAAAAACGTGCTGAAATTTTTGGGCAATACGATCATGTGCGTGTATATGGCCTAGATTATTTTGATCGACTTAGAAATGTAGGTTTCGATGTCCATGAAGTTCATTATGCCAAAACAGAATTGACCCCAGAACAGGTAGAAAAGTATGCCCTTAATCCAAATGAGATTATTCCCGTTTGCTTTAAGCCTATCAAATAATTTAAAGAAGTTGCTTCTTTACTCGATAAGTAGCTCTTGGAATCCTTTTGTTTTATACTCTACAAGATCTCCATCTCTATCTGCACTAATCATATAGGCTTCGATTTCTGGAGTCTCTTTTAAAAGTTCCTTTGCTTTATCTAAAGGCATTACCATTAATGCTGTAGCATAAGCATCTGCTACCATACATGTTTTTGCAACTACAGAGACACTTAACACATTACTTTTTTGAGGATATCCTGTAAGCGGATTTATAATGTGCACATAATGCTCTCCTGTTTCTTTATCCACTCTAAATTTTCTGTAATTCCCGCTTGTAGCCATCGCCTTATCTTTTAATTGCACTTTGGCAATTAAAACACGCTGTTCATTATCTTGAACTGGACTATCTATAGCTACAACCCAATTTTTTATTTTGTTCGTTTTCTTACTGTTTCCTCTAGTTAGAATCTCCCCTCCTAGTTCAATTAAATAGTTATCTACACCATTTTCATCAAACATTCTCCCTATTAAGTCGATAGTATACCCTTTGGCTAGTGCATTAAAATCTAAGTAGATATCTTTATTTTTCTTAACCACTGTATGCCCTTCAGACATAAAAACTTTATTAAAACCCGTTAATTGCAACAGACTATCAACCTCATGAGCTTCCATATGATCTATTGCCATCTCAGGACCAAAACCCCAAGCATTTGCTAAAGCACCGATTGTAGGATCAAAAAAACCACCTGTTTTTCTCCATACTTCTTTTGCCTTCATAAAAACTTCTACAAAATACTTATCTACCACAACAGTGGTATCTCCTCTATTGATTGCAGAAATATCTGAGGTTGGTAAATAGGTAGACATTGATTTATTTACCGTATCAAAAACGGCCTCTATCTGAGGTTTAAGACTTACACTATCGTTTTCAATCTCATATTTTATAGTATATGTAGTCCCTAAAGCATAGCCTTGTTCTGTTTTAAAATTAGGCTCACTCTCTGTCTGCGAACACCCTATAAAAAATAAACTTAATATAAATATTAACGAAAAGCCCCAGTTAGATTTCAATGATCCCATTATAATTAGTTATATATTTTTCTCCTTTTTTAATTGGCGCCTCATAATCTTTTGCATTTGCAATTCCCACTCCAGCAAAAAAAGTACGCGCCTTAAATTTTAACGCATGCGCACGCATGGTTTCCATATAAGTAACGTTGTATTTTTCAGGATTATCAGGATAAAGAATAGCTTTTACAACTATAAAATGAAGCTTCTTATTTTTTAAACATACAAATTGAGGATCCTTTTTAAGCTGGCTATTTACAGAGATAAACTCAAACCCTTGCTTCTCTATATCTTTACCAACAACATTCATAGCTAAATTATGAAGTTCTTGTTCTGTAAATTCCTCTAACATAATAATATCTTTTCAGTATACTGATTTATTGCGCTATTACTATTGCCTTTTGCACATATAAAATATGTCGCAAAAATACATAAATCTTTCTGATATACTCCCAATTCTATTTGCTCCGTAGCAAACTTTTTTAATAATCCTTTTCACACAAGAAACATTCGCATTTTTTATTTGGCACAATACTTGATTTTCCTCAATAAACTGAAAATCTTTATTTTATGAAACCATTATACATTCTTCTATTCTCACTAGCCACTACTTTAATGAGTGCGCAGACAAAAACTATAAGCGGAAAAGTAACCGATGCAAATGATGGCACAGGGCTGCCGGGGGTGAATATTCTGATAAAAAACACTAAAACAACTGCTCATACAGACTTTGATGGTAATTACACTTTAAAAGCTGAAACTGGAGATATTTTGGTATTCTCCTATATTGGGATGCTTACAAAAGAGGTGAAAGTAAAATCTAATGATAAAATTATAAATGTAAAACTCGAAGCTGATCAAGTAGAACTAGAAGAAATTGTAACTATAAATGATCAAATTAGAACTACCCCTCCACCTCCAAGAGCTTCTGAAGCAATCGTAGTCGTTCAAGACCAAAAATTGATGAAACAAAGCTTAATTGGCTATGAAACGCAACCTGTAAACACTGAAAGTTATGCTGAAATAAATGAAAATGGATTTCTTCAAGTAAACTATAAACCACTTTCTACATTTTCTATTGATGTAGACAAAGCTTCGTATAGCAATATGAGAAGAATGATAAATAACGGAGAGGAAATCCCTACAGACGCTATAAAAACTGAAGAGCTTATTAATTATTTTAATTACGATTATAAGCAACCTAGCGGGAAAGATCCTTTTTCTATTGAAACAACTTTAAATAAAACTCCATGGAATGAAAAACATGAGCTAATCAAAATAGGAATCAAAGGAAAAGAAGTCCCGTTAGAGAATATTCCAGCTTCTAATTTAGTTTTTCTAATAGATGTCTCTGGATCTATGAATGCTAGCAATAAACTTCCATTATTAAAATCAGCATACAAACTATTGGTTAATCAATTAAGACCAGAAGACATGGTTTCCATTGTTGTATATGCAAGCGCATCTGGTTTGGTATTACCTCCTACATCGGGTAAGGATAAAAATAAAATTTTGGAAGCTTTAGACAAATTGGAAGCTGGAGGTTCTACAGCTGGCGGCGAAGGTTTATCACTAGCTTATAAAACTGCGGAAGAGAATTTTATTAAAAATGGGAACAATAGAATTATTCTAGCAACAGATGGAGATTTTAATGTAGGCCCGTCGAGCGATAAGGAAATGGAAGATTTAATAGAAGAGAAACGTGAAGGTGGCGTATTCTTAACTTGTTTAGGATTTGGAATGGGAAATTATAAAGATTCTAAAATGGAAACATTAGCAGACAAAGGAAATGGAAATTATGCATATATCGACACCATGCAAGAAGCGCAACGCGTATTGGGAACAGAATTTGGCGGTACACTGTATACAATTGCTAAGGATGTAAAAATACAAGTGGAATTTAATCCTAATAAAGTAAAAGCATATCGTTTGATAGGTTATGAAAATAGACTGCTAAACGATGAAGATTTTAAAGACGATACAAAAGATGCTGGAGAACTTGGGAGCGGACATACAGTAACGGCTTTATATGAACTTATTCCTGCTGGAGTAGATAGTAAATACTTAAAAGGTATAGATAGCCTTAAATACACTAAAACAAGCCCTACAAATAAATATAATGACGAATTGTTAACCGTACGCTTTAGATATAAAAAACCTGATGGCGATACTAGCAAAGAAATTATAGAAACCGTAAAGGATGAACATACAAAGACTAATAGCGATTACAATTTTGCAGCAGCTGTTGCAATGTGGGGAATGTATTTAAGAGATTCTGACTACCTTAACGGAGTTACAAAAGATGAAATTATTAATATAGCTGAACAAAACAAAGGAAAAGACAACCAAGGATACCGTTCTGAATTTATTCGTCTTATGAAGAGTTATAATTACAATCCAAAACAGGAAACCAAATAAAAATAGCATTAGCTACTAGCCCCGATTGAACGTGCTACCCCACCAGACTTTTTTTAGTCTGGTGTGTAGTAGGAAAAGCGGGCAACAGCAACTGCTAATACAAAACAAACATCATGCTCCCATAAAATAAAGAGAGAGTAACTACTACAGGTGATTATTAAAAACAAAATCGGCTACTATTTCTAGTAGCCGATTTTAATAATTTATATACTTTGTTTATCCTCCAAAGTCATCGAAACGTACATTCTCTGGTGGAACACCAAAATCGTCGCACATTTTTTCAACGGCTTTGTTCATTAAAGGAGGTCCACAGAAATAGAATTCTATATCTTCTGGAGCTTCATGATGATCTAAATAGTTGTTTATTACCACTTGGTGAACAAACCCTACAAATCCATCTCCTTCATCGTCTATATTTTCTTTTACTTTCCAGTTATCTTCCTCTAAAGGTTCTGATAAAGCGATGTAAAATTTAAAGTTAGGGAAATCTCTCTCTAAAGCTCTAAAGTGCTCAGTATAGAAAAGCTCTCTTTTAGAACGACCACCATACCAGTAAGTCACTTTTCTACCCGTTTTTAATGTTTTGAATAAGTGATACAAGTGAGAACGCATTGGCGCCATACCTGCTCCACCACCTACATAAAGCATTTCTGATTCACTTGGATTGATGAAGAACTCTCCATAAGGTCCTGAAATTGTAACCTTATCTCCTGCCTTCTTAGAGAAGATAAAAGATGAAGCAACCCCTGGGTTTACATCCATCCATCCATTTTTATTACGATCCCATGGTGGAGTCGCAATACGAACGTTCAACATGATATCTCTTCCTTCTGCAGGGTAAGAAGCCATTGAGTAAGCTCTCTCTACAGTTTCACTATTTTTCATTTTTAATGGCCATAAGTTAAACTTATCCCACTCCAATTGAAATTTCTTAGGATCGTCATGCTCCTCTGGATGCGCAGTAATATCGAAATCTTTAAAGTCTACTTCTACTGGTGGTATTTCAATTTGAATATACCCTCCTGCTTGGTAGTCCATTTCTTCTGGAAGACGTACTACAAACTCTTTAATAAAAGAGGCAACGTTCCAGTTACGAACAACTTCTGCTTCCCATTTCTTGATACCGAATACCTCTTCAGGAACTTCGATTACCATGTCTTGTTTTACTTTAACTTGACATCCAAGACGCCATCCTTCTGCTATCTCTTTACGTGTAAAGTGTGGAGCTTCTGTAGGAAGGATTTCTCCTCCTCCTTCTTCTACAACACATTTACATTGGATACAAGTACCACCACCTCCACATGCAGATGGTAAGAATATTTTATTGTCTCCTAATGTTGATAATAACGTTCCTCCTGAAGAAACCTCAACATCTTTTTCTCCGTTAATTTTTAAGGTAACAGGACCAGAAGGTACCAGCTTGGCCTTGGCAAGTAATAATATAATAACCAATAAAAAAATTAGTGTTAAGAATACTATTAAACTTGCTATGATTACTGAATAATCCATATGCTTTTACTAATAAGATTTATAATTTAATTCCCATAAAACTCATGAAACCAAGTGCCATAAGTCCTGTTATGATAAAAGTAATTCCTAATCCTCTTAATGGAGCTGGAACATTTGAGTATGTTATTTTCTCTCTAATTGCAGCAATTGCAAGAATTGCCAAGAACCAACCCACTCCAGAACCTAATCCATAAACAGCAGCTTCGGATACTCCTCCGAAATCTTTCTGTTGCATAAATAAAGAACCTCCAAGGATTGCACAGTTTACCGCAATAAGTGGTAAGAAAATACCTAGGGCTCCATAAAGTGCTGGTGCAAATTTCTCTACAATCATCTCTACTAACTGTACCATGGATGCGATTACCGCAATAAACATGATAAAACTTAAGAAACTCAAGTCGATATTTGCATATTCTGGACTTAACCAAGTTAAAGCTCCAGGTTTTAATAAATAGTTATCTAACAAGAAGTTTATTGGTACTGTGATTGCTAAAACGAAAATTACAGCAGCTCCTAAACCTACTGCAGTTTTTACTGTTTTAGAAACCGCTAGATAAGAACACATCCCCAAGAAATAGGCGAAAATCATGTTCTCAATAAAAATACTTCTTACAAAAAGGTTTACGTATTCCATTTTATTATTTTTTGATAAGCGTGCTACTTAATTTTTTTCGATTAGTTCTCTATTTCTAGAACGTTGGATCCAGATGATCACCCCTACTACTAATAGAGCCGCTGGAGATAACAACATCAATCCGTTGTTTTCATACCCCATAGCATATAATCCTGTAGATTCTGCTACTGTAGCTCCTTTATGTCCTAGAACTTCAAATCCTAATAATTTTCCTGACCCTAATAGCTCACGGAAAAAAGCAACGATAATAAGAATTAAACCGTAACCTGCTGCATTCCCTATTCCATCTAAGAATGATCTCCATGGTTTGTTTGCTAAAGCGAAAGCTTCTAAACGTCCCATTACAATACAGTTGGTTATAATAAGTCCTACGAATACCGAAAGTTCTTTACTCACATCGTAAGCATATGCTTTAAGCACCTCGTTTACCAAAATTACCAAAGCCGCAACAATTACCAACTGAACGATAATACGAATACGATTTGGAATTAGATTTCTAATTAAAGAAACGATAACGTTACTACAAGCCATTACCACCATAACGGCAATTGCCATTACAATAGATGGTTTTAATTGAACCGTAATTGCTAGTGCAGAACAAATTCCCAATACCTGAACAGTAATCGGGTTATTATCATTTAAAGGATCCGATAATAATTTTCTGTTTTTCTTAGAGAAAAGTGGCTCTTTTTCTTCAGCTACAAAAAGCACCACAGGTGATTTCTCTTTTTTGTTTTTAGTATCAGCCATCATAATTATTTTAAAGCTACTTTAGAATTCTCTTTTTTAAGATAAGAAAGGTAATACTTTAACCTTTTTTGGATCATTTGCGTAACACCATCTCCAGTAATTGTTGCTCCGGAAATAGCATCTACAGCATTATCATCCTTGTCATTACCTCCAGAATATCCTTTCTGTACAGTGATTCCAACGAAGTTACCAGACTCATCATAAATCTTTTCTTCCTCAAATCTCTTTTGAAACCAAGCTTGTGTAATTTCTGCACCAAGTCCAGGAGTTTCCCCTTTATGATCAAAAACTGCTCCTTTTACTGTATTGATGTCTGATTCTAAAGATACATATCCCCAAATAGCGTCCCATAGTCCGGCACCTCTAAGTGGAATAACATAATATTTCTCTCCTTCAACATCTGCAACATACAACGGAAAACGCTGTTTGTCTTCGTCTTTTTTAACCTCTTTGGCTAAGTCAATTTTAAATGCTTCCACATCTGTTTTAACTTCACCTTTGTTATCTAATGCAATCTCTTCTTTAATATACTTATGGTATGTTTCTTCTGCCTCTTCTTTAGAAGCTTCGATACCAATAGTAGCAAGAATGTTTTGCATTTTTTCGATTTTTATATTCTTAGCTTGAATAGGCTGTAAAGATGTTGCAGCAAAGGCCAAAGCCGAAGCAACAATAACAACCATAATTCCTGCGAATATAAAAGTATATGCGTTACTATCTCTATTCATAATTAAGCTGATTTAACCGTAGCGGTAGATAAACGTTTCTTTCTTCTAGTGATGCTTGATTGAATAACATAATGATCTATTGTTGGAGCAAATACATTCATCAGTAAAATTGCCAACATTACTCCTTCTGGATATGCTGGATTAAATACACGAATCATGATACTAAAGATTCCAATCAATATTCCATAAATCCACTTTCCTTTTAGTGTTTGAGCTGCCGATACTGGATCTGTAGCCATAAACACAAGTCCGAAAGCGAAACCTCCAACTAGCATTTGTTGATACCAAGGAAAAGCCATCAAATCGTTAGCACTCCAAAGGTTGAATAAGAACCCCATAAATGCAGCTCCAATTGCTCCTCCTACCATAATTCTCCAACTTCCAATTCCTGTAAGGATCAATATTGCAGCCCCCACTAATATCCATAGTGTTGATGTTTCTGAAATAGACCCTGGAATTGCTCCAGAGAACATAGACCATGAGTTATATGCTACTTCTTTCCCAGCAGCTAACGTTCCTAATATTGTTTCTCCAGAAATAGCATCTACATTAGTTGCTTCCGAAACCCATACTTTGTTACCCGACATAAATGTAGGATATGCAAAGAATGCGAATGCTCTTGCTGTTAATGCTGGATTTAAAATATTCATTCCAGTACCTCCAAAAGCTTCCTTTCCAATTAATACTGCAAAAGCTACAGAAACAGCTACCATCCAAAGTGGAATATCTACAGGCATAATCATTGGGATTAACAACCCAGTAACCAAATACCCTTCATTCACTTCGTGTCCTCTGTAAATAGCAAAAACGAATTCTATTCCTAGTCCTACTATATAAGATACAGCTACCATTGGTAATACTTTCCATGCTCCATGAGCAAAAGCATCCCAAAAAGTAAATGCTTCTCCTAACTGAGAGAAGTGTTGGTAACCTGCATTATATATTCCGTAAATTAAAGCTGGTATTAGCGCTAAAACTACGGTGATCATTGTTCTTTTTAAATCTACTGCATCACGAATATGCGCCCCTTGTTTGGTTGTATGATTTGGCACAAACAAAAAGGTATCGAATGCATTAAAAGCAGGTGCCATTTTCTCCCACTTCTCACCTTTGTTAAAAGGCTTTTTTAGTTGATCTAACTTTTTTCTTAAAGCGTTCATATCTTAGTTTTTATTAACCAACTTCTTTTATCATTACATCCAAAGCTTCTCTAATAATAGCTTGTGCTTCAAGTTTGGAAGTACTTACATAATCTACTAATGCAAAATCTTCAGGAGCTACTTCGTAAATCCCTAAGTTTTCCATTTTTTCAATATTAAGTACCATACACTCTTTAAGAAGTTGCATAGGATATACATCCATTGGTAATACTTTTTCCATTTCTCCAGTAACAACTAAAGCTCTCTCTTCTCCATTTAAGTTGGTATTAACCGTATATTTCTTATTTGGAAATAACCAAGAAAGTGATGTTTTAGACATACTAGGAATATTATTATCTTTAAATGGCAACCATCCAAACATTCTATAATTATCCCCTTCTGGAATTAAAGTAATTGTATTGCTATAATACCCAACAAAAGCATCATTAGCTATCTTATCTCCTGTAAGGACATCTCCGCTAATAATTCTAACATTTGCAGGTAATTGACCAACTACATCTTTAACATTAGATCCTATTTTAAGCCTGTAATATTGAGCTTTAGGCGCTTCTGTTCCAGCTACGGCAACTACACGAGTTGCATCGAATTTTCCGGTTTTAAACAACGAACCAATAATAGCTACATCTTCAGGATTAATTACCCAAACACGTTCTCCAGCATTTATTGGATCTATGTGATGTATTTGAACCCCAACATTCCCCGCAGGATGTGGACCAGATACTTTATGCATCTGCACACCTTTTACCTCATTAAAAAATGAAGCCGATCTTTTATCAATCGAGAGATGTGTTTTCCCTGTAGTTAGTTTTGAAATTGCATTCAATCCAATTTGGAATTCCTCTTTGCGTTTTCCTAATGCAAACTCAACATCAGCTGCCAATGGCGCTGTTGCTAAACCTGAAATAAAAATCGCCTTAGGGGCATCATCTGGATTTGCTACAATATCGTAAGGTCTTTGCTTAATAAAAGGCCAACACCCGCTATCTAGGATGTGTTGTTTAACTTCTTCTCCAGACATACTTTCGATGTCTTTTGAACCAAAATCCTTGTACGTATCCGCTGCATCAGCTTCTACAACAACCTCTAAAATTCTTCGCTTTGCGCCTCGCTTTACTTCTTTTAAAGTACCACTTACAGGTGAAACAAATTTCACTTGCTCATTGTACTTAGAATAAAAAATAATATCTCCAGCTTTTACAGACTCTCCCACTTTAACAACCATCTTTGGTGTTACACCATGGAAGTCAGTTGGCTTAATAGCGAAGTTTTTAGATCTTGGCGCATCAGAAATTAATTTTTCCGCCTCACCTTTCAGCTTAATATCTAAGCCTTTTCTAATCTTAATGTCGTTTGACATGCTATCTATCTAATGAAATTAGTTAACTCAAAAATTCGTGCAAATTTAATAATTAAAACATAGTTCGCATAATAAAAACCTATATTTTTAAGGAGCATCTTACTACATTGTAGCCTTGGTAGGTATTTTATGTATATTTATCCTCAAATTTTTTTACTAATGAAATTCAACTATAACCTTTTCGTTATACTTTTTTTTATAGGAAACATCTCTTTTTCTCAAGTACAAATCGAGATGCCGCCTCCTGAAAATATCAAGTCTATTGTGCTTAAATCTAGCGCAGAAGGAGACCAGTTTCCTATCGTAAAAGTTGGAGAAACTATCACTCTTACTTTTGATGATTTATACGCTGACGAAAAAGATTATTATTATGAAATTGAACATTGTAATTACGACTGGACACCTTCTAAACTCCTAAAATCACAATTTCTAGTTGGGGTTGATGATCAACGAATTATAACATACGATAATTCTTTAGCCACCATTCAGCCATACACCAATTACCAACTCACACTCCCTAACCAACAGACGAAGCTTCGTGTTACCGGAAACTATATTTTAAAAATAAAAGATAATGCTGGAAACCTGATTTTCTCTCGCCGATTTATTGTTTACAAAGACGCTGTTAATGTTGGTGTTATAGCAAAACGGTCGAGAAACATGAAAAATATTGACAAATTACAGCGCCTTGAGTTCCTTATTAATTCTCCAGATTTCGAAATTATTAATCCGCAACAAGAGGTTAAAGTAGCCATCTTACAGAACAGCAATTTCAATTATGTAATCACTGGAATTAAACCTCAATTTATGTCGCAAAACCAGCTTATTTACAAATACGATATCGAAACTTCTTTTGAAGGCGGCAACGAGTATTATTGGTTTGACACTAAAGAAATAAGAGTTGCCAACAACAGCATTGCAAGAGTAAACCTCACTAACAGATATAATCATTATTTATACACAAACGAACCTCGAAAAGAACTTGCTTACACCTATAATCCAGATATTAACGGAGACTTTTATATCCGCACAATAGATGGCGACAATCAAGATGTAAACCGAGAAGCAGATTACTCTTTTATACGCTTTAGCCTAGCCTACGACAACACCATAGGATTGGATAAAATATACGTTTACGGGAAATTTAATAATTACGAATTATCAGACGAAAACCTACTAAAGTTAGACCCAAAAACAAACACGCTAAAAACTGCAATCCTTCTTAAGCAAGGGTTTTACAACTATAAATATGTGAAAGTTTCAGAAAATGGCATTGCAGACTTAAACTTTATTAGCGGCAGTCATTGGGAGACGGAAAATAACTATACAGTCATTGTATACTATAGAGATTTTGGAGACATTTATGATAGCGTTATTGGTGTTGGAAGCGCTTCTTCTGTCAACATATCTAATTAGTTTTTTTACTGAATGGAAAAGAGACACGCACCTTCTTTAAAACACAGAACAAACAAGTGCCTTAATTGCGAGATGCCTCTCGACAAGAGCGATGCTTTTTGTCCTAACTGCGGACAAAAAAATAGTTCCAAGAAGCTTTCTATATTTCATCTGATTGAAGAGTTCCTATCTAGCATTTTCTCTTACGATTCTAAGCTCCATAAAACCCTCGCCACATTAATTTTAAAACCAGGAAAAATAACAAGGGATTACGTAAATGGAAAGCGAGCAACCTACACCAATCCTTTTCGGTTTTTTCTTAGCATCACTATTTTATACTTTTTAATGATAAGTTACAGTAGCGATTTTGACCAAGCAAACAATACAATAAATGAATCTATTATAAAAGACAGCCTATTCATTGAAAATACTGTCAATTCTCTTAAGAAAACAATGATTTCTGAAAATGAGAAAAATACAATTGACTCACTTTTAAAAAAATACAGTCCAAAACGAGAGATTAACACTACGGACCCTCCATCTGTTTTTTTTGAAAAATTAAACGAAAAGCTTTTCATAAAAAGGATGTATGAAAAAACGGAATATTTTTATGAAGACATCCAAAGGGATAAGTATTTTAACTACGATAATGCTATTACCCAACTAAAGATTTCTCCTTCAATAGAAAACAGAGTAACTTTTAATATTGCAAAAAGTGCTCACAAAACATATCATAATCCTGGAAGTTTTTTTGCTAATTTAATATCAAAACTTCCTTTCATTATTTTCTTCTTTTTGCCATTTTACTCGATCTTTATATGGATTATTTACTCATTCGAAAAGTACCAATACATAGACCATTTAATCTTTAGTTTTCATACACAAACACTATTTACACTTTTACTAATAGTATGCCTAATCACAAAATGGGCATTTAATCAAGATTTACACATTATAGCTTTCCTCGCCTTTCTCATCTACCTTTACAAGTCCATGAGGGGTTTCTATAAAGAGTCTAGAATTAAAACAATTGTTAAATTCATTTATATTAATACAATTTTCCTTATTTTAGCTACAATATCAATAGTAACAATAGTTCTAGTAGGCATTTACACATACTAATTTACATGATTACACAAATAACTAAAGGCATAAAAATTTCTGTCAAGACTAGTTTTGAAGGTGCATTCTTCAAGAACTACAAGATGCATTATGCTTTTGGGTATAAGATTACTATTGAAAACCAAAGCAAGGATTCTGTACAACTTACCTCTCGCCACTGGCAAATATTCGACGCGCTTAATGACGTTGAAATCGTTGACGGAGAGGGTGTAATAGGGAAAAAACCAGTTTTAAAACCTGGAGATTCACACACTTACACTTCAGGCTGCTTACTAACCTCTCCAATTGGAGCTATGAGAGGTCATTACAACATGGTAAATTTCACTTCTACAAGAAAATTTAGAGTTATTATTCCTACATTTAAATTATGCGCTCCTTTTGCTCTTAATTAGGGATATATTCTTTAACATTATTTTACTTTTTAAACCCTTCTGCATTTAGTACCTTTGATTAAATTATTTAATTCAATAAATACAGAAAGTATGGGTAAAGGCTTTTTTAATGTCCCTCCGGCAATCAACGAACCTGTTAAAACTTACGCTCCAGGATCTCCTGAGAGAGAATCAGTACTAAAACAGTACGATGAAATGTTTAACAGCACAGTAGACATCCCACTTTACATTGGAAGTGAAGAAATTAAAACAGGAAACACCAAACCTCTGTCTCCTCCACACGACCATCAGCATATAGTTGGTAAATACCATCTTGCAGAAAAGTCTCATATTGATAAAGCTATAGCTAACAATCTTGAGGCTAGAAAAAAATGGGCTGCTTTAAATTGGGAACAACGAGCTGCAATTTTCTTAAAGGCTGCAGATTTAATCGCTGGCCCTTACAGAGCTAAAATAAATGCTGCTACAATGATAGCGCAATCGAAAAATATTCATCAAGCGGAGATAGATTCAGCTTGCGAGTTGATCGATTTCTTGAAATTCAACGTAGAATATATGGCAAAAATCTACAGCGATCAGCCAAAATCTGATGATGGAATTTGGAATCGTGTAGAATACAGACCGCTTGAAGGTTTTGTATACGCTATTACTCCTTTTAACTTTACTGCTATTGCTGGAAATCTTCCTGCTAGTGCAGCTATGATGGGGAACGTTGTTTTATGGAAGCCTAGCGACAGTCAAGTATATTCTGCAAAAGTAATTGTAGATATATTTAAAGAAGCTGGATTACCAGACGGTGTGATTAATGTTGTATATGGAGACCCAGAAATGATTACCAATACTGTTATTGAAAGTCCAGATTTTGCTGGAATTCACTTTACAGGTTCTACAAATGTCTTTAAAGGAATTTGGAAGAAAATTGGAAATCATATCGACATCTATAAAACATACCCGAGAATTGTTGGAGAAACAGGAGGTAAAGATTTTATCATTGCTCACCCTTCTTCTAATCCAAAACAAGTAGCTACTGCTATTTCTAGAGGTGCTTTTGAGTTCCAAGGACAGAAATGTAGCGCTGCTTCTCGTGTTTATTTACCTAAATCTATTGCTGATGAAGTTCTAGATTACGTAAAAACTGACGTTGAGTCTTTCAAAATAGGAGCTCCTAATAATATGGAGAACTTTATTACTGCCGTAATTCATGAAGGTTCTTTTGACAAGCTTGCTAGTTATATCGATCAAGCTAAAGAAGATAAAGACGCTAGAATTCATGCTGGTGGTACATACGATAAATCTAAAGGATACTTTGTTACTCCAACGGTTATCGTTACTACAGACCCAAAATATAAAACAATGACTACCGAGCTTTTCGGACCAGTTGTTACTATATATATTTATGAAGATGATAAATGGAGTGAAACACTAGAATTAGTAGATGGAACTTCTGAATATGGTTTAACTGGTGCTGTTTTCTCAGCATGTAGATATACTATTGAAGAAGCAACAACTGCATTACAAAATTCTGCTGGAAACTTCTATATCAATGACAAGCCAACAGGAGCTGTTGTAGGACAACAACCATTTGGAGGAGCTAGAGCTTCAGGAACAAATGATAAAGCTGGTTCATCACAGAATTTATTACGCTGGGTATCACCTAGATTAATAAAAGAAACTTTTGTTAGTCCAGTAGATTATAGATATCCTTTCTTAGGAGAATAAATTGGCATTACATATAATTTTAAAAGCCCTTGAAAGTAAACTCAAGGGCTTTTTTAATTTACACAAACAACTGATTATCAGAAATAAAATATTTCTAATGTTAACTTAATGTTACCAAATTGTGTCTTAATTGTAAATTATGTGTATCTTTGTGTTTAAACAAAAAAGCTGAAGATGATGAAAGATGAACAAAAAAGATGTATTCTGAGTATCAAATACTCAATACTAGATACTACAAAAGGTAATAAGAGAGAAACTACAGAAGTAGAACGTGTGTTTATTGCAAAGAATAAAAATACGCTCTTAAGAAAGATCGAAGCTTTCGAGGATAAGCTTAGAAAAAAAGCACGCCCTAGCTTCCTAAAAAGAAAGACACAGTATGTGAAGCACTTTTTAGAAAGTTGGCGCTATACGTATAACTCAATGTTAAGAATGTAATTTTTATTTACCGGTATATTTTAAAGGAAGGTGAACCACTTTTTTGGTTTCGAAGAAATCTTCCTCAAAATAGTCAGGCAAGTTGAAGATCTTAGCCGTTTTATAAATGGCTAGCTCTTCACTTAAATCCCCACCCTTTAAATATAAAATTCCATTTTTAAGAGTGTGTTGAGAATTCTTTTTCACTTTTCCTTTTACCCATTTTACAAAATCTGGCATATTTGTAACAGCTCTACTCACTATAAAATCAAATTCAGATTTCACCTTTTCAGCACGAATTTGCTCTGCAGTTACATTTTCAAGTTTCAAGGCCTGTGCTACTTCATTTACAACAGTAATTTTTTTACCAATTGCATCAATTAAATAGAATTGAGTTTCTGGAAATAAAATAGCAAGTGGAATTCCAGGAAAACCACCACCAGTACCTACATCTAAAATAGAAGATCCAGGAAGAAAAGGTTGCACTTTGGCAATACCTAGAGAATGCAGTACATGTCTTACATATAACTCATCTATATCTTTCCTGCTGATAACATTAATCTTACTATTCCAGTCTTTATACAAAGCTTCAAGTTTTAAAAACTTAGCAACTTGATCTTCAGTTAAAGAAGGAAAATACTTATCTATAATCGCTACTGACATTATTTTCTGAAATTTTAACAAAAATAGGGAATAATACGCGCACTTTTCAACTTTTTAAGACGTTAAACACTTAATTAATGTCTATTTTTGTTTACTACATTTCTTTACACAAAACCTGTCAAAGAAAAAATGAATAAATGCTTATGAACGCGAGTAAGAATATTAGGTTTTCTAGAAAAGACCCAGCAAAGTTTTTTAAAACTTTAAACACAAGAGTTAACAATTATTTCCACGAAAACAATATTAAAAAAACTGGAAACTGGAAACTTTATCTCAAAACGGCGATAATGTTTGCTATTTTCTTAGTTCCATATTTTTTAATCCTAACCATAGACATGAACCAATGGTTACAATTATTGCTTACAATTGTAATTGGAATTGGAATGGCAGGAGTTGGAATGAATGTTATGCATGACGGAAATCATGGATCATATTCATCTAAAAAATGGATCAATAAAGTAATGGGAGCCAGCATCTACATCCTTGCTGGAAATGTATATAACTGGAAGGTACAACACAATGTACTTCACCATACCTACACAAATATCCCTGGTCATGATGAAGACTTAGATGCAGGAAGAATCATAAGATTCAGCGAGCATTCTAAATGGAGTAAAATGCATAGATTTCAACATTACTATTCTGTATTCCTATATGGACTTCTAACGCTTAACTGGGCTATAACTACCGACTTTAAACAAATGAGAAGGTACATGAAGAAAAAATTATCATACGGTAAATTTCCGAACCCTGCCAAAGAATGGAGTGTATTAATCATTACAAAAATTATCTACATAACTGTTTGGATTGCTATCCCAATGTTTTTTATCGATTTAGCATGGTGGAAAGTATTAATCGGATTCTTCGTTATGCATTACACTGCTGGATTAATATTAAGCATGGTATTCCAATTAGCACATATCGTAGAAAATGCAGACACAGTATTACCAGATGAAGCGGGAACTGTAAAGAATACTTGGGCAATACACCAGTTATTTACAACTACTAATTTTGCTACAAAAAACAAGATTGTAAATTGGTTTACTGGAGGTTTAAACCACCAAGTAGAGCATCATATTTTTCCTAACATTAGCCACATACATTACACAAATATTGCTAAAATTGTTAAAGAAACTGCGGGAGAGTTTAATTTACCATACTACGAGTATGAAACTACAAGAAAAGCTATAATTTCGCATTTCAAACATTTAAAAGCATTAGGTGAAAAACCTACGTATGTTTACAACTAAACACAATTTCATTTTATGACACAATTATTATCTGAAAGAGTTTTAAACATGGCAACTTCTGCAACACTTGCCATGGCTGCAAAAGCAAGAGAACTAAAAGCCGAGGGTAAAGATATAATAGGCTTAAGCCTTGGAGAACCTGACTTTAACACTCCAGAATTTATTAAAGATGCTGCCAAGCAAGCAATTGACGACAATTACAATAGCTACTCTCCTGTAGATGGTTATGCTGACTTAAAGGCTGCTATTATCAATAAATTTAAAAGAGATAACAACTTAACATATACACCTAACCAGATTGTAGTATCTACAGGAGCTAAACAATCGTTAGCTAATGTTGCTCTTACAGTTATAAACCCAGGAGATGAAGTTATTCTTCCTGCTCCATACTGGGTAAGCTATTCAGATATTGTAAAAATTGCTGAAGGAGTTCCTGTTGAAGTACAAACTTCAATTGAAAACGACTTTAAAATGACAGCAGAACAACTAGAAGCTGCTATCACTCCTAAAACGAAAATGATTTGGTACAGCTCACCTTGTAATCCAAGTGGATCTGTTTACAGTAAAGAAGAATTAGAATCTTTAGCTGTAGTTTTAAGAAAACACCCAAATATTATTATTGTTTCTGATGAAATCTATGAACACATTAACTTCGGTGATGGTCATACAAGTATAGCTTCTATAGACGGAATGTACGACAGAACTGTTACTGTAAATGGTGTGTCTAAAGCATTTGCTATGACAGGTTGGAGAATTGGATATATCGGAGCTCCTGAGAAGATAGCAAGAGCATGCAACAAAATGCAAGGTCAGATTACAAGTGGTGCAAACTGTATTGCTCAGAGAGCTACTATTACTGCATTAGAAGCTCCTGTTAGCGAGATAAAATACATGATTGATAAGTTCCACGAAAGAAGAGACCTTGTATTAGGTTTATTGGGAGAGATAAAAGGCTTCCAACTTAATGTTCCTGAAGGTGCTTTTTATGTATTTCCAAACATCTCTGATTTCTTCGGAAAAACAATAAGAGGTAAAAAGATTGAAAATGCATCAGACTTTTCTTTACTACTTCTAGAAGAAGCTAATGTAGCTACAGTTACTGGTGAAGCTTTTGGAAATCCAAACTGTATTAGAATATCTTATGCTGCTTCTGAAGAAAGCTTAATAGAAGCTATAAAGAGAATAAAAGAGGTGCTTTCTTAAGGAAAACACTTTTACATATTATTATAAAAACAAAAAAGCGAAGTCTCCACTTCGCTTTTTTTAAACTTAATTCCCTCAAATTCTCATCATTGCTTATTGAGAAATGTAGGGTGTAAATATATAAACTTACCTAATTAATTATAAGGGGGAAAACCCCCTTTATACATTGTAGGCGTATTGATTCTTCTAAATATAATTTAAGTACGCTTCCAGAAAAAAGGAGAAAACAGTATTAATACTGTAAACAATTCTAACCTCCCTAAAAGCATCAGAAAAGAACACCACCATTTACCAAGCATCGGTAGTGAATCAAAATTTGTAAGCGGATGTAACGAACCTAAACCTGGCCCTATATTCCCTAATGAAGATGCAGAACCTCCAATTGCAGATTCAAAATCCAATCCTAAAGCTCCTAAAACCACCGCTCCCGTTATAAAAAGTAGCATGTAAATAATAAAGAACCCTAAAATATTATAAATGATATTCTCTGGCACCGTTTTTCCGTTATATCTCACAGGAATAATTGCATTTGGGTGTAAAGTTCTTTTAAACTCCAACAAACCATTTTTTATCATAAGTAAATGCCTCACTACTTTCACCCCCCCTGCAGTAGAGCCAGCTGATCCTCCTACAAACATCAATCCGAAGAAAACAATAGTTAGAAAAGGAGTCCAACTTGTAAAATCTGCAGTTACAAACCCTGTAGTCGTAATTACAGAAATCACTTGAAATAAAGCATGTCTAAATGAGCTTTCTGCCATTCCGAAAACCATAGGGTGGTACTCACTAACCGGCACATTCGCCTTAAAATAAATAACCAAAGTAGCTATAACAGTTACACAACCAACTAATAATGCGTAAAACCGAAACTCATAATCTTCAATTATTTTACGGACTTTCCCCTTAAACATAAAATAACTTAAAACAAAGTTTGCTCCAGCTACAAACATAAAGAAGATAACAATATACTCTATTAACGGATTATCATTCCAATAAGCTAAACTAGCATTCTTTGTAGAGAAACCTCCCGTAGAAAGCGTTGCCATTGCATGGTTTATCGCATCAAAGAAATTCATTCCTGCAAGCTTTAGAAGCAACGTTTCCGCCAATGTGTACCCAACATAAATAAACCACAAACGTTTAGCTGTGTCTGTAATCCTTGGGTGTAACTTATCTGCACTTGGTCCAGGAGCTTCCGCTGCAAAAAGCTGCATCCCTCCTATTCCTAATAAAGGCAAAATCGCAATAGCCAAAACTATAATTCCCATTCCCCCTATCCAATGCGTAGTACTTCGCCAAAACAAAATCCCTTCAGGAAGCACTTCAATATCATTTAAAATAGACGCCCCTGTGGTAGTATAACCACTCATTGTTTCGAAAAAAGCATTGGTAACAGATGGGATCGATCCTGTAAAAAGATAAGGCAACATTCCAGAAAGCGTCATAAAAACCCATCCGAAGGAAACAATCATATATCCTTCTCTTTTCTTAATTTCCTTTTTATGTTCTTTAGTAACATACATTAAAAGGACTCCTAAAAAAACGGTTGTAATTCCAGCAAAACTAATTTCCAACGTAGCTCCATCTTTATACAACCCACTAACAATAGCAGATAGGATCATAAAGCCACCATTACAGAGCAATAAAAGCCCCATAAAATGAAAAATTATTTTAGTATTTAGTCTTTTCATAAAGATTAGAGAAATAGTTTTTCTACTTTGGAAATTGATCTTGGCAAGCAGCAAACCACGACTCTATCTCCTGCTTTTATTTGGAAGTCTCCAAGAGCAATAATACCTTCTCCGTCTCTTACCACTCCTCCTATAATTGCAGATCTAGGAAAACTTATATCTTTTATTATTTTTCCTGTAACAGCAGAAGTTGGTTTTACTATAAACTCAAGCATTTCTGCATTTAAGTTATTCAGCTTGGTAAGTGCTACCACTTCACCTTTTCTTATATGTCTAAATATATTATTTGCAGCTAAAAGCTTTTTATTAATCAGTGTATCTATTCCTATAGACTGAGAAAGTTGGAAGTAATCCATATTCTCCACCAAAGCTATGGTTTTCTTAATGTTTTTAGATTTAGCCATCAAGCAAGACATAATATTCGTCTCCGAATTTCCTGTAACCGCTATAAAAGCATCCATCTCACTAATATCTTCTTCCTCCAGAAGGTCTACATTTCTTCCGTCTCCATTGATTATCAAAGCATTTGGAAGGTCATCAGCTATATCAAAAGCTTTACTTTTATCTTTTTCAATAAGTTTAACTCTAAACTTACTACTACATAAATCTCTAGCAGTTTTAAAACCTATTTTACTTCCACCGAGAATCATAACATTTTTAATCTCCTCACGTGTTTTTCCAGTAAGCTTATAAAGTTCGTCTACTCCTTCTTTTAAGGTAACAAAATATGCCTGATCTCCTTCTTTAAAAAAGGTGTCTCCACGTGGAATAAGAGTATATTGCGTACCAAAACGTTGGATTGCAATCGGCACAAAATGTAATTCAGGAAAAATATTTGCAGCCTCTTGTACAGATTTCCCAACAAAAGGAGCCGTACGCTGAAGAGATGTTCCCACCATTATTAGAGCGCCATCTTCAAACTCATAACTATCGTTAAATGCAGATTGATCCAATAACAATTGAATCTCTTCCGAAGCTAACTTTTCAGGAGAAATTAATTCATCTATTCCAAGAGTATCAAACTTAATCTCGTCTTTATAATGAATAAACTCAGTATTAGAAATCCTAGCAATGGTACGTTTACAACCAAGTTGCTTCGCCAATAAACACAATGTTATATTTGTTGTTTCTGAAGAAGTAACACCTATCATTAGGTCCGAAGAATCTATTCTTGCTTCTTTCAATACAGAAACCGAAGTAGCATCACCTCTTAAAACTTTAATATCCAAATGAGTATCTGCATAATTCAGACTCTCTTTGTCATTATCTATAAGGGTTATGTCTTGAGATTCGTAAGAAAGTAGTTTTGCTAAATGAAACCCTACTTCGCCAGCACCTGCAATAATTATTTTCATTGAATTACGTAGACTATTTTAGGATACAAATATATATTAAATAAAATTAGATTTAAAGGTTAAGACCACTATATAAATACCTCTTTATTAATGTATTTGAATCCTTATAATTGTTAAAATATCTTTTATTAGAAGAAAAGTTGCTCCCCTTTCCACATCCAATTATACTGAATTTAATATAAATAGGGTCATAGGATACTATTAGTATCTTAGGATTTAACTCGACTAGATAAAATCTAAGTATTATATTTACCAAAATTTTGTTGATGGAGAAGAAAGTAACACCATATAAGGATTCCGAATTAGGAAAAAAACAACAGGTAACTCAAATGTTTGATACCATTTCTGGTAAATATGACGGTTTAAATAGGGTTATATCCTTTGGTATTGATATAAAATGGAGAGAAAAAGTAGTTGCTTTGGTAAAAAATACCAAGCCAGCTACAATTCTAGATATCGCAACTGGAACAGGAGATTTAGCTATTAATATGGCCCTTAAAATAGATGCTGAAAAAATTACAGGTCTAGACATCTCCCAAGGAATGCTTGAAGTTGGAAAACTTAAGGTAAGTGAAAAAAAATTATCTGATAAAATAGATATGGTTATTGGTGATAGTGAAGCTTTACCTTTTGAAGACAATTCTTTTGACGCTATTACCGTTGCTTTTGGAGTAAGGAATTTTGAAGATCTTGAAAAAGGATTGGCAGAAATTTACCGTGTACTTAAAAAGGGAGGAATTTTTGTAGTTTTAGAAACGTCAAATCCTACAAAACCACCTTATAAACAAGGGTATAACGTTTACACCAAATCGATCCTTCCTATAATCGGAAAACTGTTCTCAAAAGACCGCTCAGCGTATGCTTATTTATCAGAATCTGCATCTGTTTTTCCTTTTGGTGAAGAATTCAACAATATTTTACGTAAAATTGGGTTTACTAATGTGGAAGATAAGCCACAGACTTTCGGAGTTGCAACTATCTATGAAGCATATAAATAATATGCCTTAAACATTACAAACTTAACCTCGATGATGAAAAAATTAGTCTTTTTAATACCTGCTTTACTTTGTTTCTGCCAGATGGTTTTCCCTCAATTTAATGAAAATCCAATCTTAAATTTAGAAAACGAAGATAAAAAGCGTCTCAATTGGGGATACTTTTTAGGTTTTAATCAATATAATTTTAAGTTTGATTATATAGATAATGCTTCTACAACTGACCAAACAGATGTTCAAGTAGGAAAAAGTCTTGGTTTCAATGTTGGGCTAATTGGAGAGGTTAGACTGAATGATTACTTTGATGTTCGTTTGGAGCCAGGTCTGTACTACACACAAAGAGATTTGCTTTTCCCTGGGTTTAGTGATCCAAATGATGCTATTAGAGAAGTAAAATCTACCTATATACACGTGCCTCTTTTAATAAAAGCTAGCACGAAAAGACTAGGTAATTTTAAACCCTATATAGTTGGAGGAGTATCTACTTCTTTTAACCTAAGTAGTAGTGAAGATAGTGCTAAAGATAATAGTGCAGGCACTTTTAGAATGAAAAAAAATACTCACTATTATGAGTTAGGCTTCGGAATAGATTTCTACTTGCATTATTTTAAGTTCTCCCCTTCCATACGTGGAGTTTTTGCTTTAACAGATGAATTGGTTCAAGACAATAATCCTAATAGCCAATGGACTTCTAACATTAACAATATGTATTCAAGAGGGGTGTTTATTAATTTTACTTTTGAATAATTCGTTAGGTGAAATAAGCATTTTGTTTATAACAAAATAAATAACCAAAATACATCATTATTTTCAACTACCTCCTTTTAAACTCACTTAAAAGAATAGCTGTTGCAGTAGCTACATTTAGGCTTTCTGTTGCTTGAATGTCTCCAAAACGCGGAATACTTATTTCGTTTTTAATTAAAGAAAGAATAGAGTCAGAAATTCCATTAGCCTCATTTCCCATTACCAAAATAGCATCTTTAGGAACTTCCGTTTTATAAATATTTGCCCCCTCCATGGTTGCACAAAATATAGGACAGTTTGCATTTTTCAAATAACTTTCTAAATCTGTATACACAACATTTACTCTCGTTAAAGATCCCATTGTTGCTTGAATAACTTTTGGATTATAATTATCTACTGTATGTTCGCTACACACAAGTGTTTTTATTCCAAACCAATCGCACATCCTTATAATAGTTCCCAAATTTCCAGGGTCACGAACATCATCTAAAGCAAGTATCAATCCCTTTTCTTCAATTTCTGAAGGAGGTTTCATATAAAAAACAGCGAGAACAGGACTTGGTGTTTTCAATCCACTAATCTTTTTAAGAATCAGTTCTGAAACTAAATTTACTTTTTCAGGATTTATATCCACCAGATCCTCTTTAAGAGCATAAATTTTATGAAGCTTAAAGTCAGATTTCAAAAGTTCATTAATTACTTTTACACCTTCAGCAATAAAAAGTCCCTCTTTATTTCTGTACTTTTTTTGATGTAAGCCCGTTATAAGTTTTATTTCGCTTTTGCTAACCATTCAAATAATGTATTTTTGACGTTAAATTAATTAATTACCCGATTGAAACAATTTTTTGTAAAAATAACAGTATTATTTATTGTAATACTATTTATATCCTCTTGTAATGCCATAAAAAGGGTTAAAGATGGTCAATATCTCCTTACAAAGAATAATGTTTTAGTTAATGACGAGAAAATTAAGAACGATGAAGTTCAAGGACTTCTCTCGCAAAGACCTAATAATCTAGGTAGATTAGCACTTTATAATCTGGCTAAAGAAAACCCAGACTCTTTTTACGTAACTAGACTTGATAGCACATTAAAGGATATCAATATCTTTGAACGTCTAATTTCAAAAAAACAACTAGTACAAATTGCCGATTATAAGATTAATTTTAATCATTGGCTAAAGAAAACTGGTGAGGCTCCCGTAATTATCGATCCTGCAAAAACTATAAAATCCGCAGAACGATTAACCCAATATTATGAGACAAAAGGATACTTTAATAATACAATACAAGTAGAAGTAGATACTGCAGAACAGAAAGAAAAAAGGGCTGTTGTGAACTACAAACTTACTACCGGTCCTACCTATTATTTAGATAGTATTACTACACAGATTACATCTAAAGATTTAGATTCTATCTATGATAAATACAAGCGATTTTCTAGAATTCGAGAAGGACAAAAATTTGATCTTGATAATTTTCAGAATGAAAAAGAGCGTTTAAACACCTTATTTGCCAATTCTGGAATTTATAAATTTCAACCCAACGCCATTACTTTCGACATTCATAGAGATACCACAACTGGAAAAGATTATAAAATGCCAGTTAGTGTATCGATTAATACGGTTGCAGATCAACAAGGTGACTCTGCAAAAAATGTAGAATACAAAGTGCATCATATAAATAAGGTAAATATTTTTGCTGATTATTCTTTTAATAATATGGATTCCCTTCAATCCATCGAAAATGACGGCTATACAATATATTATAAGGACAAATTAAAATATAGACCGAATGCATTAACAGATGTTATTGCCATTATCCCTGGAAATGTATACAAAGATTCTGAACGTGCTTTAACCTCTAAACAGATTAATAACCTTAAGGTTTTTAAGTATCCTAACATTAATTATAGTTATGTAGACAGCACGGATAATCAACTAAATACTAATATTTATTTAGCTCCAAGATCAAGGTTTTCACTAGGTTTTAGCACCGATGTTCTTCATTCTAACATTCAGGATATTGGAATTTCCTTTAGCTCATCAATCATTAGCAGAAATATATTTAGAGGGGCAGAAACTCTAGATTTAGCATTTAGAGGTACAGTAGGGTCTTCTTCAGATTTTAAAAATAGCAGTAGTAGTTTTTTCAATTTAGCAGAATTTGGAGCCGATATAGGTTTAAATTTTCCTCGTATATTTTTTCCAATAAATACAGACCGATTTATTCCGAAATCTATGTCACCAGAAACTAGATTTTCTATTGGTACTACTATTCAGAAGAATATTGGATTAGACAAACAAACTTTTAATGGTATTTTACGTTATAAATGGAGCCCTACCAGTCAACGGAAAAATATATTCGAACTTTTAAATATTCAGTATGTAAAAAATTTAAATATCGACAGGTATTATGATGTATACGATAATAGCTATGGAGATTTAAATAGTGTTGCTAGTGATTATATACAAGTTGCAGATACGAGTTATTATGATCCGAATGGTAATTTAATTATTCCTGATGGAACCTCTGGTTTTACAAACGATGTACTTGATGGAACTATTCCAGCTTCAAGTGATGATGTTAGTGAAGTGTCACGCTTAGAAGACCGAAGAGATAGACTTACCGCCAACAACTTAATATATGCGAGTAATTATACTTATTTTAAAAATAATCGTAGAAATGCTAATGACAATAATTTTTTCCAATTTAGAGGAAAGATAGAATTGGCAGGAAACTTACTTTCTGCAATTGCTCCTTTAGTAGATTTCGATCAAAATGAAAATGGAGACAATCTTATTTTTGGAGTTCAATATTCTCAATATGTAAAAACAGAATTAGACTATATTAAATACTGGAGGCTATCCAGAAGTAATGTTCTTGCTTTCCGAAGCTTTCTTGGTGTTGCTATTCCTTACGGAAATGCAGATAACATTCCTTTTATACGAAGCTATTTTGCAGGAGGATCAAATGACAATAGAGCTTGGCAGCCCTATTCTCTTGGTCCTGGGAGAACAGACAATGTAAATGATTTTAATGAAGCCAATCTAAAAATAGCTTTCAATTTAGAATATCGATTTAATTTAATTGGTGATTTTAAAGGTGCTCTTTTTGCTGATGCAGGAAATATTTGGAACTTTTTAGATGATGTAGAAGAAGAAGCAGCAGTTTTTGAGGACTTAGGATCCTTAAAAGAAATTGCATTAGGTACAGGCTTTGGTCTGAGATATGATTTTAATTTCTTTATTTTACGCTTCGATATTGGTTTTAAGACCTTCGATCCATCTTATGAAAAGAGCAAAAGATGGTTTACAGATTACAACTTTGGTAATGCTGTATATAATATTGGTATTAATTATCCTTTTTAAGAGAGGTAAATTTATTATTTTTGCGTACGCATTATAAAAACAACTGAATATAAATTAGAAACTTAAATTTTATGAGCCATAATATCAAACCAGGTGTAGCTACAGGAGATGAAGTACAAAAAATCTTTAACTACGCCAAAGAAAAGGGATTTGCACTCCCAGCAGTAAACGTAATAGGAAGTAGTACAATCAATGCAGTATTAGAAACAGCTGCAGATTTAAATGCACCTGTTATTATTCAATTCTCTAATGGAGGAGCACAATTTAATGCAGGTAAAGGACTTTCTAACGACGGACAACAATCTGCTGTTGCAGGAGCTGTTGCCGGAGCTAAGCATGTTCACGAATTGGCAGTTAAATATGGTGTACCTGTAATTTTACACACAGACCACTGTGCAAAAAAATTATTACCATGGGTTGATGGAATGTTAGATGCTAGTGAAAAGCATTTTGCTGAAACAGGAAAACCATTATTCAGTTCACATATGATTGACCTTTCTGAGGAAGATATCAAAGACAACATCGAAACATGTTGTGGATACTTACAAAGAATGGAAAAAATGGGAATGACTCTAGAAATCGAATTAGGGATTACTGGAGGTGAAGAAGATGGTGTTGATAATACAGATGTAGACGATTCTAAATTATATACACAACCAGAAGAAGTAGCATTTGCTTATGAAGAGCTTTCAAAAGTATCTTCTAGGTTTACAATTGCAGCTGCTTTTGGAAACGTACACGGGGTTTACAAACCTGGAAACGTAAAACTTACTCCAAAAATCTTAAAGAATTCTCAAGAATATATTTCTAAAGAGTACAATGTACCTGCGAATACAATCGACTTTGTATTTCACGGAGGTTCTGGTTCTACTGTAGAAGAAATTAGAGAAGCAATTGGTTACGGAGTTATAAAAATGAACATTGACACAGACCTTCAATACGCTTACTTAGAAGGAATTAGAGATTACATGAGTGAAAAAGCTGATTACTTAGCTGCTCAAATTGGTAACCCTGATGGTGACGATGCTCCAAATAAAAAGCATTATGACCCAAGAGTTTGGATTCGTGAAGGTGAAAAAACTTTCATCACTAGACTTAAGAAAGCTTTTGAAGATTTAAACAACGTAAATACGTTATAATAAACCGCTTTAACATTCATAAAATGTTTTATGAATATTATTAAATTATACTAAGAATATGGCTTGGTTCAAAAGAAAAGAAAAAGGTATACAAACCACTACCCAAGAGAAAAAAGATACCCCCAAAGGACTGTGGTATAAATCACCTACAGGGAAAATTGTAGAAGCAGACGAGCTTGCTAAGAACTTCTATGTAAGCCCTGAAGATGATTATCACGTTCGTATTGGTAGTAAAGAGTATTTTTCGATTTTATTTGATGACAATAAATTCAAAGAATTAGATCCTAACCTAGAATCTAAAGACCCTTTGAGTTTTGTTGACACTAAAAAATATTCAGACCGCTTAAAGCAAGCTCAAGAAAAAACTGATTTAAAAGATGCTGTTAGAACAGCAACTGGAAAATCTAAAGGAAAAGAACTTGTTGTAGCCTGTATGGATTTCTCTTTCATTGGAGGTTCTATGGGAAGTGTTGTTGGAGAGAAAATAGCAAGAGCGATTGACTATTCAATAAAAAAGAAATTACCTTTTGTAATGATTTCTAAGTCTGGTGGAGCAAGAATGATGGAAGCTGCATTATCTTTAATGCAATTAGCTAAAACATCTGCTAAATTAGCGCAGTTATCAGAAATTGGAATTCCTTACATCTCACTTTGTACAGATCCAACTACTGGAGGAACAACTGCTTCTTACGCAATGTTAGGAGACATAAACATTGCAGAACCAGGTGCATTAATTGGTTTTGCTGGTCCTAGAGTTGTAAAAGAGGCTACTGGAAAAGATTTACCAGATAACTTCCAAACATCAGAGTTTTTATTAGAGCATGGTTTCCTTGACTTTATAACACACCGTAAAGAGTTAAAAAATAAGATTAATTTATATATTGATCTTATTCAAAATCAAACGGTAAGAGCTTAATTATTAGTTTTCAATATTATAAAAAATCCGTAACGATATATATTGTTACGGATTTTCTTTTTTTACGTAAATAACCTTAGACAAAAATAGCTGATAATTAAATTATTACTATCTTTGCGCCCAATGATAGAAAATCTATCAAATACATAAGAATCATTTAAATAATATTGGCATGTATTTAGCTAAAGAAGTAAAAGCAGACATATTTAAACAATATGGTGGTGATGCTAAAAACACCGGATCTGCAGAAGGACAAATTGCTTTGTTCACTCACAGAATTAATCATTTAACTGGACACTTAAAAAACAATCGTAAAGATTTTAATACAGAGCGTTCATTAGTTATGTTAGTAGGTAAAAGAAGAAGCCTACTTGATTATTTGAAGAAAAAACATATCGAAAGATATCGTGCTATCGTCAAAGAATTAGGATTAAGAAAGTAAGATATAAGGGAGCAATTTGCTCCCTTTTTTATTTTAAATATATTTAATAAGCTAATAATTATTCTCTAAATCATCTGTTACAGAATTTATTACAGAAATTCGAAGTATAATTATTACCTTTAACCATTATAAATAATTATAGATCGTTTAATCACTTTCTAAACATATAAAAAAGCTTAAGATTAATAGTTTTTCATTGGGACACAACAACTACAACAACACAACTACCTCCGTTTATAAAACGGAACCCATTGTTTAACAGCCTGTATTAAACAGGAAAATTAAAAAACTATATGATTCCAAAAGTATTTAAAGAGGTCATAGACCTTGGTGACGGTAGAGAAATTACTCTAGAAACTGGAAAACTAGCAAAACAAGCACACGGAAGTGTTGTAGTTCAATCTGGAAAATGTATGTTACTATGTACAGTTGTTTCCAATTACAAACAATCTGACGTAGACTTTTTACCTTTAACAGTAGACTATAGAGAAAAATTTGCTGCTGCTGGTCGCTATCCTGGTGGTTTCTTCAAAAGAGAAGCAAGACCTAGTGATGGTGAGGTATTAACTATGCGTTTAGTAGATCGTGTATTACGCCCATTATTCCCAAAAGATTATCACGCTGAAACTCAAGTGATGATTCAATTAATGTCTCATGATGAAGACGTTATGCCAGATGCAATGGCTGGATTAGCTGCTTCTGCTGCTATTCAATTATCTGATTTCCCATTTGAATGCCCGATATCAGAAGCTAGAGTTGGTCGTGTAAATGGAGAATTTATCATCAACCCAACAAGAGCACAGTTATTAGAATCTGATATTGATATGATGATCGGTGCTTCTGCAGACTCTGTTATGATGGTTGAAGGTGAAATGGATGAGATTTCAGAAGAAGAAATGGCTGAAGCAATTAAATTTGCTCACGAAGCTATTAAAGTTCAATGTGCAGCTCAAGTAAAATTAGCTGAAGCATTTGGAAAGAAAGAAACTCGTGAATATGAGCCAGAAAGAGAAGATGAAGACTTAGCTAAAAAAATTCATGATTTAGCATATGATAAAGTATACGCTGTAGCAAAAGCAGGATCTTCTAAACACGAAAGAGGAGCTGCATTTGCGGAAATCAAAGATGAAATAACTGCTTCTTTTTCTGAAGAGGAACAAGAGGAATTCGGCGGACTGATCTCTAAGTATTATAGCAAAGCTGAAAAGGCTGCTGTTAGAGATTTAACGCTAAATGAAGGTTTACGTCTTGATGGTCGTAAAACTGACGAAATCAGACCTATTTGGTGTGAAGTAGATTATTTACCATCTACACACGGATCTGCAATTTTTACTCGTGGAGAAACACAAGCTTTAGCAACTGTTACTTTAGGAACAAGTAGAGAAGCTAACCAAATAGATATGCCATCTTTTGAAGGTGAAGAGCGTTTCTATTTACACTATAACTTCCCTCCTTTTTCAACAGGTGAAGCACGTCCAATTAGAGGAACGTCTCGTCGTGAAGTTGGACACGGTAACTTAGCGCAACGTGCATTAAAAGGAATGGTTCCTGAAGATTGCCCTTACACAGTACGTGTAGTATCAGAGATATTAGAATCTAATGGTTCTTCTTCTATGGCTACAGTTTGTTCTGGTACAATGGCTTTAATGGATGCAGGTGTACAATTAAAGAAACCTGTTTCTGGTATTGCTATGGGATTAATTTCTGATGCAGAATCTGGAAAATATGCTGTTCTTTCTGATATTCTAGGAGATGAAGATCACTTAGGAGATATGGATTTTAAAGTAACTGGTACCGCTGATGGTATTACTGCTTGCCAAATGGATATTAAAGTAAAAGGATTAAGCTATGAGATTTTAGTAAATGCACTAAAACAAGCTCGTAACGGTCGTTTACATATTTTAGACAAGCTAACTGAAACAATTGCTACTCCAAATGCAGATGTTAAAGGACATGCACCTAAAATGGTTACTAGACGTATTCCTAATGAATTTATTGGAGCTTTAATCGGACCTGGTGGAAAAGTTATCCAAGAGATGCAAAAAGAAACTGGAACTACAATCGTAATAAACGAAGACCCAGTTACAGAAGAAGGTATCGTTGAGATTTTAGGAGTTGGTAGCGAAGGAATCGATGCCGTAACTGCAAAAATAGATTCTATACTATTCAAGCCTACAAAAGGAGAGGTTTACGAAGTAAAAGTAATTAAAATGCTCGACTTTGGTGCAGTAGTAGAATATACAGCCGCTCCTGGTAATGAAGTATTATTACATATTTCTGAACTGGCTTGGGAACGTACAGACAACGTTACTGATGTTGTAAACTTAGGAGATGTATTTGAAGTTAAATATTTCGGGGTAGATCCTAAAACAAGAAAAGAAAAAGTATCTAGAAAAGCGATTTTACCAAAACCAGAAGGTTTTGCTGAAAGACCACCTCGTGAAAGAGATGGAAACCGCGATAATAGATCTAGAGATAATAGAGGTGATAGAAAGCCTAAAAGAGATTAGATATTGATATTTATTTAATTTTAAAGTGTGGTAAAAAGTCCGGTATTAATAGTATACCGGACTTTTTTTATACCACTGTTTATTCTGAATATGCATCAAAAAAAAGGAAGCTTAGCTCCCTTTTTTTAGTTTGAATCATTTATATATATCTAAGAGACTAACGTGTTCTTCCTTCAGCAAGGGCATTTTCTAAAGCCTCTTTTAATTTAGCTACTTTTTCAGGATGTTTTTCCGCAATATTATTAAGCTCCTTTGGATCTTCTTTTAAGTTATATAACTGCACCTCTTCACTATTACCTGTCTCCTGTCCTCCTTCAACATCTATTGCCCAGCTAAGTCTCTTAGCACCCTTTTTTGGCTGAATATACTTCCATTCGTTTTCTAAAAAAGCTAAAGTTCTAGCATGCTCAATCATTGTAGATCTACCTTCTGTAGAAATTCCTACAAATGCATCCCAAATATTAAAACTATCAACAGCATCCTCTTTATCAAGTGGAACACCAAAATAATCAGCAAATGACGCTAAGAAGTCAACTTGACTAACCATCGCATCAGAAACAGACCCTGCTTTAATTTTATTAGGCCATCTTATGATTGTTGGTACTCTAGTACCTCCCTCAAAAATGCTGTACTTTCCAGAACGGTAAATACCAGATGGCTTATGTCCATTAATTTCTGTAATAGCTCCATCTACATAACCGTCATCGAGTATTGGTCCATTATCACTAGAGAAAATAACGATCGTATTATCTTCGATATTTAAATACTCTAATAACCTCATAATCCTCCCCGTAGTATCATCTAATTGTAAAACAGCATCACCACGATAACCTAAACCACTTGCTCCTTTAAATCTAGTATCTGGCATTCTAGGAACATGAATATCACTTAAAGAGAAAAATAAAAAGAAAGATTCTTCTTGATTATTTATAATAAAATCTTCTGCTTCACTATAAAAATCATGAGCTAATTCTTCGTCTGTCCAACGAGATCTTGTTCCACCTTCCATAAATCCCATTCTAGAAATACCATTTACAATAGTACCATCATGACCTAAACCTGGAGTATAAGGCATTTTTAATAATTCAGGATTCTCTTTACCTGTAGGCTCATCCCCTATTTTTTTTCTATAACTAACAGCTATAGGGTCGTTATCTTCTAACCCTAAAATATCATGATTTTTTAAGTAAACAGTTGGTACTCTATCTGCAGTAGCTGGAAAGATAAAAGAGTAATCAAAGCCTACTTCATTAGGACCAGGTTTAATAGATTGATTCCAATCTATAGCGCCACCATCTCCGAGTCCTAAATGCCATTTACCAACAACAGCCGTTTTATATCCTTTATTTTTAAACACTTTTGGAAGTGTCATTTTATCTGTTGGAATTATTAGACCTGCATCACCATTAAGTACTCCTGTACCCTTTTTTCTAAAAGCATAATTACCGGTTAGCATTGCATATCTTGAAGGTGTACATGTAGCTGAAGCACAATGTCCGTTAGTAAACATTAAACCTTCATTGGCCAACTTATCAATATTAGGCGTATTCAATGCTTTAGCTCCATAGGCACTTACATCACCATAACCCAAGTCATCCGCATAAATAATAATAACGTTTGGTTTATCGTGGTTTACTTCGGAAGAGTCTGCTAATAAATCTTCCTTCTTATTATTGCTTTCATTACAAGAAAACAATAAAATACCTATTAATAATAATTGTGAGATTTTAGTCAAGTTCATTGTTAGTTAATTATAGATTTATACGTTTAAAACTTACACCCTTCATAAGTATCAAAAGCACAAAGCAGATTGACATTAATGTGAAAGTTAAATTCAGTCCTAAAATAAGTAAAAAAAGTAAAATCTACAATTAAAATAATAATACGTAAATAAAAGATGTGTAAATTCTTATTTATTGAAGAAAAACATAGAAGATTAAAGTGTTAGGCGAAGTAGTAAAGAGTTAAATATTAATTCATATAACTACAACATTCA
>NZ_JAETXX010000001.1 GCF_021764745.1 Joostella atrarenae | reverse complement strand
CATCTAATATATTTTCTGTCTGAACAGCAGCATCTGCTAAATCTTCATTAGCAACGGTTCCATTTTTAATCTCAGTAGAAGTAATTGACTCAGCTGCAACTTCAACTTTATACGCAGAACCATCTTTTCCATCTCCAGTAACTGTCGTCGTTGTTCCATTTATCAATTTTGTCTCTGAACCATCCGCAGCACTCGTTGCTATTGCACTATCTACATAATTTCTTGTAGCAGCACTTTGAGCTGCCGTAGGGTCTAATAACCCCGTGATTTCAACATCTCCTGCATCTGCTCCTTCTCCTAATACATTTGCTAAATTCTGATTATCGGTATTCACCTCATCTTTTATATCATCTAGCGATACCTCCAAAATTTCACCGCTATTAATATCTATTAACTCAAGAGTTCTGTTGTCTTTATTTATAGCAAACGTCATACTTTTAACAGTATGACCAGAAGTCAATTCCCAAGAATCTCCATCCCAGAAAAACAATAATCCTGAGTCTGTATTTATATAAATATCCCCTACGTCTGCTGGATTGTTGACGTCACCAGGATCAGTAACATCTGTTCCATTAAGAACCTGACAGTTACATTGATTTTCAAGTTTTACAGTTATTGGTGTTTGTGAAAACGCTAAACCGGAAATAAGCAACACTATAATTAAAATTCCGTTTTTCATTCTTTTAAAAATTTCTTAGCAATAATTATTTAAAAATTTAGACAACAGTTCCCTTCTGCTGTGTAAACAACATTCATTTTGTTTGATATATCTTAGGTGTATGTATATACTAGGTAAGTATTGAAATTATTAGATTTTCAATACGTGTTCCCTATTTATGTAGGAGTAGATTAATATCATTTTTATGAGTTTTGAATTAAGTTTATTTTGTTTTCAACCTCATCATTTCGCCTAACAAAACTACTGTTATACAGTGTTTTAAAAAATAAAATGATGTGTAATAGGCCTATGCTGTTGTGTGGTCGATTAACTGTAATTTTCATAGACCAACTACTTTAGTTTTTATTGACTCGGTATGTTTGATTTCTATTTGTAATTACTGTTCGGACACCTACATTTAATATTGCCGCATCAGAATCTACAGGAGCACATCCGTTCATACTGTCAACTGATACCAACCGATATTGATAATTGTTTTTATCTATATCTGTACTAACTATTGTCAAGACTTTTGTATTTACTCCACTGTATTCTGATCCATCATTAATATCAATGAAGTTTATGCCTCCATCTTTACTTACCTGCCATTGAAACGTATCGGCATTATCTATGCTTACGGAAAATTCTGCATCTTGATTTACAAATATTTTCTGATCTTTAGGTTGATCTGTAATAGCGACCTCTGGTTTCCTTTCTATATTATAGTCCCCTAACTCAATAGCGCATTCTCCATTACCCCATCGCGCCCATAAGTTGTAAGAACCTGTTTTTAAGTCAGTATATGTAATTGATCCGCTATCATCTGGGGTTGTATTATATGTATTTCCTCCATCGAGACTAAATTGAATACTACTTCTATTGTCCTTATTTGGAAAATTAAAAGTAATACTTCCGTTATCTTCCCCACAGCTAGCACTATTAGTTGTAGCAGTGGCCTCTGGAACAAATTTTACTCGTACTCTAACATCATCAGTAAAAGTGCAACCTGCTGCGTCGGTAACCGTAACTGTATAATCTATATTTAAGTTATTGTCCTTTTCTCCAACAGGCACCGTTGTAATATTAGCAGTGGTTCCTACAACATTTCCTCCAGTTTTCCATTCATATATGTAAGGTGCTGTACCATTACTAATCGTAGATGTTAAGGTTACGGAGTCTCCATTACAAATTGTCTGCATCTCTCCTGCATCTACGGTAGGTGTTATTATATTTATTGTTTGCACTACGTTTGTTATATTCCCTGAAGCATCAGTAATACTATATGTTCTCAATACTTTATTCGCATCTGTATTATCATCAGAAACAAAGGCTACTGTAGGGTTTTTTGTACAATTATCTGCCTCATCAATAACTAAATCAATATTTGGACTTGGCGCTTTACATTTTGCTGTAATAGGAGTTGGAATACTGGCTGTTGGCTTTACTTTTTCTAACGTTAATGAAGTTGTTGCTGAGACTTTAGGAGGAACAGGATCTCCCGGCATCCCCCCATATTCTACTAAATATCCTTTTGGCTCATAATTCCCTGAAGTTCCTGCTATTGGCAAGTCATTCCAAGATCCTCTTGGACCAACTCCTGGAGCGGTTATATGTGCATAATCCTCATTATTCTGGTTATTGGGCTCCTTATCATTCCAATTAGCATACTTTCCAGTAATCACTTTTCCTCCATTAGCAGGTGTTCCACCTTGCCAAAACTGTTGACCATTTTCTGGTCCTGTTACCCAACGCCAAACTCCTTCCACTTCAACATCACTAGCTCCAATCCATCCAGCTCCTGGGGCTTGTTTTCCTAAAAGCGCTGCTTCCTCTGGCCCCGTAATAGTTGCTAAATACCCTTTTAATCCATAAAAAGTTCTATTCTCTGCAGCAGCTTTTGCGTTATCCCACCGTATCTTTACATTAGGTACATATTCATAATAATGCCCTGTAGATTCTAAATAATTTGCTTCATTCAAAACAATAGAAAAACCTCTACCTAATCCATCAACAAAAGATGCAGACGAACTAAATCTAATAGATTCTATTGCCGCTTTATACTCTGCAAAAGTAGCTTCTCCTTTTAAACTCATTTTCCCTTCTGAAGAATTAAAAGTCCCTTTAATCTTAGAAGTATTTGTAAAACTTAAAATATCTCCTTGCTTATAATTAACTGAAACTTGAATGAATGCTGCGGAAAGTAAATTTCCACCTCCGTTATCTGTAATTACTACATCTTTTGCAATTGGAACAGTAGTTCCTGGACAATAAGCATCGTTTCCATCCGCATTATTAGCTGTAATAGTTGGAGGATTGTTTACCACTTGACCTTTATAAACCGTATTATTTGAATTTTTAGATGTGAAATAAATATTTTCATTTGGGTTTATACTAAAAGTTTGTTTTGGTATACCGTTTCCAATTATAGTAATATCAAAATTTTCGCAGCCTAGAGTTTCCAAATTGATTGTATTACAATCTGAAGCACTCCGAGAATCCTGATAAGACTGCGTATAGCCTTTTGACCCATTTGAAACACTAACTCTAAAATCCTCTACATTGTCGATACACGGTAAATCACCATAAAATTCACTTATATCAGAAACTCCATCCCCACTAATACCATAAGCAAATCTAACTGCATAAGCATAACCATTCATGCAATTATAGTTGTTTGATAAAACAACAACATCTATTGGAAAAATGTAAAATTGGACTTGCTTAGAATTATCCATAGCTACATTAACTTTCCCATAAACAGCACTTGCTGTACTTTTAACATATCCTAAATCAATGTCTTTTTGAGTTACTTTATAATATTGAGTAAAAGTTCGACTTTGATTAGCGTTTAAAGTGATTTTTTCATCCAAACTGGTTAATGGATCTAACACAGTAACATCATTGAGTACTTGAGACCCACTATTACTTACTACAATATCATAAGTAATTATATCACCTACATTATTAAAAGAATTCTTATTAATCTTTGTAACACTTAAATCATTAGTAGTCTGACCAACCGAAACAGTAGGCAGAAAAAAAGCTAATAATAAAATTGTTAAGTAAAAATGCTTCATTAAAATCCAATCCTTTATTTTAAATACCTACGCAAGATAGGTGTACTCAGTTTTCTTAATTTTTTGTTAATAAATTATTCTTACACAAACATACTATGCGTGCATAGTATTCATTTCATTAATTTGTTAATTCGTGTTATAAAATCGATAAAATGCAATCTTAAGACAGCTGTTTAATTATTAACTCTGTATGTTAGATTTCTATTAGTAATTACCGTTTTCGTTTTCACTGATAATACAACCTCATCAGAAATTAAATCTCCACAAACACTAGTAGTATTTGTGACTAACACTCTATAATATGTTTTATTTATTTTACTATTCACTTTGACATTCAGCTTTTTAGTATGCACACCAGAATATACAGACCCATTCACCAAATCAATCCAATCAGCTCCATTAAAAACTTGCCATTGATAATTATCAATATCAGTTCCTGTTACTTCAAAAGAAGTAGTATCTCCAGCAAAAGCTGTTTTACTATTGGGCTGCATAGTTATTATTGGAGTTGGTGTATTTTCTCTATAATCGTAAAAATTATTAGCATTTAAATCTTGAGGGATTGTATAGCCATCAATATTTCCTCCGATAGTACCTTCTTTATTTATTGTATTTCCCGATAAGGTTCCTGGTTTATATGCATTCTGAGTAAATCCAGCTTCCAATACATCACTGCAACCATCGTTATCACTATCTATGTTTATATAATCTTGTTTTGTTGACAAAAAACTATTTAGTATAGTATAATTAATAGTGCCCGCATTTGCCGAATCTTGAAGAGCATCCGCAATACCATCATTCCCTACAGCTCCAGACAAACGCCCTTTATAGTGTGCAACACCATGACCCGCTTCTACAGCATCATAAATCCCATCATTATCACTATCTAAATCTAAATAATCAAAAACGCCGTCTTGGTCTGTATCTGTAGCAATACAATATTTAATATTACTAAATGAAACTTCGAGATTACTAGTGGTAACATTTTTACCTACTCTAAATATTAATTTGTCTATTGGGATTCCTATTCTGAGCGTTACATTATTTGTGCTAGCTGTTTTAGCAACTGATTTAGAATTGGCATAAACGGTAGCTGCTCCATCGTAAGTAATATTAGTAGCAGGAATAATAAAATTACTAGCACTCAACTTTAATCTATTTACACCATTAAAGGCCTTGACTTCTATAATATCATTCTCATCAATATCTCCTAAGTCGATTTCTAAGTTTGTTATAGCTTGATTAAATTGAAAAGTATGAGTACTTGGGGCAATATCAAAATTTGTATTGGTTGTATTTAATAGTAAACCTTCTGCATTACCAGCAATATTATTTTCAAACCTAAAAGGCTTCGAATCATTACTATTACTTACGGTAGATGTAACATCTACCGACACACTTTCATACTCAGCTATAGCCGTAAGTGCGTCTTTTCCGTAATTTACATTAGATGTTTTATTCCCCTTTAAATTAGAAGTCCCACAATTTAATCCTTCGTCAATGTCTGGAATCCCATCATTATCATCATCTAAGTCGCTTGTATTAGGAACTCCATCGTTATCAATATCACTATTAGCATTTACTTGTTGCAAACCTCCATCGCTATCATAAAAACCACCTCCAGGATAGGCGTCCATCCCTCCATCGGATGAGTTTGTATTGGTAGGATTCTTTGTGTAATCTGTACTAATAGCATCATTTGGAAGGATAACATAACCATAAAACACCTTATTAGCAGCAACTCCCAAATCACTTAAACTTATAAAAACTCCTGAAATTTTTTGAGGGCCTCCATCTTCTGCAGGCTTTAGAAATGTATCATTATCTTGTTTCTGAAAAATTACATATTCTGTATTATGAACACTATAACTTCCATACGCATTATTAGCTATCTGTTTAAGTGCTCCAAAAGTTAATGGGTTTCCATTTTCATCAATTGATAAGACAGCTGCTATCTTAAAAGGATCATTTCCGTTTCTTTCAAAGACTGCAAAACCAGCATTTTGAGGTGTACTCGTAGAAATACCTTCTGAATTTATATAATCAAATCTTTCTATATTATTTACCTGCGCACTGCCGGATCCAGTATAGTTAACAAATGTATTATCAGAACCAATATTTAAACGTAAACTTCTAAAAGACTCTTCTATACTACCAGCATATGTAGGCCTCAACCTTCTGTTCGCACCACTATTTCCGGAAGACTCTTTCTCAAACCACAGAATTTGTCGCTTTTTATTCCCACTTACCGTTCCGTTAGCAGTCCCATTACGCCTCACAAAAAATTTATCAACTAAAAAAGCGGCATCATAAGTTTTTCCATCCGCAACAAAAGAAGCGGTTTTACTTAATTCGTAATTATTTTGGGCATTATCTATTCTACCGAATTCAAGATTATAATTAGTTCCTGATGAATAATTTCCATGAGAACCATTACCATTTATCTGATAGTTTGTAGCAGCGTTAGTAACATTAACATAAGACGCATTTATATTGGTAATCGCCTTTTGAGCATTAACATTGTAAAAGAACATTACTAACACAAAAACCAACATCCCTTTTTCAAAAAAGAATGTTTTTTCAAAATAAATATTAAGGAATGTGAATATCCTTAGCATAGGTAATACATCTAATAGGTTAAAATTGATTTATAAGGGTAAAATCAATTCATTAAGATTTGGTCTAATAAATAATGTTAAAATAAAGTTAACACTTCGCAAATATATCAAGTATAAATTCTTGTCACCTAAAAAAAAGACATACGACAATAAACTATCGATAAAGTGTATAAAGGTTAAAAAAACTTATATTTTCCCTTTATAATTAAACGTTTTAGCTCATATTTTCAACTTTTTATAAATTATTTATATTCATAGTGTCGCTTGTTACAGAATAATTTATTTTTGCAGTCCTTAAAAAAGGTAAGCATGCATTTAGAAGACGAGATTAAAAGAAGAAGGACTTTTGGAATTATTTCCCACCCAGATGCCGGTAAAACTACATTAACGGAAAAGCTACTCCTTTTTGGAGGTGCTATCCAAGAGGCGGGTGCTGTAAAAAGTAATAAAATTAAAAAAGGTGCTACCAGTGACTTTATGGAGATTGAGAGACAAAGAGGGATCTCTGTTGCCACATCCGTATTAGCATTTAATTATCAGAATAAAAAAATAAATATTCTAGATACTCCTGGGCATAAGGACTTTGCTGAGGATACTTTTAGAACTCTTACCGCTGTAGATAGTGTTATTGTTGTTATAGACGTTGCAAAGGGTGTCGAGGAGCAAACGGAGAAATTAGTTCAAGTTTGCCGTATGAGAAACATCCCTATGATTGTTTTTATAAACAAATTAGACAGGGAAGGGAAAGATGCTTTCGATCTTTTAGATGAAGTAGAACAAAAGCTTAATCTTCGTGTTACGCCTCTAAGTTTTCCAATAGGCATGGGATACGACTTTAAAGGGATCTATAACGTTTGGGAAAAAAATATCAACCTTTTTAGTGGGGATAGCAAAAAGAACATTGAAGAAACTATCGCTTTCGATGATGTTAACAATCCTGAGCTTGAAAAAATAATTGGTGAGAAACCTGCAAAAGATCTTCGTGAGAATCTAGAATTAGTTTACGAAGTTTATCCTGACTTTAATCGTGATGAATATTTAAAGGGAGACTTACAACCTGTATTTTTTGGTTCTGCATTGAACAACTTTGGTGTAAGAGAACTATTGGATTGCTTTGTTGATATTGCCCCTACTCCATTAGCAAAAAAAGCAGAAGAGCGCCTCGTTGATCCTAACGAAAAAGAATTTTCTGGTTTTGTATTTAAAATACATGCCAATATGGACCCGAAACACAGAGACCGACTCGCATTTATAAAAATTGTATCTGGTACTTTTGAGCGTAACACTCCATACTTACATGTTCGCAATAATAAAAAATTAAAATTCTCGAGTCCAAATGCTTTTTTTGCTGAAAAGAAAGAAATTGTAGACATCTCTTATGCTGGAGATATTGTAGGACTTCATGATACCGGAAACTTTAAAATTGGAGATACCTTAACACAAGGGGAAATATTAAACTTTAAAGGGGTTCCTAGTTTCTCTCCTGAACATTTCCGTTACATTAATAATGCTGACCCTATGAAGGCTAAGCAACTTGATAAAGGAGTGAATCAATTAATGGATGAAGGTGTTGCACAGCTATTCACCTTAGAAATAAATAACCGAAAGGTCATTGGTACTGTAGGAGCTTTACAATATGAAGTTATTCAATACCGTCTTGAGCATGAATATGGTGCTAAATGTACGTATGAAAACCTTCCTGTACATAAAGCTTGCTGGGTGGAACCTGCAGATCCTAAAAGTGAGGAATTTAAAGAGTTTAAACGTGTAAAGCAGAAATTCTTAGCTAAAGATAAACAAGGACAACTTGTATTTTTAGCAGATTCTTCTTTCTCCATACAAATGACGCAACAGAAATATCCGAATGTAAAATTACATTTCGTATCAGAATATAAGTAGTTAAAAATAACAGACTACAGTTTTTAGTTAATAGGAATTAAGGCTTTTTGGTATTTACCCTATAAGTTTGATTCCTATTACTAATTACAGTTTTAACCCTCACTTTCACTACTGCTTCAGAAGAAGTACTATAAGGCTCACATACATATCCAGCATTTTCTAAAATCACTTTATAGATATAACCTTCCATAGAAAAATCAGCCTTTTTTATAGTTAACGTTTCGGAAGTTACTCCTACATAAGAATCATCATTAGTTAAATCAATAAAATGGATACCTCCATCTGTGCTTAATTGCCATTGATAAGCCGTTAAATCATCAGCAGAGATCGTAATATTAGAAGCATAACCATCAAATAAAACTGCGTTTTTTGGCTGTACAGAAATAGAAGGCGGACCACTAGCAACAGTATAATCTTGATTCCCATCGATATCTTTATCTAAAGGAGTTGCATAACCTCCACTACCTATAACTACTCCGTGAGAATTTATAGAAATAGCTCCAGTCCCTATGACACCATCGGCATCAGCATCAGAAAAACCAGCTTCTAAAACATCACTACAACCATCAGAATCACTATCAATCGTCATGTAATTAAAAATATTGTCTCCGTTAGAATCAGCTACATTGTAATTGATATTCCCACTATTAAACTGGCCTGCTGCTTGCACATTATCTGGAATGCCATCTGTACCAACATTTCCAGTTACTCTTCCATCAGCATCAATATTCTTACCGTGACCAGCTTCTACTGCATCATAAATCCCATCATTATCACTATCCAAATCTAAACTATTAGCAATCCCATCTCCATCGGTATCTACAGAAATACAACCTGGAGTAAAACTACCTTCATTCACTGCAAAAAAGATAGGATCTGCTCCACTTGAAATCTCCAATCTAAATGCGACAGCCTTACTAATCTCTTCTGAATCAAGATTAAACTCAGACAATTCTACAGCTGCAAAGCGTAAACCCTTACGTTCGTTTGCAGCATGCTTACTATCGTTTGGGTTATATTGATCTACTATAGATTCTCCAACAATCGGGATGTCATTCCACACTACTTCCACTCCATTCCCAAGATAATTTCCATTAGCATCCAATAAATTAAGTCGGTTATAATTGGAACCACTTGTTAATTTTGCTCCTTGTGTTAATAGAATATCCATAATACCATCATTATATGCGTCTTCTGCACTCCCTCCGAGACGAAAAGACCAACTATTTCCAATATTAGCAATTGTATATGCCATATCGAGCCCTCTTTCACCTTCGTATAAGTATGGATTAAAAGGTGTATTCCCTGAAGTTAAAAGCGGACCTTTAGCATCATTTACATTTCCGTCTAAAGCGCGTGCCTCCAAACGGATACCAGTAGTAATTCTTGTTACTGGCTGTAAAGCTAACCATGTAGTTTCCTCTAGATTAACATCTGCATTTCCATCTCCATCGGTATCTATTCCGTCAAACCTACCATCATTATCACCATCTATCATCATACTATTTCCTACTCCTGCACCTGTAGCATATGTAATACCTTGTGCTTCAAAAGCTAATAAAGTTGAATGATTATCGAAGGCTGTAGGATTTAAAGATGTAGTTTTAGAACTCCAAAACCCATCGTAATCAGAATAAATTGCACTTACAGCATTTCCAGATTTTACAGACGCTGAAGGAGTGCCAAAAGTTCCTAAAAACTCGCATTCATCTTCTAATAAATCTGGAATTCCATCATTATCATCATCTTTATCGATATCATCTGTTATTCCGTCGTTATCAGTATCTTGAGGAGCTGTGCTTATAAATGTTTCTTCACGCTCTTGATTAATTTTTGTAAAACTATAAGCAGCCGCTAAAACACCAGTTATAAAAAAAACTGTAACAATCTCTTTAATAAACGAGTGTGAGCTATTAAACGGTTTCTCAAATAACATAAATCTTGGGGGAGTTTATTTCTTTAATCACTGCAAATTTATTGATTTCAGAATAGGGTAGAAATTTAATGTTGTGAAGACACCTATTAACGTGGTGAGTAGCAGCAATTACATCTGGATAATGCTAAATAGTAAACATAAAAAAGCCCGGATCTTCACCCGGGCTTACGCACTAATACACTAAGATGTTAGGTTTACCGTAATCGATCAACTGATTTTACGAGATCTTCGTCCTTTTTTATAGCCCTATTGGCTAACACTAAAAAAACGATAGAAATAATAGGGAGAAGCATCCCAATACCCTTCTCTGAAACGTTAATTTCTCCGGATAAGACTAGAGATCGATAAACGAAAAATCCTAGTAAAAAAAGATTTAATATCATGTTCAATCTGTTCAAAACAAATTGATTTTTTCTTTTCTTGTACAAGAAGATAGCTACAAAAGCTAAAACTGCAGATATTGCAAATAAAGCAGAATATAAAATATCGCTATCTGCATAAACAGCTTCGCCATTTGCGTCTGTCCATAAATATGCCCAGAAAGGTAATACCCCACTGATTATAACTACGATAAGTAAATATATACTTTGTATACGTTGTAACACGTTTTTCTTGTTTTGTTGTGACAAAAATAACGTTCTTTTCGAAAAAATGTGCTTGTTTATTAAAATAAATTTGTAATATTGCGTAGTCAATTCGAAACGAGTACTTTACTGCGTTCCAATTAACACTTCTATAATTATTTTCAAGAAAAAAATCATTTTTCACCTCAAACCAATAATAATTTATTTATTTAATCAATGTTTGAAATTTCAGATTTAAAAGCAAAAAAACTTGCTGAATTACATGAGATCGCCAAAACGGCAGGTATTCCTAAATACAAATCTTTAAAAAAGAACGATTTAGTATATCAAATCTTAGATGTACAAGCAGCAAGTCCAGAAGCAGTAGCAATAGAGAAGGCAAAAGCCGAGAATGTAAAAGAGGAAACTAAAAAAACTGCATCTAAACCTTCCCCAAGAAAAAGAACAAGAACTCCTAAAAAGGAGCCTATCACTACAAATAAAGATTCTAAAAGCGAACCTGTAAAAGCACAAGAGCCAAAAGCTGCTGCTGATAAAACAGAAAACACTCCAAAGAATCAGAATAATAACCCTGCTGAAAAGAAAGCTGCTCCAAAAAGAGAAGCTCCTAGAAAGCAACCTGTTGCTGCAAAAAACAACAACAATAATAACGACAATAAGAATCCTAAACAACGTAAGGATTCTAATAACAATACATCACCACGTAATAACCAACCTCATCCTCGTAAAAAAGGTTCTACTCCTCAGGATAAAGACAATTTTGACAAAGAGAAGAAAAACCGATACAGAGATCCTGATTTTGAATTTGACGGAATTGTTGAGAGTGAGGGTGTTTTAGATATTATGCAAGATGGATATGGATTTTTAAGAAGTAGTGATTACAACTACCTTTCTTCTCCTGATGATATCTATGTTTCGCAATCTCAAATTCGTTTATTTGGACTAAAAACAGGTGATACTGTAAAAGGAACTGTTAGACCTCCTAAAGAAGGTGAAAAATATTTCCCTCTTATAAAAGTCAACCTTATTAATGGTTTAAGTCCGCAGGTAGTAAGAGACCGTGTTTCTTTTGAACACTTAACTCCATTATTCCCTACAGAAAAATTTAGACTAGCAGAAAGACAAAGCACATTATCTACACGTATTGTAGATTTGTTCTCTCCTATTGGAAAAGGACAACGTGGAATGATTGTTTCTCAGCCTAAAACTGGTAAAACAATGTTACTTAAAGACATTGCAAATGCAATCGCTGCAAACCATCCTGAAGTTTACCAATTGATACTTTTAATTGATGAACGTCCTGAAGAGGTTACAGATATGCAACGCCATGTACGTGGAGAAGTTATTGCTTCTACTTTTGATGAGCCTGCTGACAGACACGTAAAAGTAGCGAACATCGTTTTAGAGAAAGCAAAACGTTTGGTGGAATGTGGTCATGATGTAGTTATCCTATTAGATTCAATTACCCGTTTGGCAAGAGCTTACAATACTGTGCAACCTGCAAGTGGTAAAGTACTAAGTGGAGGTGTAGATGCCAATGCATTACATAAACCAAAACGTTTCTTTGGTGCTGCAAGAAATATTGAAGGCGGAGGATCGCTTACAATTATAGCAACTGCTCTTACTGATACAGGTTCTAAAATGGACGAAGTTATTTTTGAAGAATTCAAAGGAACTGGTAACATGGAACTACAATTAGACAGACGTATTGCTAACAAACGTATTTTCCCTGCTATAGACCTTATTTCTTCTTCTACAAGACGTGATGATCTTTTATTAGATGAAACGGCTATAAAACGTATTTGGATTATGCGTAAATACCTTTCTGATATGAATCCTGTTGAAGCTATGGAATTTATGGAGCAACGTATTAAAATGACAAAAAACAACGAAGAGTTTTTAATGACTATGAATCAGTAGTAAACTTTTCTTACAAATATTAAAACGCCGTCTAAATCATGTTTAGACGGCGTTTTTTATTTCAATTATTCTTTAAAAGTTATATCTATAAAACTAAGACCTTTTCTTTTTCACTTGAATTGATAATCGGAAATAAAGTGACCTTGCAATCATTACTAAAACAATAGAAAACGGAAATGCAAAGATTAACGTTGATGCCTGCAAAGCTTTTAATCCACCACCAGCAAGTAAAATGATGCACAGCATACATAGTACAATTCCCCAAGTAATTTTTAAACGCAACTTAGGATCTAAATCTCCTTCCGAAGTCATCATACTGATAACATAGGTTGCAGAATCTGCTGATGTTACCAAGAATGTAAATAACAAGATTAAAGCTATAAAAGAGGTTACATTAGACAATGGCAGCTGCTCAAAAAGTAGGAAAGTACCTAAGCTTACATTATCAAGAATTTGTGGGCCGATAGATACATCTCCAAAAAGCTCCATTTGGATTGCATTTCCTCCAAAAACTGAAAACCAAAAAATACTAAACAATGCTGGAATTAGTAGACAACCCAAAATAAGCTCCCTAATAGTTCTTCCTTTTGAAATACGAGCAATAAAGATGCCAACAAATGGCGACCAAGAGATCCACCAAGTAAAATAAGTAAGGGTCCAGTCTCCCATCCAGCTTTCGTATTCTGGCTCATAAGGATCTACTTTAAAGCTGTATTCTGGGAGTTTATGTAAATATTGACCAATAGAATCTACAAATACTTTTAAATCAAATAAGGTTGACCCCGCAAAGAAAACAAATAAAAGTAACGCGATAGCAACAAGCATATTTAGATTTGATAGTATTTTAATCCCTTTATCCAAACCAGTTGAAGAGGATATTATAAAAACCAATGTTATAAAAATAGTAATACAGGCATAGCCAAATAAATTTGAAGTATCCCAATCAAATACATAGTCCATTCCTTCACTAATTTGTATCACTCCAAGACCAAGAGAGGCTCCTACACCAAAAATTACAGCTAGAATAGAAACGAGATCTATAAAAGATTTAATTCTTTTTTGTGCTTTTTTATTAGAAGTAAAATTCAGTACACTTGAAGAAATTAGATATTTTTTACGTTTCCTGAATCCATAATAAGCAGTTCCTAAAGCACAAATAGTGTAAATCCCCCATGCATGAAATCCCCAATGAAATGCAGTATAAGAAATTGCTTCCTTTGCTGCTTGAATGCTTCCAGGATCTGCCAATGGTGGTTTTAAAAAATGATGCATTGGCTCAGCTGTTCCATAATACAATATCCCTACACCCATTCCTGCAGAGAACAACATCGAATACCACGAGAAATTAGAGAACTCAGGACGCTGATCCGGAGGTCCCAAAACAACACTCCCAAACCTACTAAAAGCTAAATAAATTAAAAATATTAAAAATGACGAGGCTAGCAATACGTAGAACCAACTAAGATAATGAGCAATAAATTGAGAAATATCTTCAGCCACATTTTTAAGCTCATCACCAGAGACTACAGCAAAAATAATTACCAAAAAGGTGATTATTATACTCAACCAAAAATTTTTACCAATTATATATCTCTCCTCATCTTGTATATCGTTAACACTTCTTCTAATATCACTTAGCTCATTTTCAATCAAACGCTCTCGAAAAGTCTTTTTCCTTCTCTCAATTTCCTTATAGGTTTTCGATTTCGATAAATCCAACTCCTTCCGAAGTTCAATCTCATATTCTTCCACCATGGAATCTACCTCTAGCTGTACCTCAGGATTAGTTATAACATTACTATCTTTTGGAGCTTCATCTGCTTCTTTCATTATATTATTTTTTTAAGCTAAGGGATTAATAATCTAAAAATTAAATATAGAATATAAACAATTTATCGCACATTTTCTATCAACTACTATTAATCTCTATATCGTTGTAGGTTATAAGCTTGTTAATGAGCTTCTTATTCTCATAAAGTTTTTATAATTTGATTAAAAACCAACCATATGAAACAATTAAAAAAATTTATAACTCCTATTCTATTATTTGCTCTTTCTATATTTTTTAAGTCTGGAGCAAATAGCTTTCTTAATTTCAATGAAGAAACTGCACTTGTAATTGGAAAACTAAGTTCTATCTTATTAGTTATAAGTGTTGCTTGGGCTTTGATAGTTATTTTAAAAGTTACAAAATCTAGATATTTAAGGCGCTACGATATTAAAAGTGAGAACAACCTCAACGCGCGTAAACTCTATACTCAGTTTAATATTCTCGAGCGCATTATCATATTTATAATAATTATGATTGCTATTGCCGTTATACTAATGCTTTTTGAAAGCGTACGCAAAATAGGACTTAGCCTATTTGCCTCTGCGGGAGTTGCTGGAATCATTCTTGGTTTAGCAGCGCAAAAAGTTATAGGAACCATTCTAGCTGGATTGCAAATTGCAATTTCACAACCTATCCGCTTAGATGATGTATTGGTTGTAGAAGGTGAATGGGGATGGGTAGAAGAAATATCCTTAACCTTTGTTGTGGTTAGAATATGGGATAAACGTAGACTTATATTACCTACAACATATTTCATTGAAAAACCTTTTCAGAACTGGACAAGAAATAGCGCCGATATCCTCGGAACGGTATTTATCTACACCGATTACAACATCCCTTTTGATAAATTAAGAGAAGAACTCACCCGCCTTCTCGAAAGCACCGATTTATGGGATAAAAAGGTAAATGTTTTGCAGGTTACAGACAATAAAGAAAACTATGTTGAAATAAGAGCATTAATGAGTGCTAAAAATTCGCCTCAAGCATGGGATTTACGCGTATTTATAAGAGAAAAACTAATTGAATATATTCAAAATAATTATCCAGAAAGCTTTCCTAAAACTAGAGTCCTCGTTAAAGAATCTGAAACTATAAAAAAATAAGATTCTATAAATTTAGAAACTAATTAACATCCACATAAACTTACTTTTATTAACTTTAAAAACAAACTCCAACCAAATTCACATGAATAACGATCGCTTAAGCCCTGCCTTAATACGCCAATTATTTATGCTAGCCATAATTTTGGCATTAGCATATCTTATTATGAAAGAGATGACTCCATACCTCTCTGGAGTGTTAGGTGCTATTACTATTTATGTCCTTTTTAAAGGTTTGATGATTAAGTTCCTTAATAAAGGAATGAAACCTTGGCTTGCAGCTACAATTATTATTGTCATTTCCATCTTTATAATTGTTATTCCTATTACTTTAATAGTGCTTTTACTATCTTCTAAAGTTCAAAAAGTAGTTAAGAATTCGGAAGAGATATCGAATATATTAAAATCTAAACTCGGACAAGTTGAAGACTATATTGGCATAAACTTCTTATCTGAAATAAACACAAAAGATATTACTGGATGGATGTCAGACCAAGTGCAGGGACTTGCAGGAACCACTTTTGATACTGTAATTGGTATTACAATTATGTATTTTATACTTTACTTTATGCTGACAAACGCAGAAGTTCTTCAGAAGAAATTTTTATCATACATCCCACTTAGCGACAATAACATTGATTCTATTTCTAAAGAGAGCAGTGATATCGTGAAATCTAACGCTATCGGTATTCCTCTTGTTGCATTAATGCAAGGAATCGTTGCTCTTATAGGATATTATATTTTTGGAGTTGAAGATCCTCTATTCTGGTTTGTAGTAACTGTAGTTGGTTCTATGATTCCTTTTGTTGGGACAGCTCTTGGTATTATCCCTGTGGCAATACTACTCTTCTCTCAAGGACAAAATTGGCAAGCAACAGGATTATTAATTTATGGTGCAGCTGTAGTAGGCTCTACTGATAATGTTTTTAGAGTAATCATACAAAATAGACTAGCAAACTTACACCCACTAATTACACTAATTGGAGTGATTATAGGAGTTCCATTGTTTGGATTTATAGGTTTAATTTTCGGTCCATTGGTAGTAAGTCTGTTCTTATTATTGGTAAAGATTTATAAAAATGAATACGGAAAAACTAAGCATAAAAAAAGCCCTGAAACAAATGAAGGCTCTTCATAATATATTAATTCTTACTAGCTTCTCTCTTTATGACGAGCGCGAGCTAATAATGTATTTTTAAGCAACATAGCAATTGTCATTGGTCCTACACCTCCAGGAACAGGAGTTATATAACTTGCCTTTTTACTTACGTTTTCAAAATCTACATCTCCAGTAATTTTATAACCACGAGGGGCGTCTTCACTTGGCACACGAGTAATTCCAACATCAATAACAACTACATCGTCTTTTACCATTTCCGCTTTTAGATAATTAGGCTGCCCTAATGCAGTAATAATAATATCTGCTTGCGAAGTAATCTGTGTGATATTTTTAGTGTGACTATGCGTTAAAGTTACTGTAGAATTCCCTGGGAAACCTTTTCTTCCCATTAAAATACTCATCGGGCGTCCAACAATATGAGAACGACCAATAACAACGGTATGTTTTCCTGCTGTATCTACATTATAACGCTCTAAAAGCTCTAATATTCCAAATGGAGTTGCAGGGATAAAAGTACTCATATCCAAAGCCATCTTCCCAAAATTCATAGGATGGAAACCATCTACATCTTTATCAGGATCTACAGCCATTAACACCTTTTGCTCATTTATCTGCTCAGGTAATGGAAGCTGAACGATAAAACCATCAATATTTTCATCTTTATTAAGCTCTTCAATCTTTTTTAACAACTCCAGCTCACTAGTTGTGCTCGGTAATTTCACTAAAGTAGATTCGAAACCAACGCGTTCGCAAGCTTTTACTTTACTTCCTACATAGGTAAGACTAGCGCCATCATTACCTACAATAATCGCTGCTAAATGAGGAACTTTCTCCCCTTTCTTCTTCATTTTATCAACCTCAACAGTGATTTCGTCTTTTATCTGATTTGATATTTTTTTACCGTCTAAAATTTCCATTATAAGGGTTTTGGATGTTATTTTTTTGGTTCTTCTAAAATTCTATTCTAGAAATTATTTCATTCCCTGCATCATCTGCATCATCTTACGACCACCGCCGCCTTGCATCATTTTCATCATCTTGCTCATCTGATTGAACTGTTTAAGAAGTTGATTTACCTCTTGGATAGAAGTTCCACTACCTTTTGCGATACGTTTCTTTCTACTTCCATTTAAAATCACAGGATTTGTACGCTCTTCAGGAGTCATAGAATGTATAATTGCTTCCACACCTTTAAAGGCATCATCATCAATATCCATTCCTTTTAAAGCCTTTCCAGCACCAGGAATCATTCCTAGTAAATCCTTCATGCTTCCCATTTTCTTTATCTGCTGAATTTGACTCAAGAAATCATCGAAACCAAATTGATTCTTAGCAATTTTTTTATGTAGTTTTCTTGCTTCTTCTTCATCATATTGCTCTTGAGCTCTTTCCACCAAAGAAACAACATCTCCCATTCCAAGAATACGATCTGCCATACGTGAAGGATAGAATACATCAATAGCATCCATTTTCTCTCCAGTACCAATAAACTTGATTGGTTTATTAACAACAGATTTAATTGATAAAGCAGCCCCTCCACGAGTATCACCATCTAATTTGGTAAGAATTACCCCATTAAAATCTAATACATCGTTAAAAGCTTTTGCTGTATTTACTGCATCCTGTCCCGTCATTGAATCCACAACAAACAGGGTTTCGTTTGGAGTAATGGCAGCATGAATATTAGATATCTCATTCATCATCTGCTCATCTACTGCTAAACGCCCAGCTGTATCGACAATAACTACATTGTGTCCATTTGCCTTTGCATGTGCAATACCTGCATTTGCAATTGCAACAGGATCAGAATTTCCTTTATCAGAATATACCTCAACACCAATCTGCTCTCCAACAACGTGAAGCTGATCGATTGCAGCAGGACGATATACATCACAAGCTACTAAAAGAGGTTTTTTAGTTTTTTTAGTTTTTAAGAAATTCGCCAATTTCCCCGAGAAAGTAGTTTTACCAGAACCCTGAAGACCAGCCATTAATATTACAGACGGATTTCCAGAAAGATCTACATCAGCAACTTCACCTCCCATAAGATCTACCAACTCGTCTTTAACGAGTTTCACCATAAGCTGACCTGGTTTCAATGTAGTTAATACATCTTGACCTAAAGCTTTTTCTTTTACCGTATTTGTAAACTCTTTGGCTGTTTTAAAGTTAACATCGGCATCCAATAAAGCACGACGTACTTCCTTTAATGTTTCCGCTACATTTACCTCTGAAATCTGCCCATGTCCTTTTAATACATGAAACGCTTTATCTAACTTCTCGCTTAAATTATCGAACATATTATTTTCCTTCTTTTAATACCCTAATTATTCGGGAAGTGCAAATTTAATAATTTGAATCAGAAGTTGGAAGCTTATTTTAGACTTCTTAAGTGTAATCTGCTTAATAAGTTCCTTTTGATGAAGTTTTTGCTTTTTCAACCTTAGAACTGGTAACTTTATATAGCTATTTAGACACTTCAGAAGTAAAAAAAACTAAGGATATTCTTTATAAAATTAATTTCTGAATTATCTTTTTATCGGCATATAAATCAGAAATAAAAATAGCCCAGGAAAACTATGCTAGCGAGTTTTTATATTTCCAAGCTCCTTTTTTAAAGTAAACAAAAGCTATAATTGCTGCCATAGCGTTAGATATAGGGAATGCCCACCAAATTCCTTCGTAACCCAAATCTGTTTTATTTGTCAACATAAAAGCAACAGGAAATCTTATAACCCAAAGTGCGGCTATAGATACCAACATTGAAACTGCTGTTAATCCAGCTCCATTAAAAACTCCATTTAATACTTGTTGCACTCCCAATAACCCAAAACTTGGAGCCATTATTTTTATAAACTTTGCTCCTATAATAATTACTTCTTCATCGTCTGGAACAAAAAATCTAGTAAGAGGTTCTGCAAAAAAGAATAATACCATTCCTAAAAAGGTAAGTCCTATTGCGGCTATAATAGCACTGAGATTTCCTACTTTCTCTGCTCTATCCACTCTTCCTGCTCCTATATTTTGCCCTACCAAAGTTGTTGTAGCAATGGAAAGTCCTAATGCAGGCACAATTACTAAACTTAATATTCTTGCTCCTATTCCATAAGCTGCTACTACCTCACTATCATAACTTGTTACCAACATAATCATTGCTGTCATCGCCATTGCTCTACTCGACTGATCTAAGCTTGAAGGAATTCCCAATGAAAACAGGTTTTTAATCCATTTCCAGTCCAACTTCATACAAGAAAAACTTATGGAGATCCCATTCTTTCCTCTAAAAAGTATGCACATTCCAATAAAAGCAGAAATTCCTTGTGTAATTATACTTGCTATTGCTGCACCAGCAACACCATAACCTGGAATCGAACCATAACCAAATATAAAAAGAGGGTCTAAAATAAGGTTGAGTATTACCGTTGCTAAGACTATATACATTGGTATGATTACGTTCCCAATACCACGCATTAGCGATTGATAAACAAAGAACATAAATAAGAAAATAAACCCCCAAGAGGAAACTTTAAAATAGGTAACCGACTCCTCTAATATTTCTGGACTCGCCCCTACTAAACGCATTAATGGATCTGCAGAATAATAACCTATAAATGCTAAAACTATAGAAACAAAAAAGATAACTGCAACTGTTTGAGAAGCAGAATAATTCACCATTTTTTGATCTCCAGCTCCTTTATGTTGCGATACAATTACGGTTCCTGCCAATGTTAATCCACCTCCTAATGATAATACTAAAAATAAAATTGGAAAACTTAAACTAACACTAGCTACGGCATTTGCTCCCAATCTTCCTAACCAGAAAGTGTCAATTAATTGATACATTGTTTGCAAAACATTGGCCATAATAATTGGAAATGCTAGCTTTAATAACGTATTTAAAATCTTTCCTTCGATGTTATTGTTTTTTATTTTCATCTTATTATCACAAATACATTATATACACTTCCTAGATATAATAACTCTTACAAAGTTACATTATTTCCCTCCATTAGCGCGGAGATCTGCTAAGCACTGACTATCGAGCTGTGCAATATTTTCTTCTGAAACCATTCCTCTAATATTTAAACCAGATTCTACTTTGTAATTCATCAAACAGGACTCCACATCACAATGATGGCCGTTCTCTTCATCCAAATGGTCCGTTTGCATATCTGATCCTAAGTCTACAAGACCTAGTAAATGTGAGAATTCATGCCTAAAAACTGTACTCTCTAATAATACTCGACTTGGTTCTGCTATACCATCACTAAGACTTTGAATTGTTTCTTCGAAAATAACAAATGATGTATTTCTGTAAGCGACTCCTAAAACCAGAGATTCTTCCGTATCTGCATCATATTTACCATCAAGAAAAAAAGCAAACAACGCCAATCTATTACCAGAAGTATATTGCGATCTAATCTCCTTTTCAAGATCATCTACTTCGTTTATATCATAAATCTCTTCTCCTGGCGATTCAATAGAGCGCATATTTATTTCTACTCCACCAGACTTATAACAACGCTGATTTATAAAACTAACTAAGTTATTTAATGCCATTTGTGAAGGTTGGTATCCCTCTACATAAACGACCTCTATTACTAAATCTGTAAAGTTATCTTCTGTTAAAAAATCCTTCGCAGAATCACCAGTACTCAACCGGTTAGCTGCCATGAAATTATTTGCATTTTGAGAGTCGTCATCTTTAGAACAGGCTGTAAAAAAAAGAAATATTGTAACTAAAAACAGCCTCAGAATTATTTTAAGCATAGATTGGTTTTTTGATGCAAGATATTAAATATCAATAAAAAAGAGGCGTTCTAATTAAAAAACGCCCCTCAAACACTTGAATTTATGAAAACTAATTACCTAGTAAACTTAGAAGAGGTCTACTAAATTTCTTTTGCTTTGACTATTTCAAAGCAGTAAACATTATTTATAATAAGGCATATTCAAATGCTGGATATCCTCTTTCTCCACTTTCACTCAAGAAAGCTGTAAATCGAATTTTGTAGAAATTCCCTTCTGCATCTTGCAATACAAAAAACACTCCCGATTTTAAAGAAGGTAATGAGTCTGGCCCACCTCCGTTTCTCCAATTACTACCAATCCCTCTTTGGTCTTCTATAAAACTAGCATCATCAATATCTTCTACACTAAAATTCTCATAAGTAAAATCTTCTGTAGATACTTGATACGCTTTTGCACCCGACTTTAAGTTTGTAGCTACATAATCTGCATAACCATAAGCTCCAAATCCAGGAATCTCATTGGTAAATACTGTAAAGTTTAAATCCCATTTAGTCGCCATTGGTTCTACCGAAACACTATTTTCATTAGTAAAACTGAAATGTGTGTAATTATACCCAGATGTTTTACTGATAGTTACTTCTTTGTGTGTAGTTTCATTTAAATCTGCATATTGTAACACATAATTATCACCATCTCTATTAATTTTTATCTTTTTCCATCCTCTAGAATCATCAGTAACATCTATGCTTCCATTTTCAGGAGTATCAGTTCCGATCTCTGAACCTAAATTCAATAAATAAACCTTATTATCGCCACTTGTTTCTGATATTTCTGAAATAGCGGTTTCTGTAATTTTTCCTGTAGGATTATCGATATATGCAGCACTTTCAGCATTAAATGTACCTACTCCAACTTTAGGCTGTAATTCTGCAACATCTGCCTCTGTAATGGCATCGATATCTGAACTTTCTAACGCAGCAGCTGCCATATAAATAGCCCCATTTAATACCACTCTAAACTCATCTCCACTATAGAATCCTAAATCCCAAGTATCTCTTTTTATTGCAGTCTGCGTCTGAGAACTTAAATCTACATATACCTGATTAGGCTCATTTGGCCCTCCAACTTCTGCAGCTATAACACCACCTACGGCAGCACTTTCTGTGAAATTAGCCACCAAAGAAGTGTTTCCCTGAACACTACTTTCTGGATTTGAAATAGACCCCAATTTAAATGTAACCGACATTTCTGTCCCCTCTACTGGGTTCTGAAGCTTATTAAAAGTAAAAGTTGAACTACTTGTTCCTGAAACAATAGGCACTGTAATTCTCTCCGTAGCAGCTGCTGGAACAGTAATAAAGTCTGTATCATAAACTGCATTCACAGTAGTATACGTAACTGTTGCTTCACCACTTTCTGTAGCTGCTCTTGAAAACACCAATACAATGTCTTTCGAATCTTCTTCAGTAGAGAAACTTACGGAAGGATTCTCAAAAGCTACAACAAACTCTTGTGTAGTTTTAGTATCGTCATCACTACAAGCTCCAAGTATAAATAAGAGCAATAGGTTTAAGATTAAAAATTTGTTTTTCATGATTGTTTAGTTAAAATTTAAATTATATAATAGTTTTATAAAGTAAGATCGTCCGTAGCCTAAAAGCACGCTAGAAGAAGGACCAGCATGCACACCACCACCCACAGTAGTATTATTTACACTGGTAACATCCAATAGGTTTCTTGCGCCTAATGTTAACTGTAATTTTTTATTATAAAATGACTTTCTAACTGAAGCATCCCACCAACTATAAGCCTCTTGTTTCCCTCTAATTAGAATTGATTCTCCGTCTTCATTTTCATCTTGTAAGAATTGATATTCAGGACCGTTGTGCTTAAAATATGTTGAAAAAGTAGTACTCCACCGAGGTATGTTATAAGACAAACTAGCATTAACTTGTAATGCATTTAGATAATCATCATTGTAATTTTGACTTGCTAAAACTTTAGACACCCCAGAATAAGAAATCCCAATATTCCCGCTGAGCTGTTGATACATAAATCCGTTGGAAAATGAGATATTCCAAGTTTTATATTTATCAATATTATTGTACTGATATGCCAAAGGCGAATCGTTCACAATTACTAGTTCTATACGATCGTCTATATCTATATACCCAGCAGAAAGCTTACTTCTTAGTATAAGCTCGTCATTTAGATGAAATGTTTTTTTAGCATGAACAAATGCAGAAACCCCATTTTCGGGTTCTAAACCTTCATTCCCTTGAACATCATGATTGGCATCCACAAAATAAGAATACAGTTCTGAAAAGTTTGGCATTCTTGGAGCTGTCCCAACTACAGCACGCAATTCAATATCGTTTTTAAATAAATATTTTGAAGATAATTCTAGCGCTACTTGTGTGTCAAATTTATTTGAAAAGAATACTCTAGCACCAGGTCTCAATGAAAATCTACTATTTGGAATGTATTCTGCTGAAGTAAAAAAATCATACGAACCAATTTTCCTTTTTATATTTTCTCCATCATAATCTCCAGAAATTGAAGATGCATAACCATCAATAACATTAAATTCATATCCAGTTTGGAAATCAAAGGCACTTTCTTTTAAAAAATTACTAAATGTCCCTTTTGAATAGTAAACTTTTCGAGATTCATATTCGAATTTTTCAACATCAAATTTCTCATCTTCAACAATCCTGTAATTATAAGTTTCAGCATTTTTCTTTTGCTGCTGATAGGAAAGTGATACATCATAAAAAATACCACTATCAAAATTTCCATTAATATTAAAGTGATGGAGAAATCTTTCAGAGGTAAATATTTCATCTGAAGAAATAGGATTATAAGTCTGTGTAGAAGCATTGTAATTCTCCCTAACAATAGAATCATAGCGAGAAACAGTCTCATTAAAATATTCAAACTTATAAAACAACCTCAAGTTCTCCGTTTTATAACTTAGTAAACCTTTTGCGTTATACTGTACCTTTGGAAGCCATTCATAACCACGCTTACCGTCATCATATTGGTAATCTGCACCTTCTTTATCTCCCCATAAACCTGCAAAATCATTACGGGTAAATACAGCATTAGCAAACCATTTATCAGAAATATTATTTGCTATACTTAACGATTGAATGTGCCTCCCTTTATCAAACCAACTATATTCATTTCCTATAGTTTCTTCTTGCAAATAAGGTGTGATTTGCCAAGTATCTTGAGAAGATTTTTTAGTGATTATATTAATTACACCGGCAACTGCATCAGATCCATATTGAACTCCCATTGCTCCTTCAACAATTTCAATTTGTTCTATATCATCTAAATTGATTTGCGTTAAGTCTGTATTGTTTCCAAAACCTACATCGTTTACCAAAGGAATATTATCTACCAATATTTTTACATACTGTCCATCTAGTCCAAACATTTTTACATTAGACTTCCCAGTGGAAGCATTTGGTATAATAGAAATATTTAATGTCTGATTTAAAACATCGGCCAAATTATTACCTGCCTGACGATTTATATCTGACCTTTTGATTACTGTAACCTCATACACCGATTTTTTTACTGCCTGCGGATTGTATTGCCCTGTAACTACAACTTCTTGAAGGTCGTTTACATAAGTAGAATCTACAATTTGCTGTTCCTGAGAAAAGCCAGTTAATATGTAGAAAAAGATAAAAAGTTTAGTTAGTTGAAATCTCATTATTTAGATTTATTCTTAATAATTTTGAACAAATATATACATTATTTTTATCCAGTCTAAATAAATTTTATATTTTTGTTTCAACGAATTTTTAAATAACTAATTAAATCCAAATGAAAAAACTAACATTAATACTAGGTCTAACCCTTAGTATGACAAGCTTGAGCACAATAGCTCAAGGAAACAAAAAAGCACAAGATCAAGAGAACATTAAAGATATGTGCGGATGTTATGAAGTACGTTTCAACTTTGCAGAAACCTTTAACAACGCAAAAGACTCTACTTATCAACCTTCTAAAGTGAAACAAGTAGGAGCTTTAGAATGGGTAGAATTAGTAGAAGACAAGTCGGATAAAATTGTTATGCAACATTTACTTATTGCAAATGATACGATGATTATTAAACATTGGCGACAAGATTGGCTTTATGAAAATACAGACTTATACATGTTTAATAAAGACAAGAAGTGGAATTTTGAACAACTGTCAAAAGAAGAAGTAAAAGGGCAATGGACACAAAAAGTGTATCAAGTAGACGACAGTCCGAGATATGAAGGGAGCGCAACTTGGGTACATGTAGATGGAAAAAATTACTGGGTAAATACTACCGATGCGCCACTACCAAGAAGAGAACACACTATTCGTGACGATTATAATGTTACCAAAAGAAGAAATATACATGCTATTACAGATTACGGTTGGTTACATGAACAAGACAATGATAAAATTGTAAGGGATGATAATGGAAACGATTTTGTTTTAGCGCAAGAAAAAGGATATGACACCTATACAAAAGTTGCCGACAGTAAATGTAAAGCTGCTCAGGATTGGTGGAAGGATAATAAGAAATTCTGGAAAGTAGTTAGAAATAAATGGCAGGATTTATTTGATGAAAACAAAGATATCGAGCTGAAAAAAAGTGTTGATAACAAACCTTTATTTGCTCACTTATTTTCAATGCCTCCAAATAGTAGTAAAAAGGAAATAGAAGCTGTAATAGATAGCTTTATAGTGAAATAAGTTTATATAAAAAATAAGACAACCTATAAACACCAAGTAATTATGTGCAAAAATCTTCAAATATTAAACAGGTCTAAAAATGGTATTTTGATTTATTGTAAACACAATGAAATGTATCAATTACTATACAACAACCTCAACTTTAATTTTACAAAAGTTGAATTTGAGAGTTTCCATAATTACTTGTATAATCTTGAAATTGAATACTGGGAAGAGGAATATAAATATTCCATTTATAACAAAAGAATTCCGATTCCTACTATTCAATCGAATCTACTAATATTATTAAACAAACAAGAGGTAGAAGAACTCACAAGCCTCATTAAGTTACGTCCAAAGAAATATGAGTTGCTACAATTATGTGAGATTCAATATAATTTATACCCCAACTAATAATATATATTAATTTGAGTTTGTTAGTTAGATGCTGGTTTAGGCCAGAAAAAACCCTCGAAAACTTCATTTTCGAGGGTTTTATATTTTTCAAAAAAGTTATAACATTTACATACGTCCAGGAACAGAAATTCCTAAAAGACTAAATGCATTCGCTATTATTTCTGCTACTTTTTCTGAAAGCTGAACTCTAAATATTTTTTCAGACGCTACTTCAGCTCCTAGAATAGATACATTCTGATAGAATGAATTAAACTCTTTTACCAAATCATACGTATAATTAGCAATGATAGCCGGACTAAAGTTGTTCGATGCATTCTGAATTATTTCAGGGAATAATTCTATTTGCTTGATAAGCGATTTTTCTTTTTCATGCAATTTATAATCCGTTGGTACAGGAGTATTCTCATAATCAAAATCTGCCTTTCTTAAAATGGACTGAATTCTGGCATATGTGTATTGAATAAACGGACCTGTATTTCCTTGAAAATCTATAGACTCTTTTGGATCGAATAAAATTCGCTTTTTCGGATCCACTTTAAGGATATAATATTTTAAAGCTCCTAATCCAATAGTTTTATATAACTCTTCCTTCTCTTCCTCACTAAAACCATCAAGCTTCCCTAATTCAGAAGAAATCTCTTCTGCTGTAGTTGACATTTCTGTAATTAAATCATCTGCATCTACAACGGTTCCTTCTCTACTTTTCATTTTCCCGCTTGGTAAATCCACCATTCCGTAGCTTAAGTGATGTAAATGTTGTGCCCAATCGTATCCGAGCTTTTTAAGAATTAAGAACAATACCTGAAAATGATAATCTTGTTCATTCCCTACCGTATAAACCAAACCTCCAACATCAGAATAATCTTTAATACGTTGGATAGCTGTTCCAATATCTTGGGTCATATAAACCGCTGTTCCATCAGATCTTAAAACAATCTTTTCATCCAAACCTTCATCAGTAAGATCTATCCAAACAGAGCCATCCTCCTTTTTATAGAAAACACCTTTTTCTAATCCATCAGCAACTACATCTTTTCCTAATAAGTAAGTATTACTCTCATAATAAAGCTGATCAAAATCAACTCCTAAATTATGATAGGTAGTTTCAAAACCATCATAAACCCATCCGTTCATAGTCTGCCAAAGAGAAACAACTTCCTCGTCTCCTGCTTCCCATTTTCTAAGCATTTCTTGCGCTTCTAAAAGTAATGGAGCTTCTTTTTCTGCAGTTTTTTTATCAACTCCTTTAGCTACCAATTCTTCAACTTCAGCTTTGTAAGCTTTATCAAAAGCAACATAATAATTCCCTACAAGCTTATCTCCTTTTAATCCTGTTGATGCTGGAGTTTCCCCCTCACCAAATTTCCGCCATGCCAACATTGACTTACAGATATGAATTCCACGATCGTTTATAATCTGTGTCTTATAAACTTTCTTACCTGAAGCTTTTATAATTTCTGCAACAGAATACCCTAATAAATTATTTCTCACATGGCCCAAGTGCAATGGTTTATTTGTATTCGGTGAAGAATACTCTACCATTAATGCTTTCTCTCCTTCAACTGGAGCAACAAATCCAAATTTTGAATCTCCTTTTATTTCACTAAAAAAATTAAGATAGAAAGCATCAGAAATTACAAGGTTTAAAAACCCTTTTACTACATTGAACTTTTCAATTTCTTCAACATTAGCTACTAAATAAGCTCCTATTTGCTCTCCAATAACTTGCGGATTTCCTTTTATGGTACGCAACATCGGAAAAATAACAACCGTAGTATCACCTTCAAACTCTTTACGAGTAGCCTGCAATTCAACGGTTTCTAATTCTTTATCAAAAATAGAATGTACTGCTTCTTTAACTTTAGTTATTATAATGTCTTGAATATTCATTGTTGTGAAAAATTTGGGTGCAAAGATACGGATTTAGAAAAAGTTATTACCAATGTGCACTGCATAAAAACAGATATTAAACCCTAAATGATGATTTTCTTTTCAAGAACACTTAGAATAATATATCTTTAAAGGATGCTACTCAATTTATCTTATAACGACCCTATTCAGAAGAAAAAACTCTTAGAAGAAGTTGGAACCGTTATTACTTTAAAAGAAAGAATTAAGATGGGAGGAATTGGTTCTCCTAAACTTTTTATTACTGCATGTAGCATCGACATACATAACCTACTCATACTGGACAATAACACGGATACTTGTAATATTGAAATTAGAAAAAAAGGAATTATAATTAGATTCCGCTCTCTATTAGAAACATATGGTTTAATAATTCCATATTACAAACTATCTTTACTAAAGGGCTCTGTTCAAGAATACACAATACATAAAGATCATCATTTTATAAGAGTTGCAGCAAAAACCAAAGAGGTTCATACCTATATTAAAAAACTATCTGCTCATAAAATTGATTATCTAACCAACATTAGTGAAAACCCATAATACCATATTAAAAATAAATTTTTGAAAATTTTAAAAAACAAACTTCTAGTAACTTCCGTAAGTATTTTAGGTATACTAGCAATCCTTATATACATATATCCAACAGCATCTTATGAATATATAGAGAATATTTCTATATGGATTCGAGATAGGTTTGGGCATTTCTATTTGTATTTAGGACTCTTCTGTGTGCTTTTTTTATTAGCAATTGCTATCTCCCCGCTCGGAAAGTTGCGCCTAGGTAAAATTTCAGATAGACCAGAACATTCCCGGTGGGCATGGATTTCTATGCTTTATAGCGCAGGAATGGGAGCAGGAATTTTACTTCGTGCAGTACAAGAACCTGTTTATATGTTTTTAAATCCTCCTATAGAAACAAGTTCTAGCGCCAAAACAATTGCCCTCGAATATACTTTTTATCAATGGGGATTTACAGCTTGGGCATTCTATGGGTTGTTTGCTTTAGTTATTGGTCATTATTTATTTACTAAAAATAAAGTAGCGCTAGTAAGTAGCACAATTGCTCATAATTTCAATAATAAAAAGATTCTAAACGGAATTGATGTATTGGTAATTATAGCTACCGTTTTCGGATTGGTTGGCGCCATAGGACTAGGAACAACTCAAATTAATGGAGGATTAGCTCACCTCTTACATATTAAACTTGATATTATTACCGCTGCAATACTAACCCTTTTAATCTGTGCATTTGCATTTTTATCTGCATGGAAAGGAATTGATAAAGGCATTAAAAATATTTCCAAAGTAAATATTTTTATTACTCTTTTATTGCTGCTTTTTGTTTTATTTCAGAGTGACTTGATTGTTGTTTTTAAGCGCTTTCTTACTGTCCTATTTCAATACATAAAGGACTTCATACCTTTAAGCTTAGCATTGGGTAAGTACAATCCTGGAGAACAATTCTTAACCGATTGGACCTATTATTATTGGGCATTTTGGCTTGCTTGGGCTCCATTTACAGGTGTGTTTATAGCTCGAATTTCCAGAGGAAGAACGCTAAGAGAGATGCTTTTGGGAGTTATGATTATTCCTTCGCTAGGTTCTTTCTTATGGTTTACTGCCTTTGGAGAAAATGCATTTCTGCTAATTGAAAGCTGGGGAAGCTATAACAACGAATTTGGAAATGTATTTACTTCCATATTCAAGTTTTTTGAGCACTATCCACTTCAGTTTTTCATTAATTCGGTAATCGTTTTATTATTAATAGGTTTTTTATTAACCTCTGTTGATTCTGCTATTTTTGTATTGAGTATGTTTAGCGATAAAGGGAATCCAAACCCTAAAAAATCACATCGTATCGTTTGGTCTATTGTAATTGCATTCTTTAGTATCGCCATGCTTATTTTAGGGGACGTCAGAAAAGACGTAGATGTTCTTATTGCTCTCCAGAAACTTTTAATCATCACATCACTTCCTTTTGCTCTATTCATCCCAATAATGAGTTTTTCATTTCTAAAAGAACTCATCAAAAGTAAAAACGATTAACGAGGTTTATAAATTAATGCATTGCCAAAATCTTGCTCTGGGTTATTAAGGTTTACTAGATTTCCATTAATCACTAAATATTCTAACACCCTATTTTTCTTTAAAAAGAAAGTGGGATTCGCACCTACATACAAACTAACTTTTGTTGAAACTTCTCCTGAAATAACATGCAATGGTATTTTCATAGCATCTTTATCCTGCGGTAGGTTTTCTACTTTTACATAAGCATAACCATCTTTAAGAAAAGATGAGATTCCCTTTTCATGGATCTGTCCAATAGTTTTTAATGTCTTAGGATATATTTTTGCCTCCACAACTTGATATGCCGAAGCATCAAACTCTTTATATCCATAATAAGTAGATAAATCTCCCATATCTGAAACTCCTGCTTTATAAAAATAACCAGACTCGGTATGCGCCGACACTTCCCTACTATCTATCCCTAAATCTACAGTATATACATCCCCTAAGAGCTCATATTGAACACCTATCAATTTAAGATCAAACAACTTTCTATCATTTTCTGGAATATTAAAGTATTTATCTTTTGAAGTTTTCTCGTATTCTTTGGTAGCAATAGCTCGAACAGCAGACAAAATTGTCACAAAATTAAGTTTTCTTATAAATTGCTTTTCAGGATCATTAGGATATCCTCCAGATTCGATAAGCACTGTACTAGTTCCCCATTTCTGAATATTATCTCCAAAAGCACGTGGTTCAAAATCGTCATTATATCTTCCCACTTGCCCAGGCGCATATTCTTGAAGAATCTCATTCATATAACCAATAAGCTTCATGGCATTCCCACGTACTTCATTTACATCTTTCTCATAATTATATGCGGGAGCTAAATAAGAAATTGTAGCTGGCTTTGGAGTTCGACTCGCATTATAATAAGTGCTCTGGTCATGTAAATTAAAACCAAAGTCAGCATCCAAACTATCACGAACACGTTTTAAAGTTTTACTTTCTGGAGATTGTAACCTTACAGCATCTCTATTTATATCTACTCCCAAAGCATTCCTTCTTGTAAATAATTCTGCACCATCAGGATTTAACATTGGTAAGAAATGGATTCTAAGTTCTGAAAGCATTACTTTTTTCTCCTGCTGAAAATCTTCTGATTTAAAAAAATTGATAATATCAAAGATTGCCATTGTAGCAGTAGATTCATCACCATGCATTTGCGACCATAAAAAAACATCCGTCTTCCCTTCTCCAAAACTTATCAGATTTAAACTTTTTCCTTTAATAGAGGTTCCAACCTTATTAACTTCAAAAAAAGAATCTCCTTTTAAATCTTCAATAAGCGGCACTATTTTATCATGTGTAAACCTTCTTATCTTAATACTTTCTTCTTTATAGGAATCATAATTCTCAAACAATTCACTATAAAAATCTTGCGCCGACAATGAGATATTACTCCCAATAAAAAGTATAGCTAATACAATTTTCAAAACACTAATTTTCATATATCTTTATTTTTTTGGTATTGCTTTTAAGTCTTTAATTTCTTTCCTAATGGCTATCATAAACTCCTCATTTGGATCAGTTTTTACTGTTCTATAACCATCATCTTTTTCTAACCATAAATCTGTATCTTCAAATAATTGGTACTCATAATGACCAATAACATATTCTATAGGATACTTTTTCTTTAGATACTTTATGAGTTTTATATTTGCTTTTAGTTGTGCTTTTGTAAGCGGTAAATCGGAACCTCCAACATTTTCTATTCCAATAGAACAATAATTCAACCCTATTACATGACGTGCCATTGTAGTTTCTGGCATTAAATTATAAATAGTACCATCTTGGTCTATTACAAATTGCGAAGAAACATTTAAACTACCTCCGCCTGCTATTCCCGTTCTAAAGGAAGGTAAATGTTCTTTATAGAATGCATCGATTGTTTTTTGTAACGTCGGAATTTCCGTCCAATGTACCACAACCATTTTAGGAACAATTGTAGGCTCATCTTGAATAAGTCCGTAATGTTCTTTCATATATTCTAAGGTAAGGTCTTCTCTTTCCTCATTAAAAACAATTGGTTCTTGGATTATTTTAGGACCACATGATATAAATAAAGTCAAAATAATACATACATAAATCACATTCTTTTTCATCTATTGTTCTTTTATATTAAAAGTAATAATATCTAAGCATTCTTCTATGAATTACAATCAAAAAAAAGGGATTGCCGCTGGCAATCCCTTTTTAAATATTTTTTCGGTATTAGTTTCTTAGCTAATATGTAAACCACATTCTCTATTCTCTAAAACCTTTGTAGGATCGAAATAGTTAAATTCATTTTCCAAATTATGACTCTCTAAATAAGCATCTAACTCTTCATCAGAATAGTAATAAAATGGACTCACCTTAAGAACACCATCACTTCCTTGTGTTACAATATCTAAACTATCTCTAAATGCAGTCTGCCCTTTTCTCAAGTTGGTAAACCATATATCAGGCTTATTTTCTGTCATCGCTCTTTTAAAAGGCTCTAACTTTACTTGCTCTGTAAATACCTTATGCAAAGGATCTTCAATACTTGGAATCCCCATTACCATATTTCTATGCGCCACGGTTTGCTGCGGTACATATAACTTTATATTAAGCGCCAACGATTTTATTAAACGTTCTGCATGTAAATAGGTATTATTAGTGTTATAACCCGTATCACACCAAACCACAGGAATATCTTTGCTTTCTGAAGTTGTAGCATGTAAAATAGCTGCTTCATAAGGACGGAAATTTGTTGTAACCACAGGGTTACTTCCTTGCGCTAAGGCCCATATTACAATTTCTGATGGAGATTTATCTCTTAGATTTTTATTTACCTCTATTAAATCCATAACTCTTTTTATCTTAACTAAAAGCAAAGATATTAATAGTCTAGTTAATTACTAGGTTTTTAACACACTTTTTTTATTTACAATTGTCTAAGTAGTAATAAATAAGGTTATGGAATTTGCGTAGACCTTGTTAAATCGGCTAAAGTTTTATTTTCTAATACTTTTAAAGTGCTATCTCTAACTTCGATCATGAGCCTACTTAAAGAGCATTCTTCTTCATTTTTACAATCATCACATTTCTCATAAAAATTTAAACTCACACAAGGCAACATCGCAATTGGACCTTCCAATACTCTTATTAAAGAAGCAACAGTAATCTTTTCTGGATCACGAATTAGGTAGTATCCTCCACCCTTTCCTTTTTTTGAACCTAAGAATCCACTATTCTTCAATTGAAGTAAAATTATCTCCAAGAATTTCTTAGAGATATTTTCTTGCTCGGCAATTTCAGAAATTAACACTGGATTCTTACTTTCCTTTTTGGCCATGTAAGTAAGAGCCTTTAAACCATATTTTGTCTTCTTTGAAAGCATATCTTTTTAAAGTCTATATTGCTATGTATCTAAATATACTATTTTTTTGGGAGAAATATTTCTGCCATCATACAACGAGCGCTACCTCCTCCACAAGTTTCTATAGTTTCTAAGTTTCCAGATAAAACGGAAACATACTTTTCAATAGCTTTCACTTGACCTTCATTTAAACTTTTATGAGCAGCTTCACTCATCACTAAGTATTTCTTACCTTCATTAGATTCCACTTGAAGCATGTTACCAGCAAAATTACTCATTTGAACTTCAGAAATACTAATAATCTCCTTACCATCATTCTTCAGGTGAGTAAGAATATTTTTTCGCTCCTTTTTATCATCAATACTATCCAAACAAATAACGGCAAAATCATCTCCAACACACATCATCACATTGGTATGATAAATTGGTTTTCTCTCCCCATCTACATCTTGATTAGCTGTAAAAATTACTGGAAAATATTCAAAATCTTCACAAAACTCTATAAACAAATCTTCATCTGCCCTTGGAGAAAGTGCACAATATGCTTTTCTATTAATTCGATCTAGGATCACACTCCCTGTTCCTTCTAAGAAAACACCTTCTTCTTCCGCAGAAGTATAATCCATCACATTGTCTATTCGGAAACCATTTTCCTCAAGCACTTCTAAAATATCCTCTCTACGTTCATTTCTTCTGTTCTCAGCAAACATAGGATATAAAGCTAGCGTACCATCATCATGCGTTGAAATCCAGTTGTTAGGAAAAATAGAATCTGGAGTGTCTGGACTCGGAGTATCTTCTACCACGATAATGTTAACACCAACCGCTCTTAATTTCTCAACAAAAGCATCGAACTCCCTTTGAGCCTTCTTATTAACGGCTTCATTTAGTATATCGATGTCTTCCTGAAAATAGTTATTTACAGCTGTTTGTTCATTCATCCTAAAGTTTACTGGACGAACCATCAATATAGTATTCGTAATCTGACTCATTTAGTTCCAATTTTATCGCGCAAAGCTACAAAGAAAGTTATAATAAGAACCTTAGGAAGGTAACTTTGTTAAATTTCTATATCACTTATAAAAGTGTTATTATGCTATTTAATTAAGTGGTATTTATTCACGAATGAGTGGCATCGTTGAACATCGAAGAAGTCCTTCTTGTTTTGCTATTTCTCCATATGAGATTTCTTCAACAGTAAACCCCTTTTCTCTTAACCACTTATTAAGTCTTGTAAAGTTTTTTTCTGAAACTACAACCTCTGGACTAATTGAAAATACATTACTAAACATATGATACATTTCATCTTTAGAAATATGAAATAAGTTTTCAGCTCCAAAAAGATCAACTAGATAATTATAATCTGCTTCATCTCTAAATCCTTCTTTATGGATTATTGCCTTATCATGACCAACTGGCTGAAAGCAACAGTCCAAATGCAGAGCATTATCCCTTGCTATTGTATTAGATTTATTAAGGTCGAACTCTTTTACTATTTTATTAGGAAACATTTCCTTGATAAAATTAACACCATGCATATTTGTTCGAGCAGTAATATAATCAGCATAATCACTCCCTTTATAGGTTCCTATAAAAATATAATCGTTCCATAACATTACATCTCCTCCCTCAATATGAACTTCTTCTGGAGGTGTAATTATTTTATCAGGAGCTATTTGATCTATGACATACTTTATTGCATCCAACTCTTTCTCCCTATCTGGAAGAATGTTTGATTTAATTAAAAAACTATCGATAACAAAGGCAATATCCCTAGAAAATATCTGATTACAATCTTCAATGAGTTCTGGTCTGTAAACTGTAACACCGTGTTTTTTAAAAACGTTATTGAAAGCTTCCATCTCTGGCACCATATCTTCCTCTTTCGGATAAGTACCCGCTTTTATGTGTTCTGCCGATTTAGGATCGTAAGCATCTTCAATTGCAGGTGTTGGACCATTACTTTTTGCTGTTCCTAAAACAACGGCTTTTAACTTAGAAGTTTCATTATTAACATTTAATTTCAACATAGAAATACCTTGATTTTATAATATCAAATTCTGATAACATCGATAGAATCTGAATAATTGAATGACAATTTATTAAAAATAAATATAAAAAAACGGGGAACATTATTAATAATATTCCCCGTTTTTAATATGTCGTAATAATTATCTTTTACTTACATCAACAAAAGGTCTTAATGTCTCACCAACATAAACCTGTCTTGGTCTACCGATTGGCTCTTTCTTCATTCTCATTTCTCTCCATTGTGCAATCCAACCTGGTAATCTACCTAAAGCAAACATCACTGTAAACATTTCGGTAGGAATTCCTAAAGCTCTGTATATAATTCCTGAGTAAAAATCTACATTAGGATATAATTTTCTTTTTACGAAATAATCATCTTCTAATGCTTGTTTTTCTAAGCCTGTAGCGATAGATAAAACTGGATCTTCAACTCCTAAATCACTTAATACTTCATCAGCAGATTTTTTAATGATCTTAGCACGTGGATCAAAGTTTTTATAAACTCTATGTCCAAAGCCCATTAAACGGAAAGGATCCTCTTTATCTTTCGCCTTTTCCATATATTTTGCAGTGTCTCCACCATCTTCTTTAATACTTTCAAGCATTTCAATTACTGCTTGGTTAGCTCCTCCATGAAGAGGTCCCCAAAGAGCAGAAACACCTGCAGATAACGATGCAAATAAACCAGCATGAGAAGAACCTACAATTCTTACTGTTGAAGTAGAACAGTTTTGCTCATGATCCGCATGAAGAATTAATAACTTATCCAAAGCATCAACTACAATTGGATTTAACTTATACTCTTCATTTGGTTTCTTAAACATCATATATAACATGTTCTCTACATAACCAAGAGAAGCATTACCGTAATCATAAGGTTTTGCATTTCTTCTACGTAAAGTCCAAGCTGCTAAAACTGGGAATTTCCCCATTATCTTAACAATAGCTTGATACATATCCTCTTCAGAATCTATATCAACACAAGAAGGATTAAAAGCTGTTAAAGCACTAGTTAATGAAGATAACACTCCCATTGGGTGTGCTGTTCTTGGGAAACTATCTACAATCTTCTTAACGTCCTCATCTACTTCAGAGTTCGCTTTTATATCGCTATGAAACTTATCTAATTGCGCTTTATTAGGAAGTTCTCCAAAGATCAACAAATATGCAACTTCTAAGAAATCAGCTTTTTCGGCCAGGTCTTCAATAGCATATCCTCTGTACCTCAAAATTCCTTTTTCCCCATCTAAATAAGTTATTGCACTCTCACAAGAACCTGTATTCTTATATCCTGGATCCAAAGTAATGATACCTGCTGAAGCTCGTAGCGATTTAATATCTATCGCCAACTCATTCTCTGTACCTTCAACAACTGGAAATTCTATTTTCTTACCTTTATACTCAATAGTAGCCGTATCTGACATAATATAATTTAATTTTTTATTTTATTTCAAGTCTTGCGAAAATACGAAATAAACTGTTAATTTACTCCTAACCCGAGCTCTTTTTAAGGCATTCAGAAGTTAAAATAATGCGAAATTGTCAGTTCTTTTCTAAATTGCTGCTATTTGTTATAATTGTAAATATCAGACACGCTTTTACTGCCCTTTTTTTTTGGTTTAAACTTACTTTCTAACTTAATTTCTTGAAGATATAAATCTTGATAATACTCTTTTACAGATTTTTCCCAACTAAATCTTTTCCCTTTTGCAGTTTTACAAATATGCTTCCATATTTCTTTATCTTCAAAAAATAGATCTACGGTATTCTCAAAAACTTGTAAAAAGTTTTGACCTTTTTGCTCTAAAGTATCTCCAGAAAAACTAAAGCCAGATTTTAAATGATCAACAGTATCTATTAATCCACCCGTGGCATGAACCAAACAAGGCTGTCCATTTCTCATAGCCAACATCTGACTGATTCCGCATGGTTCAAACAAACTCGGCATTAAATATAAATTCGACTCAAAATATAAAGAATCAATAATCTCTTCTGACTGACCATTTATAAAAATAAAATTCTCCTTTTCGTAGCTAATCTGCCTAAAACCATCTTCATACTCTGGAGCTCCAGTTCCCAAAACAATATAAACTCCATTTCTAGCAGCCAAAATATCTAATAAATTTCTCAGCAAATCAGGATTATTTTTATAGAAGAAAAACTTCTGTTCTGTGAGCCTTGCTACACTAGCGCAAATAAAATCGGGCTTATTCTCTGAAAGCTTAAATATTTTATTTCCTGTATGCGCTAAAAAGTCTGACTTATACTTTTTATTAGGCTCTTGAAGCCATTTAAAAATAGCGTACAAACTATTTCTATAAAGCTCATTCCTTTTAGCTTTATTTATATTTTTATAGTTGCAACCATTTAATATCCCAAATAATCGACCTTCATCATCGGCTTTTATTAAATCGTTTTCCAAACCCTCTCCACCAATAAATGCAGGAGGTCTACTCGGACTTTTTATATCTTCTTTATAGGATGGAGAAACTGTATGCACAGCATCAGCTAAACGGATTCCCAATGTCATTAAATTTATACAATCGTGGTATCTAGGATCTTTTAATTGCTCTTCATCAATAATAATTTCAGGATAAAAGGCTTTTAATGACGAATAGTTATCTCTAAACGGCCTAATTCCTTGAATAGCCAAATTATGAATCGAATACACAAATCTAATATTCTTGAGCACCGTAAACGAAGAATGATACTCTCTTAAAAACAATAATAGACTTGTATGCCAATCGTGCAAATGAATTACCTGAAGCTCTCCAAACAAGTCTTGCTTTACTGCCTGAGCTACCGCTGTACAAAATAAAGAAAACATGCATGCATCTGTATAAAATGGCTGGTCAGGATCGTTAAAATAAATATGAGCTATATCACCAGAAGTAATTGCCGGATGATCTATAACATAATGCTTTATAAATGGATTCTCTTTTTTTCCTGGAACTTCATATAAGCTAGCTTCCTCACTTTGTCCACGATAATTAAATACCAATGAAGTAATCTTTGTACCGTTCTGATGAAGCCTTCCATAAGAAGGTGTAATTACATGGCATGTATCTTCATAACTAGCTATTTGCCTAGGTACATCTCGAACAACATCGCCCATTCCCCCGGCTTTACAGTTATAAATTCCATCATTTTCGGCACAAACAAAAAGAAAATTAGTTTTCACAAGCAAAATAATTTTGGTGGTTAAATTACTATCGTCATATAATTACCTTTAAATTAATTAATTATAATGACATACTGAAAATAATCATCATTAAATCATTGTTAATTAGCAACAATTATGTAAAAACAAAAAAAGCTCCTCAAAACGAGGAGCTTTTTAAATATAATATGAAAAATATTATTTTATTTTGAAAGCATTTTGCTTAGGGTAATAAGCTACACTTCCTAATTCTTCTTCGATACGAAGTAATTGATTGTATTTTGCCATACGATCACTACGAGAAGCAGAACCTGTTTTTATCTGACCAGTATTTAATGCTACAGCTAAATCTGCAATAGTATTATCTTCAGTCTCTCCAGAACGGTGAGACATTACCGAAGTATATCCTGCATTTTTAGCCATATTAACAGCTGCTATTGTTTCTGTAAGTGTACCAATTTGGTTTACTTTAATAAGGATTGAATTTGCAATACCATTTTCAATACCTTTAGAAAGACGCTCTACATTAGTTACAAATAAATCATCTCCAACTAACTGAACTTTATCTCCTACTTTATCAGTAAGAGCTTTCCATCCATCCCAGTCATTTTCATCCATACCATCTTCAATAGATATAATTGGATATTTAGCAGAAAGGTCTGCCAAGTATTGAGCTTGCTCTTCAGAAGTTCTAACAGCTCCTTTATCTCCTTCAAACTTAGTATAGTCGTATTTACCATCAACATAAAATTCTGCAGCAGCACAATCCAAAGCGATCATCACTTCGTCTCCCATTTTATATCCAGCCTTTTCAACTGCTTTAGAAATAGTATCTAACGCATCTTCTGTTCCATCTAAAGTTGGCGCAAAACCTCCTTCATCTCCAACAGCTGTACTTAAACCTCTATCGTGTAATACTTTCTTTAAATTGTGGAAAATCTCAGTTCCCATTTGCATTGCATGTGTAAAGTTTTTCGCTTTAACAGGCATTACCATAAATTCTTGGAAAGCAATAGGAGCATCAGAATGCGAACCTCCATTTATAATATTCATCATAGGAACAGGAAGCGTATTAGCGCTAACTCCACCTACGTAACGGTATAATGGCATCCCTAATTCGTTTGCAGCAGCTTTAGCAACCGCAAGAGAAACTCCTAAAATTGCATTTGCTCCTAACTTAGATTTATTTGGAGTACCATCTAATTCGATCATCATTTGATCGATTAAATTTTGTTCAAAAACAGAAGTACCTAAAAGCTCTTCGGCAATTAAAGTATTTACATTAGTAACAGCTTGAGAAACACCTTTTCCCATGTATGCATCTCCTCCATCACGTAATTCAACAGCTTCATGTTCTCCTGTGGATGCTCCCGATGGAACGGCTGCTCTCCCTAAGATACCATTTTCTGTTACTACATCTACCTCTACGGTTGGGTTTCCTCTTGAATCTAATATTTGACGTGCATGTACACTTATAATTATACTCATACTGTTTCTAGTTTTTGTTGTTTAATATTATCTATAAATTGATCGAATAAATATGTAGCATCATTTGGTCCTGGGCCTGCCTCAGGGTGATACTGCACAGAGAAACAGTTTTTATTAGTAAGGCGAATTCCCATTACTTCATTATCATTTAAATGAGAATGTGTAATTTCTACATTCGTGTTACTTTCTGCTTCTTTTCTATTGATAGCAAAACCGTGATTTTGAGAAGTGATTTCACCTTTTCCAGTTAAATGATTTATAACCGGATGGTTAATCCCTCTATGACCATTGTACATCTTAAAAGTAGACACTCCTTGTGAAAGTGCTATAATTTGATGTCCTAAACAAATTCCAAATAACGGAAGGTCTTTATCTATTATTTCTTTAGCTAATGCTATTACATCTTCTAAAGGTTCTGGATCTCCAGGTCCGTTAGATAGGAAATATCCATCTGGATTAAATGCTGCCATTTCTTTGAAGGTAGCATTGTATGGATATACTTTGATGTAACAATCTCTTTTAGCTAAATTTCTAAGGATATTTTTCTTTATCCCTAAATCTAATGCAGCAATTTTATAAGTAGCATTTTCGTCCCCATAAAAATAAGGCTCTTTAGTAGATACAGCTGAAGCAAGCTCTAAACCAACCATGTCTGGTGTTTCTGCAAGCTGCTTTTTAAGCTCATCAATCTTATCTACTTCAGTAGAAATTACCGCATTCATAGCTCCATGATCTCGAATATAGCTAACTAAAGCTCTTGTATCGACATCAGAGATGGCTATAATATTATTTTTATTTAAAAAATTTTCAAGAGAATCAGTTTTACCAACTCTCGATGGAACATAGCTAAAGTTCTTACATATAAGACCTGCTATTTTTACTGAATCCGACTCCTCTTCGTCATTCTTAACACCATAATTCCCAATATGGGCATTAGTTGTCACCATTAATTGTCCAAAGTAAGATGGATCTGTAAAGATTTCTTGATAGCCTGTCATTCCAGTATTGAAACAGACTTCGCCAAAAGCACTACCCTCTTTATTTGCAACGGCTTTACCATAAAAAATGGTTCCGTCTGCCAATAAGATCATTGCTTGTTTTCTAGATTGATACTTCATTATTGTACGTTGCAAAATTTTTACAAAATAACACAAAAAAAAGGATAAACTAAAACGTTTATCCTTTTCGATATGTTATGATAACATTAAACACTATTCTTGTGAAGTTTCTGGTTTTTCACTATCAGATCCTTCTTTTGTAGCTGTTGCAGCTGGTGCTTCAGTAGCAGCAGCGTCAGCAGACTTCTTAGATTTACCTCTTCTAGTAGATTTCTTCTTAGCTGGTTTATCTGCAGCATTGTAGATTTCGTTGTAATCAACTAGTTCTATCATTGCCATATCAGCGTTATCTCCAAGTCTGTTTCCTAGTTTAATAATTCTAGTGTAACCTCCTGGTCTATCACCAACCTTAACCGCTACATCTCTAAAAAGCTCTGTAACTGCGTATTTGTCTCTAAGTTTACTAAAAACAATACGTCTGTTATGTGTAGTATCTGCTTTAGATTTTGTTACTAAAGGCTCAACAAACTGCTTTAAAGCTTTAGCTTTAGCTAATGTTGTATTAATACGCTTGTGCTCTATTAAAGAACAAGCCATATTAGCTAGCATAGCTTTTCTATGAGCTGTTTTTCTACTTAAATGGTTAAATTTCTTTCCGTGTCTCATGACATTTAGTTTTAATCAACATCTTGCTCTACTCCTTCGAGGGGCAAATTATGCGGATTTTATATTATTAGTCTTTATCTAATTTATACTTTGACAAATCCATTCCGAAGTTTAATCCCTTGTTGTTTACAAGTTCTTCAAGCTCAGTAAGTGATTTTTTACCAAAGTTTCTGAATTTCATCAAATCGTTCTTGTTAAAAGAAACTAAGTCTCCTAAAGTATCTACTTCAGCAGCTTTCAAACAGTTTAATGCTCTTACTGAAAGATCCATATCTACTAATTTGGTCTTAAGTAATTGACGCATATGAAGAGATTCCTCATCATAAGTTTCTGTTTGTGCTATTTCATCAGCTTCTAAAGTGATGCGCTCATCAGAGAACAACATGAAGTGGTGAATTAGAATTTTAGCAGCTTCAGTTAAAGCATCTTTTGGATGTATAGAACCGTCTGAGATTATTTCGAAAACTAGTTTTTCATAATCTGTTTTTTGTTCTACACGAAAGTTTTCGATGCTAAACTTAACATTCTTGATTGGTGTATAGATTGCATCCGTGAAAATTGTCCCAAGAGGTGCGTTAGCTTTCTTGTTCTCTTCAGCAGGTACATATCCTCTACCTTTTTCGATTGTAATTTCCATGTTTATGGTAATCTTAGGGTCTAAATTACAGATAACTAAATCTGGATTTAGAACTTGAAAACCTGATATAAACTTTTGGAAATCTCCAGCAGTGATTTGTTCTTTACCTGAAATTGAAATAGATACGGTTTCGTTATCGATGTCTTCAATTTGTCTTTTGAAACGAACTTGTTTCAAACTCAAAATGATTTCTGTAACGTCCTCAACTACACCTTCAATAGTAGAAAACTCATGTTCTACTTTATCAATTCTAGTTGATGTGATTGCAAAACCTTCTAATGAAGATAAAAGAACTCTTCGTAGTGCGTTACCAACGGTCAATCCATATCCTGGTTCCAAAGGTCTGAATTCAAACTTACCTTCGAAATCGGTAGAATCGATCATTATAACTTTATCGGGCTTCTGAAAATTTAGTATTGCCATAGTACGACTGCTGTCTAATTATTATTTAGAGTATAACTCGACGATTAATTGCTCTTTAATATTTTCTGGAATTTGTAAACGTTCTGGAACAGTAACAAAAGTTCCTTGTTTAGTTTCGTTATTCCAAGTAATCCATTCGTAAACATTACTATTGTTAGAAAGTGATCTAGCGATCGCTTCTAAAGATTTTGATTTCTCTCTTACTCCTACTACATCACCTGCTTTTAACTGGTAAGATGGAATGTTTACTAATTCTCCGTTTACTGTAATGTGACGGTGTGAAACCAATTGTCTTGCTCCTCTTCTAGAAGGAGAAATTCCCATTCTGTAAACTACGTTATCTAAACGAGACTCACAAAGTTGTAAAAGAACCTCACCTGTAACACCTTTGCTACGGTTAGCTTTTTCAAATAAGTTTCTAAATTGTTTTTCTAGAATACCGTAAGAATATTTAGCTTTTTGCTTCTCCATTAACTGGATTGCATACTCAGATTTCTTACCTCTTCTACGGTTGTTACCGTGTTGTCCTGGAGGATAATTTCTTTTTTCAAAAGATTTATCGTCTCCGAAAATTGCTTCGCCGAATTTACGGGCTATCTTAGTCTTTGGACCTGTATATCTTGCCATGTTGTTAAATTTTGAGGATGATTATGAATTAAGGCTAATCCTTCGATAATCGTAAAAATCCTCGTTTAAACATTAAAATTAATTAAACTCTTCTTCTTTTTGGTGGACGACATCCATTGTGAGGTAATGGAGTAACATCGATAATCTCTGTTACTTCAATCCCTGAATTATGGATAGAACGGATTGCAGATTCTCTACCTGATCCTGGACCTTTAACGTAAACCTTTACTTTTCTAAGACCTGCTTCTTGTGCTACTTTTGCACAATCTTCTGCTGCGATTTGTGCAGCATAAGGTGTATTTTTCTTAGAACCTCTGAATCCCATTTTTCCTGCTGAAGACCAAGAAATAACATCTCCCTTTTTATTAGTCAAGGAAATAATAACGTTATTAAATGATGCAGCGATATGAGCTTCACCTACAGATTCTACTATAACCTTGCGTTTCTTAGCAGTTTTTGTATTTGACTTTGCCATAATTAAGCTACGAATTATTTAGTTGCTTTCTTCTTGTTAGCAACAGTTTTTCTTTTACCTTTTCTTGTTCTAGAGTTATTCTTAGTGCGTTGTCCTCTTAATGGAAGACCAGCTCTATGACGAATACCTCTTTGACAACCTATGTCCATTAAACGCTTAATGTTCAACTGAACTTCTGAGCGTAATTCACCTTCAATTTTATAAGAAGCAATTGCCTCTCTAATTCCAGCGATATCTTCGTCAACCCACTCGTTAACTTTTTTGTCCTCACTAACTTGAGCTTTCTCTAAGATCTCTTTAGCTCTACTTTTCCCAATACCAAAGATATAAGTTAAACCTATAACTCCTCTTTTGTGCTTTGGTAAATCTACTCCTGCGATTCTAGCCATAACTTATCCTTGTCTTTGTTTAAATCTAGGATTCTTTTTATTAATTACATACAATCTTCCCTTTCTACGTACAATCTTGCACTCGGGACTTCTCTTTTTTATTGATGCTCTTACTTTCATATCTCTATTTAATATCTATAAGTAATTCTTGCTTTAGTTAAGTCATAAGGACTCATCTCAAGTTTAACCTTGTCTCCTGGTAACAACTTAATATAATGCATACGCATTTTACCAGAAATATGAGCCGTCACGACGTGACCATTCTCTAATTCTACACGAAACATTGCATTAGACAATGCTTCGATTATACTTCCATCTTGTTCTATTGCGGGCTGTTTTGCCATAATTAAGCTACAACTTTTCTATTTTTACCTGTTTTCATCAAGCCATCATAATGCCTGTTCAACAAGTATGAATTAACTTGTTGCATTGTATCGATAGCCACACCTACTAAAATTAGTAATGATGTACCACCATAAAACAATGCCCAACCTTGTTGCACTCCCATTACTTTAACAACTATAGCTGGTAATACTGCTATTACTGCTAAGAATAAAGAACCTGGAAACGTAATTAGAGACATTATCTTATCTAAATAATCTGAGGTTTCTTTTCCTGGACGAATCCCTGGAATAAATCCACCACTTCTCTTTAGATCATCAGCCATTTTATTTGTCGGTACTGTAATTGCGGTGTAAAAATACGTAAATATTATGATTAATAGCGCAAAAACTAAATTGTACCAAAATCCAAAGATATTACTAAACTCCGTTTGCAACCATTGACCAGCACCAGTATCCTTCAAAGCCCCTATTCTACCTACATATGCAGGAGCAAACATAATTGCTTGCGCGAATATAATTGGCATAACACCAGAGGCATTTAATTTTAATGGAATGTACTGTCTAGACCCAAAAACATTCTTTTCATAGCCTCCAGAAGCTGTTCTTCTTGCATATTGAACTGGAATTTGTCTAGTTGCCATTACCAACATGATACATGCTAGAATTACAACAAACCATAAAATCAATTCAATCAATATCAACATTAATCCTCCGTTCGAACCTGCTGTTCTAGAGACAAACTCTTGTACAAATGATTGTGGCATTCTAGCGATAATCCCAACCATAATAAGTAGAGAAATACCGTTACCAATACCTTTATCTGTAATTTTTTCTCCTAACCACATTGCGAAAATCGTTCCTGTAACTAAGATTAAAACTGCAGGTATCATAAAGTCTAGACCTTTACCTAACATAAAAGCACTGTCTGGAACACCTAAAGAACCTAATGAATATAGGTAAGCTGGTGCTTGTACCAAACAAATTCCGATTGTTAGCCATCTTGTAATCTGGTTTAATGTTTTACGACCACTCTCACCTTCTTTTTGTAATTTCTGAAGGTAAGGAATAGCCAATCCCATTAACTGCACCACAATAGATGCAGAAATATAAGGCATAATTCCTAAAGCAAAGAAAGAAGCATTAGCAAACGCTCCTCCAGTAAATGCATTTAAGATACCTAATAGTCCTCCACCATCTGTTCTAGACGATAATTCTGCTAATTGTTGTGTATCAATACCTGGTAAAACAACTTGTGCACCGAAACGGTATACTAATAGAAGACCAAGGGTAATTAAAATCCTACCCTTTAGTTCTTCAATTTTCCAAATATTGCTTAATGTCTCAATAAATTTCTTCATGGTTACTTGTTGGTTATAAACTTACTGCTTCACCTCCTGCTGCTTCGATAGCTGCTTTTGCACTGGCGGTAAATTTATGTACTGATATTTTTAATTTAGCTTTTAGTTCTCCACCACCTAATATTTTAACTAATGATGAAGGTTTAACAACATTGTTGCTAACTAAAACTTCTAAATCTACAGTGTCTTTTATAACACCTTTATCAACCAACTCCTGTAACTTGTTTAAATTGATCCCTGTGTATTCCTTTCTGTTGATGTTAGTAAAACCAAACTTAGGTACACGTCTTTGAAGTGGCATTTGCCCTCCTTCGAAACCAATTTTCTTAGAGTATCCTGAACGGGATTTAGCTCCTTTATGTCCTCTAGTGGCAGTACCACCTTTACCAGAACCTTGACCACGTCCTACTCTTTTTCCGTCTCTATGTACTGAACCTTCAGCTGGTTGTAAGTTACTTAAATTCATAACGATATTGTTATTAAGCTTCTTCATAAGAAACTAAGTGTTCTACTTTTTTTACCATACCAAGGATGTTTGGCGTCGCATCATGTTCCACTACTTGACCAATTCCTTTAAGACCTAGAGCCGTTAAAGTTCTTTTTTGTCTCTCAGGGCGTTTTATGCTGCTCTTTACTTGTGTAACTTTTATTTTTTCCATGATATCCTTGATTTATCCTTTAAAAACTTTTTCTAAAGAAATTCCTCTTTGCTTTGCGATTGTTCTAGCATCTCTTAAACGTAATAAAGCATCAAAAGTTGCTTTAACAACGTTATGAGGGTTAGAAGAACCTTGAGATTTAGATAGTACGTCTTGTACTCCAACTGCCTCTAATACCGCACGTAATGCACCACCTGCAATTACTCCGGTACCATGTGAAGCTGGTTGAATGTAAACTCTTGCACCACCGTATTTCCCTTTTTGCTCATGAGGCAATGTACCTTTGTTAAGAGGGATACGAACTAGATTTTTCTTAGCATCTTCAACAGCCTTAGAAATAGCGCTAGCTACATCTTTAGATTTTCCTAATCCATGACCTACAACACCATTCTCATCTCCTACAACAACAATTGCAGAAAATCCGAAAGCTCTACCTCCCTTAGTAACTTTAGTAACTCTTTGTACTCCTACTAGACGATCTTTCAAATCAAGTCCACCAGGTTTTACTAATTCTACGTTTTTATAATCTTGATACATAATTTCTTAGAATTTAAGTCCTGCTTCTCTAGCACCATCTGCTAATGATTTTACTCTACCGTGATATAAGTAACCACCTCTATCAAAAGAGACAGCTTCAAATCCAGCGCTTTTTGCTTTCTCTGCAATAGCTTTCCCTACAAGAGCAGCTATTTCAGTGTTAGTACCTTTTGCAGAACTAATTTCTTTATCTCTTGATGATGCTGCTAACAAAGTTTTCCCTGTTACGTCATCTATCAATTGAGCATAAATTTCTTTATTACTTCTAAAAACAGCCAATCTAGGTCTTGCTTCTGTTCCAGAAACAACCTTACGGATTCTGTTTTTAATCCTTTGTCTTCTTTCAGTCTTTGATAATGCCATACTGCTAATTATTAAGCTGATTTACCTGCTTTTCTTCTTAATTGCTCTCCAACAAACTTGATTCCTTTTCCTTTGTAAGGCTCTGGCTTACGGAAAGAACGGATCTTAGCTGCTACTTGACCAACTAATTGCTTATCGAACGATGTTAGTTTAACGATTGGATTTTTACCTTTCTCTGAGACAGTTTCCACTTTAACCTCAGGAGCTAAATCGATAACAATGTTATGCGAAAAACCAACTGCCAAATCTAATCTCTGACCTTGGTTGCTAGCTCTATATCCAACTCCAACTAATTCTAACTCTTTAGTAAAACCATTTGAAACACCCTCAACCATATTGTTGATTAATGATCTATATAGACCGTGTTTGGCTTTAACGTTTTTTAAATCTGAAGAACGTTCTAAAATAACATTTCCTTCTTCTATCTTGATAGTTATATCAGAAGTAAAAGTTTGTTTTAATTCTCCAAGTTTACCTTTTACGGTAACTTCGTCTTCTTTTATATCTATAGTAACTCCCTCAGGAATTGCTATTGGACTATTACCTATTCTTGACATTTCTTCTTGTCTTTATAAATTAGTAAACGAAACATAAAACTTCACCACCTACACTCTCAAGCTTAGCTTGCTTACTCGTCATAACTCCGTGAGAAGTAGAGATAATAGCAATACCAAGTCCGTTTAAAACTCTAGGAAGTTCATCTTTACCGACATACTTACGTAATCCGGGTGTACTCACACGCTTCAGCTTTTTAATCACAGGCTCTTTAGTTAGCTTATCATATTTCAAAGCTATCTTAATACTTCCTTGAACTGAATTCTCTTCAAATTTATAACTTAAAATATATCCTTGTTCGAATAATATTTTAGTCATGTCTTTTTTCAAATTAGAAGAAGGTATTTCTACCACTCTGTGACCAGCGCTGTTAGCGTTTCTAATTCTTGTTAAATAATCTGCTATAGGATCTGTATACATCTATATTTATTTGCGGTAATAGTTTTCAGTAAAACTGAACTTATCACCAGTTAAATTTTTACCAACTTGCTTTTTTAACCCCTGGGATCAGACCGTTATTTGCCATTTCTCTAAATGTTACACGAGAAATCCCAAAAGTACGCATGTACCCTCTAGGTCTTCCAGTTAATTTACAACGGTTGTGTAAACGTACTGGAGAAGCATTTTTTGGTAATTTTTGTAATGCTTCGTAATCTCCAGCTTCTTTCAAAGCTTTTCTTTTCTCAGCATACTTATCTACCATTTTTTGTCTTTTCACCTCACGGGCTTTCATTGATTCTTTAGCCATACTAGTTCTTTTTAAAAGGTAATCCTAATTCGCTTAATAATGATTTTGCTTCCTTATCGGTGTCAGCAGTAGTAACAAAGGTAATATCCATACCTGCTACTTTGTTAACTTTATCGATATTGATCTCTGGAAAAATAATCTGCTCGGTAACTCCAAGGTTATAATTTCCACGACCATCAAAACCATTAGCCTTGATACCATTAAAATCTCTTACTCTTGGCAATGCAGAAGTAATCAATCTATCTAAGAATTCGTACATTCTTTCTCCACGTAAAGTAACTTTAGCCCCAATTGGCATACCTTTACGTAATTTAAAAGACGCGACATCTTTTTTAGACATTGTTGATACTGCTTTCTGTCCAGAAATTCTAGATAACTCATCTACTGCGTAGTCGATTAGCTTCTTATCTGCAACAGCTGCACCAACTCCACGGCTAATAACAATCTTTTCCAGTTTAGGCACTTGCATAATGTTAGTGTAACTAAACTCTTCTGTAAGAGCAGAAACTATTCTTTCTTTATACTCTTGTTTTAATCTTGGAATGTAAGCCATAATTAAATTACTTCATTAGATTTTTTCGAAAATCTCACTTTCTTACCATCTCTTTCCTCGTAACCTACTCTTGTAGTTTCTCCTGATTTAGGATCAATTAACGACAAATTAGATATATGAATAAGCGCTTCTTTCTTAACGATACCACCTTGAGGGTTTTTAGCACTTGGCTTCTCATGTTTAGACACAAGATTAACTCCCTCAACTATCGCTTTGTTCTTTTCACGATTTACTTTAAGTACTTGACCTTCTGAACCTTTATGTTCTCCAGCTATTACTCTTACAGTATCTCCTGATTTTATCTTTAGTTTTATCATCTCTTAATGTATTAAAGCACCTCTGGAGCTAATGATACAATTTTCATAAACTGCTTATCACGCAATTCTCTTGCTACTGGTCCAAACACACGAGTTCCGCGCATTTCACCTGCAGGGTTAAGAAGCACACAAGCATTATCATCAAAACGAATGTAAGAACCATCTGGTCTTCTTACTTCTTTTCTAGTACGAACAACAACTGCTGTAGATACCTGACCCTTCTTAACGTTTCCGTTAGGAGTAGAATCTTTAACGGTAACAACAATTTTGTCCCCTACTGAAGCATATCTTCGTTTAGTACCTCCCAGTACACGGATAGTTAAAACTTCTTTAGCTCCCGTGTTATCTGCTACTTTTAATCTTGATTCTTGTTGTACCATAATTACTTAGCTCTTTCAATGATTTCAACTAATCTCCAACATTTAGTTTTACTTAAAGGTCTTGTTTCCATGATCTTTACTGTATCACCAATATTGCAATCGTCTTTTTCGTCGTGCGCAACATATTTCTTAGTTTTTAACACGAACTTACCGTACATAGGGTGCTTTACTCGTTTTACCTCAGAAACCACAATTGATTTCTGCATTTTGTTACTAGTAACAACTCCTATTCTCTCTTTTCTTAAATTTCTATTTTCCATTTCTAGCAGAATCGAATTATTGTAATTCTCTTTTAGTAAGCTCCGTCGCCACTCTAGCCACCGTTCTTCTAGTATGTCTCAACTGAAGTGGATTTTCCAATGGTGTAATGGCATGAGCTAATTTTAAATCTGCATATTGTTTCTTAACAATACCAAGCTGTTCTTGTAGCTCAGCAGTAGAAAATTCTCTAATTTCTGATTGTTTCATAATCTTCTTAATTAATTAAGCTGAATAATCTCTAGCTACAATAAACTTTGTTTTAACAGGTAGTTTCTGTGCCGCAAGCCTTAAAGCTTCTTTAGCAACATCCATAGGTACACCACCTATTTCAAACATAATTCTACCTGGCTTAACCACAGCTGCCCAATATTCTGGAGCACCTTTTCCTTTACCCATACGCACCTCAAGAGGTTTCTTTGTAATAGGCTTGTCTGGAAATATTTTGATCCATAACTGACCTTCTCTTTTCATAAAACGAGTGGCAGCAACACGAGCAGCTTCAATTTGACGCGCTGTGATAAATGATGAATCCATTGATTTTATACCAAACATACCATTTGAAAGTTCATGCCCTCTTTGAGAAAGACCTTTCATACGGCCTTTCTGCTGCTTACGGTATTTTGTTCTTTTCGGCTGTAACATTTTTCTTTTTCTTTAAAAAATTACTTTCTACGACGAGATTTTCTAGCTCCACCACCGGCATTGTTATTGCCGCCTTTCCCTTGCTTCTTAGACATTCCAACAAGCGGAGAAAGCTCTCTTTTACCATATACCTCGCCTTTCATGATCCACACTTTTATTCCCAATCTACCATAAGTAGTATGAGCTTCATGTAGTGCGTAATCAATGTCAGCTCTAAATGTAGACAAAGGAATTCTACCATCTTTATACGATTCTGAACGAGCCATCTCTGCCCCATTTAAACGTCCTGAGATTTGAATTTTAATACCTTCAGCATTCATTCTCATTGCAGCGGCAATAGCCATCTTAATAGCACGTCTATAAGAAATTCTATTCTCAATCTGACGAGCTACACTTGCAGCAACAAGGTTAGCATCTAATTCAGGTCTCTTAATCTCAAAGATGTTAATTTGAACCTCTTTGTCTGTAATTTTCTTAAGCTCTTCTTTTAACTTGTCTACCTCTTGACCACCCTTACCAATAATGATACCTGGGCGAGCCGTAGTGATAGTAACGGTTACAAGTTTAAGCGTACGCTCAATAATTACTCTAGATACACTAGCTTTAGATAAACGAGCATGGATATACTTTCTGATTTTATCATCTTCAGCAAGTTTATCTCCATAGTCATTACCTCCATACCAGTTGGATTCCCATCCTCTAATGATACCAAGGCGATTTCCGATCGGATTTGTTTTCTGTCCCATACTCTATCTTAACTTTGTGTATTATTTTTAGCTCCAACCACTATTGTAACGTGATTTGAACGTTTTCTTATTCTGTGTGCGCGACCTTGTGGTGCAGGACGTAGTCTTTTCAACATACTTCCGCTATCCACACGAATCTCTTGTACAAATAAATCTGCCTCCTCTAAGCTTGCTTCTTCGTTTTTAGACTGCCAGTTTGCTATTGCAGAAACTAACAACTTCTCTAAACGACGAGATGCTTCTTTTTGGTTAAATTTCAAAATAGCAAGCGCCTTCTCAACTTTCTCCCCTCGAACTAAATCAGCTACTAGCCTCATTTTTCTAGGTGAAGTTGGGCAGTTATTCAACTTTGCAAACGCTAGATTCTTCTTAGCTTCTTTTATTTGCTCTGCTCTTTCTCTTTTACGAACTCCCATGGCTACTTATTATTTTTTTCCTTTATTTTTTGCACCTGCATGACCTCTAAAAGATCTTGTTGGTGAAAATTCTCCTAACTTATGCCCTACCATATTCTCTGTTACATAAACAGGAACAAATTGGCGACCATTATGTACAGCTATTGTCTGACCAACAAAATCTGGAGTAATCATAGATGCTCTAGACCAGGTCTTAATAACTGTCTTCTTACCAGACTCAACATTTTGTTGAACTTTTTTCTCTAAACTATAGTGAACGTAAGGTCCTTTTTTTAGTGAACGTGCCATCTCTTAATACTTTATTTCTTTCTACGTTCTATAATATACTTATTACTCGCTTTAGATTTAGCTCTTGTTCTAAATCCTTTAGCAGGTATTCCGTTTCTTGATCTTGGATGACCTCCAGAAGATTTACCTTCTCCACCTCCCATTGGGTGATCGACAGGGTTCATTACTACTGGTCTTGTTCTAGGTCTTCTTCCTAACCAACGTTTTCTACCCGCTTTACCAGAAACCACTAACTGATGATCTGAATTAGATACAGCTCCGATTGTAGCTAAACAACCTGCTAACACTAATCTTGTTTCACCAGAAGGAAGCTTCACGGTAGCATACTTACCTTCTCTTGCCATTAACTGAGCAAAAGCACCAGCCGAACGAGCCATAACAGCTCCTTGACCAGGACGTAATTCAATACAAGATATAATAGTACCTAATGGAACCTCACTTAAAGGCATTGCATTTCCTATTTCAGGAGCTACTCCAGATCCAGAGACAACAGTTTGACCAACTTGCAAACCATTTTGAGCTATAATATAACTCTTCTCTCCACCTTTATAAGTAATTAATGCAATAAACGCAGTTCTGTTTGGATCGTATTGTATTGATTCTACAGTAGCCTCCACATTAGCTTGAGCTCTTTTAAAATCAATCATACGATATCTCTTCTTATGACCACCACCTAAGTAGCGCATAGTCATTTTTCCTTGACCGTTTCTTCCTCCCGACTTTTTTAACGAAGAGAGCAAGCTCTTCTCCGGCTTGTCAGTAGTAATCGCGTCAAATCCGTTTACTACTCTAAATCGCTGTCCAGGAGTTACTGGTTTTAATTTTCTTACTGACATTTCTTGTCTTTAGCTTATATATTATTATAAAAATCAATAATATCCCCTTCAGCTACCTGAATGATGGCTTTCTTAATTGCATTGGTTTTACCATGCTGAATACCAGTCTTCGTGTAGCGAGTACTTCTTTTAGGACCATAATTCATTGTACGAACTTTTTCAACAGAAACTCCATAAGTTGCTTCAACGGCATCCTTTATTTGTAACTTGTTTGCCTTAGTATCTACAATGAAACCATATCGATTATTCAACTCGCTATCAGCGGTTGCTTTTTCGGTAATAATAGGTTTTATTAATACACTCATTGTTTCTTATTTACTTAAATTCGACTCAATTCCTTCAATAGACCCCTCTAAAAGCACTATACTTGTTGCATTAACAATTTTGTAAGTACTTAATTCTGAGCTAGTTATAACTTCAGAAGTCTTTAAATTGCGTGACGACAAATATACATTATTATTTGAATCACCCAAGACAAAGAGGGATTTTTTATTTTCTAACCCTAAAGCTTTCAAAACATTAGTGAAATTTTTTGTTTTTGGAGCTTCAAAATTGAAGTCCTCTAAAACAATAATTGATTTCTCTTCTGCTTTAATTGTTAACGCAGATCTTCTTGCAAGACGCTTTACGTTTTTGTTAAGCTTTTGAGTATAATCTTTTGGTCTAGGACCAAAAATTCTACCTCCTCCTCTAAAAACAGGAGATTTAATACTACCTGCTCTCGCAGTACCAGTACCTTTTTGCTTCTTTATCTTACGTGTACTACCAGAGATCTCTGCTCTTTCTTTAGCTTTATGCGTACCTTGACGTTGATTCGCCAAATACTGCTTAACATCTAAATAAACAGCATGAGTACTAGGCTCTACACCAAAAACTGATTTTGAAAGGCTTACCTTTCTTCCAGTTTCTTTTCCGTTGATATCTAAAACTGCTACTTCCATTACTTCTGAACGATTACATAAGCATTCTTGTGCCCAGGAACACATCCTTTAACTACTAAAAGATTTTTCTCCGGAACTACTTTCAACACTCTTAAGTTTTGTACTGTTACTTTTTCTGCCCCCATTTGTCCAGCCATACGCATACCTTTAAATACACGTGCAGGATAAGATGCAGCACCAATAGAACCTGGCGCTCTTAAACGGTTATGCTGACCGTGAGTAGACTGACCTACACCGGCAAAACCATGACGCTTAACAACCCCTTGGAATCCTTTACCTTTTGATGTTCCTGAAACATCTATAAATTCACCTTCTACAAATTGTTCTACTGTAACAGCATCACCTAATTTGTACTCTCCTTTAAAATCTTGGAATTCAACGACTTTCTTTTTAGGAGATCCACCTGCTTTCTTAGCATGACCTAATTCGGCCTTGTTAGCATGTTTTTCTGCCTTGTCATCGAAACCAAGCTGAAGAGCTTCATACCCGTCAACCTCAGTGGTTCTGACTTGGGTAACCACGCATGGTCCAGCTTCGATTACTGTACATGGGATGTTTTTCCCATTCTCGTCGAAGATGCTGGTCATGCCAATCTTTTTTCCTATTAACCCAGACATTCTAATTTAATTTACGATGTACAATTTGTAACTACTACAAACCTTCCACCTAATTGTTATTAATACTATTTATTTAAAAAACTTCAGGGCTGAAAAAACACTTCCAACCCTGAATGTATTTTTCCGTTTTTCCTTCGCATAAAGCTCAGGACATGTTACCCATTATAAATCTACAACAGGTTCAAGGAAATTAAACCTTGATCTCTACTTCTACTCCACTTGGTAATTCCAGTTTCATCAAAGCATCAATTGTTTTTGATGAAGAACTGTAAATATCAAGAAGTCTTTTGTAAGAACTCAATTGAAATTGCTCTCTAGACTTTTTGTTTACGTGTGGAGAACGAAGAACAGTAAATATTTTTTTATGAGTTGGTAACGGAATCGGTCCAGTTACTACAGCTCCAGTTGTTTTTACTGTCTTTACGATTTTCTCAGCAGATTTATCTACTAAATTATAATCGTATGATTTAAGTTTTATTCTAATTTTTTGACTCATTTTCTTAAGATTTAAGCTTCAACTCCTTTTGCTTCTTTTATCACCGCTTCAGATATATTTGAAGGTGTTTCAGCATAATGTGAAAATTCCATAGTAGAAGTTGCTCTACCAGAGGACAATGTACGCAATGATGTAACATAACCAAACATTTCTGATAATGGTACAGTTGCTTTTATCACTTTAGAACCAGCCCTGTCACTCATATTAGTAACTTGACCACGGCGACGGTTAAGGTCACCTACTATATCCCCCATGTACTCTTCTGGAGTTAATGCTTCTAATTTCATGATAGGCTCCATAATTACAGCTTTTGCAGCTTTTGCAGCAGCTTTGAATCCCATTTTCGCAGCCAACTCGAAAGAAAGCTGATCAGAATCCACATCATGATAAGAACCATCTGTTAAAGTAACTTTCATAGCATCTACTTCATAACCCGCTAAAGGACCATTTTTCATTGCTTCTTTGAAACCTTTTTCAATAGATGGAATAAATTCTTTAGGAACGTTACCACCTTTAATTGTAGAAATAAACTCAAGACCTAATTTACCTTCTTCAGCAGGCTCAAGAGTAAATACGATATCCGCAAATTTACCACGTCCACCAGATTGTTTCTTATAAACTTCTCTATGGTTAGCGCTTTGCGTAACAGACTCTTTGTACTCTACTTGTGGTTGACCTTGATTAACTTCTACCTTAAACTCACGCTTAAGACGATCTACAATAATATCTAAGTGAAGCTCACCCATTCCAGAAATAATTGTTTGACCTGAAGCCTCATCAGTTCTAGCTGTAAAAGTAGGATCCTCTTCAGCTAATTTAGCTAAAGCCATACCCATTTTATCAACATCTGCTTTTGTTTTAGGCTCCACAGCAATACCAATTACTGGATCTGGGAAATCCATACTCTCAAGAACGATTGGAGATTTTTCAGCTGACAACGTATCACCAGTCTTAATATCTTTAAATCCAACAGCCGCTCCAATATCTCCAGCCTCTATATACTCAATTGCATTTTGTTTATTAGAATGCATTTGATATATACGAGAAATTCTTTCTTTCTTACCTGATCTATTGTTCAACACATAAGATCCAGCATCTAATCTTCCTGAATATGCACGGAAAAATGCTAAACGACCTACGAAAGGATCTGTAGCAATTTTAAATGCTAAAGCAGAAAAAGGCGCATCTACATCTGGCTTACGACGCTCTTCCAATCCTGTATCAGGATTAGTACCCACAACACCATCTTTATCAATTGGAGAAGGTAAGTAACGACATACAGCATCTAATAAGAACTGAACACCTTTATTTTTGAATGAAGAACCACAAATCATAGGAATGATTGCTCTATCCATAACCGCTGCTCTAAGAGCCGCATGTACTTCTTCTTCTGTAATAGAATTCTCATCTTCGAAGAATTTCTCAAGTAGATTTTCATCATACTCAGCAACTTCTTCTATAAGTTTCGCACGATACTCACGAACTTCATCCTTCATTTCTTCAGGAATATCTACTACATCAAAAGTAGAACCAAAGTTATCTTCGTGCCATTCGATTGCTCTATTCTTAACTAAATCAACGATACCTCTAAAGTCAGCCTCATCACCAATAGGTAATACAATTGGAACTGCATTAGAACCTAACATCTCTTTAACTTGGTTTGAAACAGCTAAGAAATTAGACCCTTGACGGTCCATCTTATTAACAAAACCAATTCTTGGAACTCCGTAATTATCAGCTAATCTCCAGTTAGTTTCAGACTGAGGCTCAACACCATCAACTGCACTAAATAAGAATACCAAACCATCAAGAACACGTAAAGAACGATTTACCTCTACAGTAAAATCAACGTGCCCAGGAGTATCAATAATATTAAAGTGATATCCTTTAGTATCTGGAGTTGGTTCTGCATTTTCCATAGGAAACTGCCATGTACAAGTTGTAGCCGCAGAAGTAATTGTAATACCTCTTTCTTGCTCTTGCTCCATCCAGTCCATAGTAGCAGCACCATCATGCACTTCTCCTATTTTATGAGAAACTCCTGTATAAAAAAGGATACGCTCAGTTGTTGTTGTTTTACCAGCATCAATATGAGCCGCAATTCCTATATTTCTTGTATATTTTAAATCTCTTTGTGCCATTTTATTTTTTTACTAAAATCTAAAGTGAGAGAATGCTTTATTTGCTTCAGCCATTTTATGAGTATCAACTCTTTTCTTAACAGCTGCACCTTCTTCTTTAGCAGCAGCAAGAACTTCGCCAGCTAATTTCTGAGCCATTGATTTTTCATTTCTCTTACGAGAATAACTAATCAACCACTTCATAGCCATAGATACTTTTCTATCTGGTCTAATTTGCATAGGAATTTGGAAAGTAGCCCCACCTACACGACGGCTTCTCACCTCTACGTGTGGCATAACATTAGATAATGCATCCTTCCATAACTCTAAACCAGTTTTTTCATCGTCTTGTTTCTTCTCTTCTACGATATCAATCGCATCGTAAAATACTTTAAACGCTACGGACTTCTTACCATCCCACATCATCATGTTAACGAAACGCGTCACTAACTGATCATTAAATCTTGGATCTGGTAAAAGAGGTCTCTTTTTAGCCTGTCTTTTTCTCATTTCTTCTTGTTGTAAGTGTTAATTTACTTTTTAGGGCGTTTTGCTCCGTATTTTGATCTACGTTGCGTTCTTCCTTGAACTCCAGCAGTATCTAAAGCACCACGAACAATGTGATACCTAACTCCTGGTAAGTCTTTTACCCTTCCGCCTCTTACTAATACTATCGAGTGCTCTTGCAAATTGTGACCTTCTCCAGGGATGTAAGCATTTACTTCTTTTCCGTTCGTAAGACGAACCCTTGCTACTTTACGCATAGCAGAGTTAGGCTTCTTAGGCGTCGTAGTATAAACACGCGTACAAACCCCTCTTCTTTGAGGACACGAATCTAAAGCAGCCGATTTACTCTTCTTAGTAATTGTGGCTCTTCCTTTTCGTACTAATTGTGAAATTGTTGGCATAATCTACTAAACAATAATTATGTTTTATTAATTAAAATTTCCTTTTAAATCTTTGAAATTCAGCTCATAAATAAGCAGACCTCTCGTTTAAAAGGGTGGCAAAGGTAAGAATTAATATTAATTAATCAAATCATAATCAATTAATTTTCAATAAAATTACCTCTAAATCACTAAGATAGGATTTTGAAGTTAAAATTACATACTATAACAACATAGTAGCAAAGGCATAATAAAGACAGTAAAAAAAACAAGAAATTAATAATTAACAAAATATCGATAAAAAAGAATATTTATTCGATAAATTACTAATTTTTTAAAAAAGACAAAAAAATAATACCTTAAAATTAAGGTATTATTAAACACGAATAAATAACACTAATAAATATGTAAAAAACTAAAGTAATTTGTGATTTTCTTCATATTTAACATGAGAAAAGTTGCAGATTTAACATGAATTTACCACTTTCGCAGCAGCTAATTCAAATATATTGATAAAATGAGAACAAAGTTTAGTGGATTTTTGACGCTAATACTAGCGTTAATTGTGCAAATTACTTTTGCACAAGAAAAGACCGTAACAGGTGTGATTACTGACCAAGATGGTCTACCGCTACCTGGTGCGAGTGTCGTAGTAAAAGGTACTAATAATGGTACTCAAACAGATTTTGATGGTAATTATTCCATTAAAGCCAATACAGGAGATGTCTTAACATTTTCTTTTGTAGGGCAAAAAACAGAAGAGCGTACTGTAGGCGCTTCTAACTCTATAAACGTTTCTTTACAACAAGATGCGCAAGCATTAGATGAAGTTGTTGTAACAGCATTGGGGATATCTAAAAAAGAGAAAGCATTAGCATTTTCAGCCCCAAAAGTAGATTCAGAAGGTCTTAACAATGCACAAAACGATAATGCAGTTAGTGCTTTATCTGGTAAAGTTGCAGGTGTTAGCGTTAACTCTCCTTCAGGTAACCTAGGAGGATCACAACGTATTTTGATTCGAGGTGTAAACTCTGTTACAGGTAACAACCAACCTTTATTTGTTATTGATGGTATCCCAATGGACAACTCTAACTTTAATACTACTGACACACAAAGAGGTAGTGGAGGAGTTGACTGGGGAAGTGCTATTAATGATATCAATCCTCAAGACATTGAAAGCATGACGGTATTAAAAGGAGCTGCTGCAGCTTTATACGGTTCAAGAGCTGCCAATGGTGTTATTTTAGTAACTACAAAGAAAGGTAGAAACAAAAACAAATTAGGTATTACTATTAATACGTCAGTTTCTTTTGATCAGGTAGCTATTTTACCAGACCTTCAAAGAGAATATGGTGGAGGAAGCAATCCTACTTTTGAAACTCAGAATATTGAAGGAAGAGACTATAAATTAGTAGAGTATGCTACTGATGAAAGCTGGGGCCCGAAGTATGATGCTAATACAAACGTACTACATTGGGATGCCTTTGACAAAGAAAGCTTTCCTGACCAATATTTAAATGCACGTCCTTGGGTTGCTCCAGCAAATGACGTAGAGTCTTTTTTTAATACTGGAATAACAAACTCAAACAATATCTCAATCGGTACTTCTGGCGAAACTGGAAACTACCTGTTTTCATTTGGGAACACTAGCACAACAGGTACCTTACCTAATACTTCCATCGATAAATACAACATGAAGGTTAGCATTAATCAGAATCTTTCTGATAAATTGACTGCTTCAAGTGTTTTAAATTATGTGAGAACTCAAGGTCAAAGGCCTGTAGTTGGATATGGAGATAATAGTGTTACACAGAAATTCTTCCAGTTTGGACAAAGAAATTTGGACTATGAACGTTTAAAAGATTACAAGAACATAGATGGTAGTCAAAGAACATGGAATAGAGTTGCTTGGGATGACCCAACTCCAAATTACTCGGATAACCCTTATTGGACAGTTTATGAAAATTTTCCAACTGACGAAAGAGATCGTGTATTTGGAAACTTTAGCTTAAATTATCAAATTACAGATGACTTCAGTGTAAAAGGATCTGTATACGGAGATGTATACTCATTTAAAAATACTGAAAGAGCTGCTGTTGGATCACAAGCACAATCTTACTACTTAGAAAGAAACTATAATTTCTATGAATTTAACTATGAATTCATCGCTAATTATCAAAAGAGATTAAGTGACTTAATTGAAATTACAGCCTTAGCAGGTGCCAACAAAAGAGATAGCAAGAAAACATACATTGGTGTTTCTACTACTGGAGGTCTATCTATTCCTGGAATATACAACATCAATAATGGTCTTGGACCAATTGACAATCAACCAAATGGATTGCCTGCATACACTAGTGTCAGAAAAACAAACAGTGTATTTGGAAGCTTTGGTGTATCTATTGCAGATCAATTATTTTTAGATTTCACAGCTAGAAACGACTGGTCTTCAACTTTACCTGATGACAATAACTCATATTTTTATCCATCTGCTTCAGCTGCATGGTCTTTCTCAGAAGCATTCTCTGATAACTCAAGTTGGTTTGGTAAATTGAGATTCGGTTGGGCTCAAATCGGAAATGATACTGATCCTTATAGAGTAGTTACAACTATGCTTATTCAAAATCCATTTGACGGAAACGGAAGAGTAACTTTACCTAATACTAGATTAAACCCTGATCTTATGAGTGAAACTACTGAGACATGGGAAATCGGTACCGAACTAAGCTTCTTTAATAGAAGAGTAAACTTAGACTTCACATACTATAACAACAAAACAACTGACCAAATTATTCCTGTTGATTTATCTTACGCAACCGGTTACGGAGCTAAATGGATCAACTCTGGTGAAATGAGTAATAAAGGTATCGAAGTTGGTTTAGGATTAACTCCTGTAAGAAACGATAATTTCTCTTGGGACATTAACCTAAATTTTGCTAAAAACGAAAATGAACTAGTTGAACTAGCAGATGGACTTGAAACTTTATTACTTAGCAACGCTCCTTTCCGTGCACAATTAGTAGCCTTTGCTGGTCAGCAATACGGTACAATCATGGGGACTGATTTCATCTATGATGATCAAGGAAACAAAGTAATCAACAGTGACGGAACTTATGCCGCTACAAACGGTTTAGTTAATCTAGGATCAGTTTTACCTGAATGGACTGCTGGTTTAAACAATACTTTTAGATACAAAAATCTAGACTTAAGTTTCTTAATCGATGTAAGGCAAGGTGGTAAATACTACTCTACTTCTCACCAATGGGGAATGTACTCTGGTATGCTACAAGAAACAGTAGATAACAACATTAGAGAAGACGGAATCGTACTTGATGGTGTTACAGGAGATGTTACTTACAATGCTGACGGAACATATGAAGTTTCTAACACAAGCGAAAACACAACAAATATTTCAGGTTATAGCTACGGTAAAATGCATTATGGAACTGTAGATGCACTTAATGTGTTTGATGCAGATTACTTTAAATTAAGAGAGATGACATTAGGATACACATTCAAAGGTGACCAAATTCCAGCTTTCGACAATTTAAGATTAAGCATATTCGGAAGAAACTTATACACTTGGGGATTAGATTATGACGGAATCGATCCTGAAACTACTTCTGCTGGTTCAGGAAATATTCAAGGTCTTGAAGGAGGCTTACAACCATCTACTAGATCTTACGGTATGAGTTTACAAGTATCATTCTAAAAAAAAATGAAAATGAAAATATTAAAATATAATTTACTAGCACTTACAGCTGCTTGTTTCACTATCACATCTTGTGATACTGACTATATAGCTGATCCCGATAACCCTGAAGTTGCTCCGTCAACTCACCTAATTAATAATGCTGAATTTGACATTGCTTTTCAACTAAACGATCAATGGACAGCAGGACGTGGTACTTTAGGATTTTCTCAATATTGGGGACAAACTTTTTATACTGATGAAAATCAGTATCAATTGAGGCCTAGCCAAATCAATGATTTTTGGAATGAACCATATAGAGCTTTAACAGACTTAAAGGCTATTATCGATCTAAATGAAGACCCAGAAACAAGTGGTTTAATGTCTGCTTATGGTAGTAACAACAACCAAATTCAGGCAACAAGAATCCTTATGACATATGCATTCTCTAAACTTGTTGATACTTTCGGTCCAGTTCCTTACTGGAGTTATGGACAGAAAGACAACCAAGATTTCCAAGCATTACGTTTGGATGAAGGAATAAATAACCCTAAATATACTAACGATATGGTTATTTATACAGACATGCTTAATGAGTTAAAAGAAGCTGCTAATATGCTAAACACTTCCGAAGTTGTATTTACACAAGGAGATAGTTATTGCAACGGAAATGCATCAGAGTGGATTAAATTCGCTCATTCTCTTAGATTAAGATTGGCTGCCCACATTAAAAATGTTGACCCAACACTTGCTCAAGAGGTATATAATGAGTCTGAACCAAAAGCTTTAGCAAGCAACGCTGACAATATTGATTTTACTTTTGGTACAAACGATATAACAGGAGGTCCTTGGCATCAAGCTTTCACAGTTGGAGCTAGAAGAGATTTTGCTCCAGCGCAATCTTTTGTAGATCTACTTTACAACAGAGTTGGTCCTTTTACTTCTGCTGGAACTGAAGATCCAAGAGTTAATATGTTTTTTGACCCAAGAAATGAAACTCCAGAAATTGTAGGAGTACCATATGGTTTTGGTGATGCTGCTGCTAGAAACATCATAGATGAAAGTCTACCTGATGCTGAAATCATTAAGCCTGATTTCGTACAACCTATAATTGAATTCTCAGAAATAGAATTTATTAGATCTGAATTTGAAGGTTGGAGTCAAGCAAATTACGAAAACGGTGTTAAAGCTTCTCTAGATAGATGGGGTGTTGCTGCAGGAGATGTTTCTGCGTATGTAGCTTCGCTTCCAGCTGCTTCTGAAGAAACTGTTTTAACTCAAAAATATATTAGCTTATATATGGATGGATTAGAAGGATGGACAGAATACAGAAGAACTGGATTCCCTAACACACTTTCTATCCCTGGAGATACATATGACTATGAAGTAGAAAATGAAGATGGTACTACAACAACTGTTACAGCTACATTCACAACTAAAATCGCTGGGTTAGATGAAATTCCTAGTAGAGTTACTTATCCACAAAATGAGCAACTTCTAAATAGTGATAATTGGGATGAAGCGCAAAGTTCTCTAAGTGAAGGAGACGTAATGTACTCTAAGATTTTCTGGGACGTTAACTAATTCCTAAAAAGAATAAATCTTATTTTTATAAAGAACCACCTCATTTTGAGGTGGTTTTTTTATGTACCTTTGTCACCATGGAAAACAACTACCAGATATTTGGAATTCGTTCTATTATTGAGGCGATACAAGCAGGAAAAACGATAGATAAAGTATTTATCCAAAAAGGATTATCAGGAAGCTTATTCAAAGAACTAGATACCTTATTAAGAAAGGAGCAAATAAACACATCTTATGTTCCTGTTGAAAAACTTAATAGACTTACAAAAAACAATCACCAGGGAGTTGTTGCAAATATTTCTCCTATTGAATTCCATGAAATTGAAACACTTATTTCTAATTCCTTAGAATCTGATACTACTCCCCTTTTTCTATTATTAGACCAACTTTCTGATGTAAGAAATTTCGGAGCAATAATTAGAACTGCAGAATGTACTGGTGTAAGCGGAATAATTATTCAGAAAAAAGGAGCTGCTCCTGTTACTGCAGATACTGTAAAAACTTCAGCTGGAGCTGCCTTTAAAGTACCTATTTGCAAAGTAGATCATATAAAAGATGCTGTTTTTCATATGCAGGCCTCAGGAATTCAAGTGGTCGCTGCTACAGAAAAAACCGATAATACTGTTTATGATGCAGATTTTAGTGGTCCAACAGCTATAATTATGGGATCTGAAGATGTAGGAATCTCACCTTCTATCTTAAAATTAGTTGATCAAAAAGCAAAGCTTCCCCTTTTAGGTGAAATACAGTCGCTTAATGTTTCTGTTGCTTGTGGTGCTTTTTTATATGAAGCTGTAAGACAACGTCTGTAATTACAGTCTTTCACTATAATTTTAGGTCATTATGGATTATTTACAGCACTATTTTTATATAGATTAGTAGCTCGCTAAATAAATACATTTTTTATGCATGTTAATTGAAGAATATTGATAATTAGCAAGAAACTTTATACTTTAAATTCTAATTTTTCTAAAATAATCAATTTATAGATTTATCATTTTCCACATAATGATATTTTATTTCAAGGGTAGGAACTTCATCATCTATAGGAAGATCGTCTTCTAACTGTTCTATAAAATTACCATCAGCATCAAAATGTTTTAAAAATTGGTCTTCATCTTCGTTATAATCATCACGTTCCCAATCGTATTTTTCTTTCCTTAAAACTTCACTCTTAAATATAATCGCAAGGAAAAGACCTACAAGAAAACCCGATAAATGTCCTTCCCAAGAAATCTTATTTTCAACAGGAAAAATAAACCAAAACATACTACCATAAACAAAGACGGTTACTAAGGAAAGTGCTATTAGTCTACGATTTTTAGCAAAAATACCTTTAAAAAAAATAAAACTGACTAGTACATAAATAAGTCCACTTGCTCCAATATGATATGCAGGTCTACCTATTAACCAAGTAAAGAATCCACTTAACAAAACTCCTAACAGCAACACCTTCCAACTTATCTTATTATAAAAATAAAAAAGGGCTGAACTCAAAATCATTAATGGTAATGTGTTGCTATAGAGATGTTCTACAGAACTATGAATAAAAGGACTTAAAACAACACCTCTTAATCCACTTAATGTTCTAGGATACACTCCATAATGTGTAAAATCAAATCCAAAAGTAAGCTCAAACCAATATACAGTCCATATGGTTAACCCAAAAAACAAAGGATAAATAAGCATCCAAAGGGAAAAATCAAGCGACTCATCTTTTCTCATAAGACTAAACTAACAAATATAGCTCCAATTTCAATTTACTGATAATTTGTCAGAAATGCATCAAACTACTTACGATGAAAATTGTAATTTTGAATTATGAATGAACCGTTAGCAGAAAGAATACGTCCGAAAAATTTAGAACAATACATCAGTCAAAAGCATTTAATTGGTGATGATGGCTCTCTGACTGAACAGATTAAAAGAGGAACTATTCCCTCATTAATCTTATGGGGTCCTCCCGGAACTGGAAAAACTACATTGGCTAATATTATTGCCAATGAGAGTAAGCGTCCATTCTATGTTCTTAGTGCCATAAATAGTGGTGTGAAAGATATCCGTGAGGTTATCGAAAAAGCAAAGCAAAGTGGTGGTCTATTCACAACAAAAAACCCTATTTTATTTATTGATGAAATTCATAGATTCAGCAAGTCTCAGCAAGATTCACTTCTTGCCGCTGTAGAGAAAGGATGGATAACATTGGTTGGGGCTACTACTGAAAATCCAAGTTTTGAGGTTATCCCTGCACTACTTTCTAGATGCCAAGTTTATGTATTGAATCCCTTTGACAAAGAAGACTTAGAGTCGCTATTAAAAAGAGCTTTAGTTGAAGATACTTACCTTTCTAAAAAAGACATCGAATTAAAAGAAACGGAAGCATTGCTAAGATTATCTGGTGGTGATGGAAGAAAATTATTAAATATTTTTGAGCTTGTAATTAATTCTGAAGCGACAGAAAAAGTAACCATTACTAATGATTTAGTGATGAAAAAAGTTCAGAAAAATACAATTCTCTATGACAAAACGGGAGAACAACATTATGATATCATCTCGGCATTTATAAAATCTATACGAGGCAGCGATCCTAATGGAGCAGTTTATTGGTTAGCTAGAATGATAGAAGGCGGTGAAGATGTTAAGTTTATAGCAAGGAGAATGCTTATCTCTGCATCAGAGGATATTGGTAATGCAAATCCAACAGCGCTAGTTATCGCGAATAATACCTTTCAATCCGTTACAACAATCGGATATCCAGAGGCTCGAATCGTATTAAGTCAATGCGCAATTTATTTAGCAACATCGGCAAAAAGCAATGCCTCTTACGAAGCAATAAATAAAGCGATTACAGCAGTAAAACAAACTGGAAATTTAACAGTTCCAATCCATCTAAGAAATGCTCCCACGAAATTAATGAAAGAACTTGGCTATGGAGAGGATTATAAATATTCGCATGCATATCAGAATAATTTTGCCCCACAAGAATATCTCCCTAGGGAATTAGAAAATACAACTTTCTATAATCCAGGAAATAATCAACGAGAAAATGCTTTGCGGGACTTTTTAAAAAATAGATGGCAAAATAAATATCAATATTAAATATTTATATGAAATAATCATTATAAAGCGTATTTTTACTGTAAACACCTATATTTCAACTAATTGTTATGGTAAGAAAATACGCCTACATAAAAACATTAATACTCTTTAGCTTATTTTTCTTCCACCTTAGCAGCCATGCACAAGAAAAAAATAAAACAGATGCCTATGGCCTAAATGAATACCAAAAACTTCTTCAGCAAAATAAAGAGATAATAACTTCGTATGAAGAGGAAATTAAAAATCGTATTAATACTAGGAATAGGTCACGTAATCCTAATGAAAAAACATCTGTCCCAATAAATATTATTACCATTAGAAAATCTGATGGCTCTGGTGGCATTTCTCAAGAAGATATCAATACTGCTATTGAATCTTTAAATTTTTATTTCAATCAAATTAACATTGATTTTTTTGTTTGTGGAAACAACACAGTAATCGATGACGATGACTTATATACCTTTAGAGAGGATGCTGAAGAAGATGATGATGAAGTACTACTTTATGATGGAGGATACATAAAGGATAATATTGTGAATTTAGTGTTTACAGACTTACAGCCTCTTAACGGATATGCATATTACCCTGGCGGAAAAGATTTAATCGTTATGAGAAATAGTGTTGCTGCTAACGGCACCACTATTGTTCACGAAATGGGTCACTTTTACGGACTTCTCCACACTCACGAAAATGCTGATGGAGAAGACGGTCCTGAAACCATAGAGCTTGTTGACGGAAGTAATTGTAGCACAGCTGGAGATAAAATTTGCGACACTCCTGCAGACCCCGATTTAACAGGAAAAATGAGCGGATGCGAATATACAGGCACTGTTCAAGATCCTAATGGGGATTTTTACAATCCCGATGTTACAAACCTCATGTCTTACGCTACACGTGACTGTAGAGATAAATTTTCAGTAGAACAATTAGCCCGCTCCTATGCGATATTAAAAACGTTAAGAGGTGATTTTACTTGTCCTAATCTTAGTATTGACATAGCAACCTCTACTACTAATACATGTAACAATACGCTTCAGGTAACATTTACAGATCTAAGTACGGGTGCTACAACTTGGGAATGGGATTTTGACACTGATGGAACGATCGATAGTAATGAACAAAACCCGACACACACATACCAAAGTGGAAATTACACACCTACACTAACTATTTCTAATGGAAGTGAAAGTATTTCAAAAACATTTTATAAGATTCCAGTTAATGTTGGGGTACAACTTTCACTTCCTATTAACGATAATTTAGATACATACGCATCTGCTAATGACGGAGGTTGGCAATCTATCCCCGCTGCTTCTGGCTATTCATGGAACAGCATGACTGGCCCTACACGATCATCAGATGATTCTGATTCTGGAGGTCCTACGGATGATGCAGACGGAGGTGGCGTATATTTTTACACAGAAGGAGATCCTACAGGCAGCCTACCTTTTAACACTGGAGATGAAGCGCAACTTCTTTCACCATGCATCCCCATAGGTCTTAATACAAAGCTGAATTTCTCATATCACATGTTTGCCAGCACCCCTAGTTGGCAAGGAGAACTACACATAGATATTTCCATAGATAATGGGCAAACATTCACAGAAGACATCACACCTCCTCTTAAAGATGGTCAACAAAGTAGTGCTGATGAAGCCTATAAAACACAAGAAGTTGACCTTTCTGCATATGCAAGTGAAACTGCTATAATCCGTTTTAGAGCAATTAGAGATACTCGCCTTTCTGATATCGCTATAGATAACATTACATTTGAAGATATTTCAGAAGTTAAATTCAATGCAAGTAGCTACTCCTCATCTTGTGCGCCCGCTCTAGAAAATGTAACATTCACGGATCAAAGTATCTTATTATCTGGCCCTGTTACATCATGGGAATGGGATTTTAATGGAGATGGAACTACTGATAGTACTGAGCAAAACCCAACATTTAGTTATACAAGTAGCGGCACATATGTCGTAAAATTAACTGTTTCTAATGCTAATGAATCACTTTCAAAAACATTTACTGAAACACCAATAATTGTTGGTGCAGAAAAAACTGCTCCTTACGAGGAAAACTTCAATAACTTCGCTGCGGGAAGCGTAATTAACGAAGATAGCTGGACTACTATCCCAGCAGCAAGTGGCTTTACATGGGCTACAAACTCCGGAGGCACTCCAACTCCTAATACAGGTCCTTCTATGGATGGTGATGGAAGCACCACTTCTAATTATGCGTTTACAGAAGGGAGTGAGGGATCTGGGCAAACTTTTTCAGAAGGAGATGTAACACAACTTATTTCCCCCTGTATTCAATTAGGCGAAAATCCTAAACTTAAATTTAAATATCATCGTTTTGATACAAGTCAAAGTCTTATTGGATCACTTCGTGTTGACATCAGTATAGACAACGGAAACTCCTTTATTGAAGATTTGTTAGTAATCGATGGACCACCGCAAAATAGCAGTTCTGATGAAGTATATATTGATGCTGAAGTAAACTTATCAGCATATACAGATATGATTGTGAATATTCGTTTTAGAGTAATTCGAGGAAGCACATTTAGAAATGACATCGCTATTGATAATTTTTCAATTGAAAGTGATGTTCCTGCTCCCACTGGAGAAGTTGCTCAATCTTTCTGTAATACTGCTACACTAGAAGATATCATTATTGACGGTAATGATATCAAGTGGTATACTACAGAAACTGACACTGATGTATTACCAATTGATACTGCTGTAGAAAATGGAACTACATACTATGCTTCACAAGCAATAAATGGAGTAGAAAGTGTAGAACGACTTGCTGTTACCACAACAATTCAAGAGGTTGACGCTCCAACAGCTGAGACTACACAAGACTTTTGCAACGCTGCAACCATTGCAGATATTATTGTTACAGGTGAAAACATAAATTGGTACGAAACTGAAACAAGTAACGAATCATTAAATAGCGACCTAACACTAACGAACGAGGCTATCTATTATGCCACACAAACGATTAATAACTGCGAAAGCGAAAGACTAGCGGTAACGGTAAGTATTGGTGAGATTCTAGCTCCTACGGGAATGACGACTCAAAGTTTCTGTACAGACGCTACAATTGCTGACTTACAACTTAATGAAACTAACATTGTTTGGTATGACAGTCCAACTAACGGAAACCAAATACAAGAAGATACTAGCTTAGCAGACGGTTCAAATTATTATGCAGCTCAAATTATTGATGATTGTGAAAGTACAGATAGACTTGCCGTAACAGTTAGTATTAGTGATATCCTAGCTCCTACAGGAATGACGAATCAAAGTTTCTGTACAGAGGCTACGATTGCTGACCTACAACTAAATGAAACTAACATCATTTGGTATAACAGTCCAACTGATGAAAATCAAATTCAAGAAAATACTAGTTTAATAGACGGCTCAACTTACTATGCAGCTCAAATTATTGATGATTGTGAAAGTACAGATAGACTAGCAGTAACGGTAAGTATTGGAGAGATTCTAGCGCCTACAGGAATAACGAATCAGAGTTTCTGCACAGATGCTACGATTGCTGAATTACAACTAAATGAAACAAACGTCGTTTGGTATGACAGTCCAACTAACGGAAGCCAAATCCAAGAAAACACTAGCTTAATAGACGACTCAACTTACTATGCAGCTCAAATTATTGATGATTGTGAAAGTACAGATAGACTTGCTGTAACGGTAAGTATTGGAGAGATTCTAGCGCCTACAGGAATAACGAATCAGAGTTTCTGTACAAATGCTACGATTGCTGAATTACAACTAAATGAAACAAACATCATTTGGTATGACAGCCCAACTAACGGAAGCCAAATCCAAGAAAACACTAGCTTAATAGACGACTCAACTTACTATGCAGCTCAAATTATTGATGATTGTGAAAGTACAGATAGACTAGCAGTAACGGTAAGTATCGGAGAGATTCTAGCGCCTACAGGAATAACGAATCAAAGTTTCTGTACAAATGCTACGATTGCTGACTTACAACTAAATGAAACAAACGTCGTTTGGTATGACAGCCCAACTAACGGAAACCTAATCCAAGAAAATACAAGTTTAGTAGACGGAACAACTTACTACGCAGCTCAAACAGATGGTACTTGTGAAAGTACAGAAAGACTTGCCATAACAGTTAGTATTAGTGATATTATAGTTCCTACAGGAATGACAACGCAAAGTTTCTGTACAGATACAGATGTTTCAATTGCTGACTTACAACTAAATGAAGCAAACATCGTTTGGTATGACAGTCCAACTGGTGGAAATCAAATTCAAGAAAACACTAGCTTAGTAAACGGAACAACTTACTATGCAGCTCAAATTATTGATGATTGTGAAAGTACCGAGAGACTAGCGGTAACAGTTAGTATTAGTGATATTCTAGCACCTACGGGAATGACAAGTCAAAATTTCTGTACAAATGCTACGATTGCTGACCTACAACTAAATGAAACTAACATCGTTTGGTATGACAGCCCAACTAACGGAAACCTAATCCAAGAAGATACTAGTTTAGTAGACGGAACAACTTACTACGCAGCTCAAATTATTGATGATTGTGAAAGTACAGATAGACTAGCAGTAACGGTAAGTATTGGAGAGATTCTAGCGCCTACAGGAATGACGAGTCAAAGTTTCTGTACAAATGCTACGATTGCTGACTTACAACTAAATGAAACTAATATCGTTTGGTATAACAGTCCAACTGGAGGAAACCTAATCCAAGAAAACACTAGCTTAATAGACAGTTCAACTTACTATGCAGCTCAAACAGATGGTACTTGTGAAAGTACAGAAAGGCTTGCCGTAACAGTTAGTATTGGAAGAGTTACAACACCTACAGGAATGACAACGCAAAGTTTCTGTACAAATGCTACGATTGCTGACCTTCAACTAAATGAAACTAACATCGTTTGGTATAACAGTCCAACTGGAGGAAACCTAATCCAAGAAAACACTAGCTTAATAGACGGCTCAACTTACTATGCAGCTCAAATTGTTGATGATTGTGAAAGTACAGAAAGACTTGCTGTAACAGCAAGTATTAATAACTCTCAAGAAACGTTCATTTCATATAATTCTGAAAGCTATTGTTCTAGTGATAACAATGCCTCTCCTTCAATTACAGGAAACGCAAACGGTACGTTCTCTGGTTCTGAAGGATTAATTATTAATGAACAAACAGGTGTCGTTAATATTTCAGCTTCAAAAGTTGGAGAACACATAATAACCTATACCACACAAGACTCATGCAACACTTCAAGTTCGTTTACTATCTCAATCGTAGAAATTAACGCAAGTGTTACCGTTACAGAAAACACGATGGTTGCAAACTATAACGGAGCATCATATCAATGGATTAATTGTAACGAGGGTAACACTCCTATTTCAGGGGAAACGAATCAAACTTTTACACCTACAACAAGTGGTGTTTATGCATTAGAAGTTACGACGAATAACTGTAAAGAAGTTTCAGAATGTATTGACTTTACAATTTCTGACTCTTCGATAATAGCTGGTTTTTATGATGAAATTTTAATATATCCTAATCCTACCAAGGGTAATTTAAATATATATCTTGGCTCTCATGAGGCTCAATTAACTATAAACATATATGATAGTGGTGGTAAAATTGTACATAATAAACCTAAAGTTGAAAATGACATTTACAGTTTTGCTTTCAATGTTTCTAGAGGAATATATTTTGTTGAAATCGTTGAAGGTGAGAATAGGATTAAATCTTATAAGATTATTAAAGATTAACTACTTATTTTAGGACGGGACATTTATAAAAAAGAAAAAGCTTACTCAAATTAAATGAGTAAGCTTTTCTTTTATATTCTAATTTTTCTTAGAACTTGATATTTAAAACTTCTTGTTTTAAAACATCTCCTTCATAATATTCTGCAATCCATTTTCCATCTTTTTGGTAAAGGAAGCCATTTTTATCCTTGATAATAAAATAATTAGGCTGTGTAGTTTTTGTGATTTTAAACACAACTTTAGGACTCATATCTACTAATTGAAATCCTGTAGCTGTAGGTTGTGCAAATAATGTTGTTCCATTATCTTCTACTGTAGTAGATACAGCTGCTACTGGAGCAGCAGTCTGTGTTGCTACTTGCTGTGTTTCATTTGACACTGAAGTAACTCCTCCTAATGCTATAGCTGCTGTAGATACTGGAGCAGGCTCTTCAACCACAGCTCTTCCCAATACAAATTTAGTATTAGTAGACCCAGGCTCATATTTATAATTTAATTCTTTTACTGATACAAAAGCATTCTCTATTGCATCTTGGTATGCCTCTTCGTAATCTTTCTCTTTACTTTTACCTTCATCGGAAGTATAAACGATATTACCTTGACAGTTCTCCAAAGAGACTCTTAATTTGGTAGTAAATAGATTTGAGTCGTCCACAATTTCTGCCTTCAACCCTAAACATGGATTTGCTTGAAGATCTGCTGGTTTCTGATCATCATAAATTGCATTAAATCCTGCTTTTTCGAATAAAAACTTAGTGTAAGTATTTACACGATACTGATTCTCCTCTTTAAGAAAATCAAACTTTTTAGGGACAACAATATATTTATAGTTGTTAACATTCTCTTGGGCACTCATAGCAATTGTTACCAAAAACAATCCTAGAAATAGTAATTTTTTCATTGAATAAAAGTTTTAGTGTCTTAATGGAAATATATAATTAAATCCAAATTGTAAAGATGCATTATTCATATTTGCTAAATTATAATATTCTATTAAATTATCAGCTAGCAAATAGAAGTTAAAGTTAGCAAAATGTGTTGATAATCCAAGTCCTATGTTTGTTTTCGAGAATTTATCAACTGTATACGTCGTTTTTAACTTCAGCCATTCCCCTATTCTTGTGTAATAAAAAGCAGTTAATGCTGCTTGTGGATATCGCGAATGCGTTTCAGCAAAAAACTGGATTCCTACAGAATTGATATATGAATTATCATCTGTAGCACAATTACATTCTTTACTACTCCTTCGCTCTCCAAAATTATAAATAGATGCTAAATTAAGTTTCAAAGGTCGCATTGTTGTATAAGAGCTATTCACAATTTCATAAGGCAACGCCTCTTCAATATCATCAATTAATTCTTGCCAGTTATCAGACAAACCACCTCCTGTTATGATATTATTAAACGGAAGGTTAATCCCTTCCAAGGAGTATGCCCCTTTTAAAGTATAGGTTTCAATATCTTTACTTTGTCTTATAAAACCTAAATCTTGGATACTTGCTGTGTGCGTCCATTCTTTACTAGGTTTGTAAGTGACTCCAAAATCAAAACCTACACCAAGATTACCTCCTAAAAGAGCCTTATTCTTTAATATATTCAGTACATCTGTAGCTCCATCAACATCATCTTCTCTCAAGCTAGCGATTCCAGAAGTTCGTATTTCAACATCAGATATTAGCGTATGTCTATAAGTATTATCCGTTCCTAAAGAAGTAATGAAACTACCACTATTGCTTCTTGAAGAAACATCTATAACCCCAGAATATAACTTCCCTCTCACTCCAAAACTAAAGTGATCATCTACTTTTCTATGAAACCCAACATGAAAAACGGTTAATAATTCTCCTTTAGCACTTAAATGAGAGAGATCAAAAGGACGACCAATATTTGGAGCATTTCCTTCGTAAGCTAAAATAGCAAGGTCCTCTGGCCAGTAATTAAAAAAATTAAGCTCCTGATAAATCCCAAAGCTAATGTAATCTTTGTTAAAAAGACCTCCCAGTTTAAAACCCACATTTAAAATCTCCAATTCTTCATTTACCCGCTGGATATCACTTTTATTTAAGCTATAAATAGCATTTTTCACCTTAATATTAAAATCAACACCATTATCAGAAAAAAGATCATATATGGAAATCTCACTAGATCCAGCTCCAGCATAAATTCCAGACAAAGCAGGAATTCCAAAATAAGCACTGTTTTGAATTTCAGCACCTGGGTTTACCATCAAAGATTGTGGGATATCTGTAAAATTATAAAGCAATTGTTTATTCTGAGCATTTACGAAAACGCTGATAAAGAAAAACAAGTATAGAAACACTTGCCTAATCTGCATCTATAGACATAAAGAAGGTTCCAGAAGATTTTAAAAGTAATTCTCCTGTAGAATTAGGAGTAAGTAAAGGACTTCCAGGAATTAATTCTAACTCAATTCCCATATATGCCATCCCTTTCAATTTATCAATTTCAGTTAGATCGTAATGTCTTATATGTGTAACTAATTTCATATCTATAGGAATTGAAATCACATCCAAAGGAGTCATAGCGTCATCATACAAAACAATTTCAGCCTCAAAATCACGAGGTATCGAATTTGTGAATTCAAAAGTTAGGGTTGCTTCTTCTAAATTTTCTTCTAAAAAAGGTTCTGAAAAAATATCTAATTTCGTAGTATCTTGTACTGTCCGCCTATTTACATCATTATTTGGGATAAGTCCTATTCTTGAAGCCTGTAAATCAAAATAGAGTAAACTCACTGCAACAGAAGGCTCAATTTCTAACTCTTCAGCTTGATTAAAATCAACATCTTTAACACATGAGAACAGCAAAAAGCTACTTAAAATAAGAAGACAATAGTGGTAGTATGTTTTGGTTGGTGGTAGCATTAATATAAAAACGTAATAAAGAAAATTGTATTGTTCTTTAAAGATAGTTTTTTATTTGCTTTAACTCACTAATTTTATGTGTATTAACATTTATATTTTCATCGCTAGGCTTATAAAAAAGTGTATGCATCCCAACATTTTGAGCTCCTAGAATATCAGCCTCATAACTATCGCCAATCATAACAGAATTTTGAGGTTTCGCATTTGCTTCTTTTAATGCGATTTCGAATATCAATGGATTTGGTTTTTTTACGCCAGCAGTCTCAGAATTCATAACCACTTGAAAATAATGATCAATTTTAGAATTCTTAAGTTTTCCGGTTTGGACTTCAGCAAAACCATTAGTAATAATGTGGAGTTTATATTTTGGAGACAGGTAATCGAGGATTTCTATTGTATCTATAAAAAGGTGATTGAATGTAGAAAGATTTTTAATATAATCATCGCTAAGTTTAAAAATCATATCCTCAGCAACATCTACATTTAAGGCATTGAAAGTCGTTTTTAAACGTTTATAACGAAGATCTTCTTTTGTAATCTTATCCTCTTGATAATATTTCCACAACTTGAAATTATAAGGAATATAGAAATCAAAAAACTCCACAAGGTTAACATCGATATTATTCTCTTCAAATATTTTGTTGTATGTAAGTTCAGAATTTTTTTCAAAGTCCCATAACGTATGATCTAAATCAAAAAAAACATCGGTTATTACTTCATTATTCAATTTCATTAGTACTACTCATTTTCAAATAATTAACATATAGTTTTTCCCACTCACTACTATCATTCAGATTTAAAACTTCATTAGAAAAAACAATATTAAAATCGCCATCTACCTCTTTAATTCGATTTGATAATTCTAGGATTTTATCTTCTGCCTGCTTAATACTTTTATATTGATACAATGCGGTGTATTGAATACAAAAAGAATTAATCTGAATCGGTATTTGCTCTTCAAAGCTGATATCATAAAAATAAAAAGGACTACAAGTTCCAGCTCTAAATCCAGTCTGCCCAGTGTATCCCATTGTATAGTCTTCATTAAAACCAGCATCAACCATTAATCGGTATGCATCTGGAATATTTAACCTATTATAGCGCTGACGTACTCTTTTTACTGGTCTGTTGATATAATCTATAAGTCGCTTTCGTTCTTTTTTAAGACTAGAAAGATTGCTTAACGATTTATAAGAAGCCATTAGGGAAACTATACTATAATCTGCTACTGATTTTACAAGGGATCGGAATTGAGGATTTATAACCGATATGTTCTTATCGTAAGCAGAATAATCTGCCATCAAAAAGAAAAATATTGCTGGCACATCATATTTCTTATGAAGCGCTGTTACTTGATCAAAAAAATCTAAAGGATCTCTTCTAAAACGTAAAAGAACTAAATATCTTTCTACAACTCTTCTAATTCTAAAATGAAATAAGTCTAATAAAGTACCTCCAAGAGTACGTACAAACCCTTTTTTTAAATAGGCATAAGCAACCGAAATATCCATGATTGAAGTTTGCTTATAACTCTTTTTAGGAAAATGCATTTCTGGATAACGCTCCTGTAAAGCCTCTTTTAATTTCTTTACCCAAATATCTATTACAGGAATTTCTAAAAAATTCTCTTGATATGCCAAACTCTCTTCCACAGGAAACCTCCCATGTTCATCTTTTACATGAGGTAGGTACTCTTCGTACCTACTTAATAAATAAAAACTAGCAGCAAATATATCGAATGGTAATGCACATTTATCGTTGGTAGGAAAAAAGCATGGAACACCATCCCACTTCTGAATATTAATTTCTACATCAGAAATTCCTTGCTCAAAAAGCAACTCATTACTCTTTACAAAAAACTCACTTTGTAGTGGTTGTTTTGTATAGGTAATCTTAGGCCCTTTATGAGCAATAAAATCCTCTACTTTGGTTGTCATACTAATATCTATCAGCATCATTTTGGAAAAAATGTGCCGCATGATATATGTTAACCTAGGTGTAATTTTATACGTGTAAACTAATAGCATTTTTATAAAATTCCTTCGTCTGCAAAGCTAAAGTAAGATTTTTCAGTTACAATAAGATGGTCTAAGAGCTTAATATCCATCCCCGCTCCAGCATTTTTAATTTTATTCGTTATTTCTTTATCGGCATTACTTGGTTTCAATCCACCAGAAGGATGATTATGTGCCAATATCATAGCAGTTGCATTAAGCTCTAAGGCTTGCTTAAGTGCTAATCTTACATCGACTAAGGTTCCTGTAATTCCACCTTTACTAAGTTGTAGTGTTTTGATAACAGAATTTGAATTATTCACATATAAAATCCAAAATTCTTCATGTTCAAGCTCCCCTATTTTTGGTTGCATCAATTCAAAAACATGCTTACTACTTTTTATCTTCTTTATTTCTGGAATATCCTCTCCCCGTCTTCTCCTTCCCAATTCTAAACAAGCAACAATACTAATGGCTTTAGCTTCTCCAATGCCTTTAAACTTTATAAGTTGACCTACGCTAAGCCTCCCCAATTTATTTAGATTATTATCTACGGAAGCTAATATCCGTTTGGATAATTGGACAGCACTTTCATCTCTACTTCCACTCCCTATTAATATAGCTATTAACTCAGCATCAGACAGAATTTGTTTACCTGTTGCAAGTAATTTTTCTCGAGGACGATCTGTTATGCTCCAGTTTTTAATCGAAAATGAAGTGGATTTTTCTTTCATCATCTAAATATAACGAATTATAATAGACAACGTTACTTTTAGCAAATTAGAACGCTACAGAAAAGAAACTATAATAAAAACCGAACTTAAGAAGTTCAGAAATAAAAAACCTCTAATCCACTAAACTTTTAACTTCCTCAAAGTCAAGACCACCATAATTCCCACTACTCATTAATAGCAATGCAGAATTATCTAACTTCAGCTTAAATAAATACTCTTTAAACTCATCTGGATTGGTGTAAACAATAAGATCTTCACGATTAAAAGCGTCTTCGATTTGAGAAGCAGAAACCGCTTCTAGCTGCTTAATTTTCACTGCTTCTGGAGAGAAAAAAACCACGGCTTCATCTGCATTATCTAAAGTCCCTTTATATTCCTTCAAAAAAGTAGCATTTAAACTACTGTAAGTATGTAGCTCAAGGCAAGCAATAACTTTACGGGTTGGAAATTGTTCTCGAACCGCTGTTAATGTAGCTCCAACCTTACTTGGCGCATGCGCAAAATCTTTATAAATAACACGGTTACCATTTTCTGCCAACTTATCTAAGCGTTTTGAAGCTCCTTTAAAACTTGCAATAGCTTCATAGAAATCATCTTCATCGACTCCCATATGTTGGCAAATCCATTTTGCTCCCGCTAAGTTGTTTAAATTATGTTTCCCAAATACTTCAATCGGCATTGCTCCCTCTGGAGTTTCCAGATAAGTTTGACCGTCTTCAACCGTATATTCAGGTGTTGCATACGAGATCTTACGAATCTGATTTTCAGAAGCTTCTACAACTTTCACCACCTCTGCATCTTCTTCATTATAGGTAACGCTTCCACCTTCAACAATAGAATCAATAAAAATCTTAAACTGTTCCACATAGTTTTCGAACGTTGGAAATACATTAATATGATCCCAAGCTATCCCACTTAATAATGCAATATTTGGCTGATATAAATGAAATTTAGGACGTCTATCAATTGGAGAAGATAAATATTCATCACCTTCTAAGACAATAAAATCATTCTCTTCAGTCAACTTCACCATCGTATCAAAACCTTCAAGCTGTGCGCCCACCATATAATCTACATCAATATCATGATAATGTAAAACATGAAGAATCATAGAAGTTATGGTTGTTTTCCCATGACTTCCTCCAATTACAACTCTGGTTTTATACTTACTTTGCTCAAAGATAAACTCAGGATAAGAATATATTTTTAAGCCCATTTCCTTTGCTTTAGCCAACTCAGGATTATCTGCCTTTGCATGCATTCCCAAAATAACGGCATCTAAATCTGCTGTTATCTTTTCTGGAAACCACCCAAAAGTTTCAGGAGCGATATTTTTAGCTTCTAATCGCGATTTAGAAGGCTCAAATATTACATCGTCACTTCCTGTAATGATATATCCTTTATTATGTAAAGCAAGTGCCAGGTTGTGCATCGCACTTCCGCCAATGGCAATGAAATGTATTTTCAATGTTGTAATTTTTAAAACGTATTCAGACTGTAAAGATAAAAGGACAATTTGCTATAGACAAACCTTCTTAGGAATATATTAATTGAACCATCAATCGTAAATAAAAGAACTAAAGGCCATTAATGTTTTCCTTTTCTGAATTAAAATCTTTTGAATTTGGATGTATTTTAATGGCTTTGTCGATATAATAATTTGCCTTCTCTTTATTTTTCTGATATCTATATAAAACTGCCAATTGATAATATACATCCTCCAAAGGAATCGTACTCTCTGGTGTATATAAATTCTCAAAGATTAATAAATGTGAGATTCCACTATTCACTTTGTAGTTATATTGAGCAGCTAATTTTCCGATTTGATAATGGATATCTTGTCTCCTGTAATTTTTATCAGGATACGTATTTTGAGAAACAACATCCAAGCCTCTTTTATAATAAGTTGCAGCGAGCTCTTTATTATTGCGTTCTTCTTCTATAAACCCTCGAGAAAGATATCCTTCTATAGGCGCAATAGCTTCCAATTCTTTGGAGTATTTATAGGCTTTATCGTTACTGCCACCCAAAATCCCTGGAAGCTTTAAATATAAATCGATCGATGCCCAACGGACACCAAGATGCTCATCATCTAAATTAGCAGCAATTTCGAAATGCTTTTTAACATCTCCCAAAAGAGACAATGCTCTTATTTTATTTTCTAAGGAAATCATTCCGAGCACTCCCCCATACTTATAATGGTAATTTGCCTTTTTAGGATACTCATCTACAAGTATCTTATAATAGGTAGCAGCATCATCCCATTTCTTTTCTATTCCATAAACATCTCCTAAACGTTCTGTAATAATTGGAGTAGGTTTTTTTTTATAGGCTGAAAGAAGAACTTGTTCCGCTTCTGTAATCTTATTTTCTTTGATGAAAGTATTTGCCTGCTCTAAAGCTATATTCTGTGCTGAAAGGCAATAACCAATCAACATTAAAATAGTAATAATAGGTTTACAAAAAGCATTCATTAAAACTGATTATTTCTGTTTCGGAGGATAGCTAGAAAATACTTTTTCTACAACCTCTTTTAGCTTTGCATTACGCATTTCTGGAGTCATTTGCTCTGAGACTGTACCTTCACTTACCGCTTGCCATACCAGTTCATCTTCATCGGCATCTACGATATCAAAAATTATTTCACGATACGATTCGTTTCCTCCTAAAGGAACCCCAACAGAAACACCTCCGCCAATATTCCTACCAGTTCCCCCAATTCCTATACCTACAGAGCTATTGCTTGGCTTCGGTCTATTTGAAGTTTTTATATTGATATAAATATCTGGTGTTGAAGAATATTTATAACCACGAGATTGCAACAAACTATCTATGTTACGAAACAATCTTTTGGTATCTAAATCACTTAAGCCACTTTCCATATTTGGAAAATAGTCATAACTTTTAAATTGAGAGAAATCAACCTTCTTGTCGTAATCATAAGCAACCTGCACGCTTGTGCAAGAAACAAGAAGTAAACAACAAAGAAGGCTTATATATTTGGGATACATAATGTTTATTTTTTGCTAAAATTAAGCAAAATAAATCATTATTAAGCATCCTCATTTTTATTCAACATATCCCAAAGTTTATCTTTAAGCGGTTGGATTCCCTGTTGGGCTACCGAAGAGATAAACATATACTCAACATCTACGAATATTTTATCAAGCTCAACTTTCATTTCCGCTTTTAACTCCTCATCCAACATATCAGATTTAGAAATCGCAACAAGTCGCTCTTTATCTAGCAGTTCTGGATTATATTTTTGCAATTCATTTAAAAGAATTTCATACTCCTTATAAATATCTTTAGCATCCGCAGGAATTAGAAAAAGCAATGTAGAATTACGTTCTATATGACGTAAAAAATAATGCCCCAAACCTTTTCCTTCTGCTGCTCCTTCAATAATACCAGGAATATCTGCCATTACAAAGGTTCTATAATCACGATATTCTACAATCCCTAGATTAGGTTTTAATGTTGTAAACTCGTAGTTAGCAATTTTTGGTTTTGCTGAAGTAATTACAGAAAGTAGTGTAGATTTCCCAGCATTAGGAAATCCTACTAAACCAACATCAGCAAGAAGTTTTAATTCTAATAGAACCTCTACTTCTTCTCCTGGCATTCCAGGTTGAGCATAACGTGGCGTCTGATTGGTAGAAGATTTAAAATGTGAATTTCCTAAACCTCCTTTACCTCCTTTGGCTACAACTTTTTCTTCTCCATCTTCGGTAATTTCAAACAATACTTCATTGGTTTCAGGGTCTTTAACCTGAGTTCCTAGAGGCACGCGCATATAAACATCTGCACCATCTGCTCCTGTACTTGTTTGCTTACTACCATGTTCGCCATGACCAGCTTGATAATGTCTTTTAAATTTAAAATGAAAAAGAGTCCATAGGTTTTTATCACCAATAATAATAACGTGACCTCCACGGCCTCCATCTCCTCCATCTGGCCCTCCAAAGGCTACATATTTTTCCCTGCGTAGGTGAGCAGAACCTTGCCCTCCTTTTCCAGATGTCACCTTAATCTTTACATAATCTGTAAAATTTCCTTCTGTCATTTAAATATGTTTTTTATTGTTGAATAATTATACTCTGAAAATCCTCCAACATTCTTTTTCAAAAAAATACGCTCCCATCATTCTTAAATTCAGAGAGCGCTTATTATTTATAAAGCTTTATAAACCCAATTAGAGTTTATTTTTGATGTAATAAATTATTTAAAAACAAATCAACCCGCTTAAAGAGTTGCAATAACTTTACTCAATCGCTCTGTTATGTCTTCAATAGTTCCAATTCCGTTTACGCTATGAAACTTATTTTGTTCCTTATAATACTCCATTAAAGGAGCTGTTTTTTCATTGTACTCATCAAAACGATTTCTAATTTTACTCTCGTCTTGATCATCACTTCTTCCGCTTACTTTTCCACGCTCTAATAAACGTTTTATAAGCACTTCATCATCTGCTTCTAAAGCAATAGTAGCATGTATTTTCATGTCTTTCTCTTCCATCAAATGATCCAAAGCTTCTGCTTGAGCATTTGTTCTAGGAAAGCCATCAAAAATAAAACCACTAGCTTCTGGGTTTTTCTCCACTTCAGCTTTAAGCATATTAATGGTTACTTCATCGGGAACCAATTCCCCTTTGTCAATATAAGATTTTGCCAATGTACCTAATTCAGTACCATTTTTGATGTTGAATCTGAAAACATCGCCGGTAGATATATGCTTTAAGTTGTATTTCTCTTTTAAAAAATTAGCTTGTGTACCCTTACCTGCTCCTGGTTTTCCGAACAGCACTAAATTGATCATATAGTTATTCTTTTATTTTATATACTTCTGGTAAATTTCTTCCTAATTCATCATAATCAAGCCCATAACCCACAATAAACTTGTCTGGAATTTCAATTCCAACATAATCAATATTATACTCACCACTATATATTTCTGGCTTGTAAAACATTGATGCAATTTTAAACCTCTTCACATTTATTCTTGAAAATATCGACACTAATTCTTTCACCGTATTTCCTGTATCGATAACGTCTTCTAAAATTACAACACTACGATTTTCTACTGTATCAGGAACATCAATAAGTGTTTTCACAATTCCTGTTGAAGACATCCCTTGATAAGAACTCATTTTTACAAATGAAATCTCACAGTCTTGGTCATATTTCTTAATAAAATCAGAAGCAAACATAAAAGCTCCATTAAGAACACATATAAAAATAGGTGTCTCATCCTTAAAGTCCGCCTTTACCTTTTCTACCATTTTTTTAATGGCTGCATCTATTTCTTCAGCAGAAATAAAAGGTTCAAAATATTTATCGTGAAGCTTAATCAATTCTAAAAAATTTTAAAGAGGCAAAGATACCATTTAGATTTTTGTTTTCCTTTAAATTTAGTCGTTTTCGGCAATAAATAAGCAATTTTCACAAAAAAAACCTCCTTTTGTACGTTAACAAACAAATAATTAGTTTCAAATTGCTGTAATTTTTACGCTACAAACAAGTCCACTTCCCTTTAAACTAATTATTAATTTTGAATCTATTTATCCTGAAGGCTAAAAGTATTCCAATTGATTTCCTTTTGAATAGATAAATAGTCATCCTGAACTTTGATTTATTATGTAGATTTCATATTTAGCCATACTTTTGCAAAATCAAATTGTAGTATTTGCAATTGGAAGCAGAAACATTCAGTTTTAAAAAAATTACAACATGAACTATTTTTCATCTGATTTTAAACTCGGTATTTTAGGCGGAGGTCAACTTGGTAAAATGATGCTTTATGAAACTCGTAAGTACGATATTCAAACTATTGTGCTGGATCCAAGTAATGAAGCTCCATGTAAGATTGCATGTAATGAGTTTTTTCAAGGGGATTTAATGGATTATGATACCGTATATGAATTCGGTAAAAAAGTTGATGTGCTTACTTTTGAAATTGAAAATGTAAACGTTGATGCCCTTCAGCAGTTAGAAAAAGAAGGGATTACCGTTTATCCATCTGCAAAAACCCTTAAGACTATAAACAATAAGGCAACGCAAAAATTATTTTACATAGATCATAATATTCCAACCGCAGAGTTTACTCGTTTTGCTTATTCTGATGAAATGGAGAATGCTATAAAAAATGAGTCGTTATCCTTTCCTTTTGTATGGAAAAGTGCTCGTTTTGGTTATGACGGACAAGGGGTAAAAGTAATTAGATCTTTTGCTGATATAGAAGGATTACCAAATGGAGAATGCATTGCAGAAAAGATGATTCCTTTTAAAAATGAGTTGGCTGTTATTGTTGCTCGTGATCCTCATGGAAATGTAAAAACATATCCAGTTGTAGAGATGGAATTTCATCCAGAAGCCAATCAGGTTGAATATGTAATCTGCCCAGCAAGGATTGATAAAAAGGTAGCTGATAAAGCACAAGAAATTGCATTAAAAGTTTCTGAAGCATACGAACATGTTGGACTTCTTGCAGTAGAGATGTTCCAAACTGAGGATGATAAAATTCTTGTAAACGAAGTAGCTCCAAGACCACACAATAGCGGTCATTATAGCATCGAAGCTAGCTACACTAATCAATTTGAACAACAAATTCGTGCTATTCTAGGTCTTCCTTTAGGAAACACAGAAAGTAAGGTTGCTGGAATAATGGTAAATTTAGTTGGCGATGAAAATTATACTGGTGCCGTTGTCTATAAGAATATTGAAAAAATAATGGCGATGGAAGGTGTAACACCTCATATTTACGGAAAACGTGAAACACGTCCATTCCGAAAAATGGGACACGTAACTATTGTAAATGAAGATGTGACTAAAGCAAGAGTTATTGCGGAAGAAGTAAAGAAAAGTATTAAGGTAATAAGCGAATAATATATTTTTGATACCCTGTTTAAACTTTATAATCTAGCTACTTTTAGTTTAGCCAATCATAATATTAAAACAGAAATCAAGAGTATTTTTAATAATTTCATATAACAAAAGCATGGCAAAAGTAGCAGTTATCATGGGAAGCACAAGCGACCTCCCAGTAATGCAAGACGCAATAGACGTTTTAAAAGAATTAGGAGTTGAAGTAACTGTAGATATTGTTTCTGCGCACCGTACGCCAGAAAAAATGTACGAATTTGGAAAAAATGCACATAAAAATGGTATTTCTGCAATTATTGCAGGTGCTGGTGGTGCTGCACATCTTCCAGGAATGGTGGCTTCTCTATCGCCTCTTCCTGTAATTGGAGTTCCTGTAAAAAGTAGTAATTCTATCGACGGATGGGATTCTGTACTTTCTATCTTGCAAATGCCTGGCGGTGTTCCTGTAGCTACAGTTGCATTAAATGGCGCAAAAAATGCAGGTATTTTAGCTGCTCAGATTATAGGATCCGCAGATTTATCTATTCAAGATAAGATTGTCGCTTATAAAGAATCTTTAAAAGAGAAAGTTATTAAAGGTGCAGAAAGTGTAAAACAATAAAGCACTAATAAAAACATTACATTATAAAAAGCGCTTAAAAATGTTAATCATTCTTTAAGCGCTTTCTCTATTCTAGAGAAAGTTTCTTACTTTGTAATTCAATTACATTATAAAAAATAAAACATGGCAAATTTGCTTACACATACATTTAATACCCCTTATCAAACAGCACCCTTTTCTTCTATTAAAAATGAAGATTTCCTTCCTGCAATTAAAGAGGAGATAAAAAAAACAAAAGAAGAAATTGATGCTATAACAGCAGATAAAAATGCTCCTGATTTTCAAAATACAATTGAAGCTTTGGAATTTTCGGGAGCTCAATTGGACAGAATTACATCAATCTTTTTTAATCTGAATAGCGCAGAAACTAATGATGAGATTCAGAAATTAGCACAAGAAATATCTCCGCTATTATCAGAATTCGGAAATGACATCCGTTTAAACGAAGCTCTTTTTAAAAGAGTAAAATCAGTTTGGGATAATAGAGAAAACCTTTCGCTAAATAAAGAACAGAAAATGCTTTTAGAGAAAAACTACAAAAGTTTTTCTAGAAATGGAGCAAATCTCCCTGAAGATAAAAAAGCAATTTTAAGAGATATCGACAAGAAATTATCGCAACTGAGCTTAAAATTTGGAGAGAATGTTCTTGCAGAGACTAATGCGTTTGAACTTCATATAACGGACAAAGAAGAGTTAAAAGGGCTTCCAGAAAGTGCTTTAGAAGCTGCTGCCGATGAAGCAAAATCTCGTGAAAAAGAAGGATGGGTTTTTACATTAAATTATCCTAGCTACATTCCTTTAATGACTTATGCAGAAAATCGTGAGTTGCGTAAAAAAATGTCACTTGCCTTTGGAAGTAGAGCTTTTCAAGGAAATGAACACGACAATCGTGAGCATGTAAAACAAATTGTTCGTTTGCGCCAACAGAGAGCAGAATTATTAGACTATAAAACTCATGCTCATTTTATTTTGGAAGAGCGCATGGCAAAAACACCAGAAAAAGTAAATTCCTTTTTAGAAGAACTTTTAGAGAAAGCAAAGCCTGCTGCTGAAAGAGAATTTAAGCAACTAGAAAGTTTTGCTAAAGAAGAAGATAACCTTGATAAACTTCAAAAATGGGATAGTGCTTTTTATACTGAAAAATTAAAGCAAAAGCTTTTTAACTTAGATGATGAAAAGCTAAAACCATACTTTAAATTGGAAAATGTTATCGGTGGTGTTTTTACTATTGCAGAAAGATTATATGGTTTACAATTCGAACAAACTCAAGAGATCGATAAATACCATAAAGATGTAAAAACGTATAAAGTATTGGATGAAAATGGTGAATTAACTGCTATTTTTTATGCCGATTTCCACCCTCGCCCAGGAAAAAGAAATGGCGCTTGGATGACTGTTTACAAATCGCAATGGCAGAGAAATGGAGACAATTCTAGACCACATATTTCTATTGTATGTAACTTCACCAAACCAACTGGATCAAAACCATCTTTATTAACTTTTAACGAGGTGACCACGTTATTCCATGAATTTGGACATGCATTACATGGCATGCTAGCTAATACAACATACCCAAGCTTGAGCGGAACGAGTGTTTATTGGGATTTTGTAGAATTACCTAGTCAGGTATTAGAAAACTGGTGTTATGAAAAAGAAGCGCTAGAGATTTTTGCTAGACACTACGAAACTAATGAAGTGATTCCGATGGAATATGTAGAAAAAATAAAAGAATCTGCCACTTTTATGGAGGGGATGCAAACCCTACGCCAATTAAGTTTCGGAATGCTAGATATGAGCTGGCACGGTATTGATCCTAGCGATATTGAGGATATAAAAACTCATGAAAATAAAGTTTTTGAAATTACAAGCCTGTATCCAGAGACTCCAGAAACATGTATGAGCACCGCATTTTCTCATATTTTCCAAGGAGGATATTCTGCAGGATATTACAGCTATAAATGGGCGGAAGTTTTAGATGCCGATGCTTTTGAATTCTTTAAGGAAAAAGGAATTTTTAGCAAAGAAGTAGCGCGTAAGTTTAAAGACAATGTACTTTCACAAGGAGGAACAGACAATCCTATGGAATTATACAAACGCTTTAGAGGAAAAGAGCCACAACCAGATGCTCTTTTAAGGAGAGCTGGACTTATTGAAAAGAAATAATTACATGAAACTACAAACTCAGATCCCATTAAAGCCACAGAAAGACGCTATAGATTATAAGGCTAAAGTGTTTTTAATGGGGTCTTGTTTTGTGGAAAACATAGGAAGTAAACTCGATTATTATAAATTCGATTCGCTTATAAATCCGTTTGGAATAATTTTTCATCCGAAAGCGATAGAAAATTTAATTACTAGAATTGTTAGCAGTAACGAATTTACAAAAGAAGACATATTTTTCTTTAATGAGCGCTGGCATTGCTTTGAAGTGCATTCTATATTAAGCAATCCTTCCAAAGAGAATATATTAAACGACCTCAACTCCCTTTTAAAGAATACTCATACATTTCTTAAGCAAGCATCGCATATCATTTTCACGCTTGGAACTGCTTGGGGATATCGCTATGAAAAATCAAAAAAATTAGTTGCCAATTGCCATAAAGTTCCTCAAAAAAACTTTACTAAAGAACTTCTTGGAGTAGCTGAAATTGAAGATAGCCTTGAAAGAATTATTAGTCTTTTAAAAGAAATAAACTCCAAAGCAACAGTTGTATTTACAGTCTCCCCTGTTCGGCATTTAAAAGATGGTTTTATAGAGAATCAGCGAAGCAAATCGCACTTAATAACTGCAATTCATCAAACAATAGCTCGAGAGAATTCTATTGCCTACTTTCCGTCTTACGAGATTATGATGGACGAACTACGCGATTATCGCTTTTATGCGGAAGACATGATTCACCCCAATAATACAGCGATTAACTATATTTGGGATAAGTTTCAGCAGACTTGGATTTCTAATGCTTCTGAAAGCACTATGAAAGAAGTTGAAAAAATTCAAAGTGGATTATCGCATCGTCCTTTTAATCCTGAAAGTGAAGAATTTAAAAAGTTTCAGGAAAAGCTTCAACAGAAAATTATGTATCTTTCAGAAAAACATCCACATATAAAATTCTAACATGCGAAAGGTTCTTTTCGGAATTATCATCACCTTACTCATTTTATGGACGTATCAACTTTACAAAAGGTATGATGAACGTTCTAAATACCTAAAAGAGAACACTGCTTTAATTCAGCAAGAGATAAAAAATGTAAGCAAGTTGGTTGTTACGGAAGGACATTTCTCTCAAGTTTTTAATTACAAACAGTCAGAAAAAATATTTGCTAATTTATTAACTACTGAAAAAAAAGCATTGGTTGTAGTAAACGCAGATGTAACTGTTGCCTACGATCTTAGCAAGATAAATTTCAATGTAGATCAAGAAAATAAAACCCTTTTTATTACTGACATTCCTGAGCCTGAAATTAAAATTAATCCAGATTTAAAATACTACGACATTTCTGGAGATTATTTAAATCCGTTTAATGCGAACGATTTTAATAAAATTAAAAATCAGGTGAATATAGCTATCGGAAAAAGAGTTGATAATTCTAATCTAAAAAGCAATGCAGAAAACCGATTGATGAGCGAATTATCGAGGTTTTATGTGCTAACAAATACATTGGGTTGGAAGTTAGTTTATAATAAAGAGGTGATAAATACTACCGAAGAATTACAGACGATAAAGAATTAAATAGAAGATTTCTAAATGGAAAACAATACGGAAGTCTCAGATTCAATCGCTTCAGAAAATTTATTTCTTAATCTTTGGAATTTTATTAAAGATCCTAATCTTAAAAAAGAACACGGAAAGAGCTTCTTTGTAATAATAAAAGAATTAGCAGCATTGTATGCTATTAAAATGATTTTGGCTTTTACAGTTTTATTCTTTTTAAGTCTTGTTCTCACTATAAAAAATGATTCCATTCAGGAATTAATAGCAACGCATTCTAAAACAGAAATATTTTTTCTTATCGTTCTATTTGGGCCTTTGGTTGAAGAACTTATTTTTAGATTATCATTAAGATACAATCCACTATTTTTATCAACCTCCATAAGCTTTTTTTCCTATTATATTTTAAGAGCATTACGCTCTAAAATTTCTTTTTTAGATGATAGCAATTCTATATACATTTCCATTGGGATAAGTCTTATTATTGGAGTTATATTCTATTTTATTATCCGTAAAACAGCTATTGAAAAATATTGGAAGCTACACTTTAAATGGATTTATTACGCCTCTGTAGTACTATTTGCATTCCTTCATGTTTTTAATTATGAATTATCGAACTCCGATCTATTTTTCATCCCACTTATTGTTTTTCCTCAATTCTTAGACGGAATAGTTTTAGGATATATTCGTATTAAAAATGGATTTTGGTATAGCGTCCTTTTTCACTCATTCAATAATTTTGTTGTATTCTTTATCACCATTTTATTCAGGTAAATTCTACCCCACATTTTAATTTAACTCAACTAACTTTTTTATAAAGAGTTTATTTTCTATTTTACATCGAATTTAATTCAATAATAAGAAATGGAAAAAAGCTCGGGAATTTCAAAAAAGATAATAGCATCCCTTTGGAACGAATTAACAGTTACTACGGATAAAAATGGGTATTTAAATCTATTTAAAGACACGAAAGTAAAAGACAAAACCAATACTATATATATAGAAGAAAATGACAATTTTGCCTATGATTTCTATAAAAAAGAATCTCAAGAGACAGAATTGAACTTTCATGTTGAAAAAATGCCTATCAATCCTACAGCTTCATTTGTAGCTTCGGTTAAAAACAAACCAGGTATTGTAGGTTCTGTATTAATTAATAATGATAAAGGTGTTAGCGGAACTCCATATATTTCTCTTGGTGGCCCTTACACAGAGCTTGATGTATCGGCTTCATATTTTCATATCCTAGCATTAGTTGAAGAAGGTAACTTCACACTTGCCAAGCAAATATTGAGCAATATTTCTTACATGATTGGACATGTACATTCACTAAAAGCAACCAATAGAAGCTACCACCAACACATTCCTGCCTTGCCTCTTTACACTTCTATGGTAAGAGCTATTGCAGAACGTATGGAAAGTGAAGAAGAACGCAGAAACTTCCTGAAAATTCATATCCAACGTTCTATTTTAGAATATGACCGTAGGTGGCAAACTATTGAATGCTTATGTGAAACTAGTCACTTAAACACTTACCCTAATATTGATTCTGCAGACAAGCAATCGTTAAGTTTCTCACTTCAATTACCGCATGTTATTGAAGTACGCCTAAATATGATGTTATATAAAACAGAAATGGATATAGCTCATTTTATTGAAGCTCATACTGAAAAAGGATTGGTTACTGTCGAAGATGTTGAACATACGCCAGAAAAATGGAGAGCTAAAGCTAGACAGAGAAAAGAAGAAATGGATCGTTATCTATGGAACGATGAAAAACAATCTTATTGTGATTATGATGAATATAAGAATGAATATTTGAATCCTGGAAGGGCAGATAATATTTATGCTTTATGGGCAAAAGCTGTAGATGAGAATCGTGCTGATGTAATTGTTAAGAAATTAGAAAAAGAGCATCTTAGTAAAAACGGATTGCATTATGATCTTAATAGCTTTATTGTAAAAGCTCCTGAGCAAATTATTTATCTATTAGGGCTTAAAAACTTTGCATATCGAAGTCTATTAGAAAAAGAATCAGAAAAATGGAATAAAATGATTGAAACAGCATTCCATAAGAGTGAAATCATAGCGTTTTCATATAATATTGAAACTGGAACTCCTATTAGCGACGGAAAAGATAAGGTCTTTGGTTGGACGTTAGCGTCTTATATTATTGCTAATAGCTTAAAATAAAAATCAGAAGAAATTAATAATAGTTTCTTTTATGAAACTCCATTTATAGGGTCTATAATAAATGTGAATATAAGCTGTTTTGTGTTAATGCTTGTCATATTAGCTATTAATATGGCAAGCATTTTATTTTATAATTTGCTCTCTAATCCAGCTTAAAAATTCGTTCTTAAAGTCGCCCTTATTCCAAACTTTACCTTTTGCAATATCATCACTTTTTTCAACGACGGCACTATTCTGTGTTTTTTGATAATGGATAGAAATTTTATCATTTGAATTTGTACTCCAATAAGTTTCTTTGTACAAAATTTCACCTTTGTCTCCTATTCTTATAATTCGTGCACTGTAATTATTATTTCCTGTACTAGAAGTATAAATAGCAGATCTGTTATCTTTATCTATTAATATATATGGCGCCATTGAAGGGCCTGTAAAAGCAGGAGTCTTAATAAAAGTATTTGTTTCCGGCTGATATAAATAAACAGCATAGGTTGTATTTCTATTAAGATCAAAACCTTCCGGAAAACTAAGGTCTGTATAACCATCAAAATTAATATCAAAATCTGCTACATCGTAATTTTGCTCAGATAAACTCCCAATATTCATTGGCTTTTTAATCGGAGAAAGAGGAGCTTCAAAAACAAAAGTGGTATCTTCTATTCTAATCATATCTCTTTTAGAAACAGACACCTCCACTTTAGTAGGATTGGCATTTGTCTTTCTTGTATATCTAACTGAATAACGCCATTTTGCATGCATCTGGTTTATTTCAAAAGGCTTGCTATACACAAAGAAAGTAGTGTCTATTAAAGACTCATAATACTGAGGATAACTATATTCAAGGTCAAAAGAATCTATCGTTTTTAATGAGAAGTTAAAGTCTTTATTATAGCTATAATTTTTTATTACTGAATCTACTTTATAAGCCACCACATGCTCAGAATTTTTATCTTGTTCTTCTGAAATTTCATATGCTTTAAAAACAGAATCGTTTACAAAAACACTACTATATTTTTTATGTTTCCCATCTACCTTCTCTTCTCCACTTAAAGTGATATTAGTAAGCACCCTTTTAGGGTTTCTTATTATCAATTTTTCAAGAATGCGCGTACTATCCACAAAATAAAACGTATTAAGAGCGGTAGCATCTTGTAAATCTAGCAAACCATTAGAACGATATATATTTGCGCCGCTCGCTAAAGTATCCAAGATAGAGTCGCCTTTTATCAATCGATCCTTTCTGATGGTAAAAAACTTATCTGCATCATCGATATTGAAATTAAATGTTTTCTTCGGCAATAAATCGAAATAGAAATTTGCTGTTCGTGTAGCTTTTCTTATGGATACTGGTGTAGATTTAAAATCAATATCATAAGCACTAAAGCTATTATTAGTTACGTTGTGAGTATAAATTTTGTAACTGTTATCTGCTGTTTTATCAATCCTAAAAACGCTTCCATCAATTCTAGAAGTTATTGTCTTGTTATCTTTTATAACAGCTGTTTGCTTAAACTCTTCAAGTTTACCAGATTTTTTTGCCTTCCCATAAAGATTCATCACCAAAAAAACGGAATCTATTGGTCTCTTTATTTTGGCTTTATAATAAATAGAATCTTCTGTAGAAAGATTATTATTCTTTACTCTCAACATATCTTTTATACGTTGCTCATCAGAAATTACACGCTGACGCTTTTGAGAAAGTCTTAGAGAGTCTGCTTCCGTAGTAAGCCTCGTCTTATGTGTATCATCATCTTTACAAGCAACATTTGCTAATAGAAAGATAAATCCGAGAATAAATAAGTATTTTTTCAAACTAAATGACAATTGAATTTGGGTAAAAATATAAAATCTTTTTTACAGCGTCCATTATTATATTACTTCACTAAGGCTTCATCTACTAAAGAAATACCATCATCTATAAGATGCCCCACTTTAGGACGATCTCTTTTTACTTTTTCTAAATGCTGAAGAATTTCCATAGCAAAATCATCATCCCCATTTGTCTTAGCGAGCTCATAAAGTTCTACAGAAAGCAACCAATCTTCAGGATAAAACTCCTGTAATTGTTCGAACACTTTATGTCTCGATATTGTTTTATTTTTCCCGTCTCTATATTCTCTAACCTGAAGATATAAAGCCTCAAGCTTCTTAGTCTCCTCACTTTTAACCTGCTTCTTAGTTTCCTCCGTCTGACGATGAGTTATTAAATCAAAACTATTTATATCAGCTGGCCCACTATAGGCAGAAATCGCTTCCTTTCCTACCGCAAGATTATAAACACCCCATGAAGGTTCAAATAAAACCTCATCTTCATATTTAACAGTACAATTATCAAAACTGATGAGTATAATTTTACCCATTAGATTTCGAGTTCCAGTAATAATAGTTCCAGAAACGGTAACACCACCTTCAAACTCTAAAACCACATTATGACCTTCATAAATATTATAAGCCTTTAGGTCGCGAGGACTCATATCTTCTATAGCCAGATTGATCCCTTTTAGTTTACCAATAGGGCTTCCAAAACCTTGAGGATGTTGTTTTATTCCATGCCCCACCAGCTCTTTATCACGATAAGAAAGCGCGGTTTCACTACTTGTTTGAAAGTAAATTGGTTTTCCTTCATACTCAATCACCTCAGAAAAAACACCAGAGATTTGAATTCCAGTACTCAGTTCCACAGTTCCTAATGCATTAGAATTTATAAGCTTTTCGAATCCTGATAAACCTCCTTTTCGAAGCGCCATTTTATTAGCAAACTCTTCTAAAATCAAACTTAAATAAGCAAAATCAGGAGTAATAAAAAGTTGTGGCTGAGGCTTTGTAATATCAAAATCTTGATATGTAGCTTGAATATTATAAGGCACCTTTTTTACTTCATTTGTCATACACCATTTGCTTTCTCCAATGGAAGACAATAATCCAGCTCCATAGATTTTTGGTGCATCAAAAGTTCCTATTAAACCATATTCTACTGTCCACCAGTGTAAATTTCTAATCAAAGACATTTCGCTTGGCTCTCCCATATCCTGCTGAAGTTCTTCCACACGTTTTTCAGCTTCCTCAATTTCGGCAATGGGAACTCCATCGGCTTCTTTAACTATTGATAAATGACGAATAGCCTCATACATTTCGTAATCTTTAGCGCTAGAAATGGCTTTACAACCAATTTCTCCAAAACGTCTTAAATATTCTGCATACTCTGGATTTGCAATAATGGGAGCATGTCCAGCTCCTTCATGGATAATATCTGGCGCAGGTGTATATTCTATATTGTCTAATTGACGAATATCCGATGCGATTACCAGCACATTATAAGCCTGAAATTCCATAAAAGCATTTGGCGGTATAAATCCATCTACGGCAACTGCTGCCCATCCAATGTCTTGAAGGATACGATTCATACCATACATACTAGGAATCTGATCTATAGAAATTCCAGTTTTCTGCAATCCCTCAACATACGATCTATGTGCTACCTTACTCAAGTAGTCTACATTTTTTCGCATTACATATCGCCACACCGCTTGATTAATTGGAGTATAATCATCATAGTTTTGAGGCTTTATAAATTGCTTTAGATGTTTTGGTAAACGATCTAATAAAGGATTGCTTTGATAACCAGTTTGCATAGGCTTAAATTTTATGATTTAAAAATACAAAACCTAGAGATAACCGTTATCTTAAATTATTTTAAAGTTTAACGATTAAGCTCATTCTATAAATTTTAAACATAAAAAAAGCCACATTTATGTGGCTTTTAAATATTATATGGTGTGTTTTTATTGTCCGTTATCTACAGCAGCTACTTGAGTAGTAATTGGAGGAAATTGCTCTAGAATCTCTTTTACAAACATAGTGATACGCTCTTCTTTTTTAGCCATATCTCCACTTGTTACGAGGCTTCCAGTTCCTTTACCTTGCCAAACAAGTTCTTTCTTTTCTGCATCAATCATATCTATATACAGAGAACCTTCAGTTTCCGTAGAAACAGAGTTATATCCTCCTCCCCAATAAGGGTATCCGTAATAACCCCATCCCCAACCAACATTGTTGTATACGCTTACACGGTCAACTTCTTTGGTAAAGATACTTACAAGTACATCTGGATTTGCAGATAATACATAACCCCTATTCTGTAATTCATATTGAATAGAGCGTAAAATTCTTTTTTTATCTAAGTCAGAAATTCCTGCCTTATCGATTCCAGGTTTATAAAATGCAAAAGTTTTGTATTTAGAAAAATCTACATGCCTATCATAATCAGTTGCTACGCTCACTGAAGAGCAAGCCCCCATTAGTAAGGCAACCAGTAACATTCCAGAGAAGAGTTTAATTGTTTTCATTTTATTTCGCTTTAAAGTTTATCGTTTATTATAAATTCCTCCGACTACTAAGTGGAGTAATATCATTTAACTATTATAGCAAATCTTCGTCTACAAAACTCGGTAAAGTCACTTTTAAATCTGGCTCTACTTGCATGGCTCTTTTTATGGCAAATACTGCTTCTTCATTTCTTGCCCAACTTCTTCTTGCAATACCATTATTTACATCCCAAAATAGCATGGACTGCAAACGTTTATCTGCTTCCATACTACCATCAAGAACCATACCAAAACCTCCATTAATAACTTCACCCCAGCCAACACCGCCTCCATTATGGATACTTACCCAGCTAGCTCCTCTAAAACTATCTCCAATAACATTATGTATAGCCATGTCTGCGGTAAAACTCGATCCATCATAAATATTAGAAGTTTCTCGATATGGAGAATCTGTTCCACTAACATCATGATGATCTCTTCCTAATATCACAAAACCAATTTTATTTTCTTCAATCGCCTTATTAAAAGCTTTTGCAATTTTAATCCTACCCTCTGCATCGGCATATAAAATCCTAGCCTGAGAACCTACTACAAGTTTATTTTCTTGTGCAGATTTAATCCATTGGATATTATCTTCTAATTGTTTCTGAATTTCTTCTGGAGCTGTTTCTTTAATCTCTTCTAAAACTTGACAAGCAATAGCGTCTGTTTTCTTTAAATCTTCAGGATCTCCACTAGCACAAACCCATCTAAAAGGACCAAAACCATAATCAAAACACATAGGCCCCATAATATCTTGGACATAACTAGGATACTTAAAATCAATTCCATTAGAAGCCATTACATCTGCTCCTGCACGAGAAGCTTCTAATAAAAATGCGTTTCCATAATCAAAAAAGTATGTCCCTTTATCCGTATGTTTATTTACTGCCGCTGCATGACGACGTAAGCTTTCTTGTACTTTTTCTTTAAAAGCATCAGAATTGCTTGCCATTAGCGCTTGCGATTCTTCCAAAGTTAATCCCACAGGATAATATCCCCCTGCCCACGGATTATGCAACGAAGTCTGATCGGAACCTAAATCTACATGTATATTCTCGACATCAAATTTCTCCCAAACCTCTACTACATTTCCTTCATATGCTATAGAAACAGTCTCTTTAGCTGCTTGCGCCTTCTTTACTCTTGCAGTTAACTCCCCCAAATCAGAAACAACCTCATCAACCCAACCTTGGGAATGTCTTGTTGCAATAGCTTTTGGATTTACTTCAGCACAAACAGTAATACAACCCGCTATATTCCCCGCTTTTGGCTGCGCTCCACTCATACCTCCTAATCCTGAAGTTACAAAAACACCTCCCTCTGGAGATTTTTTAATCTTACGGAAACCATTTAACACTGTTATAGTTGTTCCATGAACAATTCCCTGCGGACCGATATACATATAACTTCCCGCTGTCATCTGTCCATATTGAGTAACACCAAGTGCATTGAATTTCTCCCAATCGTCTTGACTGGAATAATTAGGAATCATCATTCCATTCGTAACAACAACTCTAGGTGCATTTCTGTTTGAAGGAAATAGCCCCATTGGGTGTCCGCTGTACATAACCAGGGTTTGCTCATCATTCATTTCAGCGAGATATTTCATAGTTAGGCGATATTGCGCCCAATTCTGAAAAACAGCTCCATTCCCTCCGTAAGTAATCAATTCATGTGGATGCTGTGCTACTTTTGGGTCGAGATTATTCATAATCATCAACATAATTGCGGCAGCATGCTTAGACTTTGCAGGATATTGATTTATTGGCCTAGCATACATTTCGTAATCAGGACGAAAACGATACATATAAATCCGTCCATATAAATCCAACTCCTCTTTGAATTCTTCAATCAACTCTGCATGAAAACTCTTATCAAAATATCGTAAAGCATTCTTAAGTGCTAATTTCTTCTCTTCAGCAGTTAAAATATCTTTTCGCTTTGGAGCATGATTTACATGCTCATCATATCCCTTTTTAGTAGGAAGACTCGCTGGAATCCCTTCTAAGATCTGATTTTCAAAAGTATTCTGTGTATCAATCATCAAATTATTTTTTTTAAAAAATTGACATTTGCCAATTCGCTATTTTCTTTTCTTATTAAATCCATATGGGCAATGTCTGCAACCATTTTCGCAACAATACCCTCGCTTTAAATGATATTGTTCTGTAAAAACGCGATAGCCTTCAGGCGACAAATAATAATCGCCTTCTTCAGGCTTGAATATTTTTTTCATTTTTATATCTGCTTCTAAGGAGTTCTTTTTTATAAATCAGCTTAAAAACTATGCTAATAAATTTTTATAACTATAAATCCTTATATCTTTACAAAGATAACAGAAAACTACGGCTCTACTAAAAGCTGATTTATGATTCTAATTTTTAAATACATTTTTCCAAAAAGATATGTTGGCCTTACGCTCTGGCCGATAATTATTTTAAAGGAAAACAACCTACGCCAAGACGAAGTATTGATTAACCACGAACGGATTCATTTAAAGCAACAATTAGAATTACTGATTATCCCTTTCTATATCTGGTATACTTTTGAATGGATTATTGGTATTATAAAGTTTAGAAATTTCAATGAAGCTTATAGAAACATAAGCTTTGAAAAAGAGGCCTATCAAAACGAGCGAAATCTAAACTATCTAAACAAGCGCTCTATTTGGGGCTTTTTACATTACTTAAAGTAATTGTTATTTTTATCTTTGCAGCACCACAAATAAACATTCTATTTTGCATAATCAAGAGATTGTTTTAAAAGACACCAAAAAAGCTTCCGTTCGATTATTCATCAAACGAGAAGACTTGATTCATCCTTTTATCTCAGGAAATAAATTCAGAAAATTAAAATATAATATTTCAGAAGCAGAAAAATTAAAGCACCATACGCTTTTAACTTTTGGAGGTGCTTTTTCTAATCATATTGCTGCTACTGCCTATGCAGGATTTGAAAATGGATTAAAAACGATTGGTGTTATTAGAGGTGAAGAACTCGCTGATAAAACTGAGAAAAATGCTACCCTTTCTTTTGCTGAAAAACACGGCATGATATTCAAATATGTAAGTCGTTCTGATTATAGAGAAAAAGAAGACCCCATTTTTACAAATAAATTAAAAGAGGAGTTTGGAGACTTTTTTTTAGTCCCCGAAGGAGGAACAAATAACTTGGCCGTAAAAGGGTGTGAAGAAATTCTAGAAGGCGAAGATTTTAACTTTGATTATATATGTACAGCTGTAGGAACTGGAGGTACTATATCTGGACTAATTAATTGTTCACAAGTTCGTCAACAAGTTTTGGGGTTTCCTGCGCTGAAAGGCAACTTTTTACAAACAGAAATTCGTAAATTTGCGAATCAAGATAACTGGGACCTACAAACTGATTATCATTTTGGCGGATATGCTAAAATTAATCAGGAGTTGATTCATTTTATAAATGAATTTAAAGATGAGACTGGCATTCCTCTCGATCCTGTTTACACAGGAAAAATGATGTTTGGAATACTAAACTTAATTAAAGAAGGTTATTTTAAAGAGCACACAAAAATATTAGCCATTCATACTGGAGGATTGCAAGGTATTTCAGGAATGAACGAACGCTTAAAACAAAAGAATTTACCCCTAATAAAATGATTATAAAACGCCTCATTTTTGCATTTTTTATTGTCTTTTTAGTGAGTTGCGGAGCTAAAAAAAAAGCAGCAGCCAGTAAAAAAGACCCTAGAAAACAACCTACAACAAATACCCAGAATAATACCAACGGAAGCTACAATACCACAGATACGGAAACGTTACAATCAACATCGCGAACTACGGTTTACACGGCCACTGTAGATGAGTATATCGATGTTTTTAGTCCGATTGCTGAGCGCCAAATGCGGAACTATGGAATTCCGGCTAGTATAATTTTAGCGCAAGGAATTTTAGAAAGTGGTGCCGGAAAAGGAGAATTGGTACGAAAAGCCAATAACCATTTCGGCATAAAATGCCACAGTGGATGGACAGGAGAAAGAGCTTATCATGATGATGATGCAAGAGGAGAATGTTTTAGAAAATATAAGTACCCCGAGCTTTCATATCAAGATCACTCTGAATTTCTTACTACCCGAAGTAGATATGCGTTTTTGTTCGATTTAGATAAAGACGATTATCGTGCTTGGGCAAAAGGACTCCGTAAAGCTGGCTATGCAACAGACAGAAGGTATCCTGAAAAACTAATCAGTTTGATAGATAAATATGGCCTTTATAAATATGATGCTGTAGTTTTAGGAACAAATCCTGCAAAGATGAAGCAAGTTGCAGAAATGACCTACAAAGTAAAAAAAGGAGATACCTTGTATTCAATATCGAAACGTTATAATGTTTCTGTTGATGCTATAAAACGAAAAAATGGATTAAGAGATAATAATATTAAAATAGGACAAATATTATATCTAAATTAAAATAGAAAACATGTTATATAAAAGAAGTAGTGCACTTTTTACGGAAGCTAAAAAATATATTCCTGGTGGAGTAAACTCTCCTGTTAGAGCCTTTAATGCTGTAGGTGGAGATCCAATATTTGTTAAGCAGGCGAAAGGAGCATATCTATATGATGCGGATGGAAATAAATTAATTGATTATATAGCATCTTGGGGACCAATGATTTTAGGTCATGCTTTTCAACCAGTTGTAAATGCTGTTATTAGAAAAACAAAATTAGGAACGTCTTTTGGGATGCCAACACAAATAGAAACTGAAATTGCTAAACTAGCTGTTTCTATGGTTCCTAATGTTGATAAAATTCGATTTGTAAACAGTGGTACAGAAGCTTGCATGAGCGCTGTTAGACTTGCGAGAGGTTTTACTGGAAAAGACAAAATCATCAAATTTGCAGGTTGTTATCACGGGCATTCAGATTCTTTTCTGATACAAGCAGGAAGTGGTGCTGTAACATTCGGAAGTCCAAATAGCCCTGGTGTTACCCAAGGAACTGCAAAAGATACTCTACTTGCCAATTACAACGACTTAGAGAGCGTAAAAGCTCTTATCGATGCTAATAAAAATGAAATTTCAGCAATCATTATTGAACCTGTTGCTGGAAACATGGGATGCATTGTTCCTAAAAAAGGATTCTTAGAAGGCTTAAGAAAACTATGTGACGACAATAAAATATTATTAATTTTTGATGAAGTAATGACTGGTTTCCGCCTTGCCCAAGGAGGAGCGCAAGAGTTGCTAAGCGTAAGAGCAGACATTGTTACTTTTGGAAAAGTAATTGGTGGTGGACTCCCAGTTGGAGCTTTTGCCGCTAGAAATGAAATTATGAATCATCTAGCGCCAATTGGACCAGTTTATCAAGCGGGAACTTTAAGCGGAAATCCACTTGCAATGGCTGCTGGACTAACAATGCTTCAAACACTATTTGAGCATGAAGACATCTATAAAAAACTAGCAGATAAGACAGCTTATTTACATATCGGTCTTGAAAAAGCTCTTGAAGAAACAGATCTTACTTATACTATAAACAGGCTAGGATCTATGATTTCTGTTCATTTTACAGATGAAGTTTATGATTTTAAAACTTCTGTAAAAGGAAATAACGATTACTTTAAAAAGTTTTTCCACGGAATGCTGAAAGAGGGAATTTATTTACCTCCAAGTGCTTTTGAAAGTTGGTTCTTAAACGACGCTCTTACATATGAAGATTTAGATAAAACTATTGAAGCTGCAGCCAAAGTAGTTAAAACACTCTAAATTAAAGTGTCCTTATAAAAATAGTGGTGAACACAAAATCATTACAATAAAAAATCCCCGAGAATTCATATCGAAATTCTCGGGGATTTTAGCAATAAACTTAACCAACCAACTTATTATTTTCTAGCAGCCATTCTATGTTCACGTTTACCGTGTTTGTTATGCTGACTTCTTTTCCACATTTTATATTGATCTTCATTTAAGATATTTTTCATTTTAGTTTGAACAGCTAATTGCTCATCCAATTTATTTTTCATCATCTCATAAAGCTCTTCTGAACTTGGCTTCTCACCTTTCTCTTTTTTATCTTTAAAAGTCTCCATCTTAGCTTTATGCTTCGTAGCCATATCTTTATTTAAACTGAAGATATCCTTTTGTTGTGCATCTGAAAGATCTAATTCTAATGCCATTTTTTTAGTTTTTAACTCCGCAATTTGATCAGGGGTTAAATCTTTATACATATCTTTAAAATCTTCTCTTTTCTCTTTTCTATCCTCATTTCTATTTTCTCTTCCTCCTCTTTCTTGTGCAAATGAAGTTGCTGTAATTAATACTAGCGCTAATAAACCTATTGTCTTTTTCATTTTATTAATTTTTAAAATTATTATACTACTAAGACTTCATTACAGAAATAAGGTTTAATCGTTATGAATATTTTAACTAAACTCAGTAATAAAAAAAGCACCAGATTATACCATAAAAAAACTCCCAAACATTGTTGCTTGGGAGTTTTTAATTAAAATTTATTCTTGAATTATGCTATAAAATCTTTTGCTTTTTTAAGCGCTTCTGGGATTCCAGCAGGGTTTTTACCTCCTGCAGTTGCAAAGAAAGGCTGACCACCGCCACCACCTTGGATAAGTTTTCCAAGCTCGCGAACTACTTGTCCTGCATTTAAATCTTTTTCTTTTACAATCTCTTTAGAAACATAGCATGTAAGCATTACTTTTCCATCATTCTCTGAGGCAAATAATAGAAATAAGTTTTTAAACTCACTCCCTAGTTCAAAAGAGAGGTCTTTAATACTCCCCTGATCTAAATCTACTTTCTTAGCTAAGAATCGAACACCGTTTATCTCCTCTAACTCAGCTTTTAGCTCCCCTTTAAGACCTTTTGCTTTATCTTTTAATAGCTGTTCAATTTGCTTTTTCATTGCAGCATTTTCCTCTTGAAGCACTGTTACAGCCTTTATAGGATCTGCACTATTATTTTTTAATAATGCTTTTACTTGCTTGAAAGCTTCTGTTTGATTTGCAAAATATTCTTTTGCGGCATCAAAAGTAATTGCTTCTATTCTTCGAACACCTGCTGCAACGGCACTTTCATTTGTAATTATAAAGTGCCAAATATCACTGGTATTAGCTACATGCGTACCTCCACAAAGCTCCATGCTTTCTCCAAACTTTACAGCACGAACTAAGTCTCCATATTTTTCTCCAAACAAAGCAACAGCTCCTTGATCTATAGCTTCTTGGTATGGCATATGTCTATTTTCTTGCAATGGCAATTGTTCGCGAATTCTTGCATTTACAAAATCTTCAATATGTGTGAGCTCTTCAGAAGTTACTTTTGCAAAGTGAGAAAAATCAAAACGCAAGTAACCACTATGAACCATACTCCCTTTTTGCTCCACATGAGTTCCTAATACACTACGCAATGCTTGGTGCAACAAATGTGTTGCTGTATGATTAGCCGCAGATCGACTACGTTGCTTTTCATCTACAACCGCTCTAAAAGGATCGTTTATATTCTTAGGTAAATTCTTAGAGAAATGTATAATTAGATTATTCTCCTTTTTAGTATCAATAATATAAATAACATCACCATTAGCAGATTCTAAATATCCTTTATCTCCAACTTGACCTCCTCCTTCAGCATAAAAAGGTGTAATATTAAAGACCAATTGATAAAGTTCTCCGTCTTTTTTACTTTCTACTTTTCGGTAGCGTGTAATTCGTACTTGTGTTTCTAATGTGTCGTAACCAACAAATTCTTCAACTGGATCATCAATTAAAACTTCCCAATCTCCAGTTTCTATTTTTGTAGCGGCTCTAGATCTATTCTTTTGTTTTTCTAATTCCTCTTGAAATTCTTTTTCATCCAACTTAAATCCTTTCTCTTGAAGAATAAGCGCTGTTAAATCGATTGGAAAACCATAAGTATCGTATAACTCAAAAGCTTTACTTCCCGAAATCGTCTTATCAGAATTAGAAGCTATAATATTATCCAACAACACCAAACCTTGTGCTAATGTTCTCAAGAAAGAATTTTCTTCTTCTCTTATTACATTGATAATAATATTCTTCTCTTTCTGCAATTCAGGGAAAAATTCTTGCAATTGCTTAATTAAAGTATCTACTAGCTTATAGATAAATGGTTCCTTCTGATCTAAAAAAGTAAATCCGTAGCGAATTGCTCTTCGTAAAATTCTACGAATTACATATCCAGCTCCTGTATTACTAGGCAATTGACCGTCTGCTATTGAAAAGGCTACTGCACGAACATGATCTGCAATCACGCGAATTGCAATATCTATTTCTTCAGTCTTTCCATATTTAGAATTGGTAATTGTTTCTATTTCTCTAATCAGAGGTGTAAATACATCTGTATCGTAGTTACTCTTTTTATCTTGCAACACCATACACAAACGCTCAAATCCTAATCCGGTATCTACGTGTTGTGCTGGTAATTTTTCTAGAGACCCATTGGCTTTTCGGTTAAATTCCATAAAAACCAAATTCCAGATTTCAACCACTTGTGGATGATCTTGATTTACTAAATCTGCACCAGGAGTCTTTGCCTTATCTTCTGCAGAGCGAATATCAACATGAATTTCTGACGAAGGTCCACAAGGCCCTTGATCTCCCATTTCCCAAAAATTATCCTTTTTATTACCAAGAATAATTCTGTCTTCTGGCACAATCTCCTTCCAAAGGTCATATGCTTCTTGATCTATTGGTAGTCCTTCTGCTTCAGCACCTTCAAAAACGGTGATATAAAGAATATCTTTATCAATTTTATATACTTCCGTAAGTAATTCCCATGCCCAGTTAATGGCTTCTTTTTTGAAATAATCTCCAAAACTCCAATTCCCCAACATTTCAAACATAGTATGGTGGTAAGTATCTTTACCTACTTCCTCCAAATCGTTATGTTTCCCACTTACACGAAGGCATTTTTGAGTATCAGTAGCTCGCTTATTTTTTGGCACTTTATTACCTAAAAAATATTCTTTAAACTGATTCATTCCGGCATTCGTAAACATAAGTGTTGGATCATCCTTAACTACCATTGGTGCTGAGGAAACGATCTCATGATTCTTATCTTCAAAAAACTGCAGAAACTGCTTTCTTATCTCTCTGGAATTCATCATAAACTCTTAACTTTTTCTAAAAATTACACTAACTGATAAAACAATTTATATATTTGTTTGTTACACAAATGAGCGACACGTCCATATACATGGCAAAAATAGAATTTTTAAACTAATGACGAAGGTAAAATATTATTACGATTCTGAAACTTTATCTTATAGAAGGATTGAACCTAAAAAAGGTAAAAAGGTTGTTAATATTAGTTTATTTGTATTTGCTGCCTTTCTTTTTGGCGGTATTTGCTTGCTTATTTTATTAAATACAAATTTAGTAAACACTCCAAAAGAACTCTCTCAAGCACGAGAATTAAAAAATTATGAATTTCAATTTGAGATTCTAAACAATAAAATGAACCAAATAGAAGAGGTTCTTGCAAATATAGAAGATCGAGACAATAACATTTATAGACTCTATTTTGAGGCTAGTCCTATTCCGTCAGAACAGAGAACTGCGGGTTTTGGTGGTGTAAATAGATATACTAAATTAGAAGGTTTTAATAATTCTGATTTGATTATTGACGCCACAAAAAAATTAGAAAAGCTTCAGAAAAGATTAGTTATACAATCTAAATCGCTAGATGAAATTACAGAACTTGCAAAAGAGAAAGAAAAACTTCTAGCAGCAATTCCAGCAATACAACCTGTAAGTAATGAAGATTTAACTCGTATGGCTTCTGGTTATGGTTGGCGTTCTGATCCGTTTACAAAAGCTAGAAAAATGCATTACGGAATGGATTTTACCGCCCCTCGTGGTACTCCCGTTTATGCAACTGGAGATGGAATTGTTACTAGAGCAGACAATCGCTCTTCAGGTTATGGTGAGCACATAAGAATAGATCACGACTTTGGATATATGAGTCTTTATGCACACCTTAGTAAATATAAGGTGAGACCTGGACAGAAAGTAAAACGCGGTGACCTTATTGGTCTCGTTGGAAGTACAGGTAGATCTCAGGCTCCACACTGCCATTACGAAGTATGGAAAGATGGCAACAGAATAAATCCATTAAATTTCTATTACGGAAGTTTATCTGCTGAAGAATACGAAGCTTTACTTCATGCAGCATCACAAGAAAACCAATCGCTTGACTAATGCATATAAATCTTCCAGATAAATTATATTATAGTATTGGCGAAGTAGCTAAAGCTTTTGACGTCAACGCATCCCTCATTAGATTTTGGGACAAGGAATTTGACATCCTTAAACCAAAAAAAAATGCGAAGGGAAATAGAAAATTTACACAAGAAGATTTAAAGAATTTAAGTCTTATTTATCACCTTGTAAAAGAACGCGGATTTACATTAGAAGGAGCCAAACTTCACCTAAAAGAGCAAAAGCAAAAGGCCCTTTCTAATTATGATATTATTCGTAAATTAGAAGGAGTTAAAGCTGAACTTATTAAAATTAAAGATCAGTTATAATTTATTTCATTATTTCAATTAAAATGATGAATTTTGAATCCTTTATTCTAATAGAATAAATTCCCCGACTACAACATAAAAATTAACAACTCAATAAATTATTTTAAAAATGAAAAAGTGGATCATTGGTTTAATTGTATTAGCCGTTCTAGGTTTCGGAATCTATAATTGGGCTGTTGGCTTTAATAACAAAGCCATCAATTTAAATGAAAATGTTTCTGAAGCATGGGGTAATGTACAAACTGCTTATCAACGTAGAAATGACCTAATCGGAAATTTAGTAAATACGGTAAAAGGTGCTGCAGATTTCGAGAGAAATACGCTAACCGATGTTATTGAAGCTAGAGCAAAAGCTACTTCTGTAAATATTAATCCTGAAAATATCACTCCAGAGCAGCTGTCACAATTCAATCAAGTTCAAGGTGGATTAAGCGGTGCTTTAAGTAAACTTTTAGTGAGTGTGGAGCGTTATCCTGAATTAAAAGCTAATCAGAACTTTTTGAAATTACAAGATGAACTTACCAGTACTGAAAATAGTATCCAGACTGCTAGAGTTCGTTTCAATGAAGCTATTAAGCCTTACAATAACCACGTAAAAACATTCCCTAATTCTATATTAGCAGGTTGGTTTGGTTTTGAAGGAAAACCTTATTTCGATGCTGAAGCAGGAGCTGAAAACCCTGTTGATGTTGAATTCGATTTTGACAAATAAAATAATTAGGTGCTGTTTAATTACAGCACCTTTTTTTCTAATAATCCTTTAAGTTACTCATCTCATGAAATCATCTAAAGTAGAGGCTTTTCTTTCTTCTGAAGAGGAAAAAGAAATTGTAAATGCCATCCGTAAAGCTGAAAAAGAAACTTCAGGAGAAATTCGTGTTCATATTGAAGCGTCTAGCAAGAAAGATCCTTTAAAAAGAGCGAATGAAGTTTTTCATATGTTAAAAATGGACAATACTAAAGATGAAAATGGAGTTTTATTTTATGTCGCAACAGACGATAAAACTTTTGCCATTTATGGGGATAAAGGAATTGATAGAGCTGTTCCTGAAGGTTTTTGGAACAGCACAAAAGATATTATACAAACTCACTTTAGAAACAACCGTTTTAAAGAAGGACTTGTTGAAGGAATATTAAAGGCAGGTGTAGAATTACAAAAACACTTCCCTTGGCAACACGATGATGTAAACGAACTTTCTGATCAAATCTCCAAAAGCTAAATCTTAATGCAAAAACAAAAATTAGCATTCCTACTATTTTTCTTCGGATGTATACTGTTACAATCTGTACATGCACAGTTTGATATTCCTGCAAAGCCAGCAGTACAAACTAGTGTGTATGATTATGCTAAAGTACTTTCTGCCTCAGAGAAAGCTGCTTTAGAGCAGAAACTCATTAATTATGCAGATACAACAAGCACTCAAATTGTAATAGCTACCGTTCCTAGTATTAATGGTGAATACATTGGTACACTTACCCCTAAATGGGCTCATGAGTGGAAAATAGGGCAAAGCAAAGAAGATAATGGGGTTTTTATCTTATTAGCAGAACAAGAGCGCAAGATCTGGATTTCTCCGGGCTATGGACTCGAACAGAAGTTAACAGCTGGTATTAATGGAGAAATTATAAGAAATGTTATTCTTCCAGAATTTAAAAAAGGAGATTACTACAGTGGCTTAGACAAAGGAACTGATAAACTCATAGATCTCTTTAGCGGCACATATACAGGAACACCGCAACAAAGAAAAAGCAATTCTTCTGGTGGTGGCGGTGGCTTTATTTTCTTGTTCATCATCTTTATTGTAATTATGATTATTCTATCAAAAAACAATCGTGGCGGAGGTCGTAATGGCGGACGTAGAGGCGGTGGCTTTGATCTTATGGATATGATAATACTAAGTAACCTTGGCCGCGGTGGCGGAAGCTTTGGAGGCGGTAGTTCCTCTGGAGGTGGCTTCGGCGGCGGTGGTTTTGGAGGTGGCTTCGGCGGAGGCGGCTTTAGTGGTGGGGGTGCTGGCGGAAGCTGGTAAAACTACCTTAACTCAAAAAAAAGAAATCCCGAAGATTCATTGAGTCTTCGGGATTTCTTTTTTGTTAGAATTCACACTCTACATTCTAATATGTCTTCCTCCTCGTCCACCACCTGGCCCTGGCTTACCTCCAAACTGATCAAACTTAAAGCTCAAACTAGCCATAAAGTATTGTGTAAGTACAGTACTCTGGTAATCTTGAATATAATCTGCTCCCGTTGTACGCCTAACATTATTATTCTGATTCAGTAAATCGTAAGCTAACACCTTGAATGTTGCTTTCTTTTTAAAGAATTGATACCCTAAACTCATGTTCCAAAACAATGCATCTTTATCAAACTCATCTGAAACATTCCCATTGTAATTATAGTTTATATCATTACCCCATACTACATTTTCTGGCCAATATGTTGTAGTTCTAAAGGTAGCTGTATGAGATATAAACTCAACATCATCTAACCTATCGATATTATACTTAGTATTGTTATATGAAATATCATACCCTGGCTCAATTTCTATCAGTTCCAAATAATTAAAAGTTGTACTTATTCTTGGAGTAATACTAAACTGTTTAGAAGTTAATTCTTGCCCGTTACTAAAGCTTACATCTTTACTATAACTCATGTTTGGGCGAAAATTAAGCTTTATAGTATACGTAGTATCCTTCTTAATTTGCTTAGAATATCCAAAACCTAGGTATGTATTATAATTTCCATTAACATTTGTATAGGTAGTAGTACGTAAAAGATTTTCATCCGTTGTAGTAACACTTACTACTTTATCATCTTGAATTTCTCCTCCAGCATATAAAAACACTCCTGTACGCTCTCTCCAATTAAAATTATTGAAATTCAGTGACAAACGATGTGTTTTAGAAACATCAAGATCTGGATTACCTTGTCTTATATTTAATGGATTACTGATATTTATTACAGGCTGGAGCTGCCCAACTGAAGGCACGTCAATATTTGTTCGATAATTTACTCGGAAACGCGAATTTTGACTAAACCTATATGATGATGAAGCACTAAGTAATAAGTTCTCATAACTCCTTTCAAAAGTCCCCTCATGCAAATAATCTTGATTATCAATATCTGTTAGTGCATAATCTGCCCCTACTCTCCAACGCCATTTCTCACCATCTCTACGTATTCCAAAAGATGGCCTTTGTTGAGTATTACTGAATTCAAAATTAGTACTTAGGTCATCGTTAAAGTCGTCGTACGCTAACGTATTTTCATTGAAGTCTAAAACATCGTTCTCATTACGTTGTTTTTTATCTTCATAATCATAACCAAAATCTAAAAAAAACTGATTCCCAAGCGGCTGTCTATAAGAAACTCCAACTTGATAACTATCAGTTCTATTATCCGTTTCAGTAAATTGATTTACTGATTCTAAAGTTGGATCATCTCCAAAAACCTCTCTCGTAGATTGAAAATTAGATTCATTTTCATTTTTAGAGTTATTATTAGAAAAAGTTACTCTTACAAACTTTCCTAGCGTGTCTAGCTTCTTGATAATGTTTAAACTATTAGAAAAACTTCTTTGTAACCCATCATCTAAGGTTTGTGTTTCATTACTATTTGACAATTCTCCATCTACATCTGTAGAGTTTGTCATACTCGTATCCATAGAGTTTGTTCTTGTCACATTCAAAGATGGATCTAAGGAAATACGAAGTGTTTCGTCAATGTCAAATTCTAGATTTGCTGAACCGCTATTTGAATTTGTAGAACCATCAAAACGAGATTCACTATTGGTAAAGAAGCTACCTTCGGGCAATAAATTTTCTCTAGACGTTTTTTGATCGTTATAAGAATCACTATACGCAAAGAAATAGTTTGCACTCAATTCATAAGCATCTTTTTCTGCATTTGCATAACTAGCTCCAACTGTAGAAGATGTTGTAATCCCTCTTCCGTAGCTATTTATCAAGCCATTATCTGTAAGTGTAGAATACCCTCCTCGAGTATTCCCAACCATGTCATATACTTCATCAAAAGAAAAACCAGCGTTATTAATATTATTAGAACTCGCTATAAAGCTAATTCGCTCTTTATTTTTAAAATAATTAAGCAAACCATTTACTTGATAACGTTCATCGGTACCGTACCCCAATGAAGCACGCCCCATGTATCCTTTATTTTTATCCTTTTTGATAGTTATATTGATGGTTTTATTTTCACCATCACCTTCATCTCCAGTAAATTCTTGTGTTTTGGATTTGGTATCAGAAATCTGAATCTTATCGATAATCTCTTTTGGTAAACTTTTAGTAGCCACTTTAGGATCATCACTAAAGAAAACTTGGCCATTTACCAATACTTTATTCACTTCTTTTCCATTAACAGTGATCTTTCCATCGGTATCAACCTCAACTCCAGGAAGTTTTTTAAGCACATCTTCTACATTGGCATCTGGTCGTGTTTTAAAAGAGTCAGCATTAAATTCTAAGGTATCTTTTTTTATAGTAATTGGAATACGCTCTCCAACAACGCTAACACCTTCTAATTGTTCTGCTTGTAAAGCCAATGCTATCTCCCCTAAAGCAATTATTTTCTTATCGAGTGTAATTGTTTTTTTAACGGGAGAATAACCGTTATAGATTATATATAAATTGAGTTTTTTTTGAGCAGAATTTAGATCTAAAACAAAACTTCCTGTTTGATCAGAAATTGTATAAGAGACCATCGTACTATCCTTAATAGTTTCTGCATAAATAGTAGAAGCCTCTAAAGGCTCTTTTGTAGTTTCATCAATTACTTTTCCGGTAACTTCATATTCTTGTGAATATGAGTAAAAGGTGGTGACTAGGAAAAATAACAAAGCTAACTGCTTTTTCATTTGGTTGTCTTTTAAGTTTATCATGCTTCTAAGACTTTCATTTCTAAATAAGGTTTAACGGCTAGGGGAATTTTTACTGAATTACAGAAAATAAAAACCTCTAATGCAGAAAAGCAAAAGAGGTCTGTTTGAAAATTTATCATCATTTTGTTTTTGGTATAGTTTCTCCGAAAATAGAACAAAACCATTACCAATAAACGTATTATTTACTTTTTAATAATACTTTAACTTTTATTATTTCTTTCTAAAATAAACTTGCACTGGAACTCCGTGGAAATCGAAATTCTCTCTTAATTTATTTTCAATGAATCTACGGTATGGTTCTTTCACATACTGTGGTAAATTAGCAAAAAAAGCAAATTGAGGTGTTGGTGTTGGTAACTGCGTACAGAATTTCACCTTAACATACTTCCCTTTATGAGAAGGAGGTGGTATGTTCTCAATAATTGGCAACATCACTTCGTTAAGCTTAGAAGTGCTAATGCGCTTTGTTTTATTGTTATAAACTTCAACAGCAGTCTCTATCGCCTTAAATATACGCTGCTTTGATAATGCTGAGATAAAGATAATAGGGACATCGGTAAAAGGTGCAATCTGCTCTCTAATGTATGCTTCAAATTTCTTTACAGTATGGGTATCTTTTTCAACCAAGTCCCATTTATTCACTAGAATAACGATTCCTTTTCTATTTCTTTCAGCAAGCCAAAAAATATTAAGATCTTGCCCTTCAAACCCACGGGTTGCATCTAATACTAACAAACAAACATCACTATGCTCAATCGCACGAACAGAACGCATTACCGTATAAAACTCTAAATCTTCTTTTACTTTAGCTTTTCTACGGATCCCTGCCGTATCCATTAAGTTGAAATCGAATCCGAAACGGTTGTATTTAGTATCAACACTATCTCTTGTAGTTCCTGCAATATCGGTTACGATATAACGATCTTCTCCCAAAAGTGCATTTATAAAAGATGATTTACCTGCATTAGGACGTCCTACAACAGCAAATCTTGGCAATTCTTCTTGCGCTTCTTCCTTTACATCTTCTGGTAAACTTGCAGCTACAGCATCTAATAAATCTCCTGTACCACTACCATTTATACTTGAAATTGTATAATACTCTCCTAAACCTAAAGAATAAAACTCTACAGCATCTGCTTCTCTAAGAGCACTGTCTACTTTATTTACAGCAATAAAAGTAGGTTTGTTTGCTTGACGTAATAATTGAGCTACCTCCTCATCCATTCCTGTAACACCAGAAACAACATCTACAACAAATATTATTACATCTGCTTCATCAATAGCAAGTTCCACTTGCTTATCAATCTCTTTTTCAAAAATATCATCACTTCCTACAACATAACCTCCTGTGTCAATAATAGAAAACTCACGACCATTCCAATCTGATTTTCCATAATGACGATCACGGGTTACTCCACTAATTTCATCAACAATAGCGTCTCTTCTTTTAATCATACGATTAAAAAGAGTTGATTTCCCGACATTCGGTCTTCCTACAATGGCTACAATAGCACTCATACTAAAAATTTTATGGCGCAAAGGTAATTCTATTTTTTCAGTTTTTAATGATTGCTTTTCGGTAATTAAAAAGTTGCACCATAAATCTTTAACATAAAATAATTCATATAAAAAAGAAAAGGCTGACTATAAAATAGACAACCTCTTCTGCGGAATTAAAATTAATCTTATATATTATTCGTTTTCATAAATACTTATCGTTCCACTCCCTTCGTTTGTAACTACTAAAAGTTCTTTTTCTGAAGGACTATCATCAGCAGAAATAGCAAGAACTCCTTCTGGAGCCATATCTCCAGACTGTTCTAAAAACTGTATAAATTCTGGAGCTGACGGATTACTTATATCATATACCATAATCTGACTATTACGCTCTAAACCTACAAAAAGAATTGTTCTTTCTCCTATTAACACGGTCTCCACTGCTTCTGGTTCTGCACCTTTATCATCACTTCTACCATCAACTTCTCCTTCATCAGCATTAAAACTTCCTGGAGTATATGCTAAAACTTTTTCGGAAATATCACTTCCGCTATCATAGACTAATACACCGTCTCCTGACCATATTGAAAAAGAACGCGCTCCATATGAATAAAGTTCGTCGTAATCTCCATCATTATCTGTATCGCCTAATGTAGTCGTTATTTTTAATCTTCCTAAATTTTCATCTTCCTGAAGTGACGCTGCATCTGGAAAAGCAATCGGATCTAACTCAAGATCCTTTACTCTTTCCTCTTCAGAGAAGCCATCATAATCTCTAGAATCTCCTTCATTGGCAGTTATGATATAATCTAAGCCATCAACTTTAGCATATTTAATTGCATCGGGCATAAAAACACCATAAACAGGCCAATTTTTAAGCACTGTCTCATCGTCTTTATTGCTAGTATCTAACATATTCTGAGCCAACATATGATCCTTGAATCCTAATGGATAAATAGCTTCGATTTTCTTAGTTTCTAGATTTACCTTTGCTATACCATTATTCTCTTGTAATGTAATCCATGCTGTTTTAGAATCCTCAGAAATTGCTACATATTCTGGCTCTATATCTTGAGCTAAAGTGGCTCCTGGTCCAAAAACTCTAAAGCCACCATCCTTGAGTGTTGACTCTTGAGCTGAGAAATCATCAAAAGTTAGGGTCATTACGTTTCCAGAAGTAACCTCAATAATACTAACACTTCCTTTTGGGTCTGTTAAATAATCGGAGCTAGGCTCTCCTTCATCAGCAGTAACAAGATATTTTCCATCTGGAGAGAATAAAACCATATCTGGCAACGCCCCTACAGTGAAATTATTTACTAAAGTCTCATCTTCTGTATTGTAAACTAACACATGTCCGTTTTGCTGCTTATTAGAAGCCTCTACAGCAACTGCCAGTAATTTATTGTTTACTGAAACACTATTAGGAGTTCCATTAGCGCTTACATCGATTGCTGTATTTTGAATAGGCGCAGATGGATCTGATAAATCAAATACCATTACCTGATTTGCATCTGGATTTATAGTAAATAGTTTTTTAGTTACTGGGTCAAAAGCAGAAATTTCTGTAGCGCCACCAGGATTTAATGTTGATATATGCTGAAAATTGACATTTACAACTTCAGGAACTTCTGTAGTTGCACTGTCATCATCATTAGTGCAAGAAGCAAACGCAATAGCCATTATGGCAATTGCGGGAATGTGTTTAAGTTTCATTTGATAGAATTATTAATTCCCCCAAAGAAACTGAAGCACCTTTAAGTTAGTGTTAGTTAAATAGTAAGTTTGAGTTATCTAACTACCTAATAGCGTAAATAAATTGTTACTTCTGATTATAACCAAAACGCTTAAGCTGGTTTTGATTAGAACGCCAATTTTTATTAACCTTTACATATATTTCTATATGCACATGTTTTCCAAAGAATTTTTCTAAATCTTTTCTCGCTTGAATTCCTACGCGTTTTAGAGCAGCCCCTTTATGCCCTATAATAATTCCTTTTTGAGTTTCTCGTTCTACCATAATAACAGAACGAATTCTGATAATATCTTCATCTTCAAAAAACTCTTCTGTTTCTACTTCAACAGCATAAGGAATTTCTTTTTTGTAGTTGATAAGGATTTTCTCTCTAATAGTTTCATTTACAAAAAATCGTTCAGGTTTATCTGTAATCTGATCTTTTGGATAGAAAGGAGGCGATATTGGCAACAACTCTAAAATACGGTTGAAAATAGTATCTATATTGAAATTGGTTAAAGCGGAAATAGGATAAATCTCAGCATTAGGAACTTTTTCACTCCACCATTGTACTTGTTCCTCCAAAACTTCTTGTGAAGAGATATCTATTTTATTCAGCAATAATAAAACTGGTAATTTCGAAGATGTTATCTTATTAAAAAAAGCTTCATCTTTTAATTCTCGTTCTCCTATTTCTACCATATATATAAGGACATCTGCATCTTCGAAAGCAGATTTCACAAAATCCATCATAGATTCTTGCAATTCGTATGCTGGCTTTATAATCCCTGGAGTATCAGACAATACTACCTGAAAATCATCACCATTTACAATCCCAAAAATACGGTGTCTAGTAGTTTGTGCTTTAGATGTTATAATGGATAGCTTTTCACCAATAAAAGCATTCATTAATGTAGATTTCCCAACATTAGGATTTCCTATGATATTTACAAAACCGGCTTTATGCTTCTCCATCTTTTATCTTTTTTAAATACACCTTCATAGAACTATTAACTTTTGGAGCTAAATAGATAACTGCTATCATATTAGGAATACACATTAAAGCATATGCCAAATCTATAAGATTGATAACAACTCCCACAGAAGTAATTGCTGCAAAGGTAATGGTAGCTACGTAATAAATATTAAAAAACTTGCCAATTTTAACATTGGTAAGAAATGTGAGGCATTTTGTACCGTAATAAGAGTATGTAAATAACGTAGACATAGCGAAAGCAGAAACTATAAACATTAATAAAATATCCCCATATCCAAACAGCGACTTTTCAAAAGCCAATAAGGTCATTGCAATACCGTTGCTTTCTACATCTAAATACGCTCCACTTATAATTATAGTAAGAGCTGTGAGTGTACAAACAATAATTGTATCTATAAAAGGACCTAACATTGCTACAAGTCCTTCTTGAACAGGTTCGTTTGTTTTAGACTCTCCATGATACATAGGCGCACTTCCTAAACCAGACTCATTAGAAAAGACAGCTCTTCGAACTCCTAATATTACCAAGCCCCAAAAACCACCTTTTACAGCTGTTTCTATATTAAAAGCTTCTTGAAATATTAATTTAAAAGAAGGAATAATATCACTTACATTGGTAAACATAATGACTAAAACGGCTATAAAATAAAGTGCTACCATAAACGGAACAATTGCAGTCGCAACCTTAGCTATTTTTTTAAGTCCCCCGAAAATCACTAATGATGTTAATGCTGAAAGAGTTAATCCGATAATTAATTTCCAATTGAAATCTCCTAATGCGGCGATATTAACATCAGGATTTACAACACTCATAAATGTTTGTGTAAACTGATTAACGGTAAAAACACCTAAAAAACCAATAAGTCCCGCTGCGGAAAAGAAAATAGCTAGCGGTTTTCCACTAATTCCTAATCCTTTGGTCATATAATGCATTGGTCCAGATTCTATATTTCCTTTATCATCTATAGTTCTAAACATTACTGCCAAACTACACGAATAGAATTTTATAACCATTCCGATAATTGCAGTAACCCACATCCAAAAAACTACCCCTGGTCCACCTTGATAAATAGCAATTGCAACTCCCGAAATATTACCGAGACCTACAGTAGCTGCTACTGCAGAAGACAAGGCCTGCACATGACTAATTTCACCTGGATCATTAGGATCATCATGTTTACCTCTTAAAATCTGAATTGCATGGCGAAATAATAGATAAGGTTTAAACCTAGAATAGATAAGTAAAAAGATTCCTCCTCCAATCACAAAAAAGAGCATAATCCATTCTGCAAAGGGAATTAGGGAGCTAATAGCTTCATTAATTTTGTTCATAAAAACTAAAGTAACTAAATACTTGGATTCAGGAAAGGAAAATAGATAAAAGACACTTTTTTTAAAATAATTTCATTTTATTCTTGCACAAAAGCAAAAAGGTTGTATATTTGCACTCGCAAACATCGCGGGATAGAGCAGTAGGTAGCTCGTCGGGCTCATAACCCGAAGGTCACTGGTTCGAGTCCAGTTCCCGCTACTAAGAGAAAAGCCTTTCAGGAAACTGAGAGGCTTTTTTGATTTATAGATTTTCTTTACTTGATAACATATAAAAAACTCTAGTGAAGACTAGAGCTTTTTATATATTCTTATTATTCCTCTAATTCAAACTGAAAACAACTCCACCACCAAGACTAAATTGGTAAAACGTAGAATATGTTACAACGGTAGCTTGCGGTCCATATACGTCAAAATAGAAACCACCACTAGCCCCTTGCACTACAGAGAGTAATTGCGCTTGCATACGAATTCCAAAATAATCATTCATCCAATAAATTCCTCCTAGTTTTGCTCCCCAGCTAAATTTTGTTGCATCAGAGCTTCGGCCATTATTTGGATTATAAAGATTAGCAATTGCCATACCTGCCATCAATCCACCATATCCTTGAAACTGTGAACCTGGTCTAGAAAAATAGCGATTTCCTCCGATTAATAAATAATTCAAGTCCAAATCAAAATTGGCCACTTCCTCTTTAATACTGTTGTAAGTTCGGTACCTAGTTGGCGAATTTGTATCTTGACGGAGATAAGTAAACTCGAACCCCATGTACTGACTCGGTTTATACTCTAAACCTGCACCCCATTGGAAGCCTCCTTTTATCTTTCCATCATAATATGCTCGATAATCGTAATACGAATCGAAACTATCATCAAAAGCATAATTACCATAAAAATTGACATAAAATTCTTGAGCTTGCATACTGCTTATACCGAAAAACAGCACTAATAGATAATAAAACTTCTTCATTATTATTTACTTATGTTGGTTATCACTTAACTTAAATTTATTTTCTCTTATTTATCCCGAAGCGGTAATTTGCAGATAACATTATCTGATTTCTTCCCTTTCCTACTCCAGTCTCCAAACGATACCACCATCTCCTTCCATGATTATATTGAACTCCTAGTTGCAAAGAAAACTCGCTTACAGGTTCCTTTTCAAATCGGTATCCTAAGGTTTTATCACCTGGCGTTCTACCGCTTAACCAATCGTCAATTTCTTTTACGACTTTATTAACAACCACTTGTTGTGCAGGTCTTAAATCATCATACCAGTTATTAGCAGTATCTGATACATCATCTTTTATTTCCTGAAGTTTCCCTTGATCTACCTTAGAAAAAATCTCACTAATACTAAGTGCCCCATTAGAATTCCTATCTAAATGTTGATGCTGAACACCAATACTGAAATTTATATTATGAAAGCGCTTATGGAATCCAAAACTACGCCCCAAACGAAAAGAAGTGATCGTTCCAAAAACATCATCATCTAACGAACTTACATCAGACCAAGTAGCATTAAAATTTAAGACAGCAAAATAATTTCCTGTTCCGTAGGCTAAAACTGTACCTAATCCATAAGTACTCGCTGTAGGATTTGTTGGAATCTCTAACTCAATTGGATTAATTAGCTTGATAGCATTGTTACTTTCGGAATGCGCATAAATTCCATATACATTCAAAAAAGGAAATAACCAGGCTTCTAACCTTACATTAACAACATTAGCAGTATTCTCAAAAGTTTCAAACTCTAGAAAACCCATATCCACATAGTCGGAATCGTCTAATTTCAATGCAATATTATCTATGTTTAGATCGGTATCTTGCCCAACATAATTCACCATAATCCCAAAAGGCAGCGGTAAATCGTGACCCATTTTCTGAACTCTATCTCCATAAATAGGTAATACATATGGATAATCTGAATTCATCAAACTATCCCTATGAATTCTATCAACTTTTCTAATAGCTATGTCTTGACTAAACACATTATTTCCAAAAAATATTCCAATAATTAATAATATCAATACTTTCAAAAAAGTACTTTTTTCAACACCCCTCATATGTTTTATTTTCAATAGGTAAGATAATAAAATCTCTAAAATAACTAATGCTTTTTTATAGATGAAAAGATTATAATCTAACCGTATCATTACTTATCAAGAAAAAGCTTTAAATAAAAGCACAGAAACATGAAGTATTCAAACCTCATGTTTCTATATTCTTAATAGTTTTAAGTTTTAATTGGAATTCGAAATATTCTCTTTCGAAGTTATATTAATGATGTATTTCTCTAATTTACCATCTCTACCGAAACTATTTAAAGAATTCATAGCATCTTTCATTGAAATTGGTATAAAATCGATATCAGTTTTTTCAATAAAACGTACTTCTCCTGCATCCATCCGCGGGGCATCAGGAACATAAACACTATAGAATCCGTTTTTAAAATTTGTAATGAAAGCAATTCTGTAAAATTGATCTTCTTTCAAGAGAATAGACTTCCAATTATCATCATCTTCTTTAGCTGGCTTGTCCCCTAGCATTCTATATTTTAACATCTGTAAACTAGGAAAAAGTAAAAACAACTTATCCTCTACTTTTTGCCCCCAGTCGTTCACAAGTCCCTTTTGAACTAAATACCCACTTATGTAACATACTAAAATTAGAATTACAATTGTGAAAATAGTAACTGTAGCAGCTCCAAAAACAGAATGAATATGAAAAACGTCAACCAACTTCCTTCCCAAAGGAGTTGCTAATTGGATAGCATGCGTTATTAGCACTATAAAAATAAGCAAAGGGATTAGGAAAAATATCCCTCCCAATATTACGGCATTTGTAGACTTGTTAAATATCTTCATACATAAGATTAAATAGTTCTTCTATAATCATACAGGTATTCTCGTTTTACATGAACTGTAAATTTATCCCCGTAAACACTTGAAATATTGGTTGAACACCTCCTGTTATTATTGAATATTGTGGTTCAACAAAACAATTAATCATTGTATCGCCTACTTTAACAACCTTACCTAAACCTAAAGCCATCGGCACACTATAAGCGTCATTTTTAAAATCGAAATACCAAATCGGCACCCCTCTTAAATAAAACCCTTCTCCTAGTTGCCAAAAATAAAATGGCTGAACGGCTGCGTTATTTGTGCTTTCTCTATCACTTTGACCAGCAAAAGATGTTTGCCAAGTTACTAAAGCTCCATACTGAAATACAGGAGATTTTGAGATGAATGCCACCAAAGCAAAACCACCTTGCCATTTCCCAGTACCAAGCAATTCATTTGTTGCAGTAGGTGCTGTAATTAATGGTCCTGCACCAACTGTAGAGGACGAATTAGAAACAAAATTATAAGACATAAATGCATTAACATCTCCTAAACCGCTTACAGATTTTACATTCCCGCCACCTTGAGGAACTCCAATTGTACTTATAGGTGAAGATACTCTCAATAAAAGTTTACCCGCTGAAAATGGCTTTGCAAAACGCAGCCATGTAGTATTCATATATTGCTCATCTGGTGAATTAGAGAGCTTTGGCATGTAGTAATTGTGAAAGTTTAATGCCGTCATGTTTGCAAGTGGATTATTAGCTTGAGCCGCAGACTGCCCCCCCTCGGCAGCCTCTTCTTGAGCAAATAAAGTAACACTGCTTAATAATAGTGCGAACGCTAAGATGTGTAATTTCTTCATAGTTGAAGTATATAATTGGTTATTAAAAGCTTTTTTGTATAATTTGATACTACTTATACTATTATCTACTTTTTACACGAACTGAATTTAGAATTTCATCAAGAAATTACAACTACTTACAGCTCTTTTAAAAAAAGTCTATATCCTAAAAATAAATCTGTAGTGTTTAAAAGGGGGAGGGATTAAATATCTATTATTTTCGGAACAAATTTAGTTCTTATTATACTAAGTTACGAAAAAATAAATATAAATATTAACAGTGTTCTATTAACTCAAAAGCACTTTACTTTCAATCATAACATTCATTCAATCCATTGTAATTAAAACATAAACAACTATTAATTATACTGTTGAATGTGTCCTTATTCAGATTAAAATAAAAACACGTCTCTTATTGCCATTAAAAATCTTATGTTTCAAAAGTAAAAAAAACATGTGTTTGTTAAAATTTGAATTCTATTTTACAATCGAAGAAAGGCTATTTTTTGTGGAAATAAGGTTTACACCACCTGAAAGTATTTCCACTTCTATATCCTTATATTTACCTATAACTTCACCATCCAATTGTAGCAATCTTGGTTTATCGAAACTCAACTGAGCTTTATCAGTACTTAAAATTTCTATATTTTCTCTATCGTAAAAGCCTTCTTCAAACTTAGAAAGTCCAGCTTTTATAATGGAATTTGTATCGATTTTCTTTACAACTACAATCTCAAATTTACCATCCATTGGGTTTCCAGTAAGATTAATTGGCACTCCAGTTCCGTATTTCCTAGAGTTACAAATACAAACCATAATACCAGACTTATCAATAGATTTACCGTTTGCATTGATAGCGACATGTATCAAATCGACTTTTTTTACTTCATCTATAAAATACTTTGCATAAGTAACCATTCCTCTATTTTCGTCCTTATCATAAGCCTCTACAATCTGTGCATTAATCCCTACATCTCCAATATGAATAGAATAATGTTCTCCATTTACCTTAACCATATCTAAATGCCCAATAACATCGGACATGATAATATTTTTTAACGCTTCAATAGGTTTTGGATTAACAAATAACTCTACAGCCATTCCGTTAGCAGAACCTAAAGGGATGATTCCCATTGGGATTTTTGTTTCCAATAAAGCTATTGCAGTAAAAAGTGTAGTTCCATCCCCACCAACAGAAGCAACTTTATTAGGTTGAAATTCATCAATAATTTTCTTAACACCCTCTTCATCATTAACACCGGTAGTCTTAAAAATAGAATACTCGATTCCATAATTATTACATAGGCTTTCAGCTTCTCTTAAAAAAGGTTTCTTATCTACTCCTCCAGAAATGGGGTTTACTACAAATAATAATTTCATAATATTAAATTACTTTACTTTTTAACAAAAACATGATATTCTCCCTACTAGAAGCAATAATATCTTACTTAGATTTCTTAACTGATATCGCCTTGGACTACTAAATATTAATACAACTCTAGGTTAAAGACATCCAAGCATATGATTACGTGAAGTTATGAATTTTATAGTAGCTGTTTTGCTACTTAATTTTGTTTAACCAAAAAATAACAGCAATAAAGGCATCCACAATTATTCCTCGTACAAGTTCAGTCTATTCCTCAAATAAACGAGTTCCTTATTCATACCTTCAATCCTATTCAACAAATGAGCTATTGCCTCCAATCCCTCTTCATTAATATCTAAATCTCGATGTAAACGCACCATTTTTTCTAGCTTAGGAACTTGATCTTCGCTAATATATTCTTCATTACCATCTCTTGTTAATTCTATCAAGTTAGCTTCTACAAAACGTATTACAAAGTGTTTTTCTACTTGATAGGTCTCACAAAATTTCTGTATGGAAAGTTTATATTTAAGTACCATGTCTGTATTTTAAAGGTTTGTATTCTTTAGCTCCTCAAAAAGTTTCTTTTGCTCAGCACTTAATTTAGTTGGCAATTCCACTTGATAAGTAATATATAAATCCCCAAAAACATTATCTTTCTTATAAAATGGGAATCCTTTTCCTTTCAGTTTTACCTGTTGTCCATTTTGAGTACCTGGACTCACTTTCAATTTTACCTTACCATCAAAAGTAGAAGCTGTTATTTCGCCTCCTAAAGCAGCAGTTGTGAGCTTAATATTTTCTGTTTTATACAAATTGGCTCCTTCTCTTTTAAATAAAGGATCATTATTAATAGAGAACGTAATATAAAGATCTCCATTAGGACCGCCATTTACCCCTTCTGCTCCGTGTCCTTTTATTTTTATAGTCTGACCGTTTTCTATCCCTGCAGGAATTGTAATCCGAATACTTTTATTATTTACAGAGAGCGTACGCTTATGAGAAGTATATGCATCTTTGAGATCTAAATGCAGTTCTGCATTGTAATCTTGACCTCTAAACCCAGCTTGCCTACGTTGTCCAGAAAAACCGCCACCAAACATCGATTCAAAGAAATCGGAAAAATCTTCTTCAGAACCCCCAAAGTTACCTCCTCCGCCATGAGTATATGACCTCGAAGATGATTGACTTCTACTTTGTTGCTGCTGTGCTTTAGCACGCTCATAAGCTTCTGCATTACTCCAATCTTTTCCGTACTCATCATATTTTTTCCGCTTATCGGGATCGCTCAACACTTCATTTGCTTCATTAAGCTGCTTAAATTTTAATTCTGCTTCCTTATTATTAGGATTTAAATCTGGATGGTATTTACGAGCAAGCTTACGATATGCTTTCTTTATCTCTGCTGTAGTAGCACTTTTATCGAGTTCTAAAACTTTATAGTAATCTATAAATTCCATAATTCTACATGAGGATTAATTAATCTGATATCCATCTTAAATTTACAGATTTTTTTTATTCCTACCCAGTCACAAAAAAGAAAATAGCTAGTTAAAATACTATTAATGAGAAGTTCCAAATTGTTGTTTATAGATTTCCTTATAAGCATCTATATTGTCAATATCTATCACCAAATGGTCGGCTTGCAATGTACATACATCTTCAAAATGAGATTTAATAAGATGTTTCGCCCCATAATCAGTATTTAGCTTCTGAAGTTCATCATAATATTCAGCAGAAAAAATTGCGGGTACTCCTACACTTCCTGAAAACCTCGAAGCTATTATTTTTTTACCCCCTTTGATGAAATTTTTCAGAAGTCGATTTAAATAAATATCCGTAACTAAAGGCTGATCGGCTAGCACTATAAGAATCCCATCAAAACCTAGTTTTTGTAACTTTTTAACTCCAAAAGCTATCGAACTCCCTAAACCTTGCTCCCAATCGTTATGCGATAGTATGTTCGCATCTACAGCGATCGATTTTTTTATTAAATCTTCATTTGCCCCAAGAACAACAAATACCTCAGTTGCTTTAGTATTTTTTGCCACAGAAATCACATGCGCTAATAAAGTAGTTTCTCCCCACTTTAAAAGCTGCTTTGGAGATCCCATTCTGCTGGATGATCCCGCTGCAAGAACAATAATTCCTATTTTATCCATTACTGAAGATTGTTGTTTTTACGGATTATAATACTGAAACGAGCTCTTAAATCTAATTTTCAGCATGTATGCTTCCCTTTTTATCTTTTAGCTGATAAACCTCTTGCTCTCTAAATACTGCTAATATTTCAGCAATAATAGAAACTGCTATTTCTTGAGGTGTTTCCGCTCCAATATTTATTCCCGCTGGCGCATGAATACTATCAAAAAAAGAAGGATCAATATCTGAAAGGTTTTCTAATAACTTATCAAAAAGCTTCTCTCTTCGCCTTCCTGGACCTAATATTCCAATATATCTATGAGAAGAATTTACCATACGAGATAGGAATTCTATATCTTTTGAGAAGCTATGATTCATTAAAACAACTGCTGTTTCTTGGTCGATTAAATCATAATCAAAAGACCGCGGACTTGTATTAATGATAGCATTTGCTCCTGGGAAATTCAATTTTGTCTTTGGATCATCTTCTGGGGCTACAATAGTTACTTCCCACCCATTTAAAGATGCCAATGCGCATAGTTGCACAGCATCGTGCTCCGCTCCTAATATTATTAGTTTTATAGAAGGTTTTAGAGTTTGTGAGAACGTTTCTAAGTTTTCTTTTTCTTCTGAAATGTTTTCTGATATAGGATACAACAACTCCCCTTCAAACTTAACATAAGAACCAAAGTCTGTATTTTCTTCTACATTTCTATTAAAATAAGAAGTTATTGTAAATGGTTTTCTCTCTTGAAAAGTATTATTAAAAGCTTCAAGAAATTCTTTATTAACTGAAAATGGCTCAATTAAAATATACAATATCCCTTCGCACCCAAGTCTATAACGCCCATCGTAAGTCATTAATTTTGGTTTCCCATTTGCAAAAACCGACTGCGACTGTCTTAAAATTTCTTTTTCTACACATCCTCCGCTTACTGCTCCCGTCATTTTACCATCCTCTCGAATTAGCATTCTAACTCCGGGGCGCCTGTAGGAAGACCCCTCAAGAGCAACTACAGAAGCCAATACTGTTTTTAAATCTTTTGTAACAGCTCGTAAATAACCCTCTATTATATTTTTAAATTCGTGCGTCATGAATTATTTATCTCGAAGCTATAAAAGTAACTGTTTCTCCTTTTTTATAAGGTTTTTCTCTTGGCGGAAGCTGGATAAATCCATCCGTTAATGCCAAACTAGTAAGGTCTCCAGAGCCATTTTCCTTAGCACGAAAAGCTCTTTTTTCTCCATTAAGATCCTTAACCTTCACGCTAATAAATAAAGTTAAATCAGTTTTATTAGAAACTTCTTCCCCTAAAATAATGGTATTTTTAATCATCTCCAACCCTAAAGATTTATGCAACCAATCTTTAAAATAAACATGATAATTTGCAAAAGTAGAAACAGGATTCCCTGGGAAAGAAAAAATCACTGTTTTAGAAGCCTTATGAATTCCAAACCAAAAAGGTTTCCCTGGGCGTTGCTTTACCCTATGAAACACTTTCTCTACACCCAAATCTTCTAAAACTTCTGGAATATAGTCGAATTTCCCTTTGGAAACTCCCCCGCTTAACATGAGTATATCGCTATTAGAAAACAACTCGATAAGATTGTTTTTAATCTCCTCCTTATTATCATTTAAATGGATATGCTTGGAATGAATATGTTCATCTAATAATAACGCATGCAAAGAAAGCATATTAGAGTTTCTTATCTGGTGTGCAGCAGGTTTTTCGTGCACAGCTACTAACTCATCTCCTGTGGATATCAATGTTACTTGTGGCAACTTTTTCACCTCAACTTCCACGCTTCCTACAGCTGCTAAAATTCCTATTTCTGCTGCTGTAATTCTAGTATTTTTCTTAACAAGAATAGCTCCTTTCTGGGTATCTACTCCTTGCTTATGAATATTCTGAAATGCTTTTACTGAAGAATTTAAAATCGCCTTTCCCTCTTTTATAGTAATATCTTCGTACATAATAACAGTATCTGCATTTTCTGGCATTACTGCTCCCGTCATTATCTCAAGGCAATTATTTCTATCTTTTAATTTACTTTTTGGTGTTCCTGCAGCTACTACTCCTTCAATAGAAAATTCTGTTTTTCCATTTTTAATAGCTTCATAATTTACAACAATACCGTCTTTAGTAACACGGTCGAAGGGTGGAAAATCGCGGTCTGCAAGAATATCTTCTGCCAAAACTCTCCCTAAGCTGTTGGTAAATAATACACTTTCAGTATCAAAAGAAATTGTGCTTTCTAGTACTTTACTATGTGCTTCTTCGAAAGAAATCATGTTGTATTTATTTTAAATTATGCTATTAAAAATCAATCACTCCTAATCCGTTTTTCAATAAAACTCTTATTCCTACGATAAGAACTAATATCGCAGTAAGCAGTTTTATCCCTCTTCCACTGAGCTTATTTAAACTGATTCGGATTCCTATTTGCCCTCCAATTAAGACTGCAGCTCCTAAAACCAATCCTTCTTTCCATGGGAATACAAACATCTCCGTAGAGATTAACCCTGCAATCCCAGAAATAGAGTTCACTAAGATAAAGAAACTTGCTAAGGCTGCTATTTTTATTGAAAAATCCCAGCGCATATGATTTAAAATAGGCGCTAGAAAAATACCTCCTCCAATACCTACTAATCCAGACAAAAAACCTATTCCAGCTCCTAAAACATAAGTTACCCAAACTGGATATTTCTTTGCTGTAAGTCGTGTTTTTTGCTTTCGTTCTTTAATACTTTGACTCCCCAATAATATTGCAGACAACATTAAAGCGAGTCCTAAAATGATAAAGAAAACATACTCTTTCAACCTAAAAGATGCCCCTATAAAAGCTAGAGGAATACTCGTTGCAACAAAGGGAATGAACTTTTTAACATCAAAATGTCCGTTTTTATAATATAGATATGTGCTCCCAGAAACAACTATTAAATTGCAAACTAAAGCTACAGAACGAATTACAAAAAAACTAGCAAAAAATAATGTTAGCAACGCCAAATAGCTACTTCCTCCTCCAAAACCAACTGAAGAATATAAAATTGCGATTATAAAAAAACACAATGCAAGGATGCTAAGAGATTCAGGTGTTAACTGCATGTTGTAAATAATTATTTATCCCGCCTTCCAATTCAAAAATAGAGGCGCTTATTTTATTTTTTAATTGTTGTAGTGCTTTATTACTTCTAACCCCCGACTGACAGACTAGATAAACTGATTTAGAGTTATCTATTTCTGAGACTCTCTCCAAAAGTTCGTTTAACGGGATGTTTAAAGAGTTATCAAAATGAAAGTCTTCATATTCTGCTGGTGTTCGAACATCTATTATTTGAAAAGGAGTTCCTTTTATCAGGAAATCAGAAAAATCATCCACAGAAATTAGCGTATTGATATCACAAGAAACAGCTTCATAACTGGACTCCAAATGTGTTCTTTGTAAATTCTCTGGCTGTAACGAAAAAGATATTTGCTGATATTGCTGTTGTAAACCATCAAAAATCAATAATCTTCCAGAAAGAGTTTTCCCGATTCCTGTAATCACTTTTACTACTTCTAACGCTTGTAAATTCCCGATAATCCCTGGGACAACACCCAAAACTCCATTTTCATTACAATCTGGCATTTCTCCTTTTCCAGGCATGGTAGGAAACAAACAACGATACGTTGGCCCTCCTTTATAATTAAAAACACTTACCTGTCCTTCAAATTCATGAAGTGCCCCATAAACAAAAGGTTTCTTTAAAATTACACAAGCATCGTTAATTAAATACCTCGTTGGGAAATTATCTGTAGCATCGACTACCAGATCATATTTCTCTATTATTTCTAGAGCATTTTCTGGAGTTAAAAAGGTATGATATTCTTGTATTTTGGTTTCTGAATTCTGTGCGTGTAATTTTTGTGTAATTACAGCTAACTTAGACAAGCCAATATCGCCTTCTCCATACAAAACTTGACGTTGTAAATTCGAGATATCGACGGTATCTTTCTCTACAATACCAAGCGTACCAATTCCCATTGCATTTAGATATTGCAACACAGGAACACCTAACCCACCAGCACCAACTACCAATACTTTTGCGTTCTTTAATTTTTCTTGTGCTTCTACTCCGAAGCTTTTTAAAACCGTTTGCCTTATGTATCTATTTTCGTTCAAAACCTGCTAACTTTTGCATTACTTTTATACGATCTTCCTCTGAATTTGCATTTAAAAGTACATCTTCTTGTAATGGATTCACAATCTTGATATCACTATTCAATAAAAATTTCACTGGTGAATAAGTTCCCTTTTCTGAAACAAAGTTTAAAACTGCTTTTAATCCATCTGATTCCCAAATAGCACAGAGAGGCTCTGGAATACTACGCTCTTCAGTAGCAAAAGCTGTTACTAATTTATTAGGATCTCTATTCTCTTTAAGCTGTTTTAGCGCATTTATATTCATGAGAGGCAAATCGCAGGCTAGAATAAACCAAGCTGCATTTTTATCGTAATCATGAGCGCTTAAAATTCCGTTTAAAGGACCAACGTGAATATTCTGATCTTCAATAATATTTTCTTCGGAAGAGAATTCTCCTTTTTGATCAGTTCTAATACTATAAAAAACACGATCACAAACTTCACCCAATAATTTATAAGCTTGCTCTCGCTGTGGCATTCCGTAGTAATCAATAAGTCCTTTGTCAGACTTCATCCTACTACTTTTCCCGCCGGCCATTACTAAACCATATAATTTATCTGTTGAAGTCACTTTTGCCACCCGACTTTTGATCTAATTGAATGTTTGTGATTTTTATATCGTGAGACAAGGCCTTACACATATCATAAATAGTAAGTGCACTAACTGAAACTCCCGTTAAAGCCTCCATTTCTACTCCAGTACGTTCCGTACATTTTACGGTACACAAAATAAATAGCGAATTTTCTTTTGGCTGAATATCGATATGCACTTTAGACAATGCCAATTGGTGACAAAGAGGAATTAAATCTGCTGTTTTCTTTACCGCCTGAATTCCTGCAACAACTGCCGTTTGAATAATACTTCCTTTTTTATTTGAAAAATGAGCATTCTCAAGTTCCGTAAAAACTTCTTGGGGGAAAATAACCTCGCCAGAAGCGACTGCCACTCTAGCCGTCACCTGTTTATCGGAAACATCGACCATAGTCGCCTCCCCATGTTCATTTATATGTGATAATTTATTCATCGTATTATTTATAGTAGTGATTTTAAGTATGGAGATTTTAATTTCCCGTACTTATAACTTTATAATTCCTTTTATCCTCCAATTGAGGTCATTGAATTATTAAAAACACCATCATATTTTTGCTGTTCTTCAAAACCTGTTTTAGAACGACTTCCGATGGCAGCTAAAATATGTTCATTAATTTTCGCTTCAGAATTATCGCTTCGTAAAATCTCTCGGATATTCATTCTTGGCTTCCCATACAAACATGTAATAACATCACCTGTAGCAGAAATCCGGAGTCGGTTGCAACTCCCACAAAAAGTCCTTGAAAAGGAAGGAATAAGACCAAAAGAACCTTTATGCCCTTTAATTTTATAATTAATAGAAGTAGATGTACTTTCTGACGCTAGCCTTTCTATATTGGAATAGTGTTCTGAGATATAATTATAGATTTTCTTATAATCCCATGTAATAGTATTAAAGCTCTTAGAACCTCCATTAAATGGCATTTCTTCTAAAAACCGAATCGAAACATTATAATATTTGGTAAGTTCCACTAACGGAAGGATCTCTTCAATATTTTGACCTTCTAATGCAATACAATTCACACGAACATTAAAACCTTCAGAAATAAGCTTTATAAGATTTTCGTAAACAGTATCGTATTGATTTCTTCTCGTTATACGCTCAAATGCTTCTTTATTTATAGCGTCTAAACTAACATTGATATTTTTTATCCCCAAAGATTTTAATTCATCAATATAAGGGCCAATTAATGTAGCATTTGTAGTTACAGAAATATCTTCGAGCGCTTTTAAAGATGCCAAATGTCGAAACAGTACCATGATATCTTTACGAACAAAAGGCTCTCCTCCCGTTAAACGAATTTTATTAATCCCCTGAGAAACCATAATACTACTCAAACTACAAAGCTCGTCCATAGTGAACAAATTATCGCGCTTTGCAAAATTGATTCCCTCTTCGGGCATGCAATAATTACAACGTAGATTACAACGGTCTGTAACCGCCAATCTTAAATAATTTATTACTCTATTATGGTTATCTATCAACATAAAATCTACTTCCTATTATTAAAAATCACAAAAAAATTATCCGCCGCTAACTGGTGGAATCAATGCAATTTCATCATCAATCGTAATATTATCGTCTTCTTGGGCATACTTATTATTTACAGCGATTGCCAAAGAAGATAATTCTTGGAGTTTAGGATATTCTTTTAATAGAAAAGACCTCAGCTGCCTTACATTCTTCACATTACTTTCCACAGAGATATGTAAGGGACTATCCCCAACAATCTCTTTTGTAATTCCAAATAGTAAAACATTCATAATTGCTATAATTCTTATTAAATTTCAATAAAAGAGTTTATCCAATGTTAAGTTAAATAAAAACAGGAGAATTGAAGTCACCATGTTACTTATTTAACACTATTGTTGTGCTTCATTTAAAATAGTCCTCTCTTTTAGGCTATCTTTCTAAAACATTCCCCTAAAAAACCAATTTCAAAAATCACTCTTTCAACAGTGTTTTTGATAGATCTTCCAAAGACTTCCCTTTAGTTTCAGGCATTAAAAAGATAACAAATAATAACTGAAGAACCATCATTCCTGCGAAGAAATAAAATATAGTAGCAGGCCCTACAGTTTCAGTAAAGTAAGGGAAGAAATTTGTAATTAATGCCGCAAAAACCCAATGCGTAGAACTTCCTAAAGACATTCCGTAAGCCCTTACCCTATTTGGGAATATTTCAGAAATAAAAACCCAAATTACTGCCCCTTGTCCAATTGCATGCGATGCTATAAAAATAAATGAAAGTATAGGTACAATACTCCCTTCTGTTTCACCTGTATCAAAAGCTCTACCTATAAAAAACAAAGAAATAATATATCCTATAGACCCAATAAGCATTAACTTTTTACGGCCGCTTCTATCAATAAGATACATTCCTATTAGTGTGAAAATTAAGTTTACAACTCCAATTCCTACTGTAGAAAAAAGCGAAGATTCACTCCCTAAACCAGCGTCACGGAATATTCTAGGTGCATAATAAATTACCGAATTAATTCCTGATAACTGATTAAAGAAAGCAAAAAGGAAAGCTAATAGAATTACAAAACTGAATTTCTTTGAAAAAAATCGTTCTTTAAGTGACGACTTAGAGGCATCTTCTGCCATCGATACTTTTATGGCATCAAACTCTTCTTTATAATTATCTGTATTTATCTGCTTTAATGTATCCAAAGCTTCTTCTTCGGCTCCATGTTTTAAGAGCACCCAACGCGGACTTCGAGGTAGTTTTCTTACTAATAGTGCAAATGCTAATGCAGGAATTGCCTCTACTCCCATCATCCAACGCCATGAATTTTCTAGGTTTAATAAACTGATTATATAATTAGACACATAAGCCATTAAGATACCCAACACAAGATTTAGCTGAAAGGAAGCCACTAATTTCCCTCTATTTTGAGCCTGAGAAATTTCAGAAATATAAATTGGCGCGGTTACAGAAGAGGCTCCAACGGCTATTCCTCCTATAAAACGAAAGACTATAAAAGAGTATACATCTGGCGCTAAAGCAGATCCAATTGCAGAAACCAAAAATAAAATGGCAATCCAGAATAAGGTCTTTCTTCTCCCTATTCTATCGGATGGAAAACCTCCAAAAATAGCTCCTACCAATGTACCATAAAGTGCTACGGCAATAGCAAATCCATGCATTAAATCGTTAAGCCCCCATTCTTTTTGTATAGCTTGTTCTGCTCCAGAAATTACAGCAGTATCGAATCCAAATAAAAAGCCACCAAGGGAAATAATGATGGCCCATTGTAATACTTTACTCATTTGTTATGGTTGATTTAATTTTAAAAATTTCTAAGTTTTTAAAAGGTGTATTTTTAATTATCATGTTTGTGTAAGGCATACGAGGAAAAACCTGTTCAGTCATAACGTACTGCCCTTTATTAATAAATATCTCTATCGAAGAAACATCTTGTATTAAACGAACTTCAAATAATCCTTCAGGTAGATTATTTACTGGCATTTGGTGTGGTTTATCTGCAAAAGAATCGGCAAAATCTACTACTCCGCTCTTACTTCTATCAATTTCAAAAATACCATTCTCTATTTTCAAAGCTAATGTATCTTGTAATGAATTAGTAAAATAAAGTTCAAAACCTTTATTAGGAACCATAAAAGAGATGTCATTCTGATTAAAGTTTTCTGTTGCAACTAAATCTTTATTTTCAGATAAATTAAACTCTACTTTCTCACGAAGACTATTAAATTGATCTATAGGGTAATTTTTCAAGATATACGCTCCATTAACAGCACTTAGAGTTAGTTCTCTAGGAATAGTCATTGCACTTCTCCACGTTTGGGTAGGTGTAGCTTGCCCATAATTCCAATTACTCATCCATCCAATAAAAATCCGTTTTCCATCAGGAACATTATTATAAGTAACACCAGCATAATTATCCGCTCCCATATCTACCCATCTAATATCATCATGTGATGGGGTAAAAGAATTACCATCAAAATCTCCAACAAAATATTGGGTTGCAGAACCTCCATTAGGACCTCCGGGATTTATACTAATTAATAACACCCATTTCTCTTCATCTGTTCCAGACACTTTTAGTTTAAATAAGTCTGGACACTCCCATACACCGCCATGAGCTCCATTTTCTTTCCCAAACTCACTTAGTAAAACCCAGTCTATTAAATTATCAGAATTGTAAATCTTTAAATGATCTCCAGCAACAAGTAATAATATCCATTTATTGGTTTCTTCGTCCCAAAAAACTTTAGGATCTCGAAAGTCCTTTATCCCTTCATTACCAATAACAGGATTATTTGCATATTTTTCCCAAGAGGCTCCATTGTCTATACTGTATGCAATTCCTTGGGTTTGGTAATTATTTGCTCCACTTTTTTCTCCTACAGGATCATGGTATGTATACATAGCCACAATTGGTGAGGCTTCTGAAGTTCCCAATCCAGAACTATTATTTTTATCTAAAACAGCACTTCCAGAAAATATATACCCTATACTGTCTGGATATATGGCTATAGGCTGGTGTTTCCAATTCAGTAAATCTGTGCTTGTAGCGTGACCCCAATGCATAGGTCCCCATACAGTAGAATCTGGAAAATGTTGATAAAAAAGATGATACTTTCCTTTATTATAAACCAATCCGTTAGGATCATTCATCCAACCATTTGGAGGAGTGAAATGAAAATTAGGTCTCACCCCAGTGCTATCAGAAAAATCACTAATCTTATCTGTAACATCTATCTTGCCTTTACCTTTTTCACATCCAAAGGATATAATTACAAGTAAAACCCCAATAAAAAACACATTATACTTCTTCATATGTAAAAAATTATACTGAAAGATAATAATTTTACTGAAGCTCTAATGCTTTTTTAAGATCTAGCTCTGCTAAAGAATTAATAATCATATCTGGCTTGAAAGCATAATCGTTTAGGTCTTTCTCTTTGGAAACTCCAGATAGCGTTAAAATCGTTGTGTATCCTAATTGCACACCACCTAAAATATCTGTATCCATTGTGTCTCCTATAATAATCGTTTCTCTGGCCTCTAAACCAAGATATTTTCTTGCAGAACGCATCATTACAGGACTCGGTTTCCCTACTGAAAAAGCCTTCTTCCCTGTAGCTTCCTCTATCATAGCCACAATTGCTTTTATTCCTAAGTTAGACCACCCTTCTTTCATTGGAGATGGATCTAAATTTGTAGCGATTAATTTTGCACCAGAAAGAATCATATCAACAGCGTTATTCACCATTTCAAGAGTGAAATTTCTTCCTTCTCCTACAACAACAAAATCTGGATTTTGATTTACCAAAGTATAACCATGCTGGTGTAAACTAGTAATTAAACCACCTTCTCCCAATACATAAGCAGTTCCATTAGGATTCATAAAAGATAAGAAATATGCTGTCGCCATTGCACTGGTATAAACATTCTCCTCTTTTATTTTGATTCCCATTCTAGCCACTTTATTAACCGTATCTAAAGGTGTACGTTGGCTATTATTTGTCATAAATAAAAATGGAATCTCCTCCTTCTGAAGTGTTTTTATAAATTTATCTGCTCCAGGGATTAGTGTGTCGTTTCCGTATATAACACCATCCATATCTATTAAAAATCCTTTTTTCATCTATTCAATATATTTATTTCTGTTACTTTTACTGATGGAACTAAATTACGATATATTATGTTTTTATGTAAGAAATAACCCCAAAAACGTCCAATAATCAACATATTTGGATCTTATCGTACCAACAGTAAGAATTTGCTCTTGTTTTTTTATTCTAAGGAAGAATATCAACATAGAAATCTGCTGATGGGACATAAAAATTTAGCTCGAAATTTATTTATATAATGAACAATAAAAATACACTCCTTATATTTACTAGGAACCCAAAGTTAGGGAAGGTAAAAACTAGACTTGCAAAAACTATAGGCGATAAAAAAGCATTAGAAATCTATATCTTTTTATTAGAGCATACAGCAAAAGTGACTAGGAATAGTGATTGCGAGAAGAAAGTTTACTATTCTGAAGAAATGGCAGAAAATGATATCTGGGAAACACCTCCTTTTGATAAAAAGCTTCAAATGGGAAGTGATTTAGGCATCCGTATGATGAATGCTTTTAAAGATAGTTTTTCTGTTGGTTATGAAAAAGCAATTGTAATAGGAAGCGATTTATACGATATTACAGAAAAACACATTGAAGAGGCTTTTAGCAAACTAGATACTAATGATGTTGTTATTGGGCCTGCTCAAGATGGAGGCTATTATCTTTTAGGAATGAAAAAACTATATCCAGAGATATTTCAGCAAAAAAAATGGGGCACAAATACTGTTTTAAGAGATACTTTAGAAGATTTAAAAACAGTTGATGTAGCTTTGTTAGAAGAACTTAACGACGTAGATGTATATGACGATATTAAGGATCATGCTGCGTTTGAGAAATTTTTAAAAAAATAAAATTATGACAAAAAAAGAATTACAAGAAACTACTGTATATTTAAAAAGTAAAGGATTTGATAACCCAGAAGTTGGGATCGTTTTAGGAACAGGATTAGGGAAATTGGTAGACGAGATTAAAGATCCGATTGTAGCGCATTATAACCAAATTCCTTTTTTTCCTTTAGCTACTGTAGAGTTTCACAGTGGTAAATTAATTTTCGGAGAAATTGAAGGCAAAAAGGTTGTTGTAATGCAAGGTCGCTTCCATTTATACGAAGGTTATGATTTTATAGATATTACATATCCAATTCGAGCAATGCATGAACTTGGAATTAAAAAACTTTTAATTTCTAATGCCGCAGGATCTATAAATTTAGATTTCAAAAAAGGCGATTTAATGCTTATTGAAGATCATATAAACTTACAAGGAGGTTCTCCTCTAGCATTTAAAGATGTAGGTGCTTTTGGTCATCGTTTTGTAGATATGAGCGAACCTTATGATGTGGAGATGCGTAAAACAATTATCGACGCTGCCACAGATGAAAATATTTCGCTTCAGAAAGGGGTTTATGCTTCTGTAATTGGCCCAGAATTAGAAACAAAAGCAGAATATCGCTACTTAAAATTAATTGGTGCCGATGCCGTAGGAATGAGTACTGTTCCTGAAGTTATAGTTGCCAATCATTTAAGTTTACCTGTAGCCGCTATTTCTGTTATTACTGATGAAGGAGATCCAGATAACCTACAGCCTATAGATATTCAAGAGATAATTAAAGTTGCAGGAGAAGCAGAACCAAAAATGATTACCCTTTTCAAAAAATTAATAAAGCAACTTTAAAAAATCTTACGGGAAGGCTAAAAGTAGTCTCTAAATATAATAGTAAATGAATAAATACATTGAAACCATAAAAAACTCTTATTCGGGTTATTTTAATTACCTAATATCGGAGATTACTAATTTCCATTGGGAAAACTATTTTTATGGGCTTCTTATAATATCCCTTACCATTTGGGGATTAGAAATATTATTTCCGTGGCGGAAAGATCAAAAGATATTCAGAAAAGATTTCTGGCTAGACACCTTTTATCTATTCTTTAATTTTTTTCTACTGAATCTTATTGCACTAATTGCACTTTCCAATACAGCAGAATTAGTATTTAACGATTTCCTTGGGGTTTTTGGGTTATCAGTGGACAGTTTTCAGCTTTTTGATTCCACAAAATTACCATGGCTTTTAGGACTATTTATATTTTTCCTTACCGCAGATTTCATCCAATGGGGCACACATATTTTACTCCATCGTGTTCCTTTCCTATGGAATTTCCATAAAACACATCATTCGGTAAAAGAAATGGCTTTTGCAGCTCATTTTAGATACCATTGGATGGAGCCCATTGTTTATAAATCGATTCTATACATTCCGATTGCAATTATTGGAGGTTTTAATATTGAAGCAGTTGCTATTGTACACTTTTTCAATATTGCAATAGGCCATCTAAATCATGCTAATATTGGTTGGGATTACGGATATTTAAAATATATTTTTAATAATCCTAAAATGCATATTTGGCATCATAGTAAAGAAATGCCAAATAAATATGGCGTTAACTTTGGAATTACTCTTAGTATCTGGGATTATATTTTTAAAACTGATTACATTCCTTACGACGGAAGAGATATTGAACTCGGTTTTCATGATGATGATAAATTCCCGCAGGAGTTTATAAATCAGGAATTATATCCATGGAGTGCTTCTAAAAACAATAAAGACTAATAAAATTTCACTTACTATTATCCTTTAACAATCGTTAATAAAAAAGTAAATCGAAATAAGTATATTTGAACAGTAATAAATAATAAAAATATGGCTAGTAATAAAATTCAAGATAAAATAGATGCTTCCCTTTTAGAAGAGCGAAAAGTTTTTCTTTGGGGACAAGTAGACGATAAATCAGCTAAGCATGTAATCGACAGGTTACTTTATTTAGATGCTATTAGCAATGAAGAGATTAAACTTATAATTAATAGTCCTGGTGGTTATGTAACCTCTGGTTTTGCTATTCATGACACTATGAAGTCGCTAAAAAGTCCAGTTTCTACTATTTGTACTGGGTTAGCTGCCTCTATGGGATCTATATTACTTTCAGCAGGAGAAAAAGGAAGACGTTTTGTTTATCCTTATGCAAGAGTAATGATTCACCAACCTAGCGGTGGAGCACAAGGACAGGCTTCGAATATTGAAATTCAAGCTAAAGAAATTATCAAGACTAAAGAGATCGGAGCTCGTATATTAGCTGATAATTGCGGACAGTCTTTCGAGAAAATCATGAAAGATTTTAACCGTGACTACTGGTTAGACGCCAAAGAATCTTTAGAATATGGAATTGTAGATGGGATTTTAGAATAACCATTTCTTTCATAGAAAGAACAAAGTCCTGCCTCTTCGGTGGGACTTTTTAATTAAAAAGTATTCGAAACTTTTAATTTATTTTTCCGTAAATTGCTATCACAAAACCAAACTAGAAAAAATAAATTAATGCACTTTAAGAAACTACTATTTGCAGTATTCTCCATTGCCTTATTTTCTTGTCAAGAAAAAGCAGATAAAAAGGAAACTGCAACCGAAGAAAAGCGTCCGAATATAATTTTCATCATGTCGGACGATCATGCTTACCAAGCAATTAGCGCTTACTCCGATAAACTAATAAACACTCCAAATATCGATAGGATTGCAAAAAATGGAATGCTTTTTAATAATGCATCTGTTACTAATTCTATTTGTGCTCCTTCTAGAGCCGTGATTCTAACAGGAAAACACAGCCATATAAACGGTAAAGTAGATAACTATTTTCCATTTGACACCACCAATGTTACATTCCCACAGCTATTTCAGAATGCGGGATATCAAACGGCTATGTTTGGAAAACTACACTTTGGAAACAACCCTAAAGGTGTAGATGATTTTGCTATTCTTCCGGGGCAAGGAAATTATATTAATCCTAAGTTTATTACTAAAGAAGGAGACACTACAATTACAGGTTATGTAACAGATATTATTACGGATTACACTATTAATTGGCTGGATAAAAAAAGAGACAAAGAAAAGCCATTTATGATGATGTATTTGCATAAAGCACCGCACAGACCTTGGTGGCCTAATCCTGAAAAATTCGCAGAGTTTTCTAAAAAAACATTCCCAGAACCTGAAACTCTTTTCGACGATTATAAAAATAGAGGTACTGCTGCAAAGACTGCTGAAATGAATTTATTATATCATTTACGATACAGCCACGACAGTAAAATTCGCCCTAAGACACTTGCGGAAATGGGAGATGTTAAGCCTGAAATTAAAAAAGTTCCTGGTGGATTTACAGGAATTTATAATAGATTAAATGCTGAACAAAAGGCAAAGTATGACCCTACTATCAATGCGATAAATAACGACTTTAAAGAGCATTGGCCTTCTATGACCGATGAGGAAAAGATGAAGTGGAAATACCAACGTTATATGCAAGATTACTTAGGAACTATTTCTTCTGTTGATGATAATGTTGGTCGTCTTTTAGATTATTTAGAAGCAAACGACCTTACCGAAAATACCATTATTGTTTATACTTCTGATCAAGGTTTTTATCTTGGAGAGCATGGTTGGTTTGACAAGCGTTTTATCTATGATGAGTCTTTTAAAACTCCGTTGATGATTAGCTGGCCTGGTGTTATAGAAAAAGGAACCACTAATGACGATATGGTTCAGAATTTAGACTTTGCCCCTACATTTTTAGACGCTGCAGGAATAGACATTCCATCGGATATGCAAGGTGAGAGCATGACTCCAATTTTAAAAGGAGAAAATGAAAAATGGACGAGAGAAGCTGCCTATTACCATTATTACGAATACCCAGCAGTTCATCAAGTAAAAAGACACTATGGGATTGTGACTAAAAAGTATAAACTAATTCACTTTTATTATGATGTTGACGAATGGGAACTTTATGATCGATTGAATGATCCTCAAGAAATGAATAATGTTTATGACGATCCTGAGTATAAAGATATCGTTGATGAATTAAAGGTAAAACTTAAAGATCTAAGAAAGAAATACAAGGATTCTCCAGAATTAGATCAACAATATATCGACAGATATTTAGAAGCAAGAAAATAATTATTTCGTTTTCTTATAATACGATGTAACAGTTTTTAAAGCCGGTTTATTTTGAACAGTAAACCGGTTATTTTTTTCTCCTCCCGCTGTTTCCTCAGGAAACCATTTCCATAAAAATCCACCAGCAAACCAAGGTTCTTCCCAAAAAGTATCGTATAATGCTGATAATGCATTTATTTGAATCTCATGATTTGCAACAGCTTCCAAACGATGATGTTCCCACGGTGCTTTTGCAGCATAATCCATACTTCTATACCCATATTCTGTAAATAGAACAGGTTTATTTATAGTCTTTGAAAGCTTTTCCATTTGTTCTTTATGCTTCTCCCATCCCTCTTTTAAAACTTTTACGGATGGTGTTCTATCTTCAGACAAAGGAAAATATGCATCAATTCCAATATAATCTAAATCCTTCCAAAAAGGCACATTCGTATATACATCCCAATTTTCAGCATATGTAAGTTTCCCATGATATATTTCTCTAATCTCTTTTATAAGGATCTCGAAAAATTCTGAACGTTCACTTACAAAGTTGTTAAGTTCGGTCCCAATACAAAAAATAGGAATATTCAGTTTTTCTGCAACCGCCGCATAATGCAAAATAAAACTTCGATATTGAGTTTCAAATTCTTTCCAATGCTTTTCATTTCGCATAGAAAGATCTCCCGTAAATTCACCTTTCCAAATCCATAATTGAGGTTTTAACATCGCTTTTATCCCTATGGAATCTAGAACCTCAGCATATTGGGCAACTCCTGCTTCTGTTTCCCCAAACCATTGCTTTTCTTTATTAAAAATTATCTCTGGATGGTCTAATTCTTTTACAAATCCAAAAGGCATTAACGCCGCATAATTTGCATTGATATTTTTTACTGCTATTGCCTGTTCAGGAGATACTGGTGCTCTTGATGCCACTAAACTAACTCCATTTATCCGCTTTACTTTTTCTTTTAGTTCAGATTTACAACTAAATATTATCAAAGTCATGAATAGAATAATACTGTATCTCATATTCGCTTATATCATTAAAACTAGTCACCTTACTAAAAAAGTTTATGAAACTTAAAAGTCTAAGTAGGTAGCTATCAAGTGAAAATAATCAATTATTAATTTAAAATGCTTCTAAATTAAAAACCACTTATAAGTTCTTACCTTGCATTACGACGTATATTCTATATCAAAAAACACATGAAACATATCGCAATTATAGGTAATGGCATTGCCGGAATTACTGCAGCAAGGCACATTCGCAAATTAAGCGATTATAAAATAACTGTAATCTCTGCCGAATCTAAATATTTTTTCTCAAGAACTGCATTAATGTATGTTTATATGGGACATATGAAGTTTGAACACACACAACCGTATGAAAATTGGTTTTGGGAGAAAAACAGAATTGAATTAAAGGAAGGGTTTGTAAATGAAATTAAAATTGATAACAAACAACTTCTCTTTGCTGATGGATCTACGTTAAATTATGATGATCTTATTATTGCTTCTGGCTCCAAGCCTAATAAATTTGGTTGGCCAGGGCAAGACTTAAAAGGCGTACAAGGTCTTTACTCAAAACAAGATTTAGAACTTCTTGAAGTCAATGCGCCAAATAATAAAGTATGTAAACGTGCTGTTATTGTTGGTGGCGGACTCATAGGTGTAGAAATGGCAGAAATGCTGCATACTCGAGAAATTCCTGTTACTTTTTTAGTTCGTGATAAATCTTTCTGGGGAAGTGTTCTTCCAAAAGGAGATGCCGATCTTATAACTAGACATATTAGAGATCATCATATTGATTTAAAACTAGAAACAGAACTTAAAGAGATTATAGCTGATGAAAATGGACGCGCGAAAGCAGTTATAACTTCCACAGGAGAAAAAATAGAATGTGATCTTGTGGGTCTAACAGCTGGAGTAAGTCCTGCTATAGATTTTATAAAAAATACTGCTATTGAAACAGGAAGAGGTCTTAAGGTTAATAAATATCTAGAAACTAATATCCCAAATATTTATGGAATTGGCGATTGCGCAGAGCAATTAGAACCTACTGGAGAACGTAAACCAATTGAAGCAGTTTGGTACACAGGAAGGATGATGGGAGAAGCTGTTGCACAGACAATCTGTGGAAATAAAACAGCATATCACCCTGGTAATTGGTTTAATTCTGCTAAATTTTTCGACATCGAATACCAAACATATGGCTGGGTATGGGCAAAGCCTAAAGCGAATGAAAATCATTTTTTCTGGGAACATCCAGATGGTAAAAAATGCATCACTATTTCTTATCATAAAGAAAACAATACATTTCTAGGTATTAATACTTTTGGAATCCGATTAGAACATAAGGTAATGGATCAATGGATTTCTGAAGGTCGAAAAATAGACTTTGTAATTGAGAACCTTAAGAAGGCGAGTTTCGATCCTGAATTTTACAGCAAACACTTTTCAGCAATTAAAAAAGCATTTAAAGGTCAACTTAAAACGGCATAAAAGATAACTTTATATGAACAATACAGTACAAAAAAACATGTCCCTATCTGGAGAGCCTCCAGTTGCTCTTAATGTAATACAGAAGCTATCTGTTGTACTAGGAATGTTTGGGCTAGGGGTTTTATTACTCGCTACTTTCAATATTAATTTTCCCAATAAAGGACTCTGGTTATCAATTTCTTTAGGAGCTATCACTGCTGGAATAATATTATTCTCGTATGGAGCTTATGGCGATAAATCTGCTGGGATAAAAAATGATGGTGTTTGGTTTAAGTCAATCTCTTCAAGAGGTTTTTTAGCTTGGCTACTCGGACTCGTTCTAACTGGATTTTATATAGTTCTCTATTTCTACCCACAATACATCGGGTTAAGATCAGAAGGTGGCAATGTTGGCTTAATCGCTTTATTCGACCCATTAAGTAAGCTTTTAAGTGGAAATCCTGCTAGTCAATGGTTTGTATACGGAACGCTCTACACCGTTTCTATATTAGCCTTTGGAATAAAGTTTATATGGAAACACAGACATAACAATTATGAGATTATAAGAACAGTGAGTGTTATGTTCTTTCAGACCGCATTTGCTTTCATAATTCCAGAATTAATGGCTCGTCTTAATTCATCCGAAGCATATAATATCCCTTATTATGATTTAAAGAATATCTGGCCTCTCAACTATTATAATTTTGAGCAATATAGAATGGATGGCTTTATAAGTTCTGGAGATTTAGGAATGGGACTTCTTATTTTCGGAATCGCTTCTATTTTTATAATTACTCCAATCCTAACTTATTTCTACGGTAAACGCTGGTATTGTTCTTGGGTTTGTGGTTGTGGCGGTTTGGCAGAAACTTCTGGTGATGCATTTAGACAGTTATCTGATAAAAGCTTAAATGCATGGAAAATTGAGCGATGGGTTGTACATAGCGTACTTGTTTTTTCTGTTTTAATGACTACGGCTGTTATCCATAGCTATTTAAGCTACGATGCAGCTAAATATTGGCTTAATAAAGACTTTTTCTTAATCGGAGTAGCTGTATTCTTAGGTGTTTTATTTGCTGTAATCTGGATCTTTAAAAAAGAAGAACTTAAAAAAGACGCTCGATATGGTGCAATAGGTTATTTAGCAATTACATTGGGACTTATTGCTATTCACTATTTTAGCGGTAGTAATGTTTTCATTTTCAACCCTGAAACACTAAGAAGTACATATGGATTTTTAATAGGTTCTATATTTTCTGGTGTTATTGGTACAGGTTTCTATCCTATTTTCGGGAATCGTGTATGGTGTCGCTTTGGCTGCCCAATGGCAGCAATATTAGGATTGCAGCAGCGTTTATTCTCTAAATTTAGAATTACAACCAATGGAGGGCAATGTATTTCATGTGGAAACTGCTCTACCTATTGTGAAATGGGAATCGATGTGAGAGCCTATGCTCAAAAAGGAGAAAACATTGTAAGAGCTTCTTGCGTTGGATGTGGTATTTGTTCAGCTGTTTGCCCTCGAGGTGTTTTAAAACTAGAAAACGATACTCCTAAAGGTCGTATTAATAGCGATGCCGTTTTACTGGGTAATGATGTTGATTTACTAGATCTTATCAAACAAAATAAATAATATCATATCTATTCCGACTTATTACGATGAAGGTGGTACTTTTGCAAAATAATTTAGGTGTTTTTTAATGAATATTATTAAGGTAATCATCCCCGCTTACAACGAAGAGGCTTCTATTGCGCATGTTATAAATGACATTCCTGAAATTGTTGATGAGGTTATTGTTGTCAGTAATAACTCTACTGATAATACTGAAATCGTAGCTAAAAAAGCTGGCGCAACAGCTTTATCTGAAGACAGAAAGGGATATGGATATGCGTGTCTGAAAGGGATGGATTACATTCAAAGGAGTGAAAACAAACCTGATATTATTGTTTTTCTAGATGGAGATTATTCTGATTACCCAGAAGAACTTACAAAAGTAATAGCCCCTATTGTAGATGAGAATCTTGATTTTGTAATTGGAGCTAGAACGAAAGAATTAAGAGCTAAAAACTCTATGACTCCACAGCAGGTTTTTGGTAATTGGCTAGCAACAACCTTAATGAACATATTATTTAATGCTAGATTCACAGATCTAGGCCCTTTTAGAGCTATTAAATACGATAAGCTTCTAGCGTTAGAAATGGAAGATAAAACCTATGGCTGGACCGTAGAAATGCAATTAAAAGCATTAAAAAAGAAATATACTTATGTAGAAGTTCCCGTTAGATATAAAAATAGAATTGGGGTTTCTAAAGTTTCTGGAACTGTAAAAGGAAGTATTATGGCAGGGATTAAAATTTTAGGTTGGATTTTTAAATACAGTTTTAAATGATACTTGAAATATTTTCATACATCATTCTTGGGGTTTACACACTAGCTTTAATGCTTATTCTATTTTATAGTTTAACGCAATTAAATCTACTTATCAACTATTTAAAATATCGAAAGGTTGTTAAAAATGAGCCTAAGTATGATTTTCTAGATGCAAAACAAATCCCAACCGTTACAATCCAACTTCCTATTTTTAACGAAGAGTATGTTGTCGAACGTTTATTAAATAATATTGCCAAGATAGAATACCCTTCTCAGAAGTTAGAAATTCAAGTATTAGATGATTCTACCGATGCTTCTATTGATGATACAGCGAAAAGAATTAAAGTCCTTCAAGAAAAAGGAATCAATATAAAACACATTACAAGAGAGAATCGTACAGGCTTTAAAGCTGGTGCCCTAAAAGAAGGATTGGCAAGCGCTACGGGAGAATTTATAGCAATATTCGACGCTGATTTTCTTCCTGCGCATGATTGGCTTAAAAAGACAGTTCCCTATTTTAAAGACCCCGAAATTGGAGTAGTACAAACCCGATGGGGACATATTAATAGAGATTATTCGCTGCTCACCAAAATTCAGGCATTCGCTTTAGATGCTCATTTTACCATAGAGCAAGTAGGTAGAAATTCAAAAGGACATTTTATAAACTTCAATGGTACCGCAGGTATTTGGCGTAAAAGCTGCATTATAGATGCTGGGAATTGGGAAGGAGATACCCTAACTGAAGATCTTGATCTTAGCTACCGTGCACAGTTAAAAAACTGGAAATTTAAATATCTAGAAGATGTAGAAACTCTTGCGGAGCTTCCAGTAGTTATCAGTGCCGCTAGAACACAACAATTTAGATGGAATAAAGGGGGAGCAGAAAATTTTAGAAAAATTGTTAGTAATCTACTTGCTGCAAAAAATATTTCAGCAAAAACAAAATTTCACGGTTTTATACATCTATTAAATAGCTCTATGTTTCTTAGTGCTTTTATTATTTCCTTTTTAAGTGTTCCTATTTTATTCATAAAACAACTAGATTTTATTCCGAAATGGATATTTGATCTCACGGGAATATTTATTTTAAGCACTTTAATTCTCTACGTCTGCTATTGGTTTACGTATAAAAACATCCAATCTAAAGGGACTAAAGGCTTTATTGCTTACACCCAAATATTCGTTACTTTTTTTACGGTGATTCTTGGGTTTACACTTCATAACAGTTTTGCTGTAATCGAAGGCCATATGGGAAAACGAAGTGATTTTGTAAGAACCCCAAAATTTAATATTAAAAATATTTCTGATTCTTGGAAAGGGAATAAATATATGGTAAAGTCCATTTCTAAGAATATTATACTCGAAGCACTCCTGATAATTTATTTCTTATTTGGAATGCTAAGCGCATTTAAATTACACGATTTTAGCTTATTCCCTTTTCACCTAATGCTCGTTATTGGTTTTGGTTTTGTATTTTTCCATTCAATTAGGTCACGAGTATAAATGTTCGATTATTGGAAAAAGCATAAATTTTCTTTGCTATTTATAATAGCTTCTATCCTATTCTATTTTAGTTTTGGATACGATTTAGAGCGAACTGATTTTATAAAACTCATTAGTTTATACATCGCTTTATTCTATTTTTTTTATAAAATTATAGTTTTTGAAAAGAGCAACTTTTTATTGTTGCTGATTTTTGGAATCACCGCCAGACTAGTTTTTATTGGGGCTACGCCAAACCTATCTCAAGACTTTTATCGTTTTATATGGGACGGGAAGTTGATTCTTAATGATATAAACCCCTATTTACACACTCCAAACGAACTCATAAGTAAAGATTTATTTTCTTCTGAAGTTTTTAAAACTCTTTATAACGGGATGGGAAACCTAAGCGCCTCTCATTATAGTAATTACCCACCTGTTAATCAGTTACTATTTTTCTTGAGTGCTTTTTTTGGCGGTGAAAGTCTTTTAGGAAATATTATTACACTCCGATTATTTATAATCCTTGCGGACATTGGTATCTTATACTTCGGGTTAAAAATAATATCGCTACTAAAATTACCGAAACATCAGATCTTCTGGTACTTTTTAAATCCATTTATAGCCATAGAACTTACTGGGAATCTACATTTTGAAGGTGTAATGCTGTTTTTTCTGGTAGCAGCATTATATTTTATATTAAAAAACAAATGGATTCTTGGTGCTGTATTGATAGCAATATCTATTTCAGTAAAACTCCTTCCGCTACTCCTATTGCCTCTTTTTTTACGATGGTTTATAAAGGATTCAAAGCAATTAAAGGCATCAGTACTAAAACTAACAGCCTTTTATTTTATAGTTGGAATTGGGATACTAGCAACATTCCTCCCTTTTATTTCTTCAGAACTAATTAATAATTATAGTGCTACTATTGGACTTTGGTTTAGAAAATTTGAGTTCAATGCGAGTATATATTATATCGTAAGGGAGATTGGTTTTTATACAAAGGGATATAATATTATTGAAACCGCAGGCTTTAGAATGGCGATTACCGTTTTATTATTTATTATCTCGCTAGCAATATTCAGAAAAAACAATCAGCCAAAAACATTGATTGTTTCAATGCTAATGGCTGTTACTTTTTACTTCTTTATGAGTACCACCGTACACCCTTGGTATATTGCTACTCCTCTAATTTTATGTGTATTTACAAACTATAAATATCCAATTATTTGGTCTCTTGTTGTTGCGCTAAGCTATTACGCCTATTCACAAAGTATTTTTAAAGAAAACCTATGGATTGTAGCCTTAGAATACATAATTATTTACAGCTACTTTTTACTAGAAGTTTTTATTAAAAAACCCCTTTTAAAGCATCTTTAGGTTGATTAACTCCTGATTTGTAAGGTGTCTCCATGTTCCTCTAGGAAGATCCTTCTTTGTTAATCCGCCGTAAGCAACTCTATCAATTTTAATGATTTCATATTCTAGGTGTTTAAAAATACGAGAAACAATTCTATTTCTATTGCTATAGATTTTTATCCCGATCTCATTTTTATTTCCACCTTCAATAAAAGTAATCTCCTCTACTTTTATCTCCTTTTCATCAATAACTAGTCCTTCTCTTACTCTGTGAAGATCTTCGTGTTTAAATGTCTTATCTAAGGTTACATGATAAATTTTTCTAAAACCTTGCCCTTGCGTAAGACGACTAGATAATTCAATATCATTAGTAAACAATAGTAATCCTGTAGAATTCCTCTCTAACATCCCAACAGGTGCGATTCTGCTTTTGGTAGAATTACCTACTAAATCCATCACAGAACGCTTTCCTTTTTCTTCAGAATTCCCTGTTATAAAACCTTTAGGCTTGTTTAGTAAAACATATGCTTTTTTTTCAGGAGTAATGCTACGTCCATCAAATTTAACCTCATCGGAGAGTTTTACTTTATATCCCATCTCAATAACAACATTACCATTTACAGTAACATTTCCAGATGCAATATATATATCTGCATCTCTACGAGAGCAAACACCACTATTTGCGATATATTTATTTAACCGAATTTCATCGGAAGCCGATTTACTCTTTTTTGGAGAAGGAGTACTTTTTACAGGGGAATTACCTCTGGCAAAACTCTTTCCTTTCATGTTCCCACCTTGTCTTCCTGAGAACTTTTTATTTCCTCCTGCATCTCTTCCAGAACTCTTACCTTTTCTTGATTTATCCTCTCTACTCATAAACTTATTTTTTGCAAAGATATGGTAATCAAATTCAAAACATAAAAAAAGAAATATTATTAATAATAGATAACTTCAATTTTTAACATTATAACAGTAATATTAACTTTTAATAATATTCGTAACAATTAACATAATTATATAACTTTTCACATCAAAACATAACAAAATTATTGAGTTTTTAACTTCATTTTAACAAAACCAAGGTTGAACAAACTTCGTATATATAGAAATATTGACTGTATGAATTTTAATACAAAAATCAATATTACGTTAGCGGATTATAAGTTTTTACTTAAAAAAACACGTATATATACTGCTACAAATAACATAGGTACTCCCTCCCCTACACCCAATATTACTGACTTCCCCTTTACTTACGCAAACCAACGTAAACCGATAACCTATGAGAAATTTTACCACACAATTAAAATTTTGCGCAGCGATTATTTGCGCGCTTTTGTTTAACATTGAGTCTCATGCTCAATCGCAAACTTTCACTAATTCAATCACTAGTGAGAGATTTACTGACAACTCTGGAAATGCAATCGATGGAAATTTAAACACCAAAGCAAATGTGAGAGCAAGTTCTGGATTAATAGTAGGACTGGGAAGCTATTCTGGTCGTATAGAACTCAAGTTTCCACAAACTGTTCCAGCAAATACAACTTCTTATATAAAAATAGACACTGACCAGAATTTACTTCCCACTTTATTAGGAGGAAGCTTAGGTTCTTTGCTATCAGATGTATTAGGAACAGTACTTATAGGTAATCAAGAGTTTACTGTTCAAGCATTAAATGGAGGAACTAGCATTATTACTGGCCGGTCTGAGGTTGAAAACAGTATGGCCACAGATAGATTGAGAATTGTTGTAGATGGAAATGGAAAATATTTTATTGCCATCACTCCAAACCAAGCATACGACCGAGTACGACTTACCAACAGATTAGGATCTCTTGTAGGACTAGGAAACACTAAAAGGCTTGGTGTTTACGATGCTTACTATGCTACCAATCTATTAGAATGTGGGAATCCTTCCTTTACATCATTTGACGGTAGCGGGATTAGCTTAGACCTTCTTAAAATTGGAGGTGCGGGTGTTAGAAATCCTCAATATGCTATTGATGGAAACCCAGCAAATCACTCTGAATTAAATTTAGGAATCTTAAGTGTTTTAGCGTCAATACAACAGTCTATCTATTTTGAAGGATCATCAAATACCACAGACAGCTTCAATATCCGGTTAAAACTATCACCTGCTTTAATTTCAGTGGGAGCTTTAAATAGCATCAATATTATTGCTAGTAATAACGGTGAAGTAGTACAAAACATACCTTTTTCAAGTTTATTAGATGTAGACCTACTTAGCCTCATACAAATACAAGCAAATAAAAATTTACCAACATCAATTCCTTTTAGCCCTGGAGTACCTGTAGACAAAATTACAGTTCGCTACAGCTCACTTTTAAATGTAGAGATTGCCCAAAGCTTGGATCTTTATGGAATTACTAGAACACCTGCTTTACCAATCATTAGTGAAAGTTCTAAAAATGTGTCAGTATGTATAGGAACAAGTGCTGACTTAACGGCGAGCACAAATCCAACAGACCTACAAATAAGATGGTATGATGCTGCAACTGGAGGCAACTTAATAGCATCTACAAACTCAGGAGATGTTTTTACAACGCCAACAATAAACGAAGACACCACCTTTTATGCAGCTTCTGTTAAATCAGGATGCGATACAGAATCGGCAAGAGTGGCTGTTCATGTTAGAGCGATAGATAGACCAACAGCAGCAGACATTACGATAACAGGAGCCGAAAATGACATATGTGAATCTAGTAATGCTATACTGACACCGTCAAGCAGCATTAATGGAACTTTCAACTGGTTTTTTGACCCTGAGAAAGTAACTCCAATCACCAATGGTTTGACACAAGGTTCAATAACATATACTATTGATGAAAATGGAAAACTTACTGTTTCTGGGTTAACACCTACAGACACTCCAATAAGTTATTATGTAAGTATTACCAATGATGAGACAGGATGTAATAATGCTAATGGCGACTTAGCGCAAGCAACAATAAATGTAATAACGAACACGCTAAACCCTACCATAACACTTGATACTAATATTACTGCCGATGATGTTATAAACATTAATGAATCTAATACATCTATCATTATTTCAGGAGATACAGGAGGAGATTCACAACCTGGAGATTCGGTCACACTTACCATTAATAAAGTGAAATATTCTGGAACAGTAGCACCCGATGGTAGTTTTCAAATTCCTGTAAACGGAAGTGATCTTCTGGCAGATAGTGATCTTACAATTCAAGCTACAGTAGAGAGCAACAATACTATATGTACTAGTAGTGGTACTGATACAGAAACATACACCATAGATGTTACTCCTCCTACTGCACCAACGGTAAATGAACAACAAACAAATGATACAACTCCTGCAATAACTGGAACCGCAAACTCAACAGATCAACTTAGTATTGATTTAAATGGAATTACCTATACCGAAGGAGATGGAAACTTAACGGATAATGGAGATAACACATGGATGTTACAAATCCCAACAGGAAATGAATTGCCAGAAGGTGTTTATGATATTATCGCAACAGTTAATGACGCTGCTGGAAATTCTTCAACAGATAATACTATAAACGAACTGACTATTGACCTCACAGACCCACAAATTCCAACAGTAACTCCATTATCAACTAACGACAATACTCCTAAAATTTCTGGTACTGCATTGTCAGAAGATACAATAGAAATAACTGTAAATGGGATCACATACTCAGAAGGAGACGGAAACTTAACCGACAATAGTAATGACACATGGACGCTACAAATTCCAGATGGAAATGCTATCCCGGATGGAACATACGATGTCATGGCAACGGCTACAGATATAGCTGGAAATACCGCTAATGACAATACAACAGATGAGTTAACAATAAACACATTAGCTCCTAATGCGCCTACGGTAGACTTACTTGCTACCAATGATAACACTCCAAATATTACAGGTACTGCAGACTCTGTAGATGATTTAACTGTATTAGTAAATGGAATTACATACACAGAGGGAGACGGAAACCTAACCGATAACGGAGATGATACATGGACATTGCAAATTCCAGATGCAAACACACTTCCAGACGGAATTTATGATGTAAAAGCTACAGCTTCAGATGGAATGTTAAGTGCTAACGACAGTACTATAAATGAACTGACTATAGACACCACTCCTCCATCAACCCCTACAGTAAATCAACAGGACACTAATGATGCAACTCCAATTATAACTGGTACAGCCATTTCTGAGGATAACCTTAAAATAATTGTAAATGGAATTACATATTTAGAAGTGAACGGAGATTTAACAGATAACGGAGATGACACATGGACACTACAAATTCCTGATGCAAATGAATTACCAGATGGTATTTATGACGTGCAGGCTACACTCACGGATGAAGTTGGAAATATTGCAAATGATAGTACTACAGATGAACTAAACATCAATACTAGTATTCCAGATGAGCCAACCGTAGACTTCTTAGCAACTTCAGATAATACACCAACTATTACTGGAACCGCAAATTCCATTGATGAATTGGAGGTAACCGTAAATGGAATTACTTATACAGAATCCGATGGAAACTTGATCGACAACAGTGACAACACATGGGCATTAAAGATTCCAGATGGAAATGCACTCCCTGATGGTTTTTATGATGTAAAGGCACTAGTTACTGATACCTTTGGAAATACTAATTCTGATACTACATTAAATGAATTAACAATTGATACCGCCGATCCAACTATTCCAACAGTAAATAGTTTAATTACAAACGACACTACACCAACAATTACTGGGACTCTAGATTCTCAAGATCAATTAAGCGTTACTGTAAATGGAATCACATACGTAGAAAAAGATGGAAATTTAATTGATAATGAAAACAATACATGGACATTAAATATCCCTGCTACTAATGAGCTTCCAGAAGGTGTTTACGATGTTGTTGCCTCTGTAATGGATCCTATCGGAAATACTTCAGTAGACACCACTACAGATGAACTAACGATTGACGCCACACTTCCAAACACCCCAACTGTAAATAGCTTAGCTACAGAAGACACCACTCCAATGATTAATGGTACAGCTACTTCTACAACAGATCTTACAGTTGAAGTAAACGGAATACTATACACAGAAGGTGATGGAAATTTAACTGATAATAATGACAATACATGGACGCTACAGATTCCAGATGAGAATACTTTAACAGAAGGAGTTTATGATGTAATAGTAACGGCTACAGATATGGCTGGAAATTCTGCAAGCGACAACACCACGAATGAACTGACTATTAACAGCGCAATTATCACCCCTACAACTCCCACTGTTAATCAATTAACTACAGAAGATACAACTCCTACAATTACAGGAACTGCAGATTCTAACGACAACCTCATAGTTACAGTAGATGGTAAAACATATACGAAAGGTGATGGTAGTCTTTTTGACAACGGAGATAACACATGGGCATTAACTATACCGACTAACAACACCTTAAATTTTAAAACGTATGATGTTGTTGTTACTGTTATGAATGCTTCTGGAGGAACAGCTACAGATACCACTACCGATGAACTTAAAATTGTTAGTCCTGATGAGGATACATTCCCTATAACTCCAACAGTAAACCAAATAACAACGGGAGACACAACACCAATAATCACAGGAACTGCAGATTCTGATGATAATATAAATGTTTCTTTAGATGGAAATAATTATACAGAAGGTGATGGAGATCTAACGGATAATGGTGATGATACTTGGACATTACAAATCCCTGATGAAAATATGCTTTCTGAAGGAGTTTATGATATAGTTGCAACAGCTACAAATAACAATGGAAATTCATCAACAGATAATACTACAAATGAACTTACCATAACCAGTCCTGCAAACACTCCTACAATTCCTACAGTAAATCAATTAATTACTGAAGACACAACTCCTATCATCACAGGAACAGCGGATTCTAATGATACGCTGAATATTGGTTTAGATGGAAATATCTATACTGAAGAAGATGGAAACTTAACGGATAATGGAGATGATACTTGGACACTACAAATTCCTGATGAAAATACACTTTCTGGAGGTGTTTATGATATTATCGCAGTGGCTACAAACGATAGCGGAAACTCATCAACAGATAACACTACAAATGAACTTACAGTTATTACTGCTGATGATAATACGCCACCTACAACGCCAACTGTAGACCAAATAGTCACAGATGATACTACTCCAATTGTTACTGGAACTGCGGATTCTAATGATGATTTGAGCATTGGGCTAAATGGAAACACATACAACGAAGGTGATGGAGATTTAATTGATAATGGAGATAATACTTGGACACTTCAAGTACCAGACGACAATATCCTCCCTGACGGAGTATACGATGTGGTAGTAACTGCGACTAATGCTGACGGAAATACAGCTAATGACGGTACGATTAATGAGCTTACCATTATTTCTGCTGATGACAATACGCCACCTACAACGCCAACTGTAGATCTTATAGTTACCGATGACCCTACTCCAATTGTTACTGGAACAGCGGATTCTAATGATGATTTGAGCATTGAATTAAATGGAAACACATACAACGAAGGTGATGGAGATTTAACTGATAATGGAGATAATACTTGGACACTTCAAGTACCAGATGACAATATCCTCCTAGAAGGAGTTTATGATGTGGTAGTAACAGTAACTGATACTGATGGAAATATAGCCAATGATGACACTACTAATGAGCTTTCTATAGAGAGTATTCCAGTTTCAGACATTACAATATCAAAAACTGTTGATAATATAAATCCTTTAGTGGGAGATTACATTGAGTTCACCATTCAAGTAATAAATAGTGGAGAAACTGAATTTAAAGATGTAGTTATTGATGAGGTTATTGCCACAGGATTTACCTATCAACAGCATTCTGCTTCAGAAGGAAACTATATTCCTTCCAATGGAGTGTGGAATATCCCTTCCTTAATGCCTAATCAGACAGTAAATCTAAGTATTAAGGTTCAAGTAAATCCTACTGGAAATCATTCGAATGTTGCTACAATAATCTCAACAAATCCAACAGATGACAATATCTCTAATAACACTTCAGAAGTAATAATAGAGCTAAGTTGTTTAACCGTCTTCAATGAATTCACACCTAACAACGATGGTTATAATGATTTCTTTAGGATTGAGTGTATTGAACAATACCCAAACAATGTATTGAAAATCTTTAACAGATACGGAAATAAAGTATTTGAGACTACTGGTTATCTAAATAATTGGTCAGGGATAGCCAATGTAAACGGTGCTGTAGATAGAGGTAAGCAACTCCCTGCTGGAGTCTACTTTTACTCTCTTCAAATAGATGAACTGGGTGAAGATATATCTGGCTGGCTATATATAGCTAAGTAAGAATTGATGCACTCTATTTAACTCATATCAATGAGGGTAATAGATTTTAAAAACCATAATCAAAACCTCAAAAAATTAAATCTTATGAAAATTTCATTTCCATATAAAACAGGATTAATAACATTAGTGTTCTTCTGGACTATTAATGTTATCACAGCACAACAACAACCTCAATTCACTCAATATATGTATAATACGCTTTCTCTTAACTCTGGTTATGTGGGAGCAAACAGATTAGAAGTTGCATTAATACATCGCTCTCAATGGGTGGGGCTCGATGGAGCCCCAGCAACTCAATCTCTTACAGTTGGAGGCAGAGTTGGAGAACGAATAGGAGTTGGATTAACTGTAATTAATGATAACATCGGTCCATCAAATCAGCTAGATATGAATGGTGTTTTCTCATACAATTTACCCATAAGCTATAATACTTATTTATCTTTTGGAATGAATGCTGGGCTAGACATTCTCAATGTAGATTGGTCTGAGGGGAAATATGCAGAATCTCAAGATCCAATTTTAAATAATAATGTAAATAACTTGAGGCCTATAATTGGTGCTGGTGCCTATTTACATAGCGATGCGTGGTATGTTGGAATCTCAACACCAAATTTCATCAAAACAGAAACTTATAATGATGACGATGAAATTGTAATCGACCAAACAACACAATTCTATCTTATCGGGGGGTATGTATTTGAAATTACACCAGATTTTAAATTAAAACCTTCTACCCTTTTAAAATATACAGAAGGTGCTCCTGTAACTGTAGACCTATCTCTAAATGCTATGCTCCAAGAGAAATTTACTATTGGAGCGGCTTATCGCTTTAACGACGCAATGAGCTTTATGCTAGGCTTCCAAATCTCACGTAACTTCTTTGCGGGATATGCTTTTGATTATGCTACCACAGAACTTAATAAATATAATGATGGTTCTCACGAGATCATATTACAATACACATTACCAAACTTTAATAGAAGAGCACGTTCACCTAGATTCTTTTAAAACCTACAAAGATGAAAAAACTAATACTAATAACACTATTCATAACCTCTAGCCTTGCTGCACAAAAAAACACATGGAAAGCTGATGAGCTATATGCTAATTTCCATTTTAAAGAGGCTGCAAAACGCTATGAGAAGGCAATTAATAATTCGAAAAATATAAACACAGATGTAATTGAAAATCTTGCTAATAGCTATTTTAATATTGCAGATTATAAAAATGCATACTTATGGTACGAAAAATTATATACACTAAAGAACAAACAAATTAAAGAGAGTACATTTATTAAATATTTACAATCTACAAGATCGAGTAGAGATTATAAAAAAGCAAACCTTTTAATTAAAGAGTATTATGCTGACGATTATAATAGAATTGAGGCTATCACCATACAAAAGAGCAATCTAGATAGCTTAAAAGAATCCGATTCACTATACAACATTAGAAATGTAGCTATTAACACTTCTAAGTCAGATTTTGCTCCAATGTTCTACAAAGATCATTTAATTTTTTCTTCAGCTAGAGATACTGCTGTTGCAAAGGATAATTTATATGCGTGGAATGAACAACCCTATTTAGACCTTTATATTGCTGAAAGGAATAAAGGAAATGGAGAACTTAAAAATCCTGAAAAATTTGGTATAAATACACAGACTAAATTTCATGATGCTACACTTACATTTGGTAAAAATGGAAAATTTGTTTACTTCTCTCGTAATTACTCTTCCAACAAGAAACTTAAAACCGATAAAGAGGGAACCTCTAATTTCGAGATTGTAAGAGGGTATATAAATGGGGATATTATTACAAATATCGAATCATTAGATTTCAATAATGTAGAATATTCGTGTGGACACCCAGCTATTTCTCCAGATGGCAACTACTTATATTTTGTTTCCAATATGCCTGGCGGATATGGTGAATCTGATATATATATGGCAGAAATTTATGAGGATGGAAAAACAAATACGCCTATAAATTTAGGCGCTACAATAAATACTGCTGGAAGAGAGATGTTTCCATTTATTACTGATAGTATTCTATATTTTTCATCAGATGCTCATTATGGATTAGGAGGGTTGGATATATTTAAAAGTACAATTAAATCAAAAGATAACTACGAAATCCCATTAAATATGGGACCTGGACTAAATAGCAATATGGACGACATAAGCTTTATTTATAATCCAGAAGACCTAAGTGGTTACTTTGCTTCAAATCGTAGTATGGGGAAAGGAGATGATGATATTTATTACTTCAAAAAAAATCCTCCCTTACAACACCAGTTATTTTCTGGCCATGTATATGATGAAAAAACAAAAGAACCAATTCCAAGTACTTCGATTAAAATACGGGATATCATAGTGGATACTATTATTCAAGAAATAACAACAAATGAAGAAGGCTACTATCAAGCAAAATTACCTTTTAAGAGAGAACATCAGTTAGTGTTTTCTAAGCCTGAATATACCTCTAAAACAATCCTTGCAAAGACTACAAATAACCCTCAGAAAGAACTTCAAGACAATGATGTCTATTTAACATCTTTAAAAAGTCTTACTATAAAAGAAGGAAATCAGCTTAAAATAGATGTAGATCCTATATATTTTGAATTGAACAAATCTGATATTACACCTCAAGCAGAAATTGCACTCGAAAAAGTATTATATGTTATGAAAGAATTTCCAAACATAAATATTATGATTGAATCTCATACAGACTCACGAGGTTCTGATGAGTATAATTTAAAACTCTCTAATTCTAGAGCAGAAAACACAAAACGCTATCTCATTGCAAACGGAATAGCAGCAAATAGAATTGAGGGTGCTAGAGGCTTTGGAGAAACAAAACTAAAAAATAAATGTTCTAATGGTGTTAGCTGTAGCGAGGAAGAACATTCTCTAAACCGAAGATCAAATTTTATAATTGTAGAGGGAGAATAAGGTTTTAAAAAATCCTCCAAACCACATAGTCCTTAGCTTTATGTTAAGGGCTATTTTTTTTACATTATCCTATTCAACACTAAATCTATATCAATCAATAAGATACTGAGCACCCCAGAAACAATAATAAACTTCAAAATATTGTGTAATACTAAATAATGCATCTTTGTTGAGGAGCGCCATAAGAACACCATAAAAACAAGTATTAATAGCATGCATGCATAAAAGAAAATATACATGTGCCCTACTTTAAATGCTGTTACTAATAAAATGGCAGGAATAAAGGTTAATAAGCTTAAACAGGTAATCAATATTTTTGAAGTCCGCTCTCCATAAACAACAGGGATTGTTTTATAATTCTGAGCTATATCTCCTTTTAAATTTTCTAAATCTTTTACCATTTCTCTGATAAGAATGATAAGGAATAAGAATATTGCATGTACAAAAATTACAGGTTGGAAGTTTTTATAATAAACAAAAACAGCAAAAAACGGAGTAATAGCAAGCGTTGCAGACACAAAATTCCCTACAAAAGGGATTTTTTTAAGCTTATGTGAATAAATCCAAATTCCGAAGATATACAACGAGAAAAATACAACCGCACGAAAGGATACATAGCTAGCAAAAATTACAGATATAAAATTAAGCACAAAATAAGCGGATAGCTTAAACCGCTGACTCACCAATCTATCCAACATTGTCTTTGTTGGCCTATTGATAAGGTCTTTTTCTACATCATAAAAGCTGTTGATAATATATCCTGAAGCAATCGCAATTGCAGAAGCGACTACAATAGCAAACAAATTAGGATCGAATAATACTTCTCTAACAGGAATTTCTGGCGCAAGAATATAAATGGACGTTAAATATTGGGCAATAGCAATAACCAATACATTATAACCTCGCACCACGGAGAAGAGGCTCAACAACTTTAAAAATAATAGCTTTTGCCCCCGATTAAACATAAAGTAAAATGAGTTTTAGAAGTTATACACTACTTCTAATTTATGCCCTTCTAATGCTTTTCTTGCTTTTTCTATATCTTGTGTAAATCCTAGGATATAACCTCCGCCACCAGAACCGCAGAGTTTTAAATAATAATCGTTGGTGTCGATTCCATGTTTCCAAAGTTTATGAAACTGCGCTGGAATCATTGGCTTAAAGTTATTTAAGACGGTATTAGAAAGGTGCTTTAAATTTCCGAAAAGTGATTTCACATCTCCCTTTAAAAAATCATCAACACAAGCATCGGTTTGTTTTATAAACTGATTTTTTAGCATGTTTCTAAAACCTTCCTGCTTCATGTTTTCCATAAATATCTGTACCATAGGAGCAGTTTCTCCCGTAGTCCCGCTATCTAATAAAAACACAGCTCCTTTTCCATCTATTGTTTGAGAAGGAATACCAGTTGGCTCAATATTATCTTTCGAATTGATTAAAATTGGTAGACTCAAATAGCTATTCAAAGGATCTAATCCTGAAGATTTACCATGGAAAAATGATTCCATTGCCCCGAATATTTCTTTCAGCTTAAGTAATTTCTCTCTTGTTAAGTTTTCTAGTACCGTAATTTTATCCGAAGCATATTTGTCGTAAATAGCTGCTACCAAAGCACCGCTACTCCCAACACCATACCCTTGAGGGATACTGCTATCGAAATACATCCCTTTTTCCACATCTGTATTTAGTTTCTCTAAATCGAAAGAAACCAGACTAGGATGTGATTGTTCTAGTTCACTTAAATACAAAGAAAACCTTTTAAGACTCTCGTTAGATTTTGCCGCTTCTGCAGATAAATCATCACTTACCTTAAGTGCTCCATTATAGAAGTTATAAGGTATTGATAAGCCTTTGGAATCTTTGATAATTCCATATTCTCCGAAGAGTAATATTTTTGAGTAAAATAAAGGACCTTTCATTTAAGTCTATAGCGTAATGTTATACTTTAACTAATTTACAGCTTTTTTGCTCCAAATCCAATTTGGTCACAAATATACTTCCCGTTTTTACAATATGCAACGAGTTCGCTCTTTATAAAATTAAGAACCGTTTCTTTCTCATTTTCAGGATACAATATATGTACGTTCGCACCAGCATCTAATGTAAAACAAATCTTGCTTCCTGTTGTCTTTCTATACCCCCAAATCTTATCTATTATCTGCAACGTATTTGGCTTCAACAGAATAAAATAAGGAATGGAAGTCATCATCATGGCATGAAGCGTTAACGCCTCGCTCTCTACCACTTCGATAAAACTATTTAGATTTCCACTTTCAAAAATCTCTTTTAACTTATCTAGATTTGTATGTGCTTGCTTAAATCGTTCTTCAGCAAAAGGATGTCCGTTCATTAAGCTATGCCCAACGGTACTACTCACTTTTTTCTCTCCTACATCAACCAATAAAATAGTATCTTGATAATTCTCAAAAACTTTATGTACGGCTCCTGAATATTGTACACCATACAAATCGGTACTACCCTCAATGTTTTTATGTGCTCCCCAGCCAACAATAGGTCCTTCTATACTTCTGCAAGCACTACCAGATCCTAATCGTGCTAAAAAAGATGCCTTTTTATTAAAAAAATCTTTCTCCATAGATCCCAATAACTGCTTTTCAAGATCCATTAAACACAACGCAAGTGCACTCATACCACTAGCTGAGGAAGCAATCCCACTACTATGAGGGAAAGAATTAAAAGTTTTTATTGTGAAATGATACTCTTTTAAAAAAGGAAGGTATACTACTACTCGCTTAAAGAAAACTTCAATTTTAGGTGCAAAATCTTCTTTTAGCTCATCGTTTAAGTAAACTTTAAAGCTGAATGTACTTTTATCATCACCCGATTCTTTTTTTACATACTCCAAAGTTGTTCTAGTATGGCAGTTATCCAACGTAAAACTAATAGAAGGATTTGCAGGAATCTGATTCTCTAACTTCCCCCAATATTTTACTAAAGCAATGTTACTTGGAGATTGCCATGTACAACTTCCATTTTCGAGCTTATTTACATAAGGAGCTGGGATAAATACATCTGTAGTCATTAGCATACTAAATTTGCGCAAATATAAGCAAAATACCTTGTTGACTGCTCCTTTAAAAAAAATCTGCCCGACCGCTATTGACGTTCTTTTTATTGAAAATAAATTACTAATTTAGTGCTATACAACAAGCTTATGCCAAACAAAATAACCAAAATTATAATCGCCGTAGCTATCTGTTTATTGGTAGGATTTCTTTCTGGATTTGCTACGCAGAGTTCTGTAGACACATGGTTTACAACACTAAACAAACCAAGTTTTAATCCGCCAAATTGGATTTTTGCTCCCGTTTGGACTGTTCTATATATTATGATGGGCGTTGCCGCTGGAATTGTTTGGGCAAAAGGATTTTACCACCTATGGGTACAAACAGCATTGTATCATTTTGGATTCCAATTATTACTTAATGCCATGTGGAGTATTGTCTTCTTCGGATTTCAAAAACCATTTTGGGCTTTATTAATTATAATTACACTTTTAGTGCTTATAATTCTTACTATAAAATGGTTTAAAGTGGTTAATAAAACTGCTGCTTATTTACTGATTCCGTACTTATTATGGGTTTGCTTTGCTACTGTTCTCAATTTTAGTATTTGGCAACTGAATTGAAGGAAGTTATAAAGTTTGAAAGTAGAAAGTTTGTAAAGTTAGATTCTCTCTGTGATTGCCCTTATGAATATAAAAGTTCCTGTCAAAGTATTTAAAAAATTATACCCTTCAGTTGAAACAGCTATATTTAATACTTCACTAACAAAAAGCTTAGGGTCAAAAAACACTATCTAAATTTTAATAAATTGTAACGTTTGAAAGTAAAAAGTTTATAAAGTTAGGTTCTCTCTGTAATTGCCTTTGCGACTATAAAGGCACCTGTCCAGGCATTTTGAAAATTAAACCCTCCAGTAATAGCATCTATATTTAATACTTCACCAGCAAAAAAGAGATTTCTATGCAGTTTACTTTCGTAGCTTTTAAAATTGATTTCTTTTAAATCTACCCCACCAGCAGTAACAAACTCTTCTTTAAAAGTACTTTTTCCATTCACTTGGTAAGTAGCTTCTGTGAGTTCATCTGCAAGTTTCTGCAATTGTATTTTACTTACTTCTGCCCACTTCATTTGGCTTGTAATTTCTGAAGCTTCAAGTATTTTAAACCATAATCTCTTTGGCAGATCAAAAGGACGGGTATTAAAAACAAGCTTTCTTCCTTCGGAGTTTTTAACATTGGTTAATGCTTCAAAAACCTCATGATTATTTCTATCCAAAAGCCAATTTACCTGTATTTTAAACTGATAATTAAGATCGAATAATTCTCGCGCACCGCATGCGGATAGTTTCAAAATTGCAGGGCCACTCATTCCCCAATGTGTGATTAATAAAGGACCGCTTGCCTCTCCCTTATGGTTTCCATTTAGCTTTAAGGCTTTTCCCTTTCTATCCAACAACAACACCGATGCTGGTGCCGATAGCCCCATGAGTCCGTTAATACGTGTGTCTTTAATATTAAATGTAAACAAAGAAGGTACTGGAGGAACAACAGTATGCCCTACCGATTCAAGTAAATTCCATACTTTAGGATTACTCCCCGTTGCAATTAATAATTTTTTAGTTTGAAAATCACCTTGTGATGTTTCTAATTTCCATTCATCACTTCCCGAAACAGCACTAATATTTTTAACAGAGCAACTTGTATTTACCTTAATTCCATACTTTTCAGTTTCCTTTAAAAAGCAATCGATAATAGTTTGCGAAGAATCACTTTCTGGAAACATCCTTCCATCCTCTTCAATCTTTAAAGCAACTCCCCTTTCTTCAAAAAAGGCTACCGTATCTCCGCTACAAAATGTATGGAAAGGTCCTCGGAGTTCTTTTTCACCTCTAGGGTAAGACTTTACCAATTCATTTGGCACAAATTCAGCATGCGTAACATTACAACGCCCACCACCAGAGATTTTAACCTTGGTAAGCACCTCTTTTCCACGCTCTAAAATAATTACTTTTAACTGCGGATTATGTGTCGCTATTTGTATTGCTGAAAAAAATCCGGCTGCTCCGCCACCTACTATTATTACATCGAAAACCATGAAGCAAAGGTACGCTTATTTTAAATTGAGCGTTTTAAAACTTACAGAACTTGAAAATTTGTATCAGCGGTATAAAAACTAAAGCATTAAAAATAAAACATGAATCCGAAGCTTATCCGCATGGCATCTCGGGTTTTGCTATTGTCTACAAAAACATTGTTTAAATGCCCTTGTGCATCTAAGGTTTTCACTCCGTAATCTAATTCCAATCCAACGGTCATTCGCTCATATGGATCGAACATAAGGTTTACAATTCCATAATAATGGTAATTCTTTACATCTCCGTCTAAAAACAATTCCCCTGAATCAATTTCATCGGTAACAATATAGCGTTCCATATTATCTGTATAATATTGAGTATATCCTAGCACAAAACTACTGTGCCATTTTGGAGCAAAATAATACTCGTAAGAAGACCACCCTCCTAAAGCTGGGGTAGCATTAAAATCATCATTAACGGTAGGGTAACCATCATAACCTTGACCTGCTATAGTAGTCATATAGGCGGTAATTCCTTTTCCTGAAACAAATTGATACTGAAAGTTATTTTTCGATTCTACAGCGCTATATATCCCTGAAAGACTAAACCCGTAGCCAAAAAAACTATCTTCATTTCCATCCAGTTTGTAGCGTATATGCCTGTAAACAGAAGACAGTCTGATATGCCCCCAAGGCTTCTCGTATTTCATTGCAAAAGTAAGATCTGGTGTGAACTGAGTAGCTTCTTCTACATAGGGTTCTATATCTGGGAAGCGCTCATAATCGGTCATTGGCGCCTCTAAACTAATCTCATATATAAAATTCTCATTCCGAAGTGTATTCTTATATTTTACGTGTGGCGTTCTAAGCCATATCCCAGATGGAGGTCCTTCCCATTCCATAATATCTGGCCATAAGACCTCATCGCCGAAGTTATTCCAATTCTGACCAATTTGCCAATGCTCAGTTTCTACATACGCCTTTCTTAATCGGATATGTCCATCGCCACCCCAGAAATCGGTTTCTATTACAGCACTTATCTTCTTTCCATCTTTTAAAACGACGCTAGTTTCCCATTTTATCTGAGTTTGATACATATCAACTTTAAGGCTCTTGGAATCATCAGTTCCAAAAACATTAATATTTCCAATATTAAAAGTCTCACTATCTTGAAGTCCTCCAAAAATATCAAAATACCCATTCAGCTTTAAATTAGCCCCTAAACTAGTCTTATATCTAGGAGAGCCATTTATGCTGTCTTTGGACTGAAGACTTAAAAAACGTTCTTGTGCTGAAATAATTATGATTCCCGCTACATTCACCAGTAATAATACAAGCGCTTTTTTCATTGAATACTAATTTATTGTAGAGGGGAATTATTCAAAAATACACAAAAATGAAAAACCATCTATTTAAATTTAAAAAGATGGTTTTAGATAGTCGCGTTATATGTCTGCTACTTAGATTATGCTACTTTAAATTCAGATTCGTTCATTTCCACGCTAAATCTAACATTTGCTTCCAACGCTTTAAATACCTTTAAAATCGTTTCTATAGTTACATTTTTAGTATTTCTTTCCAGTTTGGAGATTTGTGATTTCTGTACTCCTATCAATTCTCCAAGTTGTTCTTGCGTTAAATTCCGCTCTTTACGCACAGACTTTATCATTTCTCCAAGAACTTCCATTCGCAAGTCAAATTCGTATTTATCTCTCTCTGGTGTTCCAATTTCTCCAATGTCCTTGTCCTTCATTTGGTCAAGTGTCATCATTTTAATTTTCTTATTTTTTGTTGCCATAACTTTAAGTTTAGTCATCAAAATATTTAGCTCTTATCTTCAATGCTTTCTCAATTTCCGATTTTGGAACCTTACTCACCTTTTTTATCATTCCATGCGTTGATAACACGAGTGTTTCAGTATGGTCTGTTTTATCCCAAAAAGCAAAAAGTCTGTATTGAACTCCTTGATAGATTGTTCTAAACTCCCAAATATCGTTTGTTAGCTTCTTAAACAGCTTAGGATTATTTTCGAGTTTCGCTTTATCCAAATTGAAGTAGATTTTCTTTTTCGCCTTAGCATCCAATTTGGATATAAGTCTATAGCTTGTTCAAGAAAAACCACCTCAAATTTTGGTTTCATACAGCTTATTTGTTGTTATATTCAAACAAATGTAGCTAAAAGTTGAGTTATATGGAAACTTTTAGTTAGTTAGTTCACGAACAATTATAGAAATATGTTGTTCTTTAATTTACACGCTCAGGGTAATCCGTAATAACACCATCTACATATAACGACTTTACTAATTTTATATCTTCAGGAGTATTTACCGTCCATGTATAAATCTTAAATCCTTCCTTTTGTGCTTCCGCTACATTTTCTTTTGTTAATGCTTTAAAATGAGGATGTATCGCTACGGCATTTACTTTTTTAGCTTCATTCATAGCACCAATCATATCTTTACTAGTGAGAACTCCAATAGGAATTTCGTTGTCTAGACCTCGCATTTCCTCCAATTCGTCCCATTTAAAACTAGAAATAATAAAGTCTTCTTTCTTCCATCCTTTATCAGCCATGTACTTTTTCATGATCTTATAAACTGGTTCAGCAGTACCAGCTCCTTTAAGTTCTATATTAAGCACCGCTCTCTTGTCTATTAAATCTAAAACCTCTTCTAAAGTTGGAATTTTCACTCCTCCTTCTAAAAGCACCTCATCTAGGGTAGACTTTGTGTACTTTTCTATAGCCCCAGAAGCTTCTGTTAATCGGTCTAAGGTATCATCATGAAATACAACTACAGAACCGTCTGCTATTTTAAAAACATCTATTTCTATAGCATCAGAGCCTAGTTCTATTCCTTTCTCAATAGAAGGCAAACTATTCTCAACTATATGTCCTTTCGCACCACGATGCCCTATAACTATAGGTTCTTCCATTTGACTATAACTTTGAAAAAGTACCAGAAGTGTACCAAAAATCAATCCTTTTTTTATCATTTTTATCGCTATTCATTTATTGAAAGCTCAAAAATAAATGATTCTAATGGAGCAAGAGATACCTTTATAAAACCTTCACCATTTTTTAATATTAACTTTCCTTTCTGCTGGTATAAAAGGTCATTTAGCTCATATTCCTCTTCTGATAAATTCCACTTAGAGATGATATCTTTAGGAATACGTAATTCAAATTCATGAGAAACATCTGTATCAAAATTAGACACAACGATTAGCTTCTGATCTTCGGAATATCTAACAAAAGAAAACACTCGATGATCGTAATTCTCTGTATGGTCTTTATTATAATAATGTATCTCTCTGCTCTCGCCAGTTAAGGCTTCATTACTAATTGCAACATTAAGCAGGCGCTTATAAAAGTCTCTTAGCTCTTTTTCCTCAGCTGTAGATTGTCCGCCATCATACTTACCGCCATTCATCCACCTTTGATGCGTTGGAACACCAATATAATCGAAAATAGAAGTCCTACTCGGATCACCAAAACCAGCATCTTCTGCTCCCGGCTCCCCTACTTCTTGTCCGAAATAAATCATTAAAGGCGATGTTCCAATTGTTGCCAACATTGTCATCGCTGGTTTAGCAGTTTCTGCATTTCCTACAAACTCTGGACTCGCAATACGTTGTTCGTCATGATTCTCTAAGAAATACAGCATATTATGCTCTATATCGTTAAACTTATTTCGCACCACAGGAATATGATCTGTCCACCCGTAGCCCTTCATAATATGCTTTAACGAATCGTACATATCTACCTTATCATACAAATAATCCATTTTTCCTAAGTGCAAATAATCTCTATAGCGATCTGGATTATAAACTTCGGCCATTAAAAAGGCATCTGGATTTTTCATTTTGATGGCAGAATTCATATAACTCCAAAATTCTACAGGCACCATTTCTGCCATATCATAACGGAAACCATCTACTCCATAATCAATCCAATACAAGGCAATATCACGAAATTTTATCCATGAAGCTGGCACCTCTTTATCTTGCCAAAACTCAAAGTGTTTTTTATACGACTCCTGATTAAAATTCTCTGGAAGGGTATCAAAATCTCGGTGACCATCTGGAGAAACTCCATAATTTACTTTCACCGTTTCATACCAATCATTCTGGTCTGGTTTGGAAGCTCGTGATCCGTTGCCTGTCCATTTTGCAGGATTTTCATCGAATTTACCATCAATCAAAGCATTTTCTGCTCCCCCTAAAGGCGAATATCCATCCTTCCAATCTGGTAAAGAAAAGGCTTCCCCGGGATTGTAATAAAAACTGTTGTCTTTATTATAAGCTACCGAAACATCATCTGAAGCACCAAAACTCTCCACGCCTTCAGGATTAGTAATCCCCTCATAATTTCGAGCCACATGATTGGGAACAATATCTATAATAACCTTTAATTTATGCTTGTGAGATCTATCTATAAGCTGCTTAAACTCCTCCAGACGATTTGCAGGATCTGTAGCTAAATCTGGATTTACATTGTAATAATCTTTCACAGCATAAGGCGAACCAGCACGCCCTTTCACCACTTCAGGATCGTCATTAGAGATTCCGTAGGCTGTATAATCATTAACCAAAGCATGGTGTGGAACTCCCGTATACCAAATATGGGTAATTCCTAATTCTTTAATTTCTTCTAAAGCCTTATCTGTAAAATCGGCAAACTTTCCAACACCATTCTCTTCAATGGTTCCCCAAGGTTTATTGGTGGTATTAGTGTTTCCAAACAAGCGCGTAAACACTTGATATATTACAATTTTTGAATGCTGATTTTCCTTTTTATTCTCCATTTTTTTAGTATTGCTACAAGCGCCTACTAAAGATAATAAGATTACACAAAGGATGGCATTTTTTAGCTTTATCATTTTATGAATTTTATTCTTATTCATTAATCACCCCTACTTAATTTCGATTATATAACTAGATTTTCCTGCTATTTCTAGTGTGTTTTCTAGTGATAAACTCTTTTCAGAAATAATATCTTTACCAGTTGTGGTATCTTTTAAATTCTCTTTAAAACGGCTTAAATCTAACGTACGTGCATCTTTACTGTTATTAATTACCACCATAACAGTATCATTTTCATTACTACGGAAGTAAACATACACCTCGTCCTGTGGGATATATTGTGTAGTTTTTCCTGAATGAATAACCGTTTTATTCTTTCTCCAATTGAAAAGTTTTGAGGTGAAATTAAAATACGCATTTTGCGTGTCTGTTCTTGTTTCCTTTGAAAAAGCATTATTTGCATCACCTTCCCATCCTCCAGGAAAATCTCTACGGATATCGCCATCACCTTTTCCTTTATCACCTTTCATTCCTATTTCAGAGCCGTAATAAAGTTGTGGAATCCCACGAACGGTAGCCATCAATGTCATTACTAATTTATAATCTTCAATATTGTTATAAATCTCATTGATTCTTCCTGTATCATGATTTTCAGCAAAAACAAGGATATTATCGATATCAGGATATAAAAAATCATTAACAAAATTATCATACAACTGGATTGTTCCTTTATCCCAAGAAGGATTCTCTTCATTAAAAACAGCTGTTACAGCGTCGTGCAATGTAAAATCCATTACACTTGGTAAATGTGAGTTGTAGTTTTGAATAGCACCTACTTTACTATCCTTTTGCCAATATGCAATTTGCGCTTGGTCATGCATCCATATCTCTCCAACGATGTTAAAATTTGGATACTCATCCATAATCGCTTTTGTCCAAGTTGCTACTCCTTCTTTATCATTATAAGAATATGTATCTACACGAAACCCATCTAAATCTGCATATTCAATCCACCAAATAGCATTCTGAATAAGATAATTTAAAACCAATGGATTGTTCTGATTTAAATCGGGCATCGATTTTACAAACCATCCATCCATACACATCTTAAAATCAATTTCAGAAGCATTTGGATCCATTTGTGTGCTCATTCTATAATTAGTCTGCGCATATCCCGGAAACTGATGGATCCAATCGTAAGTTGGTAAATCTTTAACCATCCAATGCTCCGCTCCCCAATGATTAACCACATAATCCATGATTAGTTTCATGCCTTTTTTATGCATCTCACTAGCTAATCTTTTATAATCTTCATTCGTTCCGTATCGGGCATCAATTTTATAAACATCGCTTTGCGCGTAGGTATGGTAAGAATATACCTCATCGTCATCTTCTCCCAATGGCGTGCTCCAAATAGCAGTAGCCCCCAAGTCTTCGATATAATCTAAATGATCTATAATTCCTTGGATATCTCCTCCATGGCGTCCACCTTGTAACTCCCTATTCGCTTTTTCTTTTAATGCTGAATTGCTATCGTTTTTAGGATTACCATTTGCAAAACGATCTGGCATAAGCAAGTAAATCATATCCGAAGAATCAAATCCTTTTCTATTAGCTGAATTTTCTTTCCTTGATTTTATCTCATACGCTTGCTTAGAAACTACTTTCCCATCTTTCTTAAAATTGATGGTGTAGTTTTTTGCTGAAACTCCTTTTGTTTCAATAGTTATAAACAGATAGTTTGGGTTTTCGGTTTTTTTCACCTCTTTAATCTCCAAACCATCAATTTCTGGTTCTAATGAAGAAATATCATCTCCATAAACCATTAATTGAACTTCACTTTTCTGCATTCCACTCCACCAAAATGGAGGTTCTATTTTCTTGATTTGCGCTTCAGCAGTAAAACCGCTAAAAATTAAAAGCGCCACCATAAACTGAATGTATCGTCTTTTCATAATTAAATTGATTTATGGATATTCATGATTCTTTCTTACGGATACTTTTTAATTTATTTTTCAATAATACTAATTGCAAATCCTCCTCCAGAAGCAGAATCGATAGTCAATTTAGTTTTATTAGTAACCGTTTGTTTTGTGATTTTATATGCCTGCGGATTGGTTTTGTAATGCGCATCTTTAGCATCTGCATAAATTATAGCTTCGTACTTTTTGCCTTTATCTAAAAAATCTAGTTTAATTTCTGAAGTACGTTTCTCCAATCCATTTGCATTACCAACAAACCAATTATTAGTTTCTTTCGCTTTACGTGCTACAGTAACGTATTTACCTGGCTCGGCTTCCAAATACTTGCTATCATCCCAATCTACAGCAACATCTTTTATAAACTGAAAAGCATCTGGAAAGCGATTGTAATTCTCTGGAGTATCTGCCGCCATTTGCAACGGACTATACATAGTTACATATAGCGCCAACTGATTGGCAATAGTTGCATTTAAATGCGAGTGATTGTCTGGATTCATTTTACTGATATCCATTTCGAAAATCCCCGGAGTATAATCCATCGGGCCACCAATTAAACGTGTAAATGGCAATACCGTAACATGATTTGGCTTAGAACCTCCAAAAGCTTGGTATTCTGTTCCTCTCGCCGATTCATTTCCAATTAAATTCGGGTATGTTCTTGCAACTCCCGTTGGACGTACTGCTTCATGAGCATTTACCATTATTTTATAATCGGCTGCTTTTTCTAATGCATATTGATAATGATTTACAATCCACTGATTATAATGATTTTCACCTCTCGGTAAAATATCACCTACATAACCACTCTTTACAGAAGTATATCCGTTATCGTTCATAAATTTATACGCTGCATCCATATGTCGCTCATAATTACGAACAGAACTAGAAGTTTCATGATGCATCATCATTTTAATACCTTTAGATTTAGCGTAACTATGAACCTCTTCCACGTCGAAATCTGGATAAGGCGTTACAAAATCAAATACATAATCTTTAGATTTTCCAAACCAATCTTCCCATCCTACATTCCAGCCTTCCACTAAAACAGCATCAAAGCCATTTTCTGCAGCAAAGTCGATATATTTCTTAACATTTGCTGTAGTCGCTCCATGTGTACCGCTAGGAGTAGCTTTAGAATAGTCGGTTTCTCCTAACTTTATAGAAGGAAAATCGTTTGTATAAGACCAAGAACTTTTCCCCGTAATCATTTCCCACCAAACACCAACATATTTTACTGGTTTTATCCAAGAAGTATCTTCTATTTTAGATGGTTCATTTAAGTTATATGTCATTTTTGAATCCAAGATATCTCGGGCATCATCGCTAGCAATAATTGTTCTCCAAGGCGTATTGAATGGCGCTTGCAAATACCCTTTATCACCATTTGCATCTGGTGTTAGCCAAGATTGGAAAACCATGTTTGTATCATCTAAATTAAGATGCATAGTTGAATAGTTTATCAAAGCTGCCTCATGCAAGTTTATATACAATCCATCTTCCGTTTTCATCATTAAAGAAGTCTGTACACCTGTTTTCGAAAATGGTTGCTGCGAAGCATTTGGCGTAATCGCCTGATCCATTTTTCCACGGATTTCAGACAACTTAGATTCTGTATAATCATACTCTTGCGTATCATAATCTCCAGGAATCCAAAATGCTGTATGATCTCCAGCCATTGCAAACTGCGTACGCTCTTCTTTGATTACGAAATACACTAAATTTTTCTGCTTCGGAAACTCATAACGGAAACCTAAACCATCATCAAATAAACGAAAGCGAATTGTCATCTTTCTATCCGTCGATTTCTGATTTAATGTTACTGCTAATTCATTATAATGATTTTTAATTTCTGAAACTTCTCCCCAAACTGGTTTCCAAGTTTCATTAAAAGTACTAGTCTGTGTGTCTTCAACAGAAAAACCATTAAGTAACGACGTATCATCATCTTTTAACTCAAAACCAAGTTTACTTTCTTTGATGATTGCTTTTCCTTTATAGGTAAGCTTGTATGTTGGAGTACCATCTTTCAGCAGAGAAAAACCCATAGAGAAATCTCCATTTGGTGATTTTAACCCCTGCGCAGAAAGGCTCCCCACTGCTAATAAAAGAATACAAATATTTATAATTATCTTTTTCATATTAAGCTACTTTCGAAGTTGCTTTTACAACAACTTCTTCTCCATTCAATTTAATTTTCAAATCCTTGTCACCATCAACTGTAAATGTAGTTTCAGCATGAGAAACGTTTACTTTTACAATACTTCCTCTAAAATTCACTTTAAAAGAAAATGCTTTCCACTGCTTCGGAATTCTAGTCTCGAAAGTCAGTTTTCCATCTTTAACACGCATTCCTCCAAAACCTTCAACAATACTCATCCATGTTCCAGCCATCGAAGTGATATGTAGCCCTTCATGAACTTCTTTGTTATAATCATCCAAATCTAAACGTGAGGTACGTAAATAGAAATTATAAGCCTGTTCCATTTTATTTAGAACTGCAGCTTGAATACTATGCACACACGGCGATAAAGAAGATTCGTGTACCGTAAATGGTTCATAAAAATCAAAATGACGCTCCAATTCTTCTTTGCTAAAATGATCTTCGAAGAAGTAAAATCCTTGTAATGTATCGGCTTGTTTTATATATGGAGAACGTAAAATACGATCCCAAGACCATTTCTGATTTATTGGGCGTTCTTCTTTAGACAGGTTTTCAACAGTAATCAATTCTTTATCTAAGAAACCATCTTGTTGTAAATACACCTGATGCTCCTCACTATATGGGAAATACATGTTTTGAGCAACTTCCAACCATTGTTTTATTTCTTCTGAAGAAAGATTTGCCTTGGCAATAATACGCTCGTAATCTGTAGCATATTCAGCCTTAACTTTCTCTATATTTTCTGTAGCATACTCAATACACCATTTTGCGATGTAGTTTGTAAACCAGTTGTTATTCACATTATTCTCATATTCATTTGGGCCTGTAACTCCTAAGATTACATACTTATTTTTATCCTTAGAAAAGTTTGCTCTTTGATGCCAAAAACGTGCAATTGCAATCATTACTTCTAATCCCATTTCTGGAATGTAACTGTAATCTCCAGAATAACGAACGTAATTATAAATAGCATAAACCATGGATCCATTACGGTGAATTTCTTCAAAAGTAATTTCCCATTCGTTATGGCTTTCCTCTCCGTTCATTGTAACCATTGGATACAAGGCAGCTCCATTTTTAAAGCCTAACTTTCCGGCATTCTCAATAGCTTTTCCTAAATGGTTGTAACGATATTTTAAAAGGTTTCTCGCTACTTGATCGTCTTTGGTAGCCATATAAAAAGGAATACAATAGGCCTCGGTATCCCAATAAGTACTCCCTCCATATTTCTCTCCAGTAAATCCTTTTGGACCAATATTTAGGCGTGCATCTTTCCCTAAATATGTCTGATTTAAATGAAAAATATTAAAACGGATTCCCTGTTGTGCTTTTACATCTCCATCGATAGTAATATCTGCCATTTCCCAAATAGAAGCCCAAGCATCTTTCTGGGTTTGCAATAAAGCATCGAAACCTAAATCTGAAGCTTTACTCAACACCGATTTTGAAGCAGCTACTAAATCTTCTTTTTTATGATTTAAGGAAGTTACATATCCCGCCATTTTTTCAATGGAAGCTGTCTGACCCTTTTTTGTAGGCACTTTATAAGTAAAAGTAGTTTTTAAAGGTTCGATATTTTCTTCTGAAGCAACTTCAATTTTATCTTCATTTAAAAACACAGTACTTATCATCCCAGTACAAACATGATATTCGGTTTTATTGGTTTTAGAAACCACATATCCAAAATCATTTTCTGTACCTGTATTATAGACATCCCAAAAGGCATCATCCCAATTGGTATCTTCATTAGTAATCCCACCATCTACATACGGTAAGAAAGTTATCTCTGCATCGTTATTTAAAGGAGTAACTTCATATTTAATTGCTCCAACTTCGTCCATTTCTAAACTCAAGAAACGTGTTGCAGTAACTTCAACTTCTATATTATTAGGAAGTGTGGCTTTAAAACTACGTTTGTGCCACCCTTCTTGCATATTCAATTCTCTGCGAAAATCTTCAACCGATTTACAGGTATTTAAATCTAACATCTCGCCGTTTACCAATACGTTTATTCCAATCCAATTTGGAGCATTAAGTACTTTAGCAAAATATTCTGGATATCCATTTTTCCACCACCCTACACGAGTTTTATCTGGATAATAGACACCTGCAATATAACTTCCTTGAAAAGTAGCACCTGAGTAATGCTCTTCAAAATTTGCACGTTGCCCCATAGCTCCGTTTCCGATACTAAATAAACTTTCAGACGACTTAACTTTTGCTGCCTGAAATCCTTCTTCTATTAATGACCATTCGTTTGGTACAATATAATCCTGATTCATTTTTATTTAGGTTGAAGTTGTTTTAAAAAATTGAATGTTATTTCGGTGAAGCTCGAGAAATTATAATCGGCTTCCTTTAAGTTCTGTTCGTTGCCCAAACCTACAGAAATCATCTTTGCACTATTTGCAGCTTCTATTCCTGCTTCTGCATCTTCAAAAACTATACATTTTTCTGGCGCAACATTTATTTTATCAGCAGCAATAAGAAATACTTCTGGATCTGGCTTTGCTTTAGAAACACTATTTCCATCTACAATAGCATCAAACAAATCCATGATTCCTACTTTCTGTAATATTTTAGGGGCATTTTTACTAGCCGAACCCAAAGCAATGGGGAAATTATTTGCTTTAATTTCAGCTAGTATTTCTCTGACTCCAGGTAAAATATCATCCTCGGTCATTTTATCCACATAGGTTAAGTAATCTGAATTTTTATTTGCTGCGAGCTCATCAAATTCCTCTTGAGAAACCGATGTATTAGCCCAGTTTAATATTTTCTTTAAGGAGTCGATTCTGCTTACTCCTTTTAATTGTTCGTTATGTTCTAGCGTTAATTCAAAATTGAATGTAGCGGCTGCTTTTTTCCAAGCTAAAAAGTGAAACTTAGCGGTATCTACAATAACACCATCTAAGTCGAATATAAATCCTTTTTCTGTATTCATTTTTATTGTTTTAAAGTGTAATCCTAATTAATACTCTCTAACCAAGTATTAATCTATTGTATATGCTATTGCCTTTTTATTTACAATGAGCAGATTTGCAAAGCCTGCTAGAATAAGGCAAATTCCAGCCACAATCATTGAATTAATGGTTTCCTCTCCTATGAATTTGTAGGCATAATTAATTCCCCCTAAAGCGGCAATAATTTGCGGCAGTACAATAAACATATTAAAGAGTCCCATATAAACACCCATTTTCTTGGCGTCTATAGAACTTGAAAGCATAGCATATGGCATTGATAAGATACTCCCCCATGCTATTCCAACTAAAATAAAGCTTATATATAAATAGGAAGGATCTGGAATATAGTACATAGAAATAAACCCGACACCCCCTAAAATTAGGGAAACCATATGTGTGTATTTACGATTTACTCGTTTTCGAGATGCATAGAAAGTAAGCAGTAATGCAAAAACCATGGACGAGAGTCCGTAAACTCCCATTGCGGAACCTACATTATCTGATGCATCTTGGTATTTTTTATTTGCAACATTAAAAGCTGTTTGTTGTGCAACATCTTGAAGATCGAATGCTGCTTCTATTGGAGCTGGTGCATGGTACACATGCTCTGTAAGTGCTGGGGTTGCCAAACTCCACATGGTAAAAAAGGCAAACCAGCTAAAAAACTGAATTACTCCTAGTTTTATCATGGTAGGAGGCATATTCCCAATATTTTCAATAATATCTCTTATAAAATGACCTTTAGTTTCTGCCTTCATCTTTTTGAAAGCTTCCATATCCTCAGGCGGATATTCATCAGTAGTAAAAATGGTATAAAGAATACTAGTAATAAAAACAAAAGCTCCAATTGCAAAAGCCACTTTAACAGACATAGGCACAACTCCTGGAGCAGCTTCATTACTTACACCTAAATAATTAACCAACCAAGGTAAATTACTAGCCACCCAAGTACCAATACCTATAATTAAGGTTTGTACAACAAAACCATAGGAACGTTGAGACTCATGTAGTTTATCCGCTACTAAAGCTCTAAAAGGCTCCATACTAACATTAATAGATGCATCTAAAATCCAAAGGAATCCTGCTGCTATCCATAATGCAGGAGAATGCGGCACTAGGAATAAGGCTATAGAACTTAATATCGCACCGATAAGAAAATATGGGCGTCGACGACCTAGCTTGGGATGCCAAGTTTTATCACTTAAATAACCTATTATGGGTTGTATTATTAATCCTGTAAGAGGAGCTGCAATCCATAAGAGTGGAATACTATCTTTTTCAGCACCTAGTGTCTGAAAAATACGAGACATAAATCCTCCTTGAAGAGCAAAACCAAATTGAATTCCTAGAAAACCGAAACTCATGTTCCAGATTTCCCAGAAACCTAAAATACGCTTTTTCATTATCGTAACTTATTAGTTTATTATACGATAAGCGCTATGACTTATCAAAGCTTAATTTAAATTGAGAAGTAAAAATATAAACTTTGATGGTCGCAAGATAGTATTTTAGCAGATAAGAAACTAATAGTCTTAATGTTAAACTTTAAATACTACGAAAACTACTAAATAGGTTTCGTAGATTCTCTTTCTAAAATGGAGGTTTTTATAACCTCTGTTCTGTAACTAGATTCGTCATTATCACTCTCCAACCTATCTATCAACATTTTAGCTGCTTTCGCTCCCATTTCAAAACCATGTTGAATAACAGTTGTAAGTGTTGGATATGAGTATTTTGATAAAATTCCGTCACTAAACCCAATAAAACTCATCTCCTGAGGAATTTTTAGTCCGCGGTTGTGTGCTTCTCGCATTGCTACGACAGCATATAATTCGTTTACCCCAAAAACGGCATCAAATTTTTCAGAATCAAAAAGCTCTTTTATTTTTTCATCCAACTCCTCTGCCTTGTCTATTTTTACAATCAAGTTTTCATCCAACTCAATACCAGCATCATAAAGTGCATTTACATACCCTTGTGTACGAAGCTTACCAATAGAAATATAATCTGCAGTAGTAATTAATGCAATCCGTTGGCAACCAGAATAAATTAAATGTTGGATCGCATTATAAGAAGCACGCGCATCGTCTATTATAATTTTATCGCAGTAGATTTCATCAGAAGTTCTATCGAACATCACTAATGGCATCCCCTGGTTTATAACTTCTCGTAAATGATGAAAATCTTTCTTCTGTAAAGTTTCTTTTGAAAGCGATAATAGAAATCCGTCTATTTGACCATTTGCCATCGTTTCCATATTAATCACCTCTTTATCAAAAGACTCATTAGACAAACAAACGATAACATTATAACCAAGCTCATTGGCTTTTTGCTCAATTCCGCTAATTATAAGTGTAAAGAAATGATGAACAATTTCAGGAATAATAACCGCTATATTCTTGGTCTTTTTATTTTTAAGACTTAGCGCAATATTATTTGGCTTGTAATTATAGAGTTTAGCAAAAGCTTGTACTTTTTCGATAGTATCTTTACTGATTTCCGAACTATTACTCATCGCTTTAGATACTGTTGAAATAGAAACATCCAACTCTCTAGCAATCTCTTTAATCGTTATTTTTTTCTTCATAATATGGCGGCAAATTAGGGTGATTGTATTTCTACAAAAATACGAACAAAAGTTACTCTTTTCTAATATTAATCAAGATTTCAATTCATATTAAAATTATAAGATTCACAATAATACTTATTTATTATTACGAATAGTAAAATCAAAGCCTTTGTATCTCGTATTCTGTTAAAAAATTAAAAGTTCTCAACACTAAAACGTTTTCGTGACCCTCTAAAATTACTCCAACGTTTTCTTTACTCAAATTTTACATAGTTTTAACACCGAGAAGTAAAAATATAAGCTAACAATTATCAAACTATTTTACAATTTCTTATGAAAATATTTCAAAAATTAAATCTACTAATGTTCCTAATACCGATAGGGATTTTTGCCCAGCAATCGATTAGTGGAGTCGTTACAGACGCATCGACAAATACCCCCATCCCGGGAGTAAATGTTATCATAAAAGGAACAACTACAGGAACGACTACAGATTTTGATGGTATGTTCACAATTGAAGCAGAAAATGGAACTACGCTTCAATTCTCATACATCGGTTTTAGTCCTTTAGATAAAACAGTTTCTGGAGCAACTATGAATGTAACTTTAACTGAAGATACACAACAATTAGACGAAGTTGTAGTAATTGGTTATGGTTCTGTAAGAAAGAAAGATGCTACGGGAGCCGTAGATCAGGTTTCTACGGAAGACTTTAACCAAGGGCCAGTAGTTACTGCTGGACAGTTAATTACTGGTAAAATTGCAGGGGTTTCTGTAACCTCAGGCGGTGGAGCTCCAGGAGAAGGTCAAAACATTGTTATTCGCGGACAAGGATCTTTATCTTTAAACAGCTCGCCATTATACGTAATTGATGGAGTGCCGATTGCAGGTGATAACACGGGTGGTTCTAGAAGTCCGTTAAACTTTATTAACCCGAATGACATCGAAAGCATGACGGTTCTTAAAGATGCATCTTCTACAGCAATTTATGGTGCTAGAGCTGCAAATGGAGTAATTATGATTACTACCAAAAAAGGAAAAGGGAACGATTTTAAGTTTAGCTACACTGGTTCCACAACATTATACACACCTACAAATTATGTAGATGTTATGAATGCTGACGAATTTAGCACACTAATAAACGAAGTTGGTACTGCAGATGAAATTAGTCGTTTAGGGAACAGCAATACAGATTGGCAAAGAGAAATCTACGATGATGCTTTTGGTTTTGAGCATAACTTAAGCACTACAGGAAATATCGGTGGATTTATGCCTGTTAGAGCTTCTATTGGTTATACAGATCAAGATGGAGTTTTACAAGGTGACAACTTCCAAAGAACAACAGGATCTATAAACCTTCGTCCATCTTTTTTAGATAATCATTTAAAAGTTGAATTAAATGGTAGAGGATCATATACAGAAAACACTTTTGCCAATAAAGATGCTATTGGTTCTTCTGTAGATTTTGACCCAACACAAGCTATTTATGACGAGAATTCTCCTTTTGGAGGGTATTTTACTTGGTTAAATAATGAAAACGTTAAAAATAGTTTATCACCGACGAACCCTGTTGCTTTAATCAACTTAAAAGATGACACAGCAGAAGTTAGACGTTTTATAGGAAATGCAAAAGTTGATTACAAACTTCACTTTTTCCCTGACCTTACGGCTACAGTAAACGTTGGATTAGATAAAACTAATAGCCACGGGAGAGTAATTATTTCAGAACAAATGCCATCTTCACAATTAGACTGGAATGGATCTTACTCTAACTACACAAATGAGGCTACTAATAAGTTATTTGATGCGTATGCTACGTATTCAAAAGATATTGATGTACATACTATAAATGCAGTAGCTGGATATTCTTATCAGAGTTTTGAAAACGATAATTATAATTATGATAGTGAAGCTGAAGAAGAAGGAAACAACCCTATTAAAATTGATAAATGGAGAAGTGTTTTACTTTCTTACTTCGGAAGATTTAATTACAATTATGATAACAGATATTTAGTAACTGCTACGTTAAGAGCAGATGCTTCATCTAAATTAAATCCAGACGATCGTTGGGGATACTTCCCATCTGTAGCACTTGCTTGGAATATAAACAACGAAAATTTCTTAGAAAATTCAGAAGCAATAAGCGAATTAAAATTAAGAGTTGGTTACGGTGAAATTGGAAATGTAAATGGTTTAGGAGATTATAATTTCTTAACCAAATATACAGCTAGCAGAACCAATGCAAATTATCAATTTGGAGATGGCTTCTACCAAACATACAGACCAGAGGAGTATAATGAAGACCTACGCTGGGAAGTAGGTAGAACTCTAAATGTTGGAATTGATTACGGATTTTTCAATAATAGAATCTCTGGTTCTGTAAATGCATATCTTAAGAAAACCGAAGATTTAATAAGTCAAACAACCATCGATCCCTTTACAAATTTTGCAAATAAAATTGATAAGAACATTGGAGATATGGAAAATAAGGGGATTGAGTTCGAATTAAATGCAATTCCAGTTCAAACCGAAAATTTTAGCTGGAGCATAGGATACAATATATCTTACAACAATAATGAAATCACCAACCTACCAGATCAAGTGGAAGTTGGAGGTATTAACGGAGGAACTGGAAATAACATTCAATTACACAAAGAAGGATATTCTCCTTTTAGTTACTGGGTATACAAACAAGTTTACAATGAAGACGGAAGACCTATTGAAGGTGCTTATGTAGATAGAAATGGCGACAATCAAATAAACAATGACGACCGCTATTTATACAAAGACCCATATGCAGACGTAATTATGGGACTAAACACCAATTTAAACTATAAAAATTGGGATTTAGTAGTTGTTACAAGAGCTAATATTGGAAACTATGCCTATAACAACATGGCTTCAAGTAAAAGTTATGAATTGAGAGCTACAGAAAATAGCATCCTTACTAATTTACATAGCGATTACTATAATACTGGCTTTGTAAGTCTTACGGAAACTAACCTTCAAAGTGATTATTATGTACAAGACGCCTCATTCTTTAAAATAGACAACATCACTTTAGGATATACTTTACAAGATGCAATTCCTAGCACAAGTCTTCGTTTTTACGGATCTGTACAGAATGTAGCCACTTTTACGGATTATGATGGATTGGATCCTGAAATTGATGGAGGAATAGACAACAACTTCTACCCAAGACCGAGATCTTTCGTATTTGGTGTTAATCTTAATTTTTAAAAAGAGCTAATAATGAAAAATACATATAAATTACTCATCGCTTTATTCGCAACTGGATCCCTAATGGTTTCTTGTCATGACGATTTAAATCAAACTCCAATCGACCCAGACAGTTTCACAGAAGAAAATGTTTTTGCCAATGCAGATGAAGCCAAAGGAGCATTAGCCAAACTTTATGCAAGTTTAGCTCTAACAGGTCAAGAAGGACCTGCAGGAGATCCAGATATATTAGGTAGTGACGAAGGGAACTCCCAATATTCTAGAATGCTTTTCAATTTAAATGAACTAACAACAGACAATGCAGTATCGGGCTGGGGAGATCCTGGATTACCTAACCTACATTCCATGAGTTGGGATTCAAATAATGATATAGTAACAGAAATGTATAATCGCTTATCACAAGAGGTTTCATTCTGTAATTCATTTATTGAAAAGGTGACACCTCTAAACGAAACTGCAGAAGTTAATTCTTTTATTGCTGAAGCAAGATTTTTAAGAGCATTTGCTTACTATAACTTAATCGATTTTTATAGTGATGTTCCACTTGTAACTGTAGTTTCCACAGATTTACCTGAACAGAATACAAGAGCAGAGATTTTCAATTTTATTGAAACAGAGTTAACAGAAATTGAAACTTCACTTAAAGAAAGTGGTGCTAATGAGTATGGGCGTGTAGATCGTGTTGCTGCTTGGGCATTATTATCGAAGCTTTATTTAAATGCAGAAACTTGGATTGGAGAAGCTAAATATACAGAAGCAATTACTTATGCAAATAAAGTTATAAATTCTTCATACAAATTAAATACAACTGATGCTAATGGAAATGGCTCAGCTTATGATGAACTATTCTTAGCAGATAACGACTCTAATGGCGCACAAAATGAACTCATATTTGCTTTAAATTTTGATGGAAATCAATCAAGAACTTATGGAGGCACTACCTTTTTAATTAATGGATCAATTGGAGGCTCCATGAAACCATCAGATTATGGCGCTAACAACGGTTGGGCAGGTCAAAGAACTACAAAATCTCTTGTAGAAAAATTTGACACTGCAATTACAAATAATGATGATGATGGTTATCCAATTGAATGGTCTGATGCGAGGGCAATGTTTTATACAGACGGACAATCTTACGAAATCAATACTATTGCAAACACATTTACTGATGGTTATGCGGTAACTAAATTTAAAAACATCGATTCTCAAGGAAATGCTGGAAGCGATGAAGGTGGAGATTTTGTAGACACAGACCTTCCTATAATTAGAGTTGCAGAAATCTATTTAAACTATGCTGAAGCTACTCTAAGAGGTGGTTCTGGTGGAGATTTAGCAACAGCAACTTCATACATCAATGCAATAAGATCACGTGCTAATGCAAGTAACATCGCACAAGGAGATCTTACTTTAGACTTTGTTTTAGATGAAAGAGCAAGAGAATTGTATTGGGAAGGACAGCGTCGATCTGACTTAATTCGTTTCGGATACTTCACTAGTGGAAACTACTTATGGCCATTTAAAGGTGGAGCTAAAAACGGAACAGGTGTAGATAGCTACAGAGACTTATTCCCTTTACCTAGTAATATCGTAATAATCAATACAAACCTAACTCAAAATACTGGTTACTAATAAAAACTAATCATGATGAAAAAAATATCACTATTACTGATTGCCTTTATAGCAACATTAAGTTTTAATGCTTGCTCTGATGATGACGAATTCACTTTCGTAGCAAAACCAGATCCTGAAGGAATATCTTTTGAAAATACTCCATTAGCTTCTTATGAATTAGAAGCTGAGAACGAAAATAACTTAGCAGAAAGATTTGTTTGGAATGCAGCCAATTTTGATGCTCCAACACCTGTAAAATATGAATTACAGTCGTCTGCAGATAACACTTTCGATGGAATTACAGTATTGGCTTCAGATTTAACTGAAACCAACTACGGTGTAACTATTAAAAGCATGATTACACTAGCAGAAGATGCAGGTTTAGACAGCGACCCAGAAACGGAAGCACCAAACACTGGAAATCTATTTTTTAGAGTAAGAGCTTATGTTGGTGACAAAACATCTAATTTGGTAGAACAATTATCAGATACATTGTCTTTAAATGTAGTTTTGGTAGAGCCTACAGATGGTGCAGAACCAATTGAGCTTAAACCTCAGTTTTATCTTGTAGGAGATGCTACTGCTGCTGGTTGGAACCCAGATAACACAAATACTCCTCTTTTTAGAGATCCTGAAAATGACAATGCATATTATTTTACTGGTCGTTTTGCTGGAGGAGCAGATGTTGAAGGGTTTAAATTACTAGAAACACTGGGTGAATGGCAACCACAATGGGGGCTTGATGGTACAGATGTTAGTAATAACGAGATTTTAGGAGGAGATCCTTCTGCATTTAAAGTTTCTGAAGATGCTTACTATAGCTTTTCAATAAACAAAGAAGATCTAACGTACACTTGGGAGAAATATGATGCCTCTGCTGCCCCTATCTATAGTAGTATCGGTATTTTAGGTGATGCTACAGAAGGTGGATGGGATGAAGATCAAGATATGATTAAATCTACATTTGACCCACATATATGGTATATCGAAGGAATTACAATCACAGATGGGGAAGCTAAATTTAGACTTGATAATGAATGGGAAACTAGCTGGGGAGCAGATACAGCTCTTAGCGGACAAGGAACTATTGGAGGACCAAATATTCCTGCAACAGCTGGAACTTATAACGTTTGGTTCAATGATATAGATGGTAGATACCTATTTATTCGTCAGGTAACTGAATAATATTTAATAGTATATCTATTTATGAGGCAAGGCGAAATATTCATATTCTATGTTTGTTTCGCCTTGTTTGCTCAACAGAAATTTTAATCAAAAATAAAACTTATGAAAACCAAACTTCTATACTTATTTGCAACAAGCTTTTTTATATTATCATCTTGCTCCAGCGATGATGACAGCTCTTCAGTTGACCCAGAGCCAACACTGCCAGAAACTGGTGAAGTAAAACCATTAGACCTTTCAAAATATGATAGCGGAACGGATGTAATGCTCCAAGCTTTCTATTGGGATGTGGAACCAAAAGGAGATTGGTGGAATATTTTAAGTGAAAAAGTAACCGATTGGGCAGATGCCGGTATAGATCGTTTGTGGCTTCCAGTTGCTACAAAAGGACAATCTGGAGGGTATTCTATGGGATATGACCCTTCTGATTATTTTGATTTCGGTGAATTTGAACAACATGGAACCGTAGAAACAAGATTTGGAAGTCGTGAAGAGCTAGAAAACTTAATTTCAAAAGCACATGATAATAACCTTGAAGTTATTGCAGACATTGTAATAAATCATAATTCTGGAGGTGGCGAGGAATACAACCCATATAGAGACAAAAATACTTATACGTTATTTGACGAAACACACGGAAATGCTTCTGGAATGTTCAATAGAAATTATGAGAATTTTTATCCTAATAGCACAAGCGATTATGATGATGGAAGTCTTTTTTACCCTGAACAGAATTTAGATCACAATCAAGAATACGTCCAAAATTGGCTATGGAAACAAGATAATTCCGTAGCAAAATATTATAAAAACACTATGGGTTTTGATGGTTGGCGTTTTGATTATGTTTTAGGATACGAGCCATGGGTTGTAAAAGATTGGATCGATGAGGTTGGTGGATTTTCAGTAGTGGAATTATGGGATGGAAGCGCTTCTGTTTTAGAAAAATATATTGAAGAAACTGGTAGTAGTGCTTTCGATTTCTCTACGTTCTACAAATTAGAAGAAGCTTTAGATCGTTTTGAAGATTTAAATTATTTAAATGAAGAAATGCTTTGGCAAACTTATCCCGATAAGGCAGTTACTTTTACAGCAAACCACGATACTGAAAAGGATAGCAATGAAGATAACTATATAATGTCAGACCATAAACTAACAGCTTATGCTTATATTTTAACTCACCCTGGTTATCCAACTATTTTTTATTCTGATATTGAAAACGACAAGTTCACTGAACAATTAAAACAGCTAATATCAATTCATAATAGTATAGCAATTGGTGATACAGAAATCTTATATGTTGACACAGATGAATATATAATGACAAGAAAAGGAACTTCAGAAAACCCTGGATTAATTCTATACATAAACACTTCTGATAACATAAAACGCAGAAATGTTACAAGTAATTGGAAAGATACAGTACTTTATGATTATACCTCTAATTCAACATATACTCCAGTTACAACTGAAGATGGAGAAGTATTACTTGAAGCTCCAGCAAACGGTTACGCTATTTGGTCTATTACAACTACAGAAACAGTAATAGAATAATAAGTTTGAAGTTGATGCTTTTAAAATAACACAGAACAAAGCATAACATCAATACATTTTTTCACACAAACAAAAGAGGCTGCTTTTTAAGCAGTCTTTTTTATTTATCAATAAAATACAGGTAAAAATAACGTTTATTAATCTAACAAAATATTGACTAAAAAATACATTAACTAATACTTTTTATGCTATATTTTTTTTATATTCACATAACATTATAATAATTTAACACTGTTTTAATAATCTCTTTTCGACTTCAAGCTAACTGAACACCCTAGTTGTAAAGATTTAATCAGTGTTAGATACAAGCTAACTATTTGAACTATAAAATTTAATTGTATGAAGAACAATTTAATCAAAGGTTTGATCTTTGTTGGGGCATTTTTATGTTTTAGCATGGCTCAAGCCCAGACTGTCAGTGGGACAGTATCTGACGCAACTGGCCCCCTTCCTGGGGCTAATGTTCTCGTAAAGGGAACATCTAATGGAACACAGACCGATTTTGATGGAAATTACACCTTAGACAACGTAAGCGCTAATGCTACTTTGGTTTTTAGCTATGTGGGTTTCTCTTCTAAGGAGGTTCCAGTAAACGGACAGTCTACAGTAAGTACTACTTTAACAGAAGATGCACAAGCCTTAGATGAGGTTGTAGTTATTGGTTATGGTACAACAACAAAACAAGATGCTACCGGTGCTGTAGCAGTAGTTAATTCTGAAGATTTTAACCAAGGGGTTATTTCTTCTCCTGAACAACTTATTCAAGGAAAAACAGCTGGGGTACAAATAACACAATCTAGTGGAGAACCTGGAGCTGGTGTCCAAGTTAGAATTAGAGGTACGGCTTCTGTTCGTTCCAACAACAACCCTTTGTTTGTAGTTGATGGAGTTCCATTAGCTGGAGGAAACACTTCCGCAGATGGTGTCGATTTAGGTGGAGGAACAAGCTCTGCTAAAAACCCATTAAACTTCTTAAACCCTAATGATATTGCAAGTATGACTATCTTAAAGGATGCATCTGCAACAGCAATCTACGGGTCAAGAGCAGCAAATGGTGTTGTTATAATTACTACAAAAACTGGTAAAGCTGGTCAAGGAGGAAAATTTGAGTTTTCTTCTAGTACTAGTGTAGCTAAAGCAGCTAAAACATACGACTTATTAGGTAGAGACCAATATTTGGATGCCATAGACCAATATGGAGGGGATCCTAATGCTTTAGATTTTGGAGCAAATACAGACTGGCAAGATGAAGTATTAAGAACATCTTTTTCAAACGATCAAAATCTAGCCTATTCAAACAACTACGGCTCTGGTTATGTAAGAGGATCGTTTAGTTATGCAGATCAAAACGGAATTGTTCGCAACTCTTCCCAAGAAAGAATTACAGGAAGACTAAATTTATCACAGCGTTTCTTAGATGATAAACTAAAGATTGATTTCAACGGTACGATTTCTAGAGTAAATGATGAAGCACCAATGATTACAAATACAGCAGGATCAACTGGAGATTTATTAGGTGCTACCTATTTTGCTAATCCAACTTGGCCAACAGACCTTGGTTTTTCTACTGGGAGTGATTTAATTCCATCTCAAGTGCTAGCATATTATAAGGATATGACTAACACAAATAGATATTTAGCTAACATTTCTGCTGAATACGAAATAATTGATGGGTTAAAAGCAAAAGTTAACTTAGGATACGATGAGTCTTCAGCTGAAAAAAATCAAGCTTTATCAGGAAACATTACAGGAATTAGTAATGGTGCTCCTGTAAATGGAAAAGGTTTTTTTGCTGAAAACTATAACAAGAATGAACTTTTAGATCTAACGGTAAACTATAAAAAAGAATTTGGTAATTCTAAAATAGACATATTAGCGGGTTATTCTTATCAAAGCTTTAAAAGCGCTGGGAAAACAGTTCAAGGTTTTGGGTATGCTTCTACTGATTTAGATCAAATGTTTAACCAACTACAAAACGCATCTAAGATAATAGAAAACAGTATTGATGGATCTTACCAACAATATGGATATGATTCTGATGGTCTATTTGTTAATAGACTATTTCCAGAAGTTTCTGGTAACGAATCATTAACACCTCCTTCTGATGTAGACATGTTAGCAGTTGCTGCAGATAATTATAACAACACAGATGAGTTACAATCTTATTTTGGTAGAATCAATTACACGTATTTAGATCGATATATTTTCACTTTCACATTAAGAGCCGATGGTTCATCAAGATTTGGACCAGACAATACTTATGGATACTTCCCTTCTGGAGCATTTGCTTGGAGAATGGATCAAGAAAACTTTATTGGAGAAGCATTCTCAACTCTTAAACTTCGTTTAGGATATGGTATTACTGGAAACCAAGAAGGTATAGGTTATGGAAACTTTACATTTAGACAACGTTTTGGAGGTATCGGAATTAGTAATGGTGGGGATGTTAATCCTCCTACACTTGGATTGGTTTCATTCCCAAACAGTGATTTAAAATGGGAAGAAACTGCACAAGCAAATATAGGAATCGATTTCGGTTTCATGAATGAGCGTTTAAATGGTAGTATCGATTTATACCATAAAACAACAAATGACCTCCTATTAAAACAAGAAGCTGCACAACCATCTCCACAGCCATTTTATTTTGGAAATGTAGAAGCAGATATTATAAATAAAGGTATCGAATTCGCTATTAACTATGATGTTATTCAAAATGATAACCTAAACTGGAATCTTGGTTTCAATATTGCTTATAATGACAATATGGTTGAGAATTTTAATGGTCAGATTCAAACAGGAGCAATTAGTGGTAATGGTTTAACCGGTGCGTATGCGCAATTACTTGCAGGAGACCAACCTTTATTTTCATATTACCTTAGAGAATTTGGAGGTTTTGATGAAAATGGTATTTCAATATACCCTAATGGAGATGTACAAGAATTCGTAGGAAAAAGTGCTTTACCAACCGTAACTGCTGGACTATCAACTAACTTATCATATAAAAACTGGGACTTCAATGCATTTTTTGCAGGACAGTTTGGGCAATATGTTTATAATAACAATGCAAATGCTTTCTTTACCGCTGGTATCATAAATGGTGGTAAAAATGTGACAGAAGATGTGCTTACCAATGGAGAATCTCCTGCAAATGCACCAGATGTGTCTACAAGATTCTTAGAAAAAGGAGACTTTGTAAGACTTCAAAATGCATCTATAGGATATAACTTCCCAATAAGAGAAGGTTGGTTTCTTGACGCCTTAAGGTTTAACGTAACTGGACAGAATCTATTCGTAATAACTGACTATTCAGGTTTAGATCCAGAAGTTAATACACCTAAACCTTTAAATGATATTCCATCATTAGGGATAGACTACACTAGTTTCCCAAGGCCAAGAACAATTACTTTTGGTATTAATGCAACTTTTTAAAAAATTGATCTATGAAAACATATAATATATATAATTTATTAATTGCTGCACTTTTACTCGGTATTACGGGATGTACAGACCTTGAGATTGAAGAAACAGATTCTCGATTTCCTAATCTTTCGGGTGAATTTACAGGTGTAGATGCAGAAGAAAACCTAAACAATCTCTATAACTCTGTTAGAGGGCAAGTACAAACTCAAGAAAACATGTATGGGATTGTAGAGGTATCTACTGATGAGTTTTTAGTTCCAACAAGGGGAACTGACTGGGGTGATAATGGAGTTTGGAGAACATTGCATGGTCACACATGGAGTACAACTCACAATTTCGTTAAGAATACATGGAATGAATTAAATTCAAATGTGTATAATGCAACTACTATTATTGATCCTTTAAGTAATCCTACACCTCAACAAGCAGCGGAAGCTAAATTTATAAGAGCTTACAGTATGTTTTGGATTATTGATTTATATGGACAAGTTCCTTTTAGAAGTCCAGAAGATGGACCAGATGTTCTGCCTAGTGTGATGACAAGAGCTGAAGCCTTTGACTTTGCGGTTAAAGATTTAAATGAAGCGATAGCAGATCTTCCAAGTACAGGTCCAGGTAGTGAATTAGTAAAAGCTTCTAAAGCATCTGCTCGTTATTTACTAGCCAAGTTAATGCTTAACAAGCATATCTATACTGGAGCAGAAACACCAGCTGCAGCAGATATGACAGAGGTAGTTGAACTTGTTGATGCAATCCAAAATGATGGTTTTGCCCTTCAAGAGGGATACTTTGAGTTATTTACGAATGAAACTGATACTGAAACTATCTTTTTCACAACTTCAGACATAGGTTCTAGAATATGGAATGGGTTACATTACAACCAAGGAGCGCCAGATAATACTGGTGGTGGATGGAATGGGTTTACGACTCTTGCTGAATTCTATGATTTATTTGAAGGTGATCCTAACGTTAACAATCCTGGTTCTGGACAAGAAGAAAGAAGAGGTTTTGTTCCAACAGCAGGTGTAGCAGCTACTGGAGATGATAAAGATGCCGATGAGGATGGAATAAAAGATGGTTCTAACATTGGAGCTGGGTTCTTAATTGGTCAACAATATGGGCCTAATGGAGAGGCGTTGAAAGATAGAACAGGCAATCCACTTTCATACACAAAAGAACTTCCTGGGCTACTCGGTAATAATGAAACTACTGGTATCAGATTAATTAAATATAGACCTGTAAACGGTTCTTTTGCTACGCACATGGTACTATTTAGATATGCCGACGCCCATTTAATGAAAGCAGAGGCTATTATGAGAGGCGGAACATCCGGAGATGACCCACTTACTATGGTAAATGAGTTAAGAACAATAAGACATGCGACTCCTTTAGGAGCACTTTCTGAGCAAGACTTAATAGACGAAAGAGGTAGAGAACTTTACGGGGAATACTGGAGAAGAAATGATTTAATTCGCTTTGGAAAGTTTAATGATACATGGGAATTTAAAGACAACACAGAAGCGTTTAGAGTATTGTTTCCTATCCCAGCTACAGCTATCATTACCAATCCTAACTTAATTCAAAATGAAGGATATTAAGATAAACGAAAGCTATTTAAACGAGTTTAGAATTTAAATATTTGAAAGAGCCCGCCTTTTGTTAAGCGGGCTCTTTTTTTATTGAGCGTAAACACGATAGAAATAAACTTAAATTATGACAATCTCTCTTTCAATCAAAAAATCCACACTATGACTAATCATAATGCGGATTTATAATGTTAGGCAACTTTAATGTACTGCTAATCATTATAGGCTTTCACTCCTTTATTTAGCCAATCTAGGTATTCATCTATATCCGCTGTATACCCTACAGGTGAGATCAAATTATTCTCTTCTAAATCCATCAGAACATAAAAAGGTTGAGCATTTGCTTTATAACGTAAGGTTTGGAATTCACTCCATTTCTGACCAACATACTTTAACTTCTTTCCTGTTATCTTAGAAACAATCTGTTTATCCTCTGGTAATTTTCTTTTATCATCCACATATAAAGAAATAAGAACGATATCTCTTTTTAGCACCTCTAATACTTTTGGATCACTCCAAACACGCTCTTCCATCTTACGACAATTAACACACGCATAACCAGTAAAATCGATTAATACAGGTTTATTTACAGTTTTAGCATAAGCTAAACCAGTTTCATAATCTTTAAAAGCGATAATGTCATTAGGACCTAAATGTGCCCCATCGGGTATGAGTTCCGCAGTATTATCTCCGCCACTTCCCAACTTTGTATAACCTACTCCATAAGGTGATTCGCTATAATTCATAGCTGGAGGAAATCCACTTATCATTTCTAAACGAGCACCCCACATTCCAGGTATTAAGTATATGGTAAATGCTAAAACTAACATCCCCATTCCTAGTCTCCCTACGGAAATATGATTCTCGGGACTGTCGTGAGGAAGTTTTATTTTCCCAAAAAGATATAACGCCAAGGTTCCAAAAACAGCAATCCAAATCGCTAGAAAGACTTCACGCTCTAATATATGCAATTGCAACACAAGATCTGCATTGGATAAAAACTTGAAAGCTAAGGCTAATTCTAAAAAACCTAGAAATACTTTCACAGTATTAAGCCAACCTCCAGATTTAGGCAATGTATTAAGCCAACCAGGAAAGGCTGCAAACAAAGCAAAAGGTAAAGCTAACGCCAAAGAGAAACCTAACATCCCTACAAAAGGAGCTATTCCACCTTTACTGGCTGCTTCTACCAATAAAGTTCCTACTATTGGACCTGTACATGAAAAAGACACAATAGCTAACGCTAATGCCATAAAGAAAATCCCTATCAAACCTCCACGATCTGCTTGTTTATCAACTTTATTAACCCATGAATAAGGAAGTACAATCTCAAAAGCTCCTAAAAAGGAAATTGCAAATACAACTAAAATTATAAAGAATATAATATTAAACCATACATTCGTAGAGAGTGCATTAAGTGCACTTGCTCCAAACAACCAAGTAACAACAGCCCCAAGAAACACGTAAATTACTACAATAAAAAAACCATAAAACAACGCATTCTTAATTCCCTTAGCCCTTGTTTTACTTTGCTTGGTAAAAAAGCTAACCGTCATTGGTATCATTGGAAAGACACATGGGGTAAGTAAGGCTGCAAAACCGGAGAGAAAAGCAATTAAAAATATAGTTAAAAGTCCCTTCTTCTCTTGCTTCTTTTCAATACTACCAGCTACCACTTTATCTGTATCTGCATCATGGGTACTTGTAACATCATTCTGCGCTAACTTGAAAATAAGTTTTTTTACAGTTGGTGGTAAACAACGCTGATTATTTGAAACCATAAACTCAACTTGGCCTTCTATATTTTCAATTTGAAAATTTTTTATGCTCACCAACTGTTTAAACACAACGCTGCGCTCAAAAGATTCAATGTTCATTTTAAAAATAGAATCATAGATTGCAACCGTTTCTGTTGAAGTAACTGTTCCTAATACTTTATAACCCGAAGTATCTTCAAAAGTAAAAGTGGCAGGCATAGGCCCATTTGTAGCCTTTTCTTGTGAAAAAAGATGCCACCCCTCCTCTATTTTAGCTTTAGAAACAAGATTATACTCTGTACTAGATACTTTTTCAATACTAGTTTCCCATTCTACAGGCTCAGATATTTGCGCCCAAGAAAAACTTAAGCCGAAAACAATCAAGCTCAGTATAAAAAAATATTTTTTCATTATCTATAATTATTTGATGATACCATTATTTTTTTAGTAATGACTGAAATTGAGTGTCTAGTGCAGGATTAGAAGGGCGTAAAGCATTTGTTGATATTATCTTTCCTTCTTTATCAAAAAGTAAAAAACGTGGAATACTCTTAACACTATAGTTTTTTGCGATACCAGAATCAAAAGCATTGTCTGCTACTAATTGTACTCCTTTTAAATTTTTATCAGCAACAAAATCTTTCCACTTTTGAAGGTTTTTTGGCTTATCTAATGAAATACTAACAAACTCGATAGCTTCATCTTTATATTTCTCTTCAAGTTCTTTTAAAAATGGAATTTCCTTTTTACAAGGGCCACACCAAGTAGCCCATAAGTCTATATAGACATATTTCCCCTTAAACTCGCTAAAAGACACAGGATTTCCTTTTGGATCATTGTAGGTGAAATTATACCCAGCTTGCCCTTCATCTTTATGATGATTTTTTTCATATTCTACAATAAATTCTTTACTTGTTTCTGAAGTAAGGTATTGACGCAAAGGGGTTATAAAAGCATTGTATTCATACGCTTTATAGTATCCTTTTTTAATACTCTCTCTTATATAAACTTCTTTGATTCTATCATCAGAAATATGTGCTATACAACTAGAAATCCTTTTGATTCTGTCTTTGGTAATCTTATTCTTTATTGTATAATAAAAGAAATAATTTTCCATCCAAGCAACTCCATTTTCTAATTTTAAGATATTAGGATCTGAAAATTTAATCCCATCAACATATAATGTTTCATAAGCACTAAGCTCATTTCCTTCCTTAGGAAATTTTGTTCTTGGAATTCTAAAAAAATAATACAGTGCATTCTCATAATCAGCTTGAACAGCTAATTTCAGTAAATCATTAAAGTCATTATCTTTGGTATCTATAGAACTTTTAAATTCTGATACCATTTGAGTTCCTTCATTTCTTATAAAAGGATAAAATTGCTCATACGATATAGCTCCATTAAAAACTATGAATTTAGAAAACTTATTATAAATATTGTTTGCCTCTTGAACTAGTTTATTATGACCCAATTTCTTTCCTGATAACTTATAACTATAAGTATCAATGTCTATTGAGAAATCCAAACCAGGCTCTAAGTACAATCTTATTAATTGATCTTTATTTTTTAAAGTCATTTGACCATAATCAACATAATAAAACCCTGGTTCTACAACAGGTATTACAAAACCAAATTTACCACTCTCAGCTATTTTTGTAGTTGTGTAAGGAGTTAACTGTCCATCTACAACGTGATGTAATATTACCTCTTCATTCTTGACTTCCCCTTGAAAGTCTCCTTCTATAATAGTATATTCTGAAGCCTTATTTGCATAAGTCAATCCGTTAATAAAAATGCTCAACACAAGCATATAAAGTTTAAATACTCTCATCGAAATAGTTTAATTTTTATTTTAAAGTTTAATTCTTTTTGAAGAATGTTCTTCCGTAATTATTATAATATATTCTTTCTCTTTGGAATTTTTTAGCTCTTCTACTTTATCAGTATTTAGCAATTCTGCTGAAGAATAATCGTTGATTGTAGCTACGCTATCACCTAAAGAAACTCCTAACTGCTTAGCTTTTGTTCCTTGGATAAATTCTTTAACAATAAGCTCGTCTGTATTGGTAAATCCAAATTTAACACCCTTTAAAACGAAGTCGAATGGTTTATTAAAACTCTCATTAGGTTTCAAGTAAATCTGTTTGTCGAGAACATTTACAATAAAGTTAAACTTACTGATTACTGAGATTCCTATCGACCCATCATGGGAGCTCCAATCTTTATTATCTTCTTGAAATTCTTGTAAGGCAATTGGAACATTTTTTAAACTAGAATTATCTAAGTCAATAGAAGTAACATCTCCAATTTTAATTCCCGTTTGATGTCCAAAACTATAATTTGTAGCTTGATACGCTACTGGTAAACCATCCTCTAAATTATTCTTTTCTACTGACGGGCCAAATACAATAACATTGTAATCTGCTCCAGTATCAAAAACAAATTCCCCCTCAAATCTTTTATGATTATTAAAATTTAAGGTTGCATTTACTATTGGCAATTGCGTGGCATAACTTATAGGAAGAATACTGCCTCCAACCTCATAATCAAACATACCGAAAGTGAATAACTCAATTCTTTTAGTGTCGAAATTTACACTCGTAATATATTTGGATAAGAAATTACCCCCAAAAAGACCATCAAAACCGCCTCTCACCTTAGAAAAAACTACTAGATTTTGATTCTTTATAGCTATCCCTCCTACATGAATTGTATTCCCAGAAGAAAACTTAACATTCACCTTTGCTCCTACAACACCAGTAGAACGATTTTCTACATTTTTAATATTAGCTTTAGATGCCGCAGTTTCATTTAAGGCCATTCCGTCTGCTCCTGTATCAAAGAGCATTTTAAACTCCTCATCAGAATCATTTAGCTTAATTTTAAGAACGATAGAACCGTTTATCACTTCAAAAGGAATACTAGCAATCTTTTTAGATGGCACGTACCTATCGATTCTATAAAGCTTATCAAAAAGATCTACGTACTGTATTTTATTATCATTATTTACAACAACATTAGATATTGTAGCTTTCTGTCCCTTAAAAAAATACTTAACTTTTATAGTTTTAATCCCTCCTGCTTTCTCCTCATCTAGAAACTGAAGAGAATCTAACGGATAGTATTTATTTAAAATACTTTTTAACATCATATCTGTTGAAGGACGCTGATATACTCCGATAGTAAATTTATCTGATATTAATTTTTCCATCGAAGAAAAATCTTTATCAATAAAAGATTTCTCATAGTTTTTAATTAACTGCTTAGAAAGATTTAGATTTTGTGCAGATGACATTAAACTCATCAACAGTATTAAAAGTATTGATATTTTCTTCATAGAATTTTTATAATTAAAAGCACCTGGGAATTGTAAAATCAATTCCCAGAATTGCATTTAGCTAATCAAATAAATCCAAATGAGCGCTTATAAGCTATATTGAATTTCAAGTAAAATTTTGAGATAGTTCTAAAACAGTTCCTATTCTGTTTTATAAGCAACACTTACAACTTTTCCGAAACCACTGTAAGATTGTGATAGCTCTAAATCTCCATTAACAGCTGGAACCTTATATACTTCTATAGTTCCCTCTGTAGTTCCGCTATCATAACTTCCTACTATTAAATCTTTAGAATAAGGAGCATATCTTTCGAATTGCAACACTGTAATATTTCCAGCCCCTTTATCTATCATTAATTTAGATTTTTGAGAATTAAAATCATACTCATAAACTTTTCCTCCTACATTGTAAAAAATGTACCCAAAGTCTGGACTAATTGCAAATTGATCTGCTTGATCCATTTGTAAAGCAACCTCATCTGGAATTTCTCCGTAATATTGTTGTCTAATATTTCTTCGAGATCTTATTCTTGCTAAATAAAACTTAGCATCAGCTGGATCTTTTAAAATAGCAAATACTTCCCCTCCGTTATATGAGCTCTTCGCCATATAGATTAAATCTTTACCCGTATTATAGTCGAATAGATCTCCTGTAGGCATTTCAAAACTAACCGATCCACCTTCAGTAAATCTTACAAATCGTTTTTTATCAACGTCATATAACACGGTAACATCTCCATATCCTATAAATGGCGCTGCATTAAATTTAGCGTTATCAGCTTCTATAAAATTTATTGGAACCCCATATCTTATAGAACGAGTTCTATAATAGTAAAATACATCTCCGTCTTTATACATAAAGCTTTGTAATCCTTCTACTGGTTCTATAAAATCTGCTCCGTAATCTGTGGGCACATTAGTTAGCATTTCAAAAGATAATCTGTAGGTATTATCCCAATCAAAAGACTCAGGATGAATTTTCGTAGTACCATTACCAGTAGTATTAACATAAACACCATAAAACTGATAATCATAAGCATAGCAAGCTACATTTATAGGAGCACCTTCTAATCTTAGAGAAGATCCGGTGTAATCTAATACATCATAAATTGGGTTATACTCCTCATTAACTAAAGAAATCATATCTAAACGCGCTTTTCCTTGTACATCGTTTAGTACCATTAATCCCTTCTGAATACTGCTCTCCACGATTAAGGTGAAAGTTTTGTGCCACTGCACACCTGTGTTAGTGTCTGTAACATTATAGTTAATATCGTAATTACCTGGAGGTAACAATAAAGATTCCAAATCTAGGTTTCTCGTATTTACTATATCCGTTCGTTTATCTGTATTAAGTGTAGATAGGTCTTGATTAATTGCGAACCACTCGTAGGTATAGTTACTATCAGCTCCTTCACTATCCTGCGAAAAATCTAATTCTGGAATAATTTTTATAGGCTCTCCAAATAAGCTTACATAAGTGGAGTCCAGTCCTGTTATTTGTATTTCATTAATATCCTTATAATCATAATTACCTAAGTCTTTGGAACAAGAAAACAACAAGGCCAAAGCGATAAGTGAACATAAAGAACTATATTTTATATATCGAAACATGTTTATTTTTTTTATCATTAATACTATATAAGACGCCCCATTTCCATTTCAGTTCCATCATCTTCATATACGGTTTCTCCTGCTGCAGCCTTTTCATCTAAATAACGAGCCATAAATTGGCCGTAGAACTGCATATCTGAAATTGACACTGGATTATTAAATGTATCTGTTGGGATTCCCAACACATCACTCATTAAGAAGAGTTTCTTAGCTGTAAAGTCTCCTAAATATGGCTCAAACCAATATTGAGGTGTTTCAATAATATCACTGATACTTAATTGAAACTTTGTATAGTTTAAAATTTCACCTGTAGACTCATTTTCCATATATGCCATTTCCGTAGAGAAATCTTCATTCTCTACCAACTGTAAAATCATCTGGAAGCTTTCTTGCTTCATTTCAGGAGTTCTATACAATGTAACAGGAATAGAATCTGTTGGCACATTCGCTCTAAAAACTATACGCTCTGGATAATCAAAATGCACTCCTTTTACCGCAGTAGATTCTTCTGACACTTTTAAGCTCACTTTTCTATCAACATCAGAAAGCATTCCTTGAACAGATACTGGTAATTTTATAATTGTATCATTTTTTGTAGGAGGTATGAATGCAAATGAAACTCCAGTACTATCAGGATAAACTGTTGCATTGTTAAAAGAAGTTCCTTCTACGGGCCATGTAAAGTAAATACTGTCTTTCCCACTAAATGTATCTATCTCATCCTTTTCACAAGCAATGAAGGAACTCAAAATAAGACCCATTATTATATACGCTATATTTTTATTCATCTTATTATACTTTTTATTATTGGAATTTTGTTTCAGAATCCGGAATAGGAATTACATAATTTTCTTCTCCCATACTTATTGTTCTAGAAGATGATGTTGAGTTTCCATCTGGAATGGCATCTATGTTTTTTCTTTTATAGTAAAAGAATAGTTGTCCTTCTCCGTAAAACTCTTTCATATATTCCTTTTGAATTTCAGCTTCAATATCTACTCCTTCTTCTAGATCTGACAATCCTCGGTTATAGCGAACTGTATTTAAGTATTCTAAAGCCATTGTATTGTCTGTAGTTGCCTCTGCTGCTATATAATACATTTCTGTTTTTCTTATTAAAGGCTGCATAAACCTAAAAGACTGTTCTTTATCTGGCACATCTGCATATTTAAAGAAAGTACGGTAGCTTTTAGAACCATCTAAAGGCACCATCCAGCTAGGATTATATCGATAATCATTCTCATTAGATTCGTACACTTGTTCTAAACGCTTTGTATTTGGAGCTAAAATTTTACTATCAGTAAGGCTACTAGCAAATAGGTTTGTTTGTCTTCCGTATAGCGATAAGTTTTGAACGGCGAATATTATTTCTTTTGAAAACACCTTGTCTTTATTCTCCCCAGAAATTACATCTGTAGGCTGTGTCCAAGGGAGAATACTACTTGTAGCTTCTATAACTGACTTACTAGCTGCTAATGCTTCTTGATTATTTCCTGCATATAGATTTACTCTTCCCTGAAGTGCTTTCACTCCATAATAATTAAGACGTAAATTTCTCAAAGAATAGAAAGGATAGTTGATATCTTCAACAACACCGTTTTCTATAATTGGATCTTCTGCCAACAGACCTTCTGCGACCATTAAGTCGTTCAAGATATTCTGTATAACTTCACTAGCTGGTAGTGCTGGATTAGATTCTGCTTTTGCTTGATCGTAATAAGGAATACTTAAAGCCTCAGAATTAACACTATAAATTGGACCAAAAAGACGTAACAAATCAAAATGAAGCATTGCTCTTAAAGCTATAGCCTCTCCTTTTACGATACTTTCTTTATCTTCTGTTAAAGTAGAGTACTTTTCTAAGCCTTCAATTAAAGAGTTTAAGTTTAAAATTGCTTCGTATGCACTTGACCAAATTCCTTCAAAATTTGATTTTGCACTAGTTTCTTCGTATAAATAATGCCCCTCATTATACCAAGTATGGCTAGAATTAGACAGATTATATCGCTGCCCCAAAACTTCTACTGTACTTAATGTTAATTGACTTCCGTACAAATTGTTTTCAGCAAGATTTAAATAAACACCATTGAGGATATTATTAACACCATCTTCTGAACTATAAACTTGTGACTCTAAATATTTATCTTCTGGTTGAACATCTAAATAATCACTACAGGAAAAGGATAAGATTCCTAATAGAAATAAAATTGTGTTTGTAAAATATTTTTTCATTTGATCATTTTTAATTTGAAAGGCTCGCATATTATTGACGGTTTCCTTTTCTGAAAAATTAATTTAACGCTAACCCATTTAAGGGTTTTCATGACTTAAATTTCTAGAAATTTAGAATGCCACATTGAGACTGAATGAGACAGATCTAGCAAATGGATATTGAATCCCTCTTTCTACGTCTACAGAAGAAATTCTAAAAATATCGTTCATATAAAGGTTAAACCTAACACTTTGCAGTCCGAGATTAGTTACCCATGCTTGGTCTGTAGTTCTGTAACCTAAGCTGAAAGACTCCCCGATTAACTCATTAAGATCTTGTACAAATCTTGACGAGATCGGAGTAGATTCAGTTAAAGAAATCCCTTTGTACTTAGCTATATCTCCTGGCTCTAACCAACGGTCTTCTAAGGCTCTTATATCTTGATTATTTACAATTTCCGAGCGACTAATGTTCTCAACCTTCTCGTACATTGCATTATTAAATACATCACCACCAAATCTGTAACGGATATTCATTCCAAAAAGAAATCCTTTTAAGCTAAGATTACTACTTATTACTCCTTCTACTTTAGGACGTAAATTTCCAACCACAGCAGTGTCGTCATAATCATACTCAAAAGTAGTTTGCCCGTTTGCTTTTAAGAACACTTCTTTACCAGTTGCAGGGTCTATTCCTAGAGATGGCACAGCCCAAATATCATCTGGACTATAACCGTCTTTATATCTTAATAAAGACCGACTCTCTTGAGCACCTTCGTTTAAGCTTGCTAACTTATTATCAAACCCTCCATAAGTACTTTTGTATGCACTTGCAGTAACTCCCAATGTCCAAACAGTTTTTTTCTGCATATTATAAATTGGAGAATACTTTATAATTGCCTCTGTACCTTTAATATTTAAATATCCAGCGTTTAAAGGATATCCAGATAAACCAGTAGAAGAAGGCAAGTCTATAGTAACAATTAAAGGATCTGTATTCTTTAAATAAAATTCCATTGATCCGCTTAATCTATCATTAAAAAGTTTAAAGTCTACCCCAATGTTAGTCTGCAATGTATTTTGCCATTCCAAATCCTCATTTGCTAACTGCTCTAAATCAATTCCAGGGCCATAAATATTTACAGAATCTGTATACCCATAAATAGAAGTTGTTGCTACACTCCCAAAATTTTGATTTCCTGTTAAACCAACATTCCCTCTAAGTTTTAAAAGCCCTACAACTTTAGGATCAAAATTGAACTCATTATGTAAATTCCATCCTAAACCTACAGACCAGAAAGGTGAATATTTTTCATTAGAACCAAATGCTGTAGAACCATCCATTCTAAATGTAGCATCAAATAAATATGTGTTATCATATGTATAGTTAACCGACCCTAGAATATTATTTCTTCGGTATACATTACTTCTATAACTTGGTGCTGCATTAGGCTCATAACCGAAGGCAAAACTAGGACTCCCATTTGTACCTACAGGAAAACCAACCGCTGTTGTTATGTATCTATCTTTATTTGTTTCTTCGATATCTGCTCTAACATTGGCATTAATAGCATGTTTTTCTGCTAATATCTTAGAATAAACCAACATTATATTACCATAATAACTATAGTCTTCTACTTCTGAATTTGTATACTCTCCTCTTTGAAAAACATCTACATCATCAAATTGAGATTCTTCAGGAGAAATAAAAATTTCATTAGTTGAAGATCCTTTCTTTAACTGAAGTCCTGCAGTAATACGGAAAGAATTATCGAATCTATAAATAGCTTGCAAACTATTTCTAATATCAAATCCTACAGTATTATCCATATTATTAAGTGTAGAACTGTAAAGTGGATTTGTAACATTGTAGGAATCAACTCCAGAAACATCAACCCTGTCTAAATATTTCCCTATTTTACCAAATTCATTAGTTGGTCTATAATATGGGTTTGCCTGTGCAAATTTTTGAAATGAACCATAAGGAGATTCATTAGCATCAGAACCGTTTAAATAAAATCTATTAGAGATATTTAATTTTCCTTTTCTATAATTAATATCAACGTTAGCTCCCCATGTTTTTCTATCAGAACCTATCATTACTCCTTCAGTGTTTTGGTAGTTAACTCCTGCTCCAAAATATAAAGCATCACTACCTCCACTAGCATAAACACCATGCTTCTGAGAAAATCCAGTTTGCAAAGGCTTATCTAACCAGTACGTGTCTACTCCTCTTCTTACTTCTGCCAATTTTTCATTGTAAATAGCGTCCAAAGAAACTTGCTTAACAGGATCTTCACCTCTATCTGTCCATCTCCCAGAAAGTCTTTCAAATTCTAATTTCTGTTCAGCATTCATTAAGTTATAATCACTAAGGTCTGGAAATTCAAATCTAAAATCTCCAGTATAAGATACTTGAAGCTCCCCAACTTTAGGTTTTATAGTTTCTACCACAACAACACCATTAGCAGCCTTCGCACCATATAATGCCGTAGAAGTTGCATCTTTAAGAATTGTAATACTTTTAACTCTATTCATATCAAGATCTACAATGGTACGTAGATCTGTTTCAAAACCATCTAAGATAAAAATAGGCTGATTTGGATCTCCATCGAACTCATCTCTAATAGCACTTGTAGAAACACTAGTTTTCCCTCTAACTTCTATGTTTGGCAACACGTTTGGATTAGAACCAAATTGGTTGTTATCTAATACTATAAAAGAAGGATCAAGGGATTTTATACTCTGAATAATGTTTTGATTCCCTATATTTTTCAATTCTTCTCCAGAGATTGTATTTACAGCTCCCGTATAACTTTCTTTCTTACGCTCCACGATACCTGTTACAACAACTTCAGATAACTCTGAAACATCTGGAACCATCGTTATATTTATATTTTCATTCTCTTTACCACTTACTTCAACCTCTTTTGAAACAAAACCTATGTAAGTAAAAAGAAGAACATCCCCTGCTTTAGCGAGAATTCTATAATTACCTTTATCATCTGTAACACCTCCTTGGCGAGAGCCTTTTATAACGACCGTTACTCCAAATAATGGAACACCAAGATCATCTACAACTGTACCTGTTACTATAGATTGGGCAGCAACCTCTTTTTCGGAGGGTACAATGAGGATCAAGTTTTCACTCTCACGTTGTACTTCAAAGTCATTTCCAACAAGTGACTCTACAACCTCAACAAGCTCTGTGTTTTTAAAATTTCCTGTAACTACTTTGTCGACGTTCAACTCAGAGTCACTGTAGAAGAAATCTACATTTGTTTCTTTGCTTATCATCTTAAATGCTTCTCCAAGTGTAGTTTCTTCTATGCTAATAGATACTTTTTGAGAGAATGCAAATGATGAGGAGCTTAAAAAGAAGATAAAGAATATAATAAGGGATCTTTTCATAATCCAAATAAATTGGCTTTTAAGTTTCTTAAATTGAAACTCATCTGCATGCGCAGAATACTTTTTTTTCATATTTTTACGTATTAGTAGTTAATTAGACGTGGATAGTTAAATTGACAACTTTTCATATCTGGGGAGATGCGTCAACATTTTCCCAGATTTTTTTATTTTTTTGAGATTTCTACAGTATAGCTTTCATGGTTTTTATTTTTGGTGATTTTATATTTTATCTTTGAAGATTTACTAATCATCTTAAGCAGATACTCGAGATCATTTTCTTTAGAAACCGCCCCAGTAAATAAGGATTGTTTAAGCCCTTCATCTAAAAAAACAGGATTGAAGTTATACCATCTTCCTACCTTTTTAAACAAATCTTCTAATGTTTCTCTTTCAAAATAGAATTTACCTTTTATCCAAGCTGTGTACACATCTACATCTACATTCTCTACTTTTATATCTTGAGTCCCATCGTTGTTTAAAACTGCTCTTTCCCCTGGACTTAAAATCACTTCATTCTCAGGATCATTTGTATTGACTAGCTTTATTTTACCCTCTGCAAGTGTGGTAGAAAAAAAGGTGTCGTTATCATAATTACTAACATTAAAAGAAGTACCGAGCACACTTATTTCTGTTAAGTTTGTTTTTACTACAAAAGTTCTTCTAGGGTCTTTTACTATATCGAAATAAGCTTCTCCCTCTAACTCCACTATACGCTTATTTACAGAGAAACTTTCTGGAAATTTGATCGAAGAAGCAGAGTTAACCCATACTTTAGAACCATCAGGCAATTCTAATTTATAAATCCCTCCAACAGGCACATAAAGTGTATTATACTGTACCTCTCCAAGTTCTTTCTTATCGTCATTACTATACTTTAATATGTTATCTCTATTTTCGATTTGAGCTACTCCATCTTCAGATTTTATAATTCTATTTTCATCCTTTTCAAGGCTTACTGTACTACCATCACCTAGAACTAAAGTTGCTTTTTCAAAACCAGGTTTAATTGTTTCTACTACCTCAACCGAAGAATCTATTCCATTATTATTTAGTGTGAAAATTATATACCCTGAAGAAATAAGTAGAAGAAAAACTGCTGCATATTTATAAAAAGTAACTAATCTTTTCTTTCTAGTATTCTTTGCATCTATTACCTGAATTCTATTTTTCAATTTTAAAAAAGCACTCCTCTTGTCTACTAAAGCATATATTTTCCTCTTACTATTAATACCATCCCTACTCAGAATTTTAGTGTAGAGATCTAAATTATGCTTGTTTTCTAGCCAGTTGTCAAGCTCTAATCTTTCTTCTGGAGATAAAGAGTCTATAAGAGACTTGTAAATTAAATCGGCAATATGATATGGATCTGTATTGATATTCATTTTTTATTATCAGGGTGTTATTAAACCCTTAAACTTTTGTTATATTAGTAAGACTAATGCGAAATAGAAATGGGTGGAAGAAAACTTAATAAAATTTAAAATTTTAACATTTAAGGTGAATTTAATAGAGCAAAACAACTACAAACACACCTCAATAGTTGAAGTTTAAAAGCAAACTTTAATTTATCTGTAGAAAGAAAAAATTATATTTTCTTTTATAATGAAGCAAGAAATAAAAGCAATAATGGATGATTATCAAGATTTTTTTTAAGAAGCTCAATTGCTCTAGCACGCTGCGATTTAACTGTATTTACTGAGATCCCCATATCTTCTGCAATATCTTTATACTTTAACCCTTCTATACAGGATAGTTCAAATACTTTTCTACATTTTTCGGGAAGAATTTCTAAAGCTTCAATCAACACAGCATAAACTTCTTCTTCTATAATCTCAGAATCAATTTCTACTGGAGCATCATACATCTCATCTTCTAAATGAACTGTTTGCTGTTTTTTATTTAAGAAAGTATACGATTTGTTTCGAACAACAGAATACATATAAGCCTTTATATTTTTAATATGGTCGAGATCTTCTCTCCTCTCCCATAAGAAAAGCATTGCTTCCTCTACAATCTCCTCAGCAACATATTGATCTTTAACGTAATCAAAACAATAGGCAAATAACCTTGTGTAAAGTTCATTAAATAAACTCTCAAAGGCTTCTTCTGCATTTATACTACTTGTATCAACTACTCTAATCTTGTGATATATTTAACAATTGGGGCGTAAATATAATTTTTTCAACTGAATTAAACCTTTTTCTTTAAACTTTATAAAAGATTTTAACTTATTAAATCCATGTAATTATCTTAAAATAGTTATAGGAATTTTCATATGCTTACTTTTTTGGCTTCAATTATTAATTTCCGAATAATTCTCCAAAATAAATTATGATGTTTATAAAAAGTGCTTCTCTTCTATCATATGTTAAAGTTTTGATTTTTAAAAATTAACATATAGTTAACCACCCTATTATCTACGGCTATACTCATATATTATATAACACCATAAAACTACTATCATAATGAAGTCATTAAAAAACCTATCTACAATTAGTATTTACACCTACTTATTTACATTTCTATTCTGCTACACAACATATGCACAAAAGGAAAATACCTCTGTAGAATACCAAGACCCAACAAGTATTATTGAGGAAATGAAGACTGAAACTGGAAACCTTATAAAGTCCAACAAGATTATATTAAAAGGAGACCAAGCAGAGGAACAATTATTTCTAGCTTCTAACAAAATAATTTCTTTGGATTTACCAGAGCCCAAAAAAGATGTTTTAACTTCTGAAAAAATATTTAATGAAGGAAAGAAATCTACTTTAATAATAGGTTATGCATATCTATGCAATACTTGCGATAAAACACACATGGGAAATGCATCTGGATATACGATAAATGAAGACGGTATATTTGTTACTAATTATCATGTAGTAAAATCTTACACGAATATTAAGTTCGATAAAAAAGCGTTTGTCGCAAGAACCGCAGACGGAAAAATATACCAAGTAAAAAATGTTTTATCAGCAAGCAAAGACAATGATGTTGCCATATTAGAACTTGAAACTAATGGAGATAAGCTGACTCCAATGTCTTTAGGAGCTCCTGCTCCAATCGGTGCATCTGCTTTTGTTATTAGTCATCCTAGTCAGATATTTTACTACTTCACTAAAGGGATGGTTTCTAGAAACGACATGCGAAAAAATAATGATACAACACAATATGTCATGAGTATTACAGCAGATTATGCAAAAGGATCTAGCGGAGGGCCAGTTATTGATATCTACGGAAATGCTATTGGAACTGTTTCTAGCACACATTCTTATTATGCCAATCAGTCTAAACAAAAAAACCTACAAATGGTAACAAAAAACACCGTTCCAGTAATAGTAATTAAAGAGTTATTGCAAAGTAATGAAGGATAAACACTTTCAATATTCTACATAAAAAAAGGGGAAAACAAAATGTGTTTTCCCCTTTTTCGTTGGTTTAAAAGAAAAGCTATTTCAAATTAAATGTTAGGTCTACTTCTTTTGGAGGTAGACAACTTTTATCATTACAAACCATAAATTCCACAACACCATTAATAATACCGCCGTGTGGCTGATTAAGTTTTACTTTCTGTTTAAATACAGCTTTGTTTTCAAAATATTTTATATCCATTTCGAAAACATTATCATAAACTTCATGACCTTCTCCTTCAGAAGTTTTATCAACTACTTCCATTCCATAAATTTCTTCATAAGTAAAAGTAGTTGCAATCGGTCCATCCTCAGGAACATTTTGAGAATACAAATGCCACCCCTCTTCAATAGTTGCTGTTGCTATTAAAACAAACTCTTTCTCTGATGTTTTCTCTACAGAAGTAGCCCATTCTACAGGTTCATATATTTGAGCGCTAGCATTCAAAGCTATAGTTACTAAAAACAAAAAAAATATTTTTTTCATATAAATCTATTAAAGGTTAAATCGTTAAAAGAAGGATTTACACCATTATCATTTAATAATCAATAACACTAATGAATTAAATCCAACATCTATTAATAAGAGTTATAAAAAATAAAAATGGGTGGAATAGATAAGATAAATTAACATTCACCTTACCTATTCACTTCCATTATTCGTTGATTAAAAAAACATTACCTTCTAAAATCTAACTGTAACTTTCCCTCTCAAATAAAAAGGAGTACCAGGCGTAAAGTGAATTTCTTCCACCGGTTCAGGCTCATCGAACAAGCGACTTTCTGTTGCAAATTGGGTTTCATTCCATTCTGTATCAAAAAGGTTTTCAATAATGATACCATATGTCCAATTATTTCTAGTATAACTCACATTAAAATCGGTCACAAAATAACCTTCAGCAACAATAGAATCATCTTCATTTGCTGGTCGGTCATCTATATATCTATATGTCAGAGCTCCTGAGAAATTTCCTAAATTTTCAATTAAAATACCTCCAGCAGATGTAAAATCTGGAGCCAAAGGAATATAATTTTTCCCATCTGGATCATTTACACTTCTTCCATATGCATAATTTGCATCCGCATAGAGATATAGCCATGGCAACGCTTGATATCTAGCACCAACATCTATTCCCATACGTCTAGTTTCTCCGCTAGGCTCAACTATAGCAGCATCTCCAACATAAACAAACTCTTGCTCTAAATATAACCACCATAAAGCTGCATTAATAGCTAGCTTATTAATAGGTTTATAGATAGTCCCTAAATCTGCTCCATATGCTGCTGGTAAAATATCCTCCCCTTGGTTAGCAACTACAACTCTGGCATCGTTAGAATGGAAGCCCATTCCTGTTTTAAAGAATAATTGCCAATTGGAGTTTACAGAATATATAGTATTAAACTTAGGACTGAAAGCTACTTTATTTTCACTCTTATTATCATATGTCTCTGTAAGTTTATTTACATAATCAAATTTAAAGTAATCAATTCTCAAAGCTGGATTAAACGTCCATCTACCTAATCTAAACTCTGTATTTACAAACCCGTAAGTATTTACTTCATCTACATCTCCATAAGCAAATCGTTCAAGGATTTCCTTTCTATTTACGGTATGAGAAAGTTGAACATCATCTACATTGTCATACCTAAAACCAGCTCCTGCTTGATACTTAAAATGTATATTCTCTCCTAATGTAAGATTACTTCTTTCGAAGGCAGACTCTGCTCCTGCTATTATACGGCTTTCTTTTTGCTGAATTTGATCTCCATTTACTGGATCATCTAAATAAAATGTGAAGTTTGAAAACAGTTCAAAATCATACTGCGAGATATATGCCTTCGTCTTTACAGCACGGTCTTCATCTAACAATTTAATATGATTTACTAGAAGGTTTGTTCTACTGGTTTCTCCTCCTTCTGTATCGTCAATCGCTCCAAATCTATCTATTAATCCTTCATCTACAGCACGCTGTGGAATCTGACCAGAAGCATCCCATTTACTTTGAAAATGAGAAGCTGTTATCGTTAGATCTTCATCATCTGCAAGCTTATAATTATAGCGACCCATCACATTTATCCTATTAAAATTCTGTGGAGAATCAAACGGACCATCTGTCAAATAAAGCTCAGATGCCACATAGGCATTACTTTTTTCAGTATCTAATACTTTAAGCATCCCCATAAAGCGACTTGTATTAAACTGGCCTACTTCTACAGAAACGACACTTTTTTCCAACGATTTACGCAAATTTAAATCTACATATCCTGCAGTGGTAAAATCACCTTTATTGGCATAATAAGGGCCCTTACCAAAATTAATATCGTCTATAGTTTCTGGAATCACAAAGTGCAAATCTGAATATCCTTGCCCGTGTGCATGTGAAACCATATTTACTGGCATTCCATCCACATTAATAGAAACATCTGTACCGTGATCTATATCAAAACCTCTAAGGAAAATCTGTTCAGCCTTTCCTCCTCCTGCATGCTGACCAATAATTAATCCTGGAACCTTTCTTAAAATTTCTTGGGACGATTTTACTGGATTTGTTTGAATATCTACATCTACAAACTTGCTGAGTGCGTTCACCTCAGACACCAATACTACTTGATCTAAAGAGATGTTTGCTTCGGAAAGTACAATATTCTTTTTTCCAGATAAATCGGTCTTGGTTATAATTGCTAATTCCGTTTTATATCCTAATCTAGAAAAATAAACTGAATCCCCTACTTGAGTTTTTATCAAGCTATAAGACCCTGTTTCATTAGAATGAGAATGACTTCCAGTAGATTTATTAAATATTCCTACATCGGTAAGTGGCGACCCTTCAGAATTTACCACTTTTCCCGATAAAGATTGTGCATAAGTTATGCTGACAACAAGCATACAAAATGCTGTTATTATATATTTCATTATAATAATTTAAAAATTTAACCATAGGGATTCCTCCCTTTTAATTTAAAGGCATATCAATAGCTTCTTAAAAAAAGAAGTCTATAAAATATACGTATGTGCTTAAACTAATTTAGGAGGCGGCGTTGTAACCGAAAGCATAACATAGTATGAAGAATGACACAAAAGCCACTCTTTTTGAATGTTAACAAATACATTTTGATGCTGAAAAACATATATTTCTGGATGAATATGTTCATCCAAATTACTCAGTATAAAATTTTTATCATCCTTTTTTTTACTCTTCTCTGCTGAAGTAAAAAAATCCATCAAAGAAGCCAAATAATCATGTTGATGATGAGCTACCTTTTTTAGATGTGCATGTTCTGAAGAATGGGGTTGATGATGGTGTTCACTAGAATGAGAATGATTATCTATATGTGTATGAGTATGCGGTTGAGCATGATGATCCTCATCAAAAACCAATTCTAATTTATGGGATAAACTGTGAAGTACATTAAAAATATGACTTTTATATGGGATAAAGAGATACATACATACAATTCCTAACAGAAAACAGCGTAATAAGATTAGTTTTATATGAATTATACCCTTCAAAAAATTAGCGTCAACAGATTATAAAAAACAAAGTTAATGAAACCCCTTCAATAATAGTAATAAAGCAAGATTACAAGTATTATCAGTCACCTGAATTATCAATAATTTTATTGAAAAATAACTGTAGTCATAGGTTTTTATTATGGTATAATAATTAGTATAGTATATAACTATTTGAATTTGAGCATTATATTTACGATATTTGTGTCGTTCGCAACATGGAGAGACCTAGTTGCATTCACCTAAAAATTTATCTTAATAATATTCCGAATTTATTTTGGCGTATTTGGCTCTTACTTAAGGGCACACACATTATGGCTTTTATAACAATAAAAAGAAAAACAAAATTAGAAAAAAGGTACAGTAGAAAAATGGGGAGTGTAAGTGTTAAAGTAACTTACATTAAAAAGCACTTACTTGGTGTGCCTCTAAAAACTCTGCACAAATACAGAGAAACTTACTACGGTACTATTAAAGATTGTGAAGAATGTACATTAACAGCTTAAAAGCTTATTTATAAAATTATATTTAGAAACGCCTCGATAACGAGGCGTTTTTTATTGATCAATTTTAAATAAGAAGCCTTTATTATGCACGTTTTCAATTGAAATAGATGCATCTTTACTTAGATATTTTCTTAAATGAGAAATAAAAACATTCAAGCTTTTTCTATTAAAATAGTCATTTTCACCCCATATTGTAACTAAAATATCTTTGTGTAACGATAATTCATTTTTATGTCTATACAAAAACATTAAAAGCTCGCTTTCCCTTGCTGTTAAAGAAACAACATCTTCTTCTCTATACTTTAATTGCTGATTTTTATAATGGAACTTATAGTTTCCTATAGAAATTTCATCACTATCAGAATTTTCTGGACTATTAATTTTTAATCGAGATAATAAGGTCTGTATCCTTACTACAAGCTCTTCCTCATCTATTGGCTTTTTTAAGTAATCTACAGCACCTAAAGAAAACCCCTTTAAAACATCGATTTTTAGAGATCTTGCTGTTAAAAAAATAAATGGAATCGACGGGAACGAATCTCGCACTTTTGAGGCTAAGGTAAAACCATCCATTTTTGGCATCATAACATCCAAAATGATTAAATCAAAATCCTCTTTTTTTAGAATTTCAAGTGCCATCAATCCATCTTTAGCCCATACCAATTGAAAGCTTTTCATCTTCAAATATTCACTGAGTAGGTAACCAAGAGAATTATCATCCTCAACCAATAATATCTTATCCATTCTTATTTATTTAACTGGTATTTTTATTGTTACTGTTGTTCCTATACTTGGTTTACTTTCCAGTTGAACTTTACCATTATGTAACTTTACAACCTGTTTAACATAACTTAATCCAAGTCCATAACCTCTAACATTGTGAAGGTCTCCTGAGGAAATACGATGGTACTTTTTAAATACATTTTTCAATTCCCCTTCATGGATTCCTATACCTTCATCTTTTACCGTCACATAAAAGTAACCATCTTTTATAAAAGACTTCAACCTAATTTTAGGAATCCCTTCAGAATATTTTTTCGCATTATCTAAGAGGTTATTAATTGCATTTTCTAAATGGGCGATCTCACAAAAAATCATATACGAATCCCCTTCTAAAAGATATTTAAAATCTACCTTTTCAAGTTCAGATAATTTGGAAAATGAAGCACATAAATTCTCCAAGACAGGATAGAAATTATGTCTTTCAAGCTTAAGAATACTACGATTACTCTCAATTCCTGCTAAATCCAATACTTTTTCTACATGCACCTTTAATTTATCATTCTGCTCCCTCACAATTGCAATTATCGGTTTGGTTTCTTCTGTTGCTTTTTCTTCTAATAATTTGGTTGCTAAACCTATCGAAAAAACGGGTGTTTTCAATTCATGGGTCAGGTTATTTATGAAATCATTTGTAGTAGTAATAACATTCCGTTGCCAATAAAGTGATCTAAAAACCCAAACAACAACTATAATAATAGCTACCATAAAGATTAAACTCGGAATTGTTAAACCATTTAATTGCGAAAGAAAATAAGTGGCTAGATCTTTAAATTGAAGCTCTAAGATTAATCTTTCGCCCAATTTATTGGGAAGATATCCAGACAATACAACAGGGAATTTTAGCTCTTCATTATCATATTTTTCAAAACTTGGGGATACTAAATAAACGGTACTATCATTCTTATATAGACGATATTGAAAATCTGATTTCACTCCTCTTTCTAAGAGTCGATCCACTAAAAAATCATTCAGAAAATGACTAGAAGCATCTTGAATACTATCTACACTTAATGTAAAATAAGATTCGTCTTTAGTTATTGCTTGGTCTATTAAAAAAGTGAGTTCATTCTGACTGCTTAAATCCGTTTTTATAGTCTGTAAGGCTTGACCTACCTTTGTATTGAACTGAATCTTAGCTAAATTCAATCCAAGTTTTAAATATTGATACTGAATAAAAGACAGACCAATAACCGAGATTACAAAAACTATAATATATCCTTTCTTAAAATTCAGCATTACAAGTATCTAAATAAGTAAAATATAACAACTCTTTTGCGTAATTAATACTTCATTAATCAAATTAACCTTTCGTTAATCTTTTTGTTTTATCATTAACCTCATTACCTTTCCAATTCTATATATTAGCAGTGTTCAGTTAGTTTAGGGTTCTTCATACTATAAACTATAAAAAAAGCTAGCTCCCAAGTTAGCTTTTTTTAGTTGATAACATACACTAATTTGAAACTCAGAAGTAAAATAATAGAATTTAGTTAAAAGTGAAAGATCGGATTATAACCTTCCTAATTATTATACTCTTGTTTTCCTGTTCTAAGGAAAACAAACAGTTTACACTTTTAAGCTCCAAGGAAACTTCTATAGACTTTAAAAATACTCTTACTAATACTCCAGAATTAAATATTCTCAACTATTTATATTACTATAATGGCGCTGGAGTTGCTGCTGCAGATTTTAATAATGATGGATGGATAGATCTTTATTTTACAGGAAATCAAACAGAAGATAAGCTTTATTTAAATCAGAAAGATTTTAAATTTTTAGATATCACTGAGATTTCTGGAATTAACAATGCTAAAAATTGGACAACTGGTGTTACCACAGCAGATGTAAATAATGATGGACTGCTAGATATTTATATTGCGAAAGTGGGAGCTTACTCAGAAAACAGTCACAATTTATTGTATATAAACCAGGGAATTGATGAAAAAGGGATTCCTAAATTTAAAGAAGAAGCAAAAAAATATGGTTTGGATATTTCCACATACGCTACACAAACAGCTTTTTTTGATTATGATTTGGATGGGGATTTAGATATGTATTTACTTAACCACTCCGTACACCCCAACCGCACTTACGGCAACGGAAACAAAAGAAATACAATAGATTCTTTGTCTGGGGATCGCTTGTATAAAAATGAAAATGGATTTTTTAAAGACAACTCAATTGTGGCAGGAATTCACCAAGGAAGTATTGGATATGGATTGGGAATTTCTATATCAGATATAAATAACGATGGCTATCCAGATGTCTATATAGGAAATGATTTTTTTGAAAATGATTATTTATATATCAATCAAAAAGACGGGACTTTCAAAGATTTTAATACCATAGATGAAACTATTTTAGGGCATACCACCCACTACTCTATGGGAAATGACATCGCAGATATTAACAACGATGGATTAACCGATATTTTATCTGTTGATATGCTTCCTGAAAATTTAGAGAGCTTTAAAACTTCTGGAACAGAGTATAATTTTCAGACCTACAATGGCTACTTAAAAAATGGATATACTCCACAGTTTATGCAAAACACATTGCATTTAAATAATGGGAGTTTTCAATTTACAGAAACTGCTTTTTCAAGTGGTATTGCAGCTACAGAGTGGTCTTGGGCACCACTAATCGCAGATTTTGACAATGACGGCCTTAAGGATATTTATATTTCTAACGGAATTTCAGGTGCTACGAACGATATGGATTTTATAAACTTTATAGCGAATGAAAATATCCAAAAAAGGTTAGGGAAAGGCATGAAAAAGGAAGATCTAATTCTTGTAAATGAAATTCCTGAAAAACATATCTCTAATTATTTTTTTAAAAATAATGGCGATAATACCTTCCAAAACGTAAACAAAAAATGGTTTAAAGAAATCCCTTCTTTTAGCAATGGAAGTATTTATGCTGATTTAGATAATGATGGAGATTTAGATCTTGTTGTTAATAATGTAAACGAAAATGCATTTGTAATAAAGAATAATGCTCGAGAACTATTGAAAAATAATAATTATCTGAAAATAAATTTTAAGGGTAATGAGAAAAATAGGTTTGGAATCGGAGCAACTGTAAGAGTATATTCAGATACATTAGAACTTATCTCTGAAAATTACAATACAAGAGGGTTTATGTCGGCCATAGCCCCTGAATTACATTTTGGATTAGGCGCAGTAACTAAAGTTGATTCTTTAAGAGTTATTTGGCCAGATGGAAATACCGAAAAAATAGAAACACCACAAATAAACTCAACTCTTAAGCTTTCTCACAAAAATGCAAAACAAAAATTTAAATATAACGATGATAAAAAAAATCTCTTTCTAAGTAATGTAGCTCCTAAAATTCCATTTACACACAAAGATTTTTCTTCTATTGAATTCAACCGAAATCCCCTTATTCCTTTTGCAAGCACCAATCTAGGACCAAAAACAGCGGTTGGAGATATAAATAATGACGGTCGTGAAGATTTATTTATTGGCGGATCAAAATCTTTTCCTTCCGCACTTTACCTACAAGAAAAAGATGGGCATTTTACTGCTATTCAAAATGACCTTTTTAAAGAAGATGCTTTGAATGAAGATATTGATAATATTTTTTTTGATGCGGATAACGATGGTGATAACGATTTAATAGTTATTAGCGCAGGAAACGAATTCATTACCGGAAACCCACTTTCCCCCAGACTCTACTTTAACGAAAGTGGGATGATGGTAAAAGACACACTTCAGTTTAAAAACATATTTATAAATGCATCATCAGTTAAAGCTATAGACATAGATAATGACAATTATAACGACCTAATAATTACGTCTAATGGAACTGCAAAAACATTTGGAGAAACAACTCCACAATATATTTTTCAGAATGATGGTAACGGGAAATTTATAGATATTACAGCAACATATGCTAAAGATTTTCAGCATATAGGAAATGTCCAAGATATAAAGTGGATTGATTTAAATAACGATTCTTATATAGATGCTATTGCTGTGGGACATTGGATGCCAATTTCAATATTTATAAATAACGGAGAGGAGTTAAAACTTCTGGACACTAATCTAAATAATACCAACGGTTGGTGGAATAGTATTGAAGCGGCAGATTTCGATAAAGATGGAGATATAGATTTTGTAGCTGGAAATTGGGGACTGAACACCAGATTAAAGGCTTCTAAGGAAGAGCCTATAACATTATACAGTAACGATTTTGATGATAATGGAAGCATAGAACCTATTGTTTCTTATTTTTATAAAGGAAAAGAAACTACTTTTTCATCAAAAGAAGAACTAGTAAAACAACTTCCTATATTGAACAAAAAATATCTCTCTTATGCTGACTTTGCTTCTGCTCCTTTCGATGAGATTTTTCCAAAAGAGAAAATAGATAAAGCCTATAAAAAGCAAGTTTTTAAATTAGAGTCTACCTACTTTGAAAATAATGGCAACAGCACTTTTACAGCGCATAAACTGCCATTCCCGACACAAAACTCCTCTATTAATGATATTGAAATAGAGGATTTTAATAACGACGGTTTTAAAGATTTACTTTTAGTTGGAAACAACTACGAGATTAGCACACAGTTAGGAAGATTAGACGCTTTGAATGGCCTCTTATTAATAAACGACCAACATGGTTTTTTTAATGTTGAAAGAAAACAAAGTTTCAAAATCTCAGGACCAGCTAGAGATATCAATAAAATAACAATACAAAACAAGGTTTACTATATTATTACCATTAATAATAGCGAACCTGTTTTTTTACAAAAAGAGACAACAACACAATGAAAAGAATATTCATAACACTATCCTTCCTTGCGCTATTTACCTCATGTAATAAAAGTTTAGAAAAAGGTGAAAGCAAGGAACTAGAAAAAGAAACTTTATTCTCCCTTATTTCACATGAAGACAGCGGATTAGATTTTATAAATGAAATTGAAAACCAAAAGGATTTCAACATATTTAAATATAGAAATTTTTATAACGGAGGTGGTGTTGCCATTGGCGATATTAATAACGATAGCCTTCCGGATATCTATCTAACTGCTAATATGGGTGGAAATAAACTTTTTCTAAATAAAGGAGATTTCAAATTTGAAGACATTACAGAAAAGGCAGGTGTTAAAGGGAATAAACCTTGGTCTACAGGAGTCACTTTAGTAGACATTAACAGTGATGGTTTTCTTGATATTTATGTAGCTAATGCAGGAAATATGGAGGGCAACAATCATGATAATGATCTCTATATCAATAATGGTGATTTAACATTTACAGAAAAAGCAGAAGAATATAATTTAGCAAAAAGTGGATTTACAACACACGCTGCATTTTTTGATTACGATAAAGATGGAGACTTAGATGCTTACATTCTTAATAATAGTAATATCCCTGTAAGTAGTCTAGGATATGCAGCCCAAAGACAAGTAAGAGCTCAAGACTGGGAAGGTGTGCCAGATATTTTTAAAGGTGTTGGCGATATGTTACTTAGAAATGATAATGGGAAATTTGTAGATGTTAGTGAAGAAGCAGGTATTTATGGTAGCTTAATTGGGTTCGGATTAGGTGTTATGGTTAGTGATATAAACCAAGATACGTATCCAGATATTTATGTATCAAATGACTTTTATGAGCGTGACTATCTCTACATAAATAACCAAGATGGAACATTTAGAGAAGAAATAAAAGATTGGACCTCTCACCTTAGTCTATCTTCCATGGGAGTGGACATGTCAGATATTAATAATGATGGACTTGCAGATATCTTTATTACAGATATGCTGCCTGAAGGAGACCAAAGAACAAAAACAGTAACTGAATTTGAGGGTTATGATATTTTCAAGCTAAAGCAAAGCAAAGATTTTTATCAGCAGTTTATGCAAAACACACTACAAGTAAATAATGGAAATGGGACTTTTTCAGAAACAGCCTACTTCAGTGGCGTCGCAAAGACAGATTGGAGTTGGGGTGGTGTTCTATTCGATATGGATAATGACGGATATCGAGATATTTATGTAGCCAATGGTATAAACCATGATTTAACAGATATAGATTTTGTAAACTTCTTTGCTAATGAAATCATTCAGAAAATGGCTTTAACGGGGCAAAAACAAGCTATAGATTCGATTATTAGCAAAATGCCTGTTAAACCTATCCCTAACTATGCTTTTAAAAACAACCATGACCTAACTTTTGATGATGAAACAAAAAACTGGGGGTTCTACAGACCTAGTATGTCTAATGGTGTTGCATATGGAGACCTTGATAATGATGGAGACTTGGATCTTATTGTAAACAATGTAAACTCGCAAGCATTTCTATATAAAAACAATAGTGAGAAAATAACATACAACAATTACTTAAAAATAAAATTGATAGGAGAAAGTCCCAATATTTTTGCAATAGGAGCAACTGTAAAACTATATATAAAAGACAAAACCTTACTACAAGAAAACATTCCATATAGGGGTTTTCAATCTTCTATGGACTACACGATGACTATTGGAGTTGGAAAAGAAAGAAGTATTGATTCCATAAGAATTATATGGCCTAACGGACATACAAATAAATTAGAAAAGGTACAAACCAACCAAATGTTAACCCTAAATCAAAAAGAGGCTCACGAAGTTTATAAAATCCAAAAAAAACATGCTAAAAGAACACTTCTTACCGAATTAAAAAATACAAGTCTTGAATCACATAAAGAAAATAATTTTATTGATTTTAATTACGAAGGACTTATTTCCAAAATGCTCTCCCAAGAGGGGCCTGCATTAGCAGTTGGCGATATAAACAATGACGGGAATGATGATTTCTATATTGGAGGTGCTAAAAATCAGCTAGGGAATATTTATATTAACAAAGGAAATGGGAAATTAGTAAAAACAAACCAGCCCGCCTTTTCTGAAGATGGTATTTATGAAGATACATGTGCTGATTTTTTTGATGTTGATAATGATGGAGATTTAGATCTTATGGTAGGCTCTGGAGGAAATGAAGAGATAACAGCCCATACTCACAAAACAAGACTATATATTAATGATGGCAACGGAAATTTTGTGCTCAGTGAAAATGAGATTCCCTACACTAAACACAATATTTCTATAATCGCTCCCTACGATTTTGATAACGACAATGACATAGATGTATTTATAGGCTCTAGAAGTGTTCCTGGAATTTATGGAGTAAACCCTAAACATCTATTTTTAGAGAATCAAGGAGATGGCTCTTTTAAAAATGTAACGGAAAGTAAAGCATATGACCTTAAAGATGCAGGTATGATTACAGGCGCTAAATGGGTTGATGTAGATAATGATGAAATTAAAGACCTCATTTTAGTCGGAGATTGGGAGGCTCCAAAAATTCTAAAGAACTCCGGACATAGACTTACATTAGAGAAATCGACTTTAGATAGTTATAGCGGTTGGTGGAATACTATAGAAAGTTTAGACGTAGATAAAGATGGTGATATGGATCTTATTTTAGGTAATCAAGGCTCTAATATTGCATACAAAGCTTCAAAAGATGCACCAATGAAAATGTTTATTAACGATTATGACAATAATGGAACCATAGAGCAAATAGTTACGCATACTATTAATGGGAAGGACATGCCTATCCACATGAAAAAAGAATTAACAAATCAGTTGTCTTCTTTGAAAAAACAGAACCTTAAAGCTGCAGAATATTCTAAAAAATCTATTCAAGAGCTTTTTCCTAAAGAGATTTTTGACAACTCAATAGAAAAGAAAGTGAATATCTCCGAATCCGTAATTGCAATAAATAATGGGAATGGTGAGTTTGAGATAAAAGAACTTCCTCAACAAGTCCAATTATCATGCGTTTGCGATATAACAAGCACCGACATTAATAATGATGGAAACTTAGATCTTATCATGGCAGGAAATAATTATGAATTCAAACCTCAATTCTCTAGACTAGATGCAAATTATGGAAGCGTGCTACTTGGAGATGGTAGCGGTGGCTTTAAATGGCAAGATTATAATGAATCAGGATTATTCATTAAAGGTGAGGTTAAAAAAATAGCGCATTTTAAAGATGCATCTGGAACACCATACATACTAATTGCTTTAAACAATGAGCAACCCAGAATATTCAAGATAAATGAATAAATCCGTCTTTCTCATAGCATTAATTCTCATCACTTTTTCTTGTAAAAAGGAAGGGGACCTATTCTCCACTCCAAAGCAAGAAACTACGGGTATATTTTTCACAAATATGCTAACTGAAAACGATGACTTAAACATCCTAGACTATCTTTATTTTTATAATGGTGGCGGTGTTGCTGTTGGAGATATTAATAATGACAACCTACCAGATATTTTCTTTTCTGGAAACCAAGTAAAGAACAAACTCTACCTTAATAAAGGAAATTTAGAGTTTGAAGATATTTCTACTGCTGCCGGTATCCAAGGGAATAGTACATGGAATACTGGAGCCATAATGGGCGATGTAAATGGAGATGGTCTTTTGGATATTTATGTTTGTGCAGTTGTAGGAATTAATGGCTTTAGAGGGTATAATGAGTTGTATATAAATAATGGAGATGCCACTTTCACAGAAAGCGCAAAGCAATATGGTCTCGATTTTGATTCTTACAGTTCTTCGGCTGCTTTCATAGATTACGATTTAGATGGAGATCTAGATATATACCTATTAAATCATGCTGTACATACACAAAACTCCTTCGGAAATGTTTCACTACGCAATAAAAGAAACTATGCTACAGGAGATAAGTTACTACGGAATGATAACGGGAGATTTACCGACGTAAGCGAGCAAGCAAAAATATATGGAGGTATAAATGGCTATGGATTAGGATTGGCTGTTTCTGACTTTAATCAAGATGGGTTTCCAGATATTTATGTAGGTAACGATTTTCATGAAGACGACTATTATTATCTTAATAATGGTGACGGAACGTTTACTGAAAGTATCAAAGATCATTTTGGACATACAAGCAGATTTTCAATGGGAAATGATGTAGCCGATATAAACCATGACGGATTTCCAGACATACTCTCATTAGATATGCTACCTGAAAATGAAACTGTTTTAAAATCTTCTGCTGGAGATGATAATATCCAGATGATGAAAATGCGTACTGAAAAATTAGGCTACCATTATCAATTTACTAGGAATATGTTGCATCTAAACCAGCTAGGAAATAATTATGCAGAAATTGCCCTTATGAGCGGTATTGCAGCAACAGACTGGAGTTGGAGTGCCTTATTTGCAGATTTCAATAAAGATGGGGAGCAAGATATTTTTATTTCTAACGGAATTCCTAAACGTCCTAACGATTTAGATTACATCAAGTTTACTTCTGATCAACAAATCAGAAAAAAACTTAATAACACAAAATTAGTCGATCAAAAGGCTTTAGAATTAATGCCTTCTGGGAGTTATCATAACTTTATTTTTGAAGGTAAAAAAGACCTCCAATTTGTAAATCAATCTGATAAATGGATTTTAAATGACACCCTAATTTCTGGAGCTACAGCAATGGCAGATTTTGATAACGATGGGGATATCGACTTGATAACAAATAATATTAATCAGCCTGCAACACTATATATTAATAAATCTAATAAAAAAGGAAACTACCTAAAACTAAGGTTTAATTATAATGAACCTAACAGCTTCGGTATTGGAACAAAGGTGTTTTCATATCAAAAAGGAATATTACAATACCGCGAGCTATATACTGTTAGAGGTTTCCAAGCTTCATCAGAACCATTTATATATTTTGGATATGCTGATAAAGAAAACATAGATTCTTTGGTCGTTATTTGGCCAGACAATACTTTTCAAACACTAAAAAATATTGCTGTTAACCAAACATTAGATATATCAGCAGAAAATAACAGAAAACCATTTGATTATTCGAGTCTTAGAAGTAACAAAAATATTTTATTCTCAAAAGTTGATAATAACTTAGGAATCAATTTTAAACATGAAGAAGATAATTATATCGATTTCAACCGTCAGAAACTAATCCCATATCAGATTTCAGATCGTGGGCCAGCAACTGCCATTGGAGATTTAAATGGAGATGGGAAAGATGATATTTTCTTTGGAAGTTCAAAATTTAAACGTGCCCATATATACTATCAAAATGATACAAGTTTTATTGAAAAAGAAGATGACATCATCAAAAATGATTCGATTTACGAAATTATAACTGCTCTTATTGCTGATTTCAATAAAGATGGTAAAAACGATATCTTCTCTGGAACTGGCGGTGGAGATTTCTACGGAAAAATGAAGCCTCTAAATAATATTTTGTATTTAAATAAGGATACAACTTTTACAAAAAGTGCACTTAAAGAATATTTTGACAATACTTCAGTAATAAAACCTTATGACTTTGATAGTGATGGTGATTTAGATCTATTTATTGGAAATAATGCGATTTCATATGATTTTGGTGCGATTCCTACATCTTACCTATTAGAAAATGAAAACGGACAATTCAAAGCTATAAATAACAAAGAATTAGAAAAGTCTGGAATGGTAACAGATGCTATTTGGAGTGACTTTAATAATGATGGCACAAAAGACCTCATCGTTATTGGTGAGTGGATGTCTCCAAAATTTTTCAGTAATAAAAATGGAATTTTAGAAGAAGCTTTCCCTACTGAAGAAAAGTTAAACGGACTATGGAGAAGCATTATTGAATTTGACATAGATGGTGATGGAGATAAAGATTACTTATTAGGTAACTGGGGAACAAACTCGAAATTTATAGCTTCAGAAAAATTCCCGATGCGAATGTATTATGGCGATTTTGATAATAACAAACGAACAGAAACTGTTGTTGCTACAGAAAAAAATGGCGAATATTACACATTGGCTAATTTAGATGAACTTTCCGAACAGATGGTATCCATGATGCGTAAAAAGTTTACTAATTATAAAGATTTTGCTGGTAAAACAATCGAAGAAGTAATGGGTTCTGAAGCACTAGAAAAAGCAACGCTCCTTGAAGTACATACTTTAAAATCTGGTTGGTTAGAAAATAAAGAAGGAATGTTTACTTTTCATGCTTTTAATAATCAAATGCAAATGTCGCCAATAACAAATTTCTTAAAACATGATTTTACTGGCAATGGAAAAGAAGAAGTTCTTGCCGCTGGGAATTATTTTGGTGTAAAGCCTTTTCAAGGAAGATTAGATGCTTTTCCTGGAGCCCTTATTTACAATACTAATAAAATAGAATCGACTGCAAGTCTAGGATTGGACTTTTCTAGGAAAGCAATCTCACAATTAAATATTATAACCATAAAAAACCAAGAATATCTCTTGGTTACCATAAACAACAACAGTGTAGAACTGTATAAATTAAATAATAAATAGCCCGATGAAACGCATTCTTATATTCTTATTAATTTTATCACCCCTATGTTTTATTGCATGTAATAAGGAAGAAAAACCAATTGAAATTACTTCAGAAAACATGCATGAAGCAATTGATGTAGTTGTAGATATTATGATTCATGATATCTTTTCTCCTCCAGTAGCGAGCAGAATTTTTGTGTATGCAGATATTGCAGCCTATGAGATTATAGCACAACAAGATTCCGAATATAATTCGCTTGCAGGTGTGGTTACAGATTTAAAGCCTATCCCCTCTCCAAAAGACACTACAAACCTGAACTACCAATTGGCTGCTCTTATTGCTCATTTAGAGATAAGTAAAAGTCTAATCTTTTCTGAAGATCGGATTGAAGTTTATCAAGACAGTTTGTACACTTCATGGAAAAAAACAAATGAATCTGAATTTGAAGTTTCAAAAAACTACGCAATGTCTGTTGTAAGTCATTTAAAAGAATGGATAGACACAGATAATTATAAACAAACGCGTACCATGCCTAAGTTCACAGTAAACAGTGACGACCCTGCGCGTTGGCAACCTACGCCACCAGCTTATATGGATGGTATAGAACCACATTGGATGAAAATTAGACCTCTTGCAATAGACTCTTCTTCTCAGTTTAAACCCCTTCCTCCTCCAGCATTTTCTTTAGATAAAGAAAGTAAGTTTTTTAAAGAAACAATGGAAGTTTATGAGGTAGGAAATGAAATTACGGAAGAAGGAGATACTTCTGAAGGAATTGCAATCGCCAAATTTTGGGACTGTAATCCGTATGTTTCTGTAACAAAAGGTCACTTAATGTTTGCTACCAAAAAAATTACTCCTGGAGCACATTGGATTGGAATTACAAAAATTGCTTGCCGAAATGAAAAGACAGATTTCAACAAAACAGTATTTGCTTATACTAAAACTGCTATTGCTATTTTTGATGGTTTTATAAGCTGTTGGGATGAAAAATATAGAAGTAATTTAATCCGTCCAGAAACAGTTATAAATCAATATATAGACGAAAACTGGAAACCTATATTACAGACACCTCCTTTTCCTGAATATACAAGTGGACATTCTGTAGTTTCTGGAGCTGCAGCAAAGACATTAACTTCTATTTTTGGAGATGATTTTTATTTTGACGATGATACAGAAACCGCTTACGGACTCCCAATAAGATCCTTTTCCTCTTTTAACGAAGCTGCAAACGAAGCTGCAATGAGTAGACTTTACGGCGGGATTCATTACAGAGCTGCTATTGAGGTTGGAGTGGAACAAGGAAGATCGATGGCGGAACATATTATTAGCAAGCTTGAAAAAATGAATAACAAAACAAGTAGAAATTAATAAGGTTATCTTATGATTAAAAAAATTCTGAGTATTCTAATTCTACTCCTTGTATGTGTATTAGGATGGTATTTATTTATTAAAAAAAGTGATTATATCTATAGATTTGAAGCAAAGACTACTGATGCTACAGTTTTCTATAGCATCTCAAATTGGGAGAAAACAAACGATTCTATAGTTACAGAAACAATAGACAGCACTCTATACAATCATATCACTCAAAATCTAAAATATTTAGATAAAGAATACACCCTTTATTGGGATATCAATACTGAAAATGATTCTCTAGCAAAAGTGAATTTAGGGGTTAGAGCGCATGAAAACAATGTTATAAATAGAATTACAGCCCCTTTCTACGAATCGGAATTTAAAAAAACATCCAAAAAAATAGCAGTTAGCTTTATAAGTAAATTGAAAACAAACCTATCTACTTTTAAAGTCAGTGGTATTAAAGAAGAAAACTCTCCTAACAGTATTTGTGCGTGTGTAAATGCAAAAACTACCCCTGAAGGGAAAGCAAAACATATGATGCGAAATTACAATTATATAGGCGCTTATGTAGCAGATAACAATATACAACCGCAAGGTAGACCTATGGTTGTTATTAATGATTTTGACAAGGAAAAAAATACGATTGACATGGACTTTTGCTTCCCTATAAAAGGAGTTAGTAGCATCCCGGAACATCCAGAAATTTTCTTTAGAGATATAAAGAGCGTCCCTGCAATTAAAGCTGTATTTAATGGGAATTATATGTACTCACAACATGCATGGTTTAGAATCTACAACTATGCTAAAAGTCACGATATAAATCTAAAGAATAAAATAATTGAAAAATTCCATAACAATCCAAATTTTGGTGGAGATGCATTATCATGGAAATCGGAAATTTATATTCCTATAGCACAGTAAATTCTAATTTGTAGATTCTCTTTTTACTAATGTTGATTTAATAATTTCGGTTTCATAAGGGCGAGATTCAAAATCTTCTTCCTCTAACCTTTTAATTAATAAATCGGCAGCTTTTTCTCCTATCTCCTCTCCATGTTGGCTCACAGTGGTTAAAGATGGACTACTACTTATAGATATAATTCCATCTGTAAAACCTATTACAGAAATATCTTTAGGCGCGGATTTGCCCATTTTCTGAGCTATTTTCATGGCAGATACTGCAAAAAATTCGGTAACTCCAAAAACAGCATCTACATCATTGTTTTTCATCATCTCTTCTACAGGCTCAAATCCACTATAAGAATCCTCTACCTTTACAATAAGATTTTCGTCAATTTCTAATCCTGCGTCTTCTAATGCTTTTTTATATCCCTCTGTACGTAATTTACCAACACTCATATAATCTGGCATCGTAATTAAAGCGATACGTTTACGTCCACTTTGCGCTAAGAAAGAAACGGCACTATAAGCACCATGAAAATCGTCAATAATAACTTTATCGCAACTTACCTGCTCGGTAATTCGGTCTATCATTACTACAGGCATCCCCTGATTGATAACTTCATTTATATGATGAAAATCCTGCTTCTTCTCGGTATCTTTAGAAAGTGACATTATAAATCCGTCTATACTTCCATTGGCAAGCATTTGCATATTTATAACCTCTTTATCGAAAGATTCATTAGAGATACAAACAATTACATTGTAGCCTTTTGCAGTTGCTAAACGCTCAACCCCTGTAATTACGGAAGAGAAAAAATAATGCACGATCTCTGGTAAAATGATCCCAATATTTTTGGTCTTTTGATTCTTTAAGCTCAAGGCGATATTATTAGGCTTATAATGGTGTTCCTTCGCAAAGGCTTGTATTATTTCTTTAGTTTTTTCACTAATTTCAGGACTGTCCTTCAATGCTTTCGAAACTGTAGAAATAGAAACATTAAATCTTCTTGAAATCTCCTTAAGCGTTATTTTTTGCCTCATCTTTATATCTTCCTTTTTTGCTTAAATCAAAAATAAGCTTTTTCGATTAAATTAAGCTTTTTATTTCGCTAAGTAACCCGTAATTTACTCCTATCAACGAGATAGTAAAGACATTTATCTAAATATGAAAACCGAAACTTTAATAACAAATATAATAATGTCCTTTTTTCTGTTTTCTTGTACAGCGGATTATGGACAATTAAAAATTATAGCAAACACTCCAGATTTATTAGAAGAAAACTCTGGAATACAAATAATTAATGATCCAAACTCTCTTTGGATGGTAGCAGATTCTGGTAACGACGACCATATATATGCTGTAAACACCAATGGGAATATTACTAGGGATATTAATATTAAGCATGCTAAAAACAAAGATTGGGAAGAAATTACAAAAGATGAAGAAGGAAACATCTTTATTGGAGATTTTGGGAATAATGATAACGAAAGAAAGGATTTAAAAATTTATAAAATTCCAAACCCTGAAACTCATAAAGGAGATGAACTGGAAGCCATAGAAATCAATTTCTATTATCCTGAGCAAAAGAAATTCCCGCCAAAGAAGAAAGAACGCTTTTATGATGCTGAAGCCTTTTTTTATCTGAATAACAACTTATATATATTCACAAAAAATAGAGCTCATAAATTTGACGGCACTACACTTCTATATAAAATTCCTGCAAAGAAAGGAAATCATAAAGCTGAATTAATTTCAAGTTATAAAACTTGCGAACAGCCTCGAAAATGCGCTATTACTGGAGCAGACATCAGTCCAAACAAAAAGAAAGTCGCTTTATTAGGACATGATAAAGTATGGATCTTGAAAGATTTCTCTGACGACAATTTTTTTAATGGAACTATTGAAGTGCTATCGTTAGGCCACGACTCTCAAAAGGAAGGTATTACTTTTATAAATGAAAACGCTCTTTATATTACGGATGAAAAAACAAAATCTATAGGAGGTAATATCTACAGATTAGATTTAAAATAAAAACTATTATTCTAACTCCTTACTCAAACTATAATTTTGCTAATTAATGCTTTTTAGCTAACTTACAACCTACAATCATTTCAAAAATATAATCATGAAACCTTCCTTTTTTAGTATGAATAAAATTAGAGCTATAGGCCTTTTATTAGTTATTACTTCTGTAATTGGTATGATTTATTTTGATAATGATGGAATCGGATTTATAGCTGGTATACTATTTGGGATTGGAAGCATTACTTTAATTACTGGCAAATTAATTGGCCGTTAATTAGTCCTTCTTCAAAAAGCATCATAAAATTAAAGCACCATAAGATTACAGCCTCGAATATCAGAATGGTCAAAACGACCTAAAACTTCAAATTCTTTTCCCTTTTTTCTCCCTAAATCTTGTGTGGCAATAAAAGAACAAGAATTAATATTTGCCAAATCGATTACATTAATTCCTCCAGATTTACCGTCTTCAAAAATAGTAAGTGCATCTTCGGTGTCCCGAATTATAATATCCATCCACGGTGGGCATTCAAAAACACCATTTCCTTTAGAATATCCTTGAGAAAGTAATTCGGTCATTCCATATTCAGAATGTATCTTATTCACCCCAAACCCCTTTGATAAAACGGAATGTAGCTCTTCTCGAATCATCTCTTTACGACGGCCTTTCATCCCGCCAGTTTCCATAACAATGGTATTCTTTAAATTGAAATCGTATGCTTCTACCAAATCTAAAAGTGCAAAGGAAACACCAATAAGCAATACTTTTTTTCCTTGAGCATCCAACGTTTTGAGGTGCTGCGCTAACTCTTCTAAATTATCTAGATAAAATCCGCTTTCAGGAGCTTCAGATTGCTCAATCATATCATTTACCATGTAGATAAGTGATGAACCTGTACGCTCTAAATAAGCTGGTAAAAGTGCTAATACCGTATAATCTTTTATATTTCCGTAGAAAAAAGAAAACCCTTTTCTAAAACTCTCTTCATAAACAGCTAAATCTGTAACCAAATGCTTGCTGGTTAAACTCCCTGTGGTCCCACTACTAGTAAAAGTGATCTCCAAAGGGCTCTGAGTACTTAAAATCTCACGAGATTTAAAAAATTCAATCGGCAAGAATGGAATCTGATCTATAGCATTTACATTATTGGGATTGCGATGAAGATAATTGCAGAACTCCCGATAAACAGGGTTATTTTCATATTGAAATCCAAAAACATTTAATGCCACTTCATCAAAGTAGGCATTCGTTTTAATTTTAAAAACACTTTCTGGATTCATAAACCTTATTTTACGTTGCAAAAATAAGTTTTAGTTATAAGGTAAAGAAACTTAAGAGATCAAAATAAAATAGAAAATCTCAACAGCTAGACAACTGTTGAGATTTTCCTATTAATTAATTATAGTCAATGCTATAAGTATAGATGTTTTATTGTTTTGTCCATCCAGCTCCCCAAGTAGAGAAATCTGTACCTGTTCCATTTCCATCTCCTGAAATAAAATCAGCTTCAGTAAATGTTTCTCCAGTATCGTTTTGCATTTTTGTAAGTACATCTGTAAAAGTAACATTTGTAACTTTTAAATCTCCACTTAGTACACCTGCACCAGTAGGATTATCTCCTTGATCTCCGTCTAAATCAAAACCTTCTTCAAAACCTTCGATAAGAACATTTGTAAATAATCCTTGCGTACCAGCTCTTAAACGAATTGCTTCATTTGCTGTACCCGAACCATTTCCAATAATAGTAAGGTTATTAACAGAAGGCTTAGAGAAATACCCAGCTTCATTACTAAAGTCTGTATTAAACCCATCTGCTTCGATTCCTTTATCATGCTCAGATTTATGCTTTACATAGGCATCAGTTATAGTTCCTGAATATCCTTCAGTCCAGTCGATAGAATCATCTTCAGCATTCATTACTACAACATTGCTAACATTTACAGTTCCTCCAAAAAATTCAACTCCGTCATCTTTCCCTTCAAATGCTTGAATATACTCTACCACAGTTCCATTTCCTACACCGTAGAAAGAGAATCCATTATTTTCAGACTGCCCGTCTGCTGCTCCTCCAGAATATTCAACACGTACATAACGAATAGTTCCTGAGCTATCACCGTCATTAGTACCTCCATAAGGTAGGCTTGCAATTTCAGAAGTAGATGTAGCCGTTCCTGAAACAGAGTTTACAGGTGCTTTACCTAATAGAATTAAACCTCCCCAATCTCCAGCAGCAGGTGAAGCTGCACCAGAAGTAAAAATAATAGGGTTTGTAGCGGTTCCGTTAGCTAAAATTTTAGCCCCTTGTGAAATAGCTACATAAACATCTGCACCATTAGCATCTGCTAAAACAGTTACACCTTCATTTATAGTTAATGTAGAACCTTCAGCCATAATAACTGGTCCACTAACAGAATACGTTGTATTTGCTTGTAAAGTTAAATCAGAAGTGATAGTTCCTGAAGTAATAGGGACAACTACTTCTCCAGTATTTCCTCCAGTTCCATTATTTGTAATACTGTTATCATTAATAATAATATCAGCAGTATCGTCTGTTGTACATGAGAATAGCATTGAAACACAAGCTATTGCAATAATTAAGTTATTTTTCATTTGTTTGATAATTTTAAATTTGAAAAGAATAATGTTTGTTTAGAATTGATATTTTAATTGTAGTCCGATGTCTAGTCCTCTTTTATAATCTGAAACCCCTTTTCCGTTTACAGAGTTCACAACAACATCTCCAAGCGTTGTTTCTCTGTAATACTTTATTGATGGGTTAAACAAGTTTCTTACGGAAAGGTTTACTTGAAAGCTATCTTTAATTTCATTTCTCCAGATAAAATCTAGCGTTGGAATTCCTTTTTCTATTATATTTCCTAATTGTCCAGAACCAAGAGCATCGATTCTATTAGAGAAGTAATTAAACACTACATTCATTGATGGCTTATAGTTTTCGCCAATTACTGGTGAGAAATTAAGATCTGCATTCATTATAAATGGAGAAGCTCCTTGTAATTCATCTTCTTCTTTTTGAAAACTAACATCATAAAATTCACCATCAATCTGACTATATAAGTCTTGTTTTGTGTGCATATAAGTACCATTCAAACCAAATGAAAGTAAAGAAGAGGTATTGCTATTTTTTAATATATCTTTTCGAGCTTCAAGTTCAACTCCATATACTTCTGCTTTATCTCCTGTTCTAAAATATCTTTGGGTACCAGTTGCATCAGCTCCAACAACAAGATTAACAGGATCATTAATCTGTTTCGTAAAAGCTGAAATTGAGAAGATCTCTCCTGGACTAATAAACCATTCGTATTTTAAATCGAAATTGTAAATTTTAGAGAAACCTTTTTCTAATAAGTCTGGGTTACCTCCAACACGTGTAGAAATATCTTCATAAACAAAAGGTGCAACTTCCTTGAATTCTGGAATAGATACTGTTTTACTAGCTGAAAATCTCAAATTCTGATTTTCAGTTAATCCATATTTAATATTTAAACTAGGAAGAACAAAATTATCATAAGATGTGATTTTCGAATTCCCTAAAGACCCCAAGTTAATTACATCAAAACTAATTTCTTGATTAAAAGATTCTAATCTTACACCAGGAGTTACCAATAGTTTTTTCCCGATATTAATTTCAGCATTTACATACCCAGCATAGATATCTAATTTACCATCATATGTATTTTCTGCTAATCCAGGACGGTTTGTATTCGATTGTCCTTCTATGTTATTAATAACCGTAAGCTCATAAACAGCGTCTGGATTGTCTGCAATATTAAGATGTTCTAAAGACAAGTCTTCATTAATATTATTTACATCAGTTACAGGATAACTCGTGTCTATAATATCGTATCCGTATCTAATATTACTAAATCCTCTTGTTTTACTTCTTGCGTTATATCCAAAATTAAACTTAACAGCCTCAGAAAGATCGTAAGCTAAATTAAACCTTCCGTTGTACTCCTCATCTTCAATCTTCTGAAAATAACGTTGATTATCAAAGTCTGTATTGCTATAAAAAGTAGGATTTGTTTGAGTATCATCATCTAAAGCATATTGATAGTTCTCTAACGTAATACGTTTTCTATCTGGCTGATCAGAATAAACCACATTATAACCTAGACCCCAATCTAATTTAAATTTTCCAGAAGCATGAGTTCCTATAAGTTGATTCACATAGAACTGCGTTTGATCAAACTGTACGTTCATTTGGTAAAAACCTTCATCCGTATTCAAGATAGCATCTCTACTACGCCCTTTCCCATCTGTACCAAAATAACCAACTACATCTGATGAATTATTAATAAATAATGAATTAAACTGAAGTGTGTTTTGATCATTAATTCTATAATTAACATTAGCCATCCCAGTAGTTGTGGTAGAATAATCATATTCTTTAGCATTATCTTCAAATGCCTTTTTCTCAGTTAACGTATAATCTACGGCAGACCCTTCTCTATATTCATATTTATTATCAAAAGAACCTGTAAGAAAGATACTTAGCCTTGAAGTATCCGAAAACTCAAATGTTTTACCTGCTGAACCTCCATAACTTATATTTATAGGTGTTCCTACAGAAACAGGATCAACGCCATGAGAAAGAACTACAGCAAATGGATTATGATCATATCTCCCATAATATCCAAAAAACCCAGCACCTTCACTTCTCACAAAATCTTCTCCGATAGCATTCGTATTGATACTCTCACTTAATGCGATCTCAAACATTTGCTTTCCCTTATATACTTTCGAAGAAACATCTATATTCCCCGCTGAAAAGTCTCCATATTGACCTGTAGAATATGCTTTGCTAACAGAAACACTTTCTATTATATCTGAAGAGAATAAATCTAAATCTATATTCTTCTTGTTAACATCATTTGAAGGTAACGAGAGTCCATTTAATGTTGTATTTAAATATCTATCCCCAAGCCCTCTTACATAAACGTTACTAGATCCTTCTTGCTTAGAAACTCCAGAAATTTTCGCTACGGCACCAGCAGCATCACTTACCCCTTTTCTAGATAATTCTTGAGCACCAATAGATGTTTTTATTTCTACCGCTTTTTTCTGATCCAATAATAGAGCTGTTTCAGAATCTCTACGGGCAGTTGTTGTTACAACTACTTCATCTAAACTTACACTTCCAGCTCCTAAAGCTGTATTAAGCTCTGTAACTTTCCCTGCTTCTACTTTAATGTTTGGAATCTGCAATGTTTCGTAACCTATAAAGCTAATAACAATTGTATAAGTTCCAGGGGTAATACCACTAATTTCATACAACCCATCCATATCGGTTGTTGTCCCTTTTGTGGCTCCGCTTATTTGAACATTGGCAAATGGTAACGGATCGTTATTCATTTCTTTATCGGTAATAACACCAATTATAGAACCTGTAGTTTCTTGCGCCATGGTTAGTGCGCTAACAAACAGTATTAATAATGTAAATAAATGTTTCATTGTTTGATTTTAATTCCGCTGCAAATAAACAAGCGATATCCAAAAAGAAAGTTATCCGCATGTTAAACATAAGCCAGTCCAATGTTACATTTATGTTACCATATTAAATCAACGTTAAGTGCTTTCATATTTTAATATTATCTTTACTTTTGACGTCTGAAAGAATAACTCAACAAGCATTTAAATCATTAAAAATGTTTTAGTTATCTTAATGAATCAACTTTAAAAACTGTTCTTGCTGAAAAAAGAAGCTAGACATAACTAAACTTTATAATACAGATGAAAAAGAGGGAAATTAAAATCCTTTTGGTCGACGACGAACCGGATATTTTAGAAATTGTAGGATACAACTTATCTACTGAAGGTTACAACGTTTCTACAGCTAAAAATGGAGTTGAAGCAATTGCCAAAGCCAAAAAGGAAAAACCACATCTTATTATTCTCGATGTAATGATGCCCGAAATGGATGGAATTGAAACTTGTGAACACATTAGAAAGTCTAACGATTTAAAAGATACAATTGTTACCTTCCTTACAGCTCGCGGAGAAGATTACTCCCAAGTAGCCGGTTTCGATGCTGGTGCAGACGATTACATCACAAAACCTATCAAACCAAAAGTTCTTATTAGTAAAGTAAAATCTTTACTTCGTCGTCTAAAAGACGATGAAGAAACGGTAGAGAGTATTGTAAAAGTTGGAGACATCACTATTAATCGTGATGAATATAAAATCATTCAAGCTGGAGAGGAAATTATCCTTCCTAGAAAAGAGTTTGAATTGCTATCACTTTTAGCAAGTCGCCCAGGAAAAGTATTCAAAAGAGATGAAATACTAGACAAAGTATGGGGTAACGAGGTTATTGTTGGCGGCAGAACTATCGATGTTCACATCAGAAAACTCCGTGAAAAAATTGGAGACGATCATTTTAAGACAGTAAAAGGTGTTGGTTATAAATTCGTTTTATAAACTACATCACAACAAATAACGGCTTAATAAGCTACCAAAAATTAAAACTAATACTTCGCAATTTATACGTGGAGTATTAGTTTTCTTAATTATTGTAACTTTATTTTCTCAAATAAAAACCTATTGAAAACCAAGCTTAAAAAATCATATCGTTTTGCACTACGTTCTTCTGGAATGATTACTATTTGTGCTGCAATTGTCATCTGTCTATTCTATTATTTTGACCTTTATAGTCCAATTTCCATATTTTTATTTATAGCTATCATTTTCATCTTATCATTTTTTATCATTCAATATAGAGCAGAAAAATTTATCTATAAGCGTGTTAAAAGAATCTATGACGATGTATCGCTATTAGAATCTACAACGTTCCAAGACCAGCCGGTAACGACGGATATGAAAACGCTAACTGAGGAAATTGAAAAATTCGCTGCGAATAAGAAACTAGAAATCGAAACTCTTAAAATCCGAGAAGTATATCGTAAAGAGTTTCTAGGGAACGTTTCTCATGAGCTAAAAACGCCACTATTTACAGTACAAGGTTATATTTTAACGCTTTTAGATGGCGCCATGGAAGATAAAGCCATCCGAAAAAAATATCTAGGCAGAGCTAATAAAGGTGTAGAACGCCTTATCTATATTGTGAAAGATTTGGATATGATCACCAAACTTGAAGCTGGAGACCTTCATCTTGAACATGCTGATTTTGATATCGTAGAGCTTACTCAAAATACTTTCGATCTCATAGAAATGAAAGCTGCTAAAAAGAAAATAACTCTTACTTTCGATCAAGAATATCAAAAACCTATTTATGTTCATGGAGATAGAGAACGCATCCAACAGGTATTAACTAATCTCATTGTAAACTCAATAAAATATGGAAAAGAGGGTGGTACTACAGAGATTAGCATCGAAAATCTTATAAAAAACAAAGTTATTATTAGAGTTACAGATAACGGAGAAGGGATTGAAAAACAAAATATCCCACGCCTCTTCGAACGTTTTTATCGTGTTGATAAAAGTGGTAGCAGAAAAGAAGGTGGCTCTGGATTAGGTCTTTCTATTGTGAAACACATTATAGAGGCTCACAAAGAAAAAATATATGTAGAGAGTGTATATGGAGTAGGTTCAGAATTTTCATTCACGTTAGAAAAGTCCAAACAAACTTCGTAAGTTAAAATCAGATTCAAAACCAACCAACCCGTTATAATTGTTCACTCTTTTTAGCATTTCAATACTAAAATCATCTTGTGTGCAATAAGGAACTAATTGAGATTCTTGTAAACGCTCAGCTAGATATTCTTGTTCATATTGCCCAGGTGTAGGAATAAAAAAAGCTTTTTTCCCAAGCTTAGCAAGGTCTAATACCGTTGTATAACCAGATCTAGAAATTATTACTTCACTTTCATTAAAGGCATTTTCTAACTGCTCAGAATTCATATAATTATAAATCGTACAATTTCCTTGTTCTATAACTTGCTGCTTTTCTTCGATTTTACCTTTTATAAAAAGCACTTTCCCATCAAACTCAGTCACCTCCTTTAAAAGAAGGTTTACTAACAACGACCGTTGTGGCTCCGGACCAGAAATTACAACCATAAGCTGATATTTAATAGGTAATACCCTTTTTCCCAATCTACTTAATGGCCCTATATATTTTAACGTGTGACTTTCTTTTTTAAGATGCCCTAAACGACCACTCAAATTTGGTTCTCCAGCAACATCGGGAACCCAACATTCGTTAAATTTCTTGATTATTTTCTGATGCATTTCAGAACTAAACCACGTCGTATTTCCTGTAAGTACATTTAATTGATGTGTTATAAAAACAGAATGAACCTTTTTAGAATACACTCCTAAACGATTATCTGAAATAATCCCATCAAGCTTCAATTCTTTAACTAGCTCTTTGGTGCGTTTCTTTTCCTTTTTTATGGCTTTTAGAATTTTTGGTGAATCCCAAAGCATTTTAAGCTTAAAATGTTTTCCCTTTTCAGCATACTTTATCTTATACGAAGGCATTTCTATAAATTCCAAGGTAGGAAATTCCTTTTTCAATAAATTATAAGCCTCCCCATCCGAAGCAATAATAGGTTCAAAACCCTCTAAAAGTAATGCTCTTATTATAGGAATACATCTTGTAGCATGCCCCAAGCCCCAATTTAAGGGGGCTACCAAAATTCTTTTCTTTTTAATCATAACTACAAATCAACTTAATTTTTCCCTGTGAAAGATTTCCTTAATTTTGTCTTTTAATTAAATAATTGTTGTGGGGAGTAAAAACAAACTAAAGCGCTTTAAAGAAAATGAAACATTCTCGAATGTATTTCAACCTACGCGCGATGAATTAGTAACCAAAGGTTTTGACCTTAAAGGGAAATGGAATAAAGAATTCTTTAAAAATAACAACCCCATTGTTCTAGAATTAGGTTGTGGAAAGGGAGAATATACCGTTAATTTAGCACAGCGTAATCCAAATAAAAATTATATCGGAGTAGATATAAAAGGAGCTCGTTTCTGGCGCGGTGCTAAAACTTCTGTGGAAGAAAACTTAAATAACGTTGCCTTTATAAGGACGCAAATAGAACTTATAGAATATTTATTTGCTGAAAATGAAATCGATGAAATTTGGATTACATTCCCAGATCCTCAAATAAAATATAAACGCACAAAACATAGGCTTACAAACGCCGATTTCTTAACGCGTTACAATAAGGTTTTAAATAAAGACGGCATCGTTCATTTAAAAACAGACAGCGAGTTTATGCATGGTTATACATTGGGGCTGCTCCATGGTTTAGGGTACGAGGTATTATATGCTAATCACCATATTTACAAAAATGAAGGAAGCCCTGAAGAAGTGACCTCCATTCAGACTTTCTATGAAAAGCAATACCTAGAAAAAGACAAACCAATTACTTATATTAAGTTTAAAACTAACTAATGTCGCATTTATTCATCCTTTTTTTTGCTACTTTTTCTGCAGCTCTTATGGCGGTAGTATTTCCAGGGCTTATAAATATTACCACTGCAAAAACGAGTGCCAAGAAAGGGAAAACAAAAGGAATGGTGTTTGCAGCTGGCGCTTCTACTACAGTAATCCTTCAGGCTTATATTGGGGTTTTAATTTCTAAGTATCTTTATAAAAACCCTAATGTAATAGACATCCTCCTGAAAATAGCATTGGTAGTTTTTGCTTTTTTTGCCATCTACTTTTTTATTCTAGCCAAGCGAAAAAAAAATGTAAAACAACAGTCCAGAAATGTGAAAATTGAAGAAAGTAAGAAAAATGTATTCTTAAAAGGAATGCTTATTTCAGCACTAAATGTACTTCCTATCGCTTATTTCTGTGGACTCAACGCTGCTTGGAATGTTTCTGGGTGGATTAAATTCCAACTTTGGGATATTCTAGTTTTTATAATTGCAGCTGGCCTCGGAACATTTGCAATGCTTTATATGTATGTTTTTTATTTTGATAAACTTCAAGAGCGAACAGATACTTTTGCTCGGTACTCCGATTATATTTTAAGTGCTTTAATGGCGGTACTGCTCATAATTACTTTCATTCGTTTATTTTATTCATAAAAAAATGGAAGAGCTGAATTTCTTTGACCGTGTTTATGAAGTTGCTAGTTTAATTCCCTACGGAAGAGTTACTTCTTACGGTGCTATCGCAAAATACCTCGGTGCTGCTAGAAGTGCACGCATGGTTGGTTATGCCATGAATGGGAGCGGTCTGAAGGAAAATGTACCTGCACATCGGGTTGTTAATAGAAAAGGTGTTCTTACAGGAAAACATCACTTTCAAGGCACTAACTTAATGCAACAATTATTAGAAAGCGAAGGTGTTATTGTAATTGATAATCAAATTCAAGAATTCGAAAAAATCTTCTGGGATCCTGCGATAGAACTTTAGGCACTAAAATCTTCAAATAATCAAAAGCACATTAACTTTAAAACCTCCTACACCATTCTTTATATTAGAAGTAATTTTCACCCCAACTTCATAACTTACTTCAATTAACTTCTAATTTTTAATCCTTATCTTTGTAATTTAGAATCAGTTTAAAATAGAATCCTCATTTCTAAGAGGTTATAAATAAGAAGAATTGTCCATGAAAATAGATAAGAAAGAAGTAGTAAAAGCTCTAGAAACGATTTCTGCTCCTGGTGAAGGAAAGAATATGATAGAAAGTGGAGCCGTTACCAATATAATGATTTTCGGCGATGAGGTGGTTGTAGATATCACTATCAATAATCCAAGTTTACAAGCAAAGAAAAAAACTGAAGTTGAGGTTTTAAAAACAATTCACGATAAAGTATTTCAAAAGGCGAAAGTAAAAGTTAATGTAAAAGTTGAAGCGCCAGAAAAACCAGAAATAAAAGGGAAATCTATCCCTAGAATAAAAAATATTATAGCTGTTGCTTCTGGTAAAGGTGGTGTAGGAAAATCTACCGTTACTTCTAATTTAGCAGTTACACTTTCTAAAATGGGCTTCAAGGTGGGTCTTTTAGATGCTGATGTATATGGGCCATCTGCGCCTATTATGTTTGATGTGGAAAATGAAAAACCACTTGCCATCAATGTAGATGGTAAGTCTAAAATGAAACCTATTGAAAGTTATGGTGTAAAAATACTTTCTATCGGTTTCTTTACACAGCCAAATCAAGCTGTAATTTGGAGAGGACCTATGGCTTCAAAAGCATTAAATCAAATGATTTTTGATGCAGCCTGGGGAGATTTAGATTTTCTTTTAATCGATTTACCTCCAGGAACTGGAGACATTCACCTAAGTATCATGCAAGCGCTTCCTATCACTGGGGCGGTTGTAGTGAGTACTCCGCAAAATGTGGCCCTTGCAGATGCTAAAAAGGGAGTTGCCATGTTCCAACAAGAAAGTATTAATGTACCAGTGCTCGGAATCGTAGAAAATATGGCATATTTCACTCCAGAAGAGTTACCAGATAATAAGTATTATATATTCGGTAAGGAAGGTGCAAAAAACTTGTCTAATGACTTATATGTACCATTTTTAGGAGAAATTCCTTTAGTACAAAGTATCCGTGAGGCTGGAGACGTTGGTCGTCCTGCTGCATTGCAAGAGGGTACCCCATTAGAGGTTTCTTTTAAAGATATTACCAAAAATATAGTTCAAGAAGTGGTAAGTAGAAACAAAAGCTTACCTCCTACTGAAGCAATCAAAATAACAACTATGGCAGGTTGCTCACCCGTTAATAAGAAATAATTTATAAAGAGATGACGTCGGAAGATATTAAAGTAAACATCGAAAAAGCACTAGAAGAAATCAGACCTTTTTTAAAAAGTGATGGTGGAGACATCAGTCTTGTATCTATAGAAAACGACAAGATTGTAAAAGTAAGATTAGAAGGTGCTTGCGTTGGGTGTAGTGTAAACCAAATGACGCTTAAAAGTGGTGTGGAATTAACCATAAAAAAACATGTTCCACAAATAGAACAAGTTATAAATGTAGAATAATTTGGGCGTATTTTTATATTAACTCGCTATCGCAGTCAATATAAAAACTGGGCTTTTGCTACTCGCTTCTAGGCATTTCATGCCATAGAGAGCTCAAACAAATAGCGCAATCCCTTACGCAAAATGATAAATATCATATTAAGAGAGGCAAATCAATTATAAATTTGCCTTTAAAAGTTACGTTACAATGATTAAAACAGATATCCTTATTATAGGAGCTGGCCCAACAGGTCTATTCACTGTTTTCGAAGCCGGATTATTAAAGTTGAAATGCCATCTTATAGATGCATTACCTCAACCTGGCGGGCAATGCTCAGAAATTTATCCTAAAAAACCAATTTATGATATCCCTGGATTCCCAGAAGTACTTGCTGGAGATCTTGTTTCAAACCTTATGAAACAGATAGAATCTTTTGAGCCTGGTTTTACTTTAGGAGAAAGAGCAGAAACTATAGAAAAACAAGAAGATGAAACCTTTATTGTAACTACTAACAAAGGAACTAAACATCATGCAAAAGTTGTCGCTATTGCTGGTGGATTAGGAAGCTTTGAGCCTAGAAAGCCACAATTAGAAAACATAACCGATTTCGAAGATAAAGGAGTAGAATATATTATTCGCGATCCAGAATTATACCGTAATAAAAGAGTAGCCATCGCTGGAGGAGGAGATTCTGCATTGGATTGGAGTATTTTCTTAGCCGATGTTGCTTCCGAAGTTACCTTAATTCATCGTAGAAATGAATTTAGAGGTGCATTAGATTCTGTTGAAAAAGTGGAAGAACTAAAAAAAGCTGGAAAAATAAATCTAGTTACACCTGCTGAAGTTACTGGACTTAACGGAAAAGAAAAGCTGGAGAGTATCACCATCAAAAGAGATGGAGAAGAATTCATACAAGAATTAGAACATTTTATCCCATTATTCGGACTTTCTCCAAAACTAGGACCTATTGCTAACTGGGGATTAGAAATAGAGAAAAACGCTATTAAAGTTGATAATACATTAGATTACCAAACTAACATCCCAGGCGTATATGCTATTGGTGATGTAAATACGTATCCTGGAAAATTAAAACTTATTCTTTGTGGTTTCCACGAAGCTACATTAATGTGCCAAAGTGCATACAAAAGAATTTTCCCTGATAAAAAATATGTAATGAAATATACCACTGTTAGTGGTGTAGATGGTTTTGATGGAAGTAGAAAAGAAGCAGAAAAAGCTGTAGTTAAATCGATTAACTAATTATTTCTACAAATCTCTACCATTTTACTAGAGTAATTGCAATTAATACTGAAGTTTTAATTATTTTTGTGGCTTTATAAAAGCAATCATATGTCTGATATTACAATTAAAATAAAAGATCGAGAAGGAGAAGTTCATGAAATTCAAGCACCTACAGATATGGCTATGAATTTAATGGAAGTTGTACGTTCTTACGAACTTGCTCCAGAAGGAACCATAGGAATTTGTGGTGGAATGGCAATGTGCGCCTCATGCCAATGCTATGTTGAATCTGACCACAAACTCCCAGAAATGAGTTATGACGAGGACTTAATGTTAGCAGAAGCTTTTAATGTAAAAGAAAATAGCCGCTTAGGATGCCAAATACAAATGACTTTCGACTTAGATGGGCTGGAAGTTGAACTTGCTCCAGAGTCTTAAAACAAGAGCTTTAAAACATACTACATTTATCCCGACTTAATAAGATAGGCTAACAGTTATAAATAATTTAAATCAACCCTGTGAAATGATTTCACAGGGTTTTTTATTGATAATAGATTAATATGTATTATAATTCAGAATTAAATGTTTTAGCCCTCTATGAGTTAATTCAATTCTGCATCAGTCCAAAACAGAAGAACAAAGTTGACTTATATACAAAAAAAGCGTCACAAGATTTGTGACGCTTTTAAAAATTATAAATGTATATCCTTACTAAAATTAATCTGCAAGAATAATTACTTTATTATTATTCATCTCTACAGTTCCGCTAGAAATTGGTAAAACAGTTTCTCCTTTTTCTCCTTTAGAAAACTTAGAAGCGTAAGCTTTATCAATTTTTACATCTCCGTAAATCTTCACATTACCTTTTCCTAAAATAGAAACTATAGGCGCGTGATTATCTAACATTTGAAACTCCCCATCAACACCTGGAACGGCTACAGAAGTAACGTCTCCACTAAATAATGTTGCTTCTGGTGTTACTATTTCAAGATACATAGTTACTTAATTTTAATTAATCGCTAAGCTTATTAAGCCTGAGCAAGCATTTTCTCTCCAGCTTCGATAGCTTCCTCGATAGTTCCTTTTAAGTTAAAAGCAGCTTCGGGAAGGTGATCTAGCTCTCCATCCATAATCATATTAAATCCTTTGATAGTATCTTTAATATCAACTAAAACTCCTTTAAGACCTGTAAACTGTTCTGCTACGTGGAAAGGCTGAGATAAGAAACGTTGTACACGTCTTGCTCTAGATACTGCTAACTTATCTTCTTCAGAAAGTTCTTCCATACCAAGGATAGCAATAATATCTTGTAACTCTTTATAACGCTGTAAAAGCTCTTTTACATTTTGTGCACACGCATAATGCTCTTTACCTAATACATCAGCAGAAAGAATTCTTGATGTAGAATCCAATGGATCTACAGCTGGATAAATACCAAGCTCAGCAATTTTTCTAGAAAGTACTGTAGTAGCATCTAAATGGGCAAATGTTGTTGCTGGAGCTGGATCCGTTAAATCATCCGCAGGTACGTATACCGCCTGTACAGATGTAATAGATCCTCTCTTTGTTGATGTAATACGTTCTTGCATCGCACCCATCTCTGTTGCTAATGTTGGTTGGTAACCTACCGCAGATGGCATACGTCCAAGAAGTGCAGACACCTCAGAACCAGCTTGTGTAAAACGGAAAATGTTATCAACGAAGAAAAGCACATCTTTTCCTTGCCCTTCACCAGAACCATCACGGAAATACTCAGCAATAGTAAGTCCAGATAAAGCTACACGAGCACGTGCTCCTGGAGGCTCATTCATCTGTCCAAATACGAAAGTAGCTTTAGATTCTTTTAAAGCTGATTTATCAACTTTAGTAAGATCCCATCCACCTTCTTCCATAGAGTGCATAAAATCGTCACCGTATCTAATAATACCAGATTCTAACATCTCTCTTAAAAGGTCATTTCCTTCACGCGTACGTTCTCCTACACCAGCAAATACTGATAAACCACCGTGACCTTTTGCAATATTATTAATTAACTCCTGGATAAGTACAGTTTTACCTACACCCGCTCCTCCAAAAAGACCAATCTTACCTCCTTTGGCATAAGGCTCAATAAGGTCAATTACTTTAATACCTGTAAAAAGTACTTCAGTAGAAGTTGTTAAATCTTCAAATTTAGGTGCTTCTCTGTGGATTGAAAGTCCATTCTCACCAGTTTTTGGCAAGTCTCCAATTCCATCAATAGCATCACCAATAACATTAAACAAACGTCCGTAAACATCGTCTCCGATCGGCATTTTAATTGGGTTTCCAGTAGCAACTACTTCTGCACCTCTACTTAAACCATCTGTAGAGTCCATCGAAATAGTTCTTACCGTATCCTCTCCAACATGAGATTGTACTTCAAGTACTAATTTTGAACCATCTTTTCTATCAATTTCCAAAGAATCGTAAATATTTGGTAATTCTGATTCAGAATTAAATACTACGTCTACAACTGGACCAATAATTTGTAAAACTTTACCTGTAATTTTAGACATTACTTAAGTGTTTAATGTTAAGCTTTTTATTTGCTGAAAAATGAACAAAAAACTATAGTTAATTGAGCCTTTTTTCGCGGTGCAAAGATATATTTTTAATTGAAAAAATAAGTCAAAATATGCATTTTTTTTTCATTCTTCTAGTTAGCTGAAATTTTGAAAGTTACAAAGTCAACATAGAAATAGCATCTCGACCCATTTTTATAACAAATACGTAAAATCAATCTTCTAATTCCAAAAATATAATATATTTTTTCATCGTCACTATTTCAACATAAAATAAAGCGCCATCAATAAATGGAAAAAGAAGTATCATCAAAAAAAATTGCTCTTATGTAAAAATGATTTTTACATAAGAGCAATTATATATAGTATAGAAATTTATTTAAGGCAATAAAAACTATTCTACTGTAACGGATTTTGCAAGATTTCTTGGCTGATCTACATTACAACCTCTCATAACAGCAATATGATAAGAAAGCAACTGCAATGGAATTGTAGTTAACAACGGAGTTAAACCTTCAATAGTTTCTGGAACTTCAATTACATAATCTGCCATCGATTTCACTTCAGTATCTCCTTCAGTAACTACAGCAATGATCTTACCTTTTCTAGATTTTATCTCCTGAATATTACTAACAACCTTTTCGTAATGCCCTTTTTTTGTTGCTATTACCACAACTGGCATCTGCTCATCAATTAAAGCAATAGGTCCGTGCTTCATTTCTGCAGCTGGATACCCTTCCGCATGGATATACGAAATCTCTTTAAGCTTCAATGCTCCTTCTAAGGCTACTGGGAAATTATATCCACGTCCTAAATACAGAAAATTAGGTGAATCTTTATACACCGCAGAGATTTCTTCAATCTGTGCATCTAATTTTAAACTCTCCTCTACTTTTGATGGAATCGCCTCCATCTCCGCAAGGTATTCATGGAAATCAGTTTTAGAGATTGCCCCTTTGGACTGCGCTAATTTTAAAGCGATTAAAGTAAGTAATGTTATTTGCGTTGTAAAAGCTTTTGTGGAAGCTACTCCAATTTCAGGACCTGCATGTGTGTATGCCCCTGCATGTGATTCTCTAGCAATTGAAGAACCTACTACATTACAAACTCCAAATACAAATGCTCCATTCTGCTTAGCCAATTTAATAGCCGCTAGTGTATCTGCAGTCTCTCCAGATTGGGAAATCGCTATCACAACATCTTTAGACGTTATAACTGGATTTCTATATCTAAATTCTGACGCATACTCTACTTCTACAGGAATACGGATAAGGTCTTCAAAAATATATTCTGCAACTAAACCTGCATGCCATGAAGTCCCACAAGCAACAATAATGATTCTATTTGCATTTGTAATTCGTTCAAGATTATCTTCGATTCCAGCCATTTTGATAATCCCTTCGTTAATTCGAAGTCGGCCACGATATGTATCTTTTATAGCTTCAGGTTGCTCATGAATTTCTTTCAGCATAAAATGGTCATAACCATTTTTTTCAATCTGCTCTAAACTTAATTGTAACTCATGAACATAAGGAGCAATAGGCTTATCATCCTTTATTTGACGGATTTTAACATCACGCCCTAAACGAACAATCGCCATTTGCTCATCTTCCAAATAAATAGCATTATTTGTAAATTCTATAAATGGAGAAGCATCAGAAGCAATGAAAAACTCATCTTCTCCTACTCCAATAGCAAGAGGACTCCCTAACTTTGCTGTTACAATTTCGTCTGGCTTTGTTTTATCAAAAACAGCAATTGCATAAGCTCCTATCACTTGATTTAAAGCTATCTGAACAGCTTTCCCAAGCTTTACGCCTTCGTTTATTTTAATATCTTCAATTAGATTTACTAAAACCTCGGTATCTGTATCCGATTTAAAAGTATATCCTCTTCCTATAAGTGCTTTTTTAATAGAACCGTAGTTTTCAATGATTCCATTATGGATGATAACTAAGTTTCCAGAATTAGAATAATGTGGATGTGCATTCACATCGTTAGGAACTCCATGTGTAGCCCATCTTGTGTGTCCTATTGCAATATTTCCTTTAGTAATTCCTTCCGCAGAAGCTTTTTCTTTAAGGTCAGCTACTTTTCCTTTAGTTTTACAAAGATATGTATCTCCTTCATTGTAGAGCACAACTCCAGCACTATCATATCCTCTATATTCTAATCTTTCTAATCCCTTAATAACAATCGGATAAGCCTCTCTAGGGCCTATATATCCAACAATCCCACACATACATTAATTTTTTAGGTTAATTACTCTTTGTTTCTGTATAGTAAATTTCAAGTTGTAATTTACTTTCATCTTCGCTTGCCGGAACATTATTTCCATAAAATACAGTTCCGTAGAGATTGGTTATAGAAGCTTGGGGCAATTCTATTTCTTCTTCTTGATTAAATGCAGACACGTTTAAAATGTTAGCAATATTATTTGTAGTTGTTAATCCTAACTTAACATTAGTAGAATCATTACGAACAATATCATTTACATACTCTGTAAGTCTAAACTTATAACGTGGCCCTACATCATTATCCTCATCTAAAATACCACCATAAACACTATAACTAGTTGAATCAACTCCTGTATTCCCAACTAAATCTCTACTATAATCTGTTAATGTTCTTCCATTACCAAGATCATATAAATACATTCTAGGAGGCAATGTAATATCTGACTCCTCTGAAAGAGCAGATTTATCAACATAAAAGATCAAATTTGCCTCGTTTATAAGCCAACCTTGCTCTTTTGCTTCTTGAAAAGCAGTTGTTACATCTGGCGCTCCTCCCAACATATTTAATTCTGCATAACTTCCTGCAGCTCCATTAACATATAGCCTAGAAGCATTTGCGTCATTAAATTGATCTAAAATAGACTGAGGGTATGCTGACTCATTAATATAATTTATTTTATTACCAGACATAGGCAATCTATAAGTACTACTCTCTACAGTTGTTTCGCCATCAGTTGTACTATCGTAATCGTATTCAATCTCCACATAAGCGCTATTAACATTAAGCAACATTGCGAGATCACTATTAGGCATTTCAGCAGAAATATAAATTCCTCTTAAAAATTCTTTGAAATTACTCTGACTTGTTAACACACTCTGACCTTCGTTATCCAATATTTTCTCTTGAAAAAATTGACTATCTAAAGCTACGCGAATACGAGGCGTAAGTCTTTCTGAAGGAATTGCAGACTCATCAACATCTTCTGTATCTGGATCATCTTCATCATCAAAGAATAAGATTTCTGTCTCATCTAATTCATATGTTTCATCAAATAAAACTGTACTCACATAAGGAGCAGGATCTTCATCTGAAAAATATTCTTGAGATTCTTGAAAATTACTCTCTGGATCTAAATCTCGTAAGTATTTAGTGTACTCATTCACCCTAAGCGTAAAAGCCGCGTCTCTATTACCAACAATAGAATCCACCCTGTATGGTTTTGGCTCTTCCTCTCCTAAATCTGTGGTATCAGTTAATGCAGTGCTAAAAAATGGAATATTTAAATATACTGCTGTAACTCTTTCATTCTCCGCTTCGTCTGCTGAAGAATTTTCTGTTGACTGAGAATTAGAACCAAAAACAGGATCTCCACTTGTTAAAGACAACTGTGCTGCAAAAGAAGTTTTAGAAACACCATAAACTGGATGTGTATATTCTCCCAATAAATAGGAAGAAAGTCCATTTGTACGAACTCCATTTAGCTTTCTATTATATGCAAATACATCATAAGTGACTTTACTGGCATTTATATCTCCCTCATCAACTAAATCTACACCGATAGTATTATAATCTCTTTCACAAGCAGTAAAAAAAGCAATAACACCTATTACAAATAATGCAGATAATACATTACCTCCTTTTAAATTCATCTTCATTTATCGTTTAGATTAACTTAATACTTTGGTTTCGTAAAATGTGTTGTAAGCCTCTTCAAATTCGTAAATTGAAACATGTGATTGCACAGGAACATCTAAAGAATCGATATGAGCTTTCAAATCTTCTGGCAATTCTTCAGAAGCAACAATTACAGCATCTGAATGATCTACAGCAACTTTCAAAAGATTGCTATACGTAGGATCTTCTAGCGGCTTAATTGTTTCTTCATCAACACCATCAAACTTCACCTTATTAATCATTTCTTTGTCTAACGTTCCTTCGAACCCTTTGTTGTAAACAGAGGTTACTATTTTACTATCTGCAAACAAAGGCTCATCTGCATAGTATTTCTTTAAATATAAAGGAAGTAAGGAAGCCATCCATCCATGAACATGGATAATATCTGGATTCCAATTAAGTTTCTTTACTGTTTCTACAACCCCTTTTGCAAAGAATATTGCTCGTTCATCGTTATCTGGAAACAAGTTTCCATCTTCATCTGTGAAAGTAGCTTTACGCTTAAAATATTCTTCGTTATCGATAAAATACACCTGTATTCTCTCCTTAGGAATAGAGGCAACTTTTATAATAAGCGGCATATCCATATCGTTAACTACAAGGTTCATTCCTGATAATCGGATAACCTCATGCAACTGATGCCTTCTCTCATTAATATTACCAAAACGAGGCATAAAGATTCGTATTTGTCCACCTCTATCATTCACCATTCGTGGGCTTTCGTAAGCCATTGAAGACACTTCATTTTCCGGTAAGTAAGGAACCATTTCTGAAGCGACAAATAATACTCTTTTGTCTGTCATAAAATCAATTTGTTTCTTTAGACTAATCTTTAAAGGACGCAAAAATACAAAAAATATGCCTAATTAGTTTAATTTATATAGCTTTGCACGCTTTTAATTTTTTATCAAATGCAAATTTTTACTCAAAAAGAAGCATTAATTCAATTCCTAGAAAAGGAAAAAATAGAGAAAAAAACCGTCGGCTTAGTACCTACAATGGGCGCTCTGCACAAAGGTCATCTTTCTCTAGTTGAAATGGCTCTTAAAAATAACGATGTCGTTGTAGTTAGTATTTTTGTTAACCCAACACAGTTCGACAACAAGAAAGATCTTGCTAAATATCCTAAAACTTTTGAAAAAGATGTTGAAATTTTAGGAAACCTAAGCAATAACATCATCATTTTCGCTCCATCAGTTGAAGATATTTACGACAATAATGTAACTTCTGAAACTTTCGATTTTGATGGTTTAGAACATGAAATGGAAGGTAAATTCCGAAGCGGTCATTTTGACGGCGTCGGCACAATTGTCAAAAAACTTTTCCTAATTGTTGCTCCTAAAAATGCATATTTTGGAGAAAAAGACTTCCAACAGCTCCAAATTATCAAAAAAATGGTAGCTAAAAATAAGCTCCCAGTAACAATAACAGGCTGCCCAATTAGTAGAGAAGAAAGCGGACTCGCCATGAGTTCAAGAAATGAACGCCTCCCAAAAGAAACACGTAATGAGGCGTCTTTTATTTATGAAACTATTATAAAAGCAAAAGAAAAGTTTGGCACAGAAAGTGCTTTAGATACTATAAATTGGATAGAAAAGCAATTTGACAGCAAAGCTAATTTCAAATTAGAATATGCAGAAATTGCTAATGAAGAAACGCTAAAACCTATTAAATCTAAAAAAGAGAACGAACGCTATAGACTTTTCATCGCGGTGTATGCTGGCGATATAAGACTTATAGACAATGTAGCTCTAAATTAATATCTTTGTAAAATGCAAATTGAAGTAGTAAAATCTAAAATCCATAGAGTTACCGTTACTGGTGCCGATTTAAACTATATTGGTAGTATTACCATTGACGAAGCACTTATGGAAGCCTCCAATATTATTGAAGGTGAAAAAGTACAAATTGTAAATATAAATAACGGAGAACGTCTAGAAACTTATGCCATAAAAGGCGCTCGAGATAGTGGAGTGATTACTTTAAATGGACCCGCAGCTCGTAAAGTACAACGTGGAGATATCATCATAATTATCTCTTACGGAATTATGGATTTTGAAGAAGCTAAAAACTTTAAACCATCTTTAATATTCCCTAATGAGAAAGACAATTCTCTTACCTAAAAGTGAATAAAAAAATTCTAAATATCTTTAAAAAAATACTCCCACTTTTTCTGGGAGTATTTTTAATTTGGTACTCCTACTCCAACACCACACAAGAAGATAGATTAAATATTTACAACGCTATAAAAAACGCTAATTACTTCTGGGTAATTCTATCGGTTATACTAGGTTTTTTAAGCCATATCTCTCGGGCATTACGTTGGAATTTACTTTTGGAACCCATAGGATACCAACCACGCTTTCCAAATAATATTATGGCTATTTTTGTTGGATATTTAGCAAACTTAGGCATCCCAAGATCTGGAGAAGTATTAAGAGCCACCACCTTAACATCTTACGAAAAAGTACCTTTTCAAAAAGGTTTCGGTACTATTATAGCAGAGCGTGTTATCGATGTAATTATGCTTTTATCAATAGTATTAATTACTGCAATTCTACAAACAGAAATCATAGCCAATTATTTTGCTGAAAAAAATATAGATTATATAAAACTAATTGCAATCGGAAGTGTATTAATTGTTCTGGGGATTATTTTTTTACTGCTGATAAGAAAAGCAAAAAGTGGCTTTTTTTTAAAAGTGAAAAACTTCGTCTTCGACCTTCTTGAAGGTGCCTTGAGTATTTTTAAAATGAAGAATAAATGGCTCTTTATTTTTTACACTCTATGCATCTGGGTTTTATACATTGCAATGTTCTGGGTTATTAAATATAGTATCCCAGAAACTACATCACTTCCCTTAAATGCCATTTTAGCATCTTTTGTAGCAGGTGCATTTGCTATGACTGCCACTAATGGAGGGATAGGACTATATCCAATTGCCGTAAGTAAAATTCTTCTTATTTATGGAATTTCTGAAACTTCGGGAGATGCTTTCGGATGGATCATGTGGTCTTCACAAACACTGATGGTCGTTATATTTGGAGCTTTATCTTTTCTTTTGCTTCCGATATACAATAAAAACAAATAATTTTATATCTTTCCTTCACCAAATCTTATTATCATGAAAAAGACTACATTAATTTGTATGATGCTCTTTTTGTGTGCTTTAAATTTAAAAGCACAACTAAAATCATCAACAATAGAATCTTTTAAATTAGCAGAAAAAAGAGACATACAGCTGTATGTTCCGGAGAATTATTCCGCAGAAAAATCATACCCACTTATTGTTGTATTAGATGCCGATTATCTTTTTGATGTTGTGGTAGGGAATGTAAAATTCTACACCTACAACAACGAAATGCCAGAAAGTATTGTGGTCGGAATCAATCAAAGTGAAACTCGCTATGAAGATTGTTTTTATAGTGATGAAAGTGGATTCCCTGATAAAAAAGGAAATGATTTCTTCGAATTTATAGGTATGGAACTCATTCCTTTGATCCAAAAGAATTACAACTTAGCAAAATTCAAAGCAATTGTTGGTCATGATATAACTGTCAATTTCTCTAATTACTATCTATTTAAAGGAAACCTATTATTTAACGCCTACATTAATTTATCACCTACTTTCGCACCGACTATGGAAAGAAACATCCCTGAAAGGTTAGGCGACATAGATGCTATGACTTTTTATTATTTAGCAACTAGCGAAAATGATGAGAAAGAAAATCAGCAGCGAATTCGTGTTTTCGATAACACAATGAAAGGCATTACCAATGATAACGTTCATTATTACTTTGATGAATTTGATAATGCAAATCATTACGGAGTAGCTTCTTATGGAACCCCTAAAGCATTAGATAAAATATTTAAAGTTTATAAACCCATAAGTATAGAAGAGTATAAAAATGAAGTTTTAGAACATGATGGTCCTGTAGTAGAATATCTGACAGAGAAATACAGCACAATAGAAACACTATTCAGTTTTAAAAAGCAAGTAAGCTTAAATGATATGATGGCAATTTATGCAGCCACTAAGAAAAAAGAAGATTTGGAATCTTTAAATGAGCTCAGTAAAATTGCTAAAGACGAATACCCAGATACAATGCTTGGTTTTTTCCTTGAAGCTGAATATCTAGAACAAATGGGAGAACCTAAAAAAGCTATGCGCACTTACGAAAAAGCTTTTGGGATGCAAGAGATAGATTTTGTAACTAAAGATCTTGCTCTGGAGCGTATCGATGCTTTAAAAGCCGACTTTGGTTGGTAGACGAAATATCTTTCAGTAAAAAATAGTAAAACGTTCATCTTTAATTAATTGGTGAACGTTTTTTTATTCAACTTACCTAAATAAGCTCATTTTACACATTCCCTCTTTTCTTTTCTCGAACCCACTCGATATAATCTGTTTGTGAGATTTTAGAAATTCCTAGTTGCCGCATCATCATAACCACTTGCCCTCGGTGATAACTTCCATGATTAAAAACTGTCTGAATTATCTCGCGAGATGGAATAGAGAATTGTTCTTCTTTATGCTGAAACTTAATTTCCCTCTCTAAATCTGCTTTAGCTACAAATTCTTTAAATTCAAAAGACGTACTCTGCCAATTGTCAAAAAGCTTTGCATTATCATCAGAAAAATTTACAATATGTTCTACTGACCAGCCACGATTTTGCATACGAGAAAGCCAACCTGTCTCAGCATACCAAATATGTAAAATTGTAGCTCGGATTGTCGGAAAACTCCCAACAAACTCATGCTCAAAAACCTGATCGCTTTCTGATTTTAAATCATTAATTAATCTATTGTTGGCCCAAATGTTATAATTAGCATAATCTAAATATCTTTCCTTCATCAATTCAATAGTTTTTTGATTCAAACATCAATTTAACTTTTTTTAATCAACTAAATCAATTGCTTTCTAAAAGATTATGTCTCTAATAAAATGAAGAGTAAGAACAACTTCTCTAAATCCAATAAAAAAGCGTTCATACAAGATAAAATCTTGATGAACGCTTTTAGTTTGTTGAGTATATATTGACTATTAAGAATTTTATTATGACGTCATTGCAACCATTTGTTGCTCTTTAAGCTCTTTTTTAGTTAAATCTCTTGTTAACCATCCACTTCTTCCTGCTGTTGCTATTGCATAAGGTGTAATCCAGAAAAGTGTAAATGCATAAAAGATACTATATGGATATGCCCAAAACGATTCAGAAATACTGTGTTTCTTAGCATAAAAGAAAGCATGCATACTTGAGAAAACTATAATCCCGACCAATGTAGAGCTAAGGAATAATAATGGATGCGTAAACACAAAGAATAACATTAATAATATTGCTGGGTAAGCCATTACCATTTTCAACCATTGGTTTAATAATAATACACGAGTTCCAGCTTTAGCTCCTTCTCTAAAGTTTCCAAAAGCAAATCTACTCATTGCAATATTCTCACGAACATTACTTCTTTCCCAACGGATAAACATCTTATTCAAGTTTCTGTAATGCTCAGGAATATTAGTATACACATAAGCTTTACGTTGAAATAACACTTTAAAACCTTGTTTTAAAATCATATTTGTCATCGCACGATCTTCTCCAATCTTAGAAACTTCTCCCATAAAGGTCTGATTAATCCAATCATGAAGACAACCAAAAACTGCAGATCTACGATATGCCGACAACGCACCTGGCGTACATAATACAGAACCTAAACTACTCTGTGCAGAACGTACAAATTCGAAACTAAAAGCGAAATTAACATTCAACATACGCGGTATTAAAGCTTTATCACGATTTAATACACGCACATTACCAGCTACAGCACCACATTCTTCATTCACTACAAAAGGACTTGCCATAATACGTAAAGTATCTTTTAAAACAATAGAATCACTATCTACTGTAATAAACACATCTCCACTTCCTAATTGGAAACCACGGTATAATGCATGTCTCTTACCTCTGTTTTCTGGCTGCTGATATATTGCAATACGATTCCCTAGCTCCTCTTGAGCTTTTTTCATCCAATCCCAAGTATTATCTTGACTTCCGTCATCAATAGAGATTATCTGAAGCTTCTCTTCAGGGTAATCACTTGCCACCAAACTCTTCAAAGTTTTATAAACTAACTCTCCTTCATTATATGCTGGTACAATTACTGTACATAACGGCAATTCACTATCAGAAACCGACTTAATATCTCGGTATCGTAAGTATAGACTTAGTATATAAATTAAAAAACTAAACTTAACTGCCAATAAAGTAATCCCCAATATTACTAGAAAAGAACCCCAACTAGTTGCCATTCTCTCTAATCTTATTTCTTCAAAATAAGGTTGTAAAAAATAAAATGAAAGTGCAGCTCCTACTAACAACAGAAATGTGGCTGTTAAAATAAAAGTTGATGATGAATTGGAAATAAATCTCTCCAAACGATTTGTAGGTTCATTTGGTGATTCTTCTGACGGTTTTGAAAATATAGATTGCTTCATTGTTGTTTACTTTGATTCGCTACTTTTAAAACAACTTTGATACCATTTGATAAAATGATTGAAAAACAACAACTTACGTCATACGCCGTAATTAAAATGTGTATAATTTTTATACATAAGTGTCTCCAAGTATACACTAATTTGTGTTCCTTAAGTATACAGTGACTACTTTTATGACTCCAAACTATAAAATCTTCTTCGTACCTTTCGGCTTCAAAAAACTATAGCTGAATGGCAAAGGTCAAAACAACATTTTTTTGTCAGAAATGCGGCACACAATACGCAAAATGGCAAGGACAGTGTTCTTCTTGTAAAGATTGGAATACATTAGTAGAAGAAGTTGTTCAAAAAGAAGAAAAAAAGGGATGGAAACCTACAGATACTTCTTCTAAGAGAGCAGCTAAACCCTTAAGAATCCAAGAGATTGATGGTTCTCAAGAAATGCGTATGTCTTCTGGTGGAATTGAATTCGATCGTGTTTTAGGTGGCGGCATCGTTCCTGGTTCAGTTATTCTGCTAGGTGGTGAACCTGGAATCGGAAAGAGTACGCTACTCCTTCAAATTGCATTACACCTTCCTTTTAAAACCTTATATGTTTCTGGAGAAGAAAGTCAGAAACAAATAAAAATGAGAGCCGAGCGAATCTTTTCAGGTAGTCAACATTGCTATATTCTTACTGAAACAAAAACTCAGAACATCTTTAAGCAAATTGAAGCTACAGAGCCTGATATCCTTATTATAGATTCTATTCAAACCTTACACACAGACCATATCGAATCTTCCGCAGGAAGTATTAGTCAGATTCGTGAGTGTACATCAGAGCTTATAAAATTTGCTAAAGAAACGAATACACCTGTCATTCTAATTGGACATATTACTAAAGACGGTCATATTGCAGGTCCAAAAATTTTAGAGCATATGGTAGATACTGTACTTCAGTTTGAAGGCGACAGAAACCATGTGTACAGAATTTTAAGAGCATTAAAAAACCGTTTCGGTTCTACAGCAGAACTCGGAATTTACGAAATGTTAGGAAAAGGACTCCGAGAAGTGAGCAATCCTTCAGAAATATTAATTTCTAAAACAGAAGAAGAGCTTAGTGGCACAGCAATTGCAGCTACATTGGAAGGAATGCGACCGTTAATGATAGAAGTTCAAGCGCTTGTAAGTACCGCCGTTTATGGAACACCTCAACGAACAACAACAGGTTATAACGTAAAGCGTTTAAATATGCTTTTGGCGGTTCTAGAAAAAAGAGCTGGTTTTAGACTCGGTGCTAAAGATGTATTTTTAAATTTAACTGGAGGTATTTCTATAGAAGAACCTGCAATTGATTTGGCAGTTGTTGCAGCCATTCTCTCTAGCAATGAAGATATTGCTATTGAAAGAGATTTTTGCTTTGCTGCTGAAATAGGTTTAGCAGGAGAAATAAGACCCGTACAAAGGGTAGAGCAACGAATCTTGGAGGCAGAAAAGTTAGGGTTTTCAACTATTTTTGTATCTAAACTGAATAAAATATCATTAAAAAACAATCAGATAAAAATCCAACGTGTTTCTAAAATTGAAGATGTTGTAGCCTTTTTATTTGGATAGAAATAACACATAAGAATAGACATGAAAAAAATAATATTAATAGGGTTATCATTAATAACATTTGCGTCTTGCAAGGAAGCCAATAAAGAGAAAGAAGCTAATTCGCCAAAAGAAGAAGTAACTAAAGAAACTCCCATGAAAACAGAGAATACCATTCCAGAAGGAGTAGATTTTATAGCTACAGGAGAAAATCCTTCATGGAGCTTATTAATCGATTTTGATAAATCGATGACATTCACTTCTTTAGACTCACCAAAGAAAATTAGCACTCCAGTTCCAGAAGAACGCATCCCTCAAGATGTGAATGCTGTAAATTATTCTGCTGAAACGGAAGCAGGAACACTACAGGTTACCATCTTTAAAAAGCCATGTGAAACTAACAGCGATGAAGCTTTCTCTTATAAGGTTCGTATTTCAACGAAAACGAAAGACATGGAAGATTACAAAGATTTTGACGGTTGTGGAAAGTATATAGGCGATTATCGTTTAAACGATATATGGGCATTAGAAACAATTGACGGAAATCCAGTTGACAAAAGCATGAAACGTCCTAATTTAGAGTTCAATTTACGAACAGGAAAAGTATTTGGTTTCAGCGGATGTAATAGAATTAATGGAACTTTAGTAGTAGAAAAAGATTCTCTTGCAATTGGGGAATTGGTAAGCACAAGAATGGCTTGTAAAAACCAAAACTTAGAAAGTAATTTCTTAAGTGCAGTTAATAATAAAAGATTCAGCTACAAATACGAAAATCTTATTCTTACTCTTACTTCTGGAGATAATGAGCTTACTTTCAGAAAAGTAGATTAACCAAATTAACACTATAAAACAACAAACCTCGTGTATTCCACGAGGTTTGCTATTTTGTAATATTATATTTTTAAAACGCGAATCTAATATTAAGGCGCTGGATTGGGTATATTGCTATGAATTTTATTGATTTCCTCAAAAATCTCTCTATCCAAATCAACATCGATACTTGCAATATTTTCTTCCAACTGCTCCATTTTTGTAGCTCCAATAATATTACTTGTTACAAAAGGCTGCGCATTTATAAATGCTAAAGCTAATGTAGCTAAAGACATATTGTGTTTTTTAGCCAAATCATAATATTGACGAGTAGCAGCCAATGATCGCTCTCCATTATACCTGGCCATCTCAGGAAATAATGCGATTCGTGCATCTTCTATTCCTTTATTTTCAATAAACTTACCTGTAAGACGTGCAAAAGCAAGCGGAGAATAAGGCAATAATCCAACATTTTCACGCATAGATATTTCCGCTAAACCAATTTCATAAGTTCTATTCAATAAATTATACGGATTTTGAATAGTACTAATCCGCGGTAGGCCATTAAACTTATTCTCTTCTAAATAACGCATTACGCTCCAAGGAACATCATTAGAAAGTCCGATGTAACGTATTTTACCCTCCTTAATATATCCTTCTAGAATCTGAAGTATTTGCTGAATATTATCTTCCCATTTTTCATCATTATTGGTATGATAATCTAAGTTCCCAAAATAATTAGTATCTCTATCTGGCCAATGCAACTGATAAAGATCAATATAATCGGTTTGCAATCTTTTTAAACTTCCATGAATTGCATCATCAAAAGCAGCTTTTGTAAAACCTTCTTTTCTAATAAAGTGTTCGTTAAATTCTGGAGGCCCAGCAATTTTAGAAGCCAGAATAATTTCATCTCGCTTTCCCGATTTTTTAAACCAGTTTCCAATTATCTTCTCTGTACTTCCTTGAGTTGCCACTTCTTTCGGAATAGCATACAACTCTGCAGTATCAAAAAAATTAACTCCTTTATCGACCGCAAAATCCATTTGCTGATGCCCTTCTGCCTCTGTATTCTGCTTTCCCCAAGTCATGGTCCCTAAGCAGATTCTACTGACATCAACATCAGTATTAGGTAGTTTTGTGTATTTCATATAGCAATTTTTAAAAATAAAAGAAGATTTCTAAAAGGGCTCTTCTAACTCCACTTCTAGAAATCTTCTCAAAAATACGAAATTCTAAAATCAAAAATCTTATATCTAAACTTAAGAAATCTGAAATTGAATAATTTATATATCATTTAATAGTTTAGAAACCTCATCTAATTTAGGCGTGAGGATCACTTCAATCCTACGGTTTTTAGCCTTACCTTCAGCGGTTTCATTACTTGCTATAGGAAGATATTCTCCTCTTCCCGCCGCGGTTAAATTAGAACGATCAATACTACTATTCTCCTCTAAAATCTGCACAATAGATGTAGCTCTTTTGGTTGATAAATCCCAGTTATCCTTAAGACTCGCATTCCCTCCATAAGGCACATTATCGGTATGGCCTTCAATTAGCACATTGATATCTGGATTCTGAGCCAATACCGTCCCTAGTTGCTGCACCGCTTTTCTTCCATTAGCATTTACAGCCCAACTTCCACTCTGAAACAATAATTTATTCTCCATAGAAACATACACTTTACCTCCGCGTTGCTCTACAGTTAATCCTTTCCCTTCAAAATCTAATAATGCCTTAGAAATAGCATCTTTTAAATTTTTCATTGCTTCATCTTTAGCAGCAATCAATCCTTCAAGCTCTATAACTCTTTGAGAACGTGCTTGCAATTCTTGCTTTAAAGCATCCAGACGTGAACTCTCCTCCGCCAATGCTTTTTCCTTCTCTTCCAATTGCTTTAATAAAGCTCTATTCTTTTCAGAATTAGCTGTTATTGCTGCACTACTATTTTTCTCTAAAGCATTATAAGACGCCTCCAAGTTTGCTAGATTATTTTTAGCCGCTTCATAATCTTGTCGTAGCCTATTACGCTCTGCAACAGCTGCATCATATTCTTTTTGGAGCTTACTTAAATCGTTCTCTAAGCGATTATTCGCTGCATTTAACTCCTGGTTTTTAGCGGCAGTATCATCATTCTGACCTTTTAAAGCATCATATTTACTTTGTAAGTCATTATATACTTTAGATGAAACACAAGAAGTTGTTAGCCCTACAAAAAGTAATCCTATAAATATTTTTTTTAACATTGATATATTTTTAAAATTATAGTCAAAGCTGCCATTAATCTTCAATCTCAACAAGTATTGGACAATGGTCGCTATGCTTAGCCTCTGGTAATATAACGGCTCTTTTTAATTTTTCTTGTAACGGCTCTGCTACCATATTATAATCAATACGCCAACCTTTGTTATTGTTTCTAGCATTGGCACGGTAACTCCACCAACTATAATTATCTGGCTCTTTATTAAAGTGACGGAAACTATCAATAAATCCACTATCTATAAAGTTTCCTATCCACTCTCTTTCTACTGGTAAAAAACCAGACACTTTAGCATTTCTAACAGGATCATGAATATCTATAGCTTCATGACAAATATTATAATCTCCACAAATAACTAGATTTGGAATATCCTTTTTTAACGTATCTATATACTCTTGGAAATCGGCCATATACATTAATTTATGCTCCAAACGGGCTAAATTAGTACCTGAAGGCAAATATAAACTCATCACTGAGCAGGTATCAAAATCTACTCTTATATTCCTCCCTTCAAAGTCCATATGTTCAATTCCTGTTCCGTAGGTAACATTTTTAGGCTCTGTTTTGGATAAAATAGCGACTCCACTATATCCTTTCTTCTGAGCACTATACCAGTAATGGTAAGGATAACCAGCTTCTTCAAAAACAGATAAATCTAATTGTTCTTTATTAGCTTTAATTTCTTGTAGGCAAATTACATCTGGATCTGCAGATTGCAACCACTCTAAAAAACCTTTTTTTAATGCTGCTCGGATTCCATTTACGTTATAGGAGATAATTTTCATGCTTATTTTTATTTTTCAAGAATTATAAAGTCGATTTATGACAAAAAGCTAAAATAAGGATATTAAGAGGAAACTAAGATATATGGAGTGAAAGTAAAGAGTGAAATTATCAACATTTTACATTTTAATCAGAAAGTTATGGCATCGCCGTCAAAACTATTATTTTTACTTAATGAACAAAACCTTCCTATTTCTTATATTTTCCGTCTTTTTTCTAACAGCTCAAGAAAAGAAGAACGACACACTTGCAGAAGTCATTTTAGAATCTAAACAGTTCCAAAAGAACCCGCTCATAATCCCTGTAGATAACATAAGTAGTAACGATATTGAAAGATATGCTCCTACAGAAATAACAACAGTTTTAAACGAAACACCCAGCGTACATGTTTTCTCTGGCGCTATCAACACAAATAGACTCACAGTAAGAGGAATGGGAGCTAGGACTCCTTATGGAACTAATAAAATCCAAGCTTATTTTAATGGCATTCCTATTACAAGTGGTATCGGGGAAACATCTTTTAATATTTATGACCCGGAGAGCCTAGCTTCCATACAAATTATAAAAGGTCCTAAAGCAACTCCCTATGGTTCCAATTTAGGTGGTGCTCTTTTAATGCAAACAAAAATCCCAGAAAAGAATACAACTACAGTTAGTAATAATATCACACTGGGCTCTTTTGGTCTTTTAAAAAATAGCTTTCAAGCAGGCTATCGAGATGAAAAGTTTTATTTCAACTTAATATCAGACCATTTGGAAACCGATGGTTATAGGGAGAATAGCAATTATAAAAGAAATGCTATTCTATTGGATATGGGCTATCATTTGGATGCTAAAAACACCATTAAACTGTTATTTAATCAACTTGATTATAATGCACAGATTGCGAGCTCTATTAGCGCTACAGATTTTAATGAGAATCCAAAATTAGCCGCTTCAAACTGGAATGAAGCGCAAGGCTACGAAGACAATAAAATAACTACTGTTGGAATTTCCTTGGAGCATAATTTTTCTGATCGATTAACAAATACAACCACTGCTTTCTACTCTTATACAGACCATTACGAACCAAGGCCTTTTAATATATTAGATGAATTTACTAATAGCTACGGATTTAGATCTGTTTTCTCTGGAAACATCGCATCATTGCCTTTTAAAAATAAATTTTCTGCTGGAGCAGAATTATATACAGACACTTATAATTGGGCTACTATTGAAAATTTATATGAACAAAACAACAACCAAGGTAGCCTTGAAGGAAATCTTTTAAGCGACAATAAAGAGTATAGAAATCGTTTAAATACTTTTGGAACTTTTAGCATGTATTTCCAAAAACTGGTAGTAGAACTAGGGCTAAATTACAACAGTACTTCCTATAACTTCCGTGATTATTACAATCAAGGGATAGAAAATAGGAATGCAAAGCGAAATTTTGATGGAATTTGGGCTCCAAACTTTAGCGTACGATATAACTTCACTGAGACCAATCTCCTCTATGGAAATATAAGCTACGGTTACTCTTTCCCTAATCTTGAAGAAACGTTAACTCCAGAAGGTGTAATTAATGCAAGTATTGGCCCAGAAACTGGAACTAATTATGAAATTGGAAGTGAAAATTATTTCTTCGGAAGAAAACTAAAAGCTACGGCTTCCTTTTACTTTATGGATGTTAAAAATTTACTAGTTGCAGATCGAGTTGATGAAGATCAATATATAGGGAGAAATGCTGGAAAAACATCTCACAAAGGAATCGAACTGTCATTAAATTATGTAACTAATATTTCAGCGGGAATAACCTTTCAGCCTTATATAAATGCTACTTTTAACCATCATAAGTTTGAAGATTTTATAGATAACAATGTCGATTACTCAGGAAATGAACTTACGGGGGTTCCTAAAAACATGATTAATGGTGGGTTTCAGCTAAAACATCTAAACGGACTTTTCTTAACAACTACGTATCAACATTTAGGTACAATGCCTATGAATGATGAAAACTCTTTATACAGTGACGCCTACAATCTTATTAACCTAAAAGGGGGATATCAAAAATTTATATCCAAGAATCTTAGCTTAGCAATTACAGGAGGCATCAATAATCTTTTTGATGAAAAATATGCCTCTTCGATCCTTATTAATGCAGTAGGTTTTGGCGACTCAGAACCTCGTTATTATTACCCTGGACTCCCAATTAATTATTACGGCGGAATTAAATTAAACTATAAATTATAAAAAGAAAATCCCCAAAGATTATCACTAACTTTTGGGGATTTATATATGTTAAGAAACGTGATTACTTGGTTTTCATCAACCAGTTTCTAATATCAACTTCTTTAGCCACTAAACCACGAAGTTCATCAATTTTAACACGTTTCTGCTCCATCGTATCACGATATCTTATGGTAACGGTGTTATCCTCTAATGTATCATGATCTACGGTAACACAAAAAGGTGTTCCTGCTGCATCCTGACGACGGTAACGCCTTCCGACGGCATCCTTTTCATCATAAGTAACACTAAAGTCCCATTTAAGATCTTCTAAGATTTCTTTAGCAACTTCTGGCAGTCCATCTTTCTTAACTAGTGGTAAAATAGCCACTTTTGTTGGCGCTAAAACCGATGGTAATTTTAAAACAGTTCTTGTAGAACCATTTTCTAATTCTTCCTCTTGAAGTGAGTTTGAGAATACTGCTAAGAACATTCTATCTAAACCAATAGAAGTCTCTAAAACATAAGGTGTATAACTCTTATTCTCTTCGTGATCGAAATATTGTAATTTTTTATTACTAAATTCTTCATGCTGTGACAAATCAAAATCTGTACGCGAATGAATTCCTTCTAATTCTTTAAATCCAAATGGAAATCTAAATTCAATATCGGAAGCTGCATCAGCATAATGCGCTAATTTCTCATGGTCATGAAAACGGTAATTATCTGCTCCCATACCTAGAGACATATGCCATTTTAATCGAGCATCTTTCCAGTAATCATACCATTCTTTCTGTGTTCCTGGCTTGATAAAAAATTGCATTTCCATTTGCTCAAATTCACGCATACGGAAGATAAACTGTCTTGCTACGATCTCATTTCGAAAAGCCTTTCCTGTTTGTGCAATTCCAAAAGGAATTTTCATACGTCCTGTTTTTTGCACGTTAAGGAAGTTTACAAAAATCCCCTGTGCAGTTTCTGGGCGCAGGTATAAATCCATTGCTGAATCTGCAGAAGCTCCTAACTTTGTTCCGAACATTAAATTAAACTGCTTAACATCAGTCCAATTTTTACTTCCCGTTTCAGGATCTGCAATTCCAAGCTCTTCAATAAGTGCTTTTACATCTTCCAAATCTTCTTTCTCTAAAGACTGTCCTAGACGCTTTAAAATAGCCTGCCCCTCTTCATTGTATTTTACAACACGTGGATTAGTAGCTATAAACTGTTCTTTATCGAAAGAATCTCCAAAACGTTTTGCCGCTTTGGCTACTTCTTTTTCTACTTTACCTTCGAGTTTGGCAACATAATCTTCTACCAAAACATCTGCACGGTATCTTTTTTTAGAATCTTTATTATCGATTAACGGGTCGTTAAATGCATCTACGTGGCCAGAAGCTTTCCATGTGGTAGGATGCATTAAAATAGATGCATCTATTCCTACAATATTATCATGCATTTGCACCATTGCTTTCCACCAGTACTCACGGATATTCCTTTTGAGTTCTACCCCGTTTTGTGCATAATCATATACTGCACTTAATCCGTCATAAATTTCACTTGAAGGAAAAATATACCCATACTCCTTAGCATGGGATATCACTTTCTTAAATTGATCGTCTTGATTTGCCATGTCGCAAAAATATACTTTTTAGGAGAATTAGAATTTTATTTCAGCTTAAAAACAGAAGATGCTAATAAATTTTCTTTATAAAACACATTCACTCGATAATCTCCATCCATTTCGAGGTCTTTTACAATAATATAATCGCAGATTCCCATGGGTTTATTCTCATAGTCTACCACAACTTTTTTACTGTAAATTAGTTTTTTACCATTCAAATTAACTGCATTTCTACTTCCTAGAATCTGATTTTTAGGATCTATGAATTGAATATAGAACACACGCTCACCAGGTTGCAATAGTGTACCAGGAGCTATATTAAAACAAGCACGAAGACGTTCTGCTTTAGAAGCTCTATTGGTTTCTATAACTTTACCATTGCCTCTAGCTTTATATGCCATTCCTGCCAAAGCAGATACCTTTAAAGCGGGATCTCTGTCTACTTTCTTGGTAAGCTCAATATTTTCATTAATTAGAGAATCTGTGAATTGCGTAAGATTTTCGTTGGCGCTTTTTAAGGCATTAGAATAACGCTCTAACTCTGTATATCTTAATCTTGTACTATCTATTTCTTTAGATAGTAAGAAGTTTTGTTGTTTAATAGAGTCTGTAACTTTATGAAGATAATTATTTTCTTTTCTGATCTCGGCGAGCTCTCTTCTATATCTGCCTAAAATCTGATAATCTACATCTAGCATTTGGATGGAGTCCATCAACATAGCGATACGTTTCCTGCTATAATCGATTTGTTTAATATGGTTCTCATTCTCCTCAGCTAACTTATTCAAATCTGTTTGGATACTCTCTAAATCTTCAACAATCATCCCTTTAGCATTCTCCAAAAAAGAAACTTTCTCTTCGCTTTCTACATAATTAAAGTAAGAAAACCCAGTCAGTGCTGCTATACAAAGCAGTAAAACTCCTAATATTATTTTTTGTCCAAGTTGCTTTTTTTGAGCACTCATTTAAATTAGTTAGATTTGGATATAACTTCAACTATCATAATTGATTAAGGCTGTAAAGATACTAAATGATCTTCAAAATTTATTCTTTCCAATCACTTGTTTAGGGTGTTCAGAAATAATAGGACCTAGTAGTGCTTCTATTTGTGTTGAATGTCGACATCAATTACCACTCACTCAATTTATTAATACAAACGCTAATCCTACCGAAAAAATTTTATACGGACGTGTTAAAATTGAAAATGCAGCTTCTTTTCTTCGATATTATAAAAAAGGAATCGTCAGAGAGCTTATCCATAACCTAAAATATAGAGGCCACCAAGAGCTTGGAACACTCTTTGGTAAATGGATTGGAGTAGAAATTTTAAATTCAGAAAGATTTAAAAATATTGATTATGTAATCCCAGTTCCGTTACACAAAAAGAAGAAAAAAGAAAGAGGATACAATCAAGTGGCAAAATTTGGCAAGGAAATAGCCGATCAGATAGCAGCAAATTATTCCGAAGAAATTCTTTATAATATTAAGTTTTCGAAAACACATACAAGAAAAAACAGAAGTGAGCGTGTCTCGGATTTAAAAAATCGTTTTTTATATAATGAAAACATCAATTTGAAAGGAAAACATATTTTACTTGTTGACGATGTAATCACTACGGGAGCCACTATGGAGAGTTGTATTATTGCCTTCCCGAAAGATCAGAATATTAAATTTAGTATTATCACTATTGCAATTACTACATAATTTCAACGTTACTAAAAATAATCGTTAATTTGCAGCTTCAATTGGGCTTCTTGAAATACCTTTTTAATCAGTAATAATTTACAATAATCATTACTAAAAAGTTTTCTAGCTGACCACTGAAAAACAATTAAGTATTATCTGATGAAAGCTAAGAATCTCTTAAGTTATATTTTATTTTTTGTTCTATTATTCAGTCTTATAAACTGCGCTAGAAGAGGAACCCCTCAAGGAGGACCTAAAGATTTAACGCCACCATCTATTGTTTCAGCTAGACCTGAGAATAATACCACTAATTTTACTTCAGAAAAAATTAGAATTGATTTTGATGAATACATCAAACTTAAAGACCTACAGAAGCAACTTATTGTTTCTCCTCCATTAAAAAACACTCCTTATGTATATCCACAATCTGGAGCGAGTAAATATTTGGAGATTGAATTATTAGACACCTTGAAGGAAAATACCACTTATGTTTTTAATTTCGGACAAAGTGTAGTAGATAACAATGAAGCAAATCCATATTCTTTTTTTAAATATGTTTTTTCCACTGGATCATATATCGATTCTTTAGAGTTGGAAGGTTTTGTGATTGATGCAGTTCAGAAAAAGCCAGATTCTTTTATTTCTGTTATGCTTTACGAAGTGGATAGCGCTTATACCGACTCTGTTATATACCAGAAACCACCTACATATATAACAAATACATTAGATAGTTCTACAAATTTTAGACTTACAAACCTTAAAAAGGGAACTTATAAATTAGTCGCTATAAAAGATAAAGCTGGAAATTATAAATTCGATCCAAAAACAGATAAAATAGGTTTTATAGATCATCTTATAAATATTCCAAACGATTCTATATACGGATTAAATCTCTTTACGGAAGTTCCTGCATATAAAGCAGCAAGACCCTCTTTAATTGCTAAGAATAAAATATTTTTTGGTTACGAAGGCGATCCTACTGGAATGGAAATAAAATTAATTTCTGACAAACCAGAAGATTATGATTACCGAATTTTTCCAGATGCTGAAAAAGATACACTTAAATACTTCTTCACTCCTTTTGAGTCCGATTCGTTAATTTTTGAAGTAAAAAACAAAAAGGAAATAGACACCTTTACTGTCCGTATTAAAGAACTTTATGCAGACACCCTTGTGGTAGCACAAATGAATAAAAGTTTCAGTATAAATGATTCCTTAAAAATTCTTGGTTCTACGCCAATCGAATCTTATAACAAAGAGCTTATTTCTGTAATAGACAAAGATTCTACAACCTTAGAATTTACTCCGTTATTAGATAAAAAGAAAAACATCTTTAATTTAAAATGGGATTCTGAGGCCGATCAGAAATATAGAATCACCTTACTTCCTGGAGCTATTACTGATTTCTATGGTGATAAAAACGACACCCTTTCTTATGGTGTTTCCACAAAAAGTGTGGCCGATCTTGGGAGTATGCGTGTAAATCTAAAGAATGTAGAATCGTACCCATTAATACTTCAGCTTACAGATAAAAATGGCGATGTAAAGGAAGAGATGTATATCGAGGAAAAGAAATATGCTTATGAATTCAGAAATATCGACCCTGGCACATATCTAATTCGTGTAATTCATGATGATAATGCTAATGGAAAATGGGATACTGGAAATTACCTAAAGAAAATCCAGCCTGAAAGAATCAGTTATTATCCGGATCCTGTTGAGTTAAGGGCCAATTGGGAAATTGAGCAGACTTTTATTTTAAAGTAAAGTCATCTCTATCATTTAAAAATTTAAGTCCGCTTCTGTACTTTGCAATTTCCTCTTTATAAAGTGTAGCATAAAGAGTTTCATCTTGCTCGCTATAAACAATAGCATCTCCAAGAGGATTGTATATTGCAGAATGCCCTGTATATTCAAAATCATTCCCATCTAACCCAACACGATTTACTCCAATGCAGTAACTCATGTTTTCAATAGCGCGTGCTTGCAACAAAACATCCCATGCTTTTATTCGCTTTTTTGGCCAATTAGCAACATATAGAAGTACGTCATAATCTTCGGTATTTCTTGCCCAAACGGGAAAGCGTAAGTCATAACATATCTGCGTACATAACTTCCAACCTTTATAAGTAATAATCACTTTTTCGGTTCCCGAAGCATACACCTCATGTTCTCCTGCCAACGTAAAGGTATGCCGTTTATCATAATAACTAATATTACCATTTGGAGTTACAAACACTAATCGGTTGTAATAATTTTTATTTTCTTGGATTACTAAACTCCCAACAATAGCTACATTTTTTTCCTTTGAAAGAGTTTTTAGCAACCTTAAAGTCTCACCTTCCATAGTTTCGAACACCCTTGCTGCATTCATTGTAAAGCCAGATGTAAACATTTCAGGAAGGATTACAATATCGACATCCTCTTTTAAATCTCTTATTCTCTGTTGAAGTAATTCACGGTTATCCTCAGGGTTTTCCCACGCTAAGGTAGTTTGTATTGCTGCTATAGAAAGTGTATCCGACATAAGATAAAAGTAAGGTAATTAACATAAAAAGTAAATTCTAAAGCATAAAAAAAGAGACAAACAATTAAGTTTATCTCTTTAATCCATGACACTCAGCAAAAAACTAGTGGGGGAAATGTTCTTATTTGGGGCATTAGAACATTAATAGTTTTTTTGCTACAATCATTAAACTTTTCATTAGTGTAATCGTTCCTTTAATATTATTACTTAATACTTTTAAGATCGATTTACTTTGTTGGTCGGTTTCATAGGTTAAAGCATAATCACTCATTTTACAAATAGTTAAGTAGGTTAATAACAATCTAATAATCTAGGAACATAAATTTATAACACTTTATCATAAATCTCACATTTTTGTTGTGAATGATACAAATGTTGTTGTCAAATTAAAATTATGTGTCATTCAACACAATATTTCCATATTGACGGTTGCAAATCTAAAAGAAAATTTGAATTATCAGTTAAAAGGATAAACTAATTCGACGAAATGCACATTCTTTTAAAAATAACAACTTAATAAGAAAACAATAAATTGTTATAAATTCATTTCAGGAGTATTTTCTTTAATAATAAGACGTCCATCAGTAGCGTTTTTAATTTCATCTACAGAAACTCCAGGAGCACGTTCTAACAATAAGAAACCATCTTTAGTAACCTCAAGAACGGCTAAATTAGTAACAATTTTTTTAACACACTTAACCCCTGTTAATGGTAGAGAACATTCTTTAAGAAGCTTAGACTCGCCTGCTCTGTTGGTATGCATCATCGCAACAATAATATTTTCTGCTGAAGCAACTAAATCCATTGCTCCTCCCATTCCTTTCACCATTTTCCCTGGAATCTTCCAGTTTGCTATATCTCCATTTTCTGCAACTTCCATAGCACCAAGAATGGTTAGATCGACATGTTGCCCACGAATCATCCCAAAACTAAGTGATGAATCAAAAAATGAAGCTCCTGGCAATGTTGTGATTGTTTGCTTACCGGCATTTATTATATCTGCATCTTCATCGCCTTCAAAAGGAAATGACCCCATCCCAAGCACACCATTTTCACTTTGAAATTCAACAGAAATATCATCGCGTACATAATTAGCAACCAGTGTAGGAATTCCAATTCCAAGATTCACATAATATCCATCTTTTACTTCTTGAGCAATACGCTGCGCTATTTGTTCTTTATTTAAACTCATAATTAATTTGTTGAATTGTTCAAATTAAACTCTCTTTCTTACTGTACGTTGTTCAATCCTCTTCTCATATTTTTCTCCTTGAAAAATTCGCTGAACAAAAATCCCTGGAATATGAATTTCATTAGGGTTTAAACTGCCTGCTGGTAACAACTCTTCTACTTCGGCAACTGTAATCTTAGCTGCTCCACACATAACAGGATTAAAATTACGAGCAGTTCCTTTAAAAATAAGATTCCCAGCTTCATCCCCTTTCCATGCTTTTACAAAAGAAAAATCGGCTTCAAAAGCATGTTCTAAAATATGTGGTTTCCCATTAAAAACTCTACTTTCTTTTCCTTCACCCACTTCCGTTCCATAGCCTGCTGGAGTATAAAAAGCAGGAATACCAGCTTGTGCCGCTCGGCAGCGTTCCGCTAATGTACCCTGCGGAATAAGTTCTACTTCTAGCTCTCCACTCAACATCTGACGTTCAAATTCGTCATTCTCTCCAACATATGAGGAAATCATTTTCTTTATTTGACGTTTTTGCAGCAATAAGCCTAAACCAAAATCATCTACTCCCGCATTATTAGAAATACAAGTAAGATTCTTAATATTAAGCGCTACCAATTTATTGATACTATTCTCAGGAATTCCACAAAGTCCGAATCCCCCCAATAGAAATGTCATATTATCTTTTACTCCTTGGAGTGCTTCATCCACAGAGGCAACTTTCTTATTAATCATTTGATAAAATTTTAATTGAAAATTACGAATATTTCAATAAAATAAGAATTTTTTATTGAGTTGTTTAATAACCTATTTATGGAAAGAAATCGAAGAAACTGATTATTGAGAGTTAACTTTTAAACTAAAGTCAAAAAATATCATTCATGAGTCCTAAGAATCTAAAAACTCTTCAGAAGTAATTAAAATACAACCAAGCTGTTCCATCTGCTTTAATGCTTCTTGCGAATCGTTCGGTTCTAGATTTACACCACGGATTGCATCTGTTATAACATATGTTTTAAAACCAGCTTTGATTGCATCTATCACAGAATGAAGAACACAGTAATCTGTTGCAATACCACTAATATATAATGAGGTAATACCCTCATTATTAAAATATGAAGAAAGATTGATATTAGTAGCTTCAAAAGCAGAATAACCATCATCAATAGTTCCTGTTCCTTTTAAAGCAATTTTATCTATAAAATCTAAGTTTAAATCAGGGTGAAAGGCTGCTCCTTTTGTATTTTGAACACAATGTGGAGGCCATTTATCAAAATGCTTTGTTTTTGTAGGGTGCCAATCTTTAGAAGCTACTACCAAATTAAAACTAGGAGCAACTTTATTAATTATAGGAGCCACTTCTTCACCTCCTTTGGCGGCCAATACGCCGCCAGTACAGAAGTCGTTTTGAACATCTACAATTAATAATGCTTTCATAAGTACGATTTTAAAAATCGATATCTACTCCTTCGTTATAATCTACTTTTATAGAATCTTGATCCGTTTCAGCAGGTTTATTACAATCTACTCGGATACTTAAGTCTTCTGGCTCTTCAAAATCTGACGTTGAAATACCAAGATCTTCATCGGCATAACACTTCTTCATATAAAGTCCCCAAATAGGTAATGCCATACTCGCTCCTTGACCATATAAAGTCCTTGAAAAATGAGTTGCTCTATCCTCTCCACCTACCCAAACACCAGTAACCAAATTAGGAACCATCCCCATAAACCAACCGTCACTATTATTTTGAGTTGTTCCAGTTTTACCTGCAATAGGATTCATTAATTTATAAGGATAGCCCGTCATTATTTCGCGATACATCTGGTTATACTTATCTACTCCAGTAGTTCTTAACCTAGCTCCAGATCCTGCCTGCGTAACACCTTCCATCAGTTTTATGGTTGTATAAGCAACTTCTTTACTTAAAACATCACGTGTTTCTGGTACAGACTCATATAATACAGTTCCGTTTTTATCTTCTATACGAGAAATCATAACTGGCTTTACATACACCCCTTGATTAGCAAAAGTACCAAAGGCACCTACCATTTCGTATACAGAAACATCTGCTGTACCAAGGGCAATAGAAGGTACAGGAAGAACTTCAGATTCTATCCCCATACGCTTAATAAGGTTTACAACTGGTTGTGGACCAACTTTATCCATTAGCCTAGCTGTAACAGTATTCACAGAGTTTGCCAATGCATACTTTAACGTGTACATATCTCCAGAATATTTTCCATTGGAGTTTTTAGGACACCAAGGAAGCATATTTCCATACTTATTAGCTTCAATACATGTATATATATCTGGAAATTCATCACAAGGTGATAAATGCAATTGATCTACAGCGGTAGCATATACAAAAGGTTTAAAAGTAGAACCCGCTTGGCGGCGACCTTGCTTAACTTGATCGTATTGAAAATGCTTATAATTTATACCTCCAACCCAAGCTTTTACATGTCCGGATTGCGGCTCCATAGACATCATTCCTGTACGTAAGAAATACTTGTAATATTTTATCGAATCTAACGGCGTCATTACGGTATCTTTTTCCCCTTGCCAAGTAAAAACTCGCATTGGAATTTTCTCCTTAAATGAAGCAATAATTTTATCATCTGGATTTTTAAGATCATATTTCATATGCCTCCAACGCTCTGATTGACGCATAGAACGCTCATATGTACTTTGTACTTCTTCTGGAGTAACATCTAAAAATGGTGCCGTAGGATTGCGTTCATCTGTATTCTGAACAAAAAATTCTGCTTGTAAACGCTTCATATGTTCCGTTACCGCTTCTTCTGCATTTGCTTGCATTCTAGAATCTATAGTCGTAAATATTTTTAATCCATCTAGGTAAATATTATACTTCTCACCGTCTGGTCTGTAATTATCTTCATCTGCAGCCCATTGCTTCAACCAATCTCTAAGATACTCTCTAAAATATGTAGCAATTCCCTCTCGGTGTGTTTCTGGATGGTAGTCGATTTCTAAAGGAATTGCCTTTAGAGAATCGCGTTCTTGCTCATTTAAGAATTCATTCTTATACATCTGGCTCAACACTACATTTCTTCTATTCTCCACTCCTGCAGAGTTCCTTCTAGGATTATACAAAGAAGAATTTTTAAACATTCCCACCAACATTGCAGATTGCTCTACATTTAGGCTTGAAGGTTCTTCTCCAAAATATATACGTGCAGCAGAACGAATACCATCTGCATTATTACCAAAATCATAGATATTGAAATACATCGCTATGATTTCTTCTTTTGTATATTGTCTTTCTAGCTGAATGGCAATAATCCATTCTTTCATTTTTTGAACGACACGCGCTAGTATATTCGACGAAACTTGTTCTGTAAATAATTGTTTTGCTAATTGCTGAGAAATCGTACTTGCTCCTCCCCTAGATCCCAAGAAAACAGCTGCTCTTAATGTTCCCCAAGCATCAATTCCTGAGTGGTCGTAATAACGCTCATCCTCTGTAGCCACTAATGCATTTACTAAATGTGGCGGAAGATCTTCAAAAGCAACAGGCGTTCTATTATCATTTAAATAATATTTACCCAACGTTTTTCCATCAGAAGAAATAATTTCTGAAGCTAAGTTCGTTTGTGGGTTTTCTAGGATTTCAAATGAAGGTAATTCTCCAAATACACCCCATGAAGCTAATAAAAACATAAGTACTACAAAAGCGATTCCACCTAAGAACAATCGCCAAAACCAAAGGATATATTTTCTAAAACCTTGATTTTTACTTTTAGCTTTTTTATTCGTTGCCTTCTTTGCCATTTTATTTTTCAGCTGATTTTTCTATACTTATACCTACGTCTGTAATCCCCTCTAAGGACGTCACTCCTTCTACAGATCCATTTTTTCGCATTGCATGCGCTATCCCAATACTATAATTTCCCATAGTGGGGAAGACAATTGCTTGCTTATAAAAAAGTTTATTCTCTTTTACTGAAGAAAACCCCTTTCCTAGCCATTCACCATTTGGCTTAGCCATTTCATACTCTAAAGTATCTGAAATAGTTTTTCCTTCGGGAAAGTCTAAATTAACAATCAAATATAAATTACTGAATCGATATTTATTATCATTCCTAAGATTGATAAAGATATCATATGCATTAATAGAATCCTTAGGGGTGAAATCAAAAGAGACCTCCTCTTCTTTATCCCAACCACCTTTTATCGCTTTATACTCACTAAATACACTATTGGTATCGCAAGCAATAAGCAGTAAACCTATAAGACTCAAAAAAACAAGTCGTTTATGCATTGTCAGACCTTTTCCTTCTGTTATTATTACGTCTTTTCTTATTTTTAGAACGCCCTTTTGTGCCTTTAGGCTTATCAAAACGTGTTAAACTATCTTGCCCTACAACGTTTTCAAACTCCGTTTTAGTATCTTCAGTTAGATCTAAAGCATATTCTTCTAACCCTGCTACTAGCTGTTTTTTCTTATTAAGACTGATAATTTCTTTTACTTGACTCGTTGTAAGAATAAACCAATTTGCCCATTCTCCTTCGTAACAAAACCACATTAACTGCTTAAAGATGTCTATTTTCTGACAAACGGCATCTCCCTTTTTGGTTTTTAAGCGCTGATCTTGACTCGGAAAATCATTCAATGCATCTAAATATGCATCCAATTCGTAGTTTAGGCAACACTTAAGCTTACCACATTGTCCGGCTAATTTCTGCGGATTTAGTGAAAGCTGTTGGTAACGAGCGGAAGCAGTATTTACGGATCTAAAATCTGTAAGCCAGGTAGAACAACAAAGTTCACGGCCACAAGATCCAATCCCACCAAGTCTGGCAGCTTCTTGTCTGTAACCTATTTGACGCATTTCTATTCGTGTACTAAAAGTACGCGCCATATCTTTAATTAACTGTCGGAAATCTACACGCTCTTCTGCGGTATAATAAAAAGTAGCTTTAGACCCATCTCCCTGAAATTCAACATCGGAGATTTTCATTTGTAATTTTAGGCTTATAGCTAATTCTCTAGAACGTTTCTGAACTTCAGCTTCACGATCTCGTGCTGCTTGCCAAATATCTATATCTTTCTGTGAAGCTTTTCGGTAGACTTTAGGTAGATTTTCATCTTTAAAATCTACTTTTTTCTTCTTCATCTGTACTTTAACCAATTCTCCAACCAGCGTAACAACTCCAACATCATGCCCAGGAGAGCATTCTGTTGCAACGACATCTCCGATAGAAAGGGTTAAATTTTCTTTATTTCTGAAAAACTCTTTTCTACTGTTTTTAAATCTAACTTCCACGCAATCAAAAGGCTCATGCCCATTGGGTAACGACATATTAGAAAGCCAATCAAAAACGGTAAGTTTATTACAACCATCTGTTCCACAAGTACCGTTATTCTGGCACCCTCGAGGTTGCCCATCCTTACCGGTTGAACAACTACTACATCCCATAATTTTATATATTGAACCAAAATAAACTTCTCAAAAGTATATTTCGGCGGAGGTTCATAAATATTTTACTAATACGTAAAGATACTATTTTTAGTCTGTTTAAATTTCTTACACCCTTAAAATTTAAGAATGACCGATTTATAGAAACAGCTTCTTAAATTAATAAAAACACTCTTTATAAGTGCTTTTACTAACTCTTATTCTTATATTTTAATACTTCTGATCTTCCTTTTTTGAAAATCAAGTTACTAACACCCTTCCCTTTTCTTAGCGCTTTTTGCTCCTCGGCAGGAAGTGCAACAATATCCATACAATCTGTAGAACAGCAATTATTCATTTCTGCTGCACATTCTTCACATTGAATAAATAACAAATGGCAAGCTTCATTAGCACAATTTACATGTGTATCACAAGGTTTCCCACATTGATGACAATGAGCAATAACATCTTCAGAAATACGCTCCGAACGACGCTCATCAAAAACAAAATTCTTACCTATAAATTTATTCTCTAGCTTATTTGCTTCTACTTGCCTTACATAATTAATGATTCCACCTTCCAACTGAAATACATTCTTAAACCCCTTATGTTTATAGTAAGCACTGGCTTTTTCACAACGAATTCCACCAGTACAATACATTACTAAGTTTTTATCTTCTTTATGCTCTTTAAGGTCTTCTTCAATAATTGGCAAAGAGTCCCTAAAAGTATCTACATCTGGAGTAATGGCGTTTTTAAAATGACCTATTTCACTTTCATAGTGGTTACGCATATCCACTAAAACTGTGTTTGGATCTTCTATAAGTTCATTAAATTTATTTGCATCTACATGAACTCCTTTATTAGTAACATCAAAAGTTTCATCAATAAGACCATCAGCAACAATCTTCTCTCTCACTTTCACCTTAAGCTTTAGGAAAGCAAAATTATCATGTTCAATAGCAATATTCAATCGTACATTTTCTAAAAAAGAAATGGAATCTAAATGTGCTTTAAAATCAGCAAATAAATCGGCAGGAACCGATAATTGTGCGTTAATCCCTTCATTAGCAACATAAATTCTACCAAGAACTTCCAATTCGTTCCAAGTTATAAATAAATGATCCCTTAGGATTTGTGGATTTCCGATTTTAGCGTATTTGTAGAAAGAAATTGTAAGGCGTTCTTTTCCGGCCTCTTCAATTAATGTTGCTCTTTCTTCTGCGCTTAAGTTATTGTACAGTTGCATGCTATAACAAAATTTAAGTTAAAGAATATATTTTTGCAAAAGTAAGCCTTTTTTGGTTTTTAAAGAAACGAATAAAAGAAACTGTGTTTGGCGCTCTCTGCACATCCTACAGTTGCCTGTTCTAAGTTTTCTTCAACCCATTTTAGCAAGCACCTAAATTGATTTTTTACAAACTATTAATTTTCTGAATTTGTTCCTTAAATAAGTTTCGTTTCTATGATTTTTACTGGGCATGCACTTTGTGATTGCTTACAGGCATCATAAATAGATTCATCGAAAGATTTTATTGTAAAAAACCCTTTTTTTTCTACCGCTCCTAGCAACACAGATTTACCATCCTTTTTAGACATCTGAAATTGCTGCGGCGCCAATTCTACACAATAATTACAGCCTATACATTTATTTCTCTGTAAAGTAACTACAACCATTAGGAAGCAACAATTTTATATAGTTTATCTGATAATCGGACTCTAAAGTCTGTTCGGATCGTACAAGAATCTCCTTTTTTGGCAACTTCAAGCTTTTCATCATTCACCATCATTCCTTCCAAAGTAAATTCTTCAACTCCAGTTGTAGGTCCTGTTACAAGCAGTGTGTCTCCTATCTTGATATCGAAAGCTTCTACTTTAAATTCAGCAATATTGCTTTTAGGGAAGAAGTGCATCCCTTTACCTACATAAACTTTTTTCTGCGTAGCCTGTGATCCTGGCCCGTCACTCCATTCTCCTAACTTCTGACCTAAATAATATCCACTCCAGAAACCACGATTATAAACTTTCTCAAGAGATTTCATCCATTCTGAAACCTTTTCATCAGAATAGGTCTTTTCATAATATGAATCTATAGCCTCTCGATATGTTTTTATTACCGTAGCAACATATTCTGGTGCTCTCCCTCGTCCTTCTATTTTTAAAACACTGCACCCAGCATCTATCACCTGATCTAAGAAATCTAATGTACACAAGTCTTTAGGAGACATCATGTATTCATTATCCAACTCTATCTCAAAACCACTTTCTTGATCTATAACCGTGTACTTTTTCCTGCAATTTTGTTTACAAGCACCTCTATTTGCAGAAGAATTATGAGAATGAAGACTCAAATAGCATTTTCCAGAAACAGCCATACACAAAGCTCCGTGTCCAAAAATTTCAATTTCAACTAAATTCCCTGAAGGTCCTTTTATTTGCTCCTTTTCAATGTCATCACAAATCTTCTTAACCTGTCTAAGACTAAGCTCTCTACTCAAAACCATAGTATCTGCAAATAAAGAATAGAACTTTACTGTCTCTATATTTGTAATATTAATTTGTGTAGAAATATGAACTTCCATCTGTATCTGCCTAGCATAGGCAATTACAGCCTGATCCATAGCAATAACGGCAGTAACATTTGCCGCTTTAGCAGCATCAAGAACCGTTTTTATTACAGAAAGATCATGATCGTAAATAATGGTATTAAGAGTTAAATAGGTACGAACTTTCTTCTCCTCACATCTTTTCACTATTTCTGATAAATCCTCAATAGTAAAATTAATACTTGCACGAGCTCGCATATTTAATTGTTCAACACCAAAATAAATAGAATCTGCTCCATTTACCAAAGCAGCCTGTAGTGATTCAAAATTCCCTGCAGGCGCCATCAATTCAATACGTCCGTTACTTGTCATCTATATAGAAATTAAACCGTGCAAAGATACACATAAAAAAAGAGTTTCAATTTACACTGAAACTCTTTAATAACTAAATCGTTGTTGCTAAACATTCAATATATCCATCCTTGCAAAAACCAACAACGAAATTAGCCTACATCAATCTTTTCGAAACAAGGAAAAGCAAAAGTTATTTTTGATTTTAATATGTAGACATTGCAGTTTTCTATCTAAAAAAATCTATGTAAATCTTTTAAAAATAAAAGACGTAACTTCCCTACAACTAGAAAATACTATTTAAGTGAATTCTAATCATAAGAGTTCTTTTTGCTTTCCTTAATTAATAGACACAAAATAATTAAAAAGGTTGCGCGGCAAATTGTATGCTGAAAAAAGAAATAGTATTTTAGCACTAATCAAAATATAAAGTACACAGAGAGAAATGAGTTCGGAAAAAGATGCAAAATTAAAAGCACTAAAGCTCACTTTAGACAAGTTGGATAAAACCTACGGTAAGGGAGCGGTGATGAAAATGGGAGATAGTGTTATTGTAGATGTAGATGCTATTCCTACAGGTTCTATTGGTCTGGATATCGCTTTAGGCGTTGGAGGTTACCCAAGAGGAAGAGTTATAGAAATATATGGTCCAGAATCTTCTGGAAAAACCACACTTACTTTGCATGCAATGGCTGAGGCTCAAAAAGCTGGAGGTATTGCTGCATTTATTGATGCAGAGCATGCATTTGATCGTTTCTATGCGCAGAAATTAGGAGTAGATATCGATAATTTAATTATATCTCAACCGGATCATGGAGAGCAAGCGTTAGAAATAGCAGATAACTTAATTCGTTCTGGAGCTATAGATATCGTTGTTATAGATTCTGTAGCTGCATTAACTCCTAAGAGTGAGATTGAAGGAGAAATGGGAGATTCTAAAATGGGACTTCATGCCCGTTTAATGTCTCAGGCGCTCCGTAAGCTAACCGCAAGTATTAATAAAACAAAATGTACCGTAATATTTATCAATCAGCTTCGAGAAAAAATTGGAGTTATGTTTGGTAACCCAGAAACAACAACTGGTGGTAACGCATTAAAATTTTATGCTTCGGTACGTTTAGATATCCGTAGATCTACACAAATTAAAGATAGCGACGGTGGCGCTTCTGGAAATAAAACTAGAGTAAAAGTTGTTAAAAATAAAGTAGCTCCTCCTTTTAAAGCTACAGAATTCGACATTATGTATGGTGAAGGAATTTCTCGTGTTGGAGAGATTTTAGATCTTGGTGTTGAGTTTGAAATTATTAAAAAGAGTGGTTCTTGGTTTAGTTATGGAGACACTAAACTAGGTCAAGGTCGTGATGCTGTTAAAGCATTATTACAAGACAATCCAGAACTCTTAGAAGAGCTTGAAGTTAAAATTTATGACGCTATTAAAGCTATGAATGAGTAAACTCGATCTCTTATAATATACCAAAAAAATCCCGAGAAATAATTTCTCGGGATTTTTTTATCCCCATACGCAACCCTTTGATTACAAAAGCATCTAATAATAAAAAATAACACAAATAGAAAGATGAAAAAGTTTTTTGTTTTAATGCTTAGCAGCGTATTGCTACTTAGTTTTAGTTCATGTGACTTATCTGATGATGATGCTACAAATTTTTATTATGAAACCTTAGAAGTAACTGAGGCTACATTCCCAGAATATTTTGAATATGGAAAGGTGTATAATATTGAATTCAACTATGCACTTCCTACTGATTGTCACATTTATGATGGATTTGAATTTAATCATACAGGAGAAACAGAACGCACTATCTTTGCAATCGCCACAGTGTTAGACAGAACAGATTGCGAAACACTAACAGATACAGAAGGTACAGACAGTTTCGATTTTGAAGTAAGATATAGAGACCCCTATACTTTTAAATTTTACGTAGGCGAAGATGAAAATGGAGAAAAAGTGTATATTACTTATGAAGTTCCAGTAAGAGATGCTGGAGATGAGTAAAAACAAAAAGAGCCTAACGAAGCCATAGTGAGTCTAGAACAACTCATAGAACAATGCAAGAAGCAGGATAGAAAAGCGCAAGCAGCACTTTATAAGCTTTACAGTAAGAAGCTATATAGCGCATGCCTAAAATATTCTCGCAATCAAGCTGAGGCGGAAGATAATCTGCACGATAGTTTTATGGTTATTTTTAGTAAAATTGAAAAATATAGCTTTAAAGGTTCTTTTGAAGGCTGGATGAAACGAGTTACCGTTAATACAGTACTTCAAAAGTATAGAAAAGAAGGTGCTTTTGAAGCACTCCCCAATAATCTGGATGCAGAAGTAAATGTTGAAGTTGTAGATGAAGACATTTCTTTGGATTATTTATTAAAACTCATCCAAGAATTACCAGATAGATATCGTCTCACATTTAACCTTTATGTATTGGACGGGTATTCTCATAAAGAGATAGCCGAAATGCTATCTATTAGCGAAGGAACATCTAAGTCTAATTTGGCACGCGCCAAAATGGCTTTAAGGAATAAAATAGAAGAAGACACTATAAATACAGCAGCAAATTCGGTATAAAATACTTTCTTTGCTACAAAATTATATAATACCTATTGGTATTTTATTAATATGAAGGACAAAAAGAACATAGAACGCTTATTCCAAGAGAAATTCAAGGATTTCGATGCTGCTCCACCTGAGCACATCTGGTCTTCGATTGAAACCTCTTTGGATAATAAAGGAAAACAAAACCGCAAGGTAATTCCTATTTGGTGGAGACTTGGTGGTGCAGCTGCTGCAGTAGCTCTTTTACTATTATTAGGCAGTCTATTCCTAAACACTCCTAACAACGCGATTCCTTCAACAGAAACAATCACCAATAAACCTGCTACACCATCAGAAGAAAAAAATACCAACATATTAAATGAAGAGCCTGCAATAACACCTAAAAATGCTATTGCAGAGGAAGAGAATAATGAGAAAGAAACTCTTGACAACATTAAAAACCCTGCAACCAAAAAAGAAGTTAACTCAAACAATACCCGAGTTGCTGTATCAGAAAAAAGCACAAATAAAGCTAACAACAACACTTCAAAAAACCCAATTAATTACCCTGAAGTAGATAAGAGTTTTGCAAATAAAGAGTCTTCGGTAGCAAACAAGGAAGTTGCAGAGGATAATAATCTAGTTGCTAAAAATTTGCCACAGACAGAAGAGGAAAAAGACACCGATATCGATGATTCTAAAAAGAGATCGCTATTAGATGTTGTTGCAGAAATGGAAAAAGAAGAAACTGAAGTTGCAGTTAACGAGCCTAAAGCTTCTCGTTGGTCTGTAAACCCAAATATCGCTCCTGTTTACTATAATTCACTTAGCAAAGGATCTCCTATTAACAGAGAATTTTCTTCAAACAGCAAAGAAGGTGCTATAAATATGAGTTATGGAATTAACGTTGCATACAATGTGAGTAAGCGTTTAAGTGTGAGATCTGGAGTTAACAATGTAAATATGGGTTATAGCACCAATAATATTGAATTTAGCCCTGCTGTATTTGGATCCACACAATCACTTTCTACCGTAACTTTTAATAGATCAGATGCGCTTTTAAATGTTTCTAGTAGCAAAAATCCAAGTTTTAGCGCAACTAGTGAATTTCAAGGAAAAACAGACGATTCTTCTGAAGGAACTATGAATCAAGAGTTCGGGTATATTGAAGTTCCAATGGAATTAAAATATCGCTTGTTAGATAAAAAGTTTGGAATTAATATTATTGGGGGTGTAAGCTCTTTATTTTTAACAAACAATGAAGTGACCTTACAATCTAATAATCTAGCCGCCGAAATTGGAGAAGCGAATAATTTGAACGATTTAAGTTTTAGTACCAATATTGGGCTAGGAGTAGATTACCAAGTTTCCAACAAGTTACTTTTTAATATTGAGCCAATGTTTAAATACCAATTAAACACATTCTCTAGAGAAGACGGTGGTTTCTCTCCATATATTTTAGGAGTATATTCTGGATTGAGCTTTAAGTTTTAATCAACTTCTAAAGACTACTATTTCCGCTAGGAAAAGTAAAGCATTTAGCTCAAGAATAATATTGGTATATATAACTTTACAGATAATCACTCGTTAGATTTATATTTAACTAATGACCTTATCCTTCAGCAATTAATTTATCAAGAATAAGCTCACGAGATTCCTGTTTTATTTCTGAAGCATCACTAGATTTTAAATTTTCAGTTTGAATAAAAGGCATCACAACAGCCCTTGTTTTCCCAGGAGAGCCACTAAAAAACTCATACGAGAACCTCTTTTTATTATCTAAAAAAACAATTGGAACAACAGGTATCTGGTGCTCTATAGCCAATCTAAAGGCGCCATCTTTAAAAGAATCTAACACAACAGTTATATCATCAGGAACTCCCCCTTCAGGAAAAATACATATACTCACCCCTTGATTTAGACGCTTTTGAGCTCTTTTATAGACAGCAGACCTACTTTTAGAAGAACTTCGGTCAACAAGAATACAAACACGCCTATAGAAAAATCCAAAAATAGGAATCTTCGACAACTCCTTTTTACCGACAAAAACAAAAGGATTTTTAGAAACTCTTAGCATCATCATAATATCCATCATAGAAGTATGATTCCCAATAAGCATGTAACTTTCTCCTTTTTCAAGCTTCTGCTCTCTCTTGATTCTTGGAAACAAAAACATACCATAAAGCACAAAATTAGCCCATATGTTTCTAGCTATCCAAAAGAAGTAAGGATACAATCGCTCACTACTACTTAGAATCAGCAATAATGGAAACAAAACAATAATTGGCAACGCCATAAGGAGATAAAACCAAATTCTATATAATAACTGAAAGAATCCTTTTATAAGTTTCTGCATGGAGTCAAAAATAAGCAATTGTACTATATTTTTTTATAAAACATTATACCTTTGTAGTATTGTTTAAAATACAGAAATGGCAAGAATACTTACAGGTATACAGAGTACAGGAACTCCCCACTTAGGAAATCTATTGGGAGCTATTATTCCTGCAATTAAAATGTCTGATAAATTAGAAAACGATTCTTTTCTATTTATTGCTGACATGCATTCGTTAACTCAAATTAAAGACGGAGAGACTTTAAGAAATAACACCTACCGAGTTGCTGCAACTTGGCTTGCTTTCGGTCTAGATGTAAATAGAGTTGTATTTTACAGACAAAGTGATATTCCACAAACAACGGAGCTTACTTGGTATTTAAGTTGTTATTTCCCATTTCAGCGTCTTACATTAGCACATTCTTTTAAAGATAAGGCAGACAGATTGGACGATGTAAATGCAGGACTTTTTACATATCCTATGCTTATGGCCGCAGATATTTTACTTTACGATGCGGAGATTGTTCCTGTTGGGAAAGATCAAATGCAGCATATAGAAATAACTAGAGATGTAGCTTCACGTGTACATACGCAAATAGGTGAAACGTTTGTTATTCCTGAAGGAAAAGTACAAGAAACAACGATGTACATTCCAGGGACAGACGGAAAAAAAATGAGTAAATCTGCGGATAACTTTATTAATATTTTCCTTCCAGAAAAAAAGTTACGTAAACAAGTAATGAGCATCGAAACGGATAGCACTCCGTTAGAAGACCCTAAAGACCCAGATACTTGTAATGTTTATGGTATTTATAAATTACTTGCTACGGAAGAGCAAACAGCAGATATGCGTAAAAAATATGAACAAGGAGGATTTGGTTACGGTCATGCAAAACAAGCATTATATGAACTAATTCTTGATAAATTCTCTACAGAAAGAGAACTCTTCAATTATTATATGGAGAACCTTAATGAGATTGATGACATATTAGCTTTAGGAGCTGAAAAAGCAAGAAAAGTAGCCAATGAAACTTTAAAACGCGTACGAAGCAAAATTGGATATTAAAAAGCAAAGGCTGAGCTATAGATGTCTATAGCTCAGCCTTTGCTTTTTAATAAATAACATATACAAATTTAATATGGAATTAATATCTCATCATCTCCACTCCCTCCTGCATCGTCTTCCATACAACCTGAAGGCATATCTGAATTAGCATCCACAATTATAGGATAACAGTTTTCATCTAAAATAATTTTTCCTCTATAATTTGCCACAGTTGAATTAGATTGTTTTACATATTGATAAACACTCGTAGATGAATAACTCCCATCACTATTTCTAGTTACCTTTTTTATACTTTTCTTTATTTCCCCATACCCAAATACCGTTTTACTTATGTGAAAACCAAAAGCACTACCTCCCCACGAAATAACAGCATTTTTATCATATGACAATGGGTCATTAGGGGATACCGTCATTTCCCATGCACTTCTTACTCCATTTTCGAGTTGACTAGGGGAAGCTCCATTAAACCAAGCTATAACGCCTCCAAAAGATGCGTACCACTTTCCATTTCCAGAGTAATGTAATGTTGCTGAGTCATAGTGCACTGCCTTTACTACAACCAATTCTTCTTCCGAAATTGAATCTTTTTCACATGAAATCAATAAAATAAATAAACACAAAAAGAATATTTTCTTCATAACACATAATTTATATTACCACCTAAATATAGGTTTTTATATTAAATAAATTCTATATATTCAATATTTTAACAATTATATTTAATTAATTGAAGAAAACATAGGCTTTTCATTTTCGAACATGAAGCAATCCTTATATCAACTCAAACAATTTACCTGGCAACGGGCGCACAACTCCTTTCATTTCCATCCCGAATAAAACTGTTACCAGTTTATGTATTGGCATTTTACAGCCTAACGCAATACTATCTAATAATTGCTTTCCATTTTCTTGTAAATAATCATAAACAGTTTGTTCGCTTTCATCCATTTCAACAAACATTTGTTTCTGTACAGAATTTACAGGTTCTTTCAATTCCCAACCTAACATATAAACAATATCGGCGGCTGAAGTTATCATATGCGCTTGTTGTGTTTTTATAAGATTATTACACCCCTCACTAAACTTATCTGTAGCTCTACCAGGAACTGCAAAAACATCTCGATTATAGGACGCTGCAATATCTGCAGTAACCAAACTCCCCCCTTTTCCTGCCGACTCAATTACGATTACAGCATCTGCCATTCCCGCTATTACGCGATTCCTTTTTAAGAAATTATTACGCTCAGGGCCTTCATCGCTCCAAAAATCTGTAATAAAGCCTCCGCTATGTTCCATTTCGGAAACATATTTAGAATGCACTTTAGGATAAATCTGATTAAGACCGTGAGCTAAACAACCTATAGTTTGTAAATTATTTTTCATTGCACTTTTATGTGCACAAATATCTATTCCGTATGCAAAACCACTAAGAATTAAGGGATCAAAAGGAGCTAAATCACTTATCAGTTCTTCACAAAAAGCCGCTCCATAAGAAGTAATTTGACGCGTACCCACAATACTCAAAATCTTATTATTAGGCTTCGTTAGATTAATATTACCTCTACTAAAAATAAGAATTGGACCATCAATACAATGCCGAAGGTTACGAGGATACTCCTCCTCATAATATGAAACTACATTATAATTACTACTTCTAATAAATGCAAGCTCTTTCTCTGCTTCAATTAGATTTTCCTTACGCAATAACTGATTTACTAAAAACGTACCTACCCCTCCAATCTGAAGTAGATTACTCCTTTTTTCTTTAAAAACCGCTTCCGCACTACCGCAATGTTGTAGGATTTTCTTTGCAGTAATATCCCCAACTTTAGGCGCTCTATGCATTGCTAATAAAAAAAGAAGCTCTTTATCTGTCATCTAAACAAATGATTATCAGTCATAAAAGTATAGAAAAAAAACTACTGTTAATAAAAACTGAAAAAGTATTTTAAAATCTACTCGATTTTTTTACATCTTTGCTATATGCGAATAGATAATTACATAAGCGATTTATTATACAGATATGAGTGTGTGACCATTCCAGGTTTTGGTTCTTTCATAACTCAACACAAACCTGCAAAAGTGCACTATAACACTAATGCATTCTATCCTCCATCTAAATCAATCGCATTTAATGAGCAACTAAAATCTAATGATGGGTTGCTTACTAAATATGTAGCAGAAGCACAAAATATCTCTTACGAAGAGGCTACAAAGAAAATTGAAGCCACTGTACTTTCATGGAGAAAAACATTACTATCTAAAGAAAGAATAGCGCTAAAAAACATAGGAGAACTTTGGTCTAATGAAGATGAAAAAATATTATTCCAACCTTCTTATCATTTAAACTATTTAACAGATTCATTCGGATTATCTTCTTTTGTTTCACCTTCTATCACTAGAGAGGAGTTAAAGAAAGATGTAGAAAAAATTGAAGAGAAAGCTCCGATTGCATTTACTCCAGAGCGAAGAAAAAATCGTTCTTACTTAAAATATGCTGCAATATTCTTATTAGCAGTTTCTGCTGGAACTATCGGGTATCGATTGGTTGACATTCAGAAAGAAAATCAAGTTCAAGTTGCCCAACAAGAGGCTCAAGAACAAATTGAGAGAGATATCCAGAAAGCTACATTTTTTGATACTGCTCCATTAGAAATTCCTTCTATTACTTTAAAAGTTGAAAAGCAACCTTTAAAATATCATATTGTAGCTGGCGCTTTTAGAGTAGAAGAAAATGCAGATAAAAAAGTAAATCAACTCATAGAAAAAGGATTTGATGCAGAGCGTATAGGAAAAAACAAATATGGCCTACATCAAGTTACCTATGCTAGTTTTGCTGATGTTCCTGAGGCATTAACATTTCTAAGAGAAGTTAAAAAGACAGAATCTTCCGAAGCTTGGCTTTTGGTTGACGAAATAAAATAAGCTTGCTATCATAGCAATATATACATAGCCTCATTAAATAATGAGGCTTTTTTTTTGGCTCATCATTAAAATATAGCTCTTCCTATTAATAGTATTTATGTATTTACTGATGTCAATATTAATCTAACTATGAGTATTCTATAAATATTATCTAACTAATTTTCTTTTATTGAAATAAATGAAGATATCTTTGCAAAAAAAATAAAAATAATGCAAGCAAAGACACCTAGCGAATCTCGCACAATAATGACCGACCTTGTTTTACCTAGTGAAACAAACCCACTAAACAATTTATTTGGTGGTGAGTTACTAGCCAGAATGGACAGGGCTGCAAGTATTGCTGCTAGAAGACACTCCAGAAGAGTTACAGTGACTGCATCTGTAAACCATGTAGCTTTTAACCGAGCTATTCCACTAGGAAGTGTTGTTACTGTAGAAGCATGTGTTTCTAGAGCGTTTAATAGCTCTATGGAAATATACCTTGATGTTTGGATTGAAGATCGAGAAAATGGTCACAGAAGCAAAGCTAATGAGGCAATATACACTTTTGTAGCTGTAGACGACACAGGGAAACCAGTAGCTGTTCCTCCAACGGTACCAGAAACAAAACTAGAAAAAGAACGTTTTGAAGGTGCACTTAGAAGAAAGCAACTTAGCCTAGTCTTAGCTGGAAAAATGAAACCAAATGAAGCTACAGAATTAAAAGCTCTTTTTACTGAATAAAAAAATAAAAGGCTTCCACTTAAAAATGGAAGCCTTTTAAATAACAAATAATTTAAAAAAGATTAGAAGCTTTAATTTTATTCATCATTCCCCTCAAAATTCAGAATACTTCAGCTAAACATAAACTCCAAAGTATAGTATTTATGTTTTAATCTTTAACAAAAGTAAACTCAATAATTCTAACAAAACATGATAAATATCATGTTTACATAGATTTAACCTTGTTGAAGAAATAAAATATATTCAACAATCTAAACCAAATGCAGCTACCTTTGTCCTGGATTGTAATCTTGCGGGGCTATTTTTGGGAGATTTGCAGTTCCAGATTCACCCGTATCATTAAAAACCATCCACTGTAAAAAATCATATTGATTATTGTTAGTAGTTACTGTTAGATTCCTCACAGCTCTACCATCTTCAAATTCGTGATTTGTACCCGATCCATCCTCGCCAGGTCTCCCAAATACATCTACAACGCTACCATTACCGTCCACTAATTCTATATTATCATCTCCATTAGAATCTGCTGCGCTACCAGTTCCAGCCTCCAAATTTGGGGAAAACCCATAAGTTGAAATAAAATCTACCTCATTTGAAGCTATTATAAAAGCACTTTCTGGCGGGATAACATAACCAGACAAATCAATAACACTGCGCTCCGTAAAACTTACATTTGCATTTGTATACCTTCGCAATACCCAACCATTAAGACTTACTTCTTTATCACTAGAATTATAGAGTTCTATAAATCGCATATTCAAAGCAGCACTGCTATTGTCTGGATCAGCTATTTCAGAAATGAAGATAAACTTGCTTGTCAATTTTAAAGAACAATCTTCATAAGGCTGATCAAACGTAAAGTCTGAAACAGATCTCACATAAAACCGACCTCTGATTAATACTCCAACAATATTTCCCTTTCCATCACTTACATTAACATTAGCAAAACTCGCAGATTCGAGTATTGAAACTATATAACTATCCTCACAGTTAACAATAACATTATCTCCAGCATATACAGCATTAACATCTTCAAATTGGAATCCTTGCAACTCAACAATTACATTATTGTATTTTAACGATAATAATTCATCTATACTGACTATTAATGGTTTTACAGGCTGAGCTTCAATAATATTTAAAATATGATCATTAGTCAACCCTTTAATACGAAATCCATATTCATCATTAAAAAATGTTAACCCACGTAAGGCGATAGTGATTTCAGAATTTAAGGGAATCTGGTGTGCCTCTTTAAATTCTAGCTCCATTCCAATATCTTGATTTTGAATTATCGCGCTAGTATTTTCAAGGTTATGAGTTAAATAATCTGTAGTGACAAACCCTTTTATCTTAAGATTTTCTTTTATCTCTTTTCCACTTTCTCCATATTGACTAATTAAAGTATCCAGACTTATCTCTGCAGCATTATCTAGAACATTACATCTTTCAAGATTCATCCCGACTAAGTCAGCAACATCTCTTATCCTTATCTGAAACCCATTATCATATTGTAAAATACCGATTATGCTTCCATTATTAACAGGAACGACCTCACTACCATAAACAAAACTACGCGATGTATTTAAAGTAAGTTCATTAGCAAAACAATCTGTTATAACATTCTTTGTATCTCTATTATTTATAACGAACTTAGAATTATCTACAAATTGAACAGAATCTACAACTATTAAACTTCCAATATCAGCTTCAGAAATATCAGCAATTTTTATTTTATTAGGCGCTATTTCTGAATACTCCCCTTCATCATAAAAAAAGCGATAATAATCTTCTTTTTCGACTCCAAGAATCTCTTCATCATTTAAGATCCCTAAAGTATATTCCTCATCAATTTTATCTAAAGTTAATCCATTCACTACAATTGTAATTACAGCATTCAACGGAAATCTTTCAAAAATCTTAGTATCATCTAACTTAACCTTAATTCCTCCAGTAGCATCTTGTACATATAGCTGTTTAGAAAAATTCTTATTTTCATCATTAGCAATAATCGTAGCATTAAGAACTAAAGGTTCTTTTATCGTAACCCTCTCCCCCAAGTACTTTTCTTTAACATCAAAAATGGTTGTATTAGCTTCTGGTATTTCACAATAATATTCAATCGCATCGCACCTTTCATTATTCATATCTACATCATTTAGATCACGAATAGTAATTATATATTCTTCACGCTCTTTTGTCAACACCCCTGTAACAAGACCATTTCCTACAGGCAAAAGTGCAGACTGAAAATCAGAAAAGCCGCTATTTCTCATAATTAAAGGTGCCCCGTTGCAATTATTCAGTTCCACATCTGTAGTTTCTCGGAATTCTGCAAACGTGCCACATAATCTTTCAGGACCAACATCTAAATCATCAACAACAACCAACGTATTCACCATCGTACTATCAAGCTGCTCCATCTCATATTTCTTCGGAACCATTGGCACAACTTCATCACAGGATACAATTATATGTTCCTTAATTTTAGTTGCGGGAAGTCTCCCTACAGAAAGATTTCCAAAAGCAGTAAACGTACCCCCAAGCTTATATGTTCCTTTATCATTATCTAAATAAAGGTCTTTTAATTTTATAAAAACCTTTTGACCAATGGGATAAAAAATCGCAAGATTCCTTAAATCCAATTCTATTTGAAGCCCTTGAGTAGGATTTGTAGGATGATCTTGAAAATGGATATTCCCAAAAAAATTACTAGCTGCATCAGAAGAATTTATGTATCCAGATATAATTAAATCCTCTTGAATTCTTAGGATCTCTCCATTATATAGAGCCTTAACTTCGTCATAAGAAGCATTTACCTCCAATGTATTCTCTATACAAATATCGTTTGGAATATCGTGCTGATCATCTGCAACACAAGCAAAAAAGAAAATAAGAATAGCTGTTAAATAAATAATACTGAGCACTACATTTTTTAGATTTCGCATATTAAAAGCTTAAAGCAAGGTTCACAAAGTATGATCTACCGTATCCATACCAGTATTTATTCCCAAAAAGTGGAGCGCCACGTTGCGTATCGTTATATGCCTGTCCAAAATTACCATTCCTACTCTGCTCATAACCTCCCGTTCTATAACTAACATCAAATAGGTTATTAACACTCACAAAAAAGCTAATATATTTCTTGTCTATCAACCAAGATTTTCCGCCAGTAAGATTCAATAAATAAATAGGAGTTAATCGCTCTTGTGTCAAAAGCTCTGTAACTATCTCTGGAGTAGCATTGGAAAAAACATCCCCATCGGGATCTTGTAAAAAGCTACTTGTTCTTTTAATAGCAGAAATATCCACATAGTTATCCGCTAAATAGTTTCCTGTTGCACCAACCCACCAATAATTAGAACTTCTATAATCTACACCAATAGAATATGCTTTTTGAGGGCCTACAGCAAGCTTAAAATCTTTTATTGCTGTCTCACCCAAATCTAATGTTCCTATTAAATTAATTAGATCTTCCTCCGCTCCAACGGTATCGAAATTGATGGTTACATTAGCATTCTCGGTATAACTAAAATCTCCATAGGATGCAACAGCTGTAAGTTTAATTTCTGTTGTAGCTTGATAAGAAAACCCAAGTTCACCTCCGTAATGTAACTTTTCAATTCCTGTTACCACCTCTTGGATAAAGTCACTCCCCACACCTGCATCTACATAAAAATAATTTATATCCGTTACTTCTTTAAATTTGGAATAATAACCCGTAAATCTCATGCTTATATTAGGAAGATCAAGATTATATGTAAGTGCTCCAGAATATATAACTTCGGATTGCAGACTATCTACAGTTTTATTATTTTCTCTAGCGTTTACAAAAGTATTTTGCAACGTCGGGGCCTTTGTTAAATAAGCAGCTGACAGATTTACAATATGACGATTATTAAACTTATACGTCAGTCCAGTTTTAAACCCATAATCTGTGAAATTTTGAATTTCACCTTTCCCCTGAGAGGTTAATGGAAAGCGCTCATTTATAAACAAACCTTCTCTTTGATATGTTGTTTGTGATATTTTGGCTGAAACAAAAAATGCTAATTTTTCTAACTGAAAATCCCCCTGCAAAAAACCTTCATAGAAACTAGAATTGATATTATAATTATATCCCATCTTATCGCCAACACCTTTCTGAACTTCATGCTCAACATCATTTTTAGTATCTGAAAATGTATCTATATCTTCATGAAAATTACCACCAAGTAAATCCAAAAGAAGTCCATAATTCTCTGCATCCGATTTATGATATCTAAAACCACCTTCAATCTTAAAGTAATCACTAAAAATATAGCTTGAATTGATATTTACAAACAATTGGTTCTCATCCGCTTGATCATTATAAAGCACATAAGAACTTTTACCATTCCGCTCACTAGATAAATTAGCACTATATAAAGAACTCCATTGCATTTGCGGGTTTTCTTGAAACCCCTCTTTAGCTAGATTGGCATTATCAAAATTAGCTCCTAAAGAATTATTAATATAAAAACTGGGTAGATATCTATAATAGTCTGGATTGGGACTTGGAGCATTATAATACCCTAAGCGACTACTACTAAAGCTACCGAATTGATATGCAGCACCAAAATTCAGGGTAAGTTTATCACCTGAAAAATCATAATTAAACATAGCGATAGGTTCTTCTATGTTTCTTTCTTTAGAATTACGAATCTCACCATCTTGCTCTCCCCAATATGGATTATATTTTCTCCCTACAAGCTGAAATACTTCCGCAGTAATAGCAGCAGACTTACCTCTTCTATTAGGTGTATACATTCCAGTAAAATAAAAATTCTGCTTCCCTGTTTGATATCCTATTGCTCCAAACACAGAATAGGCATCATATAAGGTTCCAGAAACATAGCCCTCTTTCCCCCATCGTTTTGAAGCGGATAATGAATATGAAATTCCGCTCTTTTTTACTCCAGAGTTATAAGTTGCCATCAATCTACCCCTATAAGATTTGTTAGAAGCTGAAGAAGACAAACGTATTCCGGGACGCATTTTAGCAGGATTAGTATTCATATTTGTAGTTCCAAGGAGTCCACCAAAACCATAAGGATTTGCCTTTAAACCATAAAAATATTCTTGATTTCGAAGTACGTCATTTATCCCTCCCCAATTACTCCATTGCGGTCTACCATTAAAGACTCGATTCATCCGAACTCCATTTATTAAAACATCCCCATATTTAGAATCATATCCTTTTACTTTAAAAAAGGATTGACTAAAATCGAAAGCTGCTCTACTAAGAAAAATATCACGTGTTGCTTGAAGCATTTGCCCTGAAAAATCGGTATCTACATCATCTATAAAATCACTATCAGAAAGAGAAATACTGTTTTCCTGCTGAAGTTCTTTAACATCTACTTCTAAATAGATGGTTTTAAAATTTACTGTCTGCAAATATTTTTTAGAAAACGGGAGAAACTTAATAATATAACCTTCTTTGGTAATTTTAAGCACATGATTATTACTAGCAACATCTAAAATCACAAAATTACCATCCAAAGATGACAACACTTCGTGAAAAGAATCTTCTACTTCAATCAAAGCACCTTCAATAGGGAGTTGCGTTCTTAAATCATAGATAGAGCCTTTTAGTTCCTGCCCATACAAACAGTGAAAACTAACTAATAAACAACAAAGAACTAAAACTTTCACACTCATTATCAAGCACTTGAATCTTCAATGTAGTGAAATATAACGTACATTTACTACTTATTTATAGAAAATAATATATAATGAAGAAGTTATTAATTACAATTGTCGTATTAAAATCTTTTATTTTGATTGCACAATCAACAGAATATTCAATAAAAAGCATCGCCTTTTACAATGTTGAAAATCTATATGACACACTAGATGATTCTCTAACTTTTGATGACCAACGAACTCCTAATGGAAAATACAAATGGACGGAGGAGCGATATAATATAAAATTATCCAGACTTGCTAAGGTCATAAAAGAGATTACAAATGAAACGATAGACAATACTCCTACGGTTATTGGTTTTGCTGAAGTAGAAAACATAAAAGTACTTACAGACCTCAAGAGTCATCCAGATTTAATAAGTAGTGATTACGGTATTATACATGAAGATTCTCCAGATGAACGCGGCATAGATGTAGCTTTATTTTATAAAAAAGAAAGTTTTATTCCTAATACTATTCATTATAGAAGACTTATAATATACAACGAGAAGGGATTCCGAGATTACACAAGAGATCAATTGGTGGTTGATGGATATTTTGAAGGAGAGCATTTTTGTTTTATTGTTAATCATTGGCCATCGAGAAGTGGAGGCGAACAAAGAAGTAGACCCTTTAGAGAAGCAGCAGCGAGATTAAATAAGAAAATAATTGATTCTGTAGTATGGAGAAATCCAGCCATTAAAATAATCAGTATGGGCGATTATAATGATAACCCTACAGACGCAAGTTTTAAAAATATACTAAGAACAAAAGGAGAAAGAGATGAGCTAGATGAGATCAATAACTTGTATAATCCTATGGAAAAATTATATAAGAAAGGAATCGGATCTCTTGCATATCGAGACAAATGGAGTTTATTTGATCAATTTTTTTTCACTTCAAACCTATTAAAAAAAGATGACGGGATGCATTTTTGGAAAGCAGGTATTTTCAGTGCAGAATATTTAAAAACAAAAACCGGAAAATACAAAGGATATCCTTTTAGAAGCTATGCTTCAGGTGCTTTTACAGCAGGATATTCTGACCATTTTCCGGTCTATCTCTATTTAGTTAAAAAAGTCAAGAAATAGACTAATCGAACCAAAGCATATAAGGTATTCTAAGTAAAATCAAGAAAAGTCCAATTCCGTAGAATAAGGCAATCTTTCCGAATTTTCTTTTAGAAGTAGTTTCTTTTTTATGCTTACTCCAACCGATAGTAATTAAAGCGATTGCAATAATATTAATAAAAGGATGCTCTACAAGAACTAGTCTTAAAAGGCTATCTCCCATAACTCCTCCTGTCTGCCAAGAAGAAAACCTTGGAGAAACAAAGTAAAGTATTAAACCTATTACCAATTGTAAGTGAGAAAAGATAAGAGCGAAAAGACTTATTCTAAAGTCTTTAGCCAGACTAAAATCTTTATTCTTAAAATATCCTACCATAGCATTTAGAACGGCTATAATAAGTACTAAAAGCGTAAAATACGCCCAATATGAATGCAAAGCATTAACTGTTGTATACATGAGTATGTTTGTTTTGTTAGTTCTTCAAAAATAAGAATTAAAGCTTGATAAACTTCAGAAAAGACATAAAAAAACCCCGCAAATTGCGGGGCTTAAATATTGTAGTGATTTTATTTTTAGAAGTTATAACGAACTGTCATGTTCCATGCTCTTCCCCATCCAAAAAACACTCTGTTATTTGTGTTAATACCTTTATAAGTATCATCACCAGCTTCAGCAAATATATTTGTATCAGACTCAGATATGTAAGTATTATCAAATAAGTTGTTTACATTTAATCTTAAATTAATAGCTTTATCTCTATCTTTCCCTACTACTAATTTATAAGATATTCCTGCATCAAATAAATTATAATCTGGTAATTCAAGTGCACCTTCATTATCTGGGCTTCCAAATTGATCTACGAAATTACCACTATCCCCTGCAAAATCTGCATATAATTTATCAGCTCTATCCCAACTTGCATCAAGTCTTAAACCTTCTACTGGCATAACACCTATACCTAACCTAGAAGTTACTTGAGCTGCATCTCCAACCTTTACACCGTCTAGATATAAAGTATAATTTCCAACTAGGTTTTGACCTGAATCGTACACAGCTGCATTTACATCCCCTTCATATTCCCAGTTACCTATAGATAACATACCGTACACATCAAAAAATTGATGTAAAGGACGATAGTTTGCCACAAGCTCAACACCACTGTGTACTTGCTCTATTCCTTTAAAGTTTGCGGAACCATTGTTATCTCCATCGACTATAACACTTTCGGATAAAAATCTATCCTTCCAAGATGTTCTATACACATTTACATCAGCAGTAAATTCAGAACTTCTGAATCCATATCCTAATTCTAAACCTAATATTTTTTCATTCGTAAGGTCTTCATTTAAATCATTTACATAGTTTAAGAAAACTGCATCAAACAAAGGTTGCTTAGAATAAAATCCGGCATTTGCAAAAACATTGTGCTTAGCGTTTATGTTGTAGTTAACACCCCCTTTAATATTACCTCCGACTCTATTAACCCAATCTGTTTCTTGTTCTGGATCTGAATCTAAATAATTAAATTTATCCTCTCGTTTAAACCCTTGGTTAGATACGGCTCCTTGTATAAAAGCAGAAATCACATCATTAGAATACTCTAATTGACCAAATCCTCCTGCCCAATTTACATATCCTAAATTATAATAATCAATTTTTGTTTCTTTATCTACATCCTTAAACACATTCCAAGTGTTTCCGACTTTTGGAGAATATGTATCAGTAGAGAAACTATATGGATTATTTACATCATCATTATCAACATAAGCATCAGCTCCAAGAAGATCAACTAACCTTCTATAATGATATCCTTTATAAGTTCTTAAATCAGCTCCAATATCCCAACTCCAATTATCATTTATTTTGTTATTAAAGTTAATAATGGCACCATACCAGTTATGTGAGTTCACCGAAGACCTTTGAGAGATACCATTTTCAGACCCAAAAATATGTCCTGAATCAGAATTCGTTAATGATCTGTTATTATAATCACCTCCATTTATAAATTGTCCTTGATATTGAGCATCACCTCCACCTGAGTATCCAGTTCTAGGCGCTCCAAAGTCTGGAACATCAGCTCCACCATTCCAAGCAATAATATCATCAACTCTTATTAAACCATTTGCATCTTTAAATTTTGATGAATAAGATCTATCTCCATTAATACGTCCAATAGAACCGATTGATCCCCCTCTACCAAATGAAGCATATAACACTGTAGATAATGTTGAATTATCAGATATATTCCAATCCCAGTTTAAAGATGCTACAGGCTTATGATAAAAGTTTCCTCCAAAAGTAAATTCCTTTCCATTTCTATATCCATAATCACTATTATATCTTCTATCTGGATCTCCATTTTGACCATATTTAATATAATCATTTAATGTTGGAGAAAAACTTCTTTGATTATGTTGTTGTGGCGCTCCTGTTAAAGTGAATTGTAAATCATGCTTATCATTAGGCTTAAATCCAAATGCTAAAAAATAATTATATCCTTCAAACGCTGTTCCATCAACATAACCATCTCCAGCAGTTCTACTAAATAAAGCAGACATAGAAAAACCACTATCCATAACCCCTGTGTTATAAGAAGCTAACGTCTTCAAATAGTTGTCATTTCCTACAGATGTAGAAATAGAACCACCTTCTGACTTATCAGAAGATTTTGTAATAACATTAATTGTACCTCCAACAGAAGACACAGCTAATTTAGAAGACCCTAAACCTCTTTGCACCTGCATAGCAGAAGTCACATCACTTAACCCTGCCCAGTTACTCCAATATACTGAACCATTCTCCATATCATTTACAGGAGCTCCATTAATCATAACCGCAGAATTGTTTGTATCAAAACCACGTATATTAATCCTAGAATCTCCATATCCTCCACCCTGCTTAGTAACATAAATTGAAGGCGTTGATCTTAAGATTTCAGGAAATTCTTGAGATCCCAATTTTTCTTGAATTTCAGAAGCTTTAATAGTAGACACAGCTACTGGCGTTTGTCGGTCCTTAGCTATATCAATAACCCCTGTAACAACAACCCCTTCAAGCTCTTCAGCATCAGGTTGTAAAGTAACAGCTCCGATGTTAGCACTTCCGTTACTTAGTGTAAAAGAAACTTGGTTTGCTACAAACCCAATATATGAAACTACGATAGTTCCTGAGTTTTCAGTAACATTTAATGTGAAATTACCATCAAAGTCGGTTGAAGTTCCAGATGTAGAACCTTTCACCATAACATTAGCTCCAGGTAATGGCCCCCCGAAACTTCCATCTACTACAGAACCCGTAATCGTTCCTTGCGAGAAAGCTGTAGTAGTAATCAATGCAATTACTGTAGTTAAAATCCAATTGTAGATCGTCTTCATTTGTTTGTTTAATTTAATTTAACGGTGCAAAAATCATCTATTAAATGATTTCTAGCATTAAGGTAATGTTAAATAATTTAACATTGGAACAAAAGTAAACAAAAAACGTAACATAATAATCTTGTGCAGATTACAATGTTACGTTTTTAGATTTTAACAAAATATGTTAACTGTTTTTATAAAATCGCAAAAGATTTAACGTAGAACTATCATGATTACTAATCTTTTCGCTTTTTATATCGGTAAGTATTGTAGAAGCTAATTGTTTCCCTAATTCCACACCCCATTGATCGAAGCTAAAAATATCCCAAATTACTCCTTGAACAAAGATTTTATGCTCGTACATTGCTATAATTTCTCCGAGGGCTTGCGGTGTTAACTTATCAATAAGTATAGAGTTTGTAGGCTTATTTCCTTCAAATAACTTAAAAGGGAGTAATTTTTCAATTTCTTCTTCTGAAATATCTTTTCCTTCTAACTCTTCTCTTACTTCTGCTTCTGTTTTTCCGTTAAGTAAAGCTTCCGTCTGCGCAAAATAATTGGCCATCAACTTATCATGATGATCTTTATCTCCATGAAGTGACTCTATAAACCCAATAAAATCCGCCGGAATCAATTTAGTCCCTTGGTGAATCAATTGAAAAAATGCGTGTTGTGAATTCGTTCCAGGTTCTCCCCAAATAATAGTTCCCGTTTGATAATCTACTGGGTTTCCGGCACGATCCATACTCTTTCCATTACTCTCCATAGTTCCCTGCTGAAGATATGCCGAGAGTCTATGTAAATATTGAGAATAAGGTATTAAAGCTTCACTTTCTGCTCCATAAAAATTATTATACCAAACACTTAAAAGTGCTAATATTACTGGAATATTTCTTTCGAAAGGAGTTTCTCTAAAGTGATCGTCCATGGCTTGAGCTCCCCCCAACAGCTTGTTGAAGTTATCAAAACCTACTGCTAGCGCTATAGACAAACCAACAGCACTCCATAATGAAAATCTTCCTCCAACCCAATCTTTCATTGGGAATACATTATTAGAATCTATTCCAAATTCGTTTATCTTTTCTAGATTCGTAGACACTGCAACAAAGTGTGCAGCAACATCCTTTTGAGTTGCAGATTCTAAAAACCACTTTTTAAGAGTTGTTGCATTGCTCAATGTTTCTTGCGTTGTAAAAGTTTTAGAAACAATTACAAACAGAGTAGTCTCTGGATCTAATTTCTTGATAGTTTCATGCACATGATCTCCATCTACATTACTTACAAAATGAACATTAAGATGATTTTTATAATATTGGAGTCCTTCTGTAACCATTGCCGGCCCAAGATCTGATCCTCCAATTCCGATATTTACAACATCGGTAAACGCTTTCCCAGTATACCCCTTCTTCTCTCCGGAAATAATACTTTCTGTAAACGTTTTTATTTTTTCTTTTACCTTATAAATCTCAGGAACAACATTCTCTCCATCAACAAAAATCTTCTCACTTTCTTTGGCTCTTAAAGCTGTATGAAGTACTGCTCTCCCTTCTGTTTCATTAATAAGATCTCCAGTAAAACATTTTTCTATAGCATCCTTTAAGTTGACCTCTTTAGCTAGTTCTAGAAGTAAATTAACCGTAGTATCATCGATTCTATTTTTAGAAAAATCTACGTAAAAATCATTCCATTGAATGGTAAACTTTTCTGCTCTTTTATCATCTTGAGCAAACAAACTCTTTACCGATGTATTATGAAAAGTACTATAATGTTCTTCTAATTTCTTCCAAGCTTCTGTCTTGGTTGGGTTGATTGCTGATAATGGCATTTTATTGATTTAATTCGGTTACATATTCTCCTTCTTCAGAGCTTTTATCCAAAGGATATTCTATTGCGTCTAATTGTTGCTTTATTGGTTTTATATGAGCCAAATATTTCACTTTCAACGAATCTCCAATAGGTTCTGCTTTTGGAAGATCTTGTCTAAACGGATCTACTTGCGCCCCATTTTTCCAGAAACGGTAACAAACATGGGGTCCACTAGTATTTCCAGTCATACCAACCCAACCAATAACGTCTCCTTGTTTAACATACTCACCCACCTTCACCTTCCTTTTCTGCATATGCAAATATTGGGTTGTATAAGTTGAATTGTGTTTTACTTTTACATAATTACCATTTCCACCTCTTCTGGTAGATTCTATTACGGTACCATTTGCTGTAGATAAAATTGGTGTTCCAACTGGAGCAGCAAAGTCAGTCCCCTTATGTGGTCTCACTTTATTTCCGTAGTAAGCAATTCTACGATTTAAATTATAACGAGATGATATTCTGCTAAACTGAACTGGTGCTTTCAAGAAAGCTCTTCTTAAGTTCTTAGCATTCTCATCAAAATAATCAACAATATGTTTTGTAGAATCAGACTCAAAACGGAATGAATAAATAGGCTCTCCATTATGCTCAAAATATGCTCCCTTTATCTTATCTACTCCTGCATAAATAGAATCGTCTATATACTTTTCAGTAAACAAAACTTTAAACTTATCTCCTTTCTGAATTCTGAAGAAATCTATAGTCCAAGCATAGATATCGGACATTTTATAAGCTACAATAGGACTTAACCCTTGCTCCTGAAGTGTTTGATATAAAGAACCGTTTATAATTCCTGAAGCCTCACGTTCTACAAGCTTAACTTCTTTTTTACCCTTTTTTACTAATGTAGAATCTGCAAAATCTACCACCACATAATCTATACTATTTGGTTGATAGATAAAACATTTTGGCTTCTGTAAAGAATCTTCCTTAGTACACAATAATGTATAAGGTTTTCCTACTTGAAGGCTTGCTATATTAAATGAATCTTTTACCCCTTCAACAATATTATATATCTCAGGGTATCCTATATTATTACGCTGTAAAATCTCACCAAAACTGTCGCCAGCTTTTATTGTATCTCTAACAACAAGATATTGGTTTAAATCATAACCAAATTCTTTCACTTCAACGGGCTCCAGTCCTTCTGCTTCTACAACACCCACTTCCTCTACTTTCTTCTCTTCTTCTTTACACGATAAAATAGTTAGTATCGCAATAAACAAAAGTCCTACAATCTTCTTTGGCATTTACTACTAATTTGTTTGAGGGTTTAACATATGCTCCACCCACTGTTTTCCCCAGTCGGCTCTTTCTGAATCGCTCCAAATTTCGGGAAAAAAGATGATTTTCTGAAAACTTGGAGGTAAATAATCTTTCCAATTGGTGCCTCCAGTAGCATCAATTGTCTGCTTATCTTTACTTAAATGCTTATAAGCTACGCCCATATGCATCAAGTTCCAATTTACATTTGCATTTACATCTAGCTCTTTCATCGCTTTAATCAATAAAGGATTCTCTTTTACCTCTTTTGGAAAGTTTAAATACTTTTCATAAATCGTCATTCCTTCTACCTCTTTGGCTATTCGCATAAACCTTGGAGTATAACGGTATTCAAACTGCTTTAATGTAAGCGTTTTTTCTTGTGTTTTAGTATCTACAGCTCCTCTTTTCCAATAAATATTTTCAAAAAGATCTTCTAGACTACTTTCTGGTGTATATTCTGATTTTGCATTTTCAGGCAATAAATTATAAAAAGGAGTACAATAAATCTCTATCATTCTAAATTGAGCAGATTGAAACCCACTGGCTGGAAGAAGCGCCATTCTATATTTTAGAAACTGAGCTCTGTCCATCCCATTAATCATAACACTGAAAGAATTGATTAAAATTTTATAATAATTATTAATCCTCCCGATTTTGGTAATCATAAAAGCTGCATCATTCAACTTATGATCTATGATCTGCTTTTGCTCATGAATAATAAGCTTAAAATACAACTCTGTAATTTGATGATAAGTGATAAAAATTTCTTCATCAGGAAAATGTGTACGTGGAATCTGCAGACTTAACAATGTATCTAAATGGATATAATCCCAATATGTAAGATACTTTTCATAAAGCAGACCGTCTAAATACGCACTAAGATCTTGTCCTGAATTTTTATACTTTTCTTCAAGCTCTTTAATTTGAGCTTCAATTTCTGGTTTAATTGCCATTAATTCATTTGAATTTTAAACTGATGCTTCAATCCTTTAAATTCTTCTAAATCTGCTTTTATTGAACCTACAAGGATATCTGCCTTTATTCGTATTGGTATTTTATTCTCATCGTCAGACACCCATAAAGTCAAACTTTCTTCTTCTTTAAAAATACGTCCGGATTGCACATAGGGTCTGAATTTCAAACATTTCACTTTACCGAATTTTGTATTTAAAACCTCTCTCCCTAAATACTTAAGTTTAAATTTAAATATCCCATCATCATCAAACAACATATCGGACACGAACTCATCTCCAGCTGCTACGGTAGTTCTATCTACGCGATCTCTAAGAAAATAAAATCCAGAAATAAGGTCTTGAACCCCTTTGTCTATATCAAAATACTCTTCTGTATCGTGTTTATGATCTTTTAAAGTTGCTTTTTTTGCTTTATAATCAAAGTTTATTTCTAAATCTTTGGTATGCCCTCCTTCATCTATTTTTCGAATAAATTTATAAGGCTGACCAGTAGTTTTATCAAAATAACTTTGGTAATCGTCATTAACTTCAAAAAATAAGCTAGCTAATCCTGTAGTTTTACCAATTCCTGTTACATGGTAAACTTCTTTCCCATTTAGATATTCATCTTTAACTTGTAGTGTAGCATAACTAGCATTGAAGATTCCGTAGTGGATTCTAAACTTAAACCATTCTCCGTCTTGAAAAGCTTTTTGCTCTTTTGTCTCATTTTGATTCACAAAAGCTGAAAGCCAAAATATTGTTATCGCTAAGATTATCTTCTTCATAGTCAGAGTTAATTGTGTAAAAATAATAAAATGAATTACATTATAATTCTTTATCAATACAATTAACAATTATTATTCCAAAAGTTTATAAACGCAAAAAACTCGACCGAAGCCGAGTTTTTTTCATTAACCAACCAAAACTTTAAATTATGAAAACTTTACTTAAAGTCTGCATAGGGCACCACCCCTATTGCGAGAGCAAAGTTAATACAAAACATATATTATGCAAGCATAATAAATAAGTTTAACTTTTTTAACATTAAGAATATAAATTGTTCAGTTTCTATTTATCAATTTAATAATAAAATCGCTATTTTATAGCGTTCCTCGCATTTCCTGTTCTCTCTCTATAGCTTCAAAAAGTGCTTTAAAGTTACCCTTTCCAAAGGATTTAGCCCCTTTACGCTGAATAATTTCAAAAAACATTGTCGGTCTATCTAAAATCGGCTTAGTAAATAATTGCAGTAAATAACCCTCATCATCTCTATCTATAAGAATCCCAAGTTCTTTAAGCGGTTGCAAATCTTCGTCTATTTTCCCTACTCTATCTAAAACTGTGTCATAATATGTTTCAGGAACATTTAAAAATTCCACTCCTCGAGATTTTAGCTCCTTAACAGTTTTAATAATATTATCTGTTGCCAAGGCTATGTGTTGCACTCCAGCACCATTATAAAAATCTATATACTCCTCGATCTGCGATTTTTTCTTTCCCTCCGCAGGTTCATTTATAGGGAACTTTATTCTACCGTTACCATTACTCATTACCTTACTCATAAGAGCGGTATAATCTGTAGATATATCTTTATCATCAAAAGAAACCAATTGTGCAAACCCCATTACTTTAGCGTAGAACTCACACCATTTAGTCATTTCATTCCAACCTACATTCCCAACCATATGGTCAATAAATTTAAGACCTACAGTTGCTGGCTTATATTCTGGATTCCATTCTTTAAAACCTGGCATAAAAGCTCCGTTGTATGCTGAGCGTTCAACAAATACATGAACGGTTTCTCCGTATGTATGGATTCCTGAAAGTACTACTTTTCCATTCTCATCTTCAATAGTCTTAGGCTCCATATAACTTTCTGCACCTCTTTTTGTGGTTTCCTCATAACTCTTCTTAGCGTCATCCACCCAAAGTGCAACTACTTTTACTCCATCGCCATGTTTTTCAATATGCCTATTTATTGCTCCCCCTTCTTGTAAAGGAGACGTTAAAACGATTCTTATTTTATCTTGTTCTAACACATATGAAACACTATCCTTTCTACCAGTTTCTAGTCCAGCATAGGCTACTGGCTGAAAACCCCATGCTGCTTGGTAATAATGCGCTGCTTGTTTGGCGTTCCCAACATAAAGTTCAACGTAATCAGTGCCTAAAAGCGGTAAAAAATCTTCAGCTTCTGCTACTTCCTTATTTAATTTTAGTGATGTTGTATCTTGTGACATTTTATTTTTTTATAATTATTATTTTGAATATGAATAAGCGATAAGTTAATTTCTAAGAATAACAAATACCTACCACATTGCTCTTAAATGAGCTGTTATATCAACTCTATAATTCAACATATTCTTTAAATATTAATTTTCTAACCAAGACTTATAATACGAATCGTCTGAAATCTCAATAGCTTCTTCTGTAAGCATAAGCGGCTTAAAGGTGTCTACCATTACAGCTAATTCTTCTGTTTCAGTTTTTCCAATACTTCGCTCTGCTGCTCCAGGATGAGGACCGTGAGGTATTCCTGCTGGATGTAACGAAATATGTCCTTTTTCTATATCATTTCTACTCATAAAATCGCCATCTACATAATACAAAACTTCATCAGAATCTATATTACTATGATTATAAGGAGCTGGTATACTCTCTGGATGATAATCATAAAGTCTAGGAACAAAACTACAAACAACAAAAGTGTCTGTTTCGAAAGTTTGATGTACTGGTGGTGGTTGATGAATTCTACCTGTTATTGGCTCAAAATCATGAATACTCAACGCATAAGGATAATTAAAACCATCGTAACCAACTACATCAAAAGGATGTGTTGCATAGACCATATCGAAAATCTCATCTTGCTTCTTTATTTTAATTAAGAAGTCTCCCTTCTCATCATTAGTTTCTAATTCGTAAGGTCTACGAATATCTCGTTCGCAAAATGGAGAATGCTCTAATAATTGTCCAAACCAGTTTCTATATCGTTTGGGTGTGTATATTGGACTTCGGGATTCTACAATAAAAAGTCTATTGTCTTCTGTTTCAAAATCCATTTTATAAATAGTCCCTCTTGGTACGACTAAATAATCTCCATAAGAGAAATCTAAATTTCCTAGATGAGTTCTCAGCTTCCCATTCCCTTTATGGATAAAAATAAGTTCATCTGCATCTGCATTCTTATAAAAGTAATCTTCTGATGACTTTTTAGGGGCTGCTAATTGAATTGTACAATCGGAGTTTGTTAAAACTGATTTTCTACTTTTTAAGTAATCATTTTCAGGTTTTATTTTGAATCCATGAAAACGATACGATTGTATATTGTTAGAGACAGCAACCTTTGGAGCTACATTTATCTTAGATTTTATTTCTTTTACTTGCGTTGGGCGGTGTACATGATACAAGTTTGAGGACATTCCATCAAAACCGATAGTTCCAAATAATTGCTCATAATACAAGCTACCATCTGGCTTTTTAAAAATAGTGTGTCTCTTATGTGGTATGTTACCGAGTTTATGATAAAAAGGCATAACGAAAACGTTTGAATTAAACAAATATCGCAATAATTTACGGAGATTTCCATTAAGAAACTCTTAAAAACTATACGTATTTAAAACCAGAACCCAATACTAATCGTAAAAAGCGCCTCGTTTACCTCTGGAGACCAATGAACTTTTCCTTGGAGAGGCCCAATAATAGACTCATAACCATAACCTAAAGCGTATCCTGTATAATCAGGTAAAGAAAACCAAGTACCTTCCTCAAAAATATCATCCCCTGCATTTGCAATATTAGCTGTTATATTTACATGGTTTTGCTTTGCAAACTCCCAATCTGCAGTGAAAGTAGCCATTACATAACTGTCTCCACCAAAACTAAGATAATCATAACCTAAAAAGGGAGTAATATTATTAATGAAATTATTCCCAAAACCTCCAAAAATAAAATCTAAAGATTGAATATTGGGATCTCCAAATTTAAATCCACCTTCTGTAAAAGCACTAAGTGACAAACTCCTATATAAAGGTGTTGCAAACCCCATTTTTGCCTTTGCAATCGAAAACTCACTAAAATCATCTCGTTTATTTGAAGAAAGTAAATACGCGTGAAAATCACCGTCAAAGAAAAAACCTTTAGAAGGAAAGTATTTATCATTTAAAGAATCAAATTTCAAGAAGCTATAAACGCTAAAATAGTTCTCATCCTCTAAATACACTTCCTTTCCATTATCATCAACCAATGTTTCTGTTTCAATTTTCAACAACTTATGCTCTAATCCAACTCCAAAAGTAAACTCCTCTTTCCAAACAGTTTGCATATATATCTGATTTGTAAAATCCGACATTTTTATATCCAATTTATTTAAATCGGGGGCATCTTGCAATTGCCCTTGATTTATAAAATCGAACTCTACATCCTTAGAAAATGTATTAAACCTAGATTTAATCCCGTAACTCCAATAGAATCCTTTATCTAAATAATATTCAAAATTATATCGAAGGAAATCACCAACTATAAAATCAAAGTAAACATTATCATCATCAAAAAAGAGATGTTTTTTTGTGATGTTAACCAAAGCTGCTGTTTTGTACAAACCATCATAATGAACGCCAAATTTCAGAAACATATCTGTATGGCGCTCTATTATAGGAACCGTAAGCATATAACCTTCCTTATTTGGTCTAAGCTCATACCTTACGCTATTAAAATTATTTGTAGCAGCAAGATTGCTCATTCCTTGATCTATTTTATCAAAATCTATATACTCTTCCGTTCTATATCGTAACTTCCCCTTTAAATAAGCTCGAGTGTACTTATCATTTCCTTCAAAAGATAATTTGTCAATTAAAAAACTATCAACAATTTTCCCAGGATATCTCTTAATGGGTTTTTGCTTTTGCAGGCTCGCAATACTATCTAAGGTTGATGATTTATCACTCGCAGCAACATATCCACTTTCAATAATATCTCTCCCTTTTCCAAAGGAAAGCACACTAAAAGGTTTAATATTTGGTTTTATATGAAGGTCTGTCTTTTTTAACTTCTCCTCCATAGCATTTATAGTGTTGTAATAATTAATCTGTACTAAAATATCTGTAGCAGACTGAAGTTCATCTCGAGTTGCTAAAGAATCTTGAACGTCTACCCCAATAATAATATCAGCACCCATTTCTAGCACTTCATCCACAGGGTAATTATTAATCACTCCACCATCTACCAAAACACTTCCGTCATTCATTACGGGCTCAAAAAAAGAGGGAATCGCAGCACTTGCAGCCAATGCTCTAGGCAGATATCCTTTATTCAATTTCACTTGAGCCCCCGTTTCTACATCAGTAGCGATACAGAAAAAGGGAATTGGCAGGTCGTTAAAATCTTCTATTTCATTTACATTAAAAAGAAGCTTGGATAATAAATTATATAAGCTTTGCCCTTTAGACAATGAACTCGGAAGTGATAATTTAAACTTATTAAATGGCAAGGAAACTGCATATTTTTCATAGCTATTCTTTTCATAAAAAGACATTGCAGAACGTGGAATTTTATCCTGTAATAACACGTCAAAATTAATCTCTTGAAAAATAGAATCTAGTTGCTTTGGAGAATATCCAGCAGCATATAACGCACCAACGATTGCTCCCATACTGGTTCCTCCAATATAATCTACACGAACACCAGCCTCTTCCATCGCCTGTAAAGCTCCAATATGAGCTAACCCTTTGGCACCTCCTCCACTTAAAACCAATCCTACTTTTGGGTCTTTATTTTGAACCTCTTGAGAGAAGCCTAAAAATGAAAATAGGAGTGTAAATAATAATAAATATTTCTTTGCCAACACGTTTCTAATTTTTATGAAAAGTTTGATATATTTTTTTAGCCTTTGCATTTCCTACTACAGCTGCAATCTGTTCTAATGGAGCCTCTTTTACCCGCTTTACAGACTTAAACTGCTTTAATAAATCGCTTGCTGTTTTCTCTCCAACTCCCTCTATATTCTCCAACTCTGAGTTAATAGCTGCTTTACTTCTTTTATTTCTATGGAATGTAATTCCAAATCTATGTGCTTCATTTCTTAAATGCTGAATAATCTTCAATGTCTCAGACTTCTTATCTAAATACATCGGAATAGAATCTCCAGGGTAATAGATTTCTTCTAAACGTTTTGCAATCCCAATAATTGCAATCTTCCCTCTTAAACCCAATACATCTAAACTTTTTAATGCTGAAGAAAGTTGTCCTTTTCCTCCATCAATAACAATTAACTGCGGCAAGGGCTCCTCCTCTTCTAGAAGTCGCTTATAGCGTCTAAAAACTACTTCCTCCATAGAAGCAAAATCATCTGGTCCTGTTACCGTTTTAATATTAAAATGGCGATATTCTTTTTTACTAGGCTTACCGTCTTTAAAAACAACGCAAGCAGCCACAGGATTTGTCCCTTGAATATTAGAATTATCAAAACACTCTATATGCCTTGGTTCTTCTGAAAGACGTAAATCTTGCTTCATCTGTCCCATTATACGTTTTACATGCCTATCTGGATCGATTATCTTTATTTGCTTAAAACGTTCTTGACGGTAATACTTAGCATTTCTCTCCGACAGTTCTAAAATACGTTTTTTATCCCCTAATTTTGGAATAGTCACCTTAATTTTTCCTGGTACTTTTATTGAAAAAGGGACATAAATTTCTTCTGACTGCGAATTAAAACGTGTTCGCAATTCCGTAACAGCCAATTCTAGCAGTTCTTTATCTGTCTCTTCTAATTTTTTCTTAATTTCTATAGTATGTGCTCGGATAATAGAACCATAGGAAAGCTGTAAGAAATTAACATACCCAAAGCTATCATCAGTAACAATAGAAAACACATCTACATTACTTATCTTAGGATTTACAATAGTAGATTTAGCCTGATAATTTTCTAAAACATCGATTTTTTCTTTTACTTTCTGAGCCTCCTCAAAAAGCATATCTTCCGCCAATTCTTTCATCTGAGTTTTAAACTCAGAAAGCGAATCCTTAAAATTCCCTTTTAGAATTTCTCTAATAGCCTTTATCTGGCTATCATAATCTTGGTACGATTGATACCCCTCACAAGGCCCTTTACAATTACCCAAATGATATTCTAAGCAAACCTTATACTTCCCTGCATCGATTTTTTCTTTTGCAAGATCGTAACTACAAGTTCTTAAAGGATACAGTCCTTTTATTAAATCCAACAGCGTTCGTACTGTTTTCATACTTGTATAGGGTCCAAAATACTCTGATCCGTCTTTAATTAAATTACGCGTTGGAAAAACTCTAGGAAAACGTTCATTTTTTATACAGATCCAAGGATATGTTTTATCATCTTTTAATAATACATTATATCTCGGCTTATATTTTTTTATAAGGTTGTTTTCTAAAAGCAATGCATCTGTTTCTGTAGCCACAACAACATGCTTTATAGTATCAATCTTTTTTACAAGTACTCTAGTTTTACCAGAATCATGATTTTTATGAAAATAAGAAGAAACTCGTTTTTTTAAATTCTTTGCCTTACCAACATATATAATTTTACCATCTTTATTATAAAATTGGTAGACCCCAGGATTATCGGGTAAGGTTTGTAATTGAATTTCTATCGGAGTATTACTCATGTATTAATCGCAATTTCTAACAAAGATAATTTAATCTAAAATAAAACACATTTGGCAGAAAGCTTTATTTAATCCACAGTAAAAATACGATATAATTTAGCCTAAAATAACTATTTCATTCAAATACCTACCTCTGTTATTTTTTTACAGACTGAAGTATTAAAAAAAAACTATATTTAGCAGCTATTTTATTATAACTTGATCCCTAACAATATATAAATGACCCACAAAATAGACCTAGCCTGCATAATCGATGACGATAAACTCTATGTGAAAATGCTATCTCGTTTATTAGACATCAAAAAGCTTTGTAAAGAGTTTTTAGTGTTTGAAAACGGTCAAGAAGCTTTCTCTTATTTCAAAGATATTTTTGAACAACCTACAAAAGATAAAGTCCCTCAGGTAATCCTCTTGGATCTTAATATGCCTGTTATGGATGGATGGCAATTTTTAGATGAATTTGTAAAAATTAAATGTGATCTAGAACATCCAATTACACTATATGTGGTGAGTTCTTCTATTAATCAAGAAGACATAGAACGCGCCAAAGAATTCGAAGAAGTTTCTGATTATTGGGTAAAACCAATATCTTTAGGGGAATTAGAAGAGATGTTTGAAAAAGTTTGATAAGAATGAATAAAAATGAGCTTCGTATAGAATATAAAAAAAAACGTGATGCTCTTTTGCAAAGCGACATAGAAGATTATAGCATCGCTATTGCAAACCAACTTTTAAGGCTTAAAATTTGGGAAAAGAATTATTACCATATTTTCCTAAGTATTGCCTCTCAGAAGGAGATAGACACTTCCTTTATCCTTAGCATTCTTCAAGGAAAAGACAAAGAAGTAATTATCTCAAAAAGTAATTTTAAAGAAGGAACGCTAACCAATTTTTTACTTACCGATAATACTGCTGTTAAAGTAAATAAATATGGGATTCCTGAACCTGAAGACGGTATTGAAGTGCCTAATAAAAAGATAGATGTTGTTTTTATACCGTTACTAGCGTATGATAAAAAAGGGAATAGAATTGGATACGGCAAAGGATTTTATGATCGATTCCTTGCGTCTTGCAACAATGAAGTTATTAAAATAGGGCTTTCCTTTTTCCCTCCTGAAGAAAGTATTGAGGACATTTCTCAGCATGACATCTCATTAGATTACTGCGTAACTCCAAATGACATTTACAGCTTCTAGTATAAAAAAAAGCAACTTTTAAATGAATAAAAGTTGCTTTGAAAATATTATACAATCTTAATTTTTAATACCACAATCCATAGAATCTAACACTTGGATCTTCTACGCTAGTAAAAGTTGCAGAAGTATTAGAAAAGTTTCTTGTATCTGTTGTGAAAGAACCTAATTTATCATAATACCACCCTTCTTCACTACCAATTAAATCTAAAAATGGCTGAAGACCTTCTTCAAAAAATCGTCCATTATCATCTGCTACGTCTTGATATGTTAAAACGTATTTACCATCTTTTATTTCAGGCAGGAAATAATACCCAGCAAAATATCCTGAAATTGTGAAACCAACTAGTACATAACCATCTTCGTCTACTTCCGCATAGATGTTAAATCTTTCGAATTCATATTGACCAAGGTTTTCATTAACTTCATCTATTAAATTTAAAAACCCTTTAGATGTTAAAGAACTTGTTCCCCAACCAAAATTAAATCCATACGTTTCATAATTAACGGTTCCAATCTCATTAACCTCATCGCTTATTACTGCTGGCGCATCTGCATATTGTATAGTTACAGTAATGCCACCCTCTTCAGCAATAAAAACACCTTGCTCTTCATCAAAATTAAAGCTATCAAACTCTACTCCATCAAACTCTAACTTCGGATAAACTGTTAATCCGTCTGGAGTATACAAAATTCCAAAAGAATTATCTACAACCTTACCGTCACTATCAATTCCTGAAAAATTCATATACCTTCGTAATTCATCAAAAACAAAAGGATATTTTTCAACACTAGAACCATTATCAACTTCAATTAATGTAAATACAGAATCTTCAGGACCTGGTAATAAATTTTCTTCCATAGCTATACTCTCTTCTATGGTAGAATCCCAATCTTCTGCAGTGGCCTTTTCAAAAACAATATATTCGCCTTCTTGAAATCTTACTGAGCTAAAAGCAATATTTCCCGTCTCGGTTGTTTCTATATAATAAAACTCTCCACTACCTTTATAACCTTCTCCTCTAAGCTCAACTGGATAGTAAGAATCAACAAGGTTGTGAATATCATTTTTGGTAGTAAAAGACAATTTGGTTGTATTTCCTAATTTGATATCATACCTACTTTCACTAGTTTGTATTTCATCATCTGTATCTGAAGTCATTAAAACGGTACCATCCTCTCTAAAGTCCATTAAAAGAGTAAACCCTCCAAACTCTTCACTATCAGTGAAATAATACATTTTCCATCCATTTTCGGCACTTATCAACAAATTATTTAGTTCTTCCGAACGTTCATCTAAACGCTCCACAGCATTTTCAGTGAATAAATCTTCTGCGCCTTCGTCATTATTACATGAAGTAATTAAAAACAGCGCGAAAAAAACTGCACTAACAGCTATTCTATATTTTAATATTTTTTTCATAATGTTTTAATTAATTTTGAGTTAACGCTATTAATTTATTGTAGTTTATAGCTTGAAGCTCATATATATCTATTGCCCATTCTTTCAAAAAATAATCTGCTACGATAGCTTCCTTTGCTCTTAAATCTGCTACAGCTGTTTCGCTTTCAATACTTGCAATGATAGCCTCGTATTCTTCTTTAGAATTGGTAAGCATTACTGATGTCATTTCTGCAAAATCTTCTGAATCTCTAGATTTAGCATAATTAGTTATAAAACCTTCTTCTCTCGCATCCTCTGTTGATGTTAAGTGCCAGTCACCATCGTAACCAGAGGGTGTTATATCACCAAAGCTTTCACTGAAAACTTTATTTTGGTTTAAAATATGGCAATACTCATGTTGAATAGTTTTAAAGAACCTTCTTGTTTGCTCCAAATCAGAGAAATCAAGATCGTCCACACGGAAAAGTGTAATTTTATTTCCAGATTCCGCAAGTCCAAGCGTTATGGTTCCACTAGGATTAACATTATACCCTCCTACTAATACAATTTGTCTTGGCGCTATTTCCTTTACAAAATCATCACCTCCAACCTCAGAGTAAGAATTGATCCAAATATCTAATATCTGCTCCATTAATGGTTTTACATTTTCCTCTGTTGGTGGATATAAGTATCTAGATTGTGTTACTTGGTTATCGTCCCACTCATATAATACTTCTATATTATAAGGAGAAATATAACTATCTCTCAACCAAACATCCAATTCTGACAGAGCTGGTTGAGACGTATCTAAGATGCTTTCTTCTAATGATTTTTCTGAATCACAAGCACTAAATAAAAGCATCAAGAAAAAACTATATATTATATTATTTAATTTCATCTATTTTATTTTTAGTTGGATTAATTATCTTGGGTTTGCTTCAATTCCTAAACTCTGTGCTATTATAGGAATCTGTAATTGCCTTCTAGGGTCTTCTTTAGTTAAGATCTCTTCATTCCCATCAAAATCTGGATGTACTACTTCCACTCCTAGACGCTTGATGTCTAACCATCTTATCCCTTCATGAAAAAACTCTCTTTGTCTGCTTTTAGATACAAACTTCATTAAAGGCAGCTTATCTGTTCCTATTTCATAAAAAGGATCAAATTCTCCGTCTACTACAAAATCTTGATAATATGTATCTATATCATTATAGGTTAGCAAATCAGTTGTAGCATCATAATCCTGTGTCTTTTTAGAAATGTATGCATTTATGTCGTTTGTAACCTCCACAGTATTTCCTAGCATAACATTAGCTTCAATTCTATTAAGCAAAGCTTCATCATAGGTTATAAGTACATTCATAGCATACGGAAACCCTATCCCTTCACTTAAATTGGTATATCTAAAATACTCGTTATACTTAGGAACAAAATATCTAGTTGACGAAAAATTAAACACCCTGTACGCCCATGATTTATTTAGAGGTGTATCAGTAGTGAAAATTTCTCCTCTATGCGCTGAACTCAACCCATATCTCCCTAATGCATATTGTCTCGCATACAAAGAACTCGCCCCAACAATAAGCAAGTTAGTAGGCTCAACACTAGCTTGATGTCTTATTCTTGTTTCATCGTAAGTAAGTGCCCTATAGAAGTTCCAATCTCTAATGTTATCTGCTGGATTTGCAGAAAGTGCTTTCGAAGCATACGTTACCACCTTATCCCATTCGCCTTTAAACAAATAGAATCTAGAAGCGAATGTATTTGCCGCATCTTGGGTAAAGTGAAATTTTGCTTCAAAATAATCATTTGTAATTAAAGGCAGTCCTTCTAACAAATCAGCTTCGATCAATTCGTAAACCTCCTCAACTGTATTCCGCTCATAATCCTGTAAAACCTCAACTTCAGGCTCCAAAACATATGGAACTCCTAGATCTGTAGCTGCTGTGTTTGAATCATAAGCTTTTCCCCATAAATTTACAAGCATAAAATGTGCGTAAGCTCTAGCTAATAATGCTTCACCTCTATAAGCACTTAAATCATTCCCTCCTTCTAATTCTTCAATTGCCTTTAGCGCTTGGTTTGCTTGAGCTATTGCAGCATAGCATGCATTCCAATAAAAAGTAGGTGTATCTCTTGTGTCAAGGTTTGTATCTTCCCAATTGTACATGATTGTATTAACATCTACATCTGTAGTATTGGCTGAACCTAAATCTATTGCATTATCGCTCATACTTTCTGCAATCATAAAATATGACGCCTCTGGGTATGCACCCACTAGCAATTCTCCAATTTTATCAGCAGAATCTATCTCTGTTCTATTATCTGGCACTTCATCTAAAAATTCATTACAGCTAGACAGTACAAACACACTTATCAGTAATAGTGTATATATTTTAATATTTCTTTTCATCTTTCTCCTTTTTTAGAATCCTACGTTTAATGTAAAAGTATATTGCCTGCTTATTGGATAAGCAACACCACCAGCTCTAAAGAATTCTGGATCTTGACCATTTAAATCTTTATCAGAATAAATTAAAAATGGATTTGTTACCTGAAATCTTAATTTAAAATTAGACATCGATAATTTATTTGTTAAGTTCTTCGGGAATGAATATCCTAAAGCAATATTTTTCATTCTAACAAAAGAACCATCAACAACTCTCTCTGTTGAGTAATTATAAGCATTATAAGCACGAGATAAATCTCTAGAATTATAGCTATCTATAGTTCTTGTATCTACAATTACAGGAATATTAGTAACATTTTCGTCTCCAGGGACTAACCATCTATTTCTAAAATCCGTAGTAAAGACATCTAAATCATTATATTCTGAGCTATATATGGGTGACAATCTTACTTTGTTACCTGCCTGCATTGTTATTAATGCGCTTAAATCCCAATTTTTATATGTAAAAGTGTTTGAAAAACCTCCTGTAATATTTGGATCTATTGGTCCTTCATACTTTAGATAATCCGAGATATCTTCTGTGTCTTGAAAATCAACATCTGTTGTTGGATTTTGATCTTCTCCAAAATTATACATTGGCAAGCCACGCTCATCTAATCCTGTAAAGTCAAAAGAATAAAGAGAATTACGTTGTCTTCCTACTACATTCCCTCCTGTATCTCTAACCAAGTCAAACACTGACGGTTCATTATGTAATTTGGTAATTTCTTGATCGAACCAAGCAAAATTAAATGTCGAAGTCCATTTAAAATTAGGGTTATCAAAGATTTTTGCAAGCAAACTTATCTCAATACCCTTTGTTGTCATATCTGCGTTATTTGCTATCTTTATAGTTTGACCTCCAATACCCGTTGTAGAAACAAAATCTATTAAATCATAGGATTTCTTTTGGTATAAATCTGTTGTTAGCGTAACTCGATTACGAAACAAGCCTAAGTCCATTCCGAAATTAAATTCATTTACTTTTTCCCAAGTTAAATCGCTGTTTTCAAGCTCATCAATATCAATTACATTTTCACGATCATCCGTATTAAATCTATTTGTAATATCATTCTCAAAAATTGCCACAGCATTACTTGCACTTCCTAAACCAGCAATCAAACCATATCCAACTCTAAAAGATAGGTTTGAAATAACTTTAGAATCTCTCAAAAAATCTTCATTAGAAGCATTCCATTTACCACTCACATTCCATGTTGGCAACCATCTAGCACTACTTGATCTTCCTAACTTATTAGACCCTTCATAATTTGCTGTTCCACTAATTACATATCTATCATCGAAGGCATATGTTCCTTGTCCAAAAAAAGCGACTCCTCTTTCTCTATCTTCAGATTTACCAAAGTAATCTGTATCGTTAATTAAAGCATTTTGGATAACTCTATAGTCTGTAAAAGGAATACCTCCTCGAGTATATTGATACCCATAGCCCGAAAAGAATTCATTACTTCTGTTTGTATATCTGTATTCTTGTCCCAAATAAAGCTCCACATCATGTTTGTCATTAAATTTATTAGAGTAATTCAATGCATTTCTGAAGTAAAAACTTTGTAAATTATCTTCACTTGAATTCAAAATCCCCCCATACGGTAATACTACTTGCGGAGGTGAATTAGGGCTATTAGGGTCTGTAAATAAGAAAACATTTTCATCCGCAACAACGGTAGTTTCATTTGCTCTATATGCTGCCGCAACATTAGAGTTTTCTGTTATATTATGTTCTCTACTACTTTTTGCATATCTAAGAGATCCTAAAAAACTATAATCTAACTTATCGTTTATCTTAATTCCTAAATTACCTTGTGCCTTAATATCTATTACCTGAAGATCAATTTTATTATTATTAACCTCGTTTATAATATTAAATGGCGCCCAATTAAATCTATAGTATTCTAAATCTCCATTATTATCTCTTGGTCGTAACGTTCTGCTTGTGTTTAAAGCATAACTAAATGGATTTATATCAAAGTTTCTACTAAATTCACCATCTACAGTATTAGACTCTCTTTCGTATGTACCAGGAGCATCTTGATTTCTTACAGATCCTTGAAGTAAAATTCCAGCAGTAACAACATCAGAAATATAATAGGTGTTTCTTAAGTTAGCAGTAAATCTATCTGTTTTATCAGCAATTGTCCATCCTGGATCTGTATAAAAACCTATAGAAGCATATTGAGCACTATTTTCACCACCACCTGAAAAACTCAACGTATGGTTTTGAGTTGGACTACCTCTAAAAAGGGTCTTAAACCAATCTGTATTTGCCATTTCGTATTGCTGTAAAAACCTATTTCTTCCTTCAGGAGTATTTTCTACTGCATATCCTCCAATAGATGGGTCATAATTATCTATACTTCTATACATAATATTATAAACTCCACCGTATCTTCCCTGTGTATTTCTTGATAAATTTAAGAACCCTTTATTCTCTAGCTCTTTGTAAATACCCATTGTTTCTTGAGAATTCAAAAAATCATAATCAGAATAATCAGGAATACTCCTCACGGTATATTCCCCTTGGTAGGTAATGGTGTTCTTCTGATTTCTACCTCCTTTTTTGGTAGTAATAATAACCGCTCCATTAATTGCTCGCGCTCCATATAATGATAATGCAGATGCATCTTTAAGAATTTCTATCGATGCTATATCATTAGCATTTATACCCGAAATAGCTGAACTAATCAATGTTGCTGAATCTCCTGACACCAACTCTGCAAAACTAAGATTTACAATTTCTTCTTGCACTGCTCCATCTACTACCCAAAGTGGTTTTGTATCTCCATAAATAGAAGAACCCCCACGGATCGTAATTTTTGGTGCAGCTCCAAAAGTTCCTGTAACATTTTGGACATTAACCCCTGCAGCTCTACCTTCTAACATACGCCCTACATCAATAACTCCATCTATCTTGAACTCTTCTGCCTCTAATGTTTGAGATGCACCAGTAAAGACTTTCTTTTGAATATTTTGATATCCTGTTACTACAACTCCCTCTAAACTTTCTACATCATATTCTAAAGCAACGTTTATAACATCATTACTTCCTACGGTATGTTTTTGAGTTTTCATCCCAATATAACTATACACCAAAGTCTGCCCTTCAGTTGCTGTAATAGAGTAATTACCATCAAAATCTGTAGTTACACCTTTAGCAATTCCATCTATAAAGACGTTTACACCAGCCATTGGCAATCCATCTGGATCTGTAACATTTCCACTGATAGACTGCTGAATAATAACCTTAGTACTTCTCGCTATTATTATTTGGTTATCAAACATTTTAAAATGAAGACGATTTTCATTGAGCACATCATCTAAAATTGTTTTTATCAACTTATCTTCAGCGTGATAAGATATCTTTGAAATATTATTAACTACATTATCTTCATAAAAGAAAATAAAATCACTCTTCTTTTGTATCTCCTTAAAAAAATGTTCTATTGACACATTTTCTACATCAATATTCATTTTTGTTTGAGAATAGGTATTTATAGCATACAAGCTATTTAACCCGAAGCATATACATAAAACAATTGTTTTTATCATACCCCATAGGAACTTATTTAATCCATTGTACAGGATTAGTGTGTACTTTTTATTCATATTTTTGTAATAGATTTTTAAATGTTGTTCACTTCAATGTTTAATTAATTTCACGCCAGAAAATGCGGGAACATTTTCTGGCTTTTTTGTTTAGCGGCTCTCATTTCATAGGCGTATAGTTTAGTTTAAAAGTTAGTTTAGCTCGTTCATATTTTTAATTTCAAAATCAATACTTGTAGTCTCTTTTATCACCTGCATTACTTCTTCTATAGTTTTCTTTATATGCAATGAACCAGAGAATGTCTTTGATAATTCTTCTTTGTTTTTTATTTCAATACGCACATTATAATACCTAGCTAATTTTTTTATAATGCCTTCTAATTGCTGATTCCTAAAAATTAACACTCCATCTCTCCAACTCATAACATTATCTACATCAGTAGTTTTGATCTCTACTGATTCAGTATCCTTATCAAAAAGAGAAATCATTCCTGGAGAAAGTTTCTTCTTAATTTTTGTTCCTAGAATGTTAGATTTTCTATAGACAACTTCTATGCTTCCAGATTTTAAGGCTGTTTGAATAAATTGTTCATCAGAATAACTAGAAATATTAAAGATGGTTCCAAGGACTTTAATTTCACTTTCCTTTGTATGCACAAAAAACGGCTTCTCTGAATTATGAGCTACATCAAAAATTGCCTCTCCTTCTAAATATACTTCGCGCTTTTTGGCATTAAAAACACTGGGGTACGACAGTTTCGTTCCAGAATTTAACCAGACTTTTGTCCCGTCAGAAAGAGTAACAAAAGACCGCTTTCCATATGGAACAATTAAGGCATTTATATTAGATTCGATCTTTACATCAGATTTATGTACCAAAATATTATTTGCTAGAACTTCCTCTCCATTATTAGAATAAATTAATTCTGAGTTTTTTTGCTGAAGGCTAATCGCTTTTTCTCCTCCTATAATTAATTTAACCTCCCCGTCTTCAGATAATTCGCTTTCTCTATATTGAGTAATGATTTTTTTTAAAGGTGATGATTGAAAAGAATTATCCTTATAAAATAGATGTCCCACAAAGAATATAGACACCACAGCTGCTGCAACAGAGAAAATTATTCTCTTTTGTCTGATTCTCTTCTGAAGCTTCATTTGATTAATAGAATCATTAATCCTATTCATAAGCTTCATTTTATCATCATGTGTAATTCTATATCTATTCATTAAAACACGATTCTCATTTTCATTAAAAAACCTCCAGAAACAGAAGCCTTTAATAATAAGAGTCATTAAATTTTAATATATAGACAGATTATATGCTCTTTTTTTGAAAAAAGAATAATTTTAACTAATTCCAGCTTTTAATGTTTTCAGCGCACGGTATACTTGTGTTCTTGCAGAAGGTACAGAAATACCCATTATATGAGCTATTTCAGGATAATCTTTACCATGGTGAAACTTGAATTGAATTACTTTACGTTGTTTATCCGAAAGTTTATGCATCGCATTAGACAGCATTTCAAGATCGTAATTATACTGTTCAAGATTAATAATTTTATGATCTTGTGAAACTACATCCGTAGCATGGTCATTTGTATTAAAAGAAACTTTAATAACTTTTGTCTCTACTTTAATCGCCTTATAAAGTTTATGTTTAAAGGAAGTAAAAAGGTATGATTCTATATTCTCGACTTTCCGTAGTTTTTTTTTATACTTATATAAATCAATAAATAAGTCGTGGATGGTATCTTTAACTAAATCAGAATCATTGTTTATGTTCATTCCATAACTATACAATGAATCCACATATTCATAATAAAGAGTGTCTAAAAAAAGTTTATTTCTTTTTTTCAATATCGGCTAAGGACACATAAGTTTATCCTTTGCCCGAAATATATAAAAATTTAGATTAAATTATACATTTTGACGCATATATTCTAAAAATAAAGTTAAAATTTCTATATATAGACAATAAAAAAAGAAATATAATTCAAAAATTATAGTGGAAAAATCAACAAGCCTTAGCACTATTTCCCTTCGTTAGGGAAAGCTTTTTTGTTAAAGATCAACAGAACACCTACCCCGATACTAATTGCAGCATCTGCAACATTAAAAACGGGTTCAAAGAATCTAAAGTTTTTACCTCCCCAAATAGGAAACCAATCAGGAAGAACTGTATCTATCATAGGGAAATGAAGCATATCTACCACTTTACCATGAAATAAAGTCCCGTAAGGTTCATCAGAGAAAAGTGTAGCTACATGACCATAACTATCATCAAATATTAATCCGTAGAAAACAGAATCTATAATATTCCCTAAAGCACCTGCAAAAATTAAAGAAACTGCTAAGATTAATGTTGGCGTCGAATTTTTCTTAACACTATCTACCAACCAGTAACCAATTCCGCAGATTGCTATCAATCTAAAAACAGTAAGAAATAATTTACCTGCCTCATCGGAGACACCAGGAATAATATCACTAATTTTTGTTCCCCATGCTGCCCCTTCATTTTCTATAAATAGAATTTTAAACCAACTAAAAACTTCTACGTGTTCTCCTAAAACAAAATTAGTCTTAATGTATATTTTTGAGATTTGATCTATTAGTAAGACCAATATAATTATAAATGTTGCTTTCTTTAATGACATGATTTTCTAAATAATTGCCTCCAACTTAAAAAAGTGTTTTTTAGGACGGCCGTAAAAATAAGGATATTATTCTGTTTTATTAACGTAAATATCTCCGTTAAGAGAATTTAACTCAAACTTAGTTATTCCATTTTTTAAAGTTCCTTGATATATCTGTCCATACTTAGATACTGCTTTTATAATACCCGCGGCTCTAGTAACAATAATAGCACCTTTTCTAGTTCTTGCCTTAATAAGATTCCCTGAAATATTATCTAAAACAATCGTTTCATTTCCAGTAGTGGCTTCCATAACCGCGTACTTACCTGATGCTTCTATTTTTGTATAACTTCCATGAATTCGCACCTCCTTATATTCAGGAACTACAATATTCAAAGAAATAGCAACTACTTTATGAGCGCTCAATTTATCATTTGGTTTATCAAACAAAGGTCTATTCTCTACTCCTAGATAAAGCGTTGTACCATCTTCTTTTACGGTGTTTACAAATTCATTTTGATATTCCCCATCCATAAGAGTTGTTATGAACACCTCATCAGATGTATGTGTAGTTATAGTTACTGAAAATATATTTTCGGCATTAATATCTACAAGAGAAACACCATCGGCAAAAACCACCTTATCCACAGCTTTTTGGGCAAAAGAAAAACTGACTATCAAAAAAAAGACTATAAAAAACCTCACCAAAGTACGATTTACTGTAAACAAAAAACGCCCTTAAAAAGAGCGTTTTTTAAAAAAAATAAACATTGTAGATTAAGCTTGTAAATTTTTCGCTTCTATACTTAAAGTAGCATGCGGAACAAGTTTCAAGCGTTCTTTATTTATAAGTTTTCCTGTAACTCTACAAACACCATACGTTTTGTTTTCAATACGCACTAAGGCATTTTTTAAGTCACGAATAAATTTCTCTTGACGTAAAGCAAGCTGTGTATTTGCTTCTCTACTCATGGTCTCAGAACCTTCCTCAAAGGCTTTAAAAGTAGGCGATGTATCATCAGTTCCATTATTCCCATCATTCTTATAAGAACTCTTTAAAAGTTCTAAATCCTGATAAGCTTTCTCCATTTTTCCTTCTATTAAAGTCCTAAACTCTGCTAGGTCTTTATCTGAGTACCTCGTTTTTATATCTGCTTCCATAGTACTAGTGTTTTTGAATGATTAATTTGGTGTTCACCTCATCAAATGCAATTTCTGTACCATTATTAATATTTTCTTCGAAATTAAGCTCTGCAGTCAGCGTTTCTGCTTTAATATAATCTATATTATTCTGTACAGCTTTTTCTACAAATCCATCTTTCTGTAACCTAACTTCGATCTTGTCTGTTACTTCAAAACCAGAATCTTTACGAAGGTTTTGAATTCTATTTACCAATTCTCGAGCTACGCCTTCGTTGCGTAAATCATCAGTTATAGTTACATCTAATGCTACAGTGATAGCGCCTGAACTTGCTACTAACCACCCCTCTATGTCTTGCGATGAAATCTCTACTTCATCGATACCTAAAGTAACATTTTTTCCATTAATTTCAATAGAAATCTCTCCGTCCTTTTCTATTCGCTGAATTTCAGCTTGCTCAAATTTAGATACTTCGTTGACAATCAGCTTCATATCCTTCCCGAAACGAGGCCCTAAAACTTTAAAATTAGGCTTAATTTGCTTTACTAAAAGCCCAGAAGCATCATCAATCAACTCGATTTCTTTTACATTAACCTCCGACTTTATAAGCTCTTCTATTCCTTTTATTTCTTCTCTTTGAGCTTCGTCAAGTATAGGAATCATAACCCTTTGCAGCGGTTGACGCACTTTAATCATCTCCTTCTTACGTAGTGAAAGTACTAAAGAAGAGATCGTTTGTGCTTTCTCCATCTTACGCTCCAACAACTTATTAACAAAGTTCTCTACAAATTTTGGGAAATCTGCAAGGTGTACACTCTCGGAATTCTCTTTATTGGTAGTAGCTACCAAGTCTTTATATAATTGATCCATATAGAATGGAGCAATAGGCGCACCCAACTTAGCTACTGTAAGAAGACAAGTATAAAGCGTTTGATACGCAGAAATCTTATCTTGCTCATAGTCACCTTTCCAGAAACGTCTTCTACATAAACGCACATACCAGTTACTTAAGTTCTCTTGTACAAAGTCAGAAATTGCTCTGGCTGCACGTGTTGGTTCATACTCCGCATAAGCTTGATCTACTTTCTGAATTAAAGTATTTAGCTCCGAAAGAATCCAACGGTCTATTTCTGGACGTTCTTCTAACGGAATATCATCTTCCGCATACGTGAATCCATCGATATTAGCATATAAACTGAAAAAAGAATACGTATTATAAAGTGTTCCGAAGAACTTTCTACGTACCTCAGCTATTCCTTCAAGATCAAATTTTAAATTATCCCAAGGGTTTGCATTCGAAATCATATACCAACGTGTAGCATCTGGACCATATTCATTCAATGTCTCGAATGGATCTACAGCATTCCCTAAACGCTTAGACATTTTCTGTCCGTTCTTATCTAAAACTAGTCCGTTTGAAACTACATTCTTATATGCAACAGAATCGAATACCATTGTACCAATTGCATGTAGTGTATAGAACCAACCTCTAGTTTGATCTACTCCTTCTGCAATATAATCTGCCGGATAAGCTTCTTTATCATCTATTTTCTCCTTGTTTTCAAAAGGATAATGCCATTGTGCATAAGGCATCGATCCAGAATCGAACCAAACATCTATCAGATCAGCTTCACGCTTCATAGGTTTTCCAGATGGAGAAACTAATGTAATTTTATCAACTACATTTTTATGAAGATCTACTTTATCATAATTCTCCTCACTCATATTATTCACCTCAAAATCAGCAAAAATATCAGCTTCAAGAACTCCCGCTTCTACAGCTTTCGCCATTTCCGCTTTTAATTCTTCTATGGAACCTACAACAACTTCTTCTTTTCCATCTTCGGTACGCCATATTGGTAATGGAATTCCCCAGAAACGAGAACGCGATAAATTCCAATCATTAGCATTCTGTAACCAATTCCCAAAACGACCTTCTCCAGTTGCTTTTGGCTTCCAGTTAATCGTTTTGTTTAATTCGTACATTTTATCCTTAACATCGGTTACTTTTATAAACCAAGAGTCTAAAGGATAATATAATACTGGCTTGTCTGTTCTCCAGCAATGTGGATAACTATGGACATACTTTTCAACCTTAAAGGCTTTATTTTCTTCTTTTAATTTAATAGCAATCTCAACATCTACAGATTTCTCTGGCGCCTCTCCATCATCATAATATTCATTCTTCACATATTTACCTCCTACTCCTGGAAGCTCCGCTCTAAAACGCCCTTGCAAGTCTACCAACGGAACAGGATTACCATTATCATCCAATACCAACATTGGAGGAATCTCTGGCGTTGCCTCTTTTGCAACCTTAGCATCATCTGCACCAAAAGTAGGTGCTGTATGTACAATACCAGTACCATCTTCTGTAGTAACAAAATCTCCAGAAATAACTCTAAAAGCATTTTCTGGATTCTGATAAGGTAATGCATATGTTAATAATTGCTCATATTCTGCACCAACCATATCGGCACCTTTACCTTCAGCAATTACTTTGTATGGTGTTTTCTTATCTCCAGCTTTATAATTAGCAAAATCTTCTTCCGAAGTAGCTTCAAAATATTTTCCTGAGAATTGCTTTTTAAGAAGCGGCTTCCCAACTACAACATTAATAGGCTCATGTGTATATTGATTAAAAGTTTTAACCAAAACATAATCTATTTTAGGTCCAACTGTTAAAGCTGTATTTGATGGAAGTGTCCATGGAGTTGTAGTCCAAGCTAAGAAATGAACAGTCCCAAAGCCTTTTAAAAACGCTGGTAATGTTTCATCTTTCGCTTTAAACTGCGCTACAATAGTTGTATCAGTAACATCTTGGTATGCTCCAGGCTGATTAATTTCGTGTGAACTTAATCCTGTACCTGCTTTTGGAGAATATGGCTGAATAGTGTACCCTTTATACATCAAATCTTTAGAATAGATTTGCTTAAGTAGCCACCAAACGCTCTCCATATATTTTGGTTTGTAAGTAATATATGGATCTTCCATATCTACCCAATACCCGATTTTGCGCGTCATATCATTCCAGATATCCGTGTAGCGCATCACCGCTTTTTTACAAGCTTCGTTATATTCTTCAACCGATATTTTAGTACCGATATCTTCTTTGGTAATCCCTAATTCTTTTTCAACTCCAAGCTCTACAGGAAGTCCGTGTGTATCCCACCCAGCTTTTCTTTTTACTTGAAATCCTTTTTGAGTTTTATAACGACAAAAAATATCTTTAATCGCACGAGCCATCACATGGTGAATACCTGGCAATCCATTAGCAGAAGGAGGTCCTTCAAAAAACACAAAAGGTTCGTTCCCTTCTCTGCTAGTTATACTTTTTTCAAAAATAGCCTGTTCCTCCCAAAACTTTAGAACTTCTTCTGCTGTTTTCGGTAAATCCAATCCTTTATATTCTGTAAACTTCACGCGTTTAAATTTTAGTAATTAGCTGATTACATAAATTATAAAATTAAGAACATATGTTTCCATTTTGCTCTCACATTAAATATTTCAATTCACTGAAAATTAAAATTTATTAATGTCAATTTTCATCTACAACCAATCAGTTAATCTTTGTCGTATTAAAGTTTGCAAAATTACTAAATTCCAGTGAATTGACACACCTTAATAACACTAAAAGCTCCCTATTGAATTATAAATAACTTGAAAATAATAATTACAGAGCCTAAGTTCTAATTACCAAATAGTTTCTACTTTTTCCCTCAGAAGCAAATCCAACGAAATAAAACTCTATAAAGCTCTAAATTTTAAATACACATGTTATTTATTTTCAACACGCTAACTTAAAATGAGTTAAAAATTAACACCAACACACCAATGTCTTAAATTATAATTTATATATTTAAACTTATTAATTATTAATTTTTATTGTATGAAATCATTAACAACACTAACACTACTATTGTTTTTAACCTTTTTATTCATATCTTGTGAAGCAGAGGACATTAGACAATCAGATATGTATGAAAATGTAAATCCTCAATCTCTACATAAGTTTAAAGATTCAGAAGAAAATAGTGGCGGAGGTTCTGGAGACAATAATCCAGGTGACTATGACCCTTTTCCTGATGGAGTTGGAGACGTTGATTATCCAGGGTTGAATCCAGATAATGAACCTTCAGATGAAAACAACTCAACAAACCCTGAACCACCTTCTTCCAACCCAATAGAACCCAGTAGAGATCCTAATGTACCTCTAAACGACTTTGAACACGCTAACTAATATTGATAAAGTTAAAACAACTATAAACCTCTGCTCAGAGAGTGCAGAGGTTTATTAAAACAGAAACCTCTCTGCACCATTCAAGTATGAAATCAACAATCGCTACACAAACAACTTTAAAGGCTGACAGAGGAATATTACTCTTTTAGCTTAAATAAAAATCTATCCAAATACTTGTTGAAGAATCTCTAGAGATCTCGGCTTTTTAAAATCTGTTAAATGGAGCTGGTAATAACGGATTAGATTATTCAGCAGAATAGCACGGACACCTCTTCCCATTTTAATGGTTTTAGCTTCATCAAAATCTGCTTTCAGGAATTGTTTAAATGCTTCCAATGTGACTCCTTCGATAACTTCATTATAAAGCGAAGGAACAAATTCCCCTTCTAATAAATCAAAATACGGAGCATCAATATGAGTATCATCAGGGTAAAAACCAAGAAAAGTAGTCAATTGAATCAAGAATGAGATATGGAAATTTGCAATTTCATTATTGGTATCCAACCAAATAAAAGCATTTTCTATAAAATCAAATAAGATTACATTTTCTTCTTCCTCTTGAAGAGAAACTACTAACATTTCAGATAAAAACAGTGCAATAGAACTTTTTAGAACATCTGTCTGAAGACTTTTATAGGAGTACGCTAACTTTACATCTCGCAAACTTTCTAACGTCCCTTTATTCTTATGATTTGCCACAATCTCCAATTGTGTTAACGGCTGAAAATATCCTTTTTTAAGCTTTCCTTTCTTAGAAGCCAAAACTCCTTTAAGTAAATACGATTTTACGCCATCACAAGCTGTGAAGAGCTTAACGATTAAACTCGTATCTCCATATTTTAAGGCAGAAAGCACAATAGCTTTAGTCGTAACAATCATAAAAACAAAGATAGGAAAGCACAACCGTAAAAAAGCTATTTATTGTATTGTTTAAAGCATGAACTGCTCATTCAAGAACTTAAAATCACAAATCCAATTAGGTAGTTTTAAAACAAAAAGCGCCCCAAAGATTAAAAAACCTTTGGGGCGCCATTTATTTTTATAATATGGTTTCTTATACTACTCCTTGAGCTAAAACGGCATCTGCCACCTTAACAAAACCTGCAATATTAGCACCTCTAACATAGTTTACATAACCATCTTCATCTTCACCATGCTCGATACAAGAATTATGAATACTCTTCATGATCCCTTGTAATTTCTCATCCACTTCTTCTCTAGACCAGCTGTAACGTAATGAATTTTGCGCCATCTCCAATCCAGAAGTAGCAACTCCACCAGCATTAGAAGCTTTTCCAGGAGCAAATAAAATCTTAGATTCATGGAAAACTGTAACTGCTCCAGGAGTACAAGGCATGTTAGCCCCTTCACTCACACAGATACATCCATTTTTAACTAATTCTTTTGCATTGTCTTGATCAAGCTCATTTTGCGTAGCACACGGCATTGCAACATCACAAGCGATATGCCAAGGTGTTTTACCTTCAAAATATTCTGCGTTTGGATACTTCTCAATGTATTCAGAGATTCGGCCACGATTTACGTTTTTAATCTCCATAACATGAGCCAGCTTCTCTTGGTCAATACCGTCTTTGTCGTATATTGTACCTCCTGAATCTGATAATGTTACAACTTTAGCTCCTAATTGCGTAGCTTTCTCCGTAGCATATTGCGCTACATTTCCAGAACCAGAAACCGTTATAACTTTTCCTTTTAGGCTATCTCCTTTTCGCTCAAGCATATTCTGTGCAAAATACACATTTCCATATCCTGTAGCTTCTGGACGGATTAACGAACCTCCCCATGAAAGTCCTTTTCCTGTTAAAACTCCCGTAAATTCATTTCTAATCTTACGATACATTCCAAACAAGAAACCAATTTCTCTAGCTCCAACCCCAATATCTCCAGCTGGAACATCTGTATTTGGTCCAATATGTCTAAAAAGTTCTGACATAAAACTATGGCAAAAACGCATAATCTCATTATCAGACTTCCCTTTAGGGTCAAAATCAGAACCTCCTTTACCACCACCCATTGGCAGTGTAGTTAAGCTGTTTTTAAACACTTGCTCAAAAGCTAAGAATTTTAAAATACTCAAGTTTACTGTTGGATGAAAACGAAGTCCCCCTTTGTACGGTCCTATAACCGAACTCATCTGAATTCTATATCCTCTATTAACTTGGATTTCTCCTTTATCGTCTACCCATGGCACCCTGAACATAATTGCTCTTTCAGGCTCCACCATTCTTAATAATATATTTTTACCGTTATAAATTTCATGTTCAGCAATATAAGGAAGTACCGTTTCTGCTACTTCTTGTACTGCTTGAAGAAATTCAGGTTCATGCGCATTACGAACTTTTACTTCGTCCATAAATGCTTCAATTTTTTTGTCCATTGCGTTCATAAAAATGGAATAATTAAGTATTTAATAATTTGAAAGCAAAATTATGCTTTTTATTGAAAATAGGTGCTAGTTTTTTTAAAAATCATCAATTTCAAACGTTTTCGCTATCCAATTGCTTGACTTAAATCCTCTATTAAGTCATTTTCATCTTCTATTCCTACACTCAATCTAATAAGCGCATCTACAATACCCGTTTTTTCTCGTTCTTCTTTAGGGATTGAAGCATGCGTCATACTCGCAGGATGCCCTGCTAACGATTCAACACCTCCTAAAGACTCTGCTAATGTGAAAACCTTAAGATTCTCCACTATTTTAATAGCCTCCTCATAATTATTTCCTTTTGTAACAAAAGAAATCATTCCTCCATAGCCATTCATTTGCTGTTTAGCTATTTCATGATTAGGATGCGACTCAAAACCTGGCCAATAAACCTTTTCAATTTTTGGATGACTCGCTAGATATTTTGCAACTGCCGCTCCATTTTCACAATGGCGTTGCATTCGAACATGTAATGTTTTAATTCCTCTTAAAACAAGAAAACTATCCATCGGGCCGGCAACCGCTCCACTTGCATTTTGTATAAAATATAATTTATCTGCAAGTTCCTTGTCTTTAACAACTAAAGCTCCGATCACCACATCGCTATGTCCTCCTAAATATTTTGTAGCTGAATGCATAACAATATCTGCACCCAAATTTATAGGCTGCTGTAAATAGGGAGTCGCAAAAGTATTATCTACTCCCAACAGCACCTTATGTTTTTTTGCGATCTTAGAAACCGCCTCGATATCTATAATATTCATCATTGGGTTGGTTGGTGTTTCTACCCAAATAATCTTAGTGTTTTTATTTATATGTTTTTCAATTTCTGAAGGATTCTCCATATTTACAAAATGGAATTTGATTCCAAAACCTTCAAAAATCTTACTAAACAACCTATAACTCCCACCATACAAATCACTTGTAGAAATCACTTCATCGCCAGGCTTTAATAGCTTCATAACAGCATCAATAGCAGCCAAACCACTTGCAAAAGCCAGTCCGTAGTTACCATTTTCTATGCTAGCCAAGCTTTTTTCTAAAGCAGTACGTGTAGGATTAGCACTCCTAGAATACTCGTATCCTTTGTGACCACCTGGTGTGCTTTGTGCATAAGTGGATGTTTGATAAATTGGAGGCATTACGGAACCGTATGCTTTATCTGGCTCTTGACCTCCATGAATTGTTTTAGAATTAAAACGTAAATTATCTTTACTCATATCTGACGAAATTACATAACACTCTCAAAACAATCATTTTAATAATTTATAGAACCCCAACTTTCATATTAAAGCCGAAACAATAAAAGCAACTTTAAATTCATAAAATGTAGCAGTGTTACCCTAACAAAAATATCGTTTACTTTTGGTGATTGCAAAGAACAACGTACCTTTATCCTTTATTTAACAGCTATTTTTTATGAAGAATTTTTTTGCAATCGGAATTGTTATTTCTATCCTTTTTATAGGATGTGAAAAGAAGGAAACTCTTAGTTTTGTGAATCATAATATCATAAATGATACCTGTGAAAATTGTGCGAAAGTAGTTATCAATACTCCACAAGCACAACCGGAAAGTCCTATTGCAACTTCTATAAATCAAGAGGTCGATAAATTTATTATCAGTATTCTTAATTATTCTGAAGAACGAACAACAGATTCTTTAGAAACAGCTATTGGAATTTTTAAAAATGACTACAAAAAATTAAAAGAGAGATTTCCAGAAGATATTATTCCATGGGAAGCTACTATAAATGGAGAAATAGCTTTTGAAAACGAGAAATTTACTTCCATAAAAATAGACAGTTATGTTTTTACGGGTGGCGCACATGGATACGGGAGCGTTAGCTACTTAAATTTTGATAATGCTACAGGGAATATTATTCCTTCTGAAGGACTTTTTAAAGATGAAGAAGCATTTATAGATTACGCGGAAGAAACTTTTAGAAATCAAGAAAAAATAGAATCCGATGCCAATATTAATAGCACCGGATTTATGTTTGAAGATGATAATTTTCATTTACCAAATAGCATTGGATTCAACGAAAAGGGCATCATATTAATTTACAACCCGTATGAAATATCTGCCTATGCAGATGGACTTACTAAAATTGAAATTCCTTTTGAAAAAGCTAATGAATTTATTAAGCCTGAATGGCACGAAGCAACGCATTAATAAAACCTGTATGCAGCCCTTCATGATAATTATTAAAAGCTATAGCGTCTTCAATACTATTTAAAGTAATCCCCGCACTGGTTGGGTAGCTATTAAAAGAAGTAACTTTTTTATAATCTTCCTTTATCCTTTTGATATTTAGCACAAGTTCTTCTTTAAACTTATTAAAATCTTCTAGAGAAACTGGCTTGCTTGGATCTGGAGCTGTCCCTTTACGATAACTATTAACCACTTCTTCACTAACATACATTTCTTTTCCGGCTAACTTATAACACAGAAGTTGCTGTGTTACTAGCAGATGTATTACATTCCAAGCTATATTATTTTTAAACCCCTCAGGGATTTTATTGATTTGTTCTTCTGAAAGGTTTTCCGTTTTTTTCAATACGGCTTCTCTACTTTTCTCCAAGATATTAAACTGGTAATCGATCATTATTATAGTGTTTTTAATTCTAACCGATAAAATTACATATTTACATGTAAGAACTCATTATAAAAAGTCACATAATTAATAACATATACTATGATATAAATACCACAAAAAGAAGGCTAAAGTGTCTTATAAACTTTAAATTTGCCGTTTAAATTTTAGCTCATGAAAAAGATATACTACCTAAGCACTTGTGACACATGTAAAAGAATCATTGAAGAACTAAACCTACCTTCAGATTTCATTTTTCAAGACATAAAAAAAGAAAGCATTACAAAGGAGCAAATTGAAGAAATGAAAGCTTTAGCTGAGTCATACGAATCTTTATTCAGTAAAAGAGCACGCCTTTATAAAGAGCGAGATTTAAAAAATAAAGAACTCAGTGAAAACGACTACAAAGAGCTTATTTTAGAACACTATACATTCTTAAAAAGACCAGTTATAATTATTGGGGATTCTATTTTTATAGGAAACAGTAAAAAAATTGTTGAATCCGCAAAACAAGCTGTTCATGGATAAAAGAGTTTTAGCGCTGTTAGCAGCCTTTGGCGCAAGTGTTATTTATGGAATAAACCACACTGTTGCTAAAGATGTAATGCCAACTTATATTGAGCCTTTTGGGTTCATATTTTTAAGAGTAACGGGTGCGGCTGTCTTATTTTGGCTCATTAGTCTTTTTGGCCCGAAAGAAAAAATAGCCCGAGAAGATTGGCCACGACTTATAGGAAGTGCTATTTTCGGAATGGTTATCAATATGCTTATGTTTTTCAAAGGTCTTAGCCTTTCTTCGCCTGTAAACAGCTCTGTAATATCCACAATTACACCAATTTTTGTATTTGTACTTTCCGCTTTGATTATAAAGGAACGTATTACTCCTATTAGAATTTTTGGAGTTTTATTAGGTCTAACCGGAGCCCTTGGCTTGGTGCTAGCAGGAGGAGAAATGCAACAAGGAGCTCCAGACATTGCATTGGGTAATATTATGGTTCTTATAAATGCTATTTCGTACGGTATTTATTTAATTTTGGTTAAACCACTCACAGCAAAATATCATGCCTTTACAATTATGAAGTGGCTGTTTCTAATTGCAATTTTTATTAATTTACCGTTTACAATTTCAGAATTCACAGCAGTAGAATGGAGTTCTCTCCCATTCGATGCTATTTGGAGAATGGCTTTTGTTGTACTTGGAACCACATTTTCTACTTACATTTTAAACATCTACGCATTAAAACAATTAAAAGCATCGACTATTGGAGCTTTTGTATACCTACAACCGCTTATCGGGATAGCTTTTGCTGTTTTAGTAGGCGCTGATAAAATTAGCACTGTTAGAATTGTTGCTGCTATCTTAGTATTTATAGGTGTCTATTTAGTAACTAAAACTAAAAAGCAAGTACCTAAGATAGAAAGCAAGCCTGTATAAAAAAAGAACTCCCTCGCAGCATATACCGCGAGGGAGTCAAACAAAAAAATTCGTCTTTCAACGATCTATTTTCATTAAGCTTCTAAATCGACTGGCTTTTTAGCATGTTTACGAGTATCCTCTTTGGTAAGTACTCTAAAGTCTTTAGCACGCTCTATCTTATCAAAAAGATGAACAGCCTCTTCTGGAAGCCCTATTAGTTTTCTAGATCCTAAATCAATCCAAGCACCCATTATTTCACAATGTGCTACGTTACGACCTTTATAATCATAGTAATTATGATGAAATTCAAAGAACATTCCATCTTCACTAAGTCCTTTTAACTCTAGAGAAACTGTTACTGGTTTCCCTGAGAATACTTCTTTAAAATAATAAATGTGTTCATAAAAAACTACGGGACCGATATTTAGCTTTGCCAACAAACGTTGATCAAAACCATTTTCTATTAAAAAAGACATTCTTGTATGAGCTGCAAATTCTATGTATGCCTTATTTGCTAAATGTCTATTTGCATCTAAATCGTTCCAACGTATTTCAAATTCCTTTTTGTACATATATAAATTTTAATTCATTCTAACATCAGAAGTAAAACATCTCCCACATAGATTGTTCTATTTTATACTTAAATAGACAGCACTAGCGATTATTATATCTAATTATTTTCTTAGTTTTAACCTTCCCTGAAAAACAAATTTACAAACTATTATTATGCGCGCATAATATTTAACGCTTAAGGAAAATATATTTCTAATATGCCTATTATTGAATCTCATTACAATCCACCTCATTTATTTAAAAACGGTCATTTTGCAACTATCTATTCTGGAAAAATAAGAAAGGTAATTGGCGTAGAACAGAAACGTGTTGAACTTACTACACGCGACAATGATTTTATCGATTTAGATTGGAGTTATTCAAAAGTAAAAACAACTAAGCTTTTAATTATTTTACATGGATTGGAAGGTAATGCACAAAGGCCTTACGTTACAGGAAGCGCAAAATTATTTAACAACAACGACTTTGATGTTGTTTCGGTAAACTATAGAAGTTGTAGCGGGCGAACAAATAATAATTTTAGATCCTACCATTCTGGAGATTCTGATGAATTGGAATGGATTATAAATCACATTCTAAAAACAACTAATTATAAAGATATTATTTTAAAAGGATTTAGCCTTGGTGGAAATCTAGTTTTAAAATATTTAGGCCAGCACGACACACCTTCACAAATTAAAGCAGCAATTGCAATTTCTGCTCCTTGTGATTTATATGGATCCATGCTAGAGATTCATAAGAAGAAAAATTATTTGTATGCCCTTCGCTTTAAAAAGTCACTAATTCAGAAATTAAAAGAAAAGCAAAAAATATTTCCAGATAAAGTAACAGATCAAACTATAAAAAGCATAATCACTCTAAAAGATTTTGATGACATATACACTTCAAAAGCACATGGATTTTTAGATGCTTTAGACTATTACAAACAAAGTAGCTCTCTACAATATCTAGAGACTATTACAACACCAACATTACTTATAAATGCTGAAAACGACTCCTTTCTTTCTGAAAGTTGCTTCCCAAGAGAAAAGGCAAAAAAAAATAGGCATCTTTTTCTTGAAACCCCTAAGTATGGAGGACATGTGGGGTTTTATGACACAAACAATATTTATTATAATGAAAAGAGAGCGCTTCAATTTGCATCAGATTTTACAGACTAAAAAGCTACCTATTTTCTACACAATGAATTCCACAAAAGAATCTGAAATGATTATCTTAGCAGTTAACTAAAAAAATAACAACAACAATGAAACTGTACAGTAAAATAGCTGCGTGTCTTTTTTCATTAGCCATTATAAGTTGTGGTGACGGGAAGAAAGAGAAAAAAGAAGAAAAATTTCAATATGAACAAGATCAGTCGTCTTCTAAAGAGAGCTCTGATGCTAAAGAATCACAAAACACTGTGGTTATTACAGCAAACGACATGATGAAATTCAATAAAAAAGAAATTAGAGTAAAAGCTGGTGAAAAAGTAACTATCACTTTAAAGCACGTTGGTAAGCTTGACAAAAGTGTAATGGGTCATAATCTTGTGATTCTAAAAGCAGGTACTGATCTTATAGAATTTGCTACCAAAGCTACTGGAGCATCAGAAAGTGAATACATCCCTGAAGGAACAGATGCTGTTATTGCACACACAAAATTGATTGGTGGTGGAGAAAGTGACACTATAGAATTTGAAGCTCCAGCTGCTGGAACTTATGATTTCTTATGTAGTTTCCCAGGACACTTTGCTGCTATGCAAGGTAAATTTATTGTAGAATAATTTATTTTTTAAGATGAAGATATATCAGTTTATAGTATTGGCAGGACTAATTTTTACGATTGGTTGTAAAAACAATGAAGAGAAAAAAGAAACACCAACATTAAAAACTGATACAGCAGTCCAGCTAGAATGGGAGCAGCTATTTAATGGCGAAGACCTTTCTGGCTGGATTCCTAAAATTAGACATCATGAGGTTGGCGAAAATTATGCCAACACATTTTCCGTGAAAGATGGATACATTACCGTTAATTATGATGGTTATAATGATGTTTTCAATAAACAATATGGTCATTTATTCTACGACAAGTCTTTTTCGGCATATTTCCTTGCTATTGAATACCGATTTATAGACAAACAAATTGCAGACGGTGAAGGATGGGCTTGGAGAAATAGCGGCGCTATGTTACATGGCCAAGACCCAAGAACAATGCTGAAAGATCAAGATTTTCCAATTAGTATTGAAGGGCAATTTTTAGGAGGAGACGGCACTAACGAAAGACACACGTTGAACTTATGCACTCCAGGAACAAATGTTGTCTTAAACGATTCATTATTTACCCCACATTGTACAAACTCTGATTCTAAAACTTATCATGGCGATCAATGGGTTCGTGGTACATTTTTAGTTTTAAAAGACTCCATTGTAAAGCATATTATAGACGGAAAAACTGTTCTTGAATATACAAATCCTCAAATTGGAGATGCTGGGGTTAAAGATTTTGATCCAGCCGTTAAACAAGACGGAAAAGCGCTAACAGAAGGCTTTATATCTATACAAAGTGAAAGTCACCCTGTACAGTTCCGAAAAGTTGAAATCATCGATTTAGATCCTATCTATAGCAACAAAGAAAAACTAAACGCAACGATTGATGCTATTTTAAAAGAAGAGAAAAGCTGATTATAAACCTTAAAATTCAATCGGCTCAAGATATAACCCTTCTAAGCTAGCTGAAGAAGTATCACCTTCCATCAATCTTACTTTTAGCTCATATACGCCAGCTTTATCAAATTTTATCCACCCCATCGGGAAGTTTGTATAAATACTAGAGGAACCTTGCTCGTTTTGAACGACTTCACCATGAGAAGATTCGATTTTCCAAACCATACGTCCATTTCCAGCATAGCGTAGTTCTGTTTGATAATATCCTGGTTGATTTACATTTACTTCCCAAGAAATATAGCTCTCTTTTTTAATCCAATTATGTGCTTGCGTAACATGCTTCCATTCTCCAAATTTTTCCATCCATCGTTTCCCTTCAATAGTAACATTATTTTCATTAGCTATCTCTACAGGTAATTCAGTTTTGTAAACTGGGTCAACTACAAGTTTGTCATCTACTTTTATTTGTCCTTTTACCTCTAAAGTAACTACATTTATAAGTTTCTCTGGCTTTTGAAACGGTAAATTCACTGTAGTCCACTTATTTTCTTGATTATATGCTACTGAAAGTGTTTCATCTTCTCCCTGCAACTTAGCACCTACTATTTTATTCTCTAGTCCGTAAAATTCTAATTTTCCATTTTCTGGCCAATCAAAAATACATAACTGAATAGTATTGCTATGTACTGTTACCTCTCCCCAAGAAAATGCTTTTTTCCAAGGAGAAGGTCTTGCTCCATAAATAACACTAGGATGCCTTTTTATCCAAGATCCAGAACTCTCTAAACTAGCTTTTACAGCTTTAGGGATAGAACCATCTCCTTTGGGACCTATATTCAACATATATGTTCCTCCTCTAGCAATAGTAGAAATTGTATTAATTAAAATTTGCTTAGGTGTTTTCCAATTTTTATCATACCATGTGTAGCCCCAACTATCATTCGTTACATCTACAGATTCCCATAATCCATCTACATTGAGTACTGGAATATGCATGTCTCCAAATGTATTATAATCTCCTAATCCATGTCCTACCCTTCCAGAAACTAAAGCGTTGGGTTGATTTTTCTTAACTTCTGCAATAAGCTTCTCTACATACTTCCTTTCCATCTGTCCAGGCGTATCAAACCAAAGCAAAGTTAAATCTCCATAGTTTTGGGTGATTTCTCGAACTTGAGGCAAACATTTATTTTCAAAGTAATATCCAAAATCTACAGGATTCCCTTGACTATCTTTAGTAGGACCTCCTTTCCCTCCAGGAAATGTCCAGTCTAAATATTGTGCATAATAAAAGCCGAAACCGAGTCCTTCTCGTTCGCAAGCTTCTTGTAAAGCTTTCATCGGGTCTTTTCCGTATGGCGTAGCTTTAACAATATTAAAATCGCTTACTTTAGAATCATACATAGCAAAACCATCGATATGTTTGGCAGTGATTATAATATATTTCATCCCTGCATCTTTTGCGAGTTTTACAATTTCGTCAGGATTAAAATTTTCTGGATTAAATTTACTTGCTTGCTTTTTATAAACATCAACAGGAATGCCTGCTCGTCTCTTATCCATTAAAAATTCTGAAATTCCATAATAAGTAGTGTCCTGCCATACCCCAGCTAATTCCGAATAAATACCCCAGTGAATAAACATAGCGTAATTCCCTTCAGAAAAAAGCGTTTTTTTATCTACGGTATTATTATTTAATCCACCCCACAGTTCGTCCATCTCCTTTTCTTGTGCGTTCCCTAAAGCAACTCCACAAAATACAAGACAACACAATATATACAACACTCTATTCATAATAATTCGGTTTCAATTTATTGAAGAATTTTAATAACTCAGATACATCAGTAGTTCTAATTCAAGCATTTTATTAAATCAACACTATCATTCAAGATTAAAACAAGTAAATAGTGAATATCAATTTGCAAAAATATCGCTGTTTATATATCTCATTTTATACCGCAGAATGCTTATAGTAAGCAATCACAATAATTTTACTGATTGCAAACTACATTAATAACAGAGTTTTTTCTACACAAGAAATAACAAAGAATGATACTTTTTTATCATCAATAATTTGAAGAATATTTCAATTTAAGAAAGAAAAGAAACGCACAACCCATAAAGGTTATTTCCTTCTTCCAAAAATTCTCAGCAAGAATAGAAATAGGTTTATAAAGTCTAGGTAAAGTGTTAAAGCTCCCATAACAGCTTCTTTTGTATCTTCTTCTGTTCCCTCATTCCCAATGATATTCATTCGTTTTATCTTCTGAGTATCATAAGCAGTTAACGCTACAAAAATTAAAACACCTGCATACGTCACAATCCAATACAACATTTCATTCTGGAAAAAGAAATTGACAATTGAGGCTATTATAATCCCAATTAAGCCCATAAAAGCTATATTCCCTACTGAAGTTAGGTCGGTTTTAGTATAATATCCATAAACACTCATAGCTCCAAAGGTTCCTGCAGTAATATAAAAAGTAGTAGCTATAGACTCTGATGTAAAAGCAAGAAAGATAACAGAAAACGTTAATCCGTTTAATATAGCATACCCTATAAACACAGCGATTGCAGTACTTGCACTTATCCTATTAATTGCAGCGCTTAAATAGGCAACAGCAGCAAATTCTGCAATAAGCAATCCGTAGAAATATAATTTATTACTAAAAATAACATTGACAATTTCTTCTGTATTAGCAACCCAAGCTGCTATTAAACCTGTTATAATCAAAGCTCCAGACATCCATCCGTATACTTTAGTCATAAATCGGGCTTGCTCTGCTTTTATTTGTTCTTGTGAAAGTTGATTAATATTCATGAGTTGAGTTTAAAAACTCTAATTAACACCTTTTAATTATTAAAAACAAAAAGCCCTTACAATAAGTAAGGGCACAATGTCTATATATTTTATGAAAGTCTTATTGCCAACCGCCTCCTAAGGCTTGATATAGAGTGACAATAGAGTTTAAACGGTAATACTTATTCTGAACCAATAATAATTCAGAATTTAATGAATTCTCTCTAGCTGTAAGCACCTCAAGGTAGTTAACTAAACCTTGATTTAACAGCTCTTCTGAATATTGTGTAGCTAAATTATAAGCTTCATATTCTTTTTGTCTGACTTCAATTTTCCCTGTAGCGGCATCATAATCATACAATGCATCAGACACCTCTCTTCCAGCTACCAGCAGCGTTTTCTTATAATTTAAAAGTGCTTGCTCTTGTTGAGCTTTAGAAACTTCAAATTGTGTACGTATTTTTCTTCCATTCAAAATTGGTTGTGCTAAACCAGCTACCAAAGAATTAAAAATAGAACTCGCATCTATCCAATTATCAAAGTTTAAACTCTGAAAACCAACGCTAGCACCTAAAGTAATAGAGGGATAAAAGCTACTTCTAGCGACATTAGTAAGCTCAAAAGCATTTACCAATCCATATTCCGCTGAAGCTACATCTGGTCTGTTTTGCAATAGCAAATATGGCACCCCTGTTGTTAATTCAGAATCAATTTTTTGGGCATCTAAAACTCCTCTTTCAATAGCATGCGGTGGCTCAGCTAAAAGAATAGAAAAAGAGTTCTCCAATAATTTTATATTGTTCTCAAGATCAATCTTTATAGCCTGCGCAGTATATAATTGCGCTTCCGTTTGCTTAACTCCTACCTCAGTAACTAATCCTGCTTCCTTTAAAGCTTTTGTAGTCTCTAAACTTCCTTTTCTATTTTCAATCGTTTCATTGGTGATTTCTAATTGTTCATCCAAAGAAAGTAATTGATAGTAAGTAGAAGCTATAGCAGCAATTAATTCTGTTTTAACAGCTTTATGCGCTTCTAAGGTTTGTAAATAAGTAGCTTCAAAAGCTCTTTTGTTACTTCGTATTTTCCCCCAGATATCTGCTTCCCAAGAAATATTTGCAGTCAAATCGTACTGCTCATATGGCTCACTAAAAATACTACCAAACTGACTATTCTCTGAGTTTTGCTGACGCGTAACCGTCCCATTAACACCAAGTGTTGGATAATTACCAGCCTTTCCTTGCTTTAAATAAGCCTCCGAAGCAACAATTTGCTGAACTGCCATTCTAATATCTAGATTGTTCTCTAATGCAGTTTCTATATGTTTCTCCAGAATTGGATCTTGAAACAATTCACGCCAAGAAACCATTCCTAAAGAAGTGCTATCCTGAGAAATATTATCAGTTCTATATAAGTTTTCGGTCTCTACTTCAGGCCTTTCGTAATTCTTAGCTACAAAGCAAGACTGCAAAAGCAATGGAATACTAAGACCTAATAAGATTCTATATTTCTTTAAATTCTTCATCTTAATTTGAGTTATCATGAGGTTCTACTGCTACTTTTGGTGCTCCAGAAATACGTTCTTGTAACCATTGAAAGATTACAAACAATATCGGAATAAAAAATACTCCTAAAATGGTACCTATTAACATTCCACCAACAGCTCCTGTACCAATTGATCTATTTCCTGCTGCTCCTACACCACCTGCTAATGCTAACGGCATCAATCCTAAGATAAATGCAAATGAAGTCATTAAAATAGGTCGAAGTCTCGCTTTTGCTCCATGTATAGCTGCTTCAGATAAGCTTTCACCATTTTTACGTCTCTGGAGCGCAAACTCCACAATAAGAATTGCATTCTTCGCCAGTAATCCAATTAACATTATTAATGCAATCTGGAAATATATATTGTTTTCCAATCCTACCACTTTCGTAGTAAAGTAAGCTCCAAAAACCCCTAATGGAAGAGAGAAAATAACAGAGAACGGTAATAAATAACTCTCATATTGTGCTGCTAATAAGAAGTATACAAAGACAATACTTAAAATAAATATTAAAATCGTCTGACTTCCGGCACTCACCTCTTCTCTTGTTAATCCAGAGTAAGCAATATCATAATTTGCTGGTAGCTTAGCAGCTTCTGCTTCTACAACAGCAATAGCATCCCCTGTACTAAATCCTGGATTTGTTGCTCCAGTTACTTTTGATGAGTTAAAAAGATTAAATCTTGTTACAGATTGCGGTCCATATACTCTCTTCAGTTTTACAAACTGTGTAATTGGAGCCATTTCTCCTTCTCCTGTCCTAACATAAAGACCATTAAGAGCATCTTTATTATCTCTATTCTCAGGAAGTGTTTGTAAGTATACACGATACTGCTTTCCAAATCTTGAGAAATCGGATGCATAAATACCTCCTATATACCCCTGTAATGTTGAAAATATAGAGTTTATAGGAACTCCTTTTTCTTTAGCCAATGGAACGTTGATTTCCATTTCGTACTGTGGATATCTTGTATTGAATGACGATTGTCCATATTGTATTTCAGGATGCTGCATTAAGGCAGTCATAAAATCACGATTAGTTTGATCCAGCTCTGTAAAAGCACCTCCTGATTTATCTAAAAGGTTAACCTCAAACCCAGAGGAAACTCCAAATCCAGGTATACTCGGCGGAGCAAAGAAGACAATATTTGCTTCAGGAATAGAAGCCGCCAAACCGAAGAGTTTTTTAGTAAGAGCATCTACAGAAAGAGAATCTTCACCACGTTTCTCCCAATCATCTAATTTTATAAATCCTAATCCGTAGTTACTACCTCTACCTCCTAGTAAACTAAAACCACTAATTACAGATACTCCTTCTACTCCAGGAAGATCTTTGGTTTTTTCATATAATAATCTATTAACTTCTCCTGTTCTATCAATTGAAGAACCTGGAGGCAATTCAACATTGGCAAAAATAATTCCACGGTCTTCACTAGGCACAAAACCTGTAGGTGTTGTTGAAGAAACCCATACAATACCCGCTATAGACGCCAGTAAAGCAACTCCTGTAATCCATTTATGCTTATATAAAAACCCTAGGGATTTACCATAACGCTGAGTTATAGCGTTAAATCCTCTATTAAAACCATCATAAAATCGTTGTAAGAAAGAAGTGTTCTTCTTTTCTTCCTCTGTATGTGTTTTTAGCAATAATGCACATAATGCAGGACTCAAGGTCAATGCATTTACTGCAGAAATCATGATCGCCACAATAAGTGTAATACCGAATTGCTCATAAAATACCCCTGTAGGACCTTGAATAAAGGTTACTGGAATAAATACGGCCGCCATTACTAATGTAATCGAAATAATAGCTCCAGAAATTTCATGCATCGCATCGATGGTTGCAGATTTCGCGGACTCAGAATTTCCTTCCTCAATTTTTGCATGGACGGCCTCGACGACCACAATGGCATCATCGACAACAATACCAATTGCCAGTACTAATGCAAATAACGTTAATAGGTTTATAGAATATCCGAAAACATTCAGGAAAAAGAACGTTCCAATAATCGCCACTGGTACTGCAATTGCAGGAATAAGCGTTGAACGGAAATCTTGTAAGAAGATAAATACAACAATAAAAACCAATATAAAGGCTTCTACTAGCGTATGTACTACTTTTTCAATAGACGCTGTTAAGAAGTCATTCGTATTATATGGAATAAATAGCTCAACTCCTTTTGGAAAAGTAGGTTTTAGATCATCTAATTTCCCTTGAATAGTTTCTATAATCTCTTGTGCATTAGAACCTTTAGTCTGATAAATTGCCATGTTTATACTTGGAAAACCTTTTGTAACAGAATTTGCAGCATAAGATTGCGCATTTAATTCTACATCAGCTACATCCTTAAGTCTTAAATACTGACCATCGCCTAACGCTTTTATTATAATATCCTCATATTGAGTTTCGGTCTTAAAACGTCCACTATATTTAATAACATATGAAAATGCCTCTCCATTATTTTCCCCTAAAGATCCGGCAGCAGCCTCCAAACTTTGTTCGGTCAATGCTGCAACAACATCTGTTGGAATTAGGTTATAAGCAGCTAGCTTCTCTGGCTTTAACCAAAGACGCATTGCATAATCCTGCTGCGAAAACACATTAACGTCTCCAACACCTTTAACACGCTGTAATTCTGGAATTACGTTAATCTTAAGGTAATTCTGTAAATAAGTAGCATCGTAATCTTTATTCGTTGAATAGAATGATATAAACATCAACGAACTTGTTTGCTGCTTTTGTGTAATTACCCCTGTTTGAACCACCTCTTGTGGTAATAAAGAGTTTGCTCTCGAAACTCTATTCTGAACGTTTACAGCGGCAATATCTGGATCTGTATCTTCATCAAAATAAACAGTAATATTAGCTGTTCCAGAGTTTGTAGCTGTTGAAGTGATATAAGTCATCCCTTCCACTCCGTTTATTTGCTCCTCAATCGGAACAATAACACTCTCTAATATTGTTTCTGCACTCGCTCCAGGATAAGTAGCATTTACTTGAACCGTAGCTGGAGCAATATCAGGATACTGTTCTATAGGGAGTGAAATAACCCCTAAAACCCCTAATATTACTAATATAATAGAGATTACTGTAGACAATACAGGTCTCTCAATAAATGTCTTTAGCATATCTTATGTTTTAAGCTTCTAGTTTCTAAATAAAGTTTTTATTGGCTTGACTATACTGTCGTAAGAAACTTCTTGGGGAGCAATAAGCATCCCTTCTCTTAGTTTCCCTACTCCCTTAGCTACAATCACATCTCCTACTTTCACTCCAGATTTCACAACATATAGATTGTCTATCTCATCACTAATTTTTATTACTTCTGATGAAACTTTATTTTCATCATTCACATGATAAACTAACACTTGACCTTGTTGTTCAAATGTAGATTCTTGAGAAATAACAGGTTGATCTTTATATATAGTTGGAATTTTTATTGTCCCACTATTCCCATTGGTTAGCAATGAGTTTGGATTATCAAAAGTCGCTCTAAAACTAACCGTACCAGTATTCTGATTGATTTGCCCTGTTACAGTTTTAATTTTTCCTTTATGTGGATATAAAGCTCCATTTGCTAAAACAAGATCTATCTCAGGGAAATTATCTAGTTTTTCTTGACGAGTATCTCCTTTTGTGTTCTGAATGTAATCAATGTAATCCTCCTCATTCATAGAAAAGTAAGCATAAACCTGCTTAATATCTGAAACCGTTGTTAATGGTGTTTGATCGTTTGGACTCACAAGAGTACCTTGTCTAAAAGGAATAGCACCTACATATCCATCCACAGAACTTTTAACAGTTGCATAACCAATACTAGCATTAATACTACTATAATTACTTTTTGCTTGCTCTAAGTTTGCTTTTGCTGTTTCCAATTGCACTTTACTGATGATCCCTTTCTCTACAAGTGGCTTCAACTTATCTACATTAACCTGCGCCACATTAACGCTAGCCTGTGCAGCTTGTGCGTCTTGACTTAAAGATTCTGTTTCTAGTCTAAACAAAGTCTGTCCCTTACTCACTTTCTCTCCTTCATCTACTAAAACCTCTTTGATGTAACCAGAAACTTTAGCACGCACATCACTATTAAGAACCCCCTCTATGCTTGTTGGGTAGGTCTTATAACCTGTAATTTCTTTACTTTCTACTTTAACAGTAGGAAATGGCATGGCCTTTTGCGCTTGACTTTGATCCTGCTCTTTCTTACCTCCACAACTTAATAAGACTACTGAAAGTCCCATTAATATAATTCTTGAATATAATTTTGAACCCATTATTTATCTTGGTTGACAGTTATTAAATTACTTTTTAATTTATGCAAATTTTCGATCATCCTATCCACAAACTCTATATAGTGTTTGTTATATGATAAATCTTTTCTATTTTCTATTTCACGGTCGATTTTATCGTTTGCTAACAAAACCTTATGACGATAATCGAGCACTTTGATATGTAACTCCTTTTCTTTTTTCCAAGAATTAATTTTATCATCTAAACGGTTCACCATATTATCAAACGAAACTTTAAAATATCTCTTACGATCTCCAGGCTTAGTGTAATATCCAACTCTACCCATAGACTGTAAAAGCTGAAGATTAGTAGAAGCTGAGCTCTTGCTAATCTTTAACTCTTCTAAAATTTCATCGAAGGTAACGCCATCATCTCCCGCTAAAGCTAAATAAGCAAAAATCCTTGAAGACAATGGAGATAATATATCTTGACACTCAAAATACACTCCCATCTCTTCAATAAGCTCTGCCTTTACTTTATTTAATTTTTCATCTATTAACATAGTGCCTAAATAAGAGCGCAAAATTAACTCTAGTTCGGATAATACCGAACTAAACAGTCGTTAATAGTTTGTTAAATCTATCAAAGAACTTAAAAAGCGCTTAAAACGCTCATTATTAACTTATAAATATGTGTGGGGGAAATCTAAAAAAAGGGGAAAGGAACTAATATATGTTAAATATAGTGAAGAAATAATTCAAGTAGAAAAAAATATTTGTTTTATTGAGGGAGAATAAAAATAAATGTACTACCTACCTCATCATCTGCAGCAACAGTAATATCACCACCATGATGATACGCTAATTTTTTACAAATATTTATTCCTAAGCCCGTACCCTGCTCATTCATAGTTCCTGGCATGGAAGACACTTTTATATTTTTCTTAATTTTCTCTACTACAGCTTCACTAACACCTACTCCAAAATCTTTTACATAAATATGATGGCTCTTATTAATATCTCTTACTCCAATTTCAATCTTAGAATTTACATGAGAATATTTTATAGCATTAGAAAGTAAGTTTCTAATAATTACTGAAGACATATTCATATCCGCATTTATAATAAGATCTTTAGGGATTAAATTAACAATCTTGACCTCTTTAGATATATATGTATTTTTAAACATTTCTATCTCTTCTTCAACTAAAGAATGAAGTGGGAAAGGTGTGATTTTCATTTCATGCTCTAAAGAATTGTTATGCACCCACTCCAATAAATTTCTAAGTAATTTACTTCCATTAGCAGTAGCTTCATCAAGCATTGCTTTATACTTATCAAACTTATCTTTAGAAAAATCTGCACGTTCCATTAAATCTAACAACATCCTAATATGAACAAAAGGTGTTTTCATATCATGACCCAATATTACAAACAACTCTTGGTTAGATTTATTTACCCGAATAAGTCTTTCGTTCTTAAGAGTAATATCATTATTAGCTTCTCTTAATTTAGACTGAAGACTTAATAGATGGACATACAAACGCTTTGCTATAATACCAGACCCAGATGAAATTACTAGATAATAAAATAATTTAGGAGTTGGAATATGTAAATCGATTGTAAACAAGTAATAAACCAAGAAAGTTGCAAAAATTAGATTTAATGCTATGCAATAGTTTATATGAAGAGGATCAACTAAAACCCCCATCCCAACAATTAATAAAACAAAAATAAGCTCCCCCTTTACAAAAAATGTAATTGCTGAATCTAAATTATGTATCCCTTCAATTGGTGCTGAAAAAGTTATAAAAAGAAGAATACAATACATTACGATAGTTAAAATCACCTTTAATGAAATGACCTTAAATCTATTTAACACTAATAAAGATAATATAATAAGAGTTATAAGTACATCTACACAACCTTTTATAAAATTACCATTGAGCACTAACTCATCATATGTTTCAAACAAAAAAGCAGAGATAATCACGCAAAGTGCTAAGAATCGAAGTTTTGTTATCTCATCTCTATCATCTGTAAAAAACCATAAATTCATAATAAAATTACTACCTCTAAAACTATTAAATCAAGTAATATATATAATCTATTTATTACATAGAATATATTCTTTAAACGAAAATAATAATTTTAAGCTAATAACAACTATTTCAGATAAATAAAAATACGGTTAATCAATTATAATAGTGATTATACCGAACAAATAATATGTTTTATGGGATTTATCTAGCTAAAACCCCATCCACTTCCATTATAGGAATATTGATTTGATTACTCTCCGAGATCTGATGTGCATCAAAAATAAACTTTCTTTCATATAGCTTATTGTCTGCAAAAAAAGTTAAAAAGAATTCATTTTCTAATTTAAAAAGATCCTCATGAAGAAGTTCTACTTTACGAAAAGATTTTGCATCCAGATCACCAAGACCATGGCGCATGGTTGTAGTTTTCATTTCTTCGGCATACCCTTTGGAAACAAGAAGAGAAGCCTCCAAAGGGGTATTTCGATTATTAATAAGATAAATATACCATGTTTTAGATAGGTGTTTTTCATCCCACTCATTTACAGCGGCGATATAAACTTCTTCTGCAACTGGTATTTCAATATCTTTTTTCATCAGTTATAATTATTTATAATACAGATTTAAATTGCTTTAGAAAACGAATATCATTTTCACTAAGCATTCTAATATCAGATATTTGATGTAGTAACAATGCAATTCTATCAATCCCCATTCCAAAGGCGAATCCTGAATATTCTTTAGAATCGATCCCACAGTTTTCCAATACATTTGGATCTACCATACCACAACCCATAATTTCTAACCAGCCCGTACCTTTAGTCATTCTATAGTCGGTTTCTGTTTCTAACCCCCAATATACATCCACCTCTGCACTTGGCTCAGTAAATGGAAAGTAAGAAGGACGTAAGCGAATTTTAGATTTCCCGAACATTTCGGTAGTAAAATACTGTAATGTCTGCTTTAAATCTGCAAAAGAAACTCCTTTATCTATATAAAGACCTTCCACTTGGTGAAAGAAACAATGAGAACGTGAAGAAATTGCTTCATTTCTAAATACACGACCAGGAGAAATTGTTCTAATTGGTGGCTTGTTATTTTCCATGTAGCGCACTTGCACAGAAGATGTGTGTGTACGCAATAGAACATCTGGATCTTTTTGTACAAAAAAAGTATCCTGCATATCTCTTGCTGGATGATATTCAGGTAAATTTAAAGCTGTGAAATTATGCCAATCGTCTTCAATTTCTGGTCCTTCAGAAACATTAAACCCGATACGAGAAAAGATATCTATAATTTGATTCTTAACGATAGAAATTGGATGTCTCCCTCCTAGCTCTAATGGCATTCCAGGACGAGTTAAATCTCCATATTGATTACTATCTGCATCATTATTTTCTAAGGCTTCTTTTAGAGAATTAACCTTTTCTTGAGCAGAAGTTTTCAACTGGTTAATTACCTGTCCGAATTCTTTTTTCTGTTCATTAGGAACATTTTTAAATTCAGCAAAAAAATCATTCAACAATCCTTTTTTTCCTAAATATTCAATTCTAAATGCTTCAACTTCATCTAAAGTAGCAGCTGTAAAGCTATTTACTTTTCCGATATGTTCCTTAATAGTATCTATCATAACCAACTTTTCTTTGGAAGGGCAAATTTAAAGATTTCTAAAGAATATAATGTAGTTTCCTTGAACTTATAATTCTTTTTAAAAACCATTTTTTAATAATACTTTTAAAAATTACTCGATATAACCACCTTCTATAAAATATTGAACAATCGCTTCTTTCATTAATACAGATTGCTCTCCTGCTTTGAGCACTGGCAATTGTTCTTTTATAGTATAATGCGGCCAACCATCATCATCAAAAAAATCAAACTCATAATAACCATAAGGCTCTAAAAGTCTACAAATAGCAATATGCATTAAATTAAGCTTCTCGTCTTTTTTAAACTTTCTATTTAGTTGTCCAAGTTCCTGAACACCTATTAAATATATAATTCCGTCAAGCTCTAACTCATCTCCATCAGCAAACTGATTGGATAATTTAGTAACCAACAAATCCCATTTCATCTTTAATACCTCGTCTCTTGCCATCTTTCAATTTTGTACAAAAATAGAAAGTTAATCCATAAGTATTTAACCGTTAACATTAATTCTTTATCCGCGATTAAAGAGGCCATCAATTATGGTCTTAATTATAATTTAAAAAAAGATTTATATTTGTTGAAAAGCAATCATTGCATGAACTTTATAGATATTATTATTGGCGGACTTATTCTATTTGGCTTAGTGCGTGGTTTTATGAAAGGTCTTTTCATTGAAATAGCTTCCCTGATTGCTTTAGTATTAGGTATATATGGCGCCATCCATTTTTCCTATTTTATTGGAGACTATTTAAAAGAACAGGTTAGCTGGGATGAAAAATACATTAGCCTCACTGCTTTTGCAATTACATTTATATTAATAATATTAGCTGTTTCTTTAATTGGAAAGCTCCTTACCAAAATAGCTAATCTAGCCGCTTTAGGACTCTTAAATAGGATTTCAGGAGGCGTTTTTGGAGGATTAAAGATTGCTATTATCCTTGGAGCCATCTTAATTTTTATAGACCGTTCTAACCAAACAATAGAGTTTATAGACCAGAAAACCCTCGAAAACTCCGCTACTTATGAACCCGTAAAAAGTATCGGAAATTTTGTTTTTGACTGGGTTCTAAAAGAAACATCTTAATAATTCAGCCTTATCCTTACTTCTTAGGGTATTTATCCTTAACATTCATTTTTATATAGAGCAAGCACTCATTAAAATCTTTAAAAACATGATTTTCTGGCACTAATCTTGGGATCAGAGAAACTCTTTCCATTAGATATCTAGGCTGCTTATTAACATCTACAAATAAAATTTCTATATTGGCACTACTGAGTTCTATCAACACATCTTCCATTGCATACACTCCAGACTGATCCATATAGGGAACTTTATCCATTCTGATAACCACATGAGAAGCAGTCATAGGAATTTGAGACGAAAGGTGTTGGAATTCACTGGTAAACCCAAAGAAAAGAGGCCCTTTTAAATGCTTAATAAAGACTTCCTCTTTCAAGCTTTCTGGGAAATCCATCTCATCTTTCCAGTCTTCTTCTTTTAACATTTTTACATCAGATGCTTGTGCTGTATGATCTCCAATTTTCTTCATAAATACTAAAGCAGCAATCACCAAACCGATCCCTACAGCATATACTAAATTCCAAAAAGTAGAAAGTAACATTACCGTTACCATTATAAAAACTTCACTTTTTGGCATATTCGGAATTGCTTTTAACCCCTTATAATCCATAACTCCAAGACCTACTGTAACCAAAATACCCGCTAAAACAGCGGCAGGAATCTTAGATGCAATAGGACCTAATGCTAATAGTACAATCAGTAAAAGAATTCCAGCCATCATCCCAGAAAGACGCGTTGCACCTCCTGCTTTAATATTAACTACTGTTCTTATGGTCGCTCCAGCTCCAGGCAATCCAGCAAATAAGGCAGCTATACTATTACCAATACCTTGTCCTATTAATTCTTTATTAGGTTTATGTTTTGTTTTAGTCATATTATCGGCAACAACAGAAGTTAATAGCGAGTCAATACCTCCTAATAACGCCAAAGTAAAAGCAGTGAAAATATAAGGCAATATAGAGGAGATACTAAACGATGTAAATATTTCGAAGTGTGGAATTGGGAATCCTCCAGGAATCTCTTGTATGGGACGATAATCTAATCCTAATATCATTGCCGCTCCAGAGACCACTAATAATGAAACTAATGTGCTTGGAATAGCGGTTGTAATTCGCTTAAATCCGTATATAATGAATATGGTAATTAGTCCTAAAGCAAGTTCTAACCAATTTATATTGTTCAAAGCACGAGGAAAAGTCTTAATAGCTCCTATGACACCAGAAGCAGATTTTTTAGCTAACACAACAGCTTCAGTATGGATCTTATCATCATCAATTTCTTCAGCTCTACTTACTGTTTCTTTAAAATCATCTAGCACCAAAATACCTTCTCCGGCTTCTTCCTTTAAAATCCTATCTAATAATATCTCCTCAGCATAGGGAGTAAACTCACTCACAAAAGCTTTATCTTCTTTAGGATAGTACCCCACCATTGGGAGCAATTGGGTAATCAAAATAATTACTCCAATAGCAGTCATAAAACCAGAAACTACAGGATATGGTATATATTTAATATACACTCCAACACCAGCAAGTCCGAACGCTACTTGCATCAATCCTGCTAGGAGAAAAACAGCTAAAATAGCAGGTAAAGCTTGCGCAACATCCCCATCATTAGCGCCAATAATACTTGCTATTACGACCATACTTACAGCAGTCATCGGAGCAGTTGGTCCAGAAATCTGTGTATTAGTTCCACCAAATAGCGCTGCAAAGAAACTTAAAAATATGGCTCCATAAAGTCCCGCGCTAGGACCTAATCCTGAACTAACACCAAAAGCTAACGCTAGTGGTAATGCTACTATTCCTGCTGTGACACCTCCAAAAGCATCATTTTTAAGATTGGAGAAAAAATTCTTCATTCACTAAACTCTTTTATTTATTTCGAATTTTCTTACGAAGTCGTGCGAAAATTCAACACACACCTATAAAACAAGCATTTATGCGGTCATAATGTATAACAAAATAATGTAACTAAAAATAAAATTATAAGAAACAGATGACATTATATTAAAAATATTTGATTACTAAGTCAATAAATGTAGAATAAAATTTAAATAATAATGTACTACAACCAGAATAACTAACCTAAACCCTTATAAATTGGAGATTAAAATTAAAACAGAGATGAACTTTAGGTTAGAAATAAAAGAAGAAATCTATAAAGAATACAACACAAAGGCTAAAAGGATATATCTTTAAAAGAACAACTAAGATATGTAACAGTAGAAAGCAAAAAATCCTACGGAGAAAACTCCGCAGGATTTTTTTTGCCCTCAATATCATCACAAAAACAGATGACGATATAAAATATTATTTGATTTTGATATCTCTTACATTAGTCTAAGTGATAAATCTCCATGATATTATTTAAAATACCATCAAGATCAATCTTTAAATCGATTAACTTTCCTGTGTGAATATCAAACACCCAACCATGTACTTTTAAGCTTCTATCTCTATATGCTTTTTGTACTGTAGCCGTCTTAATTAGGTTTACGCATTGCTCTTGAACGTTTAATTCAACTAAACGATCGTAACGTTTATCTTCATCCTCAATAGCATTTAATTCAGTTTTATGTAAACGATACACATCACGAATATTTCTTAACCATGGATTTAAAATTCCTAAATCAGCAGATTGCATAGCTGCTTTCACTCCACCGCAAGAATAATGACCACATACTACAACATGATTTACTTTTAAATGATTAACAGCGTAATCTAATACAGACATTGCATTTAAATCTGTACCTACCACCATGTTTGCAATATTTCTATGTACAAAAACTTCTCCCGGTGTTAAGCCCATTAAATCTTCAGCTGTAACTCTACTATCAGAACATCCTATATACAATAGCTCAGGACTTTGTCCTTTCCCTAATTCTTCAAAATAATTTGAGTCTACATCGAGTTTAGATTGAATCCACTTTTTATTATTATCGAATACCGTTTCTAAATTCATATTTATATATTTTTTCTAAAATTAAACTTTTTTAAATAAACAATTAAGCCGCTTTTCTATTTTTTGATCTAAAAAATTCAGTAAAGCTTTTCGGATTGTAAAGAACTCCTTTATCAGAAATCAATTTAACTTCAATATTTTTATCTTTAGCTTTAATAGCAAAATCATCAAGAATTTCTAAAATATCATAATTTAATCGCAAAGTCTTACTCACATCCAATTCCAACAATGTATCTTCTGGAAGTGCATTAAGCTCCTTCAAAATAGCGCCTTTATTAAGAAAAGAAATCTCTTCTGCTAAAGTCATTTTAACAACATGACTTCCATCTTCTGTTTTCTGAATATGCAAGAAATGTGAATTTTGATAATTTTTAATTAAAATTATTGTAATCCCTACAGCCAATCCTAAACCGATTCCTACTAATAAATCTGTGAATACTACACCGAAAACAGTTACAATAAAAGGAATAAACTGCTCACTTCCTAACTTAAACATTTGCTTAAATAAAGCTGGTTTTGCTAGTTTATAACCTACAATTAATAAAATTGCAGCTAATACTGCTAATGGAATTTTATTAAGTAACAACGGAATCAAAATTACCGATCCTAGCAATAAAAATCCATGAATAATTGCTGATAGTTTTGTCTTACCTCCTGATTGAAGGTTCGCAGAACTACGTACAATTACTTGTGTAATTGGAAGCCCTCCAATAAGTCCAGAAACAATATTTCCTGTTCCCTGAGCAAAAAGCTCTCTATTTGTTGGAGTTGTTCTTTTCTCTGGATCTAACTTATCTGTAGCTTCTACACACAATAGTGTTTCTAAACTAGCCACAATAGCAATTGTTACCCCTGCAACCCATACTTGCGGATTTGTAATCGCTCCAAAATTAGGGAATGTAAACTGACTCATAAAATCTGTTGCACTCTCTGGAACTGGTACAGAAACTAAATGATTTTTTGCTATTGCAAGCGAAGAAGTTGGATCTACAAACATATAATATAAAATACCTACAACTACTGCTACTAACGGCCCTGGTATAATTTTAAATATATCGTGTTTTTTTGATAAAACTTTCTCCCAAAATAATAAAATGAATAGCGAAATACATGTTACTAAAAGAGCTCCAGGAGAAATAAAATCAAACATTGCTCCTATTGCTGAAAACGTATTCTCTCCATCCATTTGGAAGAAATTTAAATCCCCCTCATAATCAGAATCATATCCAAATGCATGAGGAATTTGTTTTAAAAAGATAATGATACCTATGGCTGCCAACATTCCTTTAATTACAGACGAAGGGAAATAATATCCAATAATACCAGCTTTTAACACTCCCAATAAAATTTGAAGTGCACCACCAATAATTACTGCTACTAAAAAGTTCTCGAATCCTAAATTAGCTATCGCAGCTAAAACTATAACTGCTAAACCTGCTGCTGGTCCACTAACTCCTATTGAAGAACCACTCAAGCTTCCTACTACAATCCCTCCTACAATTCCAGCTATCAAACCAGAAAACAATGGCGCTCCACTGGCCAATGCAATTCCCAGACATAATGGAAGGGCTACAAAAAATACGACAAGACTAGCCGGTAAATCTTTTTTTAAATGTTTAAACATATCTAACTATATTATACCTCCGCGTAACGCGAAAGCCTATTGAAACTTTACTATAAATCTTATTTGAAAAACGAAACTATAATAAATTAGATCCTATTTATTTCATTACTGATGTACTAACTGAGTTAAACAAAAATTTATGCCGAACTATTCGTAATTTCAAAAATGAATTCTGATCTAATTAATTATACAGTAAAGGCCTCTGGAGGCGGTATAATAACATCCATTACTTGATCGTAATGGCGCTTGAAGTAGTAAAAATAATTTTCTTTTTTTTTAGAAATCTGGGAGAGCTGTAAGTTTAAGTCCTTAGGGTAAGGCATTTCTTTAACTTCTTTCAACCCATTTGTATTGGTATCTTTCTTTTCTTCTTCTGCTAAATTATAATAATAGGCTATATCTGCACCTTTCTCTACTACCGTTAAAATTGCCGGTGTTATCAAGAAAGAGCAGAATATGAATAAAAAAAAACAAACAAATATTTTCTTATTTGTATCCAATGCTAGCAAATTACATTACAATAAATGTAAAGATAATATTTGTTATTGATTTTTCTGTTAAGGAACAACTAAAAATCTTTGATTATTTTTATCTCACTGCTTGGCAACCAACCGATTTTACCGTCTGTAAGCCTAATTTTCTTCCATTCTCCAACGGTATCTAAAACGCTTACTTTGGTTCCTTCGTGTAGTAAAAAAACCTCAGTACTTCCCATGTTTGGTTCGGACATAACTGGTGTTTCTTTTGCAAATATTATAGCAGGATCTTTAGCATTTACAGCTCCATATTGAGAATGTGCAAATACAAAACTACCAATAGAAGCTATCATGAAAATTATACTAATAGCGAAAAATACTCGCTTCTTAGTATGGTAAGAAGCAAAATAATAAAGTAAGAAAGCTAACACAAACAAAACCATAAAGACAATAGCTAAAATCGCCCATGTTGCGTAAGAGAACTTATTAATTAATTTCCCAAAAATCTTATCTATCCCTACTTGTGGTAATACTTCAATAGCATCAACAGTCATTTGTTGAGCGAACTTTAAGTTGTTTTTTACATCCTCATCGTCAGGATTCAACAATAAAGCTTTTTCATAATAATAAATGCTCGGTGCTATTTCATTTAATTTATAATATGAATTAGCTAAGTTATAATACAATGCTACAGAATGCAGGTTCCCTTTTTCTGCCTTTAAATATGAATCTATGGCTTCTTGATATTCACCGTCGTGATAAAAATCATTTCCTTCTTGAAATGCAGACTCCTGCTGTGCTAATCCTGAAACAGAAATTAACAAGAAAAGGACGAGCACAATACTTTTATATAAAATTTTATAACCTCGAATCATGATCTAAACTGTTTATCGATTAACGAAATAACTTCGGCTGCTTTATTATAATCACTCTGCATCTCAGCAATCGTACTCGGAGAATACCTTGCCAACTCACAACTTTTTAATAATGCAATAAACTCATTTACAACCTGCTCATCCACACTTTTAGACAGCAATAATTCACTAATTTTCTCTTTACTAAATTCTGAAGTTACTAACTTTAATTTCGCACGTAAATAATTATGCAACGCTCGCTCTAAAGACTCATAGAAAGCTTCTTTATTACCTAAGTTACGTTTGGCTTCAGATAAATATTTCTTAGCAAGTTTATTAGCCTTTCTCACACGATTTCCAACAACATCTCCAGCCATAGCTGCTCTTTTCTTACCTATCAATATTGCAATAGGGATTAACAATAAAGGAGCTAATAATAATATATAATACAAAATAGAACCAAAGAAGACATTCGCTTTCTTAGACACAAAATCAGCATCCAATTTTATATATCTAAACTGATCTCCAATAGTAGAAACTGGTTGCTTATTTAAAGTACTACTATCTGCATTATCATTTGTTGCATTCGCAACAGAAGCACTTGTAGGCCCTTCATACACATTAATTACCGACTGCTGGGAAGTTATCGTTTTATATGCTTCTTCCTTTGGATCGAAATATGAAAAAGCAACGCCTGGAATTGGATATTTCCCCTTGTACTGAGGAACAATGGTATAATTATCGGAAATCTCACCACTCATTCCAGATAAGTTCGTAGAAACACTTTCTTCATGCTCTGGCTCATATACTTCCAAAGAACTTGGTAGCGTTAACTTTGGTAAGCTAATAAGTTTTAAATTACCCTTTCCAGATACTTTTATCTTAGCACTTAAAGATTCATTTGCTTTTAAATCAGATTTTGAAGTAATCACATCAAAATCAAACTGCCCTACAGCACCAGTAAAACCATCAGGCTTTCCTTTTGTAGGCAACGGACGAACATTAAGTTTTCTTTGCCCAGCAGTAACTGTTTTATGAGTTTGCGTAAACAATCTGCCTCCAAAAACATCTCTTCTATTAGTAGGCACATCTACCGTTACATCTAAAGAAAGTGGCTCTATCTCTAAAGATCCCGTTTTTTGAGGATATAAAACAACTCTTTTAAGAACTACAAAGCGATACTGTTTTCCATTATACAATCCATTCTCAACATTATATCTTTTAACCTTTATATCTTGAGACCAGAAATTATTATACGTAGGATTTGCTTTAGGCACAAAATTAGAAACATTAATACTTGGGCTTACATAAAGCTTATAAACAACGCTTACCGCTTCATTTAAATAAGGACTAGCGTCAGAGACTTCGGCTACCAAATGTAAATTCTCTCCAGCAATTTCGTCTGCTGAAGGAGGAGCGTTCGGATCGCTAACTGCACCAGTAACTTCTATCTTTATTGGAAATGTTTTATAAGTACTTCCATCAATCTCTACTTTTGCTTGATTAATTGTAAAATTCCCTTTTGAAATAGGAGAAATTATATAAGAATATGATTTCGAAAAAGAACGTTTTCCATTCACCCATGAATGACTCACAGATTGATTTGGTCCCATTTCTACTCTAAAGCCTTCAAAAGAAGGAGGTACAAAATTATCTCCATCTTTATTCATACTAAATTCAATACGTAAGCGCTCATTCACACCAAGCTTCTGCTTGCTGGCCTTGGCCTCAAACTGTACCTCATCTTGGGAATATGCATTCCCAAAAAATCCTATAATAAAAGCTATTATTAATATTCTAATCTTCATTTCTCTACCAATCTTTTTCAGATTTTACTGGCGCACCTTTTATTTTTTCAGCATTTACTTTCTCCTGAACTTTCTTCTCCTCATTATTCATAGCCTCCAAAATATTTCTCACCTGCTGCGGTGATAACTGATCTGGCCTAGGCTGTTGTTGCTGTTCTTCAGGTTTACCTTCAGGATTCTGCTTCTGCTGATCTTGTTTATCATTCTTTCCTTCATCCTGGTTTTTATCTTCAGGATTCTCTCCTTGCTCATCTTTATTGTCTCCCTCTTTATTCTCGTCACCTTCCTCACCTTGATCGTCTTTTTTATCTTCCCCTTCATCGCCATCTTTCTTGTCTTGATCGTCTTGGTTCTGATCCTGATTATCTTGGTTGTCTTTATTCTCGTCTTGGTTTTGGTCGTCTTTATTCTGATTATCCTTATTCTCGTCTTGCTGCTTTTTAAGCATTTCTTTGGCTAAGGCAAGATTATAACGTGTTTCTTCATCAGATGGGTCGTTTCTAAGCGCTTCTTTATACGCTTCTACTGCTTTCTGGTACTCTTTATTCTTCATGAATACATTTCCCAAGTTATGATATGCGCTATGTCTTTCTTCTTTAGTTTCCGCTGTGGTTCCCGCTTCTTTATATCGCATAAAAGCTTCGCCCATGCTCTCATCCTTATAATAAACGTTTCCTAAATTATATTTAGCTTTTGCATTTGCAGAACTTTTAGCTATAGCCTTACGATATTCTACTTCAGCAGCAACAGCATCATCACTTTCTGATAAAATTTCGTTTCCTTCATAAGTATAACCTTTTGACTCAGATAAAGCCTTCTCTTTAGCTTTTTCTAAAGCTTCTGAATCTTGTGCAGCTATTTGAGCTACGGAAAAAAGTGCTAAAACAGTTAGGAAAACAATTCTAGCATCCATAGAAAATCGCTCTTTTATAGCTATTGTTTTTATATTATTTTTCATCTTTCTTTCGCTCATTAAACAAGTTTAATTTCTGAATCCAAACCGTTTTTCTTTCCAATAAGAAAATATCTAGGAACAAAAATATAATTGCCGCAGCAATAAACCATTGAAACTGATCTTTAAAATCTGCATATTGCTTAGACTCAAATTCAGTTTTATCCATCCTTGCCAAGGTATCTGTAACAAAATCTACAACCTCCCCTGTATTAGATCCATTAATATAAGATCCATCTCCTTCCGAAGCAATCCCATCTAAAATAGTCTCGTTAAGCTGTGTAATTACAACTTCACCATTTCTATCCTTTTTATAAGAATCTATAATTCCATTTACTCTAATAGGAATTGGACCTCCTTTTGGTGTTCCTACTCCAATAGTATATATTTTAATTCCTGCTTCACGCGCTTTCTCAACCGACTCAATTGCCATGTCGGAATGGTCTTCTCCATCAGAAATTAAAAACAATACACGATTTGTTTGATCTTGGTCGTCGTAATATGTAGTTGCTAACGAAATGGCTTCATTTATTGCCGTTCCTTGCGAAGACATCATATCGGTATTCATACTCTGCAAAAACATTTTCCCAGCAGAATAATCGGTTGTAATTGGTAACTGCGGATATGCTTGCCCAGCGTACGCAATAATCCCTATACGATCACTAGCAAGATTGTTTATTATCTCTGAAACTATCCGTTTTGCTTTCTCTAATCTATTTGGTGCAATATCTTCTGCAGCCATACTTTTAGAAACATCAATAGCAAAAACAATATCTACTCCTTCTCGTTTAACTGTTTCTAGTTTAGAACCAATCTTTGGATTGACCAATGCAACTGCCAAACATGTTATCGCTAAAAGTAAAAACAATAACTTAATAAACGGTTTAAAGCTCGATCTATTAGGACTTAATTTATCGAGCAATGTTGTATCTGCAAACTTCTTCTGAGTTCTTCTTTGCCAGAATTTAAACCCTAAAAAAAGCAGCAACAATATTGGTATTAAAACCAATAAATAGAAATATATTTTTTCGTCTAATTGATACATATCTTATACAAAACTTCTAAAAACAGTATACCTCAATAAATATTCCAATACTAATAAAGCACAAGCTAAAAGCGCGAACACTCTAAACTTTTCTTCGTAGTTGTAATATTTAAATTCTTCAATATCCGTTTTCTCTAATTTATTTATTTCATCATAAATCTCAGACAATTTCTCATTATCTGTAGCTCTAAAATATTTTCCTCCAGTTTTATCTGCAACATCTTTTAGCAAAGCTTCGTCAATTTCTACTTTACTCATTCCATATCTAAAACTTCCATCTGGATTATAGCCAATTGGCGAAAGCGCCATACCATTGCTTCCTAAGCCTATAGTATACGTTTTTATACCATATTCTATTGCTAAACCAGCTGCTGTTTGTGGCTCTATAAAACCAGAGTTATTAACACCATCGGTCAGCAAGATAATTACTTTACTCTTGGCTTTACTATCTTTTAATCTATTTACAGAAGTAGCCAGTCCCATTCCAATAGCAGTACCATCTTCAAGCTGTCCGTATTTTATATCTTCCAAAGACCTCAGCACAATAGCCTTGTCGCTAGTAATAGGGGTTTTTGTAAAACTTTCTCCTGAATAAACCACCAATCCAATACGGTCGTTTACACGTTCTTTAATAAATTCTGCTGCTACTTTTTTCAGTGCACTTAATCTATTAGGCTTTAAATCGCGTGCCAACATACTTGAAGAGACATCTATTGCCATTACAATATCTATTCCTCTCGTTGTATTAGTTCTTGTAGAAATATCTTCTGTCTGTGGTCTTGCCATCGCAACAATTAAAGCTGCTATTGCCAGTAAACGCAATACAAAAAGTAAAGGCTTCAATTTTGCTAGCGTAGACGACTTCCCCTTAAATCCTTTAATGCTGGATATTTTTAAGGAAGCTGTTTGCTTTTTACGTTTAAAAAAGTACCAAGCAATAGCTACTGGAAGTATCAAAAACAACCAGAAAAATTGTGGATTTGCAAATTGTATATTTTCAAACATAATTAGCTTTCCGTTTTAAAATCTATAGAGTTGGTTACTCTTTTAACAATATCTTCCGCGTAACTATCGCCATTCTCATATACCATAATTATCTGCTGGAAACCTCCATTTTCAACAAAACTAAGAATAACGTAAGCAGACTTTTTCATCTTCTTATCATCAGGGTTTTCAATTTCTAAAGTTCCAAAAACCTTATTCCCCTTCTTTCCTGTTGGCGTTACTAAGTCTTCTTGTTTTACAATCATATTCTTAGCTCCAGCTGCCTCTACTTTTGCTAGTGCTGCATCTATCGCTTTCTTAGCATCGAAATCAGCTTCTTTTTTATAAGTAGAGATACTTGTCTGGATATAAAACTTACTTAGTAAATCTCCATAAGAAAACACCTGATAAGTATTAGTTCCTGCCGCTTCATCTGTTGTAATATCAGTCTCTCTCTTAAGAACAACCGGTGTTTCCACATAAATTGCTGGGTATCCATAAGAACTTCCTACCCACTGCTCTTCGAGTAAAGATTTAGTAGCGTTCCCGAAAACCGAATCCTTAACATTTTTAAAGCCATAAGTATACGTGAATATACCTCCAACAATTAACAACACTCCGATTCCAGCAGCAATAGCATATCTTATTTGTTGCTTTTTCTTTTTCTGCCTGTAAGCCTCCATGTATTCTTCTTGCTCCATCAACTCCTCTTCTGTAGGCTCCGGAAGGGCTTCTTTAGTTTTTACAACAATGTGCTCAATAGACTTTCTATCACGATCTATAATCGAACCTTCGGGAGTAGACTTTGCAAACTTTACTAAATCGGCAGTTTGAAGTACATTTTTAAACTGCTTTAGCGTTTCATCATCAATTTTTAAATTCCCTGCATCACGAAGCATTTCCATTTTAAAAATCAACTCATCTGTTGTACTCTCCAATGCAGAAATATGTGCATCTTCTTCTAAATAAGAACGTACAATATTCGTTAATTCTGAATAATACTCTTTGTATTCCGATTGGATAAGGTATTTAGATTCGTCTAATTTTTTTAATTCAGCAAGAGCACGATCATAAGGAGGCAATAATGCTATCTTTTCTTCTTCGGAAAGTGGTTTCTTTCTAAAAACAAACCAATAAAGCAAACCTCCAACAAGAGCAGCAATTACAATCCCAACAAGTAGCCAAATCCACCAATCTCCAAGAGGCTTGTCTACTTGCGCCAAACCTTTTATATCATACATTTTTTGCTTTAACGTATCTACAACAACGGTATTTACTTCTATTTGCAAAGAATCCGTAAAATAAGGCTTGTTGTTAATCATTATCTGTTGACGCGGTAGCGTATAGCTCCCAGAATCAAACTGCGTTAATGCATATTTTTTTATTAAATTGAATTTATCTTGATTAATCAATGTATCCGTTGGTAAAGCTTCCACCACTTCTATAGGCATAAAAGTTTGCCCTTCAGGAAAAATTACCTGCGCAGTAGTATCTGCTTCCACTTCAACCTTAAAAAGTATCTGCTCACCAATTTTTATTTCTGTAGAATCTACAGAAGATTTTATTGTTGGTGTAGATTGTGCTATGGTAAAATAGGAAACACAAAAGAATATAAGCAACAGCATGCCCGACTTCCCTCGAAGCGACATCTTAAACCTATTCTTAAAAATTAAATTTGTCATTCTTATGGTTAATTCTTTTTATCCTCTTCGTTTAAAATACCCTAATAATTTCTTTACATAACTTTCATCTACGCGACTACTTATTACCCCTGCCCCACTTTTAGTGAATACTGTTTGAAAATAATTCACATTGTCTTTATAATGTTGCGCATACTGGTTACGAACACTTTTTGACTTTGTATTTACAAGCATCAGTTCTCCAGTTTCTGCATCTTCCATCTGCACGAAACCAATATTAGGAATAGCTTCTTCTTTTTCGTCATAGATTCTTATCCCTGTAATATCATGCTTATTTGCAGCTATTTTAAGAGCATGTTCATAAGCATCAGACATAAAATCTGACAATACAAATGCGATTACCTTTTTCTTGCTTACGCTAGACATAAATTTAAGCGCACCATTTATATCTGTATTCTTATTTGACGGCTTAAACTCAATCAACTCACGAATAATTCGTAACACATGAAATCTTCCCTTTTTTGGTGGGATGTATAATTCTATCTGATCTGAAAATAATATTAACCCAATTTTATCGTTATTCTGCATAGCAGAAAATGCTAGCGTAGCCGATATTTCAGTAATAATATCTTTTTTGAATTGATTGGTGGTTCCAAATAGCTCCGATCCACTCACATCTACCATAAGCATCATGGTGAGTTCGCGTTCCTCTTCAAAAACTTTTATATAAGGTTCGTTATAACGCGCAGTAACATTCCAGTCGATATTCCTTACATCATCACCAAATTGATAACTGCGGACTTCGCTAAATGTCATCCCACGGCCTTTAAATGTAGAATGATATTCCCCGCCAAAGATATGATCACTCAATCTACGGGTCTTTATCTCTATTTTTCTAACCTTTTTAAGTAGTTCTTTAGTATCCATTTTTTATTGAAAGTTTGTTTTATCGAATCCATGAGATCTCAATAAAATTTACTCATTAGCTGAGTTTAACACTTCGAAGTTTTATGCGTTTTAGAGGTTTCTAAAACAACCTTCTCCGTATCATAATTTTTTTTCAATTATCTATGGTACTTCTATTTCGTTTACAATTTTATTAATTATTTCTTCTGAAGTAATATTCTCTGCTTCTGCCTCATATGTAATTCCTACTCTGTGGCGTAGCACATCATGGATTACAGCACGAACATCTTCTGGAATCACATATCCTCTTCTTTTTATAAACGCATAACATTTTGCAGCTACTGCCAAGTTAATACTACCCCTTGGTGAAGCACCAAAACTAATAAGTGGCTTCAACTCTGCAAGGTTGTATTTCTCTGGATAACGTGTTGCAAAAATTATATCAAGGATATATTTCTCGATTTTTTCATCCATATAAACTTCTCTAACAGAAGCTTGAGCTCTAAGAATTTGCTCTATGGAAACTACTTTATTTACCTTATTGAATTCCCCTTTTAGATTCGCTCGGATAATAAGTTGCTCTTCATCTAATTTCGGGTATTTAATTACCGTTTTCAACATAAAACGGTCAACTTGTGCTTCTGGTAACGGATACGTCCCTTCTTGCTCCACAGGATTCTGTGTTGCCATTACTAAAAATGGCTTGTCAAGTGTAAAAGTTTCGTCTCCAATGGTAACTTGCTTTTCTTGCATGGCCTCCAAAAGAGCAGATTGCACTTTTGCTGGCGCACGGTTAATCTCATCTGCCAATACAAAATTTGCAAATATTGGACCTTTCTTAATCGAAAAGTCATTATCCTTCATATTGTAAATTAACGTACCTACAACATCGGCAGGTAAAAGGTCTGGGGTAAATTGCACTCTACTAAAGCTACCATCTACAGCTTTAGATAATGTATTAATAGCCAATGTCTTTGCCAACCCAGGAACACCTTCCAATAGAATATGACCTTGACCCAAAAGGCCAATCAACAATCTTTCTACCATATGCTTTTGACCAACGATAACCTTATTCATTTCTAAGGTTAGTACATCGATAAAAGCACTTTCTTTTTCAATTTTCTCGTTAATAGCATTAATATCCAACGTAGTATTTTGCTCCATTTATGTTAATTTTTTGAGGCATCAATATAACACCATCTATAATAGGACGCAAATTGAAAATTTATTTAGACTGTCGCTGTTAACAATAGGTTAAAAAATTAAGAGTAGCCTATAGATTAGACTACTCTTAGTAGATTTTTATGTTTTTTTAACTATTACAAGCTTATTTCACCTAAAGCAGTTGCTTCTCCGTCCATAACTTCAACAGTTTCAATTTCTTTTACATCAAAAGCAGAACCTTCTGCAGGTGTTAAAGTTAAAACATAAGTCCCAGCAGGAACACCTTCTAATGTAAATACACCTTCAGCATTTGTATCAGCAGAAACTATTTCATCTTCAACTAAAATAGAAGCAGTAATAGTAACATCAGCATTAATTACAGTTCCAGAAATACTACCTCCAGAAATCTGCATTAATTCTACAGCACCAACATCGGCAACTGATCCGTTTTCTACCTCAACATCTTCAATAGTAGCATCAGCAAAACCTGAATCTTCATCTGGAGTAAGCATTACATCATACGTACCAGCAGGCACACCATTTAATACAAAAAGTCCATCTTCGTTTGTGTAGGTCGTAATAGTATCTTGATCTGCAACTACCCAAGCCAACGTTTGGAAATCTACTGGAGAAACAGCCCCCATAATTCTTCCTGAATTTACTTCTGTACTAGCATTAATTACAGGCTTAAGAATAATATTATCAGAGTTTCCAGCATCTACGATAGATTTCTCCGCGTCAAAATCTAGCACTACTTCATATGTAAATCCACCTTCCATTTCGGCATCGTCCAACTTTATTTTTAATCCTGACTGCTCTGCACTTGGTGTTTTTAAAGGAAACTCTTCTCCTTCAATCACAACAGTATTATTATCTCCTAAAACAAGTCTCATTTGTTTTACTTCTCCAGCAGGAATATCTTCATCTACAAGTACAACATTTGCACCTCCAGTTAATTCTAATAAATCGTAAACACCAGCATTTACTTCTCCGATACTTTCCCATCCTCCTTCTTCGTCGTCGGTTCTGTTAATCATAACATCTTGGATATCGACATTTACCTTTTCGTAGTCACCAGGGGCATCTACTAATTTTACGGTCACTTTTGCCATATCTGAAGACGGCACTTCTGCACCATCATTATCGTCGTCACTACAACTAGCAGCTATAAATAGCATGGCAAAAGCCATTAATACAACTTGTGATAATCTCTTTAAACTTTTCATCATTGGGTTTGTTTGTTGTTAAATTTTAATCTCTAAAACCTCTTGCGCAATGTGGTCTTATTTTTATGTACGCCCCTTTAACAGCAGAAAGATGTTAACAAGTGTTAAGATTCGGAAATTGATTTATTGTATGAAACTTCAACTTTTTTTTGATTGAAAAAATTTACGTCAAACGATAGAATTTTAAAATCGATTTTTCTAAGCGTTTATATTATGATTACTTTTAATTTCTGAAAAGCACTACAACAAAAAGATAAACTCATGAAAAATAAAATTGCACTTATAACAGGAGCAACTAGCGGTATTGGAAACGCAACTGCAAAAGTATTTGCTAATCATGGTATTGATCTGATCATCTGCGGAAGAAGGAACGAACGATTAGAGAAGCTTAAAGAAGAACTTTCAGCTAAAGTAAAAGTACATACCTTAACATTTGATATTCGTAATAAAGAACTTGTTTTTGAAGCTATCGAAAATCTCCCTTCAGCATTTAAAGAAATTGACATTCTTATAAATAATGCAGGGAATGCGCATGGACTTTCTCCTATTGACAAAGGGGATATCTCCGATTGGGAAGCTATGATGGATATTAACGTTAAGGGACTCCTTTACATTTCTAAAGCTGTTATCCCTGGAATGATAGCACGTAAATCTGGACATATCATAAATATTGGATCTACTGCTGGAAAAGAAGTATATCCTGGCGGAAACGTCTATTGCGCAAGCAAACACGCCGTTGATGCTATTAATCAAGGTATGAGAATAGACCTCCATGCACATGGAATTCGTGTTGGAGCTATAAATCCTGGATTAGTAGAAACAGAGTTTAGTAAAGTCCGCTTTAAAGGAGATACAGAGAAAGCAGCTACTGTTTATACAGGTTTTGATCCTTTAAAACCTGAAGACATTGCAGATATAATCCATTTTACAGTTACTAGACCACCACATGTAAATATTGCTGACTTAATTGTAATGCCGACTGCGCAAGCAACAAGTACGATCGTAAATAAAAATCTATAGTTTATTAAAGGAAAAGAATGAATGTCTTTTCCTTTACATTTCTACTTTATATCTTTAAAGTCAAATAATTAAGGATATATTGCTGAATGATTAATAAACGCTTGCTAGTAAAAAATCTATTGGCTCATAACGACGAAAACAGTTTTTATGATAAGAAGCGGTTTATAAATATTGGAGATAAAGAAGGGAAGGCAAAATTTATAAAACACATCTGCGCATTAGCAAATTCTAATCCTAATAACAATTCTTTTATTGTAATTGGCGTTGAAGATGAAGATAATAAAATTGTTGGCGTTGATTTTTTTGACGATAGCAAGATTCAGAATCTTGTAAATGCCTACATTGTAAATGCTCCTTTTGTTTCTTATGAAAATATATATTTCCCAAAACTCCCTGAGGGGAAGGTAGTCGGCTTAGTTACTATTCGCTCTTCAGGAAAACTAGCAGCTTTAAAAAAGAACATTTGGAAATATTGGGGAGGAAGTGTTTTCTTTAGAGATGGAAGCATAAGCATGCCCAAAATTTTTGATATTGAAATAAAAGACACCAATTCTGCGATTGTTAATGAAATTGAACAACATGCCAAAAATAATATCGAACTTACCTTAGATGGAGTTATCGATTTTATAAATAACAAACACCGAGATTTAGAATCTGACTATAAAGTTTTTAAAGAGCAGTTTGTAGTATGTTGGGCTGGAAAAATTAAAAAAATTGACAACAAAGTTTATTACTCTCGGGTTGATATCGAACTTATAAACGAGCAAGTAAAACTATTTTATTCTGCCTTAGATGAAGTGGAAATTAATTATAACGATCACTCTTTTTCTATTACTGAATATGTGAAATTGGGATTAAGCAATAATAAAAAATTCTATCCTCTAGAAAAAGTAGAAATCCTTTTTAACGATAATGGCTCTTACAAAATTAATAGTACACTAATTTTTGATCCTCCGCAGTACGACCGAAAAATGCTCTATCATATTTTCAATACCAATAACACCATTCTAGAAAAACTAAAAAAAGGACTCCCATTAAATAATCGTGATGAAAAAGACCTCAAAAACATCCCTGCAACACATCTTATTTGCTATTTGAATGGATTTGGAGGCGCCAAACAAATGCTAGAAGATTACAGATGGTTTGTAAAAGAGCATAATAAAGATGTATATGCCTCTCTTAAAGAAGCATTGAGGATTTTAAGAAAAGTGGAGTATTCTTAAATCACACCCCAACTTGATCTGCGGTTGGCAATGCATTTATCGCACCGAATTTTGTGGTTGTTATCGCCCCCGCTTTATTGGCTATTGCTATCATTTTTTTAAGCTTCGAAAAATCATTTATTGTTTCTGAAATATTATCCTCTAATGAAAGTTGATATAAAAAACACCCTACAAAAGCATCTCCTGCTCCAGTAGTATCCACAGCGGTTACCGCAATACTTTCTATAATAACATTTTCGTTCTCTGTACTTAAAAATGTCCCTTTACTCCCTAATGTAACAGCAATTAATTTTACTCCATGCAAATGAAGTGCTTTACACGCATCCAATAAAGTTTCTTTTCCAGCTATTAAAATAGCTTCCTCTTCACTGAACTTAGCGAAATTTGCCTTTTTTATATATGGAATGCATTTTTCAATAAAAACATCTGAATTTCCTTTCCATAGATCTGCTCTATAATTAGGGTCGAAGCTAATGAAAGCATTTTCTGAAATAGCATCTTCCAAATATTGATGATATGCCGTTTCTAGCGAACCGCCCAAAAAACTGGTAGCCGCTCCAAAATGAACAATTTGATTTTTTAAGTCGCTTGCTAACTCCTCCTGATGGACCAATTCTTTATCCGCTCCTCTACTAAATACAAAATCACGCTCTCCATCTTCAGCAATTGAGACAAATGCTAATGTTGTAAATATATTAGACCGTTGGAGATTTGTTATTCCTACTCCATTTTCCTTAAGGGTTTCAGCAAGAAAATCTCCAAAAGCATCTTGACCAACACAACCTACAAACTCACTTTTCCCATTTAGCTTTGCTATTGCAGCAGCTACATTTGCTGGTGCTCCGCCTGCTTTCTTTACAAAGCTACTTGCAATAGATAAATCTGCTCCTTGGTTTTCAGCAACAAAATCTATTAACAACTCTCCTACACAATAAACTTTTTTCATTCCCAAACTTATATCGTAATTTCACCATAAATATACTTTAAAAGTGACTTCATGACAAAAAGAACGCTTGTAATCGGTGATATTCATGGTGCATTTCGCGCTTTAGAACAAGTTTTATCCCTTGCTAATGTTACCGAAAATGATACGCTAATTTTTTTAGGTGATTATGTAGATGGTTGGAGTGAATCACCACAGGTAATAAATAAACTTATCTCATTAAGAAGCTCTAATGAATGTGTTTTTATAAAAGGGAATCATGATGCCTTATTTCTTGACTGGCTTATTACGCAAAAGGATAATGAGTTGTGGTTATTCCATGGAGGCAAAGCAACGCTCGATGCTTATAATAAACTTAGTAAAACGGAGATAAATATCCATATCGATTTTTTTAAATCTCTAGAAAACCATTATTTAGATGATAAAAACCGTCTTTATATTCATGCAGGATTTACAAATTTACATGGTGTTGATAAAGAATATTTCCCTGAAATGATGTACTGGGACAGAACTCTTTGGGAAATGCTTTTGGCAATGGACAAAACGTTAACTGAAGACAGCCCTTATTACCCAAAGCGATTAAAACATTACAAAGAAATTTACATCGGACATACGCCTACCATAAGAATCGGGGAAACTACACCAGTAAATATCGATCGTGTTTGGAATATGGATACTGGAGCTGCATATAAAAGTCCGCTTACGATAATGGATGTGGACACAAAAGAATATTGGCAAAGTGACAATGTAAATGAATTGTATCCTGATGAAAACGGAAGAAATTAAAAAACCCTCTGTAAAAGAGGGCTTCTGTATGCTTAACAGGTAAATTTTATTTACCTCCTTTTAACTCGCCTTGCCACTTATGGAGCTCGGTCCACTTACCTTCATAAGCTAATTTTGCTTGCTCTGGCCAGGTTCCAGGTTTATGAATTTCGTATGCTTTTCCTCCAGATTGTAAAACTTCTGTACATTTTTGCACACTACATTCTGATAAGTCTTTCCATGTTTTAATTCCTTTTGAATGAAAAAGCAGCTCTATTTTAGGGCCTATTCCCTCCACAATTTTAAGATCGTCTTGCTTTATTTTTTTTCCGAATGCAGCTTTAGCTAATGTAGCGTCAAAAGGAAGTAAAGTAGCAGAAGTATTTGGAGATTCTGTAGCTGCTATCGACTCCGAGGGTTTTAAAGCTAATTTCGATCTACATTCGCTTAAATCTGCCTCTAATTTATCATACTTCTTTTGCCAAGCTCCTATTTCATCAGTATTATTAGAAGATGACTTACCTAATAAATAACCTAAAATAGCACAAATAACACCTACTATTATCGGAATAATTAAACACCAGTTCATATATTTAAATTTTGGATGATTCTTTTTTTATGGTAATTACTGTACGACGGTTTTTGGCACGCCCTTCAATTGTACTATTATTAGCTACGGGGTCTTCTTCTCCTTTAGAAAGAGTTTCAATACTTCCCGCAGGAATTCCATTTCTCACTAAATATGCTTTAATAAACTCCGCCCTTTCTTTCCCTAAAGCTATATTATTAGCCGTATCACCGGTATTATCCGTATAACCAATAATATGTACAGAAATATTATCAACCTTATCTAGCGCCTTCACTATGTTCATATATTTAGCTTTCTGATCTTTATACAACTTTATTGTACTCTCACCAGTTTCAAAATATAACACAATAGGATTCTTAATAATATCTGCAACAATAGCTTCCGCATCTTCAAAATCTGAATCACTCGAAATCACAAAAGACACAGGACCGATATAAATACTATCACTATCTTGAATTACCAAATCTGGTTTTAAATCTCCGGAAGTATTGATCTTTTTTGAAGACACTCCTTGCGCAATTAAATGATTTTTAATAGCATTTGCTCTTGCCATTCCTAAGTTTGGAAAAGCAGAATTGTTTTTTTCAGAAATTGAATAAAACCCATTTATGTTTATAAACTTACCGTTATTCTGATTGATATAATCTTTTAATTCATCAACACCTTTATCTACACCTTCTCCCAGAGGCCTTAATATTACGAAGTCAGATTTATTAAAATTATAATTGTCATTTGTAGTATAATTAAAATCTCCCGTACTATCTTTTATAACCATCGGATTTACTAGTGGAGTAGATTCTTTTGGCGATACAATTTCTTGGTTTTTATCAGAAGTGACATTTACCGCCTCACAGCATAAAATCCAATTAAAAAATGAACCTACTATAATGGTCAGAATAATACCAACTAAATATGTTGATTTCATATATATGGGTTTGATTTATAATTTCTTACACTCAAATTTAAACAAAATCTTAAATGATTACTCGAAATATATAAAAAACTTTAAATCAATTAGTTATCATAACATTAAAAAAACATAATGTACATTTTTATTTCGTATCTTTAAGTTACCCTCAAAAGAACTTTAATAGTTCTATTTTGTAACCTATATTAGCCAACTTATATTATTATCCTGAATTGTTATTTAGAGACCTTGCGTTAATGGAGATGGAAACATTTAAAAAGCCTGTTGGAGGTAATTTAAAATAAACAAGGAATCGCTAAAAGTATCATTTAATTATACTTAATTAGGTGTAAAATCGTGAAACAGACCCTATAAAAAGGGAAAATACTATAAATATCTTAAAGTGTTCGTATTTAATTTATAGAAATACGATATTTACCAACATAAAAACCAGAACAACATGTCACTACATAATATTAGACTTGAAGTAATGAGAACCATCGAGAAGAGAGTAGACTCTTTTCTTGAACAATATCTTATTCCTGCTGAAAAAATATGGCAGCCTACAGATTTTCTTCCGGACTCTCAAAGTGAAAACTTCTTTGAAGACGTAAAAAAAATTAGAGGAGAGGCGCAAGAATTAGGATACGACTTCTGGGTAGTACTCGTTGGAGACACTATTACTGAAGAAGCATTACCAACATACGAATCTTGGTTAATGGATGTAGAGGGTGTAGACCAGCAATCTAGAAATGGATGGTCTAAATGGGTTCGCCACTGGACTGCAGAAGAAAACAGACACGGAGATGTGTTGAACAAATACTTATATCTTTCTGGACGTGTAAACATGAAGGAAATTGAAGTTACAACACAACATATGATTGCCGATGGTTTTGATATCGGTACAGGAAGAGACCCATATAAAAACTTTGTATACACTTCTTTCCAAGAGTTAGCAACCAATATTTCTCACAAGAGAGTTGGACAACTAGCTAAAAAGAAAGGAAATCCGATGCTAGCAAAAATGTGTAATATTATTGCTGGGGATGAAATGAGACACCATTTAGCATACCGAGAATTTGTAAAAACGATTTTTGAATATGATGCCAGTGAAATGATGATTGCTTTTGCTGATATGATGAAGAAAAAGATCGTAATGCCTGCACAATTTGTAAGAGAATCTGGGGACCACATCGGAAGTGCCTTCGAGAACTTCTCGAATGCAGCGCAACGCTTAGGTGTTTACACTACTTTTGATTACATTAATATTCTTGAAAGATTGAACCAATATTGGGAAATCGATAAGATTAGAGAATTAAATGATAAAGGAGAGAAAGCTAGAGATTATTTAGTTGCTCTTCCTGACAGATTAAAACGTATTTCTGAAAGGATGTCTACTCCTCAAGATCCACATATTTTTAAATGGGTTGAGGCAAATGGAGTTTTATAAAACAAAAAAGCGGAGTTGTTAATTCAACTCCGCTTTTTTTTATATTATTCCCTGACTACAAATCAAATTTTATTCCTTGTGCTAAAGGTAGTTCTGTAGTGTAATTAATAGTATTTGTTTGGCGTCTCATATAAACTTTCCAAGCATCCGATCCACTTTCGCGACCTCCACCTGTTTCTTTTTCTCCACCAAAAGCACCTCCAATCTCGGCACCACTAGTTCCAATATTTACATTCGCTATCCCACAATCCGATCCTTGATAAGATAAAAAGTGTTCTGCTTCTCTTAAATTATTGGTCATAACTGCAGAAGACAATCCTTGTACTACACCGTTTTGAAGCTCGATAGCATCTTCTATACTTCCTTTATACTTCATTAAATAAAGAATAGGAGCAAATGTTTCATGCTGAACTATTTTATAATCGTTTTTAGCTTCTGCAATGGCTGGTTTTACATAACATCCACTTTCATAACCTTTGCCTTCAAGCACTCCTCCTTCAACTAAAATAGTACCACCTTCTTTTTTAACTTCATCTAAAGCCGTTAAATAATTATTCACAGCATCTTTATCGATAAGTGGCCCAACATGATTATTTTCATCCAAAGGATCTCCAATTCTTAATTGCTTATACGCTTCCACCAATGCATTCTTAACTTTATCATACATGTCTTCATGCACGATTAGTCTTCTCGTAGAAGTACAACGTTGCCCACAAGTACCAACAGCTCCAAATACAGCTCCAATAACCGTCATCTTAACATCAGCATCTGGCGTAACTATAATAGCATTATTTCCCCCTAATTCCAGTAAAGATTTTCCTAAACGAGCAGCTACAGCTTGCGCTACAATTTTCCCCATTCGGATAGATCCTGTTGCAGAAACCAATGGAATTCTTTTATCATTTGTAAGCAACTCTCCTACTTTATAATCACCTGTAATTAAACAAGAGATTCCTTCTGGCAGATTGTTCGCTTTGATAACATTACCGATTAATTTCTGACAAGCAACAGAGGTTAATGGTGTTTTCTCTGAAGGTTTCCAAACGCAAACATCTCCACAAACCCATGCCAAGGCAGTATTCCAAGCCCAAACGGCAACAGGGAAATTAAACGCAGAGATAATCCCAACAATTCCCAAAGGATGGTATTGTTCGTACATTCTATGCCCAGGACGTTCAGAATGCATGGTAAGACCATGTAACTGACGTGATAATCCTACTGCGAAATCGCAGATATCTATCATTTCTTGAACTTCTCCTAAACCTTCTTGATATGATTTCCCCATTTCATAAGAAACCAATTTTCCTAAAGCATTTTTATGCGTTCGCAATTCTAGACCAAATTGACGCACTATTTCTCCACGCTGAGGCGCAGTTACTTTTCGCCACTCTTTAAATGCTCCTTCCGCCGTTTTAATTACTTTTTCATAATCTTCAGCAGTCGTTTGCTTTACTTTCCCTATTACAGCTCCATCTACGGGAGAAGTAGAAATTAACTCTTCACCAGAAGCAAACCATTCGTTTCCTGTAGAAGTTCCTAAACTATTGGACTCTACTCCTAACTCTTTTAATGCTTCAGATATTTTAGATTCCTTTATATTGTTTGTCATATTTATAACTTTTTAACTTCATTTTGTTTCAATAATCACGAAAATACAAATTCTTTATGTAAAGATGTAATCAGCAGCATAAAATAAAGCTATTAATAGTAGAACTCTTAATCATTACAGTTCATTGTAATTTTAGAAAAAATTAAGAATTAACAATGATATTTTTGGATAAGAATAAAATGACTGTACATTTGCGCTTATTTTAAAAGAATCTAAATAAGAATAAGAATGAAATATTTCGCATTTTTACTGTTTATCATCAGTTCAATAACTATATACGGACAAGATGGAAGTATCCGAGGAAAGGTAACCGATAACACCAATGAACCGATTCCTTATATTTCAGTTACAATAAAAGAAAATAATAAGGGTACCACTACTGCAAACAACGGTACTTATGAAATAAACAATATTGAGAATGGTTCTTATACTGTTAGATTCTCTGCAATTGGTTTTTCTACAATCACTAAAAAAGTAGACATACAAAACAATACTTCTATAGAACTAAATGTTGTTTTAGAAGAGTCTATGGAGCAACTAAATGAAGTTGTTATTACCTCTAACAGAACAAGAGAAACATTGGACGAAGTAACATCTTCTGTTTCTGTTTTAACCTCTAAACAAGTAGAAAACTTAGCACAAACTAGTAATTCTGTTGCTGATGTACTTACAGAAGTCCCTGGAATGTCTCTAAGTTCAAATCAAACAAGTAGCACAGGACAAACGCTAAGAGGTAGAAGAATGTTGGTGCTTATTGATGGAATTCCGCAATCTACACCATTAAGAGCAGGAGGAAGAGATGTAAATACTATTGATCCGAGCACTTTAGAGCGTGTAGAGGTTATAAAAGGAGCTACTGCTATTTATGGAAATGGTGCCGATGGTGGTATTGTAAACTACATTACTAAAAAGCCGCATGCTACAAAGAAAATGGAAAGCACAACCTATATTGGTGCTGAAGGTGCTTTAGTAGATATTGATAATACGGTTGGTGCTAAAGTTACTCAGACTTTTAACGGTCAGATTAATAAACTAGGATATGTTGCTAGCGGAAGTTTTAGACAAACAGGAGTTTATAAAGATGCAAATGGTGAGGTTATCTCTCCTTTCTATGGGTTAGGTGAAACAAGTCAATATAGCTTATTTGGTAAATTAAATTATCAGTTTACCGAAAAGCAAAGGGTTGAATTAATGTACAATTACTTCAGCAGCAATCAAGATACAGACTACATTCCGCAAGTAGGAGTTTATGGTGAAACACCAACTATTGGAGTGCTTGGTGAAGATCTAGGAGAAGACCAAGGAAATAGATACAACCATAACGCTCAACTAACATACGATTATGATGAGATTTTTGGTAAAACAGATTTCAGATTAAATCTATACATGCAAGATTTTAAAACTGTATACGGATATACAGATAGTTTTTACGATCCTAACCTAGGATATGATGGCGGACAGTCTTCTATATTATCATCAAAAAAAGGAGCGCGTTTTAATTTAAATACTTCGTATTCTTTTGGAGAGGTAACGGGTAATATTCTTTATGGTGTAGATATTTTAAATGACAGAACATCTCAAGAATTAGTTGATGGCCGTGAGTGGGTTCCAGAAATGGACATGACAAACTTTGCTCCTTATGCCCAGTTGAAAACAATCTATAAGAATTTTGTTTTAAAGGCAGGAATAAGATTCGAAAACATAAATATTGATATTCCAGACTACACAACACTTACAAGATATAATGTTGGTGAAACTACTCCAAACAGCGGTGGTGTAGATATTACTGGCGGAGAGTTAGATTATAATGCAACTACTTTTAATGCAGGGTTACGTTACAACAAGTGGAGCGTATTTAAGCCTTTTATTAGTTTCTCACAGAGTTTTTCTATTGCGGATTTAGGGAGAACACTACGTTCTGCAACGGAAAATACTGTAAGCGAAATTAACTCTGAAGCAGTAATTGCAAATAATTACGAAATAGGGTTCAATACACATTTAGGAAGAGCAACAAGTATTAGTGGAGCATACTTTATAAGCACATCAGATTTAGGATCTACATATAGCGAAACAGAAAGTGGAGCTTTCGAGATCCTACGTCAGCCAGAAAAAGTATATGGATTTGAGCTCTCATTAGACACTGAAATAGCTAGAAATGTAAACTTTGGAACTTCTGTTTCTTATACGGAAGGAAAAATAGATAGCCAAGATAGTGGTGATTACGACACTTATATGGGAGGAGATAGAATTCCACCAGTAAAAATTGTCTCTTATGTATCTTACAAATGGAACAATAGATTTGATGCTCGTTTAGCTTATATTTACAGCGGTGACAGAGATCGTTTCGTGCCAAGTTACTCTTACGGACAAGGACCAGTTGATAGTTTTGGGGTATTAAACCTTACCACCAATTATGACTTAACCGAAAACACAAAATTGGGATTAGGTATTAAAAACTTACTGAATGAAGATTATTACAATCTAATTTCTCAATGGAACGCAAGAGATTCTAATTACATAAAAGCTAACGGAACACAATTTAATGTATCGCTAACTATAAACTTATAGTAGGGTAACTATATGAACAACAGAGTCCTTTTAAAATACCATTCATACTTTGGTATCATTGCAGGTATCATTCTATTTGCTTTGGGTATTACGGGCTCTGTGTTAGTTTTTACAGATGATATTGACCTTCTTATTTTTGAAAAATATGAGGTTAAAAGTGAAAGTGAAGCACTTCAACTAGATAAGGCTATTAGTGAAGTTCAGAGAGAATTTCCTGAATGGAGCACAAGGATTATTAAGTTTGAAAAAGGAAAAACCATTCTTTTTAACTTAAGAAGGCCTGAAGCAAGAAAATATGCTTTTGTAGATCCCGCTACCGGAAAGATTACAAATGTTATCAGTGCTACGAGCCATTTTACAAAATGGATTCTTAAGTTTCATTATTCCCTCCACGCAGGAATAACTGGACGTGTTCTAATTTTCATTGCAGGAATAGCTTTTTTCTTATCTCTTATTACTGGGATAATCCTATATCGAAAAGTAATCATAAAAACGCTTCTTTTTAAAATTAAAGTAAAGAGTAATAACAAACGTAATTACTATTCGGCATTACACCGTTATGTAGGAGTTTGGTCTTTATTATTAAATTTAGTGATTGTATTTACAGGGGTATTTCTTGCGTATAAAGTGGTAACCTCTGGACTTAAAAAACCTGTTGAACCTACACCTCCAACAGTAGAAACTTCTATGGAGGCAGCATTAAAAAACATAAAAAAGGAGCATCCAGATTTTACTCCAACGTATCTTAGACTACCAAGTTCTAAAGAAGGGAGCATTACTGTAAATGGTATTTTTAAAGGTGATTCTTTTTACCTTAGCGAATACTACAATAAGATTTCTGTTGACTATAAAACAGGTGAATTAATTGGTGTAAATAAAATTGAAGAAGCAGATTTCTCAACTAAATTTAATAGCAGTATCCTTCCCCTCCACTATGGACAGTACGGAGGAATCTTCAGCAAAGTTCTATATTGCTTAATAGGGCTCTCTGGCCAATTTCTTTCTATTACAGGTTATTTTATCTGGCTTAAAAGAAAAAAACTGATTGCTTAATGCAATTAATGTTTATACTACTGAATTTAAACCCTAATCATCATTAGAAACATAACGTTCATCAACTGGCATTACAGTGCCACAGCTATCACATGTTCGCAATTCTTTACTACTATAAAAATGTTTAAAATGTTTTAGAAAGTCTTTTTCAATATCATTTAAAGGAAAACGAACTTCGTACAGCTTATTATTACAATTATCGCAAAACCATAATAATCCATCTTCAATATCAAGCTTATCGCGTTTACGTTCTACAACCAATCCAATCGAACCTTCTTTTCTAACAGGACTATGAGGAACTCCTGCAGGATGCAAGTACATATCTCCAGGACCAAGCTCCATGATTTTCTTCTCCCCATCATCTTGAACATGAACTTCAATTGTACCCTCTAATTGATAAAAAAGTTCTTCGGTTTGATTGTAATGATAATCTTTACGAGCATTAGGCCCCGCCACAACCATTACGATATAATCATCCGATTCTTTATATAGATTTTTATTCCCAACAGGAGGTTTTAAGAGATCTCTATTCTCTTCTAACCATTTATTTAAATTGAAAGGTTTTATAATTGCCATTGTTCTTATAATTGAAGTATAAAAGTAAACAACTTAAAGAAAAAAGCAGGAAATCTAATCAATTATTTAATCTGATCCTTGATAAAAATCTGGGTATAATAAAGGACACCTTCACTATTTTGAGCTACAGAAACGGCTGTATGAGAATAAGAACCTACTAAGTTTATATAATGTCCTTCACTCAAAATCCATCCTTCAACAACGTCTTTTGCTGTAGTATATCCTTTGGCAACATTTTCGGCCACCTTTATGGCATTTGTAGATTTAGAAAGTGAGGATGCTCTTTCATCAAAAGAATCATGATTTAAACTCCCAGTACGAATCATATAATGAGTTTGTGCTTCCGCATACTGGTATGCGTCCTCACTATAAGCAAGCGCATTCAACCCTTTACTTACTCTAAACTTATTAACTTCTTGAATCACTTGTTGCTCTAAACCTTCATTAACAGCAATTGTTAATTCTTCTTGTTGCATTTCATCTTCTATATTGTCATTCCCACAGGAAACAACAGATAAAAACAACATCAAACTCAAAAAATAAAGATAACTTTTCATCTGGCAAATTGTATTAAACAATTATGTGTCAGAAATGGGACACCATGAAAAGTCCTTTTTTTAAAAAGAAAAAGGCGACAAGTTGGGAAAGAGATGGGAAAAAAAGTAATTTAGTAACTATCTAATCAGTTAAATATAATCATTATTTATGAAACATCTGAATTTTCTGCTACTATTTGTAGTTATTTTCTTCTCATGCGAAAACAAAAACACTACAAATGCTCCAGATCAACCTACTGCTGATAAAGAAAATAATACTGAAAATAACTTCGGAATTATTATTCACGGAGGAGCAGGAACCATCTTAAAAAAGAATATGAGCGATTCGCTCGAAGTTGCCTACAAAGCTAAATTAGAAGAAGCTATAAAAACAGGATATGCAATTCTTGAAAAAGGTGGAAGTAGCTTAGATGCGATTGAAAAAACAATAAATGTAATGGAAAACTCTCCTCTTTTTAATGCTGGAAAAGGAGCTGTATTTACCAATGAAGGAAAAAATGAACTAGATGCTTCCATTATGGACGGTAAAACACTAAATGCTGGAGCTGTGGCTGGTGTAACTACAGTTAAAAACCCAATTAATTTAGCGAGAGCTGTAATGGAAAAGTCGGAGCATGTTATGTTTGCACGAGAAGGTGCAGAACAATTTGCAGAAGAGCAAGGTCTAGAAATTGTAGACCCTTCTTACTTTTATACTGACAAAAGAATGAACTCTTTAAAAAGAGCACAGAAAAGAGAACAAGTAGAGCTAGATCATGATGATAAAACTGCATTCTATGATCCCTTTATTAAGGATGATAAATTTGGAACTGTAGGCTGTGCTGCTTTAGATAAAAATGGAAATTTAGCAGCTGGAACATCTACAGGAGGAATGACAAACAAACGCTGGGGGCGTGTTGGAGACGCTCCAATTATAGGGGCAGGAACGTATGCTAACAATAAAACTTGCGCTGTATCATCAACAGGGTGGGGAGAATATTTTATTCGTGGTGTAGTTGCTTATGATATTTCTGCAATGATGGAATATGGCGGTAAATCTCTTGCAGAGGCTGCTAAAATAGTAATCCAAGAAAAGGTTCCAGAAATGGGTGGCGATGGTGGTATAATTGCAATAGACCATAAAGGGAATATGGCTATGGAATTTAATACAGCTGGAATGTATAGAGCTTCTATTGATAAAAACGGAAAACTAGAAATTGCTATTTATGGCGAATAGCTCCATTTATATTTCAATACCTTTTTTAAAATATTAAAATCAAAAATTAGTACTGACTAACATCCTTCAAAAAAACAATTATGCAAATACAAAAGATATTTTTTTTCGTTTTAGCAATTCTCATCATCGGTTGCAAAAACAAGAAGGATGATATTCAGCAACAAAAAGAAGAATTATTTAAATACAGAAATTACATATCTGATGTTTCCACAGGAATCATTTCTACTAAATCTGATATTCGTGTAGTGCTAAGAAACCCTTCAGAAAAACTTTCTGACAATAAAGTATTAGATGATAAAATATTAGATATTAGTCCCTATGTAGATGGTAAAGTGGTTGCTTTAAACAATCAAACTATTGCTTTTATTCCTGAAAAAAGACTTAAACAAGACACTGAATATACGCTAGAACTCAATCTAGAAGCTTTTATTGAAGATCTACCTTCAGAATTTGAAGAGTTTACCTTTAAAGTGAAAACTCTCAAGCAACAATTTAATATTACAACTTCCAATTTACAATCATATAGCAGAGATTGGCAGTATTTGGAGGGGAGCCTTCGTAGCAGTGATGTTATGGATTTGGAGACTGCAAAAAGTCTTGTGGCAGCATACCAGAATAGTAAATCCCTCGCTATTAAATTTGATGGAACTATAGACGAAGGAACACAAATCCCTTTTAAAATCGATAGTATTCAGCGATTTGAAGACGACTCAGAATTAGAGATTATTTGGGATGGAAATTCTCAAGGAATTCATGATAAAGGGGATACAAAAGTAAATATCCCTGGAAAGAACAACTTTTCTATTGTTGAAGTAAATACTTATGAGGGTGAGAATCAATATTTCGAAATCAATTTCTCCGATCCTATAAAAAAGTCTCAGAATTTAGAAGGGTTAATTACACTTGAAAATGTAGATAAACTGAAATTTATAATTGATGGAAATGTTATAAAAGTCTATCCTAATGAAAAAGTTCAAGGTGTAAATAGTTTAAATATTTTTCAAGGAATAGAAAGTGCTGAAGGCTATAAACTAAAAAATATTTTCAGTGAGAATATTGCTTTCGAACAATTAAAACCAAATGTTAGACTTTTAAGTAGCGGAACAATTCTTCCCAACTCTAACAATCTAAAAATTAATTTTGAAGCCGTGAATCTAAAAGCAGTAGATGTAACGGTTATTAAAATCTACCAAAATAATATCTTACAATTTCTTCAACAAAATGATATCAACGGTGGAGGAAACTTGCGTTCCGTAGCAAAACCTGTAGCAAAAAAGGCCATCCAATTACAAACAAACCTTACTAAAAATACTGGTAATTGGCGAGCATATGCACTCGATCTTCGTGAAATTATCACTCCAGATCCAGGAGCGATATACAGGGTAGAATTCTCATACAGTAAAAAATATAGTTCCTATTCTTGTGGTGCTGATGAGAATGAAACTTTCGAACTTAATGATTTCGATAATTTTAAAGAAGAAGTAAATAACTCTGAAGAATGGACGCCTACCGCCAGCAATAGCTATTGGGATAACGACTATTATTATGATTATAATTGGAGTGAACGTGAAGATCCTTGTAAAGATTCTTACTATTACGATAAGACAATAAAAACAAACATTATTGCAAGTGATATTGGTCTAACAATTAAAAAGGGAAAAAACGAAAGTTACTTTATCAGCGCTAATGATATTATCACCACAAAGCCGCTAGCTGGCACAAAAGTAACCTTCTACAATTACCAACAGCAGCCTATTGGATACGGTATTACCGAAACAGATGGGACTACAATGTTTGATGCAGAAGCTCCAGCCTTCTTTGTAATTGCAGAGCGAAACAATCAGAAAACATATCTTAAAATAAACGATGGGAATGCATTATCGGTTAGTAAATTTAACGTCGCTGGGGCAGAACTTAAAAGAGGTCTAAAAGGATTTATTTATGGGGAACGTGGTGTTTGGAGACCTGGAGACACCCTGTTTTTAAATTTCATTTTAAATGACAAAAACAATCCTATTCCAGATAGCCATCCTGTTAAGTTCGAATTAAGTGATCCTTACGGAAAAATAGTTCACAAAGAAATTAGAGCAAATGGAATTAACGGTTTCTATAATTTTAATGTAGCTACAGACCAAGACGCTCCAACAGGAAACTGGCTAGCTAAAGTGAGCATTGGGGGAACATCGTTTTCAAAAACACTAAAAATAGAAACGATAAAGCCTAACCGTTTAAAAATAAAAGTAGATTTTGATAAAGAATTGCTTTCCTCAGACGAAGAAATCAATGGGAATATGTCTGTTACTTGGTTGCATGGTGCAATTGCGAAGAACTTAAAAAGTGATATTAAAGGTCGTTTTTCAGCAACAAAAACTACTTTTGAAGATTATCAAAACTATATTTTTGATGATCCAACCATCCGTTTTTCTTCTGAAGATCAAACGGTTTTCGACGGGAAGATAAATTCAGAAGGGAAAACCAATTTTAGACTTTCTCCACAATTGGAAGAGAAAGCCCCTGGGATGCTAAAGGCCACTTTTATCACTAAAGTTTATGAAAACGGAGGTGACTTTAGTACTGATGTATTTTCAAAAAATTACGCTCCATACGATACTTATGTTGGACTTAGAGTTCCAGATGGCGATACAAAAAGAAGTATGCTTCTTACAGATGAAGAACATACTTTTGAAGTAGCTACTGTAGATAAAAACGGAGCTCCGAAAGCGGTTGATAAACTTAATGTATCTGTTTATAAAATTGATTGGCGTTGGTGGTGGGATACTTCCGAAGACAACTTATCTAGTTTTAACGGTAGCAATTATCAAGAGGAAGTATACAAAACAACAATAGCCACTAATAGCAGCGGTAAAGGGACTTTTAAATTTGAAATTAAATATCCTGAATGGGGTCGTTATTTGGTAAGAGTTGAAGATGAAGAAGGTGGGCATGCCACTGGAGAAACTGTATATATAGATTGGCCAGGATGGGCTGGAAAATCTAAAAACCAAGACCCTGAAGCGGCCACCATGCTTGTATTCTCTTCTGATAAAGAAACTTATAATGTTGGCGAAAATGCAATTATAACATTTCCTTCTAGTGAGCAAGGGCGAGCTTTGGTTACTGTTGAAAATGGAAACGAAGTATTAAAATCAATGTGGGTAATTCCTGAAAAAGAGGAAACTAAATTCGAGCTTCCAATCGAAGCTCTTTACGCTCCAAATGTATACATTCATATTTCATTATTACAGCCGCATGCTACAACATTAAATGATGCTCCAATACGAATGTATGGAGTAATTCCGATTACGGTAAATGATCCTAAGACAATCTTGGAGCCAACTATCGCGATGCCAAATTCATTAAAACCGGAAGAACATATCAATGTAAAAGTGGGAGAGAAAAACGGGAAGGCTATGACCTACACTCTTGCTATTGTAGATGAAGGCTTACTCGATCTTACTCGTTTTAAAACGCCAAATCCATGGGATACTTTTTTTGCTCGTGAAGCTTTAGGAGTAAAAACTTGGGATATTTATGACGATATAATAGGTGCTTTTGGAGGTCGTATAGATCAAGTATTTAGTATTGGTGGAGATGGAATGGCAGCTGGAGCAAAAAATAAAAAAGCCAACCGCTTTAAACCGATGGTTGTTTATTTAGGACCTTTTCAATTAAAAGAAGGAGAAACAAAAACTCATGACATCCTTATTCCTAAATATATAGGAGCTGTAAGAACCATGGTTATTGCAGGAAACGTTAAGGAAAATGCTTATGGAATGGCAGAGAAATCTACTCCTGTAAAAAAACCATTGATGTTATTAGCATCAGCGCCAAGGAAAATAACTCCTAAAGAAACGATTACTGTTCCTGTGACCGTTTTTGCTATGGAAAAGAATATTAAAAATGTAACTGTTTCGATAAAAGATAACAATGCTTATGAAATTATTGGAGATAAGACAAAAACCGTTACATTTTCTGACCCTGATGAAAAAATGGTTTATTTTGATCTCCAAGTAAATCAGATTACAGGAATTGGAGAAATAGAAGTTAGTGCAACTGCAAATGGCGAAAAAGCTAATTATAAAATCGAATTGGATGTATTCAATCCAAATCCTAAGTCGACCATAACTCAAGAAATCACTTTAGATGCAAATGCTACTGAAACTATAAATTTAGAAACTTTCGGAATCGAAGGCAGTAATAGCGCGCAGATTGAATTTTCTACGCTTCCTCCTATGGATTTCACTAGCAGACTAGAATATTTAATTAGATATCCACACGGATGCATTGAGCAGACGACTTCAGCAGTATTTCCGCAGTTATATCTAGCAGATATTTTTGATCTTACTATAGATAAGAAACAGCGTATCCAAACCAATATCGAAAAGGGAATTAAACGTCTTAGTAATTTCCAACTTCCAAATGGAGGATTCTCTTATTGGCAGGGACAAAATGCTCCTAATGATTGGGGAACTTCCTATGCAGGACACTTTTTATTAGAGGCTGAAAGTAAAGGATATGTATTACCAATTGGATTTAAAGAAAAATGGATTCATTATCAGCAGCAAGAGGCAAAACAATGGCGGTCTTCCAGCTCTTCATCAGACTTGGCGCAGGCATACAGACTCTATTCTTTAGCACTGGCTGGAAAACCAGACGTATCTTCTATGAACAGATTACTAGAGACACCGAATATTTCTAACGAAGCGAAACACAGACTTTCTGCAACATATGCTATTATTGGGCAAACTCAAGTTGCAAAAACAATTTTTAATAATGCTAATATCGATTTTCAACCTGTAAATTACGACTCATATACTTATGGTTCTACTGAAAGAAATATAGCGATGGCATTAGAAACATTGGTGCTTCTAAAAGAGAAAGGACGTGCTCAAGAAATGGCAAAGAGCGTAGCTAAATCTCTAGTTTCTGAAAAATGGATGAGCACACAAACTACGGCATATAGCCTTCTAGGAATGGCCAAATTTGCTGATTATATTGGTGGTAAAGGGATACAAGTATCATACAATGTAAATAGCAATGGTACTAATAATGTTAATTCAGGAAAAACACTTGCTAATAGGAATCTCGTTATTAAAAAAGGAAGCAATTCTATCACGCTAAACAATAAAGCTGATAATACACTTTTTGTAAGAGTATTGAATACAGGAAAGCTTCCTGTAGGAGAAGAAAAAGCTGCTCGAAGAAACCTAAATGCACTTGTAAGCTTTAAAGGAAAAGACGGAACGCCTTTGGAGGTAAACAAATTAACGCAGGGTACAAATTTTATTGCGGAAGTAACCATAACAAATACTAATTCTGAAGCACTAGAAAATGTAGCCTTAACCGAAATATTCCCTAGCGGATGGGAAATAATTAATACCCGCTTTACCGATTTTGGAGCTTTTGAAGAGAATCAAGTTAATTATACAGATTTAAGAGACGACCGTGCAAATTTCTATTTTGATATGGGCGGGAACAAAAGTAAAACCTTTAGAATTCTTTTAAACGCATCGTATTTAGGAAAGTATTATTTACCAGGGATCCAAGCAGAAGCAATGTATGATAATGATTATATGGTGAGAACAAAAGGTAAATGGGTAGAAGTAGTTCAATAAAAAATAAAGAACCTAAAAGCGACTCCATAAACGGGAAGACATCAAAAATTAATCGAATACTAACATTTTTGTTCGTAAAACACCGAATAAAAAGTGTTGTAATTATTGGATTGTTAATTGCATACTATTTTGCACTTCCGAAGCAACTTTTTAACAATCCAACCTCATCGGTTATTGAGAGTCGTGAAGGACGGTTATTAGGGGCTCAAATTGCAAGTGATGAGCAATGGAGATTTCCTGCAAGCGATAGCGTTCCTATAAAATTCAAACAGTGTATTACACAGTTTGAAGATGGCTATTTTTATAACCATCCAGGATTTAATCCTGTTTCTATGGTAAAAGCTTTTATTGCTAATGTAAAATCTGGAAAAGTTGTTCGCGGAGGAAGTACGCTTACACAGCAAGTAATTCGACTCTCTAGAGATGGTAAGAAAAGAACCTATTTTGAAAAAATAATAGAGCTCATCCAGGCAACCCGTTTAGAACTTAGGTATAATAAAGAAGAGATTTTAAGCCTGTATACTGCTCATGCCCCCTTTGGTGGAAATGTAGTTGGCTTGGAGGTTGCTTCTTGGCGCTATTTTGGGATCCCAGCAGATAAATTATCATGGGCAGAAAGTGCTACTCTCGCTGTATTGCCAAATGCTCCAGCACTGATTTATCCAGGAAAAAATAAAAAACGTTTATTAGAAAAACGAAATCGGTTACTAAAAAAGCTACATCAAGAAAACATTATAGATTCCCTAACTTATAAACTAGCGATAACAGAAACTCTACCAGAGAAGCCATACGCATTACCTCAATTAGCACCACATTTTTTACAATATACAGCGACGAAGAAAAGAGGAAAAAAACTAAAGACTACTGTAGATTATGAACTTCAAAAGCGAACCAATAATATTGTAAAGAGGCATTACGAAACATTACGTCAGAATCAAGTTTTTAATGCTGGTGTGCTCGTTTTAGACATCAAAACCAAAGAAGTATTGGCATATGTGGGAAACACTCCAACAACCAAAAGTCATCAAAAAGATGTAGATATTGTTCAGGCACCGCGCAGCACAGGAAGCATTTTAAAACCCTTTTTATACGCTGCTATGTTAGATAGCGGTGAGTTACTTCCTAACACGCTAGTTGCCGATGTGCCTACACAAATTGCAGGTTATAAACCCACCAATTATAACGAACAATATACTGGCGCTGTACAAGCAAAAAAAGCATTAGCCCGTTCTTTAAATGTTCCCGCGGTACGCTTATTACAAGATTATGGCTTAGATAAATTTAGAGAACAATTAAAGTATTTTAATCAAAAAGACATTAATAGATCCTCCGATTATTACGGTCTTTCCCTCATTTTAGGAGGTGCAGAGAGTAATCTATGGGATTTATGCAAGGCTTATGCTGGGATGGCTTCGACTGTAAATCATTATACAGAAACATCAAGTGAATATTTTTCAAATGAATTTGGAGATCCTATTTTCCTTCAACAGAAAAAATATAACTTCGGAAAAAAGACACAAGAAAAATCCGTTTTCGATGCGGGTAGTTTTTTTCTAACCCTTGAAGCTTTAAAAGAAGTAAATCGTCCTGAAGGGGAAGAGGCTTGGGAATTTTTCGATTCCTCAAAAGAAATTGCTTGGAAGACAGGAACCAGTTATGGAAACAGAGATGCTTGGGCTATTGGAGTTACCAAAAAATATCTAGTTGGCGTTTGGGTTGGAAATGCCGATGGCGAAGGAAGGCCTGAACTAACGGGTGTAAACAGTGCGGCTCCAATATTATTTGATGTTTTTGACGCTCTTCCAAAAACCACTTGGTTTGATACTCCTTTTGATGCGTTGGCAGCAATAAAAGTATGTAGTGATAGCGGTTATTTAGCCGCTCCAATTTGTCCTAAAACGGAGGTAAAAGTTCCAATTTCAGGAACTAATTTTAAGGTCTGCCCTTATCATAGGCTCATCCATTTGGATGCTAAAAAGCAATTTAGAGTGAATAACTCATGTTATCCAATGGATAAAATAATTACAGAATCTTGGTTTGTTTTACCCCCATTAATGGAGTTTTACTACAAAAGCAGCAATGCAAATTATAAAAGTATACCTCCGCTAAATATCGCTTGCAAAAATAATGACGAACTTTTAATGGATTTTATATACCCTAAAAACAATAATAAAATTATTCTTACCAAAGGTTTCCGTGGAAAAACGAATGAAATTATTTGTAAAATTGTTCATCCTAGAAGGAATGCAACGGTTTTTTGGTATTTAGATGATGTTTATATTGGGGAAACGAAAACTTTCCATGAAATAGCTATTCTCCCTTCTGAAGGGGAACATCGAATTACCGTTATTGATGAGCTAGGAAATGAAAAAACGGTTCATATAGAAATTGAAAAAACTTCTTAATATTTAGAAGCGTAAAAATTGTATATTTCTTAAAGGAAAAAGCAATAGATGAAATTATATAACTTCTCAAATCTCCAACGGGCACAAATAACAGAAACGTTAAAAAGCACAACATTCGACCTTATCGTTATTGGAGGTGGTATTACAGGTGCTGGAATACTTTTAGATGCCGCTTCAAGGGGATTAAAAGTGGCTCTTGTAGAAAAAGAAGACTTCGCCTCAGGAACGAGTAGTAAGTCTACCAAACTTATTCATGGCGGACTACGCTACCTCAAGCAGTTCGATTTTTGGCTTGTAAAGGAAGTTGGTACAGAGCGAGCGATTGTACATAAACTAGCGCCGCATCTGGTAATTCCTGAAAAAATGTTACTCCCTTTAGTTGAGAATGGATCTTACGGAAAATGGCTCACTTCAATCGGATTAAAAGTATACGATTTATTAGCACAAGTAGAGGATGAAGATCAGCGGCAAATGGTAGATAAAGAAAAGGCAATGACTTTAGAACCCTTGCTTCCGAAGAAAATTTTAAAAGGTGCGGGTTATTATGCTGAATATAGAACTGATGATGCTCGGTTAACCTTAGAAAATATTAAAACAGCCTTACAATACGATGCAACAGCAATAAACTACACCCAAGTAAATGATTTTTTATATGAAGATGGGCAAGTAAAGGGTGTTGCCGTAACAGACAATACAACTGGAGATAAATATGAAATCCATGCTAAATATGTAATCAATGCTACTGGACCTTGGGTGGATGATTTACGCCTTATAAACAACTCCAAAAAAGGAGACAGTTTACATCTTACAAAAGGAGTACATCTCGTTTTTAAACACGAGAAGTTTCCAGTGAAGCAATCGGTATATTTTGATGTTCCAGATGGCAGAATGATATTTGCAATTCCGAGAGGTAAAATAACATACGTAGGAACCACCGATACAAACTACACGGAGAATAAAAATGAAGTCTATACCAATTTAACTGATGCTTTATATATTATTGAAGCAGTGAACCATATGTTTCCAACTGTGAACTTATCATTGAAAGACATCCAATCTACTTGGGCAGGCTTAAGACCTTTAATTCATGAAGAAGGCAAATCTCCTTCAGAGTTATCTCGGAAAGATGAAATCTTTATTTCTGAAAGCGGACTTATAAGTATTGCTGGTGGAAAGCTCACTGGATACCGAAAAATGGCCGAGCGTACTGTCGATAAAGTTACTAAAAGGATTGAGGAAGATTTTTCTATAAAAATTCCGAAATGCAACACAGATAAAATACCTCTTTCTGGGGGACCATGGAAAAACTATAAAGAAGTAAAAAAATATAAAAAGGCACTATACAAACGTCTTCAAGACGATGGATTCTCAAAATATGACGCTTTATATTTAGTGACTACATACGGTAAGCAAACAGATGAGATTTTAAAAATTTATGAAAAACTTATCGATAGTGATGCCTACCAGAAACTCCTAAGAGCAGAATTTTTATTTTCGGCAAAATACGAACTTGTAGAAAACCCAATAGATTTCTTTATCCGAAGAACAGGGCGTATGTATTTTGATATTGAAAGTGTTAAAAAATATCTTCCAGCAATACTTCAAGAATACAAAGAGCTGTTTAATGTTGAAATATCCGAAGTAGAAAAATATAGAGATGAAATTTTAATGCTGATTAAAAAGCACAGTGAAATTAAAAACTAATTTCAACAAAAATCCCACTAGCTCCTCTATAAAGAATTAACTAGTGGGTTTTTAAATAAGTATATAACTGTCGTTGTTAATCTAATTTTTCAGTTAACTTTAAAAACGTTTGCTTAGGGTCTTTTCCTTCATAAAGTACAGCATGAACTGCATCAATAATTGGAGTTTTAGACTTACGTTTTTGCTTTGATGTGATAATATGAGCGCTTTTTGTAGCATAATACCCTTCAGCAACCATATTCATTTCCATCATCGCACTTTTAACGGTATACCCCTTTCCGATCATGTTTCCAAACATTCTATTTCTACTAAAGATCGAATATCCAGTAACTAAAAGATCTCCTAAATAGGCTGAATCGTTAATATTACGCTTCATTTTATGAATCCTCTTAATAAAACGCTTCATTTCTCGGATAGCATTACTCATTAAAACAGATTGGAAGTTATCTCCATAACCTAATCCATGAGCAATTCCTGCGGCAATAGCATATATATTTTTAAGCACCGCAGCATACTCCGTACCTATAATATCATCACTAATTTTAGTTTTAATATATGGTCCAGCGAGTTTATCTGCCAATGTTACCGCTTTATTCTCGTCTGAAGAAGCCACCGTAATGTATGAAAGACGTTCTAAAGCAACCTCTTCAGCGTGGCAAGGCCCGGTAATGATTCCGATTCTATAGAAAGGAACTTTATAAAGCTCATTAAAATATTCTCCTACAATAAGTCCGCACTCAGGAACAATCCCTTTAATTGCTGAAAAAACCACTTTATCATCTAGAGAGGCTGTTAATTTAGTGAGCTCTTCATGTAAAAAAGCAGATGGAATAGCGAAAATAAGATAATCAGCATATTCCACGATTTCATTTATGTCTTTACTAAGCTTCAGCTTGTCTGTATTAAACTCTACAGAGCTCAAATAATTTGGATTGTGCTGATTTGTTAGAATGTGGTTTATAGCATTTTCATTACGCATATACCAACCTACTTCATCTAAGTTTTCACACAACATTTTCACTAATGCTGTAGCCCAACTACCGCCACCTAAAACAGCAACTTTTATCGTATTATTCATCCGTTTTTCATTCATTTAAAAGTCAAATGTAATTAATTTTTAAAATATGATATTACTTATTGATTATCAGTAGTTTAATTTTTTATTTACAAATAAGAAAGTATTAAAACATCTTTAACAATAGATTATGAGTTCTCATACAATTATATGTTGAAATACACCGTTTAGTAAGTATAGAATTGTTCTATATAATTAAGTAAAGTTAGTTGATTTTTTTGGTTGGTTATTTTAAACAAAGCCGCTTTTTGATATTTCAAAAGGCGGCTTTGTTCTTTGTCGAAAATTATACTTCCAATTGTTTATATATCCTTCTTTATATTGAATAAATTCTTTGTTTTGGCGTGATAATTTTCGTAAATTGGTAGCTGTTAACTTTCAATTTAAAAAAAAGATAAACAATGGGATTATTTTCATTTATTAAAGATGCTGGAGCAAAGATTTTCGGAGGAAAAACTTCAGCAGAAGAAGCTGCGGAAGCAGCAGCAGATAAAGCAGCTGCAATAAAAGCGGCAAATACAGCAGCAGCAGCTAGTCTTACTGAAACTATCGGCGATTTAGGCTTAAAAGTAGAAGTTTTAAATATTGAAATTTCTGGAGATACTGCTACGGTAAGAGGAAAAGCATTTAATCAAAGTACCAAAGAAAAAGTTATTTTAGTTGTAGGAAATAGCGCTGGAATAGCTGTTGTAGATGATTTACTAGATGTTGAAAATGTAGAGCCAGAAGCACAATTTCATACAGTTGTAAGCGGAGACACATTAGGAAAAATTGCTAAAAAATTCTACGGGAATGCTATGAAATATCCTGAGATTTTTGAGGCTAACAAACCTATGCTAACCGATCCTGATAAGATTTACCCAGGTCAAGTTTTACGTATTCCTGTTATAAAAGGATAACTTTGACTTAAAATACATTTCGAAGCTCAGATTTTACATCTGGGCTTTTTTATTTGGCACAAATTAAAGGTTGAAGGAATTTTAAAAATAAATTCTGTACACAAGAAAATTAGAAGTTTTCAGCTTCCTATATTCTTTTTAGAGGATATTTTTAGTTTATTTATAAAAATTCATTAAATCAATATATTCCCAAACTTTAGCATTCAGTAAAGGTTTAATATTCTTCTGTTCTGCAATTGCATTACGAATAAAAGTAGAAGATATCTCCATAATTGGCGCATCTACCTTATTTATACTAGGATGTGAATCGAACCTACTCTCCTCTGTTTGCCCCTTTGTAATACGTGGATAAACATAAATATCATTCTCTTTTAAGATAACATCATGATTTTTCCATTTATGAAAGTTCTTAAGATTATCTTCTCCCATGATTAAAGAAAAATGATGTTTAGGATACTTTTCCTTTAAATATACAAGCGTATTTACCGTATAATTAGGTTGCGGTAATCCAAATTCAATGTCACTTGGTTTAAGCTTGCTATAACCTTCTGTAGCACGATAAACCATTTCCAAACGATGATGGTTATCTAGCAAAGTGCTTTTCTTCTTTAATGGATTATGAGGAGTAACAACAAGCCAAACTTCGTCCAAATCGCTAAACTCTACCATATGATTTGCGATAACCAAATGCCCCATATGGATAGGATTGAATGTTCCGAAATATAACCCGATTTTCTTCATCTAAATTCTTATATACTCTTTTTGGCTCTTATAAAAAGTTAGTGGTTACTTTTTATCTAAACCTATAAAATCTGCTACAAGATCGTAAGCTTCTTTTTTTGCAACATCCAAATCATAATTTTTAATGATTTTATCAAATTGAGGAGCCGTTGCTAGCTCCACAGAAGCTTTAGCGATACGCATATTGATCTTATCGTCGCTTTCTGTTTTTCTTTTCTTAAGTCTTATTTTAAGCTCATCTACACTTGGAGGTTTTACAAATACAGCAAGTGTCTGCTCTGGGAATTTCTTTTTTATTCTAAGTCCACCAGAAACATCAATATCAAAAATAACATTCTTTCCTAGCGCCCAGATTCTTTCCACTTCACTCTTTAATGTTCCGTAGAAATTATCTCGGTAGACTTCTTCCCATTCTAAGAAATCGTCATTCTTAATATGATCTTTAAAATCCTTCAGTGAAAGAAAATAATAATTCTCTTTATCCACTTCTTCTCCCCTAGCTTCTCTTGAAGTAGCAGAAATAGAAAACTCTAAATTTAATTCAGGATATTCTAACAGATGCCTTACAATGGTTGTTTTACCACTCCCCGAAGGAGCTGAAAATATAATTAGTTTTCCTCCCTTTCCGGTATTACGATCTTGCATAGGTGACTTATTTTGCTTTAAAAATATTTATTATCGCTTGTAAATACTACAATACGTTTAACATCTGTTCTTTAATTTTCTCCAATTCGTCTTTCATCTGAACTACTAATTGTTGCATTGGAGCATAATTAGCTTTAGAACCTATGGTATTTATTTCTCTTCCTATTTCCTGACTAATAAAGCCAAGCTTTTTCCCGTTGGAACCATCAGAATTAAGCGTTTTTAAGAAATAATCTAAATGGTTTGCTAAACGCACCTTTTCTTCTGTAATATCGAATTTCTCTAAGTAATAAATAAGCTCTTGCTCGAAACGATTTTCATCTACATTCTCTTTTATATCTGCTACAGCTCTATCTAAACGCTCACGAACAGCGGCTAGCCTTTCAGCATCTATAACCTCAACTTGTTTAAGCAAAGAGAGTATACTTTCAATTCTAGAAACAAAATCTCTTTCTAAAACAGCACCTTCTTGCGCACGGAAAACATTAATATCTTTAAGCGCTTCAATTACAGCATTCTTAATTATTTTATATTCCTCTTCATCAATCTCTTCACGCTCTGCCTTTAATGCATCTGGCATTCTTACAGCCATCTTCAATAACTCAACATCATCATTTTCAGTGAAATTAGAAGAATTCACCGCACGTAATTGTTCCATGTATTGCTTAACAACATTCACATTTACTTGCGTATTAGAAACCTCTCCCGTTACCTCCACAAAAAGACTAAAATCTATCTTTCCTCTTTCAAGGCTATTTGCAATTACATTTCTTAGCTCTATCTCTTTAGCTCTATATGCAGAAGGTATTCTAGCATTTAGATCTAAATTTTTACTATTTAATGATTTTAACTCTACTGTGATTTTTTTTGAAGGAAGCTGAATGATATTCTTCCCAAAACCGGTCATTGAATGTATCATGATTCTGTTTTATCTGTCGACAAAAGTACAAAATAGTATAGTTTTAAAAACCATAATCTAGAGTACTCTCATTATTTATGAATAAATATTCCTAAAAAACAAAAAAACCATGCTTTCGCATGGTTTTTCTAATCTTCTATTATTATGTTTTCTAGTTGTTAATCACTACAGGATTTGAACTATTCCAAGTGGTAACATTTGTAATCCTATTATCTTGATAATTTACTTCTTTTAAAGTGTTATCATTCCAAAAAAACCACTTACCAGTTTTCTCTCCTTTATTATATTCTGCCATAGCAGTTTTTCTTCCTTCTTCATTATAAGACTTCCATTCTCCATGTAGTTTCCCCTCTAAGTAATACCCCGTTTGAGAAACTGCTCCATTATCATGGAAATAAGTAGCTTTTACCATATCTCCTTCTTTTTCTAGCTTTGGTTTATTCTCAACGTTCTGAGCTACCATTACAAACGAAAAAAGCATTGCAAAAATTAATATCGACTTTTTCATGATTTTATATTTTTAGTTATTAAACATCTACTACTTTACATTATCATAACAAATATAACTAATTAATTTACATAAAAAAAACATTCACTTAACGTTAAATTAACATTAAGCTCATAACTAACTAATTATCAATTGATTGATTTTTACAAAAGATCATATTCGAGTAAAGATTTAACATTGGAAAGTAAAAATCCTTAGCATTATGTATTATTTAGCCCTTCAAATGACAATAAAAAGCTTAAAAAACAATAAAATATATTCAGAAAAAACATTAAATATTTACAGATGAAAAGTTTCTTTTACCTCTTCTAACTTATTACCTTTGCAGCTCATTAAATGTTAAAATTCATGTATAGAAGTCATACTTGTGGCGAGTTACGCAAAGAACATATAAACGAAGAAGTAACTCTTTCTGGTTGGGTACAAAAAGTTAGAGATAAAGGATTTATGGTCTGGATAGACCTTAGAGATCGTTATGGAATCATACAGTTAATATTTGATGAGGAGCGTACTCCAAAAGATGTTCTAGAAACTGCCCAACAAATGGGACGAGAATTTGTTATTCAGGTAAACGGAACTGTAATCGAAAGGGTATCTAAAAACCCAAATATCGATACTGGAGACATTGAGATATTAGTAAAAAACATCACTGTTTTAAACAAATCTAAAACCCCTCCTTTTACTATTGAAAATGAAACTGATGGAGGTGATGATTTAAGAATGAAATATCGTTACTTAGATATTCGTCGAAATCCAGTTAAAAACAGTCTTATTTTTAGACATAAAGTAGGAATCGAAGTTAGAAACTATCTTTCTAATCAAGATTTTATAGAAATAGAAACACCGTATCTTATTAAATCTACTCCAGAAGGAGCTAGAGACTTTGTTGTTCCTTCTAGAATGAATGAAGGTCAATTTTATGCACTTCCGCAGTCGCCACAAACTTTTAAGCAATTGCTTATGGTTGGTGGAATGGATAAGTATTTCCAGATTGTAAAATGCTTTAGAGATGAAGATTTACGTGCCGACAGACAGCCTGAATTTACACAAATAGATTGTGAAATGGCTTTTGTTGAACAAGAGGATATTTTAAATGTTTTCGAAGGACTTACCCGTCATCTTCTAAAAGAAATAAAAGGGATTGAAATTAAAGACTTCCCTAGAATGACTTATGATGAAGCAATGCGTAAGTATGGAAATGACAAACCAGATATTCGTTTCGGAATGGAGTTTGGTGAGTTAAATAACGTTGCTCAACATAAAGAATTTAAAGTATTTAATGACGCTGAACTTGTAGTAGGTATCGCAATTCCTGGCGGTGGCTCTTACACAAGAAAAGAAATTGACAAACTTATAGACTGGGTAAAACGCCCACAAGTAGGTGCTTTAGGAATGGTTTATGTAAAATGTAATGAAGATGGTTCTTATAAATCTTCTGTAGATAAGTTTTACGATCAAGAAGATCTAAAGGCATGGGCAGAGGCTACTGGAGCGAAACCTGGAGATCTTATTTGTGTACTTTCGGGGCAGGCTAACAAAACAAGAAGTCAGCTTAGCGCCCTAAGAATGGAAATGGCAGAACGTCTTGGATTAAGAAATCCAGAAGAATTTGCACCATTATGGGTATTAGACTTCCCTCTTTTAGAATGGGACGAAGAAAGTGAGAGATTCCATGCAATGCATCACCCATTTACTTCTCCTAAACCAGAAGACATTAAATTATTAGATACAGAACCTGGAAGCGTTAGAGCAAATGCATATGACTTAGTTCTTAACGGAAATGAAATAGGTGGAGGTTCCATAAGAATCTACGACAAAGACTTACAATCTTTAATGTTTAAACATTTAGGGTTTACAGAAGAAGAAGCAAAAGCACAATTTGGATTCTTAATGGACGCGTTTCAATACGGAGCGCCACCACACGGAGGACTTGCATTTGGATTTGATAGACTTGTTGCTATTTTAGGCGGACAAGAAACTATTCGTGATTATATCGCATTCCCAAAAAACAATTCTGGCCGCGATGTAATGATAGATGCTCCTGCAAAAATTGACAATGATCAATTAAAAGAACTTCATATTAAACTGAATATTCAAGAATAACAGAAAAATCCCTTAAAATTCTTATTTTAAGGGATTTATATTTAGCTATTAGATTATCTTTAGTATAAACGGAGGAACTAACCGAAAATCGACATCTTTAAAAAATGTCGCAAAATTAAATATTATGGGTGATGCCACAGTCTAAAAAAAACTTATTTACCCGCATATTAATATGGCGTGCTAAACATATTTCTGAGCAACAGTTTATTTACATCTTAAGTATTCTCGTCGGATTTACTTCTGGAGTTGGTGCAGTAGTTCTTAAAAATCTAACGCATTTTATACAACTTCTGTTAGAAGGGAAACTTATTCAACAATATCACCATGCCTTTTACTTTGTATATCCTCTTATAGGTTTGACACTTACATTTCTTATTATGAAATATGTAATAAGACATCGAGTAAGTCACGGAATCCCATCAACGCTTTTTGCTATTTCTAAGCGAAAAGGAATTATGAGAAGATTTCAAATGATAGGAAGTATTCTTACTGCACCATTTACAGTAGGTTTTGGAGGATCTGTTGGACTGGAAGGTCCTACCGTTGCTACAGGTGCAGCTATTAGTTCTAATATCGCTAGGCTTTTTCATATGAATCAAGCCAACAGAACTTTATTAATAGGTGCTGCAGCTGCAGGTGCAATGTCATCTATCTTTAAAGCCCCTATTGCTGCTATTATTTTTGCTATTGAAGTATTTAGCCTTGATCTAACTTTAGCTTCACTATTGCCTTTATTGCTAGCTTCGCTTTCTGGAGTAATCACCTCCTATTTTTTCTTTGGAAGTGATATTTTACTCCCTTTTAAACTTGAAGATAGCTTTGTTCTCAATGATGTTCCTTTCTTTATATTACTAGGAGTTGTTGCTGGTTTTACATCTATATATTTCACTAAAGTATATGCTAAAATCCACGATTTTTTCGAAAAGATAGATTCCCCCGTCAAGAGATTGATTATTGGTGGTGTCGCCATCGGAATAATTGTTTTCTTTATACCACCTCTTTATGGTGAGGGTTATGAAGTTATAAATCATTTGGTACAAGGAAACCCTAAAGCAGCGTTAGAAAGCAACTTTTTCAACATAGATCTAGACAATGTTTGGGTTGTTGTGGCTTTATTAACAGGACTCATACTATTCAAAATTGTAGCGAGTGCTATAACTTTTGGTGCAGGTGGAGTTGGAGGTATTTTTGCTCCTACCCTTTTTATGGGGAGTATTATGGGTAACTGCCTTGCTAAAATTTTAAACAACATCGGCTTTTTAAATAGTCCTATTTCAGAAAGCAACTTTACATTAGTAGGAATGACAGGGCTTATGGCTGGAGTTTTACACGCTCCCCTTACGGCAATTTTCCTAATTGCAGAACTCACAGGAGGCTATGAACTATTTGTACCCTTAATGATTACTGCCACCATATCTTTTGCCATCACCAAGTATTTTATCCCACATTCGGTATATACAATGGAGCTTGCTAGAAAAGGGGAACTTATTACGCACGATAAAGACCAAGCCGTTCTCACATTAATGGATATAAGAACAGTAATAGAAACTAATTTTGTTCCATTATATCCAGACATGAATTTAGGAGATATTGTTCACAATGCAGTAGTGAAATCTAATAGAAATATCTTCCCTGTACTAAATAGGGAGACGAATTATTTAGAAGGAGTTATTTTATTAGATGATATCCGTTCTATAATGTTCGATCAGAATCTATATGAAGAAATAACTGCTTCCGATGTAATGCAAAACCCTCCAGCAGTTATCAAGATGCAAACAGATAATATGACACGTGTTATGCAGAAATTCCAAGATAGCGGCGCATGGAATCTTCCAGTATTAAAAGATGGAAAATACTATGGCTTTGTATCAAAATCAAAATTACTAACTGCATACAGAAGAAAATTAATAACTTTCACCAAATAATTATATAAAAAGGTTTTTATTGCTGAAGGGAATACGTTTACAATTGCATGTTTAAACATCCCAAAAGTCATATTTCAAAACAATAATAAATTATAAAACATATTTTCTGAATCTTATGAAAAGAGTTGTACAGATATTATTTATTGCAATCCTAATCGCATTTATAGTAGGATATTATTATAAATGGCAAGACAATGACTTAATTGGAGACAGAATTATAGGAATTGGCGTCTTATCATTCTCATTTTTACTGATTCCTTTGTTTCTATTCTCGAGATCCAAGGATAAAAAGATAACAGATTACATGTTAACCAAGGATAATATTGATAAAATGAACGACAAAAAGCCCGAAAACACTGAAAATCAATAATTTTTAAAATAAAAGTGACATATTTTATTTGTCCTTACAATTTAATTGGTACATTTGGTACTTTAATTTTTATTACAATTTATAATGACTGGTACAGTAAAATTTTTCAATGAATCAAAAGGTTACGGATTCATTACCAACGACGAAACAGGTAAAGACATTTTTGTTCACGTAACTGAACTTAAAGGTGTTGAGCTAAACGAAGGTGACAAAGTAGAATACGAAGAAGAAGAAGGAAGAAAAGGTATGGTTGCTGCACACGTGCAAGTAATCGGCTAAAGATATTTTATTTTTGTAGAATTAGAGTCGTCCTAAAGGGCGACTTTTTTTGTTTTAGTGTTTTCTTATTCTTAAATTCATTAAAAATTGAATATGAAATCTACACTCTTTATCATAGGACTTCTTTGCACACTAGCTGGCTTAATAGCGCTATTTGTTTTTACGCTAAAAATAGTAGCTTATGTGTTGCTAGCCATCGGTTTTATAATAGGCCTTATCTATTTAACTTACAGATATAAAACTAAAGATTAGCTTTACAAGCTTTTCCCTTAAGGATTTATATAACAAATAGTATTAGTTAAGATTCCTCTTTTCGATAAAGAAACGCTTCATTAAGTTTGCTGCTTCTTGCTCCAGAATTCCAGAAACTACCTGTGTTTTAGGATGCAATTTTGTTTGCATAGCATTATATCCACGTTGTTCATCTGTAGCTCCATAAACAATCTTAGAAATCTGACTCCAATACAAAGCTCCTGCACACATTTGGCAAGGCTCCAGCGTAACATACAATGTACAACCTGACAAGTATTTCCCTCCTAGAAAATTTGAAGCCGCAGTAATTGCCTGCATTTCGGCATGCGCGGTAACATCGGTTAATGTTTCAGTTAAATTATGAGCACGTGCAATAATCCTGTTTTCTACAACCACAATTGCCCCTACAGGTATTTCCCCTTTTTCGTAAGCTATTTCTGCTTCTTGAAGGGCTTTTTTCATAAAATAAGAATCGTCAAAAGGATCTATCATAAAACAAAGATACGATTCGAAATGAAAATTATCCTTTAAAATTATCAAGGTACAATACTTTTATACCCATCACAATTAACTATATTTGATTATGGATGAAAAAGAAAGAATATTACTACTAGAGAAAGCTAAAGATTTCTTCAGAGATGAAATCGTAGATTCTCATATCAACGTAGCCTGCAAAAAAGCAGCAAAGCTTTCTAACTATAATGTAAACCCCTTTCTATTTAAATATTTAGCAAATTTTCTAAAAGGCAATGATGATTCTAAAAGTATAGCTTCTGCATTGGTATTACCAAGAGTACTAGGCTCTTCCATTAACACATCGTTTGGAATGAGAATCCAAAAATTAATTAGTGAACTTTTTGAAGGCTATGGTTCTACAACTCCTGGAATAGATATTGAATTCATCGATGCATTAGATGGAAGAAAGAAGTATTGCCAATTAAAATCAGGTCCAAATACTATTAATCATGATGACGTAGAAACTATTTTTGGGCACTTCCAAAGCACCATAAATCTTGCTAGAACTAATAATTTAAATATTGGGATTAACGATATGATAGTTGGTGTCATATATGGCCAAGATTCTGAATTGAGTTCACACTACAAAAGAATCAAAGAACGATACCCAGTAATTATTGGTAAAGACTTTTGGCGCCGACTTACTGGAAAAGAAGATTTTTATTTAGATTTAATAGATGCTGTTGGCGAAGTAGCTTTAGAGGTAGATGGAACAAATGTTTTAAATCAGACCATAGAAGCACTTGCATTAGAAATTTCTTCTAAGTTTTCATGACCCTCCTTATAATATTGATTTAAAAATTTAATAATAGAATATCCTATTTCCTCTCCTAGATTGCATGGCACTGCATTTCCTATCTGTTTATATTGTTGAGATACAGATCCCATAAATTTCCATTCATCTGGAAAAGTTTGAATACGAGCATATTCTCGAACTGTAAACGGTCTTGTCTCATCAGGGTGACAGCGTTCTGTTTGTTTTTGGGCAGGACTACAGGTTAAAGTCAACGAAGGCTCATCCCAGCCTATTCTTCTTGCCATTCCAGTTTTTCCACCTCCCAAATAGTAGCTCTTCCCCATGTACTCCTTTTGAATTTCTACAGGAAGGTCTCTCCAATAACCCTTTGGTGGAACTAAATCAAGAATTTCCTTTTTATGAATGGGATATTTTGCTCCTTCAGAAATTGGAACATCACAACTATACAAACTCCCTTTCTTTAGAGCATCCTTAAGTGTAAAAACACCACTATGAGGAGCTGGATACTCAAACTGCACATCGATATCCTTCCTTATTCCAACAAGAATCACTCGCTCCCTCTTTTGAGGTACTCTATAATGAACAGCCTTTAATACCTTAACAGGAACTACATTATACCCAATCTCATCTAAAATTGATATCATTCCTTGAATTGTCTTTCCCTTTTCATGGCTAAGTAGTCCTTTTACATTTTCACCTACACATATTAAAGGGTTTACCTCTTTAACAACTCTTGCAAACTCATAAAAAAGAGTTCCTCTTGCATCATTTAATCCCAATTTTTTCCCTGCATAACTAAAAGCTTGACAAGGAAATCCTCCCGTAACAATATCAACTTCATTACTATACTCTGAAAAATCAAAATTTCTAACATCTCCTTCTAAAACATTCCATTTAGGACGATTTTCTCTCAATGTCTGACAAGCCCATTTATCAATTTCATTTAATGCAACACAACTTATTCCAGCCTTTTCTAGCCCTACCGCTAATCCTCCAGCACCTGCAAATAACTCTAAGACCTTATAGTCTCTAGAAGGCTCTTCATAATTAAGGTCTTCATTATTAGAATTTGGAAACATAGGCTCAATTAATGCATTTATATCGTCCATTCTATAAACTCTATATTCACTAATTGGCTCCCTAAAAGCGTTTAATTTGCCACATCTATCCCACCTCCTTAAAGTCTCTTTACTTTTTCCTAGAATTTCCGCCGCCTCTGAAAGAGAATAATAATCTTTAATAACCATATTACACAACCTTATACAATGGTTACAAATATAGGATAATATTTAAATATAAAACTCATAAAAAGACAAAAGTATTTAGGAAATAAAAAGCCAAGATGTACCAATAAATAATGTACAATAACGACACATAGTTTGTACTTTTGCACTATGGATTATGCATTTTTAGATACGATAACACTCCCTGAAGATCTTCGGAAATTAAAAAAAGAAGACCTTCCTACCGTTGCTAAGGAGCTGCGAGATTATATTATAGATATTGTCTCTACAAAAGAAGGTCATTTGGGAGCCAGTTTAGGCGTTGTAGAACTAACTATTGCTATCCATTACATTTTCAACACTCCGACAGACCAATTGGTTTGGGATGTTGGACATCAAGCTTATGGACATAAGATATTAACAGGAAGAAAATCGGTTTTCCATACCAATCGTCAACTAAATGGAATTAGTGGTTTCCCAAAGAGAGAAGAAAGTATTTATGACACTTTTGGTGTTGGACATAGCTCTACTTCTATTTCTGCAGCCCTAGGGATGGCGATCGCTTCTAATCTAAAAGGAGAAAAAGAAAAACAACATATAGCAGTTATCGGAGACGCCTCCATAGCAAGCGGGATGGCTTTTGAAGCACTTAATCATGCTGGTGTGAGTGACGCTAACTTACTGATTATTCTAAATGACAATGCTATTGGAATCGACCCTAGTGTAGGTGCTCTAAAAGAATATCTTACCAATGTAAAGACAGACAGACAGCTTGCTAAAACTAACATAATAAAAGCGCTTAATTTCGATTATCGAGGTCCGATAGACGGTCATAATATACCTCGTTTATTAAAAGAGCTGGAACGCTTAAAAAACATGAGTGGACCGAAGTTTTTACATGTAATTACTACCAAAGGAAAAGGATTAAAGCAGGCTGAAGAAGATCAAGTAAAATACCATGCTCCAGGGAAGTTTGATAAGAATACTGGAGAACTCATCATAAAACCTAACAAAATTACACCTCCAAAATACCAAGACGTATTTGGAGCCACAATAATAGAATTAGCAGAAAAAAACGATAAAATTGTTGGTATCACTCCAGCTATGCCAACTGGAAGCTCCTTAAAATATATGATGGAAAAGTTCCCAGATCGTGCTTTTGATGTTGGTATTGCAGAGCAGCATGCTGTTACTCTTGCCGCAGGAATGGCCACACAAGGCATGATTCCTTTTTGCAATATCTATTCTACTTTTATACAGCGAGCTTACGATCAAGTGGTTCACGATGTAGCCATCCAAAAGCTTCCTGTAATATTTTGTCTGGATCGAGCCGGACTAGTGGGAGAAGATGGTGCTACGCATCATGGAGTATTTGATATTGCTTTTTTAAGATGTATTCCTAACCTTATAATTTTTGCTCCTAGAAATGAAATCGAACTCCGAAATATAATGTACACCGCACAACTAGGATTAAATCTTCCTATTGCAATTCGATATCCGCGAGGAAGAGGTGTAACTATTGATTGGAGGCAGCCTTTTACCGAAATTGAAATAGGAAAAGCGCTGTTACTAAAAAAAGGAAGTGAAATTGCTGTTATAAGTATTGGCAATATGGCTCAAAATGTTTCTGAAGCAATAGACAGCTTGGATACAGATAAAATTTCTCATTACGACTTAAGATTTGTAGCTCCTTTAGATGAAGAAATACTACACGATATATTTTCAAAATACGCAACTATCTTCACTGTAGAAGATGGCGTTATAGATGGAGGAATGGGGAGCGCTATATCAGAATTTGCAATTAAGCATCAATATTCCAACAGAATAGTAATTTTAGGTGTTCCTAAACAATTTATAGAACAGGGAAGCGTTGAAGAATTACAGGAAATTATAGGTATCAATTCAAAAAATATAGCCCAAAAGCTTAATAAATTTTTATAAGATATCTTTTTTCACCATTTTTGTTAATCCTAACTAATACTCTGACCTTAACAATGAGAATTTCTCTTACTATCTTCTTTTTCATGTTCTTAGCGTTAGCGCAAGCTCAAGATGATGATCAGCAAGTGTACACTAATGAGAAAACAAAAGAAGTTTTTATTATCTCTGGAAGAGACACCATCAACCTCACAAAAATCATTAAAGAATATAAACCTTTACCTCCTCGTTGGTCACGTGTCAATAAGGTTGGAATGAACATTAGTGAGATTGCTTTTGTAAACTGGAATGCTGGGGGAAATAACTCTATTAGCGGATTAGGAAATGCCAAGTTTGAAAGAAACTATAAGCACAAAAAAGTACAGTGGAATAACGAAATGATAATGCGTTATGGTCTTAACGTACAAGAAGGTCAAAAAATTAGAAAAACGGAGGATGCATTTGCTATAAATTCTACTTTAGGTTTTAAAATGGAAGACCTATCTAATTGGTATTTCTCTGCTAAAGCCAATTTCAATACTCAGTTTACAAATGGTTACAAATATCCGGATACAGACACCCCTATTTCAGGTTTTATGGCTCCAGGGTATTTCTTATTTGGTTTTGGTAGCGAATACTCTCCAGAAGACAAAGATTTTGAATTATACGTTTCTCCTATCACTCAAAAATCTACGTTTGTTTTAGATCAAGATTTGGCAGATCAAGGTGCTTTCGGTGTAGATAAAGCTGTTTACGATGCAAATGGAGTGAAAATTAGAGACGGTAAACAAGTAGTAACAGAACTCGGTTTTTTAATCACAAATTCATATCAAACGAAGATCTATAAAAACATGTTTCTTTCTAATAGACTAACGTTGTATACCGATTATCTAAACAGTTTTGGAAATGTGGATATTAACTGGTTATTAGATGTAGAACTTAAGGTAAATGACTATGTGGTTGCAAATATTGGAACCCAAGTTATTTATGATAACGATGTTAAGTTTGAAGAATATGAAGCGCCTTCCGGAGAGAAAATAACATATGGTCCTAGAATTCAGTTTAAGCAAGCTTTAGGAGTGGGTGTTATTTACAATTTTTAATTCCCTTGCACTATTCAGAAAATCTATTTTAAAACCTAAAAAAGGCTCCAATTTAAAAATGGAACCTTTTTACAATATCGCTTCAGTAGTTTATTACGCTATACTAAACTCCCGTTTATTTTATTGAATATCATCAATGCGTTTCCATCGGTAAGACCTGCCACAAACTGCGCTACAGATAATAATGAAAGGTAACCTCCAGACATTACTTTATACTTTTCTGGAAGAATATTTAAAATTAATTTATCATAATTTGTAGCAGTTCCATCACTAGTTCTCATTACAGCTCCGCAGAAAACATCTAAAAGTTGATTAATTATCTTATAACCTACTATTTCCTTCTGAATAACTTCATTACTACGATAAATATTCTGGATACTTAAGCTAATAATATCTTCAATCTGCGCTTTGTACTTTGATTTTTCAAGCAATGACACATGAAAACCCCCATTCAAAATAGCCTCTTCGTTTTCAATAAAAATCCGTGCTGCATCTGCTATTAATGTACTTATTGATAGCGCTCGTAAATAACCCAATCGATCTTCTTTGGTTGTTAAAGAATGGTATTTATCAGTATTAATAGAATCTTTTACTAATTTGATAAGATACTCCAAGGCATATTCCTCTTGAATCAAACCAAGATTAATTCCGTCTTCAAAATCTATAATAGTATAACAAATATCATCTGCAGCTTCAACTAAAAAAGTCAATGGATGACGCGCGTAAGAAAAATCTTCACCTCTTGTCGTTTCAATCAAGCCTAACTCCTTAGCTACATCATCAAAAACTTCTTTTTCAGATTGAAAAAAACCAAACTTCTTATCTGCAATTTTACTTGTAGGCTTTTTGGGAAGCGATTGCTTTGGGTACTTCATAAAAGCTCCAAGAGTAGCGTAGCTTAATCGTAAACCACCAATAATACCTTCTCGGCTTTCAGTCAAAATTTTAAATCCATTTGCATTCCCTTCGAAATCTATTAAGTCTTGGTATTCTTTATCCGTTAATTGAGGTTTATAATTTAATCCATTTCCATTTTTAAAGTACTCTCCTATTGCTTTCTCTCCACTATGTCCAAAAGGAGGATTTCCAATATCATGAGACAACGCAGCAGCAGCAACAATGGCACCAAAATCATTAAATTTGTAACCATGAACTTCAGATAAATAAGGATGTTTCTCTAAAATAGCTTTCCCCACGGTTCTTCCCAAACTCCTTCCAACAACAGAAACTTCTAAGCTGTGAGTTAATCGTGTATGTACAAAATCGGTTTTTGATAAAGGGATTACTTGAGTTTTATCTTGTAGGCTTCTAAAGGCAGAAGAAAATATAATTCGGTCATAATCAACTTCAAACCCTAATCGAGTTTCGTTTTCCTCTTTACGAAGTCTTTTGTGTGTATCATTTGCTCTTTTAAGCGACAATAATTCTTCCCAATTCATACTATAAATTTAGGATTGCAAGATACATTACAGATTCCTTAAAAAGGAACATTGTGTAAATTTATAATAGCACATTATGTAAATTACTTGTTGCAACTAAGCTGCAATAAAGACATTAGTAAAAATAGAATGCAACCATATCAATGTTTAACTTCAAAAGAAAAATTAATACTAACTTAATTATTTGTTTACATATAATTGAAGTTAAAACTAGATTTTTGCTGCTTCATTTAATTATATGATATTTCATTAACACTTAGTTTTTGTCGACTTCGTTATAGAAATATGAGGGCTGCCTTTTGGCAGCCTTTTTTTTCGTATATTATTCTTAATTAAATAATATACAGGAAACAATTTCTTAACATTACAATCTGTTCTTTGCAGCGACAAAAACTAAGAAATAAATGAAGTATTTATTAACAGTATTTATGCTGTTTAGCTTCTTCTGCATGCGTATAAATGCTCAAGAAGTTAAGGCGCCTCGTTTTGGCAAGGGAATTTTAAATATTGTCGGAAAAGACAGCACTTGGAGTATGAAGTTTGGTACCAGAATGCAATTACTTGGAAGTGCAACATGGAGTGAAGAAGATGGTAATATAGGCGATGCTAACACCAACTTCTTAATCCGTAGAGCACGTTTAAAATTCGATGGTTTTATTCTCGATGAAAAGTTGACTTATAAAATAGAAATTGGATTATCCAACAGAGATATTTCTGGAGCTTCAAAATATACAAACAACACCCCAAGATATATTTATGATGCATTAGTGAAATGGAATTTTTACAAAAATTTCAGCTTATGGGTAGGACAAACCAAATTACCTGGAAATGTGGAGCGTGTAACTTCTTCAGGAAATTTACAATTTGTAGATCGTTCTTTACTAAATGCTGAATTTAACATCGACAGAGATATAGGAGCACAAATAAGACATCATTTCAATATCACCCCAAAATTTTTAATCAGAGATATATTTGCTTTTTCTCAAGGAGAAGGAAGAAATGTAACCGTAGGAAACAAAGGAGGATACCAATACACGGGAAGAATAGAATTGCTTCCATTTGGAGCTTTTAAAGGAAACAATGAATATCAAGGAAGCGCATTAAATCGTGAAGAAGTACCCAAACTAATGATTGCAGCCTCGTACGATTTTAATGATGATGCCATAAAAACGAGGAGCAATATGGGGAGCTTTATGGAAAATGATATAGGAGAATACCAAACGGATATTTCCACCCTATTTATAGATGCCGTGTTTAAATATAAAGGCTTTTCTTTTCTAGGAGAATATGCAGATCGAAATGCTGACGATCCCATAGCTAAAAATTCTGACGGAACTGCAACTGAAGACATTGTACAGGTTGGGAATGCTGTAAACTTACAAGCTGGTTATCTATTTAAAAATAATTGGGAAGTAAGTACTCGTTACACAAACATAGATTTGGACAGATCTTTAACATTAAAAAGCACACAAAACCAATACACATTAGGAGTTTCAAAATATATTGTAGGTCATAAATTAAAAGTTCAAACAGATTTTAGCTATTTGTCAGTATACGAAAACACAAATCAATTAATGGCAAGGTTGCAGTTAGAAGTACATTTTTAAAAAAACACCAAAAAAGGTAAAAAGATATAGTAATAACCCGAATAAAATATTGATTTTTGAAGCTTGAAAAGCTTTACGGGCAAAAAACTGAATAGTAAGTAGTTATATAAAACAGAATAATTATATTTGATATTATGGATAATATTTATTTGTTAATGATTGTAGCTTTAGCGATTCTAGCTATCGCCGATCTAATTGTCGGAGTTAGTAACGACGCCGTTAACTTTCTTAACTCCGCGATAGGTTCTAAGGCAATATCCTTTAAATCTATCATGATTATTGCCAGCTTAGGTATCTTTATCGGAGCTGTTTTTTCTAGTGGAATGATGGAGGTTGCCCGAAAAGGAATTTTCATCCCCAAGGAATTTATGTTTAATGAGATCATGATCATTTTCATGGCTGTTATGATAACAGATATTCTTCTGTTAGACTTCTTCAACACCCTAGGAATGCCAACCTCAACAACTGTTTCCATAGTTTTCGAATTATTAGGAGCCGCTGTAGCTGTTGCACTTATAAAAATTGGAGCGTCAGACAGCGAAACAGTAGCCGATCTTTCTAAATACATCAATTCTGACCAAGCACTGGTCATTATCTCTGGAATTTTACTTTCCGTAGTAATTGCTTTTACCGTAGGAGCCATCGTACAATTTATATCGAGACTTATATTTTCTTTTCATTATGAGAAAAGAATGAAAAATTTCGGAGCTTTATTTGGAGGTTTTGCTCTTACAGGAATTACCTATTTCATTTTCATGAAAGGTCTTAAAGGAACTCCTTATTACGATAACATAAAAGGTGTTACAGAGGGAAATGAATTATTAGTACTAATTGGAAGCTTTATATTTTGGTCTTTATTTTCTTTCTTATACATGCGTGTTTTTAAGAAGAATATTTTAGTTCTTGTTATTGTGATGGGAACTTTCGGATTAGCATTAGCTTTCTCTGGAAATGACCTTGTAAACTTCATTGGAGTTCCAATGGCGGCTTACCACTCATACGAAGCATGGGCTGGATCTGGAGTTGCTCCCGATCAATTTGCAATGGGATCGCTAGCTGAAAAAGTACCTACAGAGCCTCTATTACTTTTTATAGCAGGTGGCGTTATGGTATTAACATTATGGTTCTCTAAAAAGGCTAGATCTGTTGCTGAAACAGAAATAGGACTATCAAGACAAGATGAAGGGAAAGAGAAGTTTCAGCCTAACTTATTATCAAGATGGATTGTTAGAGCTTCTACAAAAGCTAGCCAAGGAATAAACTTAGTTTTACCTAAAGAAACACAGAGAAAAATAAACGCACAGTTTGAAAAACCTGTAATTTCTGCAGATAAGAAAAACGACCCAGATTTACCTGCTTTCGATCTTATTAGAGCAGCTGTAAACTTGATGATTGCTGGAATTCTAATTTCTGTAGCAACTTCAATGAAACTACCATTATCTACAACATATGTAACCTTTATGGTGGCAATGGGTACTTCTTTAGCAGATAGAGCTTGGGGAAGAGACAGTGCTGTATATCGTGTTGCAGGGGTATTTAATGTTATTGGAGGTTGGTTCTTTACTGCATTTTCTGCATTTATTGCAGCAGCAGTAATGGCATACCTAATCTATATTGGAGGGCCAGCAGCAATCGCTATTCTGTTATTCTTTGCTATTGTTTTATTAGTTAGAAACTACTTAAACTACAAAAAGAAATCTAGTGGAATAAAAGAAGAAGACAGTCTTAACAGAGCAGAAAGTAGCTCTATTCAAGGTGTTATCGAAGAAAGTGCAGATAATATAGCTGCTGTTGCAAACAGAGCTTCAAAAATTTATACTGACGCTATTACTGGACTTTCTAAAGAAGACTTAAAACAACTTAAGAAGTCTAAGAAAGGTAATGATAAACTGACTTCAGAGATTGATGAACTTCAAGAAAGTGTATTCTATTTTATAAAGAATTTAGATGAATCTAGTGTTGGAGCTAGCCATTTCTATATAAATGTGTTAGGATATCTTCAAGATATGGCTCAATCATTAGAATATATTGGTAAATCATCATACAAACACGTTAATAACAATCATAAGAAACTAAAATTCAATCAAACGCGAGAATTATTAGAACTTCAGAATGATATTCAATCATTATTCAAGAATATTAAGAAGAGTTTTGATGCGCGTGCTTTTGAAGATATAAGTACAATTATTAAAGAGAAGCAAGGACTTTTAGAAAGTGTAAGTAAGAAGATTGAAAAACAGATTTCAAGAACTCGTACTGAAGAATCAAGTCCGAAAAACACATCTCTTTACTTTAGCTTATTAACTGAAACAAAAGATCTTGTGGTAGCTACTATGAATCTTTTAGAAATGTACAACGATCAATATGATAGCTCTGTACCAAAAGCAGAGATTACTGTTGATGAAGATAAATAATAAATATTATCAATAAATAAAGAGGGACATTGTGTATCGCAATGTCCCTCTTTTGTTTATATCTTACAATAGAAAGCTACACTTTATCAATGGCTTCTGCTATTAAAGTATCACCTTCTAAGATTTCAAAGACTGCATTGTTCGCAGCGTCATCATGTAATACCCTAACTAAAGTTTGTGCAACATCTTCCCTACTGATATCACCTCTTTTATTTAATTTTTCCTTTAGCTGAATCATTCCAACACCAGCATCATTTTTTAAAGCTCCAGGACGAACAATTGTAAATTGCAATCCACTCTCTTTTAAATGAAGATCTGCCTTTTGTTTAGCTATCAAATAATCTTTTAATTGATCTACAGATTCAGGATTATCTGCTCCCATAGAACTTAACATTACAAACTTTTTGATATTTGCTACTTTAGAAACATCTATCAATCGTTTTGCTCCTTCTTGATCAACCTCTACAACCTTTTTACCTCCCGAACCAGCGGCAAAAATAACTTTATCAACATCTTTTACGGTATGCGAAAGATCTTCTTCCAAATCGCCTAAAATGGTTTTTATATTCTTACTCTCAAATTGCGATTGCTGATCTTTACTACGAACCATTGCAATGGGCGTGAAATATTGAGATTTATCTAAAAGATTTACTATTATTTTTCCTGTGGTACCGTTGGCACCTGCTACTAATACATTTTCCATAGCTATAAGATAGGCTATTTCATAAGCACAGACAAAATATTAAGATGGATTAACGTAAGTTTTACATTGCTTGTTAGAGTAATGCAAAAAGGGAAGCTGCAAAAAACAACTTCCCTTTTATATAGTGTCAAAAATATTTATTTGATTAAGATCCGCACATTAAGCAATCGTCATCTTCACCATCTCTAGATTTAGCTAGCATCTCTTTTAACTCTTGTGGAGACAACGGCTCTACAGCAACTGGTGTTGAAGCAACAGCTTTAGCACCTACTTTAGCAGCTTCGGCAGGAACAACAGCAGACTTTTTCGTGTTATCTACTGTGAATTTAATGGCATCTACAGCAGACTTGGTTCTTAAATAATACATTCCTGTTTTAAGTCCACTTTTCCAAGCGTAGAAATGCATCGAAGTAAGTTTGGCGTAGTTTGCACCTTCCATAAATAAATTAAGCGATTGCGACTGATCGATAAAATACCCTCTGTGGCGAGACATATCGATAATATCTTTCATACTTAACTCCCAAACAGTTTTATAAAGCTCTCTAATATCTTCAGGAATTGTTTCTATATGCTGAATAGAACCATTCGCTCTCATAAGCTCTTGCTTCAACTCTTCTGTCCACAGACCTAAATCTACCAAGTCTTCTAATAAATGTTTATTAACTACAATAAATTCACCAGAAAGAACTCTTCGTGTATAAATATTAGAAGTGTACGGTTCAAAACACTCATTATTTCCAAGAATCTGAGAAGTTGAAGCTGTAGGCATTGGCGCCACTAAAAGTGAGTTTCTAACTCCATTCTTAAGTACTTCTTTTCTAAGTTTTCCCCAGTCCCAATTTCCAGAAAGTTCGTCATCATTAATTCCCCATAAATTGTGTTGGAAATCTCCTTTAGAAATTGGTGAACCTTCATATGTTTGGTAAGGTCCTTCTTCTTTTGCCATTTCCATAGAAGCAGTTACAGCAGCGAAATAAAGTGTTTCAAAAATATCTTGATTTAACTTTTTAGCTTCATCAGAAGTAAAAGGCATACGCAGTTTTATAAAAGTATCTGCCAATCCTTGCACTCCTAATCCAATTGGTCTGTGACGGAAATTTGAATTCTCAGCTTCTTTAACTGGATAGTAATTTCTATCAATTACACGGTTTAAGTTTCTTGTTACTCTTTTTGTTACCTTAAAAAGCTCCTTATGGTCAAATTCATGTCCTTTTACAAACATTGGCAATGCAATAGACGCAAGGTTACAAACCGCAACCTCATCTGGAGAAGTATACTCCATAATTTCCGTACAAAGATTTGAAGAACGAATCGTCCCTAAATTCATTTGATTGGATTTTCTATTGGCAGCATCTTTATATAACATATATGGCGTTCCCGTTTCAATTTGAGACTCCAATACCTTCTCCCAAAGTTCACGCGCCTTGATTGTTTTTCTTCCCTTTCCTTCTTGTTCGTATTTTGTATATAAAGCTTCAAATTCTTCACTATGAACATCACAAAGACCTGGACATTCATTAGGACACATAAGCGTCCATTCTCCATTTTCTTCTACACGCTTCATGAATAAATCTGGCATCCACATTGCATAGAAAAGGTCTCGCGCTCTCATTTCTTCTTTCCCATGATTCTTCTTAAGATCTAAGAAATCAAAAATATCAGCATGCCAAGGTTCTATATAAATAGCAAACGATCCTTTACGTTTACCTCCTCCTTGATCCACATAGCGAGCTGTGTCATTAAAAACTTTCAACATAGGAACAATTCCATTCGAAGTTCCATTGGTTCCAGCAATATAACTTCCTGTAGCGCGGATATTATGAATAGATAGACCAATACCACCTGCAGATTGTGATATTTTCGCTGTTTGCTTTAATGTATCGTAGATTCCATCAATACTATCTTCTTTCGTTGTGATTAAAAAACAAGAAGACATTTGTGGTTTTGGCGTTCCTGAGTTAAATAATGTAGGGGTAGCGTGTGTAAAATATTTTTTCGACATCAACTCATACGTCTCTAAAACACTGTCTAAATCATCCAAATGGATTCCTACAGAAACACGCATTAGCATATGTTGCGGGCGCTCAGCAATCTTTCCATTTAATTTCAATAGATAAGAGCGCTCCAATGTTTTAAATCCGAAGTAATCATATCCAAAATCACGATTATAGATAATCAAAGAATCTAGCTTATCAGCATTTTTTTTGATTACATCATAAACTTCATCAGAAAGTAAAGGTGCTTTTTTCCCTGTACGTGGATTTACATACTCATAAAGATCGGTCATCGTTTCTGAAAACGATTTCTTAGTATTTTTATGAAGATTCGATACAGATATTCTAGCTGCCAAACGCGCATAATCTGGATGCGTTGTTGTCATTGTAGCGGCAATTTCTGCTGCTAAATTATCTAATTCTGAAGTTGTAACTCCGTCGTAAAGTCCTTCGATAACGCGCATCGCGACTTTTACTGGATCTACTAACTCGTTTAGCCCATAGCAAAGTTTACGAACTCTTGCCGTAATCTTGTCGAACATAATAGGCTCACTTCTACCGTCTCTTTTAAGTACATACATACGCTACAATATTTAAAAATTAAAGGATAGTTATTCCTACTCAAGCCTCTACAAACTTGAGCTATATTAAAATAATTTATGAATTTTGGAGTTCCCTCCTAATTATATTTTCTCTTTAGAAATCTGCGTCGAAGCTTATTTTCTGATCTTCATCATCTTTACTAAGTACACCCGCTTTTTGATATTCTGAAACACGCTTCTCAAAGAAATTTGTTTTTCCTTGTAGGGAAATCATGTCCATGAAATCAAATGGATTTGTAGAATTATAAATTTTCTCACATTCCAGTTCCACTAAAAGTCTATCGGTAACAAACTCAAGATACTGGGTCATTAAAGTAGCATTCATTCCAATTAAACTCGCAGGAAGCGACTCGGTAATAAACTCTCTTTCGATATCTAATGCATCTACAATAATCTCCTTGATACGCTCTTTGCTTACTTTATTTTTTAAGTGTGTATTATGTAGGTGTACTGCAAAATCACAGTGCATCCCTTCATCACGAGAGATTAACTCATTAGAAAATGTTAATCCTGGCATTAGCCCACGTTTTTTCAACCAAAAGATAGAACAAAATGCTCCAGAAAAGAAAATCCCTTCTACCGCAGCAAAAGCAATTAATCGCTCTGCAAAACTTGGAGATTCAATCCATTTTAAAGCCCAATCTGCTTTCTTTTTAATAGCTGGAAAATTCTCTATCGCTTTAAAAAGTTGATTCTTTTCTTTTTCATTCTTAACATATGTATCTATTAATAACGAATAGGTTTCTGAATGAATATTCTCCATCATTATTTGAAAACCATAAAAGAATTTAGCTTCAGAATACTGCACTTCATTTACAAAGTTCTCAGCTAAATTTTCATTTACAATTCCATCTGATGCAGCAAAAAATGCTAAAATGTGTTTTATAAAATAACGCTCGTCATCATTAAGTTTATCTTTCCAGTCTGATAAATCCTGATGTAAATCAATTTCTTCTGCAGTCCAAAAACAAGCCTCTTGCTTTTTATACCATTCCCAAATATCATGGTGCTGAATTGGAAAAATAACAAATCGGTCTTTATTTTCTTGTAAGATTGGTTCTACTTCTGCTGACATTTATTCTGATTTTTAGCGTTTTGAAATTTGAATTTTCTTGTGGCCGGGGACTAACAAAGATTGAAAAATGTCGGCTAAATTGAAAGGTTATTAACATACATAATTTTAAAAGTTTTTAACAAGAACTGTTGAAATGTATCTTAAGTACTGATAAACAGCGGACTGTTAAGCCATTGTTAATCAAAATGTTGAAAAGTAAGATATTCCATATAAAATAACGCTGAGAACTCATGTAATATCACGATAAAGAGCCATAAATAAGGTTGAAATTCATTTCAAAAAACAAAAACAACGCTAGCGGTTCAAAACAAAAAAAGTCTATGCAGTTGTAACTGCATAGACTTTTATAAAATAAATTTTATCTTTTTAGGACTACAAATTAATATCCTAGATCTTTAGCTACTACTTCTAATTCTTTATACCAATCTTCGCCAAATTTTTCTATAAGTGCGTTTTTTACAAATTTATAGACAGGCACCTGAAGTTCCTTTCCTAACGAACATGCATCATCACAAATATGCCATTTATGATAATTTACAGCTGCAAATTCTTGGTATTGCTTTATTCTAACTGGATATAAGTAACAAGAAACTGGCTTTTTCCAAGACACTTCTCCCGCGTTATAAGCCTGCTCGATTCCACAAAGAGCGGTTCCATTATCTGCAAAAGTAACATACGCACATTCACTCCCGTTAACAAGTGGAGTTTCCCACTCACCATCTTCTCCTTTTACATACGTACCATTTTTCTCTATAGAAGCAATTCCCTCTTTTCGTAAAAATGGCTTTACTTTAGGATATATTTCTTCCAAAACACTAATTTCCTCATCTTCTACTGGAGCACCAGCCTCTCCATCTACACAACAAGCCCCTTTACAAGCCGACAGGTTGCATACAAAATCGTTCTCCAAAATCTCTTCGGATACTATGGTTTTTCCTATTTGAAACATGCTGCAAATATACCAATTTTGGCAAGCAGAAACTGTAAAAAAAATCTCTATTTTTTATTCGATTTAGGAGCTATAAATCAATAAGTTATTTATAGCTTTGCACGCTTTTTAAAATTTTTAGTTATGAATTTTGATCTTAAGGAAATATTTACAGCAGGAATGATTCTATTTGCAGTTATAGATATCGTTGGAAACGTACCTATTATTGTAGATTTAAGGAATAAAGTAGGCCATATTCAGTCTGAAAAGGCTTCAATTGTTGCCGCTATAATTATGATTGCCTTCTTATTTATTGGAGAAGAAATTCTAAACCTTATTGGTATAGATGTAAACTCATTTGCTGTAGCCGGTGCATTTATTTTATTTTTTCTAGCTATAGAAATGATATTAGGAATCACGTTGTATAAAGATGACGCTCCAGAAACGGCTTCAATCGTTCCGTTAGCCTTCCCATTAATTGCAGGTGCCGGAACAATGACAACGTTACTTTCTATACGTGCAGAATTCCACGTAGAAAACATAATTGTTGCCATTATTGTAAATATTTGCATAGTTTATCTAGTGTTAAAATCATCAAGTAAAATCGGAAAGGTGCTAGGTAAATCTGGATTAGCTGTTATTCGTAAAATTTTTGGTGTAATTTTGTTAGCAATTTCAGTAAAGTTATTTGCAAGTAACGTTACTGGATTATTTTAAACAAAAGAAGCCTTTCTGAGAATATCAGAAAATAAAAAAACGTCGAAAGACAAAAAAGTAATCACATGAAAGTACTTACTATTATACTTATTATAGCTGCAGTTGCCATGATAGCTTTTAATGTTACCATGTTAGATTATAACAATTTATTAGAGGGAGATAGCCTTGTTGCTGTTATTGGAATATTTGCCGCTCTTTGCGCAATATTACTGCTTGCTATTTTCTATCAGTCTAAAAAAATTCAGCAAAAAATAAAAGAGAAAGAGTAATGTTCGATGTTTTAATTATAGGTGGTGGCGCAGCAGGAATGCAATGTGCACTTGTTGTAGGTTCTGCAAATAAAACTGCTTATGCTAAAGACAAAAAGATTGGGATTGTAATGCATCAAAAAGCATCTCACTTACAATCTGCATTATTCAATAACGTTCTCGGAATTGCACCTGGTACTACAGGAATGGATATTTTAAATGAAGGTAAAAAGCAACTCGCTACTCTGTACCCACATGTTTCTCAAATCCATTCAGAAAAAGTTGTTTCAATTACTGGAAATGCTGGAAATTTTACGGTAACAACCAACAAAAGTAGCTACCAATCTAAGCTTGTTGTAATAGCGCTTGGATATACAGATATGTTTGATATTGAAGGGCTGAAGCAATACATGGAGCCACATGCTTTAAGTCCCGCTGAAAAGAATAGAATTCAGTTAAAAAATACAAATCATATTGTTACTGATGGTATTTATGTTGCTGGAACATTAGCAGGTTGGCGTAGTCAGTTTGCAATTGCTGCTGGAAGTGGCGCTCAAGTTGGAACAGATATTCTAACACTTTGGAATGATGGAAAGCACACTAAAGTACACGATAAAATACCAACCTAATTTTTATAAAGAGCATACATTCTTAAGAATACAAACCCAACGTTTCCTAACTACATAGGTAGTGATAGTTTGGCTACAAAATATTAGGACTCTTTTTCTTCTTTTAATTAAGCATATGCTTCTATTATATGTTGGCTTAATTATTGTTATATTTAAAATTAAAATCAGTATTAATTTTTTTTACTGCTGACAAAAAAGAAAAGCCACGCCAGTGTACAATAAATTATCGCTTAGAACGCGCATTTTTTTCACCATGATCTTCATTGTGATTTTAGCCTCCGTGCTAATTGCAGGCGTTACTATATACCAATATAAAGAGCAAGCAGAAGATTACCACAAAGAATACTTGCAACGCAAGGAAGACCAGCTTAATGCTCAAATAGATTACATCTTAAAAAATACTACTTGGGAAGTAAAGACAGACAATCTAAAATATATTCTGGAATATAAGCATGCAATCTACGAGGCTTCCGATGTTTTAGATATTAATTTTAATGTTTACGACCTAGAAGGGAGACTTATATTAAGCTCTAAACCTAGAATAGAGCAGGATGATTTTTATGACGATTTAGACTACAGTATTATCCATGGACTATCTGCTAGTTCCAAAAAAAGATATATCGAGAAAACTAAAACTGCAGGAAACAGATTCCAATCTGCATACAGTTATATTTTAGATCCTAAGTTTAAACCTATCGGGATTTTACATATTCCATATTACGAAGACGATACATTTAATAATGACGAGCTAAAAGAATTTTTACTTCGCTTGGCTGCAGTTTACGTCTTATTATTAGTGCTAGCAGTAATGTTGGCCTATATAATATCCAAATACATCACAAGATCTTTAAAAGCTATAAGTGAGAAATTACAGCAAACTAGGTTGAGTAAACAGAATCAGAAAATACTTTTAGACGATCCAAGTGAAGAAATAGGAGCTCTTGTAGATGGTTACAACGGAATGATTGATGAACTGGAAAAAAGTGCAGCTCTCTTAGCAAAAAGCGAACGCGAACAAGCGTGGCGAGAGATGGCTAAACAAGTAGCTCACGAGATTAAAAACCCACTTACTCCAATGCGTTTAAGCGTGCAGAGCTTTCAGCAAAAATTCGATCCTTCCGATGAGAATGCTAAACATAAAATTGATGAGTTTTCAAAAACGCTAATTCAGCAAATAGATACCATGAGCAGCATTGCATCCGCCTTTGGAAGTTTTGCGAACATGCCTGCTCAACAAAATGAGACACTAAATGTTATTGAAGTTGTAAAACTATCAGTAGATATTTTTAATGAAGATTATATCCGTTTTATTACTGATGAAAAAGAAATAATTGCCAAATTAGACCGTACACAGCTTATTAGAGTAATTACCAATCTAGTGAAAAATGCCACACAAGCGATTACAGAAAATGATGATCCTAAAATTGTAGTAAATGTATATTCTGATGAAGACGAAGTAAAAATTTCTGTTTCAGATAATGGGATTGGTATTGCTGAAGAAAATCAAGAAAAAATATTTGAACCTAAATTCACCACCAAAACAAGTGGAATGGGATTAGGATTAGGAATGGTAAAAAATATTGTGGAAACTTATAACGGACACATATGTTTATCATCTGTTTTAGGTAAAGGCACGGTATTTACAGTTTCTTTTCCTAAATTTAAGGCACAATCTGAATAAGAAAAATAAAAGAAAGGTATGGATCCTAAAAATATATTGATTGAAATTGAAGACCAAATCGGTTTAATTACTATCAACAGACCAAAAAAATTAAATGCCCTTAACAGAGCAACTATTGAAGAGCTTCATCATGCTTTTAAAGATTTAGATGAAAACGAAGATGTTCGCCTTGTCATCATTACTGGAGCTGGAGAAAAGGCTTTTGTTGCTGGTGCAGATATTGCAGAATTTGCTGACTTTTCGGTTTATGAAGGTTCACAACTAGCTGCAAAAGGGCAAGAATTACTATTTAATCAAGTGGAGCGCATGCAAACACCTGTAATTGCAGCCATAAATGGTTTTGCTTTAGGTGGCGGATTAGAACTTGCGATGGCTTGCCATTTTAGAATTGCAAGTGACAATGCTCGCATGGGACTTCCAGAGACTTCTTTGGGTGTAATTCCTGGTTATGGAGGTACGCAAAGACTCCCACAATTAGTAGGTAAAGGACGTGCTATGGAAATGATATTAACCGCTGGGATGATAGGCACAGAACAAGCGTTAATGTCTGGACTGATAAACCATATGGTTGCACAAGAGGAACTCATTCCTTTCTGTAAAAGAATTGCTGGTAAAATAATTAAAAACTCACCTGTTGCAATTGCTGCCGCCATTAATTCTATAAATGCTGGATTTAGCAATAGCGGTTACAATAAAGAAATAGAATCCTTTGGTGAGTGTTTCGGAACTGAAGATTTTAAAGAAGGAACTACAGCTTTCTTAGAAAAACGAAAAGCTGATTTCCCTGGAAAATAAAAATACAAAAAGAGGCTTCTGCGAAGCCTCTTTTTTTTGACCTTAACTATATTAAATCTAAGATCTTTTTGAGGGGAAAATTAACCAGTAGGTCAGGTTATTGGGTTACGTTAAATTCTTTTACCAAGTCATTAATTATAACTTCAAAAGCACCAGCTTCAAGAATTTCTTTTCCATTCTGTCCAAAATAGCTCATGTCTTTTGGATGTAAAACAAATTTCACTGTTTTACGCTCTCCAGGTTTCAACTCTATTTTTTGGAATCTACGGAGTCTCTTTACATCTGGAGTAACGCTACTCGCATATTTATCAGAAGTGTATAATTCTACAACTTCTTTTCCTATTCTTTTACCTATATTTTCTACCTCCACCGAAACCTCAACATCAGCTCCCTTTTTAATAGTTTGAGCACTTAATTTAAGATTACTATACTCAAAAGTGGTATAACTCAAACCAAAACCAAATCGAAACTGCGGATTGTAATCTGCTTCATAGTTATAAACGCCTTCAGCTTTCTTTTGCTCTTCAGAAGGTTTATGGATATATGGAATTGTAGCATTAGGATATCTTGGATATGTATATGGTAACTTCCCAGAAGGATTTACCTCTCCAAAAAGTATGTCAGCCAATGCGTCACCACCAAAATTCCCAGGTAAATACGTCTGTACAATTGCACTTGTCTGTCTTTCGAACTTACTAATTATTCGCGGACGTCCTTCATTTAAAATCAAGACAACAGGCTTTCCTGTTTCCGCTAATTTCAATGCTAGCTCTGTTTGATCATCAGAAATATATAAATCGTTTAAATCTCCTGGCTTTTCTGTATAGGTATTCTCTCCTAAACAAAGAAAAATAACGTCTACACCTTTGGCAGCTTCTATAGCTTTATCAAAATCATTTTTCTCCTCTTCATAATAACTGCCGTCCATTTTATAAGAAACACCTTCAACAAAAACAGTATTTTCTTCTCCATTAATTTGCTGTACTGCTTCTAAAATAGTGTTATACTGCTCTGCAAATTCAGGAGTTTTCTCTCCTTGCCAAGAATATGTCCATGCCCCATTAAGTGTACGCATAGAATTAGCATTTGGTCCTGTTACCAATACCTTAGTCCCTTTTTTCAATGGAAGAATATTATTCTCATTTTTTAGCAATGTAATTGCTTCAGCTGCCATATCATAAGAATCCTGCTCATGTTTTTTACTCCCAAACTCTGGATAATCTTTGTGATTAGTATTTGGGTTTTCAAAAAGACCAAGAGCATATTTTACTTTTAAAATTCTCCTTACAGCATCATCTAAACGAGCTTCTTTGACCTTACCTTCTTTCACTAATGCTATCAATCCATCACAGAAAACCTCATAATTATAAGGAATCATAGACATATCTATCCCAGCGTTTATAGCCAACATAATAGCTTCTTTATCTGTAGCAGCAATACGGTCTCTTCTATGCAAGTTTTCAATATCTGCCCAATCGGTAACTACCAAACCTTCAAAACCTAATTCTTCTTTAAGAAGCTTCGTTAACAACTCATAATTAGCATGTACAGGAACTCCATTTATAATTCCAGAATTAATCATAATAGTGTGTGCTCCAGCCTCAATAGCAGCTTTAAAAGCAGGTAAATGATATTCTCTTAATGCATCTTCAGGAATATAAGACGGCGTTCTATCCTTCCCAGAAATAGTAGCGTGATAACCAAGAAAATGCTTTAAACTTACCGCCACTTTTGTAGGGTCCGAAATATCATTATCCTCTCCTTCATATCCATCAATAGCAGCTACTCCAAGTACTGTACATAAATATGGATCCTCACCAAAAGACTCCCACATTCTTGAAAATCTTGGGTCCATACCTAAATCTAAAACTGGAGAAAAAGACCACGGAATATTACTAGCACGAGTTTCGTAAGCAGTAATCTCCGCTCCTCTTTTTGTTAATTCAGGGTTTCTAGCTGCTCCTTGCGCTATTTGCTGCGGAAACATTGTTGCTCCAGCTGTATAAGTAGCTCCATGAATTTCATCTACCCCATAGATATTTGGAATCCCGAGTCTAGTTTTATCAATAGAAAAGTCTTGAATCTCCTTAATAATATCAAACCATTTTTCTTTAGATAATGCGCGGTTATTTGCCGTATTTAAAACCGACCCGATATGGTAATCTCCCAATGCTTTTTTCATCTCATCTTGATCGAGCTGCAAAGGTTCGAAACTAGTATAACGGTCGTTCCCTTTTCCTATAACATCTAGCGTGATTTGCGCCATTTGTCCCACTTTCTCCTCAACGGTCATTTTCTTTATAAGCGCGTTGATTTCTTGATCGTGGTTATTTTTCTTCTCCTGAGCCATTGCTACAACTCCTAAAAGGCTAGCTAATATGGCTGTTGATATATTTTTTAGTTTCATTTTCTTATTTACTAATTGAAATTTATCTAATGGTAGTAGGTTGGATTAATGTTCCAACAGATTTTGCAGGCAATTCTATTGTTAGATTCTCCTCTCCAATTTTAACGGAAATATGCTGTGTCTTTTCCGTTTTATTCTGAATGACAGAAATAATCTCTTCTGATGTTTTAAAGGCTACATTGGGAAGTGATTCGCTAGTATTTGAAGCTATACGAATGGCTCCTGGTGCTATAAATTTTGAAGCTTGAGCGATAATATAATAAGCAGGATTCCTCGTTATTTCATCTCCTTTAATTGTAATTGCCCCCAAACAACGGTCACAACCTCCTCTATCGGTATGCGGATCTTGATTTTCATCTGCTGCAAGATTCCATTCTAAAACAGTTTTACACCAATTACGAGTTGCTCCAATAATCAAGTTCTCGGTATGCCATTCCATTTCTTGAGAAAAATCACCAGGAGCTCCTACCCATTGCTCTGTAAAATATAAATTCTTGCTTGGATGCTTTTCATGAACTTCAGATAAAGCATTAATTTCTCCTCCATATAAATGAAAGGCAGAACCATCTATATATTTCGCAGCTTCAGGATCGTCTAAAATAGAAATCGGATAATCTGGTCTATCTGCATTATGGTCATAAACAATAATTTTAGTCTGAATCCCATTTGCTTCAAAAATTGGCCCTAAGTTATTCTTAACAAACTCTTTCTGTTGTTCTGCCAACATTAATAAACTAGGATTATTTCCTGGGTGTAAAGGCTCATTTTGAATCGTTACCGCATCGATATTAATCCCATGAGATTTCATAGCTTGGATATATTTCACAAAATAATCGGCATATACTTGGTGATATTCTTCCTTTAAACTCCCTCCACGCGTATCATTATTTGTTTTCATCCATGTTGGCGGTGACCATGGAGATCCCATAATTTTTATTTGCGGATTGATCTTTAAAATTTCTTTTAAAACAGGAACTAAATAAAGTGTATCGTAAGCAAGTGAAAAATGCTTCAAATCCTCATCTGTTTCCCCTTTTTTTAAATCGTTATAAGACCACGTATGTTCATCTAAATCGGAAGCTCCAATGCTTACTCGTAAATAACTAACATTGATATCTTCTTCTCGATTTCCAAAAAGCTCCTGAAGAATGGTTCCTCTTTTTTCTGAAGACATTTTATGCAACAACATGGCGCTACCACCTGTTAAACTATAACCAAAACCATCTATTTCTTGGTAAGTCTTAGCAGTATCAATCGTAATTGTATAGTTACTTTTTTCAGCTTCATCATCTTGAATTACCGTTTGCTCCAACAACTTTTGCTGATCTAAAGTTGTAATATATAATGAAGCATTATTTTTCTCCTCTTTTTTCTGCTGACAAGCAATAGCGGTAATAGCAAACCCCAAAAGAAGGGCATTCTTTAAGCTCAACATCAATTATAATCTTTTAAATTTTATCTCTTTTAACTGAATTCCTTTTGTTAGAAATTCAACCTTTAGTTTGTTTTCTCCTTCCTGAAGTTCAAGTTTTTCACCTGTTGCTTTCCAAGCATCGGATGAAGGTATTTCTAATGTTACTTCCTTATTATTAAGTGTGATTTTCACGTTCCCCTCAGAAGTAGATTTAGAAATTAAAGAGACATTATAATCTCCTTTTTTAGCAACATTAAAAGTATAATGAAGCCACTCCCCCTCTTCTGTAGCTCCTACATACAAGTGTTCTGTATCGTCTTCTTTAAATATGTCTACCCCATCGTTACGGTACGTATAGCCATCATTCCAACTAGTTCTATCTCCGCCAACAGAGATATAATAATTTCCAGCTCCCGTATCAAAATAAGCTTTCCCAATAGGTCCCATATCGTAATCTGCAGCTTGCAGAATTCCTTTTTTACTTATAGTTACATTGACATAAGGTTTTATTGCTTCTGAAGTAGTTTGACGAATCATAGCATCGACTACCCCTTTATGAAAAATATTATTTTCAATCTTAGCGTCTTCAGCAAGCTGCATAAAAGCATTATAAGCAGTATCTTTAGAAGGCTTTTCAGCTTCCCCTTTCCAATATTTCAAGATTTGTTTATACCCATCATTAACTTTTATTTCTAACGGATTATTAAAACCAAGCTTTTTTAGCGGCCACCAACACCATCCAATGTTATTCTCCTGCATTAAACTTATAGCGTCTCGAAACCAAACATTAGAATTCTCACCCGATTCTCCAAGCCAAATAGGAGTGTTATATTTCTCTCTAAAATCTAAGAATCCTTGTATATCAGCCTTAGTATTATTGTTCCAGTATTTATGGAAACTTATAACCATATTATCGTCCCAAGGTGGTAAAACTCCATTATAGTTGTTTCCCCATCCATTTCCTTCAATGATTATAATATGATTGTTATCTATTTTTCTAATCGCTTCTGTAATAGAAACCATTAATTCTTTTAGAGGCTTATTCTCTTGCTCGTCAATTCCGTTTTTATTTTCTCCCGTAAAAGCCCAATTAGGTTCATTTATAATATCATAAGCTCCAATCCACTCTTCATCAACATATCTTTCTGCTAACTTTTCCCATAATGCTATTAGTTTTTCTTGATTTGCTTCACTTTCCCACAAAGAAGGCTTTGAAGGGTCTCTATCAGAAATATTTACATCATGTCCTTGTCCTCCTGGCGTTGCATGCATATCAAGAATGAGATACATTTTATTCTGCTCACACCACTTCAGTAGAGAATCTGTCATTTGGAATCCTTTCTCCAACCAAGTTTGTGCTCCTTTTACAGGCTCTTGATCTACAGGAAGTGTATAAAGGTTATAATGCATCGGTAAGCGAACCGAATTAAAGCCCCAACTTTTTAGAGAATCGATATCTGCTTTTTGGGTATGATTGGAAAGCCATTTTTCGTAAAATTCTGCCGTTGCCTCTTCTCCTATTAAATCTACCATATGTTGTTTAAAAACATATTGCTGACCCGAAAAGGGAACCTTCATCATATATCCTTCTTGTAACATATGACCCCCAAGTCCTACACCTTTCAGCAGAACATTTTGCCCTTCAGCATTTACTATTTTTTGCCCTTCCGTATGTAAAAACCCTTGAGAATAGGTATTATTAATTACGAAAAGGATTGCTATAAAAAGTATTTTTTTCATCTGTAATATTTTATTTATCCCATATAAAAGTTCCAACCGCACCAGCTTTTAGGTATGTAGTAAACCATTCTTCTCCTTGCTTTACGTTAAATTGCTCATCTACACTTCCTTCATTTAAAACAAGTAAAACAGTATCTCCATTAGGTGTTTTAAAAGCCACATTTATTAGAGATCCAGAAATGTTACTTCCTACTCTTATAGAACCTTGTGGAACAAATTTAGACGCATGAGAAACGATATAATAACCTACATTTCTTGTAATATTCCCAGAAGAATTAATAGTTAAACCACCTTTGCATACGGTACAACCACCATCGGTATGGGGCTGGAAGTTCTGATCATTGGCAAGATTCCATTCTAAAGCATTCTTACTCCAATTACGCATAGAACCGATAATCACATTCTTTAAATGCCAATTTAAATCCCCACTAAAGCTTCCGTCTGAAGATGTGTATTGCTCGGTAAAGTATACGTTTTTCTCTGGAAAAGCATTATGAACTTTAGTTAGCGCACTAATATCTCCTGAGTACAAATGAAAAGCTGAACCATCTGTATATTGATATGCTAAATTGTCTTTTAAAACAGAAATAGGATATTCTGGATTATCGCAATTATGATCCCAAGCAATGATTTTAGTTTGTAGATTAGCAGCCTCAAAAGCAGGACCTAAACTATTTTTTATAAATTCAGTTTGTGCTTCGGCCGTCATATACATACTAGGATTATTACCATCATGTAACGGTTCATTTTGAATAGTTATCGCATCGATTGTAATTCCTAAGTTTTTCATCTCTTGGATGTATTTCACAAAATATTGCGCATATACATCGTAATATTCGGGCAATAGGCTCCCTCCAATAAAACTCTTGTTATCTTTCATCCAGATTGGAGCAGTCCAAGGAGTTCCCAATATTTTTATGTTCGGATTTATTGCAATAATATCTTGAAGTATAGCAATAACACCGTCTAAATCTTCTTCTAATGAAAATTTACTTAACGATTCGTCTGTTTCTCCTAAAGAAATATCATTGTAAGTAAATGGATAATCATTTAAATCAGAAGCACCTATACTAATTCTTAAATAACTTATGGAAATAGAATTCTCATTAAATCCAAAAAGTTCCTTTAACAATGCATCTTTATTTCCCGCAGGTAGAGAATTTATAGCCTTAGCGCTTCCACCAGTTAATGTGAAACCAAAACCATCAATTGTTTGATAAGATTCTTGATTATTAACTTCTATAGTCTGGAAATTATTCGCTTTTGATTCAAAGGCAATAATATCAGATTGCTTTTTTAATAAGTTTTGTTTATCTCCTGTAGTTAACCAAAAATCAACTTCATTCGTTATTTCAGTCGGAGGGTTTGGATCAGGATCGGGATCTGGAGTTATTGGATCTTCTTCTGAAGATGACGAGCAATTAATAAGGCAGAAAGTAACTAATAAGAATAGTAAGCCTCGCGCCATTATATTTATGTGGTTATATTTTATTGCTTTGATCATATACTATTTGACTTAATTAACAACATACTAAAGAGTTAAATAAAAGCCCGTGATAAACACGGGCCTTAACGCTAACATTAAATTATATCATTATGAACCTCTCATTTCTACATTTGAGATTGTAATTCCAGCAGGATTCATAGATCCACCTCCACTTCTTATTAGAAGATAGATAGTTCCACTTTCAGCAAAAGTCACTTTATTAGATACTGTTTTTGTTTGTGTGTTTTCTATACAGCCAACATTAGAGAGTTTTCCAGAGAATTTTGCTGTACCGCATCCGTCCCAAGTACTTATTCCCATAATCTTGGTGTCCTCGTATGCTTGTCCTTCTACAGGTACTGAAGTTCCAGCATATACTTCTAACCAAGTATCGCCATTCGCTTCACCAGAGACTAACATATCGATAGAATATTCTTTATCTTTCTCTACCTCAATAGCCTGATAAATTCCTGTTTGACTCCATTGTTCTGTAGAAAAAATTGTAGCACTGCCTTCGTTAAAAACCCATTCTGAACCAGAATCACTTATTTTCAAAGTATTCCAATTTGAGTGATCTTCTGAAGTTTCAAACGTTCCTCCCAAAACTATATTCCCTGCAACAGGGTCTGAAGTTTCTACAACAAGCTCTTGAGTTACAGTTCCTGTTAAACCTCCTCTACCAATAGCTTGGTGAACTATTTCATAAGTTCCAGCATCTGGAAAAAATACTTCTTCTGTCATTTTACCAGGAAGTAATCCTGCTCCAAAATCCCATTTAGAAGAAATTACATTCTCTGTTTGTGCTTCAAACAAAAACACATTAGACTCCCCTTCAATTTCTGTAATCATAAAAGAAGCATCTACATTTGGGTCTGAAAGCCCGTTACCTTCATTAATTTCCTCAGGCTGGCAGCTGGAAATAATAGCACTTACAGCAATAGCCGCTACAAGTGTCTTTCTATTAAATATATTTTTAAATACCATTTTCGTTGCTTTTTAGTAGTTAGGATTTTGTTCAATCAGCGTGTTTTCCATCTCTTTTAAAGGAATAGGGAAAATTTCATTTTTACCAGCAGTAAAACCTCTATCTGCCAATACAGTTGAAGCACGCCCTGTTCTCACTAGGTCAAACCATCTATGTCCTTCTCCTGCAAGTTCCAATCTTCTTTCAAGCATAATTGCATTTTGAGAAACTGGTACAGAAGGCAATCCTACTCTAGCTCTTACTGCATCTAATAACGCTTGTGCTCTTGCTCCTTGAGCGCCTAATGCTTCGGCCTCCATTAAATAAGTATCTGCTAAACGGATTACATATACATTTTGCTTGTAGTTTAATGCTGATGCACCACCACCAGTAGAAGTATCTGAATTAAGAGGCATGAATTTCTTTAAGAAATATCCTGTATCTAAATATCCTGGCGAGTAATCTGCTAATCCTTGTGCTTTTAATGCCTTAATATCTGCAATCGTAGCATCAAATCTAGGGTCATTCTTTAAAGCATCATATAGATTCTGTGTTATTGGATTAAAGCTCCATCCAGAAACATAATCTGGACCTCCAGAATTAGAGTAGTTTCTAGGGCCAACCATAATATTAACAGAGTTTCCTTCATCGTCTCCTGCACCCCAATTACCCCAGTCGGCATTACTTTTATCTGTATGAGCTACCTCAAGGATTGATTCTGAATTAAATTTATTACTAATAACCCATAGATCTGCGTAGTTATCAAGTAATTTATACCCATAAGGATTACTTCCCCCTGGAGTACCATTCACTTCAGCTAATATATTTGCTGCTTGATCATTTTTACCTTGGTATAAATATACTTTCCCTAAAAGAGCCTTTGCAGTTCCCTCCGAAAAACGAGCTGCTTCATTTTCAAGATCAGTAATTTGCATTGGAAGATCTGAAATTGCTTCCTGTAGATCTGTTTCGATCTGAGCATATACTTCTTCTGGAGTTGCTTGAACCACGTTATAAGTTTCACTAGTAGCAAGAGGCTCCGTTAATAAAGGAACATTTCTAAACAATCTTACTAATTCAAAATAATAATAAGCTCTAAGCGTTTTTGCTTCCGCAGTAAATCTCTTTTTCAGACTCTCATCCATTGGAACGTCTGGAAGTTTTTGTAATAAAACGTTCGCACGAAAAACACCTTGATAAAAATCATTCCAAAAACTTGCTGGAATAGTAGATGCATCGATTGAATAGTTAGAAAAAGATTGGATTCCAGTTCCATCGGTAGCACCACCACCTCCTGCATAATGATCGTCTGATCCTGCATTCATCATGGTTACCATGTTTTCAAATCCTTTAGATTGCTTTCCGAGCACATCATAAACAGCAACTAAACCTGAATATGCCTCTGTTTCGTTAGAATAATAATTCTCTTCTAAAGCAGTACCTTTTGGATCTACTTCTAAGTAATCTTTAGAACAAGAACTCAAAGCAGCCACCAATACTAGTGCTAATATTTTATGTTTTCTATTGATAAATGTCATAATCTAAATTTTAAAATTGAACATTAATTCCTAACATTCCAGTTCTTGCTTGCGGGTAGAAACCACGGTCGATACCAAATACACCACCACCAATTTCTGGATCATATCCTGTGTATTCTGTAAATGTGAACAAGTTCTCTCCTGTTACATAAAGTCTAACTCTTTGAAGTCCTATGTTTTTAATAACATCAGAAGGGAATGTGTATCCGAATTGAATTGTTTTAAATCTTAAATAATCACCATCTTCTAAGTAAAAATCTGATGGATTATTGAAGTTTTTGTTAGTATCGTTTGTAGTAAGCCTTGGATAACTATTAGAGCTTCCTTCTCCTACCCAACGATTTAATGCTGTAGTTTGGTAGTTTGCATTCTGGATATCCAAACGTCTTAACCCCTGGAAAATCTCGTTTCCAGCAGCTCCTTGAGCAAATACCATTAAGTCGAAGTTCTTATAATTTAAGTTTACTGTAAAACCAAAAGTATATTTAGGAATTGAACTTCCTAAGAAATCTCTATCGTCTTCAGTAATAGTACCATCTCCATTAGTATCTGTCCATCTGAAATCTCCAGGCACTGCATTTGGCTGAATTAAATCACCATCTGCGTTTGTATAAGCATCAACTTCTGCTTGTGTTTGAAAAATTCCATTTGTTTTAAATCCGTAGAAAGAATTATAAGCTTCTCCAACTGCAGTTCTTGTAATAGGATATGTACTTGCTTGAACTGTCTCTCCTCCTGAAAGGAAATCGATTCCGTTACCTAAGTTTGTAACTTCATTTTCAAGATAAGAAAGGTTTGCATTTACAGACATTCCAAAGTCTCCAAAAGTTCTATCATATCCTAATTCGATATCAAAACCTCTGTTTTGCATATCTGCAACGTTTCCAACTGGCAATCCTGGCGCACCTACGTAACCTGGAATTGGCACACTCTGTAAAATACCTTTTGTAGTTTTCTCATACATATCGAAAACCAAGCTGAAATTACTAAATAAACGAGCCTCTAAACCAATGTTTGTTTGACTTGTTTCTTCCCATTTTAAATCTGGATTTGCTGGTGCATCCGGACTGTTACCAATTGTAACAGAGCTTGAAGTTCCGATGGTATAATTTCTACCGCCACCAACAGTAGATAAGTATCTAAAATCTCCAATAGCATCACTACCAGTTACACCATAACCTCCACGGATTTTCAACTGATTGATTACTTCACTAGGATTCCAAAAATCTTCTTTTGTAAGCACCCATCCTAAAGAGAAAGAAGGGAAAATACCATATTTGTTATTTGATCCAAATCTTGAAGAACCATCTCTTCTTATAATTCCTGTGAAAATATATTTCTCATCGTAATCATAATTTACTCTTGAGAATAATGATGTCACTCTGTGCTCTGGATTTTCATATCCATAAGCATCGATTTGATCTGTAGGAACATCAAAATTAAAAGAAGAATCATAAAAATTATCTGCAGGAATATCATAATAAGTAACTCCAGATCCATTAGTATCATTATCTACATAAGTACCTTGACCTAAAAGAACGCTTAAATTATGTTTTCCAAACTTCTTATCATACATTAATGTATTTTCAATATTCCATCCAAAACCTCTATTGCTGTTTTTCGAAACATTGTTTTGTGCATTAATATTAGAAGCATTAAGGTAAGAAACTGGAGTATAACTATAACCACCCCAATAAGCCAACTTACCACCTAAAGTACTTTTAAACTTTAATCCTGGTAAAAACTCTACTTGAATATATGCATTCCCAACAAAATTATCAGACCAACCATAGTTTCCTATTCTTGTCTGCTGATAAGCTAGCGGGTTTGTCATTTCTTGACCAACAAGAGATGATATTCCGTATGGATACCCCTCACTATTTCTCATCACCCCTTCATTTGTATATGGAGTTCTATTAATTACATTTGGATCTGTTTCTACAACTGGAGTTAAAGGATCTAAGTTTATTGCAGAACTTAAAGGCCCTCCAAACTCACTATTTGTATTTCCGATACCAATATTTTTCTCATGAGAATAACCAACTGTTTGACCGAATGTAATGGCCTTAGTTATTTTATGAGAAGAATTTAAACGGATATTTTTTCTGTTATACTGAGAGATTTCAGGCATTACAATCCCTTCTTGCTCTAACAATCCAAAAGAAGCATAAAAAGTAGATACATCATTACCTCCACTCAAGCTTACTTCTTGACCGATACGCTTAGCACTGTTATTAAATATAACATCTTGCCAATCTGTTCCTTCTCCTAAAGCTGAAGGATCTGGATATAAAATACTTCCTCCACCGTTAACAGAAGATTCATTCATTAAAGTTGCATACTCTTCAGCATTTAATAAATCAAGTTCTCTTGCAGGACCTGAAAAACCAGTATAACCGTTATAATTAACAGATAATTTCCCTGATTTACCTTTCTTAGTAGTAATTAAAATTACCCCAGTTGCAGCACGAGCACCATAAATTGCTTGAGAAGCAGCATCTTTTAAAACCTCAATAGACTCAATGTCAGATTGGTTTAAGTAACCTATACCACCTGCATCTACAACTACACCATCTACAACCCATAACGGATCGTTATTTCCAAAAGTCGTGATTCCACGAACACGAACTGTAGAAGCAGATCCTGGCTGACCAGAATTGGCAGCAATAGTTAAACCTGAAGTTCTACCTTGTAGAGATTGTTCAACTCTTGTAATTGGTAAATCTTCTAAATCTTCCGACTTTACACTTGATATTGCTCCAGTAACCACACTTTTCTTTTGTGTACCATACCCAACTACTACAACTTCATCTAGTGCTTGAGTATCTGTAGATAAAGACACATTAATTGTTGCCTCAGCGCCAACAGTTACCGTTTTAGGAGTAAACCCGATGTAAGAGAATTTCAATACATCTCCTTCTTGAGCTTCAATAGTATAATTTCCATCAAAATCTGTAATAGTAACCTTAGATGAATTTTCTACAATTACGTTAGCTCCAGGTAGAGGGACTCCACCTTCTTCTGATACAGTTCCAGTTATTTCTTTCGTTTGGGCAACCGCTAAGGTTACTGTAAACATAAAGAACAACCATAAATACTTGTTAATCTTCATAAATAGTTAGAATTAAATGAGTTAGTTTGCTTGTTGCCAAAATCGCATTTTTTAAGACTATAATTATCATATTGATAAATTAGCCGTAGGCGAAAACGATTTCGACATAAATTCTAGTGGTTCTAAATTAGAATTTAACAATCTACTGCATAAACATAGCCATACACTTTAATTACGTCAAGTAGAAAAACAGCTACTCATTTACTACGTCAAATAGAATATTTAATTGATTTATAGCTATTTAAAAAAGCACATTTTTTAACTTTTCGTTGGCATTTTAAAAATTATTAGCGTTATTTTGGCATTTATTTAATGTTAAGATGAAGTTAAGCCTACTATATTTTCATTTATTACTATCCATTTTTGCGTATGAGGCGCATTCACAGTCGAATTTTTCAGAAATATTTAATGAAATCTCGACACAGCCGGAAGTTATCCACTACTATAGAAACGACTTTAAAGGTGATACCGAATTTTGGTCCTCTTGTATAGGTAATGATGGGGTACTTTACTTCGGAAACAATGACGGAATACTCATTTACAACGGTGAAGATTGGCAAAAAATAAAGCTTCCAAACAGCTCTTCCGTACGCTCATTACTTACTACTACAGACGGTACCATATATGCGGGAGGGTTTAATGAATTCGGAACATTATCAAGAGATAGTTTAGGAAATTACCACTACTCTTCGCTTATAAAAAAGCTTAGATTAGAAGGACAAGAGTTAGAAAATTTAGAACAAGCACACGAAATAGATAACAATATTATTTTCAGGTTCTATAAAGAACTCATCGTGATGAGTGAAAATAGAAAAACTATTATTCCTTCCACAACAGATTTCATGCACGCCTCTATAGTGAATAATACTTACTATGTGCAAGATATGACCGTTGGAATATTAAGCTTTGACCCAAATAAAAATGAACTCTCTTTAGTATTAAAAAACGAAGACTTAAAAAATGTTTCAGTAAAAGGAATCCTCCCTACAAACAACATTAATGAGCTCTTAATAATCTTAGAAAATGGAAAAATATATAAAGGAAATTTAAAAACTAAGAAACTTACTTTATGGGAAGACATATTCCCTGACCAACATAAAGACCTTGTAGTTAGTACCATAAAAAAAGGCGATAACTATTTAATTGGAACATTAGGTTCCAGAATAAAAATGCTTGATGCTAATGGTAAACTCACCTCGCACCCAGAAGCATTTAATGAGATCCAGAATCCCTCGGTATTAAATTTTATGACTACAGAAAATGGTCTTTGGGTAATGCAATACAATGGACTAGATTTTATAAATTACGACACCTCTTCATTTAAATTCTTTGAGTCTTCTAAAATCTATGACCTCAAATTATTCAACGATAAACTCTATGTAGCTACAAATAAAGGCGTATATGTATCCACTTTTGAAGCAGAAAACCCTAAAAAGGTATCATTTAAATTAATAGAAGATCTTCAAGGGCAAGCATGGACATTCGATGAATACAAAGGGCAACTATTAATAGGCCATCATAAAGGATTGTACCATATAATAGACGATAAGGCAGAAAGAATTACCACTTCTGGAACATGGAAAACTATAATAATCCCTAATAAAGAGGACGAATTACTAGCTTGTGGTTACACCGGATTACAATTAATAAAAAAAGAAGGTGACAGCTTTAAACTAGTAAATAAAATTATTGGTTTTGAAGAGTCTACGAGAGATATTATTGCTGCAGATCAAGCGAATACTTACTGGATCTGCCATGGTTACAAGGGAGTTTTTAAAATTAAAATCAACAATGCCTACAACCACGTGTACTCCATTGACCATTATACAGATACCAATGGCTTTGAATCTCCGTTTAATATTAATGTTTTCCGATGGAATGGAGATATAGTTTTTACCAGTAACACGGGAATCTTTGAATACAATAATAGCATTAATACTTTTGAACCTTACGAGGAACTAAATTCCATTTTCGATGCTTCAAAAAACACACGTAAAATTCTTCAAAAGAGGGATACTACATGGGCCGTTCAAGATGATGAGATCACTTTTCTTACTGAAAGCGATTCTTTACACAAACTAAATACGCGTCCATTTTTAAAAGCAAAAGGACAACTAAACCGCGGGATGGAAAGCATCCTTCCATTACCAGAAAATAGAGTCTTAATAGGAACTACAGATGGAGTATACCTATTTAACCTCAACGCAAATAAGGATAAAAATGTAGAAACGAACATCACAAAAGTTACTATGTTTCAAGGTCAGCATAAAACCTTAGTTCCTATAAAAGAAGAGAGCTCTCATAAACTTCCAAACGACACCGATGTACTGAGAATAGATTTTGCAACCCCAAATTTAATCTCAGGGAGCGAAATAGAGTTCCAATACCAACTCGAAGGGCTTAATTTAGGCTGGTCTGAATGGACGGAGACAAACTTTAAAGAATATTCACATCTACAACCAGGAGATTATACTTTTAATGTAAGAAGTAGAGATTTAAAAGGAGGAAAAGGAAACATTGCCTCTTACACATTTACAGTAACTCCAAAATGGTATCAAACAACGTTATTTAAAGTGTTATTAATCTTAATCTTCCTTTTTTCTTTATGGATTGGATACTTGCTAATTAGGAGAAGTTTAGAAAAAGAGAATAGCAAGATTCAAGCTGAAAATTTAAAAGCAAAGAAGCTCCTCGAACTAGAAATAGAGCGTTTAAAATTAAAGCACGATAAAGAAAAAGTTGAAGAAGATAAAAAGATATTAGAAAAAGACGTTATTACGAAGAGTAAAGAACTTGCCAATTATACCATGCAATTGGTCAATAAAAAGGACATTGTACAAGAGCTCCAAGGAGATTTAAAAGAATTAAGACAGCTTGTAAAAACACAACTTTCTAAAGATAAAATATCAGACATCTTCCGAAAACTACAGCAACATAAAATTGGAGAAGAATACATGGAAGTCTTTGATGTGAATTTTGAAAATGTACATCATCAGTTTTTTGAAAAGCTAAATAAAATAAATCCGAAGTTATCTAAAAAAGACTTGCGTTTATGTGCATTTATAAAAATGGATCTTACTAATAAAGAGATTTCTCCTTTATTAAATATTTCTATTAGAGGAGTAGAAACATTGCGATATAGACTACGGAAAAAGCTAAATCTGGAGACAGAAGAGAACTTACATGAGTTTTTAAAGGAATTGAACTAAGGCAATTCCTTTTCGAACATAATTTTTAAACCGTGTTCGCTATTCTCAACACCTACAATATCAAAACCATTCTTAAGGTTAAAGATTACCATGGGTTTAAAGTTATTTGTAGACTTTGTACGGAGTATCTTATAGTCATGTGCAACAAGATATTCTTCTTGCATCTCCTGTAGTTTCTTAGCAATTCCCATTTGGCGATATGATTCTCTTACTCCGCCAACCCAACTATAGAAAACACCATCCGAGAGCTCATATCCTATTTTAAAACCAATAAGAACACCTTCATTTTCAGCAAAAGCACAAAATAAATTATTGGCAGCAGTTACTTTTTCAACAAAAGCTTCCAATTGATACGCTCCAAAAACAGCGTTATTAATATCTAAGATCGATGTTATTAAGGCATCAGAAAGCTCGCCTTTTACTGTAAAATATTTAAACGATTCCGTTGATTTCATCATGAAATTGTTTTAAGAAAGTCTCCATGTATGCGTGTCTCTTTTTGGCAATTGCCTTTCCAGATTTGGTATTCATTTTATCCTTCAGCAATAAAAGCTTTTCATAAAAATGATTAATCGTTGGAGAATCGCTTTTTTTATATTCCTCCTTAGTCATATTCATTTTAGGAGCAATCTCAGGATCGTATAACTTTCTGTTTTTAAAACCTCCATAATTAAAGCATCTAGCGATACCAATGGCACCAATAGCATCTAATCGGTCGGCATCTTGAACAATATCGAGCTCTAAAGATTTAAACTTCTGATTAAAATTACCTCCTTTAAAAGAGATGTTTTCAATAATATTTACAACATGCTCTATAACGGAAGCCTCTACATCTATACTTTCCAAAAAAGCCTGTGCCATTTTAGGGCCTACAGTTTCATCGCCGTCATAAAACTTAGCATCGGCAATATCATGCAATAAAGCTCCCAATGCTACCACCAGAGGATCCGATTTAGGCTCATCTTTGGCTATTAAAAGAGAATTCTTAAAAACCCGTTGGATATGAAACCAATCGTGACCGCCTTCAGCATCTGTTAGCGTTTCCTTTACAAAAGCAATAGTCTGCTCAATAATAGCTGGATTATTCATACTTAGTATTTTATGCTGCTACTTATGGTAGTTTCAATTTTGGCAATCAGTTCTTCAGCAGGAAGATCTCTAGCTCCCATTGGCTCATGTACATCAAAAGTAATACTAGAACCGATTCCCATTGGGAATTTACCATAGCGTAGTGTTTTCCAGGAGTTATTAATAGAGATAGGAACTACTTGCGCATCTGGCATTTTCTTAAGTAGAATCTTTAATCCTCCCGTTTGAAAAGGCTTTGGTTTTCCGTCTCTACTACGAGTACCTTCAGGAAAAATAACTACCGATCGGTTATTATCTTTAGCATAATTAGCAAGATTTATAATTGCTTTTAAAGCTTGTTCTCTATCTTTTCTATCTATTAAAGCAGAACCTCCATGTCTTAAATTATATGAAATACTTGGAATCCCCTTTCCTAATTCCTTTTTACTAATAAACTTAGGGTGGTGTTTACGCATATGCCAAATAATCGGAGAGATATCATACATACTTTGATGATTCGCAACGATAATACAAGGTCTATCTGTAGCTATTTTATGGGGATTTCTAAAAATTACATTATCCCCCAATAATAAAAGAGAGTATGTTAAAAAGAAGTTGAGCACATCTACACTCTTTTTATGGGCTTGATACCCAAATACATTAAAGCAAATCCATTGAATAGGGTGAAAAATCACTAAGAAAAGTCCGAAAACGAGTAAATATATTACCGTAAGTGGGTATGCAAGAATCTTTCTCATCTTAAGTTATAGAAATAAATTATTTTTTTAATTGGTTTACAAAATCACGAACCTTGGTTTCTAGTTTTGGTAATACAAGTTTAGGATCCTCAATATAATCATCTGCAAAAGACCAGTATTCTATCTTATTTGCTTGCTCCGGAAAAAACTGTTTCATCAGTTGGCGATGCTCCTTTTCATCCATTGCAATGATACGATCATAATAATCAAAATCTTGCCTAGACACTGGAATCGGCATTCTAAGTAAATAAGAAGAATCTATATTATGATCTTTTAAATACGCTGTTGTATACACAGAAAGCGGTCCTTTATTCCGTTTTGATAATCGCAATCCCTTAGAATATGAATTATACGGCAGGCCTTCCTTTTCTGCTAAGTGATCAAATAGCATTTCTGCAAATCTACTTCGGTAATAATTTCCAGTACAAATAAATAATATTCGTTCTTCCAAAATTATGATTTAATAGTCTTCAGCAAAAATAAAAAAACCACGTATAAACGTGGTCTTTTTACTCTTAAATTGCATCAAACAATTATTAATTCTTAGCAATTCTCGTTATAAGCTTCTGTAAGGTTGTCTGCTATAATTTCTGCAGGACGACCTTCAATATGGTGTCTTTCTAACATATGCACTAATTCACCATCTTTAAACAACGCCATACATGGTGAAGATGGAGGAAATGGAAGCATATACTCTCTTGCTTTATCTGTAGCCTCTTTATCGAAACCTGCAAAAACAGTAAATAAATTATCTGGTGTCTTTGCATTTTTTAAGCTCATTTTAGCTCCTGGTCTTGCATTTGCAGCTGCACAACCACAAACAGAGTTTACTACCACAAGAGTAGTTCCTCCTTTTTTCATGGCAGCATCTACATCTTCAATTGTATGTAACTCTTGAAAACCTGCAACAACAAGGTCTTCTTTCATTGGCTTTACTAATTCTGCTGGATACATATCGCTATATTTTAAGGTTTTTATTTCAGTTATAATACTAAGTCGCAAAGGTAAAGAAAAACATACACTTTTTAGACTATCTCATTAAAAAGCAATCCTCTAAAATAATAAGATTCCTTTTAAATATAAACAATGAAGCGCATCTCCTTTACTCAAAAACAAATTAAACTTATATTTGAACTCTATTTTAAATACTTGTGCGGATATAAAACCCCAAAAAGTATACAAACAGATAAATAAACTTTTTTAAACGCACTGCGTTATAAACAACCCCTTTTGGGAAAAAAATAAACTATGTTTAAATGGATTCTTGCCTTTGCCGGATACTTTTTTTTAAGGTTCCCAGGGGCTATTATTGGTTTTATAGTAGGAAATGTAATTGATAGCTTTAGAAGAGGCGGAATTAGTGTAGATACCGTTTTTAATGACCGTAGAGAAGTATCTCCTGCAGATTTCGAACTTAATTTACTCTCGCTATGTTCTATTGTTATTAAAGCAGATGGAAAGGTAAACGATAACGAGCTCCAATATGTACGTGCCTACTTTGTGTCTACTTATGGTAAAGAAAAGGCAAATGCTATTTTTAGAACTTTTAATGAAGTTATTAAAAAGAGAGAGATTTCTACAGAGCGGATTTGCACCTATTTAAACCAGCGTACCCGTTATGAAGTACGTGTACAATTGCTACATTTTCTCTTCGGAATAGCAAAAGCAGATGGTGCTGTTACAGAATCGGAGACTTTAAAGATCCGAGAAATTGCAGGATACCTAAAAGTGCATTACAGAGATTTTGAAAGTATTATGGCTATGTTTATTGAGTCTGCAGATAATGCTTATAAAATTCTTGAGGTAAGGAAAGAGGCAAGTAATGCCGATGTAAAAGCTGCATACCGACAGATGGTAAAAAAATACCACCCCGATAAAGTCCGTACCAACGATGAGGCTATTAAAAAAGGTGCCGAAGAAAAGTTTAAAGAAGTACAACGCGCCTATGAACAGATCCAGAAGGAACGCGGGATGTAGATTTTAGCCTATTGCATAAAGCCTAAGGCCTTAGGCCTTATGCCTTAAGCTTTATGCTTTATGCTTAAAAAACTTTAATTCTTCTTAATGTGGATTACCGTAAACGGTTTCTTATTTGAATGACTATATTTATGATAAATAAACGCAATTGCGTTTGTTATGGTTGCTGTGCCAGATCTAAAAAAATTCTGTCATCATACAACCATTTCACAAAAACTTGCGTCTATCATAATAGAACATAAAAGCAAACGTAATGCGAAAACTAATGATTTTAGGTATTTTAATCTCATTCCTTTCTTGCAAAATAGAAAAGAATACCGATAAATTCAACGTTGAGTTCAATAGAAATATAGAAACATATTTTCTTGCCGAGTTAATTTCTATTGATCATAGAAAAACTAATAAGCAATGGGAAGAATACAAATTAAAAACCTGTAAAGAATATCAGCCGATTGTTGGAAACGCTTTAGCTCATTTTGGTGATAAAACAAATAGTGAAATTGCAATAAAAACTGCTAAATTGAACGACACTTTGGCCAGTTTTGGATATGGAAATGATGTTATGATGGGAATCTTATTAGAACAACCTGAATTCAACCTTGAAAAAGAACCTTCAAAATTCAAATTTTCACAAACACATTTAAAAGGCGAACCGAAAATACAATTGGAGCAGTTAATTTCCAATTATCTACAATCACTTTTCGGTTTTTACCATACCGAAAAACTTGAAGATTTTTACACGAGAAATGCCAACTTTTATAATGGTGCAATCAATGAAGTTAAATCCCATATACCAAAAGGGTTTACAGATGCTATGGAATTTTACTACGGAGACAGCAGAGAAAAATACATTGCGTTGGTAAGTCCTATGATGATTTGGCCAATAGAAGATAATGAAGGTCGTGGAATTGGGGCAACAGTCGAACATAAAAATAGCAAGATTGTTTATGAAATTATGAGTCCATACGTACAAGTTCCTTTTGACTCAGATAATGAAGACTACAACCAATTTGGCTTTGACTACAAACCAAGAGCAATAACACTAACTGTACACGAATTTGGGCATTCTTTTGTGAATTCAGAACTTGAATCGTATCAAGAAAAAATTGAAAGCTCTTCATATCTATTTACAGATAAACTAAAAAAGAAGATGGAGTCAAAAGGTATACAAACTTGGAAAGTTTATGTAATAGAAAGTCTTGTACGTTTAGGAGAGATTAGAGTTGCGGAAATCCAAAATGATAAAGAACGAGCTGAATATTTACGTAATTACCATACAAATCAAGAACACTTTATCTTCATTCCTCAATTAGAAAAAAAAGTACTTGAATATGAAAATAACCGAGAAAAATATCCAATGTGGAAAGATTTTATTCCAGAACTTTTAGAAGTGTTCAAAGAAAATAAAAGTGAATTTGAAAAAGAACTATAGCGAAGACGACCTATAAACAATACGGCTTCGGACTTAATCATATTACTAATCATAATTTTATCAATGGGATTTTCTTTATTCACCAAACAAACAAAAGAGGACAAGTTTTGGAATTGGTTTGCTAAAAACCAGAAAGTATATTACGATGAAATCGAAAATCTTGAAATAAGAGAAAGAATATTTAGTGAATTATCGACTGAATTAAAAAAAATTAATCAAGATTTAGTTTTTGAGTTTAGTCCGATCTACAAAAATGGAATTAGAGAATTTACCGTTTCTGCAGAAGGGATTAAAGATCTTTTTCCTACTGTTGAGAAATTAATAGAAAAAGCACCTGAAATTAAGAATTGGCAATTCAATGCTTTCAGACAAAGAATTCCAGGAGATGACATTCATATTCAATATGGGGATTTTAAAATTGGTTATTCGGACATCTATTTTAGATACATAGATGGACAATATGGAAAACTTGGAATTGAATTAAACATTAGTGACTATGACGGAAATAATCAAACGAAAAATGCTGTTTATATCTTATTGGACGGTTTAATCGGAGAGTATGATATTACGATGGGGATAGACTGGATTGATTGGGTTAAATTGGACGAATCAAATATTGAAAATTTGAATCCGATAACAAGCTTAAGAACACTGATTGATCAAAAGAAAAATTAATCAACAACGATTCCTATGAGATGCATTAATCCAGTTTCTCTATGCATATTTTCATCACAATCACCCTGAGGATGTCACCATTTTTAGATATTTCTCCCCATAAAAAGCACCAAACAACCCCAAAATATACATCCAACACCCCTTTCCATACGTATAAAACCCATCTGAAGGGGTGAAAAACACCTCCGAACACGTCAATACACCTATTTATAGGGCTTCCGAATGTATTTGGATACGTACAGCAACGGATACGGAGGGGTATGGGACCTATCTGGATACGTTATACCACGTATAATTATACGTCCTGAACGTATCAGGAGAGGTAATACTACGTATAGTTTGGGGTTCGGAACGTATCGGGATACGTTATGCTACGTATAAATATAGATTAAAGACGTATCTGGATACGTCATACCATGTATCAGGAGCTATTTGGAACGTATCGAGATACATTCTAGCTTTAATTTACTAATTAGTGAAACTGCTAATATCTATTCCCTTACTGCTAATTTTTCAGCATAATGCCTAAAGCTTAAAAACTTTATTTCTTATTAATGCGGATTACCGTAAACGGTTTCCCAATTGAATGATTATATTTATAGAAAATAAGCATGATTTGTTTATTTTGATAATTTATAAAAAAAAGAAATGTTTTACAATGGAGCAAATTGCGGTATTTATATAAGCAAAGGAACTGGAAAAAGCTACTAAACGGCATTTGAAGTACAAAAATTAGTATATTCTCATAGAAACTGACAGTTTTTTTGACTTGACTTTAATACTGGACATTTAAATTCAAGTCAAAAGTTTTATTAAATAATAAATCGAAAAATTAAGTTGTGCTAATCATAACCAAGATGGTACGCTTAATTATAAAAGAAAGAAATGAAATGAACAATCAAAAAGAAATTAAACTATCGTCTAACTGGACTAATGTAGGGCTATATACGGGAAGCCTATTAACCTTATTTATGATTCCTATTTTAATTTTTGCCGCTAAAGAACAAGAGTTAAATATGGGAATGGCAATAGCTGGAATCATTTTTTTGGCATTAATTGGTTCTCTTATATACTTATTTATTTATACTTGTGATGCTCGTATTATTGAAGAAAATATCATTCTAAAAAAACAGTTTAGGCAACCAAAATCATACTCCTTTGATAAGATTGGATACCCAACATCTTTTCAATTGAAGAACACTAAATACATTTCAGTCGAAATGAAAAGCGACAATAGTACAACCGAAAAATATATCATTATAAATTCAAAATCATTATTATCTTTTGAAAATAAAGATGCAGAACAAGCATTAATAGATTTACGAAATATGTCAAGAAAAAAATAAACAGCTCACCATAATCAAGACCGGTTCCAAAAAAAATACACTTTTTAAAAAAACATGAAATGGAATCAATTAAAGAATAAAATTTACGTTTGGGAAGGTGGATGGCTAGATATTTATATCCACTCAACTTCCGCTAATGATTGGAAGGTTTGGACTAAATATGTAAATCAGAATTTCAAAATTAATTGGTACAACGGAAAGTCAGATAAAGATGAATCTAAGATTGATTTTTCGGTGATTCAGGAATATTGGGATGGAAATCATAACCTATGTTCAACTGCAAAAATTTTTATAGCTGACAACATTCAAGTTAATGCTCATTTCTTTGATAATTCAGAAATTGAAAACGACATTGACCCTAGAGAATTTAAAAACATTGACGACCATAATAAACTTATAAGATTTCTAAAAGCTATTTCTAATGAGTTGAAAAAGGAAGTAGTTGTTACGCCTGAGAATTCACCAGAAATAGTGCTTATGAAAATTAAGGGCGATTCAGTAGAAATCCTTGTAAATGACAATCCAAACGACAATTAAGAAGACAGTATCCAAAATTTTTGTTTACACAAAATTTGAATACTGTCTAATTTACTAATTAGTGAAACTGCTAATTTTTCAGCATAATGCCTAAAGCTTTGAGCTTTTAGTATTTATCGGTATAAAGCATCACACTCCTTAATAATTACTATAACGCAAAAAGAGGCAGGATTAAATCGCTGCCCCTTTAATAAATTAAATGTATCTAAATGCTTATTTTGTTGTATAACCACCGTTTGCCAAAATGGTCTGTCCGGTAATCCACCACCCATCAGTAGCTAAAAATGTAACTATAGGAACGATGTCTTCTATCTGTGTTAATCCTCCCAATGCAGATGCAGACTTATGATATGCTACAGCATCTTCGCCTTCTTGTCCGTAGAAAAAAGGAGTATCCATTGGTCCAGGTGCTACTGCCTATACAGAGATTCCACGCCCTCCAAACTCTTTGGAAGCTGCTCTTGTAAAGTGCTCCACTGGCGCTTTTGCTCCAGCATAAGTAGAGTACAAGCCTGTATATGCTCCTAATAATGATGTTAGAATTGTGATAATCTTACCGTTGTCTTCAACGCTTTTTCCTGCCTCTTGAATAAATAAATAAGCTGCTTTGGAATTTACATCGAACATGGTATCATATTCGCTTTCGGTAGTATCTACAAATGGTTTCTTTAATACCATTCCCGCTGTATTTACAGCTACATCTACCCTACCATACTTATCTTTTGCCGCTTTAAAAAGCTGCTTTACATTTTCAACCTTTGTTAGATCACTTTGAATACTAAAAGCTTCTCCCCCATTATCTACTATATCTTTAACAGTATTTTCAGCATCAGATTTTGATTTATTACTATGATAATGAACGACTATTTTCGCTCCCTTCTTTGCCATTTCTCGACTTATTAATCCGCCAAGATTTTTAGCTCCACCAGCAACAACAACTACTTTATTATTTAATTCAATCTTACCCATAACTATCTGTTTGTTTATACTTTAAACAAAACTACTCTTATAGGACTGAATATTCATTCAGTAATTGTTAAATAAAAAACAATTATTTTTTTATAGAATCCCACGCCATTTGAAGCAATACATTTTTGTATTCATCATCGATAATAATCTTCATTTCTTTAGCTGCTTTTAACCAATATGCAATGGATGTAAAAACAAAATAAGTAAGATGCGATGCTTCTATTTCTTTAAATAAACCTTCTGTATGTCCTTTTTCATAGAGCGCATCGAAATAATGGAACCTTGACATTGCCTTTTTCTGAGTGTCAGAATTTACAATTGGAGAGAAAGCATATTGACTAATAAAATTGAACTTCATAGGGTGCTGCAAGAAGTAATCGATCATCCTACCATAATAATCATAAAACGTTTCCTTTACGGATGGGTTATGACCATTATTAACAAATATCATTTCGGCCTCCTCCTCTTTAATCTTCACATAAATTCCATTTATAATATCTTCCTTGTTTTTAAAATACTTATAAATGGCTCCTATCCCTACTTCAGCCTTATCTGCAATTTTAGATATTGGAGTACGCTCCAAACCCTCTTCTATTATAACATTTAAGGCAGCATTTAATATCCGTGTTGGTTTATCCATCTTGAAAATATTTTCAGCAAAGATACATTATACCCTCTTTGTATTTCTAATAGAGGTGATTGGTGTCTATTCAACTTCAAAAATAAACCTTATATATACAAAAAGCGTGAGGAAATCCCTCACGCTTTTTCACTTTCAATTAAATGCCATACACTGGCCGGTACTGTATATAAGTGGTTTATTTTTTCTTTTTCTTCATTTTATTTAGCCAGATAAGTGTTCCTGTTATTGGCAGACTAGTAGCAATTAAACAAGCCAAAAAGTATAGTATCTGTGAGAACAAACCAAAAATCTGCCCTGTATGGATTGGCTTTATAAGACTTGCAATTCTAACAATAAGAGGCTTATCATTAAAGTATTCTTTTTTAAGTACATTCCCGTAAATATCTAGCGTTAAAGCATCTGCTGTTACAGGAGAAAATGAGCTTTTATTGTATTTACTAATGCTATAAAATTTATTTTTTTTACTTGGAAAAGAAACTCTAGTATCTCCTTCAAAATCAAACTCCTTATTGGTAATAGCAACAGCTTCCTCTAAGGTAATTGTTTTAGAATCTTGTGCTTTTACTTCTATAGCAGGACCTCCGCCACGGTTACCAAAAACTTTAGTTCCTATTACAGCGCTAAGTCCATCTCTATAACCTTCAAAAGACCAGCAAAGCCCTGTAAGTCCCATAATGACAATAAAAATACAAGCATAGAAACCTAATGTATTATGTAAATCGTGATTAACACGCTTCCAGTTAGCATTGGTTTTAATTTTAAAACCGCTCTTCATATTCTTCCATTTCACCTTTTTAGGGAACCAAAGTACAATACCAGAAACGGAAAGAATTAAAAATATAATAGTAGCAATACCAACAATTGGTCTTCCCACAGGAACTTCTAACATTATCCAACGGTGCATACGAAACATAAACATCATAAACCCATCTGCACTCGATTTTGGCGCTTTTAGAATTTCTGCGGTATATGGATTCACATAAAAAGCACTCCCTCTTCGATCTTTCGGGTTAGTTTTTACCGTAAACTCATAAGGTTGATTTGCTTCAGCAGGCAACGTAACACGAGTAAGTTCTCCTTCTACACTTTCATTTATCAAAGCAGTAAGTTCTGAAACAGATTTTGCCTCTCCGCTAGGAGTAACAACCATTTTTTCAGTAAAAATATCTTTTATCTCATGCTCAAATGTCAGAAAAGTTCCGCTCAAACAAACTAAAAATAATATGATCCCACTTCCTATTCCTAACCATAGGTGAATATCGTTTATAAACTTCCTTATTCCGTATTTCTTCTTCTTTTTGGTCATATGTTTGCTAGTTGAATCATAAAATCTTGTGCCATTTTAGTGTAAACACTTAGAAATAGCCTGTTTGTTTGAAAAGTCAAATATATTTTATCGAATATAAACTTCAAAATTAATTTAGACTAATTTTAAATAAATTAACTTATTTAGCTGAAAAGCAATAATTTGATCTGATAATTACTGAATTTTATCATTTAAATTAGGCAAGGATTTTATAAAAAGGATTCCTCTTTTTAAAATAGTTGTAAATTTGAAAAAACCCTTAAACCAATCGCAATGGATCAATTTTGGTTCTACTTTAAGCTGGGACTTGAGCATGTATTAGATATTAATGCATACGATCATATCCTATTTTTTATAGCGCTAACAGTGCCTTATACTTTTTCTAACTGGAAAAAAATACTATGGCTAGTAACCATGTTTACAGTTGGACATACGCTATCGCTAATTCTAGCTACCTATGGGGTAGTTTCTATAAGTTCAAGTATTATAGAATGCTTAATTCCTGTAACTATTTTTGTGACTGCTGTATTTAATATTTTCACCGCTGGAAAGGGAGCAAAAAAGGAGACATTCGGTTTAACATTTTTTACTACTTTATTTTTCGGACTGATTCACGGATTAGGATTTTCAACATACTTTAAGCAAATAGTAGCCAGTTCTTCCAACAAGATACTCCCGTTACTAGAATTTGCATTAGGAATAGAAGCCTCACAGATTATTGTAGTCCTTATTGTTCTAATTTTAGGATTTATCTGCCAGTCGGTATTTAGATTTAACAAACGAGATTGGGTAATGGTCATCTCCTCTATTGTTGTAGGATTTGTAATCCCGATGCTAATGAGCTCATGCGTATTTAATTAGATTAAAATTAACTTCTTGCATGTTGTAATTACGCAGTAAAGCCGTTATCTTCGTTTTTATAATATAACACCCTTAAATAGTACATAAGGGTTTATTTTTTCACTCAATTATCAGTTTTCTAAATCAAATTAAGGAATCGGTTATGGTAATTGTTTCAAATAAAAATACCTTTTGGAGGTATCTAAAAGGCATTGTACTCCAATAATATTATGGCTGGAAAAAAGCAAGCAAGATACGATAGGGCATATTTAAGAATGGCACAAGAATGGGGTAAATTATCTCATTGCAAAAGAAAACAAGTAGGTGCTATTATTGTAAAAGATAGAATGATTATTTCTGACGGGTATAATGGTACTCCAACAGGATTTGAAAATGAATGTGAAAATGAAGAGCATTTTACAAAATGGTATGTTTTACATGCTGAAGCAAATGCTATTTTAAAAGTGGCTTCTTCTACTCAATCCTGTAAAGGCGCTACCTTATACATTACCTTATCCCCCTGTAAAGAGTGTAGCAAATTAGTGCACCAAGCAGGAATCACAAGAGTTGTTTACAGTCGTGCTTACAAAGATTGCGAAGGATTGGAGTTTTTACAAAAAGCAGGCGTAGAATTGCTACATCTTGAAAATTTAGAAGAATAATAAATGCTCAAAAATAAAAATTATTTATGGCCTATAATTATTGCCTCAGTTCTTGCTGTTGGTATTTTTATTGGTGGAAAATTAAATTTTAATGACAGTCCGGAATTACTTTTCTCTACTAATTCTAAAAAAGACAAACTTAATAGACTCATAGATTATATAGATTACGAATATGTAGACGATGTAAATACCGATAGCATTGTAGACGTTACCGTAAATAATATCTTAGATAAATTAGATCCACACTCTGTATACATTCCAAAAGAGCAAGTTGCTAAGGTTGCCGAAACGATGAAGGGTGATTTTGTAGGGATTGGAGTTAACTTTTATATGTATAAAGATAGCCTTGCTGTTATAAGACCCGTTGCCGGTGGTCCAAGCATAAAGGCTGGAATACTTGCTGGAGATAGAATTCTTATGGCTGATAATGATACTTTATACGGTAAGAATATTAGCAGTGAGCAGGTGGTAAATACCTTAAAAGGAGATAATAAAACAAATGTAAAGCTTACCGTTTACAGACCTTCAGAAGATAAAATCCTTTCATTTAATATAAAAAGAGCAGAAGTGCCGCTTAAAAGTGTGGATGCTTATTATATGATAGAGGACGACTTTGGATATATAAAAGTAAATCGTTTTGCTGAAAGTACTTATCGTGAATTTAAAAGTGCTTTAGACGAACTTCAGGAAAAAGGAATCACCAAATTGGCTTTAGATTTAAGAAACAACCCTGGAGGATATCTAAGTATTGCTGAAGAAATTGCTGATGAATTTTTGGAAGACGATAAACTGATACTTTTCACCAAAAATAAAAGTGGCGCTATTCAAAAGGCATTCGCTTCTAGAAAAGGAGACTTTGAGGATGGTGAAATCTATATCTTAATTAATGAAAAGTCTGCTTCTGCCAGCGAAATTGTAGCAGGAGCAATTCAAGATAATGATCGCGGAACAATAGTTGGAAGGAGATCGTTTGGAAAGGGACTTGTACAACGTGAAATGAGCCTTGGAGATGGATCTTCAGTAAGACTTACCGTTTCTCGTTACTACACTCCAACCGGGAGATCTATACAGCGTTCTTATGAAAATGGAACTAAAGATTACTACCAACAGTTTTATAAAAGGTTTGAAAATGGAGAGTTACGCTCTGCAGACAGCATAAAGGTAGCCGATTCTTTAGTTTTTAAAACTCCAAAAGGTAAGATTGTTTATGGAGGTGGAGGTATTATTCCAGATGTTTTTGTTCCTTTAGAAGGGACACAAGAGGAAGCTTGGGTAAATACCATGCTCGATTCTGGATTTATGTCTTTTTATACTTTTGAATACTTAGATACTCACAGAAATAAGTATAAAAACATCTCTGAAGACGACTTTATTAATACTGTTGTTATTGATGAAGAAATGGTAGATGAATTTATGTATTATGCTGATGATAATGGATTGAATATAGACCTTAACCCATACAGAGAAAATCTAAAGCTATACATAAAAGCCACCCTAGCCGATCAATTATATGGCGAGAATGCACATCAGCAGATATTAAAAGATAGCGATTTAATGCTACAAGCTTTAATTCATATTGATGATGTGGAAGAAGATGCTAAAGAGAATCAAATAGAAGCTACAACTACAGTAGAAGAGAACAACTAAGCGTCAGGGTTTTTATCTTGAATACGTTTGTAAAGTTTAATTCCTAGCATTAATAAGATTCCAAGGGCAAAGATTCCTACCAAGCCATAAATCCAGTTAACACTATCTTTAAGAATCACCAAAAAGACTACAGAGAATAAAATGATTGTAGCTCCTTCATTCCAAATACGCATAAATTTGGAGGTATAATTTACCACCCCATTTTGTAATTGCTTGAAGATTTGATGCGTTTTTAAATGATATAAAATAAGTAAGAATACGAACAGTAATTTTACATGCATCCAACCCTGCTGTAACCAAGCTGGAGATAAAACTAGCAACCAAACTGCAAAAATAGTAGCCAATATTGCTGATGGCCATGTAATAATATACCATAATCGCTTTGCCATTAACCCTAACTGTTTCTCTAGAATTTCTTTTTCTGGTGAAGGCTTAGCAGAAGCTTCAATTTGATATACAAACAAACGCGGTATATAAAACAACCCCGCAAACCAAGTGATTACAAAGATTAGATGTAATGCCTTTATAAAATTATAGTATTCCATTTTAGATCTTATTTAAATATACCCTCATACTTTCGCTATTTCGGGTTTCTTTATAGTCGCTTTTATTTCTCTGTTTAAAAAATACCCTGCTACAATGGTTGATAACACATCTGCAATAGGAAATGAAATCCAAACCCCCAATTCTCCATAAAATTTAGGAAGGATTAATATCAGTGGAATAAAGAAAAACCCCTGTCGTGTTAAAGTTAATAATAATGCTGGTATTGCTTTCCCTATCGCTTGAAAGTAAGCAGAGCCTATTAATTGAATTACTACAATTGGTGTTGCCGCAAAAACCCAACGCATGGCACCTGGAGCTTTTGAGAGAGCTTCATCACCATCTTTTGTAAAAATATTAGCAATCTCTTCCGGGAAAATCATGATTAATATAAAGATCATAAAACCCAAAATCATAGCATACTTGATAGCAGTATTAATAGACTCTCGAACACGTTGGTATTTCTTTGCTCCATAATTATAACCTGCAATCGGTAAGAAACCTTGGGTAATTCCTAATACAGGAAACAATGCAAACATTAGCATTCGCCCGATAATAGCATAAACCGTAACCGATGACGCTCCGCCAAGATCGAACAAAATATTATTCAGAAATAAATAAGTAACACTAACCACCGCTTGTCTAGCCAAAGTAACCCCTCCTAAAGAAGCTATTTCACTAACAATACTTTTATTTAAACCGAAGTGAGAAAAATTAATCTTCAACTCGGAGTTTTTAGATAAGAAAAACCAAACAATATAAACAAAACAACAGATATAAGACCCAGATGTTGCCCATGCAGCACCTTCCATCCCATAGTCCAAAACATTGATAAAAAGATAATCGAAAATTAGATTCCCAAGGGAAGGGATAATCATTGCTACCATTGCAAACTTGGGTTTCCCCTCTGCTCTAATTACATTATTACCAAGCATAGAAAGTGCCAGAAAAGGAACTCCATACAATACTATTCTATAATAGATTTTTGCTGGCTCAAAGATCTCCCCTTTCCCTCCAAAACTAGGAATAATAGTATCTATAAAATACAAACCTCCAATTACAAAAATGGAGGTTAGTAATAATGTAAGCGTTATTTGATTCCCAAAAACTTTTAAAGCTTTTGGTCTGTTTTCGGCACCTAAAGCTCTTGAGATAATCGAAGATCCTCCTATCCCGATTGCCATCCCTAAAGCGGCAATAAAAAAGGAAACAGGTAATACCACATTTATTGCGGCGATGGCTATAGAACCAATCCAATTCCCTACAAAAATAGTATCTACCAGAATATTCAGCGACATTACTAAAATTCCGATAGATGCAGGAACTGCTTGTTTTACCAGAAGCTTCCCAATAGGATCTGTTCCTAATTCTTTAGAAGATGCTTTCGACATATGTTTATTTCAGTACAGGACTTTTTGCCCATTCATCAACCCATCTCGCTAGCACTTTTACCCACGCCTCATCATCATTTAAGCAAGGAACCAAGTGAAACTGCTCTCCTCCATTTTCTTTGAACTCATGGCGAGCTTCCATTCCTATCTCCTCTAATGTTTCTAAGCAATCAGAAACAAAAGCAGGGGTAATAACAGCTAATTTCTTAATTCCCTGTTCAGGAAAACTGTTAATAGTAGCATCCGTAGATGGCTTTAACCAAGGATCTATCCCTAAACGCGACTGAAAGGAAGTTGTAAATGTACCTTCTTTTAAATCTAAATATTCTGCTACCTGCCTTGTGGTTTCATAACATTGATGACGGTAACAAAATTGATGAGCCGGAGATGCCGTTTTACAACATTGTCCGTCTATTTTACAATGTGACTTCGTGATGTCCGATTTTTTGATATGTCTTTCTGGAACTCCATGATATGAAAACAATACATGTTCCCAATCTTTATCTTTTAATTCATCTTGAATAGACTCCGCTAAAACTCGAATATAATCTGGGTGGTTATAAAAGGCAGGCACATTTGTAAACTGCATTTCTGGGAAATGCTTCTTACGAATCTCCTCCGCTAAAACCAAAATAGTTTCTGTAGTTGCCATTGCAAATTGCGGATATAATGGAATTAACAAAACCTCATCTACACCTTCATTTTTTAAAGCTTCTAATCCGCTTTTTATAGAAGGATTTCCATAACGCATAGCTAATGCAACCGGCACACTAGTAAGTACATCTACTTTATCTTGTAAACGTTCAGAAAGTACTATTAATGGAGAACCTTCTTCCCACCAAATTTTCTCGTATGCTGCAGCCGATTTCTTAGGACGTGTATTTAATATGATACCTTTTACGATAAAAGTACGCAACCATAATGGCATATCTATAACACGCTCATCCATTAAGAACTCACCTAAATATCGCTTTACATCCTTAGGATCTGTAGAATCTGGAGAACCTAAATTCACCAATAAAACTCCCTTCATTAATTATTCTTTAATAAATTATTTAGCAAAATTACTATTTTGATTACTAATCTTTTTCATTTTGAACGTTAACCTTTCAATAGTAGTATAAAGAAATCTAATGCTACTCTCTTTCTAGGCAATAAAAAATCCCTCCTAAAATATGCTCCACAAATAGCGGCTCAGAGAACGACTCAATCGAGTGCCCGCCACCAGTGTAAAAAGCACGTCCGCCATCAAACTCATGATACCATGCTATTGGATGATTGTCTCCATTTGTTCCTCCTTCATAGGAAGACTCGTCGAGCTTCATCAGCACATTCATCTCAGGATTTATATTTTTAAAATTATACCATTCGTCTTTTCTATTCCATACCGCTGGCAATCCTTTTGTAGAAATATGATTTCTATCTATAACATTGATAGCTGCATCTCTAGTTCCACTTGGATGATTTACAAAATAAGCTCCTACTAGTTTTCCGTACCAAGGCCATTCAAACTCAGTATCTGTGGCAGCATGAATCCCCATAAAGTTTCCTCCTCCTTGGATATATTTTTTAAAAGCTTCTTGTTGCTCTTCCCCCAAAACATCTTCTGTAGTGGAAAGAAACATCACCATCTTATATTTCTTTAGATTATCAAGGTTAAACTGTAATGAATCTTCTGTATGTGTTACTTCAAAATCATTTTCAGCTCCTAATTTTTCAATTAAAGCTACTCCTGTCTCAATAGATTTATGACGAAATCCAGCAGTTTTTGTAAATACTAATACTTGATCTTGAGCTACAACTTCTTCACTTTGTGATGATTCTGATAATGTAACTGTTTCTTTTTCTGAATTATTCTCTTTACATCCAAAAAGGGAAATTAAAACAACTGTAAATAATAGGTTTTTCATTGTTGGTTATTGGTTTTTATGGTTTATTGATTTAATGCCATTATATATTTTTTTGGAGTAGTGCCATACTTCTTTTTAAAAGCAGCAATAAAATGACTTGCGGTGCTGTACCCAACTTTTAATCCGACTTCATTAACGTTTAGCTCGCCCGTTTCAAGCATTTTTCGTGAACACTCCATCTTATAATCGAATAAAAAACTATACACAGAATCTCCATATACTTGTTTAAAGCCTTCTTTTAAACGCTTTAAATTTAATCCAATTTCATCAGAAAGTTCTTGTAAAGATGGTGGCTCTGCCATTCTTGCAATTACAATATCTTTTGCTCTTCTGATGCGTCTTACATTATCTTCATCAACTAAAAAAGGACATTGTTCTGTATCTGCATCTTCAGGTCTGTTAAAATAAAGTCCAAGTAACTCATATACTTTTCCTTTGAGATATAATTTTTTTATGGATTTATGAAGGTTATAATTCATTATCTGACTAAGTACAACAGACATAATCGGTGTGATTTGTGTCGTATTATAATACTTCTTATCTATATTATCTTCATCTAAAAAGTGAATGTAATTTGCTTCCGTAGAAAATAGAGAATGAAACTTTTTAATAGGGATCAATATAGAAATAAGCCACGTTTTAGAGTTTAATTCTAAGTTAATCGGCAGATCTCGCTGTGGATTGTAAAGTATTAAAGCTTCTTCCTCCTTTAAGTCCAAAGCATAGCTCCCTTCATTAAAATTAAAAATAGAACTTCCCTTCAAGCAAAAATGAAATTGAAGAAAACTACTGTCAATATTTTTTGTAATATGCTGAATGTCATTTCCTTCATTTTGAATTTTCAATACTGTAAATCCTTCTTCAATAATTATTTCTTCCATAGCACTTATAGCGTTATTTTTTCAACGTTAAATGAAACTCATATTTACGTTCTTTATTTAGAACAGTTCTAAACAGACATCTTCACAACACCCTAATATACTGCGAAAATAAGACATTTTGTGAGATGTTTCATCAAAACAGAGTATTTTTCCTAAAGCGACATAAAAAGTTCTTCTAGCGTTATTTTTATAAAAGTAATAAATATAAATTTGTCCCGACATCAGAAAAAACTGAATGGAAGCTTATAACATTTCAAAACATAGTTCATTTTACATCATTGGTATTAGCTATAAAAAGGCTGATGCTGCATTAAGAGGTAAATTTAGCTTAGATGAAACTGCAAAGAACGCACTGTTAGATCAGGCGAAATCGGCAGGTATCGACGGCATCCTCGTAACTTCTACATGTAATAGAACAGAAATTTACGGATTTGCTCAACACCCATTTCAACTCATACAATTACTTTGTGGAAACTCTAACGGTACCGTTGAAGAGTTTCAAAAAATAGGATACGTTTATAAAAACAACGATGCTATTTCGCATTTATTTAGAGTAGGAACAGGTCTTGACAGTCAGATTCTCGGAGATTTCGAAATAATAAGTCAGATTAAACAAAGTTTTGCTGCTTCGAAGGCAAAAGGAATTACCAATCATTTTTTAGAGCGTTTATGTAACTGTGTAATTCAGGCTAGTAAACGAATTAAAAATGAAACTGAAATTTCTTCTGGTGCTACTTCTGTAGCTTTTGCCTCTGTTCAATATATTCTAGCCAAAGTACCAAATGTATCAAATAAGAATATTTTATTATTTGGAACGGGAAAAATTGGAAGGAATACTTGTGAGAATTTAGTGAAGCACACCAAAAATGAACATATTGTTTTAATCAATAGAACAAAAAATAAAGCAGAGAAGATTGCTGGAAAGTTCAACCTAATCGTTAAAGATTATAGCGATTTACAGGAAGAAATTCGAAAAAGTGATATTCTAATTGTAGGAACTGGAGCACAAAATCCAACTATTACAAAAGATCTTATCCATACATCAAAAGATTTACTAATTTTGGACTTATCAATCCCCAAAAATGTAGATTCTAATGTGCAAGACCACAAAAATGTAACTTTAGTACATTTAGATCAGTTATCAAAAATGACTGATGATACGCTTAAAAAGAGAGAATTATATATCCCTAAGGCGGAAGTAATCATCAAAGAGGTCGAAACTGATTTTAAACATTGGTTAGAAACAAGGAAATTTGCCCCCACAATTAAAGCTTTGAAGAAGAAGTTAAGAACGATGAAAGATGCTGAAATTGATTTTCAACGTAAGAAAATTAATGATTTTAATGACGAGCAGGCAGAAATCATCAGTAATCGTATCATTCAAAAGATAACAACACACTTCGCCAATCATTTAAAAGATAGTTCGAACACCTCAGACGAAAGTATAGAACTAATTAAAAAAGTGTTTCAATTAGAAACTTCAAAATGAACAACGTAATTAGAATTGGAACTCGCGATAGTGAATTGGCACTATGGCAGGCTAACCACGTAAAAGACCTTTTAGAAAAAAATGGTTTTGAAGCAATTATTATTCCTGTAAAATCTGATGGCGACCTTATCCTAGACAAGCCACTACATGAATTAGGAATTACTGGTGTTTTCACAAAAACGCTAGATGTTGCTATGCTTAATGGCACTGTAGATATTGCTGTACACAGCATGAAAGATGTGCCTACAAAATTACCTCAAGGCATTGTAAAAGCTGCTGTTCTGGAGCGTGCTAATAATCGTGATTTATTATTACACAAAGACACTCCAAAGGAACTAGATAAAAATGCAACCATTGCAACTGGAAGTTTACGAAGAAAAGCCCAATGGCTTAATAAATACCCAAAACATAACGTTGTTGATCTTCGTGGGAACGTAAACACGCGCTTAGAGAAATTAAAAAATAACGATTGGGATGGGGCGGTATTTGCTGCTGCTGGCTTAGAGAGAATAAATCTCAAGCCTAAAAATCACACGGTTTTAGATTGGATGATTCCTGCTCCTGCACAAGGAGCGATGTTGGTTGTTGCCTTAGAGAAAGACAACTTCTGTCGTGAAGCCTTAAAAAAGCTCAATCATTATGAAACGGACATCTGCACCACAATTGAAAGAGAATTTTTAAGTACCTTAGAGGGTGGCTGTACAGCTCCAATTGGAGCAATTGCAGAAATAGATATTGATTACCTTACCTTTACTGGTGGATTGTTTTCTTTGGATGGTAAACAAAAAGTTACTATTGAAAAAAGAATCCTAATAGAACACTGCGATGATCTTGGCGTTATTTGCGCTAAGGAGATTCTAAGCAAAGGAGGGGAAGAAATAATGAAAAAACTTAAAAAAGAATTGAGCTTGTGAAAAAAGTAAGTCCACAAAGGCTATTTTTTTTAATTATTGACTTCATAGTCATTAGTTTTCTCATATTTGATTTTGGCTTTTTTGTGTACGAGAAATTTAGAACTCACAAGCTAATTATTGTTAGCGTACTAATTTTAACGCTGTTAGCAACCAATTTATACCGCTATTTTAGTCAGAAAGATAAAACCCGTAAACTTATTAGCCTTACATACGTTGCCATTTTTGCTTCTGTAGTGCTTTTAAGTATAGGCGTTTATGTGGTAGCTTCAGAACATGTTTTGGAGCAATATCTTTTTAAGATAAAACCATTTCTAGAAGGCGCCCTATTACTCTATCTCACTTTGAGGTTGACCATATTAATACGGTATTTATACAGCTTATATTTCAATCCAGCTATCTTATTTGTAGGTAGCTTTTTTATATTTGACCTAATAGGAGCGTTCCTATTAATGCTCCCAAAGGCAACTACCGTAGGCGAGTTAAACTTTATAGATGCTTTCTTTACTTCCACGAGTGCAGTCTGCGTTACAGGCTTGGCAGTTATGGATACCTCAACAGATTTTACCGTGTTTGGGCAGGGTGTTATTTTGTTTTTAATCCAATTAGGAGGTTTGGGTATTTTAACTTTTACCTCATTTTTTGCATATTTCTTTAAAGGAGGTTCTTCTTTTAAGGAAACCCTTTATGTTAAAGATTTTGTTGCTTCGGAAACATTAAAAGATACCTTAAAGTTTGCAATGAATATCGTGCTCTTTACTTTCGCTTTAGAAGGTTTAGGAGCTATTTTTATTTACACCTCTATTGAAGATTTTACGAATATAGACCACCCTATATTCTTTAGTATTTTCCATTCTATTTCAGCATTTTGTAATGCTGGTTTTTCGAACGCTTCAGATGGATTATTTAATGAAACCCTGCGTTTCGATTATCCTTTTCAATGGGTAATTATGCTTTTAATAATCTTCGGAGGATTGGGGTACAATATAGTTTTCAACATTTATAATTATATAAAAACATATTTTAAAAATTTAATCAGCAGGAATAATAAAGCAAATTTAGTACGGGTAATTACATTAAATTCAAAAATTGTAATCAGCACTACCCTTATATTGCTACTCGCAGGGTTTGTGTTTTTCTATTTTAATGAAAACTCCAATACTTTAGCTGAACACAATACAACATTTGGTAAAATAACTGCTACGGCATTTCAATCGGTTACACCTAGAACAGCAGGATTTAATACTATTAATTATGCCGACTTAACGCTGCCTTCTATACTTTTTGTAATTTTATTGATGTGGATTGGAGGATCGCCAGCTTCTACTGCTGGAGGTATAAAAACAACAACTTTTGCATTGGCAACACTAAATATATTTGCAGTTGCAACGAACAAAAGACAAATTGAGATTGGTACCCGAAGCATAGATAACGCTACATTAAATCGTGCATTTGCTATTCTTTCCATCTCTCTAATTACCATTGGAACTGCTATTTTACTTTTGCTGTTCTTTGAGCCAGAGAGAGATCTTATTTCAATAGCTTTTGAGTCTTTTTCTGCATACAGTACGGTAGGATTGAGTCTAAATTTAACACCTACATTAAGTGTGCCCAGTAAAATTGTTATAATAGTAGTGATGTTTATTGGACGAATAGGAATGTTAAATATTCTTATCGGCGTATTGAGGCAAATGAATAATCAGTTCTACGAATATCCAAAAGAAAATATACTAATTAACTAATTTATGTTAATATGAAAATCATCATCTTTGGTTTAGGAAACTTTGGAAGCTCACTAGCTTTAAAGCTCACAGAGTCTGGTAACGAAGTTATTGGAGTGGACTTAAAAATGGAAAAGGTAAATATCTTAAAAGATAAAATTGCCCACGCCATCTGTTTGGATGCTACCAACGAGCTTGCTTACGACGCTCTTCCGCTTAAAGATGCCCACATAGCTATTGTTGCCATCGGAGAACATGAAGGTGCCGCAATTATTACTACTGCAATTTTAAAAGATAAGACATCAGCTAAAATTATCAGTAGATCGCTATCTCCTGTGCACGATACTGTTTTAAAAGCAATGGGAATTGAAAATATAATTCATCCGGAGCAAGAAGCAGCAGCAAATCTTACAGGAAAAATCAACCTGAAAAATGTACTCGATAATTTCAATTTAGATGATGAATATTCTATTTCTGAAGTAAAAGTTAACGATTCATTTCAAAATAAAACACTGCAAGAGTTAGAGTTCAGAAAAAAATATAATTTAACGATTGTTACAATCATAAGACCTTGCAATAAAAAGAATTTTTTAGGAAATCAGTTGAAGAAAAAAGAAGTAATCGGATTGCCAGATAACAATACCAAAATTCAGAAAGACGACCTCCTTATTGTCTTTGGTAGGAACGAAGATATTTCTAGTTTTGGAGAAGAAATGACTAAATGAGTTTGATATATGATAGAGATATTAAGCACTAAAAAGCTTACCACAACCCAAAGAAATATTTTAGAGGAAGCTGAAATAAATTGCATTGAGGAGGATTTTATCAAAATCGAATCACAAGATTTTAAATGTCCCCAAGTAATAGAAAATGCTATTTTCACTAGTCAGAATGCAGTAAAGTCTGTTGCAAATCATAACATTACTATTAAAAACTGTTTTTGTGTTGGCGATAAAACGGAAGCCCTGCTTAAGCATCATGGGTTTACGGTTGCAGAAAAAGCCTATCAAGCACAACTATTAGCAGAAAGAATTGTAGCTTTTCATTCTGAAAAAGATTTTACATTATTCTGCGGAAATATCCGTAGAGAAGAATTACCTAAACTATTAAAAGAAAACAATATTAAACTAGAAGAAATTCAGGTTTATGAAACGCAATTAACCTCTAAAAATATGTTTCGCACCTATGATGGTGTACTTTTTTTTAGTCCAAGCGCTGTAGAAAGTTATTCTCAGCGAAATTTATTTGAAGACACTACTGTTTTCTGCTTAGGAAAAACAACAGAAGCAGCAGCGAGAAAACATACCAATAATATTATTACTGCCAATAGAACAACCGTAGAAAACGTACTTGTACAAGTAATAAAACATTTTAAGTAACAGAATAGCATCTTTAGCATTGAAACCATGATAAAAAACGATTTATTTTTAAAAGCATTAAAAGGAGAAACTGTAAGCAGACCACCAGTATGGATGATGCGCCAAGCAGGGAGATATTTGCCAGAATTTATGGCTTTAAAAGAAAAATACGACTTCTTTACACGTTGTAGAACTCCAGAATTGGCTGCAGAAATTACAGTACAGCCAATCCGAATTGTAAAGCCAGATGCTGCAATTCTATTTTCTGATATTCTAGTAATTCCACAAGCTATGAATATAGACGTAGAAATGAAACCTGGTGTTGGTCCGTGGCTTCCAAACCCTATCCGTTCTGCTAAAGATGTGGAGCAAGTTATTGTTCCAGATATTAATGAAGAATTAGGTTATGTAATGGATGCTATTAAGCTTACCAAAGAAATGCTTAATGATGAAGTTCCGTTAATCGGTTTTGCTGGTTCTCCGTGGACTATTCTATGTTATGCCGTACAAGGGCAAGGTTCTAAAAACTTTGACCTCGCAAAAGGATTTTGTTTCTCTCAACCAGAAGCAGCACATGCATTACTTCAAAAAATTACAGACACTACCATTCTTTATCTTAAAGAAAAGGTGAAAAATGGAGTAAATGCCGTACAGATATTCGACTCTTGGGGAGGAATGCTTTCTCCTGTAGATTACCAAGAATTCTCTTGGAAATATATGAATCAAATTGTGGAAGCTCTTGCAGACGAAACAGAAGTTATTGTTTTTGGAAAGGGTTGTTGGTTTGCTTTAGGTGATATGGCAAAAAGTAAAGCTTCGGCACTTGGTGTAGATTGGACATGTTCTCCTAAAAATGCGCGTTATCTTTCTGGCGGAAACATTACTTTACAAGGTAATTTTGACCCTACAAGGTTATTATCTCCTATTCCAACGATCAAAAAAATGGTTCATGAGATGATAGACGAGTTTGGAAAAGATAAATATGTAGTGAATTTAGGTCATGGTATTTTACCACATATCCCTGTAGATCATGCAAAGGCATTTATTGAAGCTGTAAAAGAATACGAGCAAAAGTAAATGGATTTCCGTGGCATTGTAAAATCGCTTTCTATAAGTCAACTTATAAAGCTTTTCGGTATTGCCATTACGAAATTCACCTTTTTCTATTGCTTTATAAAGGCTACTAAAGATTGTATTAGGATAACAACAGAGCATTTTGGAAACGACCATCATAAAAACAATGTTGGCAATGCTTTCCGCCATGCATTATGGAATATGCTTATTACATTATATAGCATAGAAGCTGGGAAATCTATTGAAGAGTCTATTGATTGGGCCAAATATATAACCGATTGGCATGAAGATGCATTTAAAAATAGTCCTTTAGAAAGGGCCATGGATTTACATAATAATCAAGTCGGAAGAAATTGGTTTATAGACTTACATGAAGAAGGTAAGCCTCTAAAATGTCGAGACACAATAGTCTCATATCTTTTAAATAATGTTGATAAAGCAATACACATAACAAGCCTAGAAAATATAAAATCAATGCCAAATAGACTTGTTTTTATTGATAAATAGTAAAATATAACCTTTAGAGATCATGCTTAGTAAAGGATTAAAAGATGAAGAAAATGAGCGTCTAAGTCGCATTTTGGAGAGCTTATTAAAAATAGAATTCGTTCCTAGTTTATGGGAAAAAGAACAAAGACCAAAAGTAGACGAACAGCTAGAAAAGGCATACTTACTATCTTTAAAGTTTATTATAGAAACAAATGTTGACATACTGCTAGAAAAGCTTCATACTCAAAATTTATCATTCGAGAACTATGAGGAATTGGGAGATTTATTGCTGAAAATAATTGAAGTTGAGACAGATAAAAACCAACGCAACCTAGCAGACAAAGCAATTGCCATTTACGAATATGCCCAAGTGGAAAGCAAACTTTTTTCATTTGAATTAATTCAGAAAATACAGAAAGCGGAATCTTATAAAGCATAAATCATGAAAGAAAAATTCTATCAATATATACAAGAACTTCAAGATACAATCACCAATAAATTAGAAGAAGTAGATGGTAAAGCTAAATTTCAAGAAGATTTATGGAAACGCCCAGAAGGCGGTGGCGGTCGTACACGAGTAATTGAAAATGGAGCTGTTTTTGAAAAAGGAGGCGTAAATATATCTGCTGTTCATGGGCCGCTACCAAAAGCAATGCAAGCATATTTTAAAGTTGAAGATTGTGACTTTTTTGCCTGTGGATTAAGCTTAGTATTACATCCAAAAAGTCCAATGGTTCCTACTGTACATGCCAATTGGCGCTATTTTGAAATGTATGACAAGCAAGGAAATATTATAGATAGCTGGTTTGGTGGCGGGCAAGATCTAACTCCCTACTATTTATTTGATGAAGATGCAATTCATTTTCATCAAACATGCAAAACAGCCTGCGATAAGCACAACAAAAAATTCTACCCAGAATATAAAAAGAAATGCGACGAATACTTTTGGAATGCACACAGAAATGAAGCCCGCGGAATTGGAGGTTTATTTTTTGATTACTGCAAAGCTTCAGAAGATATGGATATTGAAAATTGGTTTAACTTTGTATCAGAAGTAGGTAATAGCTTTTTAGAAGCTTATGTCCCTATTGTTGAAAAAAGAAAAACTATCCCCCATTCTGAAGCGAACAGAAATTGGCAAGAAATTCGCCGTGGACGTTACGTAGAATTTAACCTTGTACATGATAAAGGAACACTCTTTGGATTGAAAACCAATGGTCGTATTGAAAGTATTTTAATGAGTTTACCTCCACATGTGCAATGGGTATACGATCATCACCCTGAAAAAGGAAGCGATGAAGAAAAACTAATCCAAGTATTGGAAAACCCTAAAGAATGGATAAAATAAAGGCTTGTTGCATTATATTTTTTATCACCTTAAGCTGCTTTGCTCAAGAAGATAGCTTAACGGATGATGGTTATATAAAAAAATTCAATAGCCTTGTTGGATTAAAACTATCTTTTATTGACGTTTCCAATAGTTTTAATTACTATGAAAGTGGTAATAAAACAACTTATGATATAATTCCTAACTTAAAACAACGCCTTTCATTAGGGTTTCAATATCGGTTTATAGAGTTTGGACTAGGAGTTTCCCCTTACTTCCTCCCAGGAAATGATGCTGACGATAATGAAGATGCAGAAATCTATAATATGAATTTTAGATTTTTCTATAAAGGTGTCATCCAAACCCTTAGTTTTTACCACCAACGTGGATTTACCATTGAAAGTAGTGCTGAAAATTATAACGCCCCTTATTTCGAGACTAATAAATTTCAAGGTTCTACAGCCATCTCTTTAAACGATAATTTTTCTTATCGTGCAACAATTGGGCAGCGGGAATGGCAAGCAAAAAGCGCTGGAAGTCTTATTCCTAAAATAGCATATGACTACACAAACTTTGTAATGGAGTCTAGCGGTTTTGACCATAATGCGAATTCTTTTAATATCTCTGTGGTTCCAGCATATCAATACAGCTATGTTATAAACGACCATATGTTCTTATCTACTGGTGCTTCGGTTGGTGTAGGATTAAATTATAATAATTTTGGTGGCAATTCTATAGTAACATCTTTATTTAGTATTTCTGCAAATGGAGTATTTGGCTTCACCTTAGATCGCTATTTCGGAGGTATTCATGCAGACTTATCAAAATTGAGGTACAGCGGGAAAAATCATGTCGAATTAGACGATAATATCACTTATGTAGATTTCTATATTGGATATCGATTTAAACCACCAAAGATTTTAACCACAACAACGGACAAAATAAATGACAAGCTCAAAATAGAAGAGCTTAATGATTAATAGAAATTAAAAATAATTATATGTTCCCTTTAAGAAGAAATAGACGTTTAAGATCTAACGAAGCCATAAGAAGCCTCGTTCAAGAAACAATCATTACCCCAAACGATTTTTTAGTGCCCTTATTTGTGGTGGAAGGTAAAAACATAAAAGAAGAAATTGCTTCTATGCCGAATTACTTTCGTTACAGTTTAGATTTACTGGAGAAAGAAGTAAAAGAATTGTGGCAAATGGGGTTAAAATCAGTATTACTATTTGTAAAAGTTCCTGAAAATTTAAAAGACAATAGAGGGACTGAAGCTTTAAACCCAGAAGGATTAATGCAGCGTGCCGTTAAAACAGTAAAAAATGTAGTTCCAGAAATGTTAATCATGACGGATGTTGCATTGGATCCATATTCTGCATATGGACATGATGGTATTGTTGAAAACGGACAAATTTTAAACGATGCTTCTACGGAAGTATTGGCTAAAATGGCACTTTCTCATGCACAAGCTGGAGCTGATTTTGTAGCACCAAGTGATATGATGGATGGAAGAATTTTAAAAATGCGTGAAACGTTAGAAAATGAAGGTTTTACAAACACTGGAATTATGAGTTACAGCGCAAAATATGCATCTGCATTTTACGGACCGTTTCGCGATGCTTTAGATTCTGCTCCTGTTGACGCTAAAGACATTCCAAAAGATAAAAGAAGCTACCAAATGGATCCTGCAAATCGCACAGAAGCGATAAAAGAAACTCAAATGGATATTGATGAAGGTGCAGATATTGTAATGGTGAAACCAGGACTTTGTTATTTAGATATCGTTAGAGATTTAAAGAATACTTTTGAAGTTCCCGTTGCAGTATATCAAGTGAGTGGAGAATATGCTATGATTAAAGCGGCTTCCGAAAAAGGATGGCTAGACCACGATGCGGTTGTTTTAGAGCAAACACTTGCTATAAAAAGGGCTGGTGCAGATATGATAGCTAGTTATTTTGCAAAAGATGTAGTAAAACTGATTTCCTAAAAGATGAAAAATGTTTTTTTTATAGTTTTCGCTCTTGTTACATATTCAATTAATGCTCAACAGGGTTCTGTGGCAGCATTCAATGAAAAATGGGAAAATTCTAAAAACTATTTATTAGAAATTGCCCAAAGTATGCCTGAGCATAATTATGGTTACAAGCCTACAGAACGAGAAATGAGTTTTAAAGAGCAATTAATCCACATAAGACAAAATATGGACTGGCTAGGAAAAACTTATTTTGATGCAGATATCACAAAGGTAGAAACGGAGAATATCAACAAAGAAGAGCTTATAAAAGCAATTACAGAATCGTTCGATGCTGTTAAAATAGCAGTAATAGAAGTTCCAGATGATAAGCTAGAAGAAAAAGTAGATTTCTTTAAAGGTGAAAAATCAAAACTTCAAATTCTAAACCTACTCCAAGATCATGTTACCCATCACCGTGGGCAACTTATTGTTTACTTAAACCTAAACAATATTAAACCTCCTAAATATGTAGGTTGGTAATCTCTACCATGTGATTAGAAATAAAAATCTAACTGTTTAATAAGTTAATTAAGTCTAGGGGAATAACCCAATTTATACTTAACTTATTAAACAGTTTTTTGTAATCCATAGGCATTACAAAAAACTATCTTGGTTCTTACTAGATATATACTTAAATTCGCTATAAATCATATATATATGGGATTATTAATATTATTTGCCCTTGTTTCTATTTTCTTTTCATTTTTATGTTCGGTTTTAGAGGCTGTTTTTTTGAGCGTTACTCCAACATTTATAAATGTAAAGAAACAAGAAGGTAAAGCTTATGCTTTTACACTTGAGAAGTTAAAGCAAAACGTGGACGCTCCACTTATTGCTATTTTAACTATTAATACTGTTGCGCATACTGTTGGTGCCATTTTAGTTGGTGTTCAAGCTGAAAAATTACCATATAAAGTTGATATTTTAGGTTTTAATATTGTGGGAGTTGTATCTGCTATTATGACCATATTAATTCTTGTTGTTTCAGAAATTATCCCAAAAACTATTGGAGCTACTTACTGGAGGCGCTTAGGTAATTTTACTGCCAAAGCACTAACTATTATGATTTTTCCATTAAAATGGACAGGTATTATTTGGTTATTAAAACTAACTACTAAATTAATAGGAGGTAAAAGTGCTCATGGATCTGTTTTCAGTAGAGAGGATTTTTCGGCTATGGCAGATATTGCACAAGAAGAAGGTGTTTTCCAAGAATCGGAATCTACTATGATTAAAAACCTTGTTCGTTTTGATAAAATTCTAGCTAAAGATATTATGACCCCAAGAACGGTTATGAAATCAGCCTCTGAAGACATAACAATAGAAGATTTCTTTAAAAGCAATCCAAAATTGCGTTTTTCAAGGATTCCCGTTTATAAAAATAATGCTGATAACATTACTGGTTTTGTTTTAAAAGACCAAGTATTGGAGGCTATCATTAACGGAGAAGGTAATGAGAAACTAAGTTCTTTGAGTAGAGATATCCTTATTGCTAAACGTAATATTCCACTTCCAGAATTATTTGAAAGATTCATCCGAAATCAAGATCATATTGCATTAGTTGTTGATGAGTATGGTTCCATCAGCGGATTGGTAACAATGGAAGATATTATAGAAACGATGCTTGGTTTAGAAATTGTAGACGAAAGTGATAATGTTGAAGATTTACAATTACTAGCCAGAAGGAATTGGCAGATGCGAGCAGAGCGAATGGGGATCTACGAGAAACCTATAGAAAATGAAGATGAAACAGACAATAATTAAAACTCCACTTGGAAGCACAAAAATTATTGGTGACGAAAATGGAATTGCCGCAATTACTGTTTTAGATGATGAGGTAAAACCATCAGATGAAATTCCTACTGAACTCACAGAAGCAGTTGAACAATTAAATGCTTATTTTAAAGGGAATTTAGAACAGTTTAATTTTAAAACTAACCTTAAAGGCACCGATTTTCAAAAAAGAGTATGGAAGGCATTACTTGAAATTCCATATGGAAAAACTACTTCTTATTTAGAACTTTCCAAAACTCTTGGAGATGTAAAAGCAATTCGTGCGGTAGCAGCAGCAAATGGAAAAAATCCGCTTTGGATTGTTGTCCCTTGTCACCGCGTTATTGGCAGCGATGGTTCTCTTACAGGCTACGCAGGAGGTTTATGGCGTAAAAAGTGGCTTTTAGAGCACGAAACTCCACCAATACAGCAATCGCTGTTCTAACCAACCAAAGGCTAGTTTAAAAGTCTTATATTTAATATAACCCATTAACATTAAAAGATGCTTCATAAAGTAACTTTAGAAAATATCTTATTTCTAGATATAGAAACGGTGCCAGAATTTCCAGACTATAACGAGTTATCTGATGACAAAAAAGAGTTATGGGCTCATAAAACGCAATATCAGAGAAAAGATGAACATACTCCTGAGGAATTTTATGATCGTGCAGGAATATGGGCTGAGTTTGGAATTATAGTCTGTATATCTGTTGGCTATTTTACTTTTAAGGGAAATAATAGGACTTTTAGAGTAACTTCCATTCATGGGGAGGAAAAAGAAATCCTTAAAGAGTTCAAAATTCTTCTAGAAACTCATTATGAATCCCCATACAAATTACTTTGTGGCCATAATGCTAAGGAGTTTGATTTCCCTTACATAGCTCGAAGAATGATTATCCACGGTATCTCTCTTCCGAGTAAATTAAATTTATTCGGGAAAAAACCATGGGAAATACCTCATCTCGACACTATGGAGCTATGGAAGTTTGGAGATTACAAACACTACACTTCTTTAAAGCTATTGACCAACATACTTAATATCCCATCGCCGAAAGACGATATTGATGGAAGTATGGTTTGCCATGTTTTTTACAAGGAAAATGACATTGATAAGATTGTTACTTATTGCGAGAAAGATGTCATTGCTGTTGCACAAGTCTTCCTGCGCCTTAGAGGTAACGAGATATTAGATGATTCTGAAATTATGCATGTATAATTTTTTCTAGTCAAATAAACATCAAAACCTATCAGCTTAATTTTTTAAAAATTTAGCTCCCGTCATTTTACCATTTTCTTGAACTCTAACTACATATAATCCAGTTGGGAAATTAGAAACATTAATTCTTTTGTTATAACCATTTCCACTTGCTACAATGTTACCAGTTGCATTATAAATCTGATATGCATCATTCGTTTCAGAAAGTCCGTTAATCATAATATTATCTACTGCAGGATTCGGATATACACTTATTCTTGTAATATCTTCAGCAGTCTCTAATAACTCACTCGCATCCATTGCTGCCAATCTATCTAGCACACTTTCTTTACTTGCACTATTTATATATCCTTTTACCGTAACATTATCTATATATACGCTTGTTGTTTCGTTATAAATCTGTGTTTCAATTTTAAACTGTGTGTTTTCAGAAAACTTAAACTCACTATTCGTTACGGAAAGAGTAGCTTGATAAAAATATCCATTCTCCAATTCATCATTTACTGAATACTCATCTAATACATTCCATCCATTACCATTGTTTATAGATACAACTACTTTGTCATTATTTTTAATAGCAGTTGCAAGAATAAAAAAGTCTAAAGTCAATTTCTCATAAGGCAGCACATTCATTTTTGGAGTATAAATCGAAGCCAATCCAGTTTCTCTACTACTTGCTGCGATAGAATTATCTAGGCTATACTTCCCTTTACTAGCTCCCCAAACACCAGCTGCAGTCCACTGCCCTATTCCTTTTTCAAAATCATTAGAAGCTATTATGGCAGTTAAACGCTCTTCAGACAATGTTTTTACATTATATTCATCGCTATTTTCAGAAGTATTATTAGCTTCATCTTTAGCAATTACTGTAAAAATATAATTAGTATCTGCTTGCAATCCATTTACAGTAACCTTATTTTCAGTAACCACATCAATCATAATTCCATCCATATAAACCTCATAAGCAACAGTAGCTACATTATCTGCTGCTTGCCCCCAATTAAGATTTAAACTTGATTGAGAAATACTAGAAGCTGATAAATTCTTAACTACACTTGGTGCTTCGGTATCTATAAACTTCGTTTTAAAATCTTTTACAGTACTATAATCAGATTCTGCTAGCTCAGAACATAAAGTTCTAACTTTCCACTCATAAATGGTATTTTGCGATAAAGACTCTATTTTATTATTGTTTTCGGTAACTAAAATAGTTTCCCAAGTTGTTTCCGAACTTTTATTATTTGCTTGCGGTCTATAAGCAACTTCATAAATAGCATCTTCCACCATTTCCCATTCTAAGTTTGCCGATGTCTCCGTAATTTCTGTTGATGTAAGTTTTTGAGGAGTATCTAACGTACAAGCACTACTTTTAATTCCTGTTAAAACAACTGAAAAATCTTGTTTATTATTGGCTAGCTTACCTTTATGGGTAATTGTAATTGTATAAGTTCCAGATGCATTTGGAATTTCAATTTTTTCAAAAGGGTCTACATTATTAATTCCTTGTTGCGCTCCAGTATTCGCAGTAGCTACAGATAATTTCCATGGATAATATACAGCATCTTCACCATCTTTTGTAATTACAATATCAAGATCGTTTACCAAAACGGCGCTATCATCATTTAAATCACCTTCATTTTTAACTGGATTTGGAAGATCTGTCCAAGATACAGAAGCCATTAATGTTTGTCCTTCTTCAGCATCAACGGTAAAACTATATGTTTGACCATCATTTAAAGACTCTTCAATTATTTCAGATTCAAATCCAGCTTTAGAAATTGTTTGAGCTGCTTTACGGGTATTTATAATTCCCCATCCAAACTTATAGTCTGGACCTGGAAAATTCCCTGCTTCATCAGCGGTGTGTAGCGTTAATCCTTTTAAAGTTGCCGCTCTCATAAAAGTCCCATGTGTTTCTCTATAATATTGTTGTAACAATAATAAAGCACCTGTTACTCCTGGAGCTGCCATAGAAGTTCCTGATTGACTCACATAACTTGTATCATTATTATCATAAGCAGAATACACATCAACTCCTTCTCCAGTAATATCTGGCTTGATTCTCCCATCATCAGTAGGCCCGAAATTACTAAAAGATGCAATCTCTGAACTTAATAAATTATTATTTTCATCCAAAACCACATTGTCTGCAGCAGCAACCGTCAATCCGTTTTTTGAAACTGCATATCCTAGTAAAAGATCATTTGCATCTGCAGGTGTACCAACATTTGGAGCTTCATTATATTGATATTGTTGTGTGTTTCCAGCAGCAGTAACCATTAAATAATATGGAGCATTGTACATAATTTCATCCCATTCTTGCGCCTGATAGATATAAGCACCGAAGTACCAATCTGGAATAGTTTTACCACTAATTCCGTAGGAATGATTAGAAAGTAGCAATCCATTTGCAGCTGCTTCAGCAACTTCTGCCTCATCATTCGACCAATCGAAAGTTACTCCTTCCGCATTATATGCAACGCCTTTTGCCTTTTGATCCACTCCTGCTGCCATAATCGTTCCTAAAACATGTGTTGCATGCCCACTTGTTCTGCTAGAGTTATCACCAGATTGAACACGACCAGTAAATTCTTGATGAGTCATCAACGCATTCCCGCTATCCCAAACTCCTACATGCATACCAATTCCATCTACATCTAAATGTAAATCGCCTGTGTTATACAAAGAATTTGATCTAGAAGCGTGCACCACATTATCATTAAAAGTTGTGTAATAAATAGGAGCGCCATCTGGCCCTATTCTTTCCAACTCCATTAAACCTCCATTTGGAAGTTCTTCCGTAAGCTTCCATCCTTTAGAAACAGCCATACGTTTTGCTTGCTCTTTTTGCAATAAAGTATTGTTTCTAAATTTTTTTGAAATCGATTTAAGATTGGTACTTTGTGATTGTTCTATGTGAGTATCCTTTTGAAATTTATGCTGCGCAGTTACTTTTTGAACATTAAGAAGTAAAACTACCATAACGGTAATAGACAAAATTGCTTTTTGTAGGATTGATTTCATAATTATTGTGATTTGGCTTAACTAATGTAGGAGTTAAGTAAAATCAATCCGATGAAATGCACGATTTATTCGATGAAATGCACTAGTGTTTTCGATGAACTACATAAAAACATAATAAATATAAACTTAAGACTACTTTTATTGTAATATTTTTCTGTAGTCTATTATGCATTTCATCGATGTTATTTGCCTTTAATAGATTTTTTAGGTGATAAATGATGAAAACAAGATTAGAAGAAACATTTTCATATATAAAAAACTAAATCCCTCGAAATAAGTTGCGAGGGATCAGGATATATAAATAGGATAATGATATACAATTAAAGAGAATTATAGTCTCTGGATATTAAGATAGTCTTATAACATTACCTTATAAAAAAGAATAGTTAAGACTCTTTTAATTGAATAAACACAGGAAAATGATCACTATAACCACCTAGGTATTTATTACCTACATAAGTTCTAAAAGGAAAACCTTTATACCTTTCTTTCCATTCTGCGAGAAATTTATCATCAAGAATATCAGCTTTGATAAAACGTAGTTTACTTTCAGAAATATTAAAGAAATTATTGGAGATAATAATCTGGTCAAAAATATTCCAATTAGATTTAAAATTTAGTGATCCTCTTTCTGAAGGAATATGCAATTTTTCCATTGGATTATACAGATCGTTAGTAACCAAATTATCTTTTACACTTGGAGAACTAGGATCGTCATTAAAATCTCCCATAATAATAAACTTAGGATCATTTTCTTGTACTTTAATCTGATCCATAACGGTGTGAAGTGATTTTGCGGCAGCTACACGTTTATAAGCGGTTTCTCCATCTCCCTGACGGCGAGAAGGCCAATGGTTTACAAAAACATGAATTCGCTCCCCATGAAGCTCTCCATATACATGTAGAATATCTCTAGTAAAATCACGAACTCCATCTTCACTATAAACTAATAAAGGAATTGCCTTACTATGAATTATTTTAAAATGCTTTTCTTGATATAAAAGAGCTGTATCTATTCCTCTTTCATCAGGAGAATTGTAATGAATGTATTTATAATTAGCATCTGATAAAGATTCAGTAGTAATTAAATCATTTAAAACGGCTTTATTTTCTACTTCAGCAACACCTAAGATTACGGGAGGAAAATTTGATTCGTCTGTTCCTATATGAGAAATGGCTTTTCCTAGCTTGAATATTTTATTTTCATAACGATCATCATCCCACTCAAGACGACCATCTTCAGTAAAATCATCATCTAAAATATTAGGATCGTTAATAGTGTCAAATAAGTTTTCTAAATTGTAAAAAGCTACGGTGTACAAATTGTTATCGTTCATGCTGTAAAAATAGAAAAATCAATTATGTACCTTTGTACTTTACATTTTATTTTATGCTGGAAAAGAAAACATTAGAATATGAGAAAACAGTGCTCGTTGGAATTATTAACCAAGAGCAAGATGAGGAAACATCTAAAGAATATTTAGATGAATTAGAGTTCTTGGCATATACTGCCGGTGGTGAAGTTGCTGCTAGGTTCACCCAGAAAGTGGATATTCCGAATCCCAAAACCTTTATTGGAACTGGGAAAATGGAAGAAATTCAACAATTTGTTACTGAGAACGATATAGGGACTGTTATTTTTGATGATGAGCTAACCCCTGGTCAGCAACGTAATATAGAGAAGATTCTGAAGGCTAAAATTCTTGATAGAACGAGTCTTATTCTTGATATTTTTGCCCAACGTGCACAAACTAGTAATGCTAGAACACAAGTAGAATTGGCACAATACCAATACTTATTACCAAGACTTACAGGTTTATGGACTCACTTGGAACGTCAACGTGGAGGAATTGGAATGCGTGGTCCTGGGGAAACAGAGATTGAAACAGATAGACGTATCGTAAGAGATCGTATTGCGCTTCTTAAGAAAAAATTGGAGAAGATAGATCGCCAGATGGAAACGCAACGTGGAAATCGTGGTGCATTAATTCGTGTAGCGCTTATTGGATATACCAATGTTGGTAAATCTACGCTGATGAATGTTATTAGTAAAAGTGAAGTTTTTGCTGAGAATAAGCTATTTGCAACGCTAGATACAACAGTTAGAAAAGTAGTTATAGGAAACCTTCCCTTTTTATTAACTGACACTGTAGGATTCATAAGAAAGCTCCCTACACAATTAGTAGAGTCTTTTAAAAGTACTTTAGACGAGGTGAGAGAAGCCGATTTGCTACTGCATGTTGTAGACATCTCACATCCCAATTTTGAGGAGCATATTGCTTCTGTAAATCAGATATTAGATGAAATAAAAGCTTCTGATAAGCCTGCAATTATGGTTTTTAATAAAATCGACAATTACGAGCATGAAACTATTGAAGAAGATGATTTAGTAACTGAAAAAACTACTAAACACTTTACCCTCGATGAATGGAAACAAACATGGATGGGAAGAGTTGGAGATAACGAAGTGCTATTTATATCAGCTCTTAACAAAGAAAACCTAGAGGAATTTAGAAAGAAAGTGTACGATGCAGTTAGAGAACTTCATGTACAACGTTTCCCTTATAATAATTTCCTTTATGAGGATTATACGGAAGAAACTGAAGAGTAGATTAGAATATTTATATTCAGATTTAAAAAGCATCAATAAAAAGCAACCCCAAGGATTTAAATTCTTGGGGTTGCTTTTTTTTATTTCCAATCTATAACTAAATTCTTTCCTTTAATAAAACTAAATTCAGAATAGTCGGCATACAAATCTTCATTACTTACTTTTATAGTAATGTTGCTAAACACATCAACCTCTGGATTAATATTCTTAAAAACTACTTTTGTTTGAATAGGTATATTCGCTAAAACTCTGTTACAAACGGAATAATAACCTACAAACATATTACCTACAGAAGCCTGTTCTGAAAAATATTTATTATCAGCAACATCTTTCACATAAGTATGCACGTCTCTGTGATAAAAACATAATAATTGATTCCCCAATTTATGAGTAATAAGAAAAGAAACAGCAACTGTTTGAGCTTTTATATCACCTAGAACAGAAACAAGCTTTAAACTAAAATCAGGATTAAAAGTAGTAAGTTCTGTTTGATTTTTAAGACGAGTTATGGTTTTAGAAGTAACATTACTTACCTCTAAATTTTCAATTTGAGAACCATCTAATAAAACCTCATCAATCATAGACTATACAATTACACTGTAGAATATAGTCTATATTAAAAAATCCCCTTGAAATAACAAGAGGATTTTTTAATAAATATTATTTAGGTGCTCTTAGAAGCCGAAATTAACTCCAAGACCAAATACTTCACGCAATTGCAATGCATTAACAGCATTATCATCATATACCGTTTGTACTGTGAAATTTGTAGAAAGGTAGTTGTTTATTTTCATTACAACATTCAACGTATAGTCGATATCTACATTTTGTGGATCTTCTAAATAGTTAGAATAAAGGTTTAATGTGTTTTCAAAAGTCACATTCTCCATCAAGCTAAATTTATAGTAACCTGAAGCATAGAAACCTAATTCATAACGAAACTTATCTCCCGGATCAATTCCATAAGCCTGCAAATTATTAGTATTAGAAACACCTGAATGCTCTACAAACTCATCTGAATCTTCATCATAAATATAAAGATCATCACTAATAAAAGTCATTTTAGAAGTAGCTGGAGCTAAGTTCAATTTAAGATTCTCATTTTTCTTCCATTCCATACCTGGACCAAAAGTTAAATAAGCTGGTTTAAATAACCCTGAAGTACGGAAATCACCATCTTCATCGTTATCATAATCATAACCATCTGTAAATTGAGTTCTAAAGTTTAAGAAGAATGAATAGTTCCAATTTCCAAAAGCTTTTTTCCCTACTAAAGAGTTGTATTCAAAACGGTCGTCTGTTTTACGCGTACCTTGATCGTCGTTATTTGTAAGACCATAAGAAGCAATCACTTTATTATCCCAAGACCAATCTTCTTTTAAATAATTAAAGTCATAATTTACTCCTAATGTTCCAGAAATATTATTTTGTCCCCCAGCAACCCAATTACTAAAAGCAGATTGATTTAATAAAAAGGTAAATGTTCCACCTTTAGTCCATCCTTGTTTTGGTGCATCTTCTGCATCCGCATCCTGAGCATAAGAAAAAGTAACCCCTAATAAAAGAGCCCCTATTACTAATAATTTTCTCATTGATTTAAATTTTAAGTTATCCTTTTAAAAAATTTGTGCAATATTACTACAATAAGTAGATATGTTGAGGGAAATTATGAATTATTTTCTCTTATATAAAGGAACCGCGGAACAAGCTTCTCCGTACATAACACTTTTTGCTACAGGGATTAGGCGTTCCGTAATCATTATATAAGCATTTTGTGGTACTGGTTTTCTAGAGCATCCTTTCACAATAACAGGTTTATCTGTATACTCCAAAAGATCAATATTTGGTATGACATCTTGGTATATAGATGTCTCCAATTGCTCTAAAGAACCAACTACAACTTTTTTTGCGTAAGGAGCTAAATACGTAGTAAGCAACATAAATGCCCAAGCAGGGATAATTGCTTCTGTAGAGCATGTTAACGCTACATAACTACCTTCATATTGCTCCCAATTATAATTTTTAGCTAGCTCTCGGAAATCTTTTTCTTTCAACAAAAATCCTTCCAAAAGCCAATCTTTAATATCAAAAAGCACACGCTCACCAGCTGGATAATAATCTTCAAGATTAAAAGTCTCCAGTTTACTTTGCGCTACTCTATTAATTATTTCTTCCTGCATGCATTTATGATTTTGGGGTATTTAATAGCGTTAAAGTTTAATATATAAGCATTTTTACTTCTTACACCGTGCCTTACAACTTTAACGTATCGCTATTTAGGTATTCCTACAATAAACCTAACTCCAATTTAGCTTCTTCACTCATTAATTCTTGACTCCAAGGCGGGTCAAAAGTAATTTCTACCTCTGCATCTTTTACCTCGTCAAGAGTTTTAATTCTTTCTTCTACTTCCACTGGTAATGTTTCTGCTACTGGGCAGTTTGGAGTTGTAAGTGTCATTAAAACTTTAACTTCATAATCTTCATTTACAAAAACATCATAAATAAGTCCTAATTCATAGATGTCTACAGGAATCTCAGGATCATAAATAGTTTTTAAAACCACTACAATTTTTTCTCCTAATGCCGCTGTATCTATTGTTTCACTCATATTTTTTTAATTTAATTGTGTCTGATATGCAACTGCATATAACTTTAATTGTTTTATCATACTCACCAATCCATTAGCTCTATTTGGAGACAAATGCTCTTTTAAGCCAATTTCATCTATAAAATCTGTATTCGCCTCTATAATATCCTTTGGACTTTGATTAGAGAAAGCTCTTACTAAAATAGCAATAATTCCTTTAGTAATAATAGCATCACTATCCGCAGTAAAAACCAACTTATCACCTTCAAGCTCCGCATGAACCCATACTTTACTCTGGCATCCTTTAATTATATTATCTTCCGTTTTATAATCTTCATCAATAAGTGGCAATGACTTCCCTAGCTCGATCATATACTCATAACGCTGCAACCAGTCGTCGAAAATAGAAAATTCATCTACAATATCATTTTGAATCTCTTGAATTGTCATAGGTTTAATTTTCAACAAAAATACAACAAGAATAAATGCTATTCAACTGTTTTACTATATGTTATTATAAAGGAAAATGATAGTAGAAAGCATCTAAAGACATTAAAAAGATATAAAACCAATCATGTAAGCTCCTTTTTGGGCATTCCGCGAAGAAAATTCGCGTCCGGGCTTTCGTTACTCGCTTTATGGCAATCTCTTGCCATAAGAGCTCAAACAGACCACTCAATCCCTAATGCAATAACAATAGAATTAAGATTTCAAATAAATGCATCAGCCGTTAGCTCATTTAAAAAAACAACTCGTTTATGATTGAAACAATAAATATTTCAGCAATAAAATTGATATACTTTTTCAATAAAAAACTACGAAAGCATCATTGAAGCTTTCTTTACAGCTGCTACCAATACATCAATCTCTTCCTTGGTATTATAAAAGGCAAAACTAGCTCTCACTGTTCCCGGAATTTTAAAGAAATCCATTATCGGTTGTGCACAATGATGCCCCGTTCTTACAGCTACTCCAAGCTTATCTACAATAGTTCCGATATCATAAGGATGGATACCTTCAATATTGAAAGAAATTACAGAAGCCTTCTTATCAGAAACCCCATAAATCTTTAATCCTTCAATTTCGTTAAGCTTTTCTGTTCCATATTTTAAAAGCTCATTCTCATAAGCAAGAATAGCATCAAAACCAATATTATTCATGTAATCTATGGCAGCACCAAAGGCAATTCCTCCACAAATATTTGGAGTCCCAGCTTCAAATTTATGAGGAAGATCTGCATAGGTAGTTTTTTCGAAAGTAACCTCCGCAATCATTTCTCCCCCTCCTTGGTAAGGCGGCAATTTTTTTAACCACTCCTCTTTTCCATAAAGCATTCCTACACCTGTAGGTCCACACATTTTATGAGCAGAAGCCACATAGAAATCAACATCTAATGCCTGTACATCTGGCTTTATATGCGGACAAGCTTGCGCGCCATCTATTAAAACCGCAGCACCAACAGCGTGGGCTTTAGCAATAATTTCTTCGATAGGATTTATAACTCCAAGAGCATTAGAAATATGATTACAGAAAACAAGCTTTGTCTTATCCGATAACAATTCTGAATACACATCCATCTTAAGTTCTCCGTTTTCGTCCATCGGAATAACTTTTAAGACAGCTCCTGTGCGCTCACAAAGCATTTGCCAAGGCACAATATTAGAGTGATGCTCTAAAGCAGAAACTATAAGCTCATCGCCTTCCTTTAAAAGCGCAGAAAACCCATTTGCAACCAAGTTTATACTATGTGTAGTCCCAGAAGTGAAGATAATCTCATAATCCTTTTTAGCATTAAAATGTGCTTGGATCTTTTTACGAGAAGCCTCATATAAATCTGTAGCCTCCTGAGATAATGTATGTACACCACGGTGGATATTGGCATTGTAATTAGAATAGTAATCTACAATACAGTCCATCACCTGCTTTGGCGTTTGCGAAGTCGCAGCATTATCAAAATAAACCAAAGGATATCCATTTATTTCCCTTTTTAAAATTGGGAAATCTTCACGTATTTTCTGTATATCAATCATAACTAATCTTTGTACAAAAGTAGGCAACAGTTTGTAAAGTATAAAGGTTATAAAGTTGAAAGTTTTAATAGTCCATTATTTCGATATACTTTATCTGTTTTTAATTGACTATAAACGTTAGAAATGAGTATTTAATAATCTATTTATTCTTTGTATATCCCAATCTAATACATCAAAAACCATGCGCTCTATCTTCAGCTCTTAAATCTTTTTATATTATCTTTATTCTACATTAACTACAACACCTAATCTGTGAGAAATTTTAAACGCTTCGCACTCTTTACAATCATTCTTATATGTTTATTATTTATTTCGGTTGTTTACTTTAACTATCCAAAACTGAATATTATCAGTGGATTTTCAGCAAAAAACATGTGTTCTTGTGTTTTTAATGACGGTAGAAGTCAGCAATTCACAAGAAATAACGACAATAATTTTGCGCCTGTCAACTTAGCAAACAATAAGATTAATAAAACAGCCAATTCGGTTACCGCTAGTGTTTACGGATTAAAATCGCGTACTGCCATTTACCGTGAAGGATTAGGGTGTGTCTTACTACCAATAAACGCAGATGTAGAAAAAATTAAAAGTGCGAAAGCACCCATCCGAAATACGGAGAGAATTAATCGGCCGTATCCGTATGGCGACTTACAGCAAAAAGATACTTTCTTCTCTAATATAGATTATGAGCAAATCGATGAGATTGTAAATGCTTCTTTCGACAACAATGAGATTCAGAAAACACGTTCTGTATTGGTTATTTATAAAAATCAGATTATTGCTGAAAAATATGCCGACTCTCTAAACAAAGATTCTAAACTCCTCGGCTGGTCGATGACAAAAAGTATTATGGCTACACTTTATGGGATTCTTCAATATGAAGGGAAGCTCAATGTAAACGACCCTACAAATATTAAAGCTTGGCAAAACGATGAACGTGCAAAAATTACGTATAACGATTTGTTACACATGAGCAGCGGCTTAGCGTGGAACGAAGATTATGCTACCATTTCTGATGTCACCAAAATGCTTTTCCTAACAGACAATATGGGAAAAGTACAAGAAGAAAAACTAGCAGAAGCTGCCCCAAATAAACAATGGAATTATTCCTCTGGAACTACAAATCTATTATCTTCTTTATTGCGAAAAGAATTTAATAGCTATGAGGAATATCTAAACTTTCCGTACCAAAAGCTTATCGATAGAATTGGAATGAAAAGTATGTTTATCGAAACTGATGCTGCTGGAACTTATGTAGGTTCTTCTTATGGCTGGGCAACTACTCGCGATTGGGGGAAATTTGGTTTGCTATATCTCCACAATGGAAATTGGGACGGCGATCAGTTATTTGACAAGAATTGGAGCGATTATGTAGCGGAACCAGCACCAAATTCTGATGGCCTCTACGGAGCACATTTTTGGCTCAATACACCAGATAAAATGCCTCATGCACCAATGGACACCTATTATGCCGATGGTTTTCAAGGTCAGCGTGTGTATATCGTTCCATCAAAAGATCTTGTTGTAGTAAGAATGGGATTAGCTTCTGGCGATGCCTTTGATTTTGATTGGTTTTTAGGCGGTATTTCTAAAGGAATAAATTAAGTTTAACTATAAAATAAGGAGCTCTTCCGTAGATAAATGGATACAAAGGAAAAAATAAACTGTTCGAATTGTGATGCTGAAAACTTTGCGAATGCAAAATATTGTTCACAATGTGGTCATACTTTGCCGAAACAAAATTTAGAAACGCCTGAATATATAGCTCCACAAAAAGAAAAGAAAAAGACGGGTAATACAAAGAGAATCACTTCTATCGTAGTTGGAGTAATAGCTGCTATTCTAAGTTTCTATTTTGTTCAAAAGCTCTTTAGTCCTTCTGCTTATGATGAAGTATTAGTAAAGGTTTCCAACGAAATTAATAAAACTTGTCCGTTTATGGTCGATCAAGACACGCGGCTAGATAATTCTGTAGTCCTCCCAAACAATACACTTCAGTATAATTATACATTGGTGAATCTAGAAAAATCTGAACTTAATATCGATGAATTTAAAAGCAATATCGAGCCAAATATTATAAATTCTGTGAAAACAAATCCAGATATGGCCGATTTTAGAAAAAATGAAGTGACTTTAAAATACGATTATAAAGATAAAAAAGGCGTATTCTTATTGAATATTAAGGTAACTCCTGATGATTATAAATAATAGCTATAAAGAAACAATTATAATGCAGCGAAAAATTGCAATCCTAAGAGGGATAAATGTTGGAGGAAAGAAAAAAATATTGATGTCGGATTTAAAAGGGATGTTTGAAGCCTTGGAGTTTTCTAATGTCGTTACATACATCCAAAGCGGAAATGTGATTTTCGATTCAAAAGAATCAGCACATACAAAACTAGCGGAACAAATAAGAGATGCTATAAAAAACAAATTTGGATTTGAAGTTCCTGTGGTAATAAGAACTGTAAAAGAATTAAAACAAGCAACAGAGTCAAATCCATATTATACTAGTGATTCAGATATAAATAAACTCCACCTTACTTTTTTAAATGAATCTCCTTCCGAAGAAAATATAAAGGAGACAGAGCGTTATGATTACGCACCAGATTTGTTTACAATTAAGGATAAAGATGTTTTTATTTATTGCGAAGGGAAATACCATCAATCAAAATTATCAAATGCCTTTTTTGAGAAAAAATTAAAAGTTGAAGCAACAACTAGGAACTGGAAAACCGTTTTAAAGTTAGTAGCATTGGGTGGTAATTAGCACTAAAAGCTAGAGATAACAGAAGCTCTATTTCCTACAAATTCAGGAATAATTCATCAAAAAAATAAATAAAAATGTAGATTATTGACTATATTTGAATTCCCCTTAAAATCAAATTCATAGCAATAATGCGCAATATCATACCACTATCTTTATTAATTATTATTCTAATTGGCTGTAAAGAAACTAAGAAAAGTACTCCTTTAAAATTAGATGATGTCTATTTTTCGTCGGCTGATACTTTGGAGTATTCAATTGATAATGAAGGTACATTAATCGGGCAAGATGATCTAAAAAATGCATTTTCTTTAACCTTTTGGAATACGGACACATTGATGTTATGGGGAAATCAACCTCTTAATAAACATTTATATCTTCTAAATTTTAAATCTGGGAAAGCGCATAAGGTAAAAACAACAACGCATGCCACTCAAGAAGATCCTATCTTAGGAAAACTAGAACTTACGGCGATTGAGCCTTCTCTATTTCGAGATAATATAAATCTAGACATCGCTGTTATTCCTAACACAAAGAATATAGATTTTAAACTGATAAATACTCATATCATAACCGATGAGCAAACTAGAAAGGAAATGGATCAACGGTTAAAGACTACTGCAAATCTAGCTTCACTTTCCAATGAACTAAATAAAGCGGCTGTTAATCGGCTTCCAGAAATGCATGTCGCAAAAAACAAACATATTGAGGTAACTATAGCTTCCTACCGCTCTTCGGATGGCTCTACATCGGGACCACGATTTGCAATTTATAATGACCTTGTATATCCATTAACAGGTGCGTGTTCACTACAGAAATTGACCACATATACCATAAACGGTATTCTCTATATTAAAACAGGAACTAGATGTTGTAATTGTGGTGAAGTAGAAGATCTGATTTACAAAATAAACGACAACGAATTATCCCTTGACTATAGCGATAAAAGCAGGTCTATATAACAATACGCCTTTTATTATTAGTCCATAAATCTTCTACTAGAACACTTAAAGCAATTTAAATAAACTTCTGCTTTTGTTTATTTTACGCTAAAATAAAAGAGGAAATACACTTTTAGATTGACCTGCATAGCTTTAAAAATTTTATGCTGACAAAAACTGATTTCATTTGCGTAATTTTGCTTCATGATAAAAGAGATTCAACTCCGTGTTAACCTTACTGAAGAAAAGCAAGAGGATATTTTATTGTATAAAGCATCCAAGCAATTAGGAGTTTCTAAAGAAGAGATTTCAGCAGTAAAAGTATTGCGAAAATCCATAGATGCTCGTAAAAGAGATATTATCTTTAATTATAAAGTAGCGGTTTATTTAGGAGAGAAACCCTCTGATAGTCCTGATTATACTTTCGATTATAAAGATGTTTCCAATGCAAAAGAGGTACACATTATTGGTTTTGGACCTGCTGGAATGTATGCAGCACTTCGATGCATAGAATTAGGCTACAAACCGATAGTTTTAGAACGTGGTAAGAATGTACAAGACAGAAGGCGCGATTTAAAAGCTATAAATCAAGAGCATTTTGTAAATGAGGATTCTAACTATTGTTTTGGAGAAGGCGGCGCTGGAACTTATTCTGACGGGAAATTATATACTAGAAGTTTAAAACGTGGAGATGTAAGAAGGATTTTTGAGAATCTAGTATACCACGGAGCTACAGACCAGATATTAGTAGATGCGCATCCTCATATTGGAACCAATAAACTCCCTAAAATCATTCAGAATATCCGTGAGAATATTATAAAATATGGCGGAGAAGTACATTTTGAAGCCCGAGTTGTAGATTTTATAATCAAAGACAACAAACTAAAAGCTATACAATTACAAAGCGGTAAGGAACTCCCTGTAAATGCTGTTATTTTGGCAACAGGGCATTCTTCTAGAGATATCTACGATCTATTGCACAAGAAAGACATCGCTTTAAAGGCAAAATCTTTTGCCATGGGCGTACGTGTAGAACATCCGCAAGAGATTATCGATAGCATCCAATATCATTGTCCTGGAAAAAGAGATGAATTATTACCAGCTGCGGCATATAGTTTGGTTCATCAAGTTAACGAACGTGGCGTGTATTCTTTCTGTATGTGTCCTGGTGGCTTTATTGTTCCAGCAGCTACTGCCAATGGAGAAGTTGTTGTGAACGGAATGTCTCCTAGCAAAAGAAACAATAGGTTTGCAAACTCTGGAATCGTTGTGGAAATAAACATAGAAAAAGACCTCTTTAAATATGATAAATTCGGTCCTTTAAAAGGGTTAGAATACCAAAAAGACTTAGAAAAATTAGCATTCAATGCTGGAGGAAGGAGTCAAATAGCACCAGCCCAGCGTTTGGTAGATTTTGTAGAAGGTAAAATTTCACCTACTTTAAACGACACTTCATACCAACCGGGATTAAAATCAGCACCACTGCATTCATTATTACCTAAACTTATAGGAAGTAGATTGCGTAAAGGTTTTGCCGCTTTTGGAGATAAAATGCATGGTTATTATACCAACGAAGCTAATATTGTAGGTGTAGAATCTAGAACCTCATCTCCTGTAAATATTCCGAGAAAGGAAGATTTAGAACATCCACAAATTGAAGGTTTATTTCCGTGTGGAGAAGGAGGAGGTTATGCCGGTGGAATTATTTCTGCGGCTATGGATGGAGAACGCTGTGCTGAAGCAGTTATAGCGAAATTTTAAATTTATTGAGATGGCAAAAAAGGGAAAAGCAAAAAACACTGTCAACAAGGCCAAACATACCAAGTTGATGAATCAGAAAATCAATAAACAAAAGAAGCAAAAACTCCAACATAAAGAGCGCCTAAAAGCGATTATTAAAAAGGCGCAAGAAGAGAAATCTCTTCAACTAAAAGACATAAACTCTAAAAATGAATAAAAGTCTCGAAACGATAAAGGCCGAAGTTTACGAACCATGCAATTTTAAATTTTCCGATTTTAAACCTGCATTAGAAAGTAAAGAATATAGTGCTTGTACTTTTAAACTTGATGGCCTAAATATTATCTATAGAGACGGTAAAGTAACTCCTAAAAAGGCTGGGCAATTTGTTACTTTTTGGAAACGAATTGAGAATAAGTCAATAGCACCTTTTCATACAATTGATGAATTTGATTTTTTTGTTGTCACCGTAAAATCAGCAAATGAGATAGGGCAATTTGTATTCCCTAAATCAGTATTAATAAGAAAAGGAATTATTTCTACTGAACATAAAGAAGGAAAAAGAGCTTTTAGAGTCTATCCTCCTTGGGATCGGCCACAGAACAAACAAGCACAAAGAAGTCAGCAATGGCAAACTGATTATTTTTATCCCGTAAATAAAGATACTAATCTTAGTGTCGTAAAAGAGCTTTTTAAAAAATAAAACTCCTATTAATAAAACAGAAAAACATATTGTCCCTGAGCTGCTTCATCCAATTCGATTACAGGAATATGGTGTCGGGATTTTTAATAGTGCCCTCACTAAATCTGCATTAAAAAAGGCTATAAAAAAAGAACTTATTACCGTAAATGGAGTTCTTGCTAGCACAGCAACTTTTATAAAAGGAGGAGAAACTATTAAAATCTCTGTTCCCGAAATAAAAAAAGCGAAGAAAGAACTTATTTTTCCACTTCCTGTATTATATGAAGACGAATACCTAGCAGCTATCCATAAGCCCGCAGGTATTTTAGTAAGCGGAAATAGCTTTAAAACAATCGCGAATGCTTTGCCTCAAAACTTAAAGAAAAGCACGCTTATTGACGCTGCTATTCCTCAGCCTGTACACCGGTTAGACTATCCCACAACTGGTATTTTATTGACTGGAAAAACAAGCAATAGTATTCGTATACTGAACAAACTTTTTGAAGATAAGAAGATTCAAAAAACATATTTTGCTATTACCATTGGTAAAATGGATTCTAAAGGGGTAATTACAGCTACCATAGACGGGAAAAAGTCTAAATCGAAATATAAAGTTCTAAAAACTGTGCCTTCAAAACGATTTGGAAATCTCAATTTGGTGAAACTAAAACCTAAAACGGGACGAAAACACCAGTTACGAATTCACTTGGCCAGTATTGGAAATCCTATTCTGGGAGATAAAGAATATGGAAAAGAAGACTTAATTCTAAATGGAAAGGGCATATATCTCCATGCATATTCTTTAAAATTCACGCATCCTTTTACCCAACAAAAGTTGTGTTTAAAAAACGAGTTACCCGAAAGATTTAGAAAGGTAATTGGATAATGGGTTTTTAGGCCTTTATATCTGAGTTAGCATACTTCAAAATTTATAATTATAACCAAATCGAATTACCTGCGTTTCGTAATAATCGGAGCTAGTATATGAAAAATCATTTCCCTCTATCTCCTTCTTTGTAACCATTGTATTTAATAAATCTGTAGCATTAAAATAAAATTCGCCTTTTCCTTTTTGAACAATCTTTTTTATTCCTGTATCCAAAGAGAATCTACTATCTATAGTTCCTTGAGGAATAATATCGGGAGCAAGATAAATAGCTGTTAATTGTGCTTCGATACTATTTCCTATTTTAAACTTGCCATTTAATTTTATATTTCCCGAATATATATCTTGCTCATCAGCAGTAAAAGAATTCTCTACTGGGTATTGATTTACAACCGTAAAAGCATCTATTTGATTATAATAGCCATTAAGATTTAAATCCAGAGCTATTTTATCATTTAATTCCTGACTTACTACAACTTCAACTCCTGAATTATAACTATTACCTGCATTTTGAGAAATGTTATATATAAGATTGGTATTATCTACAGTAGTAGCAATTCTTGTAATCGTTCCTTCAGAAGCACGATGATATATTGCTCCATAAAAATAACCAGCACTCCAATCCTTTTTATAACCTAACTCAAAGCTATTGGTAAACTGAGGTTGTAAACTAGGATTCCCAACCTTAATTATTTCAGCATCGTCATATTTTGGGAAAATTCTAATATCTACCTCATCAGGACGGTCCACTCTTCGGTTATAAAAAGCAGAAAGCTTGTTACTATCATTAATTTTATATGTTAAACGAGCATTAGGAAATAGTTCTAAATAATCATATCCATCACTTTGGTAAGTATTATGGTTTGGATCTACATCATATTGCAAATCTGCATATTCTAATCGCATTCCTATTTCAGCTTCTAACTTTTTTATTTCATATGTATAATTACCATAAAGTGCAGGAATTATCTCTTTATAAGTAGCCTTTCCATCAGCTCCAGTATCTAATACAGAATTTTCTTCAGATGGATTAAACTGCATATCTGTTGGAATGGTCCTGCTACGAAATTTAAAACCAGTTTCCAATAGACCATGCTTTAATGGTTTTGTGTAGTCTAAAGTAAAATCTGCTACTTTTTGATCAGCAATCAAGAAAAAGGATTCTTCTGTAGTAAATGAAGGCATTGTGTTTTCAAAAAAATACTTTTCATCTTCTCTATCAAAAGTGTAATTAAAAGCGACATCTAATGTGTGTCCTGGCTGTTTAAATTTATGCTCGAAAGCAACAGACCCCATAAAAGCAGTTAACACTTCATCTTCTAAAAATTGCCAAAGTCGAAGGCGCTCATTTGTATAACCATCAAAAAAAGGTTGATCACCATAATCTTTAATTGATTCTTGGCTAAAAAAACCTGACACTGTTAGTGTATTATAATCGTTTATAAACCAATCTACCCCAGCATTGGTTGTGAAAAAATTGGTATTTCTATTTCGCTTGAGCTGTTGGTTAGTAATAGTGCCATCGTCGTAAGTTCTAGTAACAAACTCATTTTTGTTTAAAGTTTCTGTATATAAATTATCTGCTTGCAAGAAGAAATTCACCTTTTCCTTTCTGTAATTAAGTGCTATGGAAGGATTAATCTTGGGAGTCATTTTGTATTGTGGTCGGATTCCTGGGAGATTCTCTTTACGCTCCCAAAGAGCTCCAAGCCCTGTCGACATACCTACTTTACCGCTCCATCCTGTTTCTGATTCTTTTTTTAATATGATATTGATAATCCCCGCATTACCATTAGCGTCATATTTTGCTGAAGGGTTATTAATTATTTCAATTTTTTCTATTGCAGAAGCAGGGAGATTATCAAGTCCGCTCTGATTTCCAAAACCAGTTATCGCGGTTTGCTTACCATCTATCAAAATGACAACTTTACTACTACCCCTAAGCTGTACTTGCCCATCTTGAGTAGTTATTCCTGGAAGATTACTTATCGATTGCAAAACACTTCCTCCACCTTGACTAATATTATCAGCTACTCCGTAAGTTTTTTTATCCATAGCTCCTACAATAGCTTCTTGCTTTGCGGTAAGAACAACTTCGTTTAATTGCTCAATCTGAGCTTCCATTTCTATAACACCAATGTTGATATATTCAGAATTAGCACCAATAAATAGTGGCTCTATGTGTTTTTTGTATCCTGTATATGAAAGTTCCAAAACATAGTCTCCAGATTTTACTTCAGAAAAAGTAAACAATCCATTATCATTAGAAATAGTTCCTTCGATAAGTTTAGTTCCTGTTGGCGATTTTATTTGTACAGTTACAAAAGGGAGTGTTTCTCCTGAAGCTACATCTTTTATACTTCCTGAAACGTTCACTAGGGAATCTTGTGCATTTCCGTAAGCAAAAAACAGAAGCATATAAAATAATATGGCAACCTTGGTTCTTACTCGATAATCGAACTTTAACGTTCTTAGATACTTTATTGTATTGGACATTTGGCGATTGTATTGATATTAATTACTCATACTCACAACACCTTTAAAAGATATTGGAACGACAAACATCAAACAAGAATTAGAAGAAATTTAGAATGCCTAAAACTTTACTGTGAAAATATGATACGAGTCTTTAAAATTATATGTTACATCCCAGTTACTCTTATTAGTAATCTCTTTAATTATAGCAAGCCCTAAGCCACTGCTTACTTTTTTCTGAGAAGTACTTGAAAACCGCTTAAACAACTTATTATTATCTAATTCTTCCGCTCCAGAATTCATAATTTCAATTGTAGAATCATCACTAGTAATAATAATTTCTCCATTTGAAGCAGTGTGTCTAATTGCATTGGAAAGCAGATTATGAATAAGCGTTTCTAATAAAAACGTATTTGTATTAACTATAATAGACTCTTGTATCTTATTTTTAAGAGAAAGCTTCTTTTCATCTATATAATCTTCAAACAACAAAAGTGTATCCTGTATTAAGGCTTTTACATCAAGATCCTTTTTTTCACCATATGAATAATTATCAACCTTGGCTAGTACCAATAGATTTTTATTAATCCTTGATAATCGTGAAAGAGGCCCCTCTATATTATTAAGAATCTGGGATGTGCTTGAGTCTAACCCCTTTTGCTGAAGCAATGAATCAACTTTTGATTTAAGTAGTGCAATAGGTGTTTGCAACTCATGTGAAGCATTTTCAATAAACGACCTCTGTTGTTTATAAAGATCGATATTATGGTTTATCATAACTTCTAAAGTATCGTTAAGAGCTTTAAATTCTTCAATTTTTGTAGACGAAAATTTAATTTCCTTATCATCAGAAACTTTAAAAGTCTGTAACACTCGCAGTGTATTATAAAATGGCTTCCACGTTTTAGCGGCGATATATTTATTTAATAGTATGAATCCAACTATCAGAATTACAAAAAACACCAACGTTATAGAAGCTATGGCAATAAAGGTTTCTTTAGATTCTTCAACATTAGTTTCTATAGTGACAACATATGGCTCGCCGTTTATCACAACATGAGATGTTAAACCACGAAATCTATCTTCCCCATTATCAAAGTCGTATTCATTAGCTCTAATTACTTCGTAAATACTATCTTTAAAAGCAGTACTGTTTATTGATTTCTTTATTGATACTCCAGGCTGAAGCTGCCCCCAAATGTAATTTATCTGCTCCACCTCATCAGTAGTAAAGTTTTTAGACTGAAGCTTTTGTTTAGTATGTTGCAGTGTAAGCCAGTTATTTTCATCCAACTCCGTTGTCCATATATAATCCACCACTAATACGTACACAGGAATACTCACAATTAAAATTATCAAAGCATATATAGCAAATGCTTTTAGAGGCTTGTGAAGTAACTTTGTCATGACTCCCATTTATATCCTGTTCCGTAAATAGTTTTTATATACTCCCCATAAGATTGCTCTTTTAATTTTCGCTTTAGGTTTTTAACATGTGCATAAACAAAATCATGACTATCAAACATATCTGCAAAATCTCCAGAAAGATGTTCTGCTAAAGCTCCTTTAGAAAGCACCTTGTTTTTATTTCCTATAAAGAAAAGCAGTAAATCATATTCCTTTTTTGTTAGATTAACATTGGAATTATTTACAGCTACTGTTTTAGCATTTAAATCGACCGTTAACTCATTTTGCATAATTAAATTGCTACTGTCAAATTGCTGCCTCCGAATTAAAGATTCAATTCTTGCAGCTAATTCTGCTAAGTGAAAGGGTTTAGCAAGGTAATCGTCGGCTCCTAGTTTTAAACCCTTTATCTTATCATCTGTAGAGTTTTTAGCAGAAATAATAATAACGCCATCTTGCTTATTTATTTTCTTAAGTGTTTCTAAGATTGTTAATCCGTTACCATCTGGTAACATTATATCTAATAAAATACAATCGTAATTATAATCATGAATTCTCTGTATAGCAGATGGACAATCTGACACCCATTCGCACAGGTACTGCTCTCCAGTTAGATAATTAATTATATCTTCTGCTAGTTCAACTTCATCCTCTATTATTAGAATTTTCATGACAGCTAATAAACGTGTTAATTTAGAAGAAATTTTGAACTTTTAATATAATTCTCTTTCTTCTTTTGTAAACTCCCTCATTCTACAGCTGTTTTTCATTGATAAAATCACGTTTAGGAAAGTAAGAAACACAAAAAACCCGAATACTCATAATAAATATTCGGGTTTTAAACTTCTAAAAGTTTCTTTTATAAATCGAAACCTAAATTAACACCTAGCTTAAGGGCTATTAATTTATTAATACGTGTTTTCACTTCTGGAATTTTAACGCTTTCTAGTACGTTATTTGCAAAAGCATACATCATTAATGCACGTGCTTCTTTTTTAGGAATTCCACGAGATTGTAGGTAAAATAGAGCTTCATCATCCAATTGTCCGATAGTACAACCGTGTGAGCATTTTACATCATCAGCAAAAATCTCTAATTGTGGCTTTGCATTGATAGTTGCTTTTTCATCAATTAGGATATTATTACTCTGTTGGAAACCATTGGTTTTCTGAGCCTCTTTCTCTACAATAATACGACCGTTAAAAACACCCGTACTTTTATCAGCATAAATCCCTTTATAATCTTGGTGACTCTCACAATTTGGCGTTGCATGATGCACAAGCGTACTGTGATCTACATGCTGCTTATCTTGAGTAATAGTAATTCCTTTTAACGTAGAATTTATATATTCTCCATTATGTAGGAACTGTAAATTATTACGTGTTATTTTCCCTCCAAAAGAAAAAGTATGCACAGAAGCATGACTATTTTTTTGCTGAGAAATATAAGTATTATCGATCAATGAAGCATTTTCATTATCATTCTGAATCTTATAATAATCTACAATACCACGCTTATGAGTGTATATTTCTGTAACAGAATTTGTAAGCACAGGATTGTCTGTTAAACTCTGGTGACGTTCTATAATCTGAACATGAGCATTCTCTCCAACAACAACCAAACTACGTGGCTGTAACATAATAGAAGACTCTTTTCCTGTAGCCAAATGAATAATCTGAATCGGTTTATCTACAACCTTTCCTTTAGGTATATTTATAAAAGCACCTTCACGAGAAAAAGCTGTATTCAGCGCTGTTAGACTTTCATCCTTTTTTGCAATCTTATTAAAGTAATTCTCAATAATAAGTCTGTACTTAGGCTTTGTAAGCGCAGAACTCATTAAACAAGCATCTAAACCTTCATGCGATGTTTGTGATAAATGAGAACTATAGATACCATCTATAAATACAATCTTATAGCTATCTATATCATGTATAAAATATTTCTTTACATCTTTAAATTCTAAAGCTGACTCTTCCTTAGGAAACACACTATAGTCATTCTTCAATAATGTATTTAGCGAGGTATACTTCCAAGCTTCATCCTTTTTTGAAGGGAATCCTTTTTCCTCAAAGACCTTTATTGCTTCCGTACGAATATCGTGTACTGGATGATGAACATCCACACGATTTTCAAAAGCCATAAACGATGATATTAATTTATCTTTTAATTCCATTTTGTATGTGTTTCTAGTTTTCTGTTTCTGGTTTGATGTTTATACAAACCCCATTTCCAGAAACTAACTACTCCTTATATTTTATTCCTTTGTAATCTTTCTTGTTGAGGTAACTTATAAAAGCTGAAATTCTTTTGCTCAAGTTAACATAACTTACAGTCAAATCATTCAATCGATCTTCATCAATATATTCTGAATCATATGCCCTGTAAAGTTGTGATCTTACCTCTCCAGCAGAACCTTTTGCTATCGACAAAAATTGTCTAAACTCTAAATTTCCGCTCCTTTCAAACCCTTCAGCAATATTATCCATTACAGATCCAGATGAAGCCTTTATTTGATCCCTAAATCTAAAGTCATTATTTAAATCGGTTGTTTTTACAATTTGTAAGATTTCCTTAGCAAGTCTTCTAGCTTCTTGCCAAATTTCTAAATCTTCAAACTGTTTAACTGTACCCATTCCATTTCCATAAACTTCAAACTAGAAACCTCAAACTATAATGCTTATACCGCTACTTCCTGCTTAATCCAGTCGTATCCTTTTTCCTCTAGCTCTAATGCTAATTCTTTTCCACCAGATTTTACAATTCTACCGTTTAATAAAACGTGAACATAGTCTGGAACGATATATTCTAATAATCGTTGGTAGTGAGTAATTACTACTACAGCGTTGTCTTTACTTTTCAATCTATTAACACCATCAGAAACAATACGTAAAGCATCGATATCCAACCCTGAATCTGTCTCATCCAAAATAGCTAATTTAGGCTCTAACATTGCCATTTGGAAAATCTCATTACGCTTTTTCTCTCCCCCAGAAAACCCTTGGTTTAAAGAACGAGAAAGAAATTTACGGTCGATTTCTAATAATTCAGATTTCTCACGAATTTTTTGCAGCATATCTTTTGCTGGCATATCTTCTAATCCTTGCGCTCTACGTGTTTCGTTAATTGCAGTTTTCATGAAGTTAGTAACAGAAACTCCAGGGATTTCTACTGGATATTGGAACGATAAGAAAATACCCTTATGAGCTCTATCTTCTGGTGCCAATTCTGCAATATCTTCATTTAAGAAACTAATCTTTCCTTCTGTAACTTCAAAGTTTTCATTACCAGCAATTACAGACGATAATGTACTTTTTCCAGAACCATTAGGTCCCATTATAGCATGAACTTCTCCTGGTTTCACCTCTAGGTTAATTCCTCTTAAAATTTCTTTATCTTCTACGCTAGCGTGTAAATTTTCAATCTTTAACATATACTTCTAATTATGCTGTTATCTTGTTATCAAGTTATGCTGTTACCGAGTTTGCGTTAAAAATAAATTCCCAAACTCAATACCTTATTATATTTATCCTACGGAACCTTCTAAAGAAATTTCCAGTAATTTTTGAGCTTCAACGGCGAATTCCATCGGAAGTTTATTTAAAACCTCTTTACTAAATCCGTTTACAATCAATGCAATTGCTTTCTCTGTATCAATCCCACGTTGGTTACAATAGAAAATTTGGTCTTCTCCAATTTTACTAGTTGTAGCCTCATGCTCTATTTGAGCCGTTTTATTTTTAGTTTCGATATATGGGAACGTATGTGCTCCACACTCATTCCCCATTAATAGAGAATCACATTGAGAGAAATTACGAGCATTGTCTGCTCTACTATTTATCTGAACTAAACCACGATAACTATTTTGAGATTTCCCTGCGGAAATACCTTTAGAAATAATCGTACTTCTAGTGTTTTTTCCTAAGTGAATCATTTTCGTTCCTGTATCTGCTTGCTGATAATTATTAGTTACCGCAATAGAATAAAATTCTCCAACAGAATTATCTCCTTTTAAAATACAAGAAGGATATTTCCAAGTTACTGCAGATCCAGTTTCTACTTGTGTCCAGCTAATTTTAGCATTTTTCTCACACAATCCTCTTTTGGTAACGAAGTTAAAAACTCCTCCTTTACCATCTTTATTTCCAGGATACCAGTTCTGTACAGTAGAATATTTTATTTCAGCATCATCCAAAGCAATCAATTCTACCACTGCAGCATGCAATTGATTCTCATCTCTTGTTGGCGCTGTACATCCTTCTAAGTAACTTACGTAACTCCCTTCGTCTGCAATAACCAACGTACGCTCAAACTGACCAGTTCCTGCTTGATTAATACGGAAATATGTAGACAATTCCATTGGGCAACGAACCCCTTTAGGTATATAACAGAAAGAACCGTCAGAGAAAACTGCCGAATTCAATGCTGCATAAAAATTGTCTTTCTCAGGAACTACAGTTCCAATATATTTTTTTACTAATTCTGGGTGCTCTTGAATAGCTTCAGAAATAGAGCAGAATATAATTCCTTTTTCTCCTAAAGTCTTTTTGAAAGTCGTTGCTACAGAAACAGAATCCATTACGATATCTACTGCAACACCAGCTAGCTTTTTCTGTTCATCTACAGAAATACCTAACTTTTTAAACGTGTCTAGTAATTCTGGATCTACCTCATCTAAACTATCGTATTTCGGCTTTTTCATAGGTGCCGAATAATAAGAAATAGCTTGGAAATCTGGTTTCTCGTAAGTAACATTTGCCCATTCAGGTTCGTCCATTTTCGTCCAAGCTCTGTAAGCTTCTAGACGCCATTCGGTCATCCATTCTGGCTCATTCTTCTTTGCTGAAATTGCTCGAACGATATCCTCGTTTAATCCAATAGGAAAAGTATCCGATTCAATATCGGTATAAAATCCATACTCATATTCCTTCGTCTCGAGCTCTTTTTTTAATTCTTCTTCGGTATATGCCATACTTTTATTCTAAGTAAATAAGAAAACAGTTAAAAAGTTAAGGAGTTTTATTAGCGCCTTTTAATGTACTTAATGTAATTAGAAAGTTGCTTTGATATTACTATAACTTCACTTCTTAACGACAACCATTTATCTTCATTTATATAATTTGTCTCTTTTAAAATGTTTAATATATTTCTCACTTCTCCAGAGGAGCCTTTAGAAAAATATAAAAACCGTATCAATTCTTTATCCGTCTCTCTTTCAAATCCCTCCGCGATATTATTGGAAATAGAAAGAGTTGCCCGTTTTAATTGGTCTTTAATAGAAAACTCTTTTTCGAGTTGCTTTTCATTCAATAAGTCAAAAATATTAATCGTAAAAAGTAGGGTCAATTTATAAACTTCTAAATCTTCAAAAGTTGTACTCCCCATATTTTATTACATTAACTTTTTACTTTTTTAACTCTTTAACTTTATAATTCTACAACGAAAAACTCTCCCCACAACCGCAGGTTCTTTGAGCATTCGGATTGTTAAAAACAAAACCTTTACCATTTAAACCGCCAGAATATTCTAAGACGGTTCCGATAAGATACAGGAAGCTTTTCTTGTCCACAACAATCTTTACATCATTGTCTTCAAACATTTTATCTTCGTCTGCTTTGCTTTTATCGAATTTCAAATCGTATGACAAGCCACTACAACCTCCACTCTTCACACCTACGCGCACAAAATCCTGAGCTACATCAAAACCACCGTCCGACATTAACTCAGAAATTTTCTTTTTCGCTGTTTCAGAAACTTTTATCATAATAAAATTGTTATTTCTAAATAGTTTACAAAAATATGATATTCGTCACGATTTACCATACTTATTGCATTATTATATTATATCCTTTCATAGAGATTTGTTATGATTTTTAGTAATTCCTTACATTTTCTCTAAGAAGCTTTTTTAATAGTAATAATTGCAATCACTTTCACCCTCTTACTGAACAGCACAAACAGGCTTTCATCTCCACACAGTAGCAGTCTCAATGAGATTAGCAGATAACGTATGCGAGCTTTAAATTCCATTTAAAAACAAAAAAGAATATGAGTATAAAAGCTATGTTTTTACGGTTAATTACTACACAAAAACAGCTCCCCTATATTTTGTTTTCTTATAATTTAAGTAGTTCTCAAATTTAATCAATTTTATTATCAAAAAAGACTTCATTTCTTTCTTAATATGCATTTAACTTTTCAGCTGAAAAAAATTAAAAACTCACGAGTTTGGGGTACTATTTTTAAAACCTATGAAAACAAAATCAAACCAGAAAAAAACCTAAACTTTCACCCTTCAACTTTTTAACTAACCAAAACATCAAAACTTAAGCTTAGTAGTAGTTTATTTTTTTACTTTATAAACCTTCAACTTTAACTATCTTTGCATCATGATAGAAGACAAAAACCCAAAGCGCACATCGATATCTGAATTAGGAGAATTTGGTTTAATAGACCATTTAACCAAGAATTTTGATATTAACCAATTAAGCACCGTTCGAGGAATTGGTGATGATGCTGCTGTAATTGATTTTAAAGACAAGAAAGCAGTTATTACTACCGATCTTTTGGTGGAAAATGTGCATTTTGACCTTAGCTACATGCCCCTAAAACACTTAGGGTATAAAGCTGTTATGGTCAACCTATCTGATGTGTATGCAATGAACGCAAAGGCTACACATATTACCGTTTCTATCGCTGTTTCTAATCGCTTCCCATTAGAAGCTTTAGAAGAATTATATGCAGGAATAAAACTAGCTTGCGACGCTTACAAAGTAGATCTTATTGGTGGTGACACTACTTCTTCTAATAAAGGACTCTTAATTACGGTTACTGCAATTGGAGAAGCCGATGAAGAAGATATAGTTTACAGAGATACAGCTAAAGCTAACGATTTATTGGTAGTTTCTGGAGACATAGGAGCTGCTTACCTCGGACTCCAAATATTGGAAAGAGAGAAAGAAGTTTTTAAGGTAAATCCTCAGAATCAGCCGGATTTAGATCCATATACATATATTATCGAACGTCAGCTAAAGCCTGAAGCTCGAAAAGACATCCCTGAATTATTAAAAAAATTGGAGGTTAAACCAACTTCTATGATTGATATCAGCGACGGACTTTCTTCAGAGATTATTCATTTGTGCAAGCAGTCTAAAGTAGGTTGTAATCTATATGAGGACAAAATCCCATTAGACCCACAAGTAATTTCTACTTCAGAAGAATTCAATATTAGCAGTACAACTGTTGCTCTTAGTGGCGGTGAAGATTATGAATTATTATTCACAATTTCTCAAGAAGATTTCCCAAAAATTAAAGCAAATCCACATCTATCGATAATTGGTCATATGACACAAGAAAGTGAAGGAATGCATTTAATTACTCGTGGAAACACAAAAATACCTCTTAAAGCAAGAGGATGGAATTCATTTGAGGATAATGAAGAAGAGAACGAATAACACAATTGTGTGAAATTCGGAAATTACAGGCCGTAAAATCCCTATACATAATCCAAAATTGGAATATGCAGCAGTTCTTATTGAGTGTTTTAGAAATTAAGCAACTGTATGCGCAGCCCTTCTCTTTTTATAAAATCTAGCAAGGGTTTCATTGATTTCCTTCAACTCTGGAGTTAAGATATCCAGGTGTCCAGTTTCGTTTGTTGTGAGCTCACATTTACATGTTTTACATTGATATTCTGTAATGTGAGAAGTTACTTTTTTCGACACTCTATATCGATGTCCAAACATCGAGCACAGTGCTTTTTTTACTGTAGAATTTGAGGTTTTCATTAGATATGTAAATTTTGGGTATCGTGAACTTATACATTATTTACCTAATAATCAAATTTTTCGCAAAAATTCATTGATATTATCGATGAATTGCGATTTGTTTTCAATAAAACTCATGTGTCCATCAGGAAATTCAACTACTTTCACATCAGCTTCTTGTGTTTGACTTACTAAAGAATCGTAATTTAACACAGGGTCTCTTTTACCGATAATCATCATTTTAGCAAAGGGAGTAAAATGGAGTAAAACTTCTCTATCGTTTCTAATTTTCATCCCTTCTAATGCAGCTACAATTCCCTGCAAAGGAGTATTCAATGCTTCCTTTTTAAGCGCCTTTATTTCTTCAGCAAAAAGCTTTCTATTTTTAGGCCTAAATAGGTTAGCAATCCCCATCCGAACAAAACTCTTATGATTATGCTTTACCATTTCTATGGCACGATTTCTATTTTTTTTCTTTTCTTCAGAATCTGCGCTTGTTGTAGAATTCACCAAAACCAATCCCTTTACATCATCTGGATAAGCTTCAGCAAAAGCCAAAGCAACATAACCCCCCATAGAATGACCAATTAAAGAAACTCGCCTTAGTTTTAAATGATCTAAGACAGCCTTTACCGTTTCTGCCATCATTTCCATGGTATGCACATAACCCAAGCAACCCGTTTTACCATGCCCAAGTAAATCGATCGTAATTACACGATTTCGCTTAGACAGCACTTCCCTTAAAGGATTCCAAATTGTGGCATTTTCTAAGAAACCATGAAGCAAAACTACAGCTGAGCCTTTGCCTTCATCTTCAAAAAAAATAGCTGTGCCTTTATAATTTAGCGTCATTTATGAGTCATTATATAAAAACAAAACTGCCAAGTTGAGCGCAATCAATAATTTATTTGACCGCGCCCAATGTGACAGGATTATCGTGAATTTGAATGTTCCTATATGTAATCAACATTCAAATTTATAATTCTAAAATTATTTATTCATCCAATCTTCAATCTCATCGACTTCAATAGGAATACCTCCCATTAAATTAAATGGTTCTCCAGATTCCTGAATTACTAAATCGTCTTCTAAACGGATTCCAAATCCTTCATCTGGGATATAAATTCCTGGCTCCACAGTAAATACCATGTTTGATTTCATTGGTTTTTTCAACGGACCATAATCGTGCGTATCTAAACCAATGTGGTGACTTGTACCGTGCATAAAGTATTTTTTGTAAGCTGGCCAATCTGGATTTTCATTCTGTACATCTGCTTTGTCTAATAAACCAAGACCAAGAAGCTCACTCGTCATTAATTTACCAACCTCTTCGTGATATTCTTTCCACATTGTTCCAGGAACTAGCATTTTTGTTGCATCGTTCTTAACTCTTAAAACAGCATTATAAACTTCTTTTTGTCTATCTGTAAATCTTCCGCTCACAGGAATAGTACGCGTCATATCACTAGCGTAATTTGCATACTCTGCACCAGCGTCAATTAACAACAACTCACCTTCTTTACACTGCATTTTGTTTTCAATATAATGAAGAACATTTGCATTGTTTCCAGAAGCTATAATTGGCGTATATGCAAAACCACGAGATCTATTTCTAGTAAACTCATGTATAAACTCCGCCTCAATTTCATATTCCCAAACACCTGGCTTTGTAAACTGCAATACACGTTTAAAAGCTTTCTCGGTAATATTACAAGCCTGTTGCATCAATGCAATCTCTTGAGGCTCTTTAGTACCTCTTAATTCTTGTAAAATCTGGTTACTTTTTTCCCATTTATGAGCTGGGAATTTATTTTTACACCAATCGATAAAACGATCTTCACGTGTTTCTGTTTCTACAGACTGACGGTAATGTTCATTTGTATTAAAATATACAGTTTCTGCCTCTGTCATTATATCAAAGAAGACTTTATTAAAATCTCCCAACCAATAAGTAGTTTTAATACCGCTAGTTTCTAACGCCTTTTCTTTAGTAAGCTTCTCTCCTTCCCAAACGGCAATATGATCATTTGTTTCACGAACAAATAAAATCTCTCTATGTTTCTGCTCATGAGCATCTGGAAATAAGACCAAAATACTCTCCTCTTGATCTACACCACTTAAATAGAAAAGATCTCTAGCTTGCTGAAAAGGCAGCGTACTATCAGAACCAATTGGATATATATCATTAGAATTAAAAACCGCAATACTATTTGGCTTCATCTTAGCCATAAATTTCTGACGGTTTTTTATAAAAAGATTACTATCTATTAAATCGTACTTCATTTGTGTATATTTTGAATTTCGTCAAAATTAATAAGAATAGAATTTTTTCTTGTTAAACTTCGTATAAAGTTTAACAAAACAGAATAGTAATCATTATAGACAAATCCTATTTTATTCAGAAATATTGAAAAACATTATTATTTTTACCATCTAGAAACCCAAATTTTAGAATCATGAAAAAACTAGCTTTATTGCTTAGTACTACGCTATTATTAATTTCTTGTGCCGATGATGATATTGATGACACAAGAGTTACTAAGAACAATCTTATCGTAAAAATTAAATTTGATGAAAATCAAGAGCGACTAGATAATTTAGGAAAACCATCTACGATTGCAGAAGGAAATGCTGCCCAAACCCCAACTTTAAATGCTTTTAGTGCACATTATTTAGAGTTAGCGCCAACTGCAACAACTCTTTTAGGTGAAGGGACAATAATATACCAAGGTGAAGAAACTACAAAAGGAGGAGATAAAGCCATCGACTTCTCTAAAGCAACACTTATAAAAAATGACGAAACTTTTATAGAAATCCCTATAAGTGAAGTAAAAACAGGAACCTATGAATGGGTTCGTATTTCTGCTTCCTATCAAAACGGAACTATTAAACTTTTAAACGAAGGGCAGGAATACGATGCCACTATTGCAGGCTTTATCGGTTATAACCAATACATCGAATCTTTCGACATAAACGGAAATACGATTGAAGTAAACGATAACAAGCTTCAAGGATTTTGGGCTTTTGAAGCAGAAGGATATACGCTAACGGGTCAGGCTCCAGAAGGCGCAGTAACAGTTCCAAATCCAATTTTCGAAACCTCTCCAATTCCTCAAGGTTCTTGTGTACTTACAGGAAAATTTGAAAACAGCTTCCAAATTACAGGCGAAGAAACGGAAGATATTGTAGTTACATTATCTTTCTCTATCAACAATAGCTTCGAATGGACGGAAGTAAATAATGACGGAAAGTACGAACCAGCAGCCGGAGAAAACTTAATAGATATGGGATTAAGAGGCTTAAAAGTAAGTAGTAAAGATTAATACTACGTAAAAATACTTAAATATAACGTTGTAGCGTTTAAAATGAGGAATTTGTAACAGTTACTTTAAACTCATTCTAAATTGCTATTAAAACAGAATCGAAAGTTTGTTAATAACTTAATCGTACTGTATTTTTGTGCGTATTAAATAAAAATTTTCTAATGAGCGGAATGTTAAATTCAACGATAGCAAGAAAAGTAGCCATGGCTCTTTCAGCTATATTCTTATTGATTTTCCTATTACAGCATTTTATCATCAACTTCACATCTGTAATAAGCGAGAATACCTTTAATGAAATATCTCACTTCATGGGAACGAACTTCTTAGTTCAGTTTCTAATGCAGCCAATTTTAATCTTTGCGGTTGTTTTTCACTTTGTGATGGGTTTTATTTTAGAAATAAAAAACAAAAGAGCTAGAAACATCAGTTACAAGAGCTTTAACGCAAGTGCTAACACAACTTGGGTTTCGAGAAACATGATCTACAGCGGATTGGTTATTTTGGCTTTCTTAATTTTACACTTTGTAGATTTTTGGTTTCCAGAAATAAACCATAAATACATAGCGTTTGCTCCAGAAGATCCAACGAGATATTATGGTGAGATGGTAGAAAAGTTTCATAATCCTATTCGTGTCGGAGCGTATGTAATTGCTTTTGTATTATTGGCGTTACACTTACTTCACGGTTTCCAATCTGCATTTCAGTCGGTTGGTTTCAATAACAAGTTCACTCCGGGACTTAAAACTTTTGGAAAGTACTTTGCGATTATCATTCCATTAGGATTTATTTTCATCGCCCTTTTCCATCATTTTAATCAATAAAGATTTAAGTATTATGGCAACATTCGATTCTAAAATACCACAAGGCGATTTAGCTAATAAGTGGGTCAATTATAAAAATAGTATTAACCTTGTTAACCCTGCGAACAAACGTAATATAGATGTTATTGTTGTTGGAACAGGATTAGCGGGTGGTTCTGCTGCTGCAACACTTGCAGAGCTAGGATATAACGTAAAAACTTTTTGCTACCAAGATTCTCCACGTCGTGCGCATTCAATTGCTGCGCAAGGAGGTATCAACGCAGCAAAAAACTATCAAGGAGATGGTGACTCTACATACAGATTATTTTACGATACTGTAAAAGGAGGAGATTACCGTTCTCGTGAAGCCAATGTTTACAGATTGGCAGAAGTTTCTGCTAACATCATCGACCAGTGTGTTGCACAAGGTGTTCCTTTTGCACGTGAATATGGTGGAATGTTAGACAACCGTTCTTTTGGAGGAGTGCTAGTTTCTAGAACTTTCTACGCAAAAGGACAAACTGGACAGCAACTTTTATTGGGAGCTTACGCTGCCATGAACCGTCAAATTAATCGTGGGAAGATTGAATCTTTCAATCGTCATGAAATGCTTGATGTTGTTGTTGTCGACGGAAAAGCAAGAGGAATTATTGCTAGAAATTTAGTTACAGGAGAGATTGAGCGTCACTCTGCACATGCTGTAGTTATTGCCTCTGGAGGATACGGAAATGTATTTTTCTTATCTACAAATGCAATGGGAAGTAATGTAACTGCTTCTTGGAAAATCCATAAAAAAGGAGCTTATTTCGCAAATCCTTGTTACACACAAATTCACCCAACTTGTATTCCAGTATCTGGAGATCATCAGTCGAAACTGACATTGATGTCAGAATCACTTCGTAATGATGGTAGAATTTGGGTTCCGAAGAAAAAAGAAGATTCAATAGCTATTCGTGAAGGAAGATTAAAGCCTACGGAAATAGCGGAAGAAGATAGAGATTATTACTTAGAAAGAAGATATCCATCATTTGGTAACTTAGTTCCTCGAGATGTTGCATCTAGAGCGGCAAAAGAGCGTTGTGATGCTGGATTTGGAGTGAATAAAACTGGAGAGGCTGTATTCTTAGATTTCGCATCAGCAATTGAGCGTTACGGAAAAGAGCAAGCTATTATCCATGGAAATCATAATCCTTCAGAAAAAGAAATAAGAGAATTAGGAGAAAAAGTTGTTGAGAACAAATACGGAAACCTTTTCCAAATGTATCAGAAGATCGTTGACGAGAATCCGTACAAAACTCCAATGATGATTTATCCGGCTGTACATTATACAATGGGGGGAATTTGGGTTGATTATGACTTAATGACTACCATTCCTGGATGTTACGCTGCTGGAGAGGCTAACTTCTCTGACCACGGAGCAAACAGACTTGGAGCTTCTGCGTTAATGCAAGGTTTAGCTGATGGTTATTTTGTATTACCTTATACAATTGGAAACTATTTAGCCAACGATATTAGAACAGGAAAAATCCCAACAGATACTCCTGAATTTGATGCTGCTGAGAAAAATGTAAAAGATCAGATTGCTAGTCTTGTTAATAATGAAGGAAAACATTCTGTAGACCACTACCATAAGAAACTTGGTAAAATAATGTGGAATAAATGTGGAATGGCTCGTAACGCTGAAGATTTAGCTTCTGCAATTACTGAGATTGCTGAATTACGTGCAGATTTCCATAAAAATGTAAGAGTACCTGGTTCTGCTGATAGTAAAAACAGTGAATTAGAGAAAGCATTAAGAGTTGCAGATTTCCTAGAATTAGGAGAGTTATTTGCAAAAGACGCTTTACATCGTAACGAATCTTGTGGAGGACACTTTAGAGAAGAGTACCAAACAGAAGAAGGAGAAGCATTAAGAGACGATGAGAACTTTAAATATGTAGCCGCTTGGGAATATAAAGGAGAACCTAGCAAGGCTGTATTACATAAAGAAGAATTAGAATATAAAAACATTGAGCTTAAAACACGCTCATACAAATAGATGCAAGTGTTGAGAAAAGAGATGTTAGATAACTGCTCAATACTCAATACTCAATACTAAAATCTAAATAAGATGAATTTAAAACTTAAAATATGGCGTCAGAAAGATGCCAACACGAAAGGAAAGATGGTAGACTACCCGATATCTGGTGTAGAAGAAGACATGTCTTTCTTAGAAATGCTGGATGTTTTAAATGAAGAACTCGTAAATAAAGGTGAAGAGCCTGTAGAGTTTGATCATGACTGTCGTGAAGGAATCTGTGGAGCTTGTTCGCTTCAGATAAACGGAGAACCTCACGGTCCAGACAGAAAAGTTACTACTTGCCAATTACATATGCGTATGTTTAATGACGGTGATACAATTACTATCGAACCGTTTAGAGCAACCGCTTTCCCTGTAATAAAAGATTTAATTGTAGATCGTTCTTCTTTTGATAGAATTCAACAAGCAGGAGGGTTTATTTCAGTAAATACTTCTGGGAATACCATTGATGCAAACGCAATTCCTGTAAACAAAGACAATGCAGACGATTCTTTTAACGCTGCTACTTGTATTGGATGTGGAGCTTGTGTTGCTGCATGTAAAAATGCAAGTGCGATGTTATTTACATCCGCTAAAGTGTCTCAGTTTGCTTTGTTACCACAAGGACAAATTGAAGCTACCGATCGTGTACTTAACATGGTTAGACAGATGGATGAAGAAGGTTTTGGAAACTGTTCTAACACTGGAGCTTGTGAGATCGAATGTCCTAAAGGAATTTCTTTAGAGAATATTGCAAGAATGAATAGAGAGTATCTTTCTGCTAATATGAAGAAGTAAGATTACAACTATAAGTTTAAAAAAATAAGGGTTAAGATTTTTAAAAATCTTAACCCTTATTTTTTTCCTCATTGTGAGCAACAAACACTATAATTAATATAACTATTAGATTTAGTTCAACAAAAAAGCTCTGGAAAACCCAGAGCTTTTTAACTAACTAAACTTAACTAAAGCTAATTCAAAATAATGAATCGTTATTCTATAATTTAAACCCAATTCCAATCCCAGCAATAAAAGGATTGATGTCTACATCGGCATCCACAACAGCACCTAAAGCAGAAGTAGCATCTACCTCAACATCTGTACTCATAAATAAATATTTAGCATCTACATTAATAAACCAACGCTCACTAATATCGAAGTCTATACCGAATTGAATTGCTGGAGAAAAAGTATTATCATACTTCATATTATCTGCAATTGGACCATTATCTTCTCCATAAAAAATTGTGTAATTAATCCCAGCTCCAACATAAGGTCTTACATTTTCCTCTACATTCCAGTGATATTGGAACGTTAACGTAGGAGGCAATAACCAAACGTCTCCAAGATCTAAATTCCCAACAGCAGTATTAGTTGCTTTAACACCATGACGCGTAGTTGCAAGGATTAATTCTGCAGCGAAATTTTTAGTAAAAAAATAAGTAAAATCTAATTCTGGCATAAAGGCTTTTGTGATTTCTGCATCACCACCTATCAAGCTAATATTAGCACTCTCATCTGGCGTAACTAAAATACCACGAGCTCTAATTTGCCATCTATAAAAATCGTTATTATCGTGTGATTTTTTTGACTCCTGGGCAGTTGCAAAAGAGATTGCAAAACACCCTACTAATAAGGATAGAACTATTTTTTTCATTGTTTCATTTTTTAAGTTGAAACAAAAGTATATACTAAAGAGAACCTAAAAGATGATTTATGTCATGTGTTTATAGATTATATACTAATACGACATCTAAATGAAAAAAAACCTTAGAAAGCACATATAATTAACATCAAAAGAAAAATAAAGAAAGTAGCTAGGAGAAGTTTGTTGGATAAAATGCAGAAAATTAACTTTACTATAAAACATACAAAATCCTATTAACAAAAAATCAGTGACAAAATACCTATTAGGGCATAACAATAAGCATACTTGGACTAGATTTTACTACATTCTATAAATCCAATTTGCAGGATTATCGGTATGATCATTATTATAAATCATAAACTTAAGTACCGTTTCATTATTAGAAGTGCTCGTAAAGACCTCACCGATCTCTTGCTTAGTAATTACATTATCACCTTCTTTTACGTACACCTTACCCAAATTATTATAAACCGATATATAATTACCATGTTGGATTAAAACAGCCTTATTCCCTCCTTTAATTGCCTGTACAGCCAATACTTTTCCACGATAAATCGCACGTGCTTTAGATCCCTTTTCTGTAGCAATACGAACTCCGTTACTCTGGATGGTAACAGATTTTACAATAGGATGCGGTTGTTTCCCGTAGCGCATTTTCAAAACTCCTTTTTCAACAGGCCAAGGTAGCTTCCCTTTATTTGCTTTAAAGTCGGTGTCCACAAGCTTAGCTTCCGCAGTTAAAGCAAAATTGGATGATTTGGTTGCGCTTTCTCTAGTTTCTTTTGTAGTCTCCTTATTTGCAGCGTTGGCTTTGGCGATAGCATCACGAATAATTTTATCTATCTGTTTATCTATCTTATCCGCTTGCTTTTGTTTATCGCGAATCTGATTGGCATATTCAGTTTCCTTTTTCTTAATCGTTGCTATAAGACCTTGCTGACTGCTCAATTCTTGTTCAAGAGAAGCTTGTTCTTTACGATTTTCAGCAATAAGCGTTTCTTTCTCTTTACGCTGACCTACTAAACCATCATTAAGCCGCTGTAATTCCTTTGTTTTAGATTGAATTTCATCAGCCTGTTCTTTACGGTAGTTTGTATACTGCTTCATATACTGAACCCTCTTGTAGGCCTGAAAGAAATCTTCAGAAGAAAGTAAAAACATTAATCTACTTTGCTGAGAATTGCTTTTATATGATTTCCGAATCATCTCCGCATAATCACTTTTCAACTCCTTTAAGTCGTCTCGAAGCTTAGATATTTTATTAATATTATTGTTTATCTGACGGTTAATCAAGTTCGCTTGCTGGTTGGTAACTTTTATAAGCTCCTTTCTTATTCTAATTTTATGATCTAAATCTTCAACATCTTCTAAAACACTTGTTTTCTCTTTTCTCTTTTGAGAAAGCAATGTGTTGAACTGCTGAATCTCCTCTTGGAGTCTAGATTTTCTTGCCTCTAATTCCTTTTGCTCTTCACTTTGAGCTTGGAGTGTGCCAAATGATAGAAAAGCAATTAAAAAGCTTAAAAAGAAGAAATTTTGCTTACTCATATTATTTAATCTCTACTTGTTTAAATCCGTTAGGTATATTGTACGGGAAGTTCACATCTCTATCAAACTCAACACTATTATACTCTATATTGATGCGATTTCTATGTTTTTCATCCACTGCATTAATCTCAATCTCATTTGGAAGAATCCTACCTCCTACTTTTTGATAATTCTGATAATCGATACTTAATAAACGATTTTTCTCCGGTTGAGATATTTGCTGTAAACTCATTTTATAATATGTAGGATCAATTAAAAATAGCGTTTTAAATAACTCCGATTGCTTTTCTGGTTTTAACTGATATTTATTAGCAACAGAAGCTACATAATAAGGCTCACTTTTAAGGTTAAAAACAGCTTGTCCCAACAGAATATTCTGGACCATTTTAAAATCTAAATCGGTACCCAACAAATTATTTAAATAAGAAAAGTCTCCATCAAAATATGTATTATCCAATTTATTATAAAAACTAACCCGCGTAGGTGTAATCAAAACCTTTACTACAGATAAAGGAGCACTCATCCATATGGTTTCGTCCTTTTTCATTCTGAAGCTTACCGTTACTCCTTGCGACTCATCACCATCTGTATAATCAATTTTCATCCTTCCAGTAAGTGTGCTAAAATCTAACTCATTTTTATAATGGTTTGAAATAACATTTTTTGCTGAAACATCACTTTTTAACTCCCCTGCTCCTAAAACATTTTTAGATTTACAGGAAACAAAAAACAATGATAATAATATTATATATATTGAAAACTTAGCGTTTATTTTCATTCAAATTAAGTTAATTATTCGCATCTATTTTTAACTGATACTCATTTGATTTTTCTGTTTCACCCAACTTATTATAAGCGAACATAAGCTCTTTAAAAATATTATTTTCTAGTTGTTTATCATCCAACAAATATCCAAGCCCTTCTTCCAAAACTTCTGTAGCCATTTTATACTCCTGAAGCTTATTTAATGCAACTCCTTTTAAATAATAAAAATCAGGTTGCGTAGGGAAATTATCCAATGCATCACTGCTTACACTCAGCATTTCTTTATAATCCGTTCGCTCTTGTTGCTTAAGAATTTGATTTTTATAATCGTCGATTGGATTATTAACAGAACTGGATCTCTCAGCAGATTTAGGTTTAGCTAAAGCACTAATATTTTGCAACATTATAACTTTAGACCGCTTTTGCGCTGCCTCTGCCCTCTGAACACCACTAGCATCCATCTCATCTATTACAACGAGCGCTTTATCATATTCTTGCTGCTCGATATATAAATCTGCTAAAACACCTTTATAATTAGGATTTGTAGCAGATAACTTTGAAGCAACTTCAATTGCTTTGGCTATATTTTGCTGGTTTTTATAACATGTTAAAAGCGCATCTAAATACCACTTATTATTACTACGCTTTGATATTGCAGCCTCTAAATAAGGTTGTGCTTGTACATATTTATGCTGATACATATAGTTTAAACCAAGCTCATAATCTATAACATCGTTAGCTGGTTCCAATTCTTTACAAACCAAAAGAGCAGTAATTGCTCTATCATAATTCTCGATTCCCTTTTGCTTCAATGCTTCATAGAAATGTTCCTGAAAAGCATCTTCATTAGTTTCATTAGAAACATCAGCAGCAGATTCTTGAGCCATTGCAAGCGTAGAGGTTATATAAACCATCATAATCAACGCTCGTAAAAAAACCCTCTTGATCATACTATCTCTGATCTAAAATCTCTCGAATTATAAATGTAAGAATAAAGACTAATTTTAAATATAAACTTACTCAGTAAAAAATATATAAATTACTCTAAAACAGAATAATCTCCGATGCTAACATCTGTAAATTTCCCATCAAACTTGGCAAAATTCCCAATCATAGCATTATCTAAATCAGCATTTTTAATAACCGACTGTGTTTGAATTAAGCTATTTTTTATGGTTGAATTCTCTACAACAGTCCCATCTCCAATAGAAACATTAGGCCCAACTGATGCATTTTTTAAAACTACATGCTCTCCGATATAACAAGGCTGAATAATTGTAGCATTCTCTTGTTTAACGGTACTAGAAACTAAATTTTCTCCATCTTCATGTAAGAATTGTAGCATTCTGCTATTAGTTTCTACAGTAACATTCTTATTTCCACAGTCCATCCACTCATCTACCTTTCCAGGGACGAATTTCTTTCCTTGAGCCATCATTGCTTTTATACCATCATTAATTTGGTATTCGCCTCCATGAAGAATATTCGCATCTAAAACCTTTTGTAATTCCGCTTTAAGCTGCTCCCCTTCTTTAAAATAATAAATTCCAATAACTGCTAGATCTGAAACAAATTCTGTTGGCTTTTCAACCAATCCAGAAATATTCTTTTCATCATTAAGTTCTACAACACCGTATGCCTCCGGCTTATCAACTTGTTTTACCCAAATTACACTGTCTGCAGTTTGATCTAAATTAAAGTCTGCTTTAAAAAGTGTATCCGCATATGCTATTACACACGGCCCAGAAAGCGACTCTTTTGCACACATAATCGCATGTCCAGTTCCCAAAGGCTTATCTTGGTAATAAATAGTTCCTTTAGCATTTAGACTTGCAGCTATTTCATTTAATTTAGCTTCAATCTCAGCACCAAAATCGTCTTTTATTATAAATGCTATCTCTTCAATATCTTGATCAAGTACTTTGGCGATATCTTCCACCAAACGCTGTACAATAGGTTTTCCCGCTATCGGAATTAGTGGTTTTGGTATTGTTAAAGTGTGTGGTCTAAGTCTGGATCCACGTCCAGCCATTGGTACTATTATTTTCATACTAATCTCATATTCCCGCGTAAGCAGAAATCTTATTTTTAATGTTGTTAATTAAATCTGCCTAAGCAGAAAGCTATTTTTATTAATACTCTTAAAAAGAGTGCTATTTATATAATACAAAATTCCCTTATCCAAGAGGGTTACTCATTTTCACAAGAGACATACCAAAGTTGTAGGCATTACTTTACACCAGTACTACCGAAACCGCCTTCTCCTCTTTTTGTTTCTGAAAGAACTTCTACTTCTTCCCAGCTAATATGTTCGTGTTTTGCAATTACTAATTGTGCAATTCGTTCTCCGTTTTCAATAGTAAAATCCTCATTTGAAAGATTTACTAAGATAACGCCAATTTCTCCTCTATAGTCTGCATCGATTGTTCCTGGAGCATTAAGAACAGTAATTCCCTTCTTTGCAGCCAGACCGCTTCTAGGTCTTACCTGAGCCTCAGAACCTATTGGAAGCTCTATAAACAATCCAGTTTTTACGATTGCTCGCTCTAAAGGTTTTAAAACTATTGGTGTTTCTATATTTGCTCTAATATCCATCCCAGCGGAGGCTATGGTTGCATAGCTTGGTAATTGATGCTCGGACTTATTTACTATTTTTACTGTCATTTTTAAATTTATTTTCTTTTTTTAATAGAAATAGATTTCACCATTTCTTTAAGCTGTTTATTCTCTAAACGATAAATCAGCATCAAAAATACTAAAACTAAGAGTGTTCCTATAATTAGATTTCTATCGAATACATAAAAAGATAGAAAAACAAAGAGAATAGATACTCCTAAATAGCTTCCTATTTTCTTTAAATTATAAGGGATTGGATGATTTTTTTGTCCGAAGTAAAAAGATAAAAGCATCATACTTCCATAGGCTACCAAAGTAGCGATAGCAGACCCTTTATACGTTATAATAGGAATTAAAATGAAATTTAAAGCTAGTGTTACAATCGCTCCAAAAACGGAAATATAAGCTCCAAAAATTGTCCTATCTGTTATCTTATACCAAACGGAAAGGTTGTGGTAAATTCCAAAAAATAAATTTGCTAATAGAATGAATGGAACTACCCATAAAGCCTCCCAATATGCTGAATTATGAATTAATATCTTTTTAAGCACGTCAATATAAACCACTACAAACAAAAATATAAGCGATCCGAAAATGGTAAAATACAACGTTGTGTCTGCATAGATTTCTTTAGCATTCTTTTTGTTGGCATTACTAAAGAAAAACGGTTCGACACCCAATTTAAAAGCAGTGACAAAGAGAGTCATAAAAGCTCCTAACTTATAACAAGCAGCATAGATTCCAACTGTTTCTTCCGCTATATTCTCGGGTAGTAAATATTTCAGCATTATTTTATCAAACCCTTCATTGATAGAAAATGCAATCCCTGCAATTAATACTGGAAAAGCATAGCGAATCATTCTCTTCCATAAATTAAAATCAAGCCTCAATCGGATTCTAAAATAAAGAGGTAGGATAAGTAATAGTCCGAAGAAACTTGCTAAAACATTCGAAATAAAGATATAATTCACCTTATTTTCAAATACTAATCCATTTAAAACAGAAGTCTCATTATCAGAAATGAGCAACGGCAATACAAGGAAGAAAAATAAATTTAATCCTAGATTTACAATAACGGTTGTTATTTTTATAAATGAATATTTTAAAGGCATTTCTTGGTTTCGAAGCCAAGCAAAAGGGATTACACAAAGTGCATCAAAAAATAAAATTAGTATTCCGTATACTATAAACTCGGGCTTAAACCCTAAAAAGGAAGCAATACTATCTTTGAATAATAGAGAAAATACTAAAAACAAACCTGAAGTAACAAAAATAGAAGTTAATGCGGTAGATTGAACTTCCGATTTTCGCTCACTTTTATTCATAAATCGGAAAAAAGCAGTTTCCATTCCATAGGAAAGAAGAACGTTTCCTGAAATTAAATAAACATATAAAGACGCATAAATTCCATAATCTTCTGTAGGAAGCTTATCGGTGTATAGGCGCGTTAATACTAGGCTTAACAACCTTGGTAATACCGTAGCCAGCCCATAGATAAATGTATGCTTAAATAGTTTTTTTAGCGACCCCAATACATGTTTTTCTTAATGTGCTAAAAGTATCGATTTATAAAGAGCTAACAAAAGTTTTACTTTTTAATTATCGGACTTTCTTTATAATGAATAGGCACAACTACTTCGAATTCATTTATTACGTAAAATTGCTTTTCATCGTTATAAGTATAACATAATAGCACTTGCTCTTCTTCGATTTCAAAAGGTGGTTTTACAGTCGCTTTAGGAGGCATGTTTCCAAATTCCATTTTTGGGTCGGCATGCATAATAAGGTCATTAAATTTTATGTTATCATCTGAAAAGCGCCCTATATAGATGTCTCCCTTTTTATAATGCTCTAAAGGCGCCATTTGTCCTTTATAATACAAGCTATCAAAAGATATATTTCCTTTTAAGTCCTCTATAGAGAATGTTAAGTAAATGTTTTCACCTTTCACTTTCTTATTCTCGCCAGCTGTCCAAGCCTCTATACTTGCTTCTTTTACACTAAAGGGTGGATCTTTTATAAGCTGCTTCGAAGTCCCACATTGAGAAAACCCCAAAACAACTAAAATGCCAAAAAAGATATTTAAAAATCGTATCATATTTGTTTTATAAACTTACTATGGTTAATCAAATCTAACACCTAATATGGTTACCACTCGACTAAGGAAAGTATCCTTTAAGTCGGTTTATTAGGTATAACTCTAAAACTTCAAAATTATTGGTATTATAAAGGTACGATTTCAAAATTGATGCCAAATTTAATTCAAACAAAAACTCCAAAGACAATTGCCTTTGGAGTTTTATATGTAAATAGTATACCAAGGTGGGGGATTTCTTAGTATAAAAGGATCTATAATTATCCTTGTTGCATTTTCACCATAATGCCTTGTAGTTTTTGTTGCAGTTCTTTGCTTGCTTGTACAGAACTAGCTACTGCTTGGTAACGCTCTATAGACAATCCTGTATCTGTAATAACAGTTTCCATTTGCGACTGAAACTTAGGTTGTAACTTCTCTAAATCTGCAATTGCAGCTTTATGTTTCGCTAACTCATCTTCAGAGGCGTCTACTTCCTTATTTGGATCCATAGAAGCTTGTTGGATCTCATTAAAGCGATCTAAGGCTATTCCATGATCTTTTATGGTAGTGGTCATTGCTTGTTGCGCTTCTTGGTTTTTCATTTGAATTCCCATATAAGCTTCCGCAAATTGTTGTAATTCGGCATCAGAAATGTTTTCTGCTGGTGCTGGTGCTGGTGCTGGCACTTGTGCAAAGGCACTCACACTTCCTAATAATGCGACGAATAGAAAAACTATTTTTAATCTTTTTAATACTAACATGTTATCTCTTTTAAGTTATCTAGATAAGCAAGATTAAATAAATTTGTAAGACACAAAAAAAATCTGACTATAAAGTCTATAACTTCACAAAGGTTTAACAAAATATAACCATTTTTACTACGATAATTAACAGAACATGATGTTAACTACAAAATTAAATGCCACAATACTTCCCTTCAGTAAATATTATAAAAAGATAAACCCCAAAAGCAAAAGCCTTTGGGGTTTATATATATTATTTAAGTAATAACTTCTTAGTTATTTAAAGCTTCTGCTCCACCAACAATCTCAAGGATCTCGTTAGTAATTGCAGCTTGACGTGCTTTATTGTATGTAAGTGTTAATTCTGCTTTTAAGTCAGCAGCATTATCGGTTGCTTTATGCATTGCCGTCATACGTGCTCCGTGTTCAGAAGCAAAAGAATCACGAATAGCTTTATATAATTGTGTCTTTAATGACTTTGGAATTAACGTCTCTATAATTTCCTCTTTTGAAGGCTCGAAAATATAATCGGCTGAATTATTATTTGTTTCCTCGCTTTCAATAGGTTTTATAGGTAAGAAATCTTCCGTTTTAACAATTTGCGTAGCTGCATTTTTGAAATGGTTGTAAACCAAAACAATCTTATCGTATGCTCCTTCTCTATACAATGTCATCAATCGCTCTGCAATAACAGTAACATTATCAAAAGTAAGATCGTCGTAAATGTCGTTGTTATTATGTGTAACGTAATGGTTTTTCTTAAGAATATCGTTTCCTTTTTTACCAACAGTTACAAAACTAACCTTCTTTCCTGCGTATGTAGACTGCGCAAGAAGATTAGATGCTTTAATAATATTAGTATTAAAGGCACCACATAAACCTCTATTAGAAGTAATTGCAACAACAAGTACACTTTTAACCTCTCTTTGCTCTGCATACACACTTCCTGCATCACCTTCTAGTGTAGCACTAAGCGTTTGTAAAAGCTCGGTAAGTTTATCGGAATAAGGACGCATTGCTGTAATAGCATCTTGCGCTTTTTTCAACTTTGCAGCTGATACCATTTTCATGGCACTAGTTATCTGCATCGTTGAACCAACCGATGTAATTCTGCTACGTATTTCTTTTAAATTTGCCATTCTATATTAAGAATTGAGTATGAAGCACCGAGTATTGAAATCTGTAATCTCAATACTCGATACTAAAATCTAATTACCCTTTATATTTTGCTGAAAGCTCTTTTGCTACTTGAGAAAGTGTATCTGTTACTTCATCTGTTAATTTACCAGATTTCAATGTATCTAATACTCCTCTATGCTTAGCGTTTAAGAACTCTAAAAAGTCTTTTTCGAACTCTTTTACCTTTTCTACTGGAACGTCTTTTAGAAGGTTTCTAGAACCTGCGTAGATAATTGCAATCTGATCTTCAACTGTGTAAGGATCATTCTGAGCTTGCTTAAGAATCTCAACGTTTCTTTTACCTTTACTAATTACACTCATAGTAGCGGCATCTAAATCAGAACCAAACTTAGCAAACGCTTCTAATTCACGGAACTGTGCTTGATCTAATTTTAATGTACCAGCAACTTTCTTCATCGATTTAATCTGTGCGTTACCTCCAACACGAGATACAGAAATACCTACGTTAATTGCAGGACGAACCCCAGAGTTAAATAAATCTGATTCTAAGAAAATCTGACCATCTGTAATCGAAATCACGTTTGTTGGGATATATGCCGAAACATCTCCCGCTTGTGTTTCAATAATTGGCAAGGCTGTTAAAGAACCTCCTCCTTTTACAATTGGTTTTAAAGATTCTGGAAGATCATTCATCTCTTTTGCAATACCATCATCTGCGATAACTTTTGCAGCACGCTCTAATAATCTTGAGTGTAAGAAGAAAACATCTCCAGGATATGCTTCACGTCCTGGTGGACGACGAAGTAATAAAGATACCTCACGGTAAGCAACTGCTTGTTTAGATAAATCATCATAAACAATTAATGCAGGTCTTCCTGTATCTCTAAAGTACTCTCCAATTGCAGCACCTGCGAAAGGAGCATAAACTTGCATTGGAGCAGGATCAGATGCATTTGCAGCTACGATTACTGTATATGCTAACGCTCCCTTATCTTCAAGAGTTTTAGCAATTGCAGCTACTGTAGAAGCTTTTTGTCCAATCGCAACATATATACAAAATACTGGCTTACCAGCATCGTAAAATTCTTTTTGGTTGATAATGGTATCAATACAAACGGTAGTTTTACCAGTTTGACGGTCTCCAATAACCAACTCACGTTGTCCTCTACCTACAGGAATCATCGCATCGATAGATTTGATACCTGTTTGTAATGGTTCTGTTACTGGTTGACGGAAGATAACTCCAGGAGCTTTACGCTCTAAAGGCATCTCATAAAGATCTCCACCAATAGGACCTTTACCATCAATAGGATTTCCTAAAGTATCAACTACACGACCTACCATTTTCTCACCTACTTTAATAGATGCGATACGCTGTGTACGCTTTACAGTATCACCTTCTTTAATTCCTTTTGAAGGACCTAACAAAACAATACCAACATTGTCTTCCTCAAGGTTAAGTACGATACCTTCTAACCCAGATTCAAACTGTACTAACTCACCATATTGTGCATTAGACAATCCATAAACTCGGGCGATACCATCTCCTATCTGGAGTACAGTTCCTACTTCGTCCAATGAAGCTTTCGCTTCAAATCCTGATAGTTGCTTTTTTAATATTGCTGATACCTCAGCCGCTTTAACTTCAGCCATCTTTATTTAGTATTTAGATTTTAGATGCTTTAAAATTAAAACATCCTACCTTTTTATTTTAGTTATTAAGAAACGTATGCGTTGTTATGTAAACCTCTCTTAAGGTTACTTAACTGGTTTGCTATACTAGCATTATACTGTAAATCTCCTACTCTAAGGATAAATCCACCGATAATACTTTCATCAATTATATTTTTTATTGTTGCGGTATTACCCGTTAGTTCTTTTACCTTGTCTAGAACTTTCTTCTCTAATTCTGATGATAAAGGAACTGCCGTTGTAACTACTGCAAGCTCTTTTCCTCTTAATTTATCAAATAATACGATATACTTTTCAGCAACCACTTTTAATAAATTAATACGGTTGTTCTCTATAAGCACAGCTATCAACCTTAAAGAAACAGGATTCACTTCAGAAAAAATTTCGTTTAATGCTGCTTGCTTATCAGATAATTTGATAACCGGACTTTGAAGCATCCCTTCCAATTCTTCATTTCCGTTTATAGTATTATAGATATCTTTCATATCTGCTCCAACTACATCAAGAGCATCTTGCTCCTTTGCATAATCTAAAACAGCTTTCGCGTATCTATTTCCTGCTCTGGTACCTTTCATGGTATTCCTTCTTACAAATTAGTTTAAAGTAACCTCTTTTAACATATCGTCTACAAGCTGTAATTGCTTTTCTTTAGACGAAAGCTCAGATTTAACTACTTTCTCTGCTATTTCTACTGATAAATTAGCTACTTGATTTTTCAATTCAGCAACGGCAGCTTGCTTTTCACTTTGAATAGTTTGCTGTGCTTGCTTGATAACTTTATCAGCTTGCGCCTGTGCTTCTTCTTTCGCTTCAGCAATCATAGATTCTTTAATCTGACGTGCTTCCTTCAACATAGTGTCTCTTTCTGCACGCGCTTCTTGAATCAATTTCTCATTATCAGATTGAAGATTTTGTAACTCTTTACGGGCTTCTTCAGCAGATTCTAAAGCCTTGTTAATAGACTCTTCTCTTGTGCTAACAGCTCCTAAAATTGGCTTCCAAGCATACTTACGTAATAGTATAAATAGAATTACAAAAACTATTATAGACCAAAAAATTAAACTTTCAGGATGTGTAATATTCATTATAAAAAATATTAAATAACGTTTTCTAGTTTTTAATTTCCACTGATAAATTTTAACTCTCGTGGAACGTAATCATACACTTTAAATTAAAACGATTGTAAAAATGACACTTTATCATTTATAAATCAAATATTTAAAGCATAAAACTCACTTAATGAGTAAACAACGCTATAACCAACCGTTAAAGCGTTGTTTGTTTTTTTGTCAAAAATTATCCGTTAGTAATTAACGCAACAACCACTGCGAAAAGTGCAACACCTTCAATAAGTGCAGCAGCAATAATCATGGCAGTTTGAATTTTTGAAGCCGCTTCTGGCTGACGTGCAATAGCATCCATTGCAGATCCACCAATTTTACCGATACCTAAACCTGCACCGATGGCAGCTAATCCAGCTCCTATTCCAGCTAAAATCATAATAAAAAATTTATAATAGTTAATAAATAAAACTCAATATTAATGGTGGTCTTCTACCGCCTGCCCAATAAATAAAGCAGATAGTAACGTAAACACATACGCTTGTAATGCCGCAACCAATAATTCTAATCCATACATAAACAATGAAAATCCTATAGATATTGGAGAAACATATGCTGTTTGGAAAATAAAGATTAGAGACATTAAACTCAATATAATAATATGTCCTGCTGTAATGTTAGCGAATAAACGAATCATTAAAGCAAAAGGCTTTGTAAACATTCCTAAAACCTCCACAGGAATCATAATTGGTAACAACCATTTTGGAACTCCTGGAGTTGCGAATATATGCCCCCAATATGCTTTGTTACCACTAAAAATAGTAAGCAAGAAAGTAAAGGTTGCTAATACTCCTGTAAATAAAATATCATTTGTAAGTGTTCCTTGGAAAGGAAAGAATGGAATTAATCCGAAAAGGTTACCTATCCAGATTAAGAAAAATACAGTTAATAAATACGGCATGTATTTTTTGTATTTTTTCTCTCCAATATTAGGTCTCGCAATATCGTCTCTAACAAAAACGATTAAAGGCTCCATAAAACCTGCAATTCCTTTTGGTGCTCTTTTATTTTTCTTGTAAGAATTAGCTACAGGAATAAATATTAATAACATTAATATTGCTGTAACCATTAAAGTGAATACATTTTTTGTAATCGAAAAGTTTAAAGGACGTGAATTTGTAACATGATGCTCCTCATCGAAAGACAAACCTCCATCTGCATAATATATTTCATCATGAACACGTGCAAATTTTTGTCCGTTACGTTCTACGATAACTTCTCCATTTTCATCATGATGAAATTCTGAAGACATAAATGTTACTAAACCATTCTCTGTCCATAAAATTACAGGAAGTGGCATGGAAATTGCTTTTCCATTCCAATCTGCTATATGAAATTCATGAGAATCCGAAACGTGATGATTTATTAAATCCGTTGGATTAAAAGCTTCATCTGTAGTGTCCTCACTATGAGCGTTTTCGTGCTCCTGAGCGCTTGCTCCTAAAGAAACAAAAAACATTGCTAAAAGAAAAAATCTCTTGATAGATTTCTGTGCTATCCTCATACCTAATTAAAAATAAAATATATGCTCCTCAAAAATTTGGTGCAAAGGTACATTATTTATTCACATTAGGAAGTTAACAACTATTTTTTTTTCTATATAAAGCGAAAAGAAATTTTTATATCAAAAAGACCTCATTTCAAGAGTTTTATAACATAAAAAGCTTCTAAAAACAAATAGATGAAGTACGGAATAAAAAAACTAAACACCGTTGGAATAGGGTTAGCCATATCATTTTGAAATAAAGGAATCAAAAAAACGATCGCAGCAAACATCTTTAAGCCAGTAAAAGCTAAAAATGCGAGACCTGTTTTATCTGGCAACACATTATGAACTGCCAATATAGATATGTATATAATAAGGGTGATTACAAAATGAAATGTATAAATAACCCACGTACTATAAAAGAATGGTGTCTCTGGGAAGATATTTGCTTGAATAAAATACTGAGCGACTGCAAGAATAATTGTAAGTGGAATCAGTACGCTTAAAAAAGGAATTAATTTCTGTTTCATTTTAAAAAACCCATAATAGTTATGGGTTGCTAATTTTCTTTTTCTCCAAGTGATTTTACTTGGCGATATACATTATACAAGGATATAAAAACTGCTAATAGGGAAAAAATAATGGTGTATGCAGAATAATCATTCGGGAATTTTTCATCTAACCAGACACCAAAAAAAGCACCTGCTGCAATAATAATACCCATTTGCAGACCAATATTAGTAAACTTTACCCAAGAACTAAGCTGATTTTTCGTTTGCTTTTGGTTGTCTTTGTTCATCTTCTTTTAAAGATTTTAAAGAAGCACCTTTCATAGAACAAGCAGCATTAAAAGTAGCTCCTGGCTCCACAGCCAATTTACCTACCACAACATCTCCTTCTATTACCGCAGTACCTTTTAGGGTTAGTACATTTTCAACTTTAAGATCTCCATCAAATCTCCCTTCTACATCAGCATTCATACATTGTATTTTTCCGCTAACTTTTCCAGATCTTCCTATTACTACTTTTCCTTTTGCAATAATACTCCCTTCCAATTCTCCGTCAATACGGATATCTGCCTCGGAAGTTAAATCTCCTTTAATTTTAGTGTTTTCTACAATTCTATTTGTTTGTCCTGAAACAGGCTCTACTCTGTTTTTCTTTGATTCTGCGAACATCTCTATTAGTTATTAAGACTTGGGTTATTGATTTTACTTTTCTCTATATCAGACAAATAAGACGTTAGGTTCTTATGTATTTGCACTTTTTTATAGTTGCTTGACGAAATTACAAATTTCTCATTGTCAACCAAATAATCTTTGTTAATGTTTAATAGCTCCGCGTATCCTTCTGCATGTAACTTCGTGTCAAAACCATGAACTACCAAAAATACTTTATTAGGATTGTAAACGTCTTTAGAGTACGTTACATGTGTGTATTTAAGGTCTTTCAAAGAACGGTCTATCTTATCCGTAAGTTTCTTGATTGCTGCATCACTATTTCTGGTAAAAGGATAAATAATTTTCCATTGGTTAGAAGCAATGGGATCCATATTAAAAGTTGTATCTGCAATTATAGGCAACGCCTCGTCTATAATTCGCTGCGCCTCTGCCCCTTCTGGCGAATTAGGATAGTTTAAAGCAATACTACTTAATGACTTTTTATAAGCATCAACACCATATAATCTTGCGTTAGCAGAAGCTTTCAACATTTCAAACTTCAGCATAACATCTTCTCCATTATATTTAGAGATATTCTTGTCTGCTTCAGCAATTACCTTTTCATAGTTTTGATTTTCAAAATCATCATAAAGAGTAGCATAAACTGTACTCGGACTCGTTCCATCATCAGCAAGAATAGCAGATGGATTTTCTAATAGCTCCGCATATCGAGATCCGCTATGATTATTAATAATGTCATTTTTATACTGATCTGCTAATGGCGATTCTAATTGCTGATAGATTTTATACAAATTATACTTGGCAGGAAGCACCAAACGCTCTTCAGGATCATTATCAAGTAGTGTTTCTAGTTTATTTGCCGCCAATTCATATTCCACAAACTTCTCCTTATAAATTAATCCAAGTTGATAATTAGCAAAATTATAATCCTTTTTTATACTGTCTATTGCTGAAGGGTCTTGAGGAAGTTGGTCTAAATAATAGTCCAAGGTATAATAATCGGCATTATCTGTATTTATTTCTTCTGAAGCAATTGCGGTTTCTTGTACAGAAGTCATCTTATTATTCAGCCTCCAATCATCTTCCAAGGTTCTATTTCCCCAGATTTTTTTAAATTCCTGAACACCATATTGCACACTTGAAGGATTATAGAAATAAAAATCGGAGCCTCCGCTTTTATTATTATTCCCAAAGCCTGATGCTCCAGCATAACTATTTTCTTGTAACTGCGCTATTTCCGCTCTTTCTTTAGCTTTTGCCTCTTCTACTTTTAAGGAATCTATATGCCGCTGATAAAACATTTTTCTCTCCACTTCTGGCAATCCTACGATATAAAGAATACTGTCATTTCTGGCTGCAATAGCTTCATATTTTATAACACTTTCTAGATTTTCTCTCTTTCGAGTTAACGTTCTAAATTTTTTAGAATTCACATTCAAATTAGTAAGTGTACTATCATAATAAGCACCAGCATCTGCATAATATGCATTATCAAAATACATGGTGGCTAAGTTTTCATAATCTAAAGCCAATAAACTAGGATCGTTAACCGTATTCTTAATCGATTCGTTTAAATAATACTGCGCCCAATCATACTGCTCATTATTGAGGTAATACATAGCATTCAAGCGATACAATTTACCTAAATAAGGTCTGTTTTCACGATTTCGCTCTAACTTATCAAGAGCTGCCAATAAAGTTGAGTCTTCTTCTCCTCTTTCATATAAATTTTTAATCTTCTCCACATAAGCATTAATCATATAAACACGTGGAGTTTTTCTCTTTAATGCGATAACCTTATCAAACGCCATATTCGCACTATCCAACTCCCCTTTCTCATCGTAAAGCTGACCTATTATATAGTTATAACGCCCTACTTCTTCATAATTTTTAGCAGTATTGGAAGCTAATTTTAATCGGAAGATAGCACTATCCTTTTGTTCTAAATTAATATACGCCTGCGCCATCATTGCAGAAGCATCTGCATATTCTTGCTCTGTAATGTCTAACTGAAGTACTTTCTTTAAATTGGTAATTGCCACCTCCTCATTCTCCATACGGATATTGGTTTTCTCACGCCAAATCGCTGCTTGGTGGATAATATCACTATCGGTATATTTTAAAAGGATGTAATTAAAAGCCTCTAATGCAGGCACAAAACGCTGATCGTAGTAACGAGCTTTTCCAAGAAGCAAATAAGCCTCATCGATTTGCGGATTACGCTCTTGACCACCAATATTCATTCCATGTTTCTGGATTGCTTTGGTAGCTTTATCCTCAGCTCTTCTAAAGTTTGGATTTAACTGAGCAGTATCAATAATTATCTCCTCACGAATTTCCATTCGCTCCACAGGAAGCAATTCCCAATAATTATCTACGTAATTGGTTATAAGCTCTTCTTGCCCTTTAGCAAGTGCTTCTTTTCCATTGTGCAAGACATTGAATTTTGTATTTAATGCATGCCAATTTCTATTAACAAAAGCATCTTTCTTGGTAGAACACGCCACTAAAACGAGCACCATAAAAAGAAGATACGTAGTTATTTTAAGGTATTTATTCAAAGCCTATTAGTTGCAATTATAAACTGCCTCGAAACACTTATTCGAAACATTATTATACGGTAAACATTTCATTTTAAACACCATCACCCAAATACTAAACCCCAAGTGAGTAACTTTGAAGTTGACTATTTATTGCTGATATGAGGTAAAAATACATTATTTTTTTGTTCACACCGTTTTTATGAATTAATAAATCTTGATGAAGTCTATAAAGAGGAAAAATTTACAACATTTGGATATTCTTTATTATAAGCACTTTATTTACTTTCTAAAATCACTAATACAAAGTTTACTTAACATTGTTAACTCCTTTCTGCTCCCAATAACATTCCTATAAATTGATTTCACAAAAACTATACTAGGATCTTTAAACTCATAGTACTTACAACCAATATCAATTTTAAATTTAAATATAGAAGATTCTATAGTTTTATTCTACGAAAAGACAAGGATTACATTTTTTAATAATCCTGCTGAATAGAATAAAACTGAAATGCAAATTACTTATTACTATTTATAGTAAGTGATATCGAAAAATATTGAAAACGGAGGAAGCTCACCTACAATCCAATTAGACATACTTGTTTCTCGTAGAAAAGTCTGAATATTACGCCCCTTTGTTTGTGCATAAAAAAGCATATTATCATTACTAGACTTGTACCAAAGACGAACAGGCTCGATGGTTACAACGACATCTGCATTAACAAACAAAGACTCATCTGAAACATCAACAGTTATTAAGTGTTCATTTTTATAACTCTTTACAAAAAGCTGATTCTTTAAAATTGATTCTTTAGGTAAACCATCAGAAGAAAGTTTATACAAATTCATTCGAAATAAAATACTATCTATCGTATTCTCTTTTAAGGAAAAATTTATTTTATCAATTTTATATTCAAAACCTGTATTATCTATTTTTATACCATATTCTTTTCCTTTACCATAAGCGTCTGTATTGGCTTCGCCGGTATTATATATAGACTGCTTATAACCGCCAATCTTTTTATTCTTTTGCTTAAGTTTTTTAGATTTTTCCAAAACAACCTCATCCAGAAGTAAAATTTCTTGTTCTAAAAACACCTTAGGATTTGCTTTTAAAATTGAAATAGGAACGGATTTACTTTTATATCCAATACAAGAAAAAGTAATAGATACAGCCATGTTATTCTCTACAAGAGATAAATTAAATGAACCATCTTCCTTGGAAATTGTGCCTACATTTTCTCCATAAACCCCTATACTAACATACGGAATTGCCTCAGCTGTTTTGGCATCTACAACTTCACCTTTTAGGATTTTTTGAGAAAAGCCTGCATGACAAAAGTAAATTGTAAATAAAACTGATAATATGAAATACTTTTTAAACATCACTCTAGATTGATACAATTACTCAATTTATTCTTTAGCTTTATTTAATATATAATTCTTTGCAAAAACCTCACCTTTAGTCCTTATACTCTTCCGGCAAAACAGCAGCAGTTTCATTTAAAATCTCTTCAGAAAAAAAAGTTTCTAACTCTTTTAAAGTAGCTTCCGATTTCTGAATGTCTTTTACCGTTTTTCCTTTTTCTAAAACTACAATTCGTTGGCAAACTTCTGTAACATGCGCCAAATCGTGACTAGAAACTAAAACGGTAACTTCTGCATCGTCTTTATAGGTAGTTATTAATTTTTTTAATCGGATTTGCGTTGTAGGGTCTAAGTTTGCAAATGGCTCATCTAAAATCACCACTTTTGGCTTTCCTATAAAAGCAGCCACTATTCCAACTTTCTTCTGATTCCCTTTTGATAAATCTCTAAGGTATTTTTTACCTCCTAGAATCTCTCCGTGGAAAAATTCTTGAAAAGGAACTAGAAACTCATCGATATCTTCTTTATTCTGACCTCTTAATTCCCCGATAAAATAAAAATATTCTTCTGGAGTTAAATAGCCTATTAAGAAGGTTTCATCTATAAATGCAGCAGTTAATGGCTTCCAATCTTCACTTTCGTTGACTTTAAAACCGTTATTTTCTACAAAACCCGTAGAAGGTTGAATTAAATCAAGCAACAAACTAAAAAGTGTAGTTTTTCCTGCTCCGTTATTTCCAACTAAGCCGAATATTTGCCCTCCTGGAATTTGAAGTTGCTCAATTGATAAAACTGTATTTCCGTTATATGTTTTTGAAAGATTTTCTATAGTAATCATAGTCTTAATTTTTTTGTTTGTAAGCGGCTAATGTTTTGTACTTCTCTGTTTTATAAACTTTCTCGATCTTATTAAATACCTTTTCCTTTAAAGCAAAACCAGCTATTCCTGCTAGAATAACCAATCCGTATCCTAAAAAAGGACCAACAGTATAATGACCAAGTGCATAAAGTAACACGGGAAGAATCATTTTAGGGATTGTAAGTAAAAGCGTCTTTGCATTAAAGGCCTGAGAATCGCCAAAAGCTTTTTTATTACTCGTTAAATCAATTGGTGTTTTTATATAAGCACCTCCCCATAAAACCATATGAGAATTCACTCCTATATTATAAACAGCTCCAGTGATAACAGCGAGATAAATTTCCCAACCGAAATACAAATAGAAAGAGGCTACAATAGTGGTTATAATTGTTGCTATTACCATGAGCCACCATTTAGAGTCTAGATAATCGCGGTAACGTATATTCTGACTCATCATCAATGGGTAATAGGAGCTATCCCAACTCGGCACAAACTGTCCGAAGCTAAATAGAAAACCTCCTGTTACAAAAATAGCGGCAAAGATTCTCCACGGAGCACCTTGATATACTTCGATGGCATTGGAAAAAAATAAAAGCCCGTAAAAAACAAAAAGAAAACTCATAAAAACAGCTGTTTTAGAGCGTTTATTCCTATTTATAAGTTTGATATCATTCTTAAGAAATACAGAAATACTTCCAAAGCGATTCAACCAATCTAAATTCTCTGCTTTTGCCTCTTGATGTTTTGTAGCAAGACCTGCATCGAGATATAGATTCTTTTTAAAATAATTAAAAGCTACAAAATACAATGTTATTAAAAGGGCTATCGGAATAAGAGCTAGATATGGAATTCCGTAAAACGCTTGAAAAACTTGCCCTGTATATAAGGTAACATCAAAAATTTCATAATATTGAAGTCCCGCCATCACAACTATTATTGCAAAAACAATGGCTAACAACACCCCAACGCCATTCATAAAAATATTAATGAAGTTATTACAATAAACAAGCGCAAAAACTCCTATAAACCATGTAAAAACCTGAATCGGTTCATAGCCATTCATTATTAAGGCTACGGAAAACGGGAGAAAAAAGAATATATGGATGATATTAAAAAACGAAAAAACTGTTTTCCATAAACTAAACTGAACAATCTTCCCTTTCTTAAAAGGCAAGTATAATAATGGTTTGATATTTACTACAGGCATTTTCTGCAGCATATATCTAAAAAGTAAATCCAATACCAAGTAATACATCAGAAATCGACTAACGACTTCCAAAGCATTTAATTCAAGCTTCTCTTCAATCACATAATAGGCAGCACCTCCCATTACAGAAAAGGTAGCAATCATATAAAGTGCCATAAAACCCATGAAGATTTTCATCACAAGATTGGATGAAAAGGAAGCAGACCTAAAAAAAGCCTTCCACTGAAGTGTAAAAAAGTGTTTTATCATAAAATTGGTGGTTATGTTCTATATGTTAGTAGCGTAAGTTATTAATTTGTTACAAAAACTACGCTTTTAATAGTTTATATTCTGGATATACCCGACAAAGATAGCTCTCTGCCTTGCTTGGTATTTTTACTAAAATGATATATATAATAAAAACATATCCTGTAAACCCTAAACTCACTAATACACATGTAGCAACAGACCACGAAAAGAATTCATGAATCCGAAACTGAGCTATTATTTGTATGGGTAAAAATACGCCTCCTGCAAAACCTCCAAGATCAAAAATATGCTGTTCTAAAAGCCACTTTTTATTGCTTTCAGCTTGTCTCGCTTTTATCTTTTTCCGCATTCGGACCATAAAAAAAACAATCCCAATAAAGAATGTAGTTATGAGTCCGAATATTAATATGTATTTCTTTTCTGTGAAATAAAAGGCAGTATATAGAGCTCCCCAAATCGTTAGAAACTTTACAAACTCGGGCCATTTGAAATAATCTAGAAACTCATTTTTTATAAACCCTAAGTATCTTTTTCCTAGTGCTTTTTTACGCTCTTCCACAACATCCATAAAACCAAAAACACCAAACTTTTTAAATTCTGTTTGCAAAGCGTCTTTAAACGATAACTCGCTGTTTTGCTCCATTTGCAGCTCAATTCCATTTGCCAAATGATCGACTAACTCCGTTTGCAAGTCATACCACTCCACATAATGCTTTCTCGTAAAGGCGTAAAGTTCTTTTATTTCTTCTGAAGTTAAACTCATACTAACCTTAAAACATTCTTTTTAACATTAAAATGCTTTTTAAACATCCAATACGCATAAAATGGGTAAAGCAACATTTCAACCTGAATAAATATATTAATGAAATCAAAATCTTGGCTTTTAATAGCGTAGATTCCAAAACCAACATTAAACAGCACATAATATAAAACCAAAGACACAACATTTATATTATAAACAAAACTATAGCTTGTTTTAAAGCCTGACCGCTTAATAATTAAAAATAAAACTAGTAGTATAGCGACAATAGCATATTGAAAAATACCCACAACACTCGCAAAACCATCACTCACTTCTAAAGGATATACTTTTAGTATTAAAAAAAGCAGAAGTGAAATAAGAACCCCAAAACCAACTAGTTTAAATGTTAAGTCTTTAACTATAGACACACAGCTATCTATTAGAATTTTAGGTTTAGAATATCCTATCCCTAACCAAAAGCTAGAATAATCATTTAGTGCAATTCTCCATTTATCAAATGCGATGTCAGAAGCATCTTTAAAAGAAACGGACTCGTCTTTCGACATAATTTGTTCTATTTCAGTTGCAATATGATCTAATAACTCATACTTTAAGTCAACGTAATCCAAATCACGCTTTTCCAAAGCATATTTAATCGTATTTAACTGCTCTTGATTAAGTGTCATATCTTTAATTTTTAATCAATACTCCATTTAGGATTTACTAAATGTTCCATATTTCTAATAAAAGCCTCCAATTCTGCCAATCGGTTGGCGGTTTCTGTAGTTCCCTTTTGTGTTAGCTTGTAATATTTACGCATCCTATTATCCACTTTTACCACCTCAACATCTAATAATCCTTCGCCCTCCAATTTATGCAATGCAGGATATAATGCACCTTCCGTAATCTCCAATTCGCCTTTGGTGAGCTCTTTTACTTTCTGAGTGATCTCATAACCATACATCTTATCATTTTTCTCCAACAACTTCAATATTATAGTATTTAAACTCCCCTTATATAATTTAGAATTAGCCATTTTTATCATTTAATACACTCAAATATATAGAAAATATCTACATACATAAGAAAGTTATGTATAAATTTTTCTTAATGTCATTTTTTTAAGTGCTAGCAATGTCTATTTTTGCCAAAAATATTATTGATGACTCATTTTCATTCGCTTAAAGTAATAGCAATACACAAAATAACACCAAAAGCCGTAGTTGTAACTTTTGAAATTCCAGAAGATCTGGCTAGCAAATACAAATTTACTCCTGGGCAATACATTACTATCAAAAAAGAAATAGACGGGAAAGAGTTACGTCGTTCGTATTCTATATGTTCTGGGAAAAATGAAGCTACTATTTCTGTTGGAATTAAAGAAATGCCTAACGGAACTTTCTCTAAGTATGCACAGACTATTAAAGTTGGTGATGTGTTAGAAGTTCACCCACCAGAAGGGCGATTTACTTTTAATGCTACTCAATATAAAGGTAAAAATATTGCTGCTTTTGTTGCAGGAAGTGGAATAACCCCAATAATGAGTATCGTAAAGGATGCATTGCAAAATAGCGATAATAATTTCATACTTGTTTATGGAAATAAATCGCTAGAAGAAACGATGTTCCACAAAGATCTTTTAGAATTAGTACAAGAATTCCCAGATAGATTAAGCGCGCAATTCATTTACAGTCAGACAGAAGAGGTTGATTCTTTATTTGGACGTATAGAACGCTCAACAATCAACTTCATTCTAAAAAACAAGCATAAAGACACTCCAATAGATGCTTTTTATATCTGCGGACCAGAAGCAATGATTGAAAGTACTTCGGAAACCTTAAAAGAAAACGGTATTTCTCAAGACAAAATTCATATCGAGCACTTTACCACTTCAGACGATCATTCTGAAGTTCCAGATTCCATTGAAGATGGAAAAACAAAGGTTAAAGTTCTTATTGACGATGAAGAAACGGAGATCGTAATGGATAAAAAACAGCGTGTACTCGATGCTGTTTTAGCGGAAGATCTAGACGCTCCATATTCTTGTCAAGGTGGTGTTTGTAGTAGTTGTGTAGCACGATTAACAGAAGGAAAAGTAGAAATGATTAAGAATCAGATTCTAACAGACGGAGAGATTGAAGAAGGACTTATCCTTACGTGCCAAGCGCATCCTACAACAGATAGTATCTCCATCGATTTTGATGATGTATAGATAATAAAAATCACATAAAATAGATTTACAATCATAGCTTTTAAACTTCGGGTTTTTAAGCTATTTTTGTTTTTATGAAACATTATACCACTACTAAAACAGCTTTTTTATTATTACTTTCTTCTACATTCTTATTTTTATCATGTAAAGAGGACAAAAAAAAAGCAACTGAAACCGTAACTAAAGAGAAGAATCCACCAAACGTAGTACTTGTTATTACAGACGATCAAGGTTATGAAGACCTTGCTTGCTTTGGTTCCCCAGACATTAAAACACCTTATTTAGATCAGATGGCAAAAGAGGGAGTCCGACTAACAGACTTTTCTGCCACACAGCCAATCTGTTCTGCTTCAAGAGCGAGTTACCTTACGGGTTGTTATCCTAACCGTGTAGGAATTCACAATGCACTTATGCCAGATGCAGACATCGGATTAAATCCCGAGGAAACTACATTGGCAGAAATGCTAAAAGAACAAGGTTACAACACTGCTATATATGGAAAATGGCATTTGGGAGATGCTCCTGAGTTTATGCCTACCAACCAAGGTTTCGATGAGTATTTCGGAATCCCATATTCTAATGATATGTGGCCTAACCATCCGCAACAAGGGCCTGTTTTTAACTTTAAACCTCTTGCCTTGTATGAAAATGATAAGGTTATAGATACGCTAAACGATCAATCGCAATTAACAACACAGATTACAGAGCATGCGGTATCTTTTATAGAAAAAAATAAAGAGAATCCTTTCTTTTTATATGTTGCACATCCGCAGCCTCATGTTCCACTTTTTGTATCAGATAAATTCAAAGGAAAATCAGAAAGAGGTCTCTATGGAGATGTTATTATGGAAATCGATTGGAGTGTTGGTCAGATTCTAAAAACACTTAAAGAACAAGGAATAGACGATAATACGCTTGTAATTTTTACTTCAGACAACGGTCCGTGGTTAGCCTACGGAAACCATGCAGGTTCGGCTTTACCATTCCGTGAAGGAAAAGGAACTTCTTGGGAAGGTGGTCAGCGTGTGCCTTTTATAGCACGTTTTCCAGGGGAATTGCCAGCAAACAAAACAATAAGTACGCCTGTAATGGCTATCGATATTTTACCGACTATAGCTAACGTAACGAATAGTAATCTTCCGAAGAAAAAAATTGACGGGATGAATGTATGGGATGTCTTTAAAGGAGAAGAAACAGAATCTCCACACGATGCATTTTACTATTACTACCGTGTAAACGAATTGCATGCTGTGCGTTATAAAGACTGGAAGCTCTATTTCCCACACAATTATAGAACTATGGATGGGCAACCACAAGGAAAAGATGGTCTGCCGGGGTCTTATAAGTTTATAGACATGGAGAAAATGGAACTTTATAATCTAGCAACAGATTCTTCTGAAACTGTAAATGTAATAGACAAACACCCTGATATTGTTAAACAGATAACAAAGCTTGCCGATGCAAAACGAGCGGAATTAGGAGATGCATTAACAAATACCGAAGGAAGCGAAAATCGGGAGCCAGGTAGAATTAAAAAGTAAAACTATTAAACGCAAGGATTTCGATTCTTGCGTTTTTTACTTATATCAAGAAACAAAAGCATCTAGCAGAAATGGACTACAATACACTTTAGTTTGTATCTTTGCACGCATAAAACAATACGATAGTGGGAATTATAAAAGTTACCAATATACAAGTCTACGCCTACCACGGATGCTTGGTAGAAGAAGGTAAAATAGGAAGCGATTACCGTGTAGATGTAGCTGTTAAAGCTAATTTACAGCCATCGGCAGCCTCAGACAATCTTAAAGACACCGTAGATTACGTACAGATAAATAGGATTGTAAAAGAAGAAATGGCTATCCGTTCCAAACTATTAGAACATGTAGGGAAACGTATTTTAGATAGAATTCTTGATGAGATAAATATTGCTGAAGAAGCTACTGTAGAAGTTTCTAAAATCAATCCTCCAATTGGCGGCAATGTAGAACAAGTTACCATACAGATGACAATTACGAGGTAACTCTCTATTGATTATTAATCTTACAAAACAAGCGTAACTCACTTATATAAAAAGTATTAGGATTTATATTTCAATAATAAAAAAGGTAGAATCGAGAAGCAATTCTCAATTTTAAAAATACTTTTGGATAAAGAGCAATATTTTTATTACATTTGCGCACTGTAAAAAGGCATCGTGGCCGAGCGGCTAGGCAGAGGTCTGCAAAACCTTGTACAGCGGTTCGAATCCGCTCGATGCCTCAAAAAAAATCCATCTTCTCAGATGGATTTTTTCATTTTATATAGTTTCTATAAAAACTTCTTAATCAATTGTAAGCACAGCTCCAAGGGTTAAAGTCATCCCACGCCCCTTCTGGTAATATGGTCCAGTTCCTCGTACTTCAGAATTAACTGGGAAATAATCAGCATTAAACAAATTATTAATACCCATCGTGAATTTCACTTTATCCATAGTATATCCAGTATATAAGTCTAATAACGTATATCCTGTAATTGGATTTTTACCATATTGACCTAATTCATCATCAGAAAAAACATCTCTACTACCTATATGAAGGGCTTGAAGTAACACACTCCAATTATCTAAAATCATATAATTCACAGAACCCGTTAATTTCAGTGGCGGAACAATGGCATTATACAACTCAGATTCATAACTAGAATCGTTATCGCTATCTTCTTTTCCATCTACATATCCAACAGAAGTAGATAATGTAAGTTTATCTCCAATTGGTGCAGATACAATAGCCTCAACTCCATATATTTTTTGTGGCTGTATGCTAGTTTCATAAGTACCTGGTGAAACTTCTATAAAACGAACCCCTTTTTCTGACGTGCTATAATAACCAGCCACTTGATAATTAAAAATCCCTAAATCTCCATCAAATCCTATTTCATAATTATTTGTAATCCCCGGATCCACTTTAAAATCATTTACAGATAATCCATTTCTAAGCGCCAAACCAATATCTCCAATGGTATATCCTTGAGAAAAACTAACAAACGGCTTAAGCGGTTTCCATTTATTGTATTTTAAACCAGCGTTAAATACAAGAGCATGGTCATTAAAAGATTTTCCATCTAAAAGTTCTCCTTCAAAAGGGTATTCCCCGATATTAACATTTAAATCCTCATATCTAATCCCTCCTTTTACAACAAAACCTGAGCTAAACACTAATTTAGCTTGCGCATAAGGAGCTACACTTTCTAAATCTATTTCTGGTGTAACCAAACTCTCATCCAGTCCTTTTTGCACAGTAAAATCGTCTAATAAATCCAATCCATAGGTAAGAGATAAATTAGCGTTTTGACTAACGCTAACATTCGTATTAAAGTTGAAGCGCAATCCTTGGTTTGTAGCTAATATTTTATTGTAACCTTCAAAGACATTATCAGAATCATTATAATAAGCTGTAGCATTAAGATCGGTATTCCAAAAAATATCTTCCCCTAGGTATTTAAAATATAGGTTTATATTTTTTGGTGTTCCTCCTTTTATATCCGAATCTCCAATAACTCCAATTGCTGGCTCACCGCCATAAGTTCCTCCTTGAGTAATATACTTACTATCCTGCTCGCTATGGTATGTATTTGCCATAAACTCCAAACGATGCTTATCGGCAACTTGATACCCTAACTTACCGAAGAAATTAGTAGATGTTGTCTCTCCTAATCCATAAAGTGGCCCTATTACTTCTCCGTCTGCAGATCGCTGTACGCCAGTTTCTCCATACTCTCCAGATAAAACCATATCAAAATCATTCGTTTTAACAAAAAGCGATGGATTAACAGAAAATCCTAAGGTTTCATCAACATTAACAAGGTTAAAAGAACCTTTAGTATTAAGCATAAACTTTGTACCATCTTTCATTAAAGGCTTCTTTGTTATATAGTTTATAACTCCACCTGTAGCACCATTTCCATAAGTTGCACTGGCACCATTTATAACCTCAACCCTTTCTAATACTTGAGAAGATATTGTACGTAAATCTCTAGACCCATCTCTTAATGGAGACGTCTGAGGAATCCCATCTATCAACACCAAAGGATCTCTCCCTCTTAGTTTTGTAGATATTGCATTCTGACTTTCTTCGCTTGGCGATAATCCTGGTACTTTGTATGCCAGTATATTCGGGAGGTTATCATCAATAACAGATTGCTCAAAAATATCTTCACTACTAATAACATTTACAGTACTTGGTACTTCAGAAAGACTTTCTGGCACTCTACTTTCTGTAACAATAACTACCTCATCAAGGCTATAGTTATCTTCTTTTAAAACAATATTAATGGTTTTAGATTGCGTTTCAGTAAAACTAACTTCTCTCTTTATAGCTTGATAACCCATATGAGAAAATACTATTTGATAAGTTCCCTCCGCTTCAAATGCTAAGGTAAAATGCCCTTCAGAATCTGTAGTTGTTCCTATACGGCTGTTTAAAACTGAAACATTTACTCCTGATAATGGAGTAATCGACTCCCCTGTTACAACACCCTCAATAATATAATCTTGTGAAAATACAGAAAGCGATGTTAGGAGAAATAAACATAGAAGATATTTCATCTTATTTAGACTAATTAAAATTAGCTGCAATAATACCGCTTTTTCAAGAAAATGGAAAGGCAGATTTAACAAATTTGAAAGGTTTTACCACATAATAAGGAGGGTTTTACTCCTTCAACACTTCATAACAAAGAAGCTTCTTAACTATATAGTTTTCAATTCCGCAAAAATTAAAAGGCTTTCTTACATTTATACAACTTTATAATTATATTTACTGCTGATTTTATATCAATCTACATAAAAATCTACCTAAACTGAAATGAATGAACAGACGTAATGCAATTAAAAGCTTAGGACTACTAACCGGAGGTATGATGCTTATGCCTTCTTGTAGTTTTTTAGACAAAAGGACCCCTATTGTTCTTAATAAGCTAAAGATAACGGAAGACGAAGAAATATTATTCGAGGAAATTGTTGATACCATGCTCCCAGAAACCGACACTCCCGGAGGCGTTTCCCTAAAAATTCAGAATTTTGTTTGGGTAATGCTAGACGATTGTGCGGATAAAGAGAAACAAGACACTTTCTTAAGAGGCTTAAGACTATTTAACCCCACTGTGAAAGAAAAATATGGAGATGAGTTTTCAGATTTTAATGCTGAAGAAAAACTTACCACCCTACAACAACTATTTAAAGATGAAAGCCTAAATGAAGACCTCGTTGCCTTCTTACATACCACCAAACAAACTGCTGTTTGGGGTTATAAAAACAGTGAGTATTATATGACGAACTTAATGCCATATAAACTTGTTCCTGGTTCTTTTTCTTATAAAACTAAAACGATTAACGCTTCCGATAAAATAAACATAAATGCCTAACTTCAATATAGACAGCAAAGAGAAAAATACATTTGACGCGATTGTTATCGGTTCAGGAATGAGTGGCGGTTGGGCCGCAAAAGAGTTTGCCGAAAAAGGATTAAAAACATTGGTTTTAGAGCGCGGAAGAGATGTAACTCATATAAAAGACTATCCAACCACCAACATGCAGCCTTGGGAAATGAAGCATGCCAATCAAACTACGTTCGATACGCAAAAGGAGAACCCAATAGCAGCTAGGTGTTACAATTTTAAAGAAGACTCACAGCACTTTTTTACAAAAGATAAGGAGCAACCTTATATCCAAGAGAAGCCATTCGATTGGATTCGAGGGTATCAAACGGGAGGTAAATCGCTTCTTTGGGCTAGACAAACGCAGCGTTTAAGCGACTTTGACTTTGAAGGACCTGCGCGAGATGATTTCGCTGTAGATTGGCCAATCCGCTATAAAGACCTTGCCCCGTGGTATAGCTATGTGGAGAAATTCGTTGGGATTTCTGGGGAATATGATAATATAGATGTGCTTCCAGATGGGGAGTTCTTAAAATCGATGGGGTTAAATCCTACGGAAGAATATTTTAAAAAGGTTATTGCTGAAAAATATAATAACGAGCGCCATGTAATCTATGGGCGTTGCGCACATATTACCGAGAACAAAGACATCTTCATGAAACAAGGAAGAGCCATGTGTCAAACACGAGATTTATGTCGTCGTGGCTGTCCGTTTGGAGGTTACTTTAGTAGTAATTCTAGTACTCTTCCTTGGGCGCAAAAAACTGGTAACCTTACCATGCAACACGATGCCGTTGTACATTCTATTGTTTATGATGATAAGAAAGAAAAGGCTACGGGAGTGCTAGTAATAGATGCTAATACCAAAGAAACAACCGAATATTTTGCGCCTATTATCTTTGTAAATGCAAGTGCTTTTAATTCGAATATGATTCTCCTTAACTCTAAATCGAATCGCTTTCCGAACGGATTGGGGAACGACAACGGACTCCTAGGAAAATACATTGCTTTCCATAACTATAGAGTAAGCATGAGTGCCGAATACGATGGCAATTTAGATGTTACTACGGAAGGAAGAAGACCAACAAGCGGCTATGTACCAAGGTTTAGAAATGTACATAAGCAAGAAACCGACTTCCTAAGGGGGTATGCTGCTGGCTTTGGTGCTAACCGACAAATAATTCAGAATGCTGATGGTCTCGGCGAAGATTTAAAACAAAACTTGGTGAATCCAAAGTATGGAAACTGGCGTGTAGGCTCGCATATGATGGGAGAAACCATTCCGAAAGAAGAAAGTACATTGAGTTTGGATACTGAAAAAACAGATCAATACGGAATTCCACAGTTACGCATCAATTTAGATTATGATGATAACGATGAAAAAATGATTGCCGATTATGTAGAGCAGTTTACAGAAATGTTTGAAGTAGCAGGATTTACCAATATTAAGGTTCATGATGTACCAGACAAAGCTCCAGGACTTGATATCCACGAAATGGGCGGTGTACGTATGGGGAACGACCCAAAAACGTCGCTTCTAAACAAATGGAACCAGCTCCACGCCTGTAAAAATGTATATGTAACAGATGGCGCTTGTATGACCTCAACAGCCACACAAAATCCATCGTTAACCTATATGGCGCTTACAGCAAGAGCTTGCGACCATGCTATTAAAGAATCCAAAAAAAGACTTTCATAAATTATAATTTTCAAAACCAAAAAGCCACTCCTTGCAGAGTGGCTTTTTGATTGTATGTTGAACTTAAATCTTGGGATTTAAAGCATACGTATATTTATGTTATAAAAATCCGCTACGCCATTAAATCATATTTTGAAATTGACCTATCTATAAATTAATCTGAAATTGAATTCTTTTATTTCTGATGATTTTTTCTAACTCTTCAATGGTTAACATTGCATAAGAAGGAGACTTCTCATTTAGAGATACGAAACAAAATCTAAATCTATCGCCTAATAATTTCCCGAAATTAAATTCATTTTCCGTTGCTCCAAAAAAGAACCCTTTAGGATTGTCAGGAAGATACTTTTTTGTGGTTTTTAATTCTATAAATAAAATCTCATCTAGATGTGTTTCAATGTAATCTTTTTCAAATACAATTCCTTTTAATTTAGGAATATAAACCATATCAAAAGATTGTAAAAAATTATGAGGAATATTAACTCTATCCAAAAGCTCTCTTTTCATTTCTTTATCAATCTTGAAAAATCCTGTTTCTTCCTCAATTAGATAATTTATTCCTTGTTTTTCAGTAACATTATTTGATAATGTCAATTTAAATGAATGTTTTCTTGACATTAATCTTCAGTTTTTAATTCGTATTTTTTAAGTAACTCTTTAGCATTATCAAATTTTAAAAGCTCGTCAAGAGTTAAATTGAAGGCTTTAGCAAAAATCGCCATATTGGTAAGTGAAATATTTCGTTCACCTCTTTCTATCATTCCGATATAAGTTCTGTGAAACCCCGTTTTGTGTGATAACTGCTCTTGACTTAATTCATCATGAGTTCTTAAGTAGCGTATTCTATCGCCAAATTCTTTTAAAAGAAATTTATTTATCATAAACCAAAACTATACTGATTGTATGCCTTAAGCAACCGACAATATGTATCATTAAGACGGTGTGTTTATGCGTTAGGGATTGCAGAGAAAATCCTTTTTTGATTTTTCTTCAAAAAATATTGTAACGAAAAGCCCGACCTTTAGGTAACGCCCAAATGATAAAAAGGTAATTTTGGTTAAATAATAGAGAAGCTTTATTTCTGTCATGAATCGATTTCTGATGCTGAACCCGGTTTCAAAGAAGCTGGAATTGAGCTAAAATCAAGTCCTTTAAAAACCCTAAAAACTGTAGTATACAAACCCACACCAACTAAAACCAAAATGGACTTTAATACTTTTCACACAAGTATAAAAGTTTCCCCAGCAACTAATTGCCTATCATAACACCACCACAAATCTCCCCCACACCAAGTTTGTCTTTCCCCACGGTGGGGAACGGTGTTCTACCCGTGGGGACGGCTTTACTATACGTGGGGAAGCCTCTCATACGTGTGGGGAGCACTATTTTGGGTGTGGGGGAGCTTATCTACCCTGTGGGGAAACCCCTAAGTAGTGTAATGTATTGGTATTTTACATGAGATATTTACCCTTAAAGAGGGTTAAAAGATATTCTGATGCTTAAATAGCAACTATTCTTTGGTATGAAGTAAGCGTGTAAGTTTAATGGAAACGTCTGTGAGTATAATTTTAGAATTTCCGTTACGCTCAATATGGTAAATGGCGTCTTCTAGCTCTTCCGTGATTTCGAGAATGTTATTTCCATGCACAAAAGGTGCAAATTTTTCTAGCTTAAATCCTTCCACAGAGAAATCCATAAAGGCGAGCTCTCCTGCTTGATAATTTACTAGCATTGCTTGCCTAAAAACATCAATACAGAACAGTAAAAACTTCTTTTGTGTTTCGCGCCCTGTTTTGGCAACCTCCTCACTCCACGAAAGTAAATCGTGAATAACGGCTTTATTTCCTCTCGCCTTAAATGCAGCACGTACCCAGCTTACAAACCATTTTTCGAATACCAAATCTTCAGAATCGCGGTTCACCAAATCTATCGCCTTATTAAAATTTCCGTTTGCTTGGTGCGCTATTTTAAGCGCCGCATTGGCATCCAATCCTTTTGCTTGTAAGGCTTCCGTTATTACGTTTTCTGCTAATGGTGGGAAATGTAAAATCTGACAACGAGAGCGAATAGTTTGGATAATCTGCTCCTCATCTTCAGCAATAAGAATAAAAAAGGTTTTGCTTGGTGGCTCTTCAATAAGCTTTAGTAATTTATTGGCAGCAGCAGTATTCATTTTATCTGCCATCCAAATAATCATCACCTTATACCCTCCTTCATAGGCTTTTAGCGATAATGATTTTACAATATCTTGCGCCTCATCTACACCAATAAGTCCTTGTTTGTTTTCTATCTCTAGAATCTGATACCAATCGAAAAGATTACCATAAGGTTGCTCTTTTACAAAGGTTCTCCATTCGGTTAAAAAGTGATTACTAACGGGATTTTTCTTTACCTTATCTGTGGTAGCCACCGGAAAGGCAAAATGTAAATCTGGATGTGTAAGGTTATTAAATTTTAGGTTGCAAGAAGCATTTCCTGTAGTGTTCTCACTACCTGTATTGCCACATAAAACATATTGTGCGTATGCTATTGCCGCTGGCAACACTCCGCTACCTTCTGGCCCAACAAATAGTTGTGCGTGTGGTATTCTGCTATTATCGGCACTATACGTTAGATGTTTTTTTATATGAGCCTGCCCTAAAACTTCGCTGAAAAGCATATTTTCTTCTTTACGGTGTGAAAGTAACTTTTCTCTTTTGTTTCTACAAATGATATTTTGATTACTTGTACATGGGAGCTTATAAATAGAATGTGCTCTTGGCTCCTTCAATTGTGTACGTATCAAGAAAGCAACGATTATGTTATTGCAAGAATGAGTGTTATGAAGCTAATGTATTGTTTGTTGCTGAAAATAATTCAGCAATAACCCTTTAAACTACCGTTGAAAATTAACATTGTAACGAATTTAATATCGATTTAACTTTATATAACTCTTTGTGTTTTCTTAGGTAACGATAAATAGTTAAATTTGCGCCTTAATTAACCCAAGAATAAGATGAAGACGATAGACGATTTTAATTTTGAAAATAAAAAAGCTTTAATCCGTGTAGATTTTAATGTACCATTGGATGCTGAATTTAATATTACAGACACCAATCGTATAGAGGCTGCTAAACCAACTGTTATTAAGGTTCTTGAAGATGGTGGAAGCGCTGTTTTAATGAGTCATTTAGGGAGACCTAAAGGGGAAGTTAGAGACGATATGTCTTTAAAGCACCTTGCTAGTAAGGCTTCTGAAATCATTGGAGTTCAAGTTAAATTTATCGATAAATGTGTAGGTAGAGTTGCTGAAGAGGCTGTTGCTGCTTTACAACCAGGAGAGGTATTATTACTAGAGAATTTACGTTTCCATGAAGAGGAAGAAAAGGGAGAAGAAACTTTTGCTGAAGGACTTTCTAAACTAGGAGATATTTACGTAAATGATGCTTTTGGAACTGCTCACCGTGCGCATGCGTCTACAACTGTTGTAGCTAAGTATTTTGGTGAAAACAAATGTTTTGGATACTTAATGGCGAAAGAAATTGAGTCGATTAGAAAAGTAATGGAAACTGGAGAAAAGCCTATTACTGCAATTCTTGGAGGGTCTAAAGTATCGTCTAAAATTACAATCATCGAGAACATTTTGGATAAAGTAGATCACCTAATTATTGGTGGTGGAATGACATATACTTTTGTAAAAGCTCAAGGCGGAAAGATTGGAGATTCTATCTGTGAAGATGACAAACAAGAGTTGGCTCTTAGTATTTTAAAAGAAGCTAAAGAAAAAGGAGTTCAAGTACATTTACCTGTAGATGTAATTGCTGCGGATGATTTTAATAATGATGCTGAGACTCAAATTTCTCCTGTAAGTGAGATTCCAGACGGATGGCAAGGTTTAGATGCTGGTCCTAAAACATTAGAGAATTTTAAACAAGTTATTTTAGATTCTAAAACTATTCTTTGGAATGGTCCTATTGGAGTTTTCGAAATGGAAACTTTCTCAAAAGGAACTATCGCAATTGGTAGTTTTATAGAAGAGGCTACTAAAAAAGGAGCGTTCTCTCTTGTTGGTGGTGGAGATTCTGTTGCCGCTGTTAAACAATTCGGTTTTGAAGATAAAGTAAGTTATGTTTCTACCGGAGGTGGTGCAATGCTAGAGAGCTTAGAAGGGAAAACACTTCCTGGAATTGCTGCTATTCTAGACTAATACAAGCAAATAAATACATTAAATAAACAACTAAGGTTCGCCCAAAGATTGTTTATTTAAAATACAATTATAAAAACAGGTCTTCGGTCATCCGAAGGCCTGTTTTGTTTTATACCTCCTACGCCAGAGCTATTTAATTCGCTTCTCATTGGCTGAATACCCTTACATAATCAATACTTTAACATAACTGATGCTGTTAAAAGTAAAATTCACCTTAATATTTTTATATATTTGGAATTCAATCAACCTAAAACTAAATATGAATAAAGTATTGAATGCATTTTGCATGCTTTTAATAAGTATATCCGGATTTGCCCAAGAAACCGAATATCCAGCAGAAGACTATGTAAAGATTACTGATGATGGTGCTTGGTGTTGGTTTTCTGATCCAAGAGTACTATACGCCAACGATATGTATTTTGGCGGGTATGTAAACAGTGAAGGAGATATAGAAAGCTTTTCTTATAACCCCAAAACGAATGAGACGAAGCATGTAACCCACATGGAAAAGTTAGATCAAGACGATCATGCAAATCCATCTATCACTACTTTAGAAGATGGCAGACTCATTACTTTCTTTACAGCACATGGTGATAAAAAGCCAATGTACTACCGTATCAGTAAAAATAAATATGACGTAACAGAATGGGAACCTGTTCAAGAAATAAGTAATTATGGTAACGGTTCTTTTGGAGCTACCTATTCCAATCCTGTAAGCTTATCCGAAGAATCCAATCGATTGTTTCTGTTCTTTAGAGGTACAGACTTCAAACCAAACTTTATGTATTCTGATGATTTAGAGAATTGGTCGGAAGCTAAAACATTAATAAAGAATGCAGAAGACTCTAGAGAGGGACCACGCGGAAGACCTTATTTAAAGGTGGCTAACAATGGTAAAGACCAGATTCATTTTGCATTTACAAACGGGCATCCAAGACAAAAATACCTAAACTCTATTTATTATATGAGTTATAAAGACGGTGCGCTGCGTAAAGCAAATGGTGATAAAATTGGTACGCTAGCAGATGCTCCATATACTCATGAGCAAGCAGATTTGGTATACGATGCAGGAAAGTCTAAACACAGAGCATGGGTTTGGGATGTAGCTTATGATGCAAACGACTACCCAGTGATTGCCTATGTGCAGTTTGTAAGCGAATTAAAGCACCAATATTGGTATGCGCGTTGGGATGGTGAGAAATGGCAGAATCATAAAATTACAGATGCTGGGAGATGGTTTCAGAGAAACTACGACCCGAAGGAAAATGAAGAGGATGAGCCTCACTATTCTGGTGGTTTATACTTAGATCATAACAACCCCGATGTTGTTTACTTATCGAAACCTGTTAACGATGTGTTTGAGATTCAGAAATGGACCACCAAAAACTATGGTAATAATTGGGAAATAGATAGTATTACGCAAAACTCTTCTAAAGACAACGTGCGCCCTTATGTAGCCTTAAACGATCCAAATTCGAAAGTATTTTGGATGTATAATCACGATTACGCAGGGTTTACAAATTACCATTCAGCAATAAGAGTAAACGATGTTTCTAAAGGTTTTAGCGCATCCTTTAAAAAAGAAGACGTTAAGCATGTTATGAAAGAGGTTGCAGATTGGCAGATTGAAGATTTTCCTGAGGCTACGAAAGGAAATGTTAGTATGTATTGGGTAAATGCAACACTTTTCTACGGAATGTCTCAATGGGCAAAGATGGCAGATAGCGAGTCTTATTACGATTGGTTGCATACCATCGGAAAGAAAAATTATTGGCAAGTGGGAGAACGTATGTATCATGCCGACGATATCTGTATTGGACAAACATACCTTGAACTTTATAAAAAATATAAGAAAGATGATATTCTGATCCCAACAATAGCACGTACAGAATGGGTAATAGAAAACACCCCAAAATGGGATAAGAATAATACCGAAGATAATTTTAGAAGAAACCATAAAAGGTGGTCTTGGTGTGATGCGCTATTTATGGGGCCTCCTGTTTACGCTGGATTATATGAGGCTACAGGAGATAAGAAGTATTTGAAATATATGGATGATGGGTTTAAAATAACCTATGATTTTCTTTATGACGAAGACGAATCGCTTTTCTACAGAGATCTTAGATTTCCATCTATGAAAGAAGCAAATGGAGAGAAAGTATTTTGGGGGCGCGGTAACGGATGGGTTATTGGTGGTTTAGTAAACATTTTAAAAGCCGTACCAAAAGGAAATAAATACCGCCCTTATTATGAAAACCTCTATAAAGATATGTGTAAAAGAGTAGTTGGTTTGCAAGATGAAGAAGGATTTTGGCATGCCAGCTTATTGGATCCAGAATCGTATCCTGTGCCAGAAACGAGCGCTACAGGCTTTATGGTATACGGTATAGCATATGGTATAAACAACGGTTTATTAGAAGGACAAGAATATAAAGAAGCCGCAAAAAAAGGATGGAGCGCATTGGTATCTGCTGTAAACACAGAAGGTAAATTAGGATGGGTACAACCTGTGGGGGCTTCACCAAAATCTGTAACTAAAAACATGACGCAGAAGTATGGAGTCGGTGCATTTTTAATGGCCGGTTCTGAGGTTTATTTAATGAGTACTCCTGAGGATATGTTATCACGATAATCATTAACCAATTTGATTTTAGCCAAGCCCTTCCTAATTAAAAAAAGGAGGGGCTAATTTTTTTAACAAATTTGATATGTTTTTATTTCAAAAAAACACGATTTTTACAAATTGTTCGTTCTAATGAAAATTTATATTGATTCATGAAGCAAGTTTTTACTGCACTGTTGGTCAGTGCTTTTGGCTCCCTCACCTATGCCCAGCAACAAAAACCAAATACTAAAATAGATACAATACCGTTAGAAATTTCTAGCGACACCTTAGATATTGTAGCTACAGAAGCTCTAAAAGAGTCGGATTCTCTCATTATAGATGGAGAACGCTTTGTTATTGCTGAAGAAAAAGAATTTACATACGGATATGCAGATCACCCAGAGGCTCAGAAGATCGATAGCATCTGGATGAACGAATTTCTAAACGCTGGTTTATATGATACTATCTATACTGATATTACCAATTTAACCTTTGAAAGAGTAGATTATGTAGACCTCCCTACCGATACTTTAAAGGTTAGATTAGCTAAGCTGAATCAGAAAACCCCTTTTAATGTTGAATACAACCCTTCTTTAGAAAGTGTTATTAAAATGTTTTTAAAGAATAAACGCGGTTTCTTATCTCGCGTAATGGCACGTAGTAGATTCTACTTTCCTTTGTTCGAACAGCAATTAGATAATTATGATATTCCGTTGGAGATGAAATACCTAGCGGTTATAGAATCTGCATTAAATCCAAAGGCAAAGTCGAGAGTTGGAGCAACGGGAATTTGGCAATTTATGTACCCAACAGGGAAAGCATACGGATTGGATGTAAGTAGTTATGTAGACGAGCGTAGCGATCCGATGCGTTCTACGGAAGCTGCTTGTAAATATTTAGGTAAATTATATGAGATGTTTGGTGATTGGGATCTTGCTTTAGCAGCCTATAACTCTGGACCTGGAAATGTAAATAAAGCCATCCGTAGAAGCGGTGGTTCTAGTAATTATTGGAACTTACGCACCTATTTACCACGAGAAACAGCAGGTTATGTACCGGCTTTCTTAGCAACCATGTATATTATGGAATATGCTAAGGAACATGGGTTTGAAGATTATGGTGCGCAGGCTGCTTACTTTGAAACAGATACGGTAAGAATTAAAAAATTAATCTCTTTTGATCAGATTTCAGAGTATTTAGAAATCGATCGTGAAGAAGTACAACTCTTTAATCCTTCTTATAAGTTGGATATCATTCCTTTTATAGATGATAAAAACTATACCTTACGATTACCAAGAGAAGCTATTGGAAGGTTTGTTGCCAATGAAGACTCTATATATGCACGTGTTGAAAAAGAGCTTCTATTAAGAGAAAAACCACTTCCTGAGCTTGTAGAAACGAGCTCTCAGATTCGTTATCGTGTAAAAAGTGGTGATGTGTTAGGAAAAATCGCTGAGAAGTACGGTGTTCGTGTTAGCGAATTAAAACGTTGGAATGGATTAAGAAACAATAATATTCGTATCGGACAACGATTAATTATCTATCCTAAAAAGCCTGTTGCTTCGAGTAGCTCAAAGTCTACAACTAGCAGTAAAACTAGCGCCTCCAAGGAATATATTGTAAGAAGTGGTGACTCACTTTGGAGCATCGCAAATAAATTTCCTGGAATTTCTGTTAAAAATATTCAAGATTGGAACGATATTAGAGGGAGTAAGTTAAAACCTGGTATTAAATTGGTTCTTTGTAATTGCTAACCTTCCTAACAAGGGTTTGTTTTACAAATGTACCGACACCAAATTAACTTATTTTTAATTCTCGCGCTATGGTGTGGGAGCTTTATCAAAAAACCTAAAACGATGAAAAAAATTTTAATGGGAATAATGGTCTTCTTATTAGTGCTTTCCTGTAAAGAAAGTAAAAAAGAGGAGAAATTTCTTCCAAATTCTGTAGGTGCCATTAACACCTTGTCTATTGTAATCGATAACGATATGTGGAATGGGCGTGTTGGAGATTCTATCCGAAAATACTATGCAGATGAGGTCTTAGGACTTCCAATGATAGAGCCACTATTTACCATTCATCAGATTCCTTTTGAGGTTTTTACTGGAGCCACTAGAAACAGTCGTAATGTATTGGTTATAAAGAAAGATACTGCAGAAGTATCGGGGTTAAGAACCGATTTATATGCCAAGCCACAAAAAGTAGGGATCATTAAAGCGCCTACCGAAGATAAAATAATTGAGAAACTAGCAGAAGCTGCTCCGCAAATAATAGAAGCTTTTAAGAAAAACGATATTAAAGAAAGTCAGGAGCGTTTTACACGTTCTCTAAACAGAGAGACAGCACTTTCCGAAGAATTAGGTATATCTTTAACGATGCCTTCTATTTATAAAATTGCGAAACAAGAAGGGAATTTCTTCTGGATAGAGCGCCAAATCCGTAAAGGAACCATGAATATCTTGGTATATGAAATGCCTTTAAACAGTATTCCAAACGATTCTTCTCGTGTAGATGCTATCATAAAAATGCGTGATTCTATTGGAGAAAAATATGTGCCAGGAAGAAAAGAAGGAATGTATATGATTACTGAAGAAGCATATGCTCCTTATGTATTTGATGCTGAAGTGGCTGGAAGAAAAGCTATTGAAACTAAAGGTATGTGGGAGATTAAAAACTTCTTTATGGCTGGACCTTTTATAAACTATATTGTAGAAGACAAACCTAATAACCGACTATTGGTAGTTGAAGGATTTACTTTTGCACCGTCTACAAACAAAAGAGATTATATGTTTGAGTTGGAAGCTATCTTAAAAACATTGAAGTTTACAGATCAGAACAAAGACATTGCTAAAGCAGAATAAGCTTACAATTAAGCAAACAAAAATGCCGAACTATATTTAGTTATAGTTCGGCATTTTTATTTTATTTTAGGAATAAACTAATATAAATTAGTTGTTCTCTTTTTTCTGATCAACTGTAGGTTCATCTTCTTCTTTAGAGGCATCTTTAAATTCCTTGATACCGCTTCCTAGTCCGCGCATTAATTCTGGTATTTTCTTACCTCCAAACAATAATAGTACTAAAATAACTACTATCGCGATTTGCCATGGACCAATCATTCCTAGAAAAATGTTTAATGATATCATTTTAATATAATTTTAGATAACAAAGGTAATAAGAAATGAATACAAAAAATCATCTTTTTTCTTAAAATCATCACTTTATGTAGGAATAATATAAAAATTAACGTTTTGATGCGTTAAAAAAAAACAAATTTCCTTTAACAGAAAGCTATGTAACATCCTAATAATTATATTTGCTTGTGATGGCCAAGAAAAAAAAGAAAAGAAAGCAGATTAAAAAGAAGCTGCTCCATAAATACAGACTTGTTATTTTAAATGAAGATACTTTTGAAGAGAAGTTATCATTTAAATTAAACAGGCTGAATGTTTTTGTATTAGGAACTCTTTTCTCGGTATTTATCATTGCTTTTACAACTGTATTGATTGCCTTTACTCCGCTTCGTGAGTATATTCCTGGCTATTCTTCTACAACACTTAAAAGAAGAGCCATCGATCTTACTTATAAAGCAGATTCGTTAACCGCAAAATTACGTGCTAATGAATTGTATTACGATAAGATTCAGAAGGTATTAAAAGGAGAAATAAACACGCAAGAAATAGATAAAGATTCTCTTTTCAATGAATTTAGAAAAGATACCATCGCTGTAAATCTAAATCCGAGTAAGCAAGATTCACTATTAAGAGAACGGGTAGCAATGGAAGATAAATACAATTTATTTGAATCTGCTTCTACACGATCAGATTTTGTTTTATTTCCTCCCGTAAACGGAACAATATCTCAGTCATATAATGCAAAAGAGAAGCATTATGCAATAGATATTCTAGCACCAAAAGACACTCCAATAAAATCTGCAGCAGATGGAATGGTTATTTTTGCTGAATGGACATCAGAAACTGGTTATGTTTGTATTATAGAACACGGTTCTGGACTCACTTCTGCGTATAAACATAATTCTTCATTGAGTGTTAAGCAAGGAGATTTAGTAAAAGCTGGAGAAGTAATAGCTATTATCGGGAATACCGGAGAGCTAACAACTGGACCACATTTGCATTTTGAATTATGGAGTGAAGGGTATCCAGTAGATCCAAAAGATTATATTGATTTTCAATAAAACTATATGTCATTAAAGCCATTTGCCGCCAAATTATTTGCCAAATACATCCATTATAAAGACCAAAAATGGATCGATAACCCTGTTGAAACTCAGAAATCAGTTTTTAATAGGCTTATTAAAGATGCTAAAGAAACGCAGTTTGGTAAAGACCACCATTTTGATAAAATCAATTCTTATTCAGATTTTGCTAAGGAAGTTCCTGTAAGAGATTATGAGGATTTAAAACCCTATGTAGAAAAAGTTGTAAAGGGAGAAAAAGATATATTATGGCCTGGACAACCTAGCTACTTTGCTAAAACTTCTGGAACAACTTCGGGAGCGAAATATATCCCGATTACTAAAGACTCTATGCCTCACCATATTGAAGCTGCTAGAAATGCGATTCTAGCATATATCCATGAAACTGGAAATGCAAGCTTTGTAGATGGTAAGATGATTTTCTTACAAGGAAGTCCCATTCTAGAAGAGAAACATGGGATTAGATTAGGCCGTTTATCTGGGATTGTAGCTCATTATGTTCCTGGTTACCTTCAGAAAAATAGAATGCCAAGTTGGGAAACCAACTGTATTGACGATTGGGAAACGAAAGTCGATGCTATTGTTGAAGAGACACTCCCAGAGAATATGACTGTTATAAGCGGGATTCCTTCTTGGGTACAGATGTATTTCGAGAGAATTCAGCAGAAAACATCTAAAAAAGTAGGTGACGTTTTTAAAGATTTCAATCTATTTATCTATGGCGGTGTAAATTTTGAACCGTATAGAGCAAAATTTGAGGAATTAATAGGAAGAAAAGTAGACAGCATAGAGTTATTTCCTGCAAGTGAAGGCTTTTTTGCATATCAAGATTCTCAGAAAGAAAAGGGAATGCTTTTACTGCTGAATTCAGGAATTTTTTATGAGTTTATAAAAGCAGATGAATTCCATACAGAAGATCCAAAAAGACTGACTATTGAAGACGTTGAGTTGCATGTAAATTATGTAATGATTATCTCTACAGACGCTGGACTTTGGGGTTATAATGTTGGAGATACTATTCAGTTTGTTTCTAAAAATCCATATCGCGTTATTGTTTCTGGTAGAATTAAGCATTTTATATCTGCCTTTGGAGAGCATGTTATTGCCAAAGAAGTAGAACAATCTATGCGAGCAGCAACAAAAGCCTATAATACTTCTATTAATGAGTTTACCGTTGCTCCTCAAATTACTCCAGAAGGAGGAGAATTACCATATCATGAATGGTTTATAGAATTTGAAACACCTCCAAATGATATGGAAGCTTTTGCCAAAAAAATAGATGAAACTTTACAAGAGCAAAACAGCTATTACTACGATTTAATTCAAGGGAAAGTATTACAACAATTAAAAATTACTCCTTTAGAAACAGGGGCGTTTTCTGATTTTATGAAATCTCAAGGGAAATTAGGAGGGCAAAATAAAATCCAACGTTTAGCGAATGATAGAAAGATAGCCGATGAGCTAAAAAAGTTTCAAAAGTCATAAAACAATTGACAGATTGCAGTAATAAATTCTATTAAAAGTCGTATTTACTTCATTTTTCCGCAGAAAATTTAACTCATTTTCGATATAACTTAACAAGGAATTAAACTCAAATAGTGAGATTTAAAAAAGAACTTGTATTTTTGTGCAGTAAAATATCATATGAGTAAAATAAAATCTAGAACGAGAGCTCAAGAATCTTCAGGAGCTATAGAGCGAATGTATATCGCTATGAGACACCTTTTTAATCGTGGTTTTTATAAACCAATGGGAGTCTCTGGAGAAACATTACGAGAGTCATTATTACAATTAAGACCAGAAATTTATGGTTCTGTTGCAGAACCAAAAGTAGAACTCAACGGTTTGGTGTATATCCTTGACCGACTACCCATTGGAATAGAACAATGTCGATATATAAATTTAACTTCGGAAGAAGGTTATAAGAATTCGAGTTTTGAGGTGATTGTTCCTCCAAAAAGGAGAAGGAACTGCTACCGAATAGATGATGATCAGATGAATATTGAGATTACCAGAGGACGATCTGATATTTATGACATCTTAACGCATCTTACTTTTTTATTTATAGAATCTCATAAAATTGCAGGCAATGTATTTATCGAAGAATCTGGACAAACGATTCGCGATTGGAAAAAATTAGAAGAAGCAGTTTTAAAGAATAAACTTACGCAACCTGAAAGGGAAGTTGCTTTAAGTCATGCATCCAATATTTTAGGTAGAACATTTGAAGAATGTTTAGCAGCTCATAAACTTTTCGCAACAAAAGACAATCCAGAACGTTTCTTAGAAATAGTTTACTGGATGGGAAAAATCGCGCTAGAAGAATTAATAGACGGCAATAAACGGACTATTACTTTTAGCCCAGTTTTAAGAGAGCGTTTGGGGCATCATATTCATGGAGAGATATGGGCTAACAATATAAAAAGCATCTTAAAAAAGAATAATTTATTACACAGACCGATTCATATTATAAGTGCAAACATGCATAGTGTTATGAATTCTCTATTTGCATCGGCAGTTTTAAAGAAAGAATTCAGCAGTCAGAAAAACGATTATGACGTTTATGAGTTGCTGAGTCAGCCCTCAAACTCTACGCTTAGAACGAAAGTACGTACTTATGCTGAGAAAAGTGGAATGATTGCAATAGACGATACATCGGGTACAAATATAGATGTTCAAATTTTTGACACATCAAAGATAGATTTTGACAAAATAAATTTTACTTTTGATGCCGATACTGACAAAGATAATATGCCAGTATTATTTGTAATGGATTATGCTTTTGGAGAGCAAGCCTATGAAACAATAGACGAGCTTCTAAAACCATTCAAAACAAAGGGAGAGAAAAATGAATTCTTGAATATCGGTTCTGTTTCTATTATGGGAAAAGCTGGTATTTTAGAAGGAGGAAAAGGGGATTTAATGATTCCGAATGCCCATATTTTTGAAGGAACAGCAGATAATTATCCATTTAAAAATGAACTTTGTGCGGAAGATTTTGAAGGAAACGATTTACGTGTTTTCGAAGGAACGATGATAAGTGTTCTTGGAACTTCCCTACAAAATAAAGACATATTGAAATTCTTTTACGATAGTACATGGAACGTTATCGGATTAGAAATGGAAGGAGCGCATTACCAAAAGGCTATCCAATCGGCTTCAAAAATACGTAAGAGTATTTCTGAAGATGTAAAGGTACGATATGCATATTATGCTTCAGATAACCCATTAGAAACTGGAAGTACATTAGCTTCAGGAGGATTAGGAATTACAGGTGTTAAGCCTACATATTTAATAACAAGAAAAATTTTAGAACAAATTTTCAAAAACAACTAACCAGCATGAGTGAAAATATTCAACCTAACAATCAGAATAACAATTCTGAAGAGATTGATTTGGGTCAATTGTTCAAATTAATTGGGGATGGATTTAAAAAATTCTTCAAATTTATCGGCAATATTTTTAAAGGCATTTTTGGCCTTCTTATTGGTTTCATGCTTTTTATCCAAAAGCATATTATCAAATTTGTTATTGCTGGTGTTGTTGGTCTTATAATTGGTAGCTTTATCGACTATAAAAAGGATCCTATTTATGTTTCTACAATGGTTTTGGAACCAAATTTCCAGAGTGTACAACAGCTTTACAATAACATTAGATTTTATAACGAATTAGCTGAAGCAAAAGACTCTTCTGCATTGGCAGAAGCATTTAGTATAAGTCCGAAAGAAGCTGCAAGCATTAAAGAAATTGAAGCTGACTCATACTCTGATGAGAATCAGAAAATAAAATTGTTTGATGAGTTTATTAGAAGTCTAGATACTACCACTAGAAAAGCTATAGATATGGAAAAATATCTAGAAAACTTTAACTCTTTCGATGCTCGTTTTCATACTATTATTGTTAGAGCAACTGATAATAAGGTAGCTAAGAAAATTCAAGCTCCTATTATAAGGTCCATATCTTCTAATGATTATTTTAAAATTCAGAAGAACATTAGACAAACTAACTTAACTCTTCAAGATAGCATCTTACGTACGCAATTAGTAGAGATTGACTCTTTACAAGGGTTGTACAAGAGAGTAATGGAAAAAGAAGCTGACAAGCCAATGCAAGGAACAAACATAAGTTTGGGTGAAAGTGGTAATTCTGAACAGAACAAAGAATTAGCTTTAATAAGACAAATTGATTTTATAAAACAAAGTATTGTAGATCTTAATCAAGAGAAAGCTAATAAATCTGAGATTGTAAACGTAATTTCCGATTTCCCAAGAAGAGGTGTGGAATCAAAAGGATTAATTAAAAGTTATAAATTCTTAATTCCTATTGCGTTATTAGGATTGGTATTATTAGGACTATCATTATTAGAACTTAATAAATTCCTTAAAGAATACGCTAAACAAGAAAGAGCTTAAAGAAAAGTATAATCATAAAAAAATCCTATCAATTAAAATTGATAGGATTTTTTTATGATTCGTTATTTGATAACAATATTAAGAGTTATAATACGGATCTTTTTCTTCTTCGCTATAAATTATCATTTGCTTCATCCATAAAAAGAATGCAATGAATCCAATGATTATAAAGATACAGTTGATAATATTAGATAACCACCAACTATTTAAAAATCGTAAAGCGTCTAAAGGAATGAACAAAATGTTCTCAAACAAATCCTGAATACCATAGAAAAAGTCACTCATCAGTAAAAGATATATTAAATTTACAGCACAAAAATACAAAAACCTGTCATGATATCAAGCATTTTTGAAAGAACTAATCCTATAAATTTTATAATTCTTGGTGTTTTTATCTCCTTTTTTTTAATTGGCGGTTACTTTTTCTATTTGGATGCTCCTTTTAACCAGGGTGTAATTTTCAATCTTATTGAATCTATTATTGTAGTTATTATATCATTATTTCTTGTAGACTTTATCAACAGAAAAAACTCATTAACCAAGAGTAACTCCTATACAATCCTTTTATTTGTGTTACTCTTCTGCTTATTCCCTAAAATTTTCAATCAGTTAAATTTACTGTTGGCGAATCTTTTTATACTGTTGTCGTTTAGAAGATTAGTGAGTATTCGTTCTAATAGAGATATTGAAATAAAAATCTTCGATGCTTCTCTTTGGGTATTTGTAGCTACCTATTTTTATAGCTGGTCGCTCCTATTTATTATAATGGTTTATGCTGGTATTTTTTTATATAAAAAGAATGATTATAGGAATTTATTAATTCCATTAACAGCACTTTTTACTGTACTCATTATCACCTTTACATATTATTATCTAACGGAAGATTTAGATAAATTCTTTTCTTTATTACAGTTCTCTCCGAAATTTGTAATTGAAAAGTTTGAAAACATTAAGTATACTGTCCCTTTTGTTTTTGTGTGTGTTATGGGAGGTTGGTGTTCTTTATTCTTTTTTGTGAAAAAGCAAAGTAAATCCTTTGTTACCAGAGTCCCAGGGATTCTTGTAATGCTCATGCTAATTATAGGAATTATAATTGCTATTCTCTCTGAAACGGCAAATACCTCAGAGCTTATTTTTTGGATATTTCCACTATCGGTTATTATAGCTAGATATGTAGAGAATTTAAAGAGGGTATGGATAAAAGAACTTATTCTTTGGTCCTTTATCCTGCTTCCTTTTATTGTTTTATTTCTGTAGTTTTTCTCCGTAAGCTAAATCTCCAGCATCTCCTAAACCAGGAACAATATATCCTTTTTTATTTAATTCGGGGTCTATTTCACCTATCCATAATTTTGTGTCTTTTGGAAGCTTCCCTTTTAAAAAATCTATCCCGGGTTGTGCTCCAATTACAGAAACTATATGGATTTCTTTAGGTAAACCTACTCTTGTTAATGCTTCGAAAGTTGCTAAAATAGATTGCCCTGTAGCCAACATAGGATCTGCAAGAATCAGAACTTTATTATCTAAACTTTGAGAGGCAAGGTACTCTACATTAACTTCAAATTCATCCTCTGGAGTTTGGTAACGATATGCTGATATAAATGAGCAATCTGCCCAATCAAAATAATTTAAAAGTCCGTTATGTAAAGGTATTCCTGCTCTTAAAATGGAGCAAATTACGATCTCATCATCTATAAGGTTAGAAGTAGTTTTTGCTAAAGGAGTTTCTAGTTCTTCAGAAGAAAAATGTAAACTTTTACTAATCTCATAAGCTAAGATTTCTCCTATACGTTCTATATTTTTTCTGAAACGCATTCTATCATTATGAATATTTACATTTCTTAATTCAGCTAAAAAATGATTAACAATAGAATTTTCTTTACTTAAATTATGAACTGTCATGACGAATAGATTTAAATATACATACTTCAAATTTACGGCATTCTCTAAATTCAACGTACTTTAAATAAGTATATTTGTACTCTAAAGTCGAAATTAAATGTTTAGCGAACTTGCTTTTAATGTTTTTGAAGAGAGTATTAAAAAGTATCATATAAAAGATACGGTAGATCAACCCTTTGAAAATCCGTATCCAAAAGATGCTATTACACACCTTCTTTACAGAAAAAATTGGATTGATACGGTGCAATGGCATTATGAAGATATTATTAGGGATCCTAATATTAATCCAGAAGAAGCCCTTGTTTTAAAACGTAAAATTGATGCTTCTAATCAAGATCGTACAGATACCGTAGAATTTATAGACAGCTATTTCCTTCAAGAATATAAAGATGTTATTGTAAAAGAAAATGCTACAATTAATTCTGAAAGTCCCGCTTGGGCGATTGACCGTCTTTCTATTCTGGCATTAAAGATTTATCATATGAAAGAAGAAGCAACAAGAGAAAATGCTTCTGAAGCTCATAAAAAGCAATGTCAAACAAAATTAGACGTGCTGCTGGAACAAAAGGAAGATCTTTCTTTAGCAATCGATCAATTATTAGCGGATATTAAATCAGGAGATAAATATATGAAGGTGTACAAGCAGATGAAAATGTACAACGACGAAAATTTAAACCCTGTATTGTACAAGAAATAAAATATAAAATGGATAATAAAAAAGACATACATATTTTTTGCATGAAATGGGGTACTTTATACGACGCCACTTATGTAAACCGTTTACACAGCATGGTTAAACGTAATTTATCGTTGCCATTTACCATGGTTTGTTTTACTGATGATGAAAAAGGGATTGACGATGATATTAAGTGTTTTCCGATTCCTGAGGTGAAGTTAAAATCCAATTTGCCTGAGCGTATGTGGAAAAAACTTACCACATTAAAAGAAGATCTTTATGGCCTAGAAGGAACAGCTCTTTTCTTGGATTTAGATGTTGTTATTGTAGATAATATCGATTGCTTTTTTGAAGATGACAATCCTTTTATGATTATTAAAGACTACAATAAACAATGGCGAATTACAGGTAATTCATCTGTTTATAGGTTTGAAATTGGAAAACACGGATATGTGTATGATTATTTTGTTGAAAATTTTGATACGATAAGAAAAGATCATAGAAATGAACAAGAATATTTGTCTTGGGCAGTTCATGAAAAAGGAATGTTAAACTACTGGCCTACCGAATGGTGTCCAAGTTATAAATACGATTGTGTATCTAGAATTCCGTTTGCTTTTTGGAAAGTTCCTGAAATTCCTGAGGGCTCAAAAATTATTATTTTCCATGGGGAAATCAATCCTCACAAAGCTATTAAAGGCGGACAAGGAAAATGGTATCGCTATGTACGTCCTGCAAAATGGGTAGCCGATTATTGGAAATAGCCATAATAATTCGCTTGGACAAAAGGCATTCTTTATGTAAAAATAGCCGCTACATAGTAAAGCAAGGAGAAATTAATTTTATGAATTCCACAAAACATATTTTAGTAATTCGTTTTTCTGATATTGGCGATGGCGCCATTGCTGTACCCGTACTTCGTTGTGTGCTTCAGCAGAATAAAAATGTCAAAATAACTATCGCTACAAAATCCTTTTTAAAACCCGTTTTTGAAACAGTAAAAGGGATTAATGTTGTTACTGCAGATATCCGCGGGAAACACCAAGGCTTAAAAGGATTGCTAAAATTTTATTCAGAAATAAAAAACAACGGATACACAGAAATAGCTGATTTACATGCGTCTTTACGAAGCAATGTGATAAAATCTCTTTTCAAATTAAAGGGTGTTTCTTCTAAAACTATTGACAAAGGCAGAACGGATAAAAGAAATTTAGTTTCGGGAAAGGAATTTAAACCCCTAAAAACAACTTTAGAGCGTTATGCAGACGTTTTTAGAGCTTTGGGTTGCCAAGTAGACCTTTCTAAAGATATCTTTCCTGAAAAGCTTAATTTGCCATCTAAAATCTACGATTTACTCGGAAAAGACACAAAGAAATGGATTGGCATTGCACCTTTTGCCTTTTTTGATACAAAAATGTATCCGATAGATTTAATGGAGCGAGTTATTGATTATTTATCTAAAAGTAACAACTACAAAATTATTCTATTTGGAGGTCCAAAAGATGAAAATGAATTAAAGAGACTCACCTCAACATATCCGAATACTATTTTTACGTTTAAAAAGATTTCTTTTGAAGAGGAATTACAACTTATAGCTCATTTAGATTTAATGATTTCTATGGACAGTGGAAATGGTCATTTAGCTTCTATGTTTGGCGTAAAAACAATCACACTTTGGGGAGTTACGCATCCGTATGCTGGATTCTATCCTTACAAGCAACCAGAAAATTATGCATTGCTTTCCGATAAAGAAAAATATCCACTCATACCAACTTCTATCTACGGAAATAAAGCTCCTGAAGATTATAAAGATGTAATGAGAACTATTTTACCCGAACAAGTAATTAGTAAAATTGAAGAAGTTTTTTCCTAAAAAATTATAACCAACCAACCTATCATGAAAAAAATATTATTCGCTTTATTTCTTTTACTGAATATTGCTCTTGGAATTGCACAAAAAACAACCTACACAACAAAAAATGATATTCATTATTACAATGAAACTACAAATGCAACTGATGAATATATTAACGAGCGTTGTGTATTAGATTTATATTACCCAAAAGATTTAAAAAACTATCCAACAGTAGTTTGGTTTCATGGTGGCGGACTAACGGGCGGCTCCAAGGAAATACCTGATGCATTAAAAAATAAAGGCATAGCAGTTGTTGGGGTAAATTATCGTTTGTACCCTAAAGTAAAAGCTCCAAAATATATTGAAGATGCAGCGGCAGCTGTAGCTTGGGTATTTAAAAATATTGACGATTATAATGGAAGCTCTGAATTAATTTTTGTCTCTGGTCATTCTGCAGGCGGATATTTGGCAAGTATGATTGGTTTAGACAAATCTTATTTAGCAAAATTTGAAGTTGATGCTAATAATATTGCTGGATTGATTCCATTTAGCGGACATACAATTACCCATTTTACAGTAAGAGAAGAAAGAGGAATTCCTGGCACACAGCCCATTGTAGATAGTTTAGCTCCTTTGTATCATGTTCGAGCGGATGCTCCTCCCCTTTTATTAATTACAGGAGATAGAGAATTAGAAATGCTCGGGAGATATGAAGAAAATGCTTATTTAATGCGAATGATGAAAGTTGCAGGGCATAAAAACACTACGTTATACGAAATGGATGGCTACGGACATGGAATGACGGAACCCGCATTTCCATTACTAGTTAAAAACATAAAAGAACTTAGTAAAACTAAAGAATAAAGGTTTCTATTATCAAATCTAATTTCAGCTATTCAAAAAACGATGCTTGTTACCAATTCTTAGTTATACAAAATCGTCAGTTAAAAAATTAACGCATCGTACAACGGCAATTACTAAGTCCTTGGAAGATATCTAATCCAATAGTTACCATATGTGTTCCTGTGCTGTATGCTTGAATATCATTCAGAATTAATTGATACGAATAAGCGAAGTAAAAACTTCCTTTTTTCAATCCAACCATTGGTCCGATGTTTAATGGACTAAAGAACTGATCATTTAAGAAACGGTAGCTTATTCCTGCCCAATAATAGTCCTCAAAGTCCCAATAACGAACTTTCATATTAATGTCGGTACTAGACCTTCCATCACTTTCAAAATACTGAAAGAAAGCAGATGGTTCCCATTCAAAATCAGAACGGATATTCTTTTTATATCGATACCCAGAGTACACGTAGTAGTTTCTTAATCGATTTGGTTCTTTAATAGCAAATACATTAAGCTCTTTATTTAAAATATTGGAAGCATTGAAACTAGCAAAGAATCCGCCACTACGATACAAAATACCGACATCAAAATTATGATTTGTAGTAGATCTATCATCCGTAATACTTGGGTCTCCAGAAACATTAAAGTTATTAATATCGAGACGAAACTGATTAATATTATAAGAGATTCCAAAGGAAAGGAAACGGTCTTCAGCATCATCTATTGTAAGGTGATGCGCAAAAGAAAGCCGTGCTCCCATTTGCCTTGTGTTTCCATTTTTATCATTATAAAATAAGGCTCCTACTCCAGATTTTTGTCCTAAACGAACATCCCCAACAAGGGTTTGGGTATCTGGCGCATCCTCGATACCCACCCATTGTGTTAAGGCATTTCCACGAATTTTTACATAATCTCCAATTCCAGCATACGTTGGGGAAATTACAAATTCGTTATCTGCTAAATATTGCGTAAACGTAGGAAGCGTTAACTCCTGGGCTTTAACAGAAATTCCTACGGTGATTGCTATTATAAAAAGATACTTTTTCATCATTATTTCTTTATCTGTAAAGTGTAAAATGTCCAACAAACTCTCTATCGTCACTAGCTCCATTAAGCTTGATAACATACCAATAATCTCCTGTTGGTAATAGTGATCCGTTATAAGTACCATCCCATTCGTCTCCGATGCGAAGTTCTGCGATAACTCTTCCGTAACGATCGTAAATCTTAGTGACAATATTTGGGTATAGGAGTGTGTTTCCAGGAGTCCATGTATCGTTGTTATTATCTCCATCAGGAGTAAATACATTTGGAATATCAATATCAATGAATGTCATTGCTATCTGCGCCATTACTTCACAGCCATTAGCATCAATAACTTTAACTTGATAAGTACCCGTTTCTCTAATTACATATTCAGGATCGCTACCATTAGAAACTCCATCTATAAAATACTCGTAAGGAGCAGATCCTCCAGAAGGCTCTATTGTAAACTGGTTAATATTACTCTGTCCTACAGCTAAGTTTAATGGATCGATAGCGTCTACTGTAAAGTCAACTTTTCTTTCGCATCCAAAATAAGAAACAGTAACAGTATGCTCTCCAGGCGCAACATTCTTAAATACATTTTCAAATTGATCTTCGCCATCATCCATCTTGTAAATAATCTCTTCTAACCCTTCTTGAGCCAACGTTATTTCAACCTCATTTGCTGAGCTATTATTTAAGCATGTAAGGTTTACTTCGGCTTTAGGTGAAAGGTCAACAGATTTATCTAACGTTACAATAACATTGGTAGAGCATCCATTAGCATCTTTAATAAATACAACATAAGTTTCTCCTCCTTCTAAACCTTCAAACATCGTTTTACTCAATTCAAACTTATCGTCATCTTGTGTATTTAATGCCGTGTAGTAAGGCGCCGTTCCTCCTTCAATATTAATTTCAAAGCTTCCTGTTTTATCACCTTGACAAAATTCCTTCTCTAAGATATTTGCTTTTGCGGAGATAGCTTTTGGTGCTTTAATCTCTTTCTTATAAACAAATGGATTACATCCTTTAGAATCTTGAGCAATTATAGTGTACGTTCCAGGCTCTAAATCTTCAAAAACATTTTTGCTTTGGAATTGATCTAGGTTTGGAGAAATAGCATATTGATACTCTCCTGTACCTCCTTGAAGTTCAAGTTCTATTCTACCCAAATCATCAGAACACATAGGATTGGTAATTACAGGCTCCTTAGAAGTTAACTCATTTCCTTCTTCTATCTGTACACGCTCTTCAGCAATACAATCTCCACTCTCAACTCCAACATAATATACACCAGCAGGCAAATTGCTAAACGTATTTTCTTCTTGTTGAGGCACCACAACTACGCTTCCAGAGACATCATATAACGTATATAAATAATCTCCTAAACCACCAGCAACATCTACTTTTATAAATCCTGTAGCTTCCGCATAACAACTCACATCTGTTACTACTGTAGGTGTAATTTTTATCGGTTGAATTGGTTTCGTTACTACTGCATTAGAAACATCAGAAATACATTGATTTCCGTCTCTAACAAAGTATTGATGTGTTACTTCCGTAGTGATTGGTTGTGGTACAGAAATATTAATACTATTTCCTCCCATACTAACCCATGGTCCGTTTGCAGAAGTACTATATTCATATCCACTTCCTGTACCTCCACTAGCGGTTAATTCTAGGGTAGCACCGGTATTACATGTATTATTTTTATCTATTCTTAATGCTGAAACAACTTCGTTCGGCGCAGTAATAGTTACAGGATTCGTATCAGAATCACAACCATGGTTATCTGTTACGGTTACACTGTAGTTTCCTTCTTGAAGTCCTGTAAACGTATTAGATGTCTGTGCAGCATTACTACTTACAATAGTTCCACTAGCATCTAAAATGTTTAAAATATAAAGATAGTTTGCTGAAGGATCTATCTCTGGTCTTCCTCCAGTAACACTATTTACTGTAATACTTGCTGTAGTTTCTCCTTCGCATTGAATTACATCTGCTTGAATTGCTGATGCTGCAATGGTATTTGGCTGCTCAAGTAATAATGTTGTGAAGACATTATCACATCCTTCATAATCTCTAACATATACATTATATGTTCCTGCTGAAAGTGATTCAAATACATTATCCTCACTCCATGACTGAAGTACGTTTCCGTTAGAATCATCTACTAACTGATACTCAAAGAAACCATATCCTCCAGTTGCCGAAGCTGTAATTTCACCACTGTCTGTACATGAGATGAATTTTGAAATCTCAGCATCAAGTGTTAATGGTTTTTCTGATTGGTTTATAGTGAAATATGCTCTATTGCTACAGAAAGGTGTATCTGTTTGCGAAACTTCAACATAATAAGCTCCTGCAAATAAATTAATTCCGCTATTATCAGTTTGGTTTCCAGATTTCACGAAAGAATCATCTTCTGCATTATAAATACTCCAAGTAAAGTTACCAGTATAAGTAGCATCTATAAGTTTAACATCTACAATTCCAGTCTCAGAATCAAAACACAATACATCTTGGATCTTTTCAACCTCAACTTCAAATGTGTTAGGATCTTTAAGTGCCGCTGTTGTTTTTAATTGACAACCTGTAGCAACATTTGTAACAGTAAGTACATAATTTCCTTTATTTAAACCTGAGAATGTATAATTATCAGCATTTACAGGTAAAGAAGCTTCTGTACTTCCATCTGGCTTACGTATTTCGTATATAAAGTTTGCACTACCAATAGACGATTCTAATACAGCATTTACTGTAATTTCTCCATCTCCTGTATTACATGTAGGCTGAATAACGTTTGTTGTTAAAGCATCTAATCCTACATAAGGATCTATTGTTACAGAAGTGCTTACTGGAGAACAGCCATTTTCATCAAATACGCTTACTGTTACTTCTCCTCCAATTGGATTAGAGACTAAATATTCTAAGCGTGTTGAATTCTGTGTTTTATCATCAGAAAGGTCACTTGGCGTTCCATTATCGTATACAAACTCATACCTAAAGTTTCCTGTTCCTCCAATTGGTGCAGTTGCAATTACTTTTGCAATAGAGTTTATATTAGTACTTGGAGTACATGTAAACTGATCTACAGAAGCAGTAAGTCCTACTATTTCTGTTGGCTGTGTAATTATTTCAGAAATCGTTTCAGTACAAGCATTTGTTGTTGACGTTGCTGTTACTGTATATGATGTTCCTGCTTCAGTTCCTTTTAGATCACTAAAAGTAGCTTCATAACTTGGAGCTGTATTATCTGGAGCTACTGAAACTGTCAGACCATCGATATCTGTAATTTCAAAGGTAAATGGCCCCGTCCCATTATCTATTGCAGCAACTGTAATACTTCCGTTTTCTGCTTGATAACAAGTAACATCCTCTTTAGTTATAGAAAGTTGTGGAAATAGTTTTTCAGGAACATTTACCGTTTTTTCTATCGCACAACCAACATTAGTATCAGTTACCGTTATAATATAATCTCCTGCTTCTGAAGCTCCATTCCAAGTAAAAGTATTTGCAGATGCAGATCCTGTTCCAGTTACACCGTTTGGTCCTACAATAGAATAGTCATAATCTCCAGATCCTGCTATGTCAGCTACAGTAATTACTGCATTTCCAGCTGGCGTTGGCATTTCACAATCTAACAACGTAGTTACTTGCGCACTGAAATTTAATGGGACAATAGTAATCGCAGTTGCTGTGGTATAAGAACAACCATTAGCATCAATTATCCCAATAGTATGATTCCCAGGATTCAGTCCATGGATTTCATAAGTGTCATCTGTTTCAAAAGTTACATTTCTAACAGCACCATTAACCGTTAAACTATATGGAGGTGTTCCTATATCTGTTAGTGTTACCGTAATGTCATATCCATTAATTGGATCACAACTATCTGTAACCGCTGCGCTAATTGCTAATGCAGGCGGGTTAATAATTTCTATTTCTTTTATGTCCTCACAACTTCTATTAGAAGTAGTGATAACTCTGTAAAAACCAGCAGGTAGATTAGTAAACACTGTATTGTTCCCTGTTTGAGTAGCAACAACGCCACCACTTACTAAATTACCATTAAGGGCATCTATTTCATATAAATTATAGGTGTAAGGAGGCTGATCGTTCGAAGCATCTAATAATACTTCTATAGAACCATCTGTTGCATCATGACAGGAAATATCTTTCTTATCAAGGTTAAAATCAACTGGAGTTGGAGCTTCAAGAGAAATTGTTTGCTCCTTGCTACAATTTGTTGTTCCGTCTGTTACTCTTACAATATAATTTCCTTCTGGAACTGCTGTAAACTGACTTCCAGTGGCAGTAATTCCAGATCCAGTTCCATCAGCTTTAAATAATTCTACCGTATTTGTTCCAGATCCTCCAGAAACTGTATAATCTATTATTCCTCCTGTTCCACAGATAGGTTGTGTATTCACAGAGGCTGATAATTTTAATTCTGGTAAAATGGTAAGTGTTTCTGTTTCTCCACACCCATTAATATCTTTTATTTCTACTGAATGTAATTGTGCTTTTAATCCAGAGAAAACTACTGGGAATGCAGTAACATTTTGGAAAGGAGCTCCATTTAAACTAATTCTATATGGAGGCACTCCTACATTTACTGCATCTGTTAAAGTTGCTTCGATTGAGAATGCTCCTTCTACAGCACATTCATCAACAAGGGATAAAGTGATATCTGGAATAGTTTCAGTAGCAACATTTACATTTAATGGAGATATTACAATACATCCTTTAGAGTCTTTAACATAAATATCCCATGATGGCGTTGCTGGATCTAATTCTAGCGTGTTATCCGAAGTAAAAGTATTAGGCTCTCCTGCTCCTTGAGCTACTGCCTCATAAGTGTATGGTGCTGTTCCTCCTGTTGCCTGAACCGTTACAATAGCGTTAGATTCATTACAATTTGCATTGGTGTTCGATATTAATTGAAGAGCTATCTCTTCTGGAGCGTCTATTGTTACTTTATTAGAGATTTCACTACATAAAGGAGTTTCAGTCTCTGTTATTTGTACGGAATAGATTCCACTGTCTAATGTTGAAGAAGCTATAAAGGTATAAGGATCAGAAGTTGCAGTTTCATTTCCTGAACCTCCACTTACAAAACCTCCAGCACTATCTAATATTTGATAACTAAATGTTCCTGTATACCCAGTAACTGTTACAGTTATTTCTCCATCATTACTATTGCTACACGTTTCGTCTACTGTAACCTCTACTGTAACACCTATTAAATCGTAGGGTGCAACGGTATGTTCTACAATAGCAGAACAATTGGTTGTAGTATCATAAACTTCATAAACATATTTACCAGGCGATGTAATAACAATATTTGTTGGGTCTGCTACTGGCGTTCCGTTAGGCAATTCGGTATATGTATAATTTGTGGATCCTCCTATTACATCAATTGATATAATTTCTTCACCATTACTACAATCTATTCCTTGTTTAGTTGAAATAGAGGCAGTAACTTTTTGCATTGCTGGAATAGTAACTGATACATCATCTTCACATCCATTAGCATCTTTTACTACTACACTAACCGAAGGCGAACCATAAGCTACACTAAATGTACTTTCTGATTTAAAAGTAGCTCCTCCGTCATAACTGTATAAATAAGGTCCCGTTCCTGAAGGGTTTCCAGAGGCATCGTCTAGAATATTTACAGTTACAACGCTAGCACTCTCATCACAAGTATAAGCGCTTGCTGAAGCAGTGATGGCTAATTGTGATGGCTCTCCTAAAGTAATTTCTTTAGTTGTTTGACACCCTTTATTTGAAATAACAGTAACCTCATAAGTTCCAGCTTCTAAACCATCAAAATGATTACTAGCTACAGGAGTTCCTGCTACCGATCCTTTAAGGGCATATGTGTATGTATATGGTACATCTACATTCCCTGGATTTAGATTAACAGTTATTGTTCCGTCATTACCTGCATTACAACTTATATCTGTTCCTACTAAAGCAAATGTTGGCGCTACTGGTGTTGGTAACGTAATTGTGGTTTGCTCAGTACAACCAGAATCTACATCTGTTATATTAAAATTATATGATGTACTATCATCTAAACCAGTAAAAATACCCGTTGTATTTGTTGCACCTGTTTCAATTAATTCAAAAGAGAAATTCCCTGAACCACCAGCTACTGTAATTGTTACTTCTCCAGAATTTCCTGGCACGCAAGTTTCTGAAGCAGTAATTGAAGGTTCTATATCTAACGGAGCATATACTTCCGTAGAGATAATTTCTCCACAGCCATTACTGTCTTTTATTTCAAAAATATGTGTGCCAGAAGTTACTAACGAATATCCTTGTGTGCTTCCGGTACTAGTAAAGTTTGTTACTTCAATAAAGGCTCCTCCATCAACACTTACATAATATGGAGCAACTCCTTCTGTACCCAATGTTAGGGTTACATTGAAATTACTCTCAGCAGCTGTACATTGGTTGGTTGTAGTTGCCGATATAGTTGGAGTTGTATCTAAAAGTACCGATACATCATATTCTTTAATACAATTATTAGCATCTTTTACATAAACCGTATAGTCTCCAGCTTCTACATTTGCAGTAGAGTTGGTAGTCCAACCTCCATCTGTTGCACTTGGAATTGCAGCCGTTCTATCTAAAAACTGATATTCATAAGGTGCTGTACCATATTTTGCTGTTGCTGTTATAACACCCGCATTTGTAGCACAATTATCATTTGTTGCAGCAGCTGTTAGTTCTAAAGCTCTTGGAGATTCATTAATAATAAATGTATCTGAAGCATTGCTACAACCTGAGTTTGTACCTCCAATTTCTTCGAAATAAATATAATATTCTCCTGGAGCAAGCCCTCCTTGTGTGGTTGCTACTCCTTCTGTAGTAGAACCTGTTATGGCTGTTCCTGTATAATTATTATTATCATAGATTTCATAATTAATAGAGGTTGCATCTGTTGAAGATGGGTCGACAGTAAAAGTTACTGAACCGTCACCTCCGTTTACACAGGTAACATTACTTTGTGCATCTATAATAGCCACTAATGATGAATTAGCCGCCACATCTACCGAAGCTTCCTCTACAAATTCACATCCTGTATTTGCATCATGGACTATAAATGTATAACTAACTCCTGGATCTAAATTTGTAAATGTATAAGCTGTATTAAATCCTAAGTTTTTAGGGTCATCTGTGGCTTTATACCAATTAGAACTTGTTGGAGAAAATGGGTCTACATTTGGATATGTAGCAAAATAAAAATCTCCCGAAGTTAGATTCCCATCTGTAGTATTTGCCTCTACTGTCATAATCCCTGTTCCAGGTAAACATGCAGGTATAGTAGATGCTGATAGTATTAAATTAGGTGGATTTCCTACAGTTATTGTTTCTGTATAATCACATCCATTAGCATCTTCAACTCTTATAATATAATCACCATAATTAAGATTATCGAAAATGTGACTATTTGAACTTAAAGATGTATTATGGCTATCAGAATAAGAATAATCATCTTTTCTTATTTCATATGTAAAAGGGGCTGTTCCTCCTGTAGCATCTATAGTTATAGATCCTAAACTCATTCCTACTCCTACGCCGCCACAGGTGATATCAACTTTTACTGCATTTGCTGCAATAGGCGCTAATTCTGTTATTTCAACATTAAATGGTGCTGACTCACAACCTTTAGCATCTGTTATAATAACAATATATTCTCCCGCTGGTAAATTAGTAGTTTGGGTCCCTTTGGAATTTACAGGGTTTCCTGCGCCATCATCTTCAAAAACCTCTATTGTATAAGGAGAAACTCCCACAGAATTATCAATTTGAACCTCTAAAGATCCTGTTTCGCTACCATTACAAGTAACATTTGTAGGGATGACATTTGAAATTACTGGAGTAGAAATCGGTGCTATTTCCTTCTGAGTTGTTACCTCACAACCTTGAGCATCTGTTATTTTGAACAAATATGTCCCCTCAGAAGCTGGATTATATGTAAACATATTTCCTGTAAAAGTATTAGATACAGGCCAAGTTGAGCCTCCATCAGTACTTACTTCATAAACTGCGTATGGAGTGTAACCTCCTGTTAGAGTAACTTGTATCTCAGCATTAGGGGAAGCGGTACAATCTAAACTTTTTGTAATTAAACTACTAGCTGATAGTTGAGTCTCTATTGTAGTGGATACAGCACTAGAAGTACATCCGTATGCATCAATAACTTCAATATTGTAAGTTCCAGGTAATAGATCTGAAATTGTAAACGTTCCACCTGTAAGTGTTAGAGCATTTGATTCTCCTCCATTTATTGTATAAGTAAATGGAGCTATTCCTCCCGTTACACTAATGTCTAATGACGCTCTATTTGTGGAGTCATAGCAAACAATAGAAGAAGTTTCGATAGCAATAGATGGCGGTGTTGCAGGGTCTAAAGTAATTGGTTTACTTATTTCGCAACCTTTTCCATCTTTTACAAAAACAGTATATGTTCCTGCAGCGATATTTGTAAACGTATTATTTTTTTGATATCCTTTAATAACCGTAGTTCCTGCAGCATCTGATAATTGATATTCATAACTACCCCATCCATCAGTTGCGTTTACAGTTATTGATCCATTAGTAAGACATGTTACATCAGTAATTGTGGTTCCAAAGTCTAATGCAACTGGTTCTTTAATTGTAATTGAAGTATCTACAGTACAATTTGTGGTTTCATCTGTAACTGTAACTGTATAAGTTCCAGCAGATAAATTTGAAATTGTATTTGTGGCTGTCGAAATTCCCGTATTAGAATCGATAGAAGTCGATGCTCCATCTGTAACATCGTATGAATACGTAGTAACAAAATCGCTTACTTCAAAAATAAATTCTCCGTCAGAAGCTCCATTACAAATTACATCTGAAGAATCTGATATTCTTACTGCAACTCTAGGGATATCGTTAATAGTAAAAGTATCTACTATTTCACAACCTTTAGCATCAGTCACTTTAAAAGTGTACGTTCCAACTGCTAGATTAGAAAATATATTATTTGTTCCATTATCTACTACGCTTCCTGATGGAGCAGTAATTTCATAATTAAAAGGTGTATTTCCTCCTACAACAGAAACTTCAACATCTGCCTGAACAGCTGGACATGTAAGTGCTGTTGCAGTAAAGTCTAATTTTGTTGGTTTATTTAATGGATCTATAGTGATAGAAGCAGTAGCTTCACATCCGTTCTCATCTTTTACAGTAATTGTATATGTTCCAGCAGTAATTCCAGTACTAAAAGTATCTGAAGTTTGGAAATTATTTCCGTCAATACTAAATTGATATCCAGTAGTTCCTGGTGTTCCTCCAGAATATCCTGTCAATTGAATAGTTGCTGAACTATTGTCACAACGGTAATCTGTAACAAGGCTTACTGTTCCTGGAATAATAGGATCTGGAGCATTTACTGTAACGTTACCACTAGTAACACAACCTTTATCATCTGTTACTGTGTATGCATATGTTCCAGCAGCAAGACCTGCATATTTAGTTTGCGAGGATGCTGTTCCTCCATTAAAAACAATACTATATGGAGCATTCCCTCCAGAAATTTGTAATTCTACCACTCCATCAGTACTATCACTACACAATGGCTCTGTAACTAAAGGATTAACTGTAGCTGGCGTGTTTTCTGTAACTACAACTGCATTTGTTGTAACTGTACATCCTTCTGTATCTGTTATTAAAAATGTATAAGAACCAACAGATGTAGTTGTATATGTAAACGGATTCGAAGTAACTGCAGCATCAGCTCCTTGAGAAGCTCCATCTAAAAGTACTTGATAAGTATACCCTGGATAACCATCTGTAATAGTTACTTCAATTTCAGCATCATTTGTAGCACTACAATCTAAATCTTTAATCAGGTTAGCATTCGCTGCAATTTTATCATTAATTACTATTGGAGTGCTACTTGTAGCAGAACATCCGTTAGCATCTGTAACCTCAACAGTATATGAACCTGGAGTCAAATTATTAAAAACGTTAGCCGTTTGATATGCTCCACCATTAATTTTATATTGATATGGAGCCAATCCTCCTGTAGCTGTAGCTGTTAAACTTACGCCTCCATCAGCATAACATAAATCTGAAGTAGCTGCAACAGTCACTTCTGGCAATGCTGCTTTTTTAAGTGTAAAAGGATTTTTAGATTCACATCCTCCTGCATCGATTGTTGTAACTATGTAATCTGTTTCAACAGTTAAATTATTAAAAGTACGATTGCTTTGTGGTCCTACAGAAATAGTTCCGTCCGTAGACTCTAATAAATAAGAATAAGAACCCCAACCATTTTCAGCAGTTACTTTTACACTCCCACTATTGGTACATGTGATGTCTTTAACAACAATCGAAGAAGTAAGTTTAGCTGTAGGCTCTTCAATAGAAACAGTGATCTCTTCTGAGCAACCATTACCATCAGAAACTACAACTTGGTGATTTCCTGTTGTCAATGAACTTATATCAAATGAAGGTGAAGTTAAATTTAAAACTGGAGCTCCTCCATCTAAAGTATAACTATAAGAAGTTTCAAAATATTCTACTGTAATTGTAGCTGCACCATCTGCATCTTCAAAACATGAAATATTAGTTTGAGAAGAAACCGATAAGCTTAGCTGTTCATTAATTTTAATTTGTTTTGTTTCAGAACATCCGGACCCATCCTTTACATAAACATTATATGTTCCAGGAGTAAGATTATTAAATGTATATAATAATGGTGTAGCTGCACTTGCATTACGCCAAGTGCTATTATCCAAACTAAACTGATAATTTCCGTTACCTTCTTTAACTGTAACTGTTATTTCTCCATTTTTTCCATTGTAACATTCTACAGCAGAAAGATCAAAATCAACAGTTTTTGGAGGGTTTACAGTAACATTTGCCTCTACAGGGCTAACACATCCATTTTCATCTTTAACAGTTATTGTATAATCTCCAGCATTAGCAATTCCTGTTATAGTAAATTTATTATTTGCTTGGAAAGCAGTTACTATTCCTCCTGTATTTTCTAACTGATATTCGTAAACTCCTACTCCACCTTCTGCTTTTGCAGTAATTACAGCAGTATAGTTGTTACTACAAGTCATTTGAGAAGTCACATTTGCAGAAACTGTGATAGGATCTGGCATTTCTATTGTAGCATCAAAATCTGCTACACAATTAGCTGTATCTCTTACATCTCGTACTTGTACATTATAACTTCCAGCTGGTAAGTTTTCTATTTTAAGAGGAGAAGATGTTTGCGTTGTAGACCAAGTAACTCCATTATCAATCGAGTACTGAAATCCTTCTGTAGTATCGAAATTCTCAACTTCAAACTCTATAACTCCTTCGTTCTCACCACTACAACTAGCATCTGTAACTCCGTTTAAATTAGCTGCAAAACCTTCACCATCAATAATAATATCAATATCTACAGTTAAATCACATTTCTCTGGAACTTGATACGCAAGAATATCGTCAATAGCAATATCATTCCCACTAACCTCGTCATTTTGTGTTCTAATTACAATATCTAATTCGTCGTTATTTCCAGGGTTTAATTCAACCGCATAATTAATCCAAGTATTGGCATCGATATGTCTGGGAATTCGGTCCGTATTTGTTTCAGCAATTACAGCTCCATCTGTTCCTACTAATTGAATTACTAAAAATGGATCATCCCTATTTGTAGTCCCTTCTCCAATTAAATTAAATGCTTCTAACTCTACACTAATGTCTTGATTTGGAACTACATCATAAACTCTTTTCTTAAAAATTACACCATTAACTCCAGCTACACCTCCAATGTTAATCGCCATATAACGACCATTAGGGTTAGTAGGATCGGTGTGATCATTTGGAGAAATCCATCCTAAGAATAATCCTTTTCCTGGATCTATTTTAGAAGTAACACTATATTCTCCATCATTTATTTCTCTATTGTTAGTTCCCCCAGGATCACAAGAACTCGGATCGTTTGGATACTGCGACTCATAACAATATTTAGGGTCGATATATGGACTAGAAGTATTAGCTCCCTGTCCAAAATCTTCATTTAAGAGATTAGAATAAGTAACATAATTTGGATTATTATAATGAATAGTAATTGTATGCTCACCATTAGGTAAATCATTTACATTTAAAGTACTTCCTGAATCTGTAGGAACTCCATTTACATCATAATCATATTCATAATCTGGAACACTTGGCGTTAAAACTATATTACCAGAACCATCACAATTATAAGTATAAGTTACCTCTGCGGTTGGCTCAACAGGTAGTTTAGGAATTGTAACTGTCATTTGAAAAGTACAATCTTCACTATCCTTAACATATAATGTGTGTGTATTTGCAGATAGATTTCCTATTGCTGAATTCCCATAGCTAGAACCGTTATCAAAACTATATGTATATGGAGGTGTTCCTCCTAACGGATTTGTAATTCTAACTTCTGCTAATGTTTCATCACTAGAATTACAACCAGGTAATTTAGATACTCCAGCAGAAGCTGTTAATCTATCTGGCTCTGTTAATGTTATTTTATCTGAAGTAGAACAAGTCTGACTTCCATAACTTTGAGTTACGGTAACTTCATAATTTCTTCCTGCTGCCAATCCTGTAAAATTACCATCTGAAGAATTTACTGTTGAACCATCTGGTTTAGTAAGCACATATGTTAATGAATATCCATTCTTAGAACCATGATTAACTTTTATAATTCCATCATTGGATTGAAAACAACCTAAATTTGTTCTTTCTAAACTCCATGTTATTGGAGGATTGTAAGCGATTGTAACCTCATTTGAAAATGTATTACAATTGTTTTTATCAGTAACTAAAAAGATATATTTCCCTTCCGCTCCTTGACTAATTATAAATTCATCATTTGGATCATTTATGTCGTATTCTGAAGCAGGAATATCATCAATATCGCTATAACTTATTGCTGAAGCTGTTGCGCTAGCAGCTGGAACATAGCTCCAAATAGCATAAGAATAACTAGGAGTACCTCCGCTTGCTGTTAAAGAGATTTTACCGTCATTACAAGCAACGTTCTCATCTATAACTGCGTTTAATTTTAATTCTGTTGGTGCTGTTAATGTTACATCTATAATGTCTTCACATTTATCGATTGTAGTAACTTTTACCTTATAATCTCCAGGATCTAAACCTACAAACACAAAATTATTATCATCTGTTTGTCTTTCTTCAGCTACAATATCTCCATCACTATCTGTTAAAACATACGTATACCATGCTCTGGCATCATCTACGGTAACGTTAATAGATCCTTTATCATCAAAACATAGTGCGTTTTTAGGAGTTGCACTAACATCAAAAGCTCTATCTGCAATTATTACATTTTCGAATTTAAATAAACAAGGCTCTCTATCTCCTGCATTAATGTCGATTCCTTCTTGTCTTATATAAACATTATAAGTTCCTGCAACATTAACAGTAAAAGACGTTGTTGTTTGCCAAGCAGCAGTAGAAGAATTAAATGCTGATGATGCCAATCCAATAGCATACTCATAACCATTACCAACTCCAGAAATTTCTATTTTTCCTTGCGTTTCACAAATAATATCTTGTATAGCTATTTTTGGATCTACAGAATTTTCATAAGATTTAAAATAGAATCTATTAAAACAGTTATTTTGATATCTTACCTCTAATCTATATTCTCCAGGACCATCTAATAAATACTGATCTCCAGTTCCAACAGTATTCCAAGTACAAGAATTATCTCTTGTAGGACAATCTTCAACATCAGAAAGTGCAGCACAGCTTTCATCTACTTTTTGCCATACTAATTCTATAGCATCTGGGAAACTAACATTAAGATTTCTATCATCATTGGTTCCACATAAAAAGAATTTTGGAAGTTGCGTTCCATCATTTGTACAGGTAACTATTTCATCTGCTACATCTGCAAATGGACTTTCAAGGTTATTACTTCTTGGGATTACAGTAATAAACTCATCAAAGTCTTTACAAGGCTCAGTTATTTTCTTTTCAACTTTATATTTTCCGAAGTTAGTAGCAGTATAGATATTTGCATTAGAACCTTCTATAACACCTGTTAATGCTCTATAAGTTCCATCTGGATTCTGAAAAAACCATTGGTAAGTATCAAAACCTTCTCCAGCAATTAAATCTACGGAATCTCCACACATTGCAATTTCTCTTTCAAAATTACATTCATCGAGATTAGGTAAGAAATTTGTAGATCCTGGAATACCAAAATTACAATTATCGAATCCTGATACACTTGGATCTTCAGAGATTTCATTATCATTTAAAACACCTCTATAAGAAGCATAAGCTAAATTCTGAATGATATTAGAACAAGCGTCTCTCAACTTATCACAGTCTTCTTGTACTTGAACATTAATTGTAATTGTATATAAAGACCTATCTACTTCAGCATAAATATCTGGAATTGAAAATATGATTTCATTTGAAACAGGATCGTGTGTATAAGTAATGCTATTTACTCCAATTGCATCTGGAAGATTAACGCTTAATAAATTTACATTTTTAGGAAGAATATCTTTAATTGAAAAATTTGTCCCGTCATCATTTCCAATATTATCAAAAGAAAGGGTATATTTTATTTCCTCCCCTAACGCAACTTCTTTTCCTTGAATATCATTATTATCAATGTCAAAAACATTCTTAGCAAGCTGCATGTCTGGTTCTATTACCTCTACAGAAAAAGAACTAAAAAATATATCATATTTATCTTGTGTAGAACTAGCTCTTAAAACAGCTGCTGTTTCATCATTTGGAATTACTTTATTATTTGGATTGTCTATTGTAAATAAATCTACATCCCAACCTAAAGTATTTCTACTGTTTGGGTTTCTAGTATTAACAATGCTGTTTTCGATTGTTATATTACTATTAAAAAAATTGTCTTTTGGGTTTGCACTATTTCCAAGAGTAGTAAATGAGTTATTTTTACTAGACTTTATTGAAAGTTTATCTCCGGTAATACGGTTATCTCCTTCTAAGGTAGCTACTGCCATCTTTGCATTTACAGGAAAAGGTTTAGGTAAAGTAATAAACCCATCATAAGGAATATCTACACTTTGTCTACTTTTTATACCCGCATAACCATCAAATGTTGTGATATACTTACCTGCTAATGTAGGATTCTCATATACAATTACTAATGTCCATCCCCCAGATATTCCTCCACTAATAGAACTTCCTGAACTTGCTCTTACATTTGCAACAAAATACTCCCCATCTGGACTTGCTAAAGGTGTAAGTAATGAAGTAACATCTTTATAACATGCATATGGACTATAACTTCCAAAATCGGAGTCGTTATATCCATCAAATAGAATTTCATCTGCTGTTAGGTTAACGTAAGACCCACCTGGAACTTTAAACTTTACTTGATTAAAATCACTACGGTCTCTGTCTTTATAAACTGCAGACCAATATAAACCAGCATATGCAATTCTACTACAGCTTGGATCTGGAATAGATAGTGAAGCACTACTTGAACTAAATGTAGATCCATCAGAATCAACATCTATATATTGCATATTTAAATTGTCATTATAGCTGGAGCTATTCCCCGTAGAATTGTATGGATCTTCTGGTCTATTATTATTTCCAGAATCTCTATTAACAATATTATTTGCAATAAATGTAAGTTCTCCACGCACATTATCTTGATATCTAACGTCGAAGTCATTTTTAACTTGAGCAGATAAAGAAGAGATACATGCATAAAACATGCATGCAAATAGGATACACCTATTTAAGGTAAAGTAGTTGTTTTTCATAGTGTTAAGCTTTGGGGACTTGTTACTATTAATATGTAATTAGTATGTCTTTATTATTCTTTTATAACTAGGTTTTCATGGGCATAATCCATATATCATTCTTATAATTAACGCTTGTGCGATACGAATTTTTGGCTCCTTGCCAAGTATCATATTTACTTAGGTACACATACCTATAATTATTTTTTGGATTGATAAAAATATTTGCATCATAACCTTCACTCTTTAATTCTTTTAAATAGCGTTTGGCATTCTCTTCATCAGAAAAAACATTCGCTATTAAGTAATATCCCTTATTAGGATTACTAATAATATCATTATCTACGGCAATAGCTTCCTCTACAAGATTAATGTGATCCGATTTAAATATACGGTTAACATACCGATTGGTACATTGAGATAATCCGTTGTTTAAAATAGCTACCTCCGTATTGATATTTGGGTTTGTATTTTCTTTATTAAAAATAGGTTCAGTACTATTTTCTGCATCAGCATAGGCTGTATTAGAAATTGGTTTCTGTTGAGATGCATTATCGTTTTTAATATTCATTACCCATACATCCCCATCATATAAACCATTAAACTGAGAAGCATAGGCTGCATTAGCATCTGCTACAGATGAGTATCTTTTTATATACACATATTTCAAATCGCCCTTCTCAAAATAGCCAGCAGAAATCCCTTTACTTTCTAAATCTTGAAGAAACGCGTTAAGATATTTATCGCTTTTAAAAACGTTGGCAATAACGTAAGCTCCATTTTCTACGTCGGTTAGGTTGGTAGTAGATGTTACTAATTTTTTAGTAGCGCTTACGTTAGTTTTGCCACGCTTCGGTTTTGGGGAAACCTCATTATTATTTACGGTATTTGCTTTCGCATAGGAACGCTTATTAGCAGTTCCAATATCATTATAATCACTGTTATATTTTGCTTCCGCCTTTTCGTAGGCATCATTATCTATTTCTTTCATCATAGCAACTGCACGAGCTTTTACTTCTTGCTCATTACCTTTGCCCTTGTTATCATTTACATACTTAATTATATATGCAAAACGCTTATTGATGTCGTTCTTTCTAGCTTCTTCCATCGAATCTTGTTTGAACATCATCTCATCTATGATCATGTTGTTTTCTGCAACTAGATTTCTGAGTCGTTCTATTTCTGCATCCTTATCTGTAATTGTATCTTGAACTTCTTCATTATCTACTAAAAGTAGGTTTTCATCTTCCTCTAAATCTTCAAAAACACGATTTTCACTAAGTGTAGGCTGAAATGAATATGCAAAGTTTACCTCATGAGTAACACCAAAATTTGAAACTTGTCCGCTTATACCTTTTTCAATAGTATAACCTAGAGAAAGTCTGTTTGTAATATTAAATCCTAAACCAGCAGCCAATCCGTAGTAATCATCATATCCTGTTTGAACCCATCCTAATTTTGGTAAGTCTAGAATGATACTTCCAGATAAATTTAGGTCTTCTTCTCCCACTCTTCTAACTCTTGTTAAAGCAGATAATCTAGCATCTTTCATAATACCAGATCCATTTTCAAACCGATTGGTATACATTAAGTGACCCGTAAAAGTTTTATCTTGAAAATCGGTAAGAGATTCGCTTGTTCTTAAGTTATAATCAAATGCATTTTCAGCATAAAAACCAACATCAAACTTCCCTATAGAAAGGTTGATTCCTGGTTGAAAAGATATCAAAGAACCATCTTGTAAGTTTGCAATGGTTGGATCATCTGGCTGAGATGAATTGATATTACCTTTATCTACACCACTATTATAATAAGAAACATTAAAACCAAAAGTAAGATTACTTATTTCGGACAATCGTATTCCGTATGCATAATTTGCCATCACACCAAAGTTAGCAATAGTTCCAAAACGTTGATGATAAACGCTTAAACCTAATCCAGAACGGTCGCCTATTCTTCCTGAATAACTTCCTAAATAAGTTTGATAATTATCATCAAAACTTACCCATTGATTTCTATGATAAAGGTTTAAATATGAGTTGTCTTCATGTACGGTAGAAAAGGTTGGATTAATAACGAAGCGATTAAACTTCAATAAGTTTTGTGCAGGGATATTAATAGAAGCCACAGGCGCATCTTCCTGTGCGGAGACACAGAAAGATGACAGCATAAGTAGGATTAATATGAACCTGTATTTCATTCTTTTTATTTAATTACAGTTATGGTTCCTTGCTTCAAAGTTTCTTTACCTTTTGTTATTTTATAGTAGTAAATAGGCGGTCTACCACCAGAATAGGTAATACTTGAAGACTCAGGCCAGTTATTTTGATAATCGTTTGTTGAATAAACAGGAGCCCCTGATTGTTCGTATATATTTATAGTAATATTTTCTTGATATGCATAAGAGCTAGGAATAATCCATAGGTCGTTATAACCATCTCCGTTTGGAGTAATTACATTTGGCACCACCAAACTAACAACGTCTGTTACTGTTACCTTTTTTGATACTTGACAATCGCCAACCGATACCAATACTATATATTCTCCAACTTCAGATAATGTTACCGAAGCACCATTACTAATAAGTTCATTTTCGGTATTGAACCATTGATAAGAATCTCCTCCAGCAGCTGTAACTACTTTACTATCTCCTTCTGGAATTGCTATAGTTTGTGAAGCATCAATAGTAACTACAGAATCATCAAACTGATTTATTATATATTCATTTGAAGTAACAGAACAACCGTAAGCAGCTATTTCTAACTGATATGTTCCTGAAAGATTTGTAGTGAAACTTGGTGATGACTCTGTTAACTCCACACCATTACGATACCAAACATATTTATATTCGCTATTTACTACGGAAGAATTTATTTCTATCATTTCACCATTTTCACAAGTAACCGTTCCCGTTCCTGTTAATACTGGTGATTCTTGAACTCCTAATTTCACATCAAAAGTATTTGATGTAACCGCTATTCCTCCTTCTAAAGTTATGCTTAATGAATATGCTCCACTAAGTTTCACATCAGAAACAGTGATGCTTGATCCTGTTTCTCCAGCAATAGGATTGTTATTATATACCCATTGGTATTTAGCAGATGTTAATGCTGATTCTGGTAAAACATATGGTGTTCCATCGGAGTCTGTAGTTTCTACATCTCCAAGAATAAGACTTACTGAATTACTTTGGCAAGCAGTATAATTTTCAGCAGCAATAGAAGCCGTGTAATCTGTTGGTTCCGTAACAGTAATAGCATCTGTTGTTCTGCTTGCGGTACAACCTTCTTCTTGTGTGATCTTTGCATAATAATCACCACCTACAGAAACTAAAAGCTTACTATTTGTTTCATTAGCTAATAAAGTACCATTTCTATACCAAGCATATGTTGGTGATACTGCATTGGTATTTGCAATTATTTCTATCGTTTGCTGTGGCAAAACCATAGTTCCTTGTGGTGTCTCTAAAGCAAGATTAAAGCTCCCAGCATTTATTTGAACGACTGATGTTTTCTCATTACACCCTCCCGGTCTTTCAATTTCTACATAATAATCTCCCGCAAAACCTGGGTCGTTACCTTTTACTTCTAGCGTATTGCTATTATTTTTAACTATAAGTTCATCGTTTTTATACCATGCATAAATTACCGTTTCATCAACAAGATCGGTAGTTAATGTATAAGTTTGATCTTCGCAAAGCGATACTTTCTTAGCCCCTATTAATTCAACACCAATCGAGTTTTCTATATAAACCTCAACCAAATTAGAAGCTGTAGAAGTAGAACAATATGTACCGTAATCTATTTCTGCGAAATAAATTCCAGGTTCAGACACTTCTATTGAAGGGCCATTTTCCCCTGGAAGTAGCGACATATCCTTGTACCAATTATAGGCACCTTCATTTGGATAATTATCAACTTCAAGATAAACGGTAGTAGCTTCACAAACGGAAGCTTCTTCAAAATTATTAACTACTAAAGGCTCGGAAACGTTAAGGAAATATGCCCCAAAAGGATTACTTTCTGGACTTACCTGTTTCGGATTTGTACTGCGAACGCGAACTTTGTAATTCTCGCCACGTACATCTTCGGGCATTGCGAATTCAAAATTAAAATCGAATGTGGTGTTTTTGTCACTTACACTTGCAAGTGTTCTTGGAGAATTAAAACTTCCATCTGCACTAGAAAGTTCTATAATAAACTCGTTGTCGGAAGCTACGATTGGAGTAGGATCCCACTTAAATTGGACTGTAAAACTATTAAAGTCTTTGGATGAACAAGCATCTGAGAAACCTAAAATAGGCTTCTTTAAATCTTGCGCTTGTGCAGTTGTAACTCCCATAAGGAGAGACAGTAGGCAAAGACGAATAGAATTTTTGGGTAAAGGTCTATTCATTAGTTCATTTTTTAATTTGGGCAATCACAAAGTAACAACTTTCTATTATAGAAAACCAAAGTTATTAGATTTTTTCAACACTACTGATGTTTTGTGGTGAAACGAGCATTTTTATATGTCTAGAGTGCTTTTAGTAAAGTTATCCACAATCAGTAATCAAAAGATACTAATCGGTTTGTAATATTATCCCCACAAATACAGCGGTTTTTAGAAGTTTTTGCTTTTCATCAATTAAAAGAAAAACAGCTTTAAAATTGTTAATAACTCGAAATTTTGAGGTTAAAAAAATGAAAAATAAGCTCTTTTTGCTGATAAATTCTTGTTTAAAACAAAAGGAATTGATTTATTTAACGAAATTTCATACCTCCTGACGGAGTTCCACTATTTAAATAGGCATGAACATTAAAAATCACTGTAAAATTTACGTAATTTTGCAAGCATAAGTTTTATATAAAATGGCAGAAGAAGAAAAATCATTAAATTTTATCGAGCATATTATTGAAGACGACATTAAAGAGGGCTTCGATAAGGAGAAATTACGTTTTCGTTTTCCTCCTGAACCAAATGGTTATTTACACATAGGGCACGCAAGTTCTATATGTTTAAACTTTGGTCTTGGAGAAAGATATAATGCTCCTGTAAATCTTAGGTTTGACGATACAAATCCAGCCAAAGAAGAACAAGAATATGTAGATGCTATTAAGCGAGATGTAGAATGGCTAGGCTATGAATGGAAAGAAGAGCGTTATGCATCCGACTATTTTCAGCAATTATTCGATTGGGCTGTAGAATTTATTAAAAATGGAAAGGCATATGTTGATAGTCAGACTTCAGAAGAAATAGCAGCTCAAAAAGGAACTCCTACAACTCCTGGAACCGACAGTCCATACAGAAATCGTTCCGTAGAAGAAAACTTAGACCTTTTTCAACGTATGAAAAATGGGGAATTTGATTCTGGAGCACATGTATTACGTGCTAAAATAGATATGAGTTCGTCAAATATGTTGATGCGAGACCCAATTATGTATCGTATTCTACACAAAGCTCATCATAGAACAAATACCGATTGGTGTATTTATCCGATGTACGACTGGACACATGGAGAAAGCGATTATATTGAGCAAGTATCTCACTCCTTTTGTACTTTAGAATTTGGGATGCACCGTGAATTATACAACTGGTTTTTAGAACAAGTTACAGAACCTTCTAAAGTGCAACCAAAACAGCGCGAATTTGCTAGAAGAAATTTAAGTCATACTATTGTTAGTAAGCGAAAATTACTTCGTTTGGTAGAAGAAGGTGTTGTAAACGGTTGGGACGATCCAAGAATGCCAACTATTTCTGGACTTAGAAGAAGAGGATATACTCCTGAATCTATAAAGAATTTTGCTAAAACTATCGGTATTGCAAAAAGAGACAACCTTATTGATGTTTCTTTATTAGAATTTCATGCACGTGAAGATTTAAATAAGAAATCGCCACGTATTATGGCTGTTTTAAATCCTCTAAAGGTTGTTATAACTAACTATCCTGAAAATACCGATGAGTATATTGAAACAGAGAACAATCCTGAAGCAGAAGTACTTACTTACAGAAAAGTTCCTTTTTCAAGAGAAATATACATTGAGCAAGAAGATTTTAGAGAAGAAGCAAACAGAAAATTCTTCCGTTTAAAATTAGGAGGAGAAGTTCGATTAAAGGGTGCTTACATTATAAAAGCTGAAAAGGCTATAAAAGATGATGAAGGTAATATTATAGAAGTTCATTGTACTTACGATCCGTTGAGTAAAAGTGGAAGTGGAACCGAAGAAAGCCAACGTAAGGTAAAAGGTACGCTACATTGGGTTTCTATACCACACGCAACAGAAGTAGAAGTGCGCCAATATGATCGTTTATTTACAGAAGCAGAGCCAGACCGACATGAAGGAAAGGATTTTATGGAGTTTTTAAATCCAAATTCACTTACTGTAATTAAAGGGTATATAGAGCCTAGTATTAATACTGCGGAAGCTGGTGATCATTTCCAGTTTCAGAGAATAGGCTATTTCAGTGTAGATAAAGATTCTACAAAAGACAATATTGTTTTTAATAAAACAGTAGGACTTCGCGATAGCTGGGCAAAATTAGATAAGTCCTAAAATAAATATAAATTATATTCTAAAAGCATCCTTTATAGGGTGCTTTTTTTATTTCTTTAACATACAGTGTTAATAATAGGCTAATTACAGTATTTTATTCGTAAAATTCTCTCATTTTATGTATCTTAGATACTATCAATTAACACATATTATAAATTCAATTCATACAATTATGTCAAGCAACACAGGAAATACACTATTAGCATTATTAACAGGAGCAGCAATTGGTGCTGGGATAGGTATCTTATATGCTCCAGAAAAAGGTGATGTTACAAGAAAAAACATAAAGAAAAATGCTAAAAAGACTCAGAAAGAGTTAGAAAAACAGCTAAAAAAAACAACTTCTCAATTAGGAAGTAAAGCTGATAAGGCAAGAGTAGAGTTTGAAGCTAAATTGGAAGATACATTATCTACAATGAGCTACAAAGCAGATGATATTCTTGTAGCACTAGAAGAAAAGTTAGAAGACTTAAGATCTAAAAATGCAAAACTTCAAAAGGAAGTAAGTAACGCAACAAAATAGACAATAATTTATGTCTTTAAACAACATATCAGATAACGTAGAAGGCCTTAATAAAAGCGCCCAAGAATTCTTGGAAACTAATTATGACTACTATCGTTTAAGTGCATTTAAAAAATTAACTAAAGGGACTACTTCAATGATTACTTTTATAATCATTGGAGCAATCCTTTTTGGAGCCATGCTTTTGCTTACTTTTTCCATCGCTTTATTTTTAGGCGCTTGGTTAGACAACTTAGGGTTAGGATTTTTAATCCTTGGGGCTTCTTACATTCTAATTGCTGTAATTGTTTATTATGGCTTTAGAAAAACTATAGAGAGAAAAGTATTAATGAAAGCATCTAGCGACTTTTTTGACGAAGATTAGACCTTGAAATAATCTAGACTAACGTCTTAAATCGCTGATTTAAATTTTAATACCAACTTATTTTATAACACTAAAAAAATATGAAAGTTTATACTTCTTTTGAAGAGATTGATAAAGACCTAAAGATACTCCGTCTTAAGAAGGATATTTCTAAGGAGGAAATCAAATTGAACTATAACGGTTTAAAAGAAGATCTTGGGTTTTTAAGTGTGGTTGGTAAGGCTGCAAATTTTGTTATTAAAAATGTACTCGCCTTAAAACTATCAAAGAAACTCTTCAAATAAAAATATCTTCCCAAGCTTAGATTACGTTGAAGATGATGTAGAAGGAAGAAAAAAGGGTTGTTGAAATTAATTTCAACAACCCTTTTTGTTTGCTAAGTATTTGACTTAAAACTTATTTCTTCTTAGCGTTCCCGTTATCTTGTTCTTCACGTTGGCGCTTCATCGCCTCCCCTATCTGATTACTTGCAGAAAAAGAAGCAACCATATTATTCAACATATCACTTCCAGCTTGTGGCGAGTTAGGTAATAAAATAAGATTACTATTCGTTTCCTCACCAATAGATTGAAGTGTATCATAATGCTGAGTAACAACAATCAATGCAGAAGCTTCTTGAGAATTGATTCCTACTTTATTTAGTACTTCTACAGATTCTTCTAATCCACGAGCAATTTCACGACGTTGATCGGCAATACCTTGTCCTTGAAGTCTTTTACTTTCTGCTTCCGCTTTTGCTTTTTCTACAATTAAGATTCTAGCAGCATCCCCTTCAAATTGAGCAGCTATTTTCTCGCGTTCTGAGGCATTAATTCTGTTCATAGCTTCCTTAACCTGTGCATCAGGGTCTATGTCTGTTACAAGTGTTTTAATGATGTCATAACCGTAATCTAGCATCGCGTCTTGTAATTCTTCTTTTACGGCAATCGCAATATCATCTTTTTTCACAAAAACATCATCCAACTTCATTTTAGGAACTTCAGCACGAACTACATCAAATACATAAGAAGTAATCTGCTCATGTGGATATTCTAATTGATAAAAAGCTTCATATATTTTACTTTTTAAAACAACATATTGCACAGATATTTTAAGCTTAACAAAAACATCATCCAATGTTTTGGTTTCTACAATAACATCTAGTTGCTGAATTTTTAAGCTCAGACGACCAGCAATACGATCTACTAAAGGAATTTTTAAATGTAATCCGGAATTACGAATACTGTGAAACTTTCCGAAACGTTCAACAGTTACAGCAGTTTGCTGCTTCACCACAAAAAAGGCGCTAAAAAGAATAATCATTCCGAAGAATGCAATAGGTATTAAAAAATACATAGGATATAAAATTTATCAAGTTTATTCATGTAAATTACAAATAAATAGAGAATTTTACACGGATAGCTAGAAAATAATTTATACTGAAAATTTAATAAAAGACTTTTCTTACTTCTGAAGGAATTATAAAAATAAACCCCAATCGTGAAAAGAACACAATTGGGGTTATTTATAAAGTAAAAACTATCTGTTTATCCTAAAACCGCTACAGCTTTGTGTAAACGATTCACAGTTTCTTGTTTTCCTATAAGAGAAATAATATCAAAAACATGTGGCCCTTTTAATTCCCCTACCAAAGCTAGACGTAAAGGAGCCATTATTTTTCCGAAACCTAATTCTTTATCGGTAATCCACTGTTTAACTACAGCTTCAATGTTTTCAGAAGAAAAATCGTCGATACCATTAATCACCTCCGCTAATTCATTCATATACTCATTGGTATTTTCCTTCCATTGCTTTTTACAAGCTTTTTCATCATACGATGATGGAGATACGAAGAAAAAGTTACTCAGCTCCCAAAAATCAGAAACAAAATTAGCTCTTTCTTTTATTGAAGCAACAACTTGCTCAACAAATTCTAAAGATAAAGAAGTACCCGCTTTTTCTACTTCAGCAGAAATGGCTTCATCACTTTTAATAATTTCTATAAAATCTTCAGCTAAACGCTTATCTTCTTTTTGTTGAAGGTATTGATGATTATACCAATTGGTTTTATCAGGGTCAAAACGTGCTCCAGATTTATGAACCTTTTCAAGTTCAAAAGCATTTATTAACTCATCTAAGCTAAAGATCTCTTGTTCTGTTCCTGGATTCCATCCTAAAAATGCAAGGAAGTTAATCACAGCATCATTAAAATAACCATCTTCTTTATATCCACGTGAAACATCGCCAGTTGCTGGATCTTTCCATTCCATAGGGAAAACTGGGAAACCTAATTTATCCCCATCACGTTTACTTAACTTACCTTTTCCTGTTGGTTTTAAAATAAGTGGTAAATGAGCAAATTGAGGCGCTTGCCAATCAAAAGCACGATATAATAATACGTGTAATGCCATAGACGGTAACCATTCTTCTCCACGGATAACGTGAGAAATTTCCATTAAATGATCATCTACAATATTAGCCAAATGATATGTAGGCATACCATCACTTTTAAATAATACTTTATCATCTAAAATATTCGTATCAATTTCGATGTCACCACGAATTATATCTTGCAGGTGTAACTTTTCATCTTGAGGAGATTTAAAACGAATAACATGATCTTCACCAGCAGCAATTCGTTTTTCAACTTCTTCCGAAGAAAGTGCTAACGAATTATTGAGTTTTAAGCGATTATGCCAATTATAAATAAATGTTTTTCCTTGAGCTTCGTGTTCCGAACGATGTGCATCTAATTCTTCAGCAGTATCAAAAGCATAATATGCCCAACCGTTTTCGATTAACTGATCGGCATAAGCTTTATAAAGATTCTTACGTTCACTCTGGCGGAAAGGTCCGTATTTCTCTTCTATTTCATTAGAAGAACCTGGCCCTTGATCAAAAGGAATATTTAACCATTTCAACGAATCTATAATATATTGCTCCGCTCCTTCTACATATCTATTTTGGTCGGTATCTTCAATTCGCAAAATAAAATCTCCACCGTGTTTTTTGGCAAACAAATAATTAAACAAAGCAGTTCTAACACCACCAATATGCAGCGGTCCTGTTGGACTAGGTGCAAAACGCACACGCACTTTTGTACTCATCACTTAAATTTTTGGCAAAGATACTTCATTTCAATTGAGTAACGAAGTTATCTTATAATGATGTTGGGCAGCTAAGAATTAAAATTCTATAAGAAGAAACATATACAACGCAGCAATAGCAATGAATTAACTCGAAAAGCGAATAATTAAAAGAAAGAAAATAACATAGAAGCGTGAACATAAAAATGTATTAATTACATTTATAGAGAGAATTAACCATAACAACCAATAAATATGATAAATCGCCTTTGTTTTTTATTGCTATTTACCACATTAGTATTCCAAAACTCATATTCTCAGGAACAAAAAAGTGATCTCAAACTTTGGTACAATCAACCCGCTAAAAAATGGTTGGAAGCACTGCCTATAGGAAATGGAAGGTTGGGTGCAATGGCTTTTGGAGGTGTAGAAACAGCGCAATTACAACTTAATGAAGAGAGTATTTGGGCTGGAGCTCCAGAAAATCCTTATCCAAAAAATATAAAGTCAAATTATAAAGAATACCAACGCCTTAATCTTGAAGGAAAATATGACGAAGCAGCAGCATTTGGGAAGAAATATTTAGCAGCTTCTCCAACTTCTATTCGTTCTTATGAGCCTTTGGGAAATGTATTTTTAAAATTTAATCATGGTGATTCAGCAACCAATTATAAGCGAGAATTAAACATAGAAAATGGTATTAATACAGTTACTTATACAATCGGGGAAAATAAATACAGACGCCAGAGCTTTATTTCTAGCGCTTATGATGTTATTTTTTATCAGTTTGAAGTTTTAGAAGGAAATGCCACTTCATGCGAGGTACATTTTGAGAGAGAAAAAGATATTAAACAAGCCGTTATAAATAACAATACGATTTCAATTAAAGGTCAGATATTTGACGATCCTGAAGGATATGATGACAATGCAGGAGGTTCTGGTAAAGGTGGTTATCATTTAAAATTTGCTTCTGATGTAAAAGTAATTACTTCTTCTGGTGAAGTAAGTGAAGGACTAAATAACAGTCTTCAGATAAAAGACACTAAGAAGTTTACCCTTATTATTGGTGCCGCAACAAACTATAATTTAGCGCTATTAAATTTTGATGATTCTGTAGATGCAAATAAAATAGTGCATGAAACTATTAAAAATGCAAGTGATATAACTTTCGAAGCGGCTAAAAATAAACATATTCCAACCTTTTCTGAACTAATGAATCGCGTTGAGTTTAATCTTGGAGATTTTACAGAAGATACAATCCCAACGGACATCCGATTAAAGAATATAAATGAAGGTAATTCTCATCCGTATCTAAATGTACTTTTCTTTCAATATGGACGGTATTTACTAGCAAGTAGTGCTGCTTTTAAAGCGAAATTACCCGCTAATCTTCAAGGAATATGGAGCAATGAAATGTGGGCAGCTTGGGAAGCCGATTTTCATCTAAATATAAATTTACAAATGAATTATTGGCCAGCTGATGTTACTAACTTATCAGAAACTTTTGTTCCGCTAACCAATTATATGGAACGCTTGGCAGAAGCAGGAAAAATTACTGCAGATAAGTTTATTGGTTCTAAAGGCTGGGTAGCACATCATGTGGCAAATCCTTATGGAAGAACTACTCCCTCTGGGTCTACAATTGGTTCACAAGTGGCAAACGGATATTCATTTCCTTTGGCGGGAGCATGGATGTCTTTATCATTGTGGAGACACTACCAATACACAAAAAACATTGATTATTTGAAGAAAAATTATCCAATAATTGAAGGGGCAACACAGTTTATTCTGGACTTTTTAATCGAAAATAAAAAAGGAGAATTGGTAACTTCTCCTTCCTATTCTCCAGAAAACAGGTATATCGACCCAGAAACGGGAAAACACTATACAAATACAGTTGCTTCTACAATAGATATTGAAATTATTAATGATATGTTTTCCACCTGTTTAGAAGCTGAAAAAATACTTGGAATTAATCATCTTTCAGATAAAATTAAAAAAGCATTACCAAAATTACCAGAAATTAAAATTGGTAAAGATGGAACAATCCAAGAATGGTATTATGATTATGAAGATGTAGATCCTGCTCACCGCCATGTTTCTCATTTGTATGCTTTATATCCATCAAATCAATTTGCGCCTAGTAATACTAATTACTTTAATGCGGCTAAGAAAACTATTGACAAAAGATTAGAATCTGGAGGTGGCCAAACTGGATGGAGTCGTGCTTGGACGATCAATTTCTATGCTCGTTTATTGGATGGAAACACGGCTTTACACCATGCAAACGAGTTACTAAAACATCAAGTAAGTCCTAATTTATTTGATTTAATAGGAAGGAGAGTTTTTCAAATAGATGGAAACTTAGGAACCACAGCTGGGATAGCAGAAATGTTAATGCAATCTTATGAAAAAGAAACAATTAGACTGTTACCTGCACTTCCAGATTCTTGGGATAAAGGAAGTATTTCTGGATTAATAGCTCGTGGAAATTTTGAAATTGCCATGAATTGGGAGCACAATAAATTAACTTCCTTCACCATTAAATCAAATGATAAAAATTCGGTTTCAGTGATTTATAATGATAAAAAATGGGATTTCGATTTTGAAGCTAATGAAACCAGAACTATGGAGGTTGAATGATTTATATTCAAATGAATAATTACAGAAGCAAAAATAAATAGTAAGAAATTAATCTTAGATAGGTAACCAAAATCAAAAAGGAGCGCAATCGTTTATTTATACCGATTGCGCTCCTTTTTGATTAAAAGAATATTTTTAGGCTTAACCTTTAAGGATAGATTTTGGAACTCCCCCTTTATTAAGTAACAATGCAGTAGTTTTATACATTACATAATTTTTGGTAACATATAAATAACCATTATAGTCATTTTTTGTACCCCAAGAATTTTTAATAATATAGTATTCTTTATTGTTTTGATCCTTCGCTTTACCTACAATTTGCATAGCATGATCGTCTGTTGTAGAATAATTATCAAAAGCTTGTTGTCTTAATTCTGGCGTAATTTTTAATTCTTCCTTAGGCCCATTAAATAAAGTTTCGCGCTCTTCTGGAGTCATCTCAGAATATTCTATTTCTGGAACATATGCGATTCCATTTTTCCAACTAAAATATTTCTCACTTACATCTGCAGCCCAACCAACGGTATAACCATTATTTAGAGCATTATCAATTGTAGAAATTAAATCGTTTGTACTTACATTATAAGCATAATCAAAGCTCCAATTATCTGGAACTGCTAAAAAAACATCTTCATAGAGAGGCTCATTTGGAATGGAAGTTAATTCGATATACTCATCTGCTTTTACTCCAATAACCTCATTAGCAAAACTTTGTGGAGTATACGTTTTCCCTTTATATTCAAAAGATTCTGGAACTTGCCCTAAATAACTATCTAAAACAGCAGTAAAAGCAGTAATCCAATTTGGCGTTAATTTTCCATTTTTATTCTGAATAACACCGTCTAATAAACCTTTTAATGCAGATTGCATCTCTCCAAAACGATTGGTATCTGTACCGTAATTTAATCCGCTGTAAACTTCTTGCGGAAGTGCTCCATATTTTTTGTAAATATTGATAACGTCATGAAGCTCTCCTCCATCTCCCCAGCCTAAATTTCCGTGCATACGGACATAATTTTTAGCCTTTTCAATATAAACACAACGTGCGGTGTATATTTCTGAAATATCCACAGGTTGTTTCCCTTCACGGATCATTTCAGATTCTAAAAAAGAATTTCCGGAGTAACTCCAACATGTACCGCTACTACCTTGATTTTTAACGGATGTTCTTTCCAAATTAACAATGGGTTCGAACATAAAACCTTCTTTGGCCGTTAAACTTGCGTTTCCATCTAGCGATTTAATAAGATCGTCTTGGGCTTGTACTCCAACCGAAATTACTGCAGCCGCCGCTGCTACGATAAACTTATTCATGGGTTATAAATTTTAAACGAAGCAAGGTACCGAATAAATAAACACTGTATTCTTAAAATTTTTGTAAGAATGTTATTATTGGAGCCGATGTTATTTAACTAGTTTCTAATCATTTAAAAAAGTATGGAGCTATTAAAATATATCAAACTTTATATTTGTTTTTGAACTGAGATGGTGTGAAATCTGTTTTGCTTTTAAAAAATCTCGAAAAATATGCATAATCATCATAACCTAATTCTTCACTTATATACTTAAGAGTATAATTTGTATGTGCAATTAACCGTTTAGCTTCTAAAATGACTCTTTCATTGATGATTTCTGATGTGGTTTTTGATAAAGTATTATTTACAATTCTATTTAAGTGTTTTGTTGTTATATGGAGCTCATTTGAATAAAAACTAGCATTCTTTTTAGTTTTAAAATCATTTTCAATCATACTTTCAAGTAAGTTTAAAACTTTAAAATATCTAGAGGGAATATGTTTCTTATTTATTGTGGGATTATTAAATAATCTAGCAGCTTCAATATATATGATTTTAACAAACGCATTGAGGATCTCGTTTTTATATATTTTATTATCAGAAAACTCTAAGAATAATTTTTCATAGTAAATTTCAATGTTAGATGCTTCTTCTTTAGTCAAATACAATACTGGCTCTTTATTAAATTTATAGAACGGATAACTTTCTAGATATTCTTTAACAAAAGGAAATTCGATAAATTCCTTTGTATGTAATAAAATATATCCTTTTGGAGGTGAATTAAATTGCCATGAATGGATTTGCCCTGGGCGGAGTAAAAATAAACTTCTTGGTTTTATATTATAAGTTTTAAAATCTATTTCATGAGTACCAATACCTTCTTTAAAGAATACACAAAAGTAAAAATCATGCTTATGTGCCTTTTCTATAATTTTAAAATGAGATTTAAAATGAGAAGACAAGCTATTTATATAAAAATAATCTTCGTTATTACTGAATATATCAGAAAGGCTTAAAATAGGAGTATTCTTCATATAAGAAATATAATGTCCTAAAAGTACAATTAATTACGTGTTTTATTCAATATATTTTTTAATAGTTCTAATAGCTTTGTATAAAATATTTTAATCTCATTAAACGAAATAATATGAACACAAAATATGTTGTACTAGAAGAAAAATATGCTTCATGGATTATATCTCAAGCCAAAATTCAGTATAAAGATTTGTATAAAAATGGAAAACAACAAGATGAGTTGAATTCTTACATAGAAAATACTTACAAAATGTCATCATTTTCAAGAAGTCAAAATGATTTTTCTATTCAAACACTCATGGTGTTTAATAATCAAAATCCTATAGGAAGTATTGAAATAAATACATTTCCTAGATTAGATATTAAATTAGAACAAGCTAAAAAACCTATGTATATCAATAAGTTATTTTATAGTGATATTCAAGCTGTTGAAGAATTATTCCGAAAAGTAGAAAATATAGCACTTCAAAAAAATCATGATTTTATATATGGTGAATTCCTTTCTGAAAGAAAAGACGTTATCAAAATCATTCAAAATAGAGGATATAAAATATATCATAAAAATAACACCTTAACAAAAACTAATTTGAAACTAAGCACCGCTATAAAAAGCATAAATAAAGAAAATGATTAGAATCTTCTGATGTTAACTTACTTTGCTATTTTCTGATATATTTTTTGCCCTATTTGAAATAAAAATAATGCTACAAAACCAACAATAAAACCAACAAGGAAATCTTTAATAATACCTGGTACCGAAGGGTATAAATCATGCATAAACTCAATATGATTAAAAATTCCTCCTGCAACCAATAATAAAGCAATGGTACCAATAATACTAAGGGCTTTAATCACTTTTGGTAAAGCATTTACAAGCAACTGGCCGAAGTTATGTAAAAAACTAGTTTCACTTTTGCTCTTTGCAATTAGTTTATAACCTGCTTCATCCATTCTTACTATTAGTGCTACAATTCCGTAAACTCCAACCGTTGCAATAAGTGCAATTACACTTACCACAAGAATTTGCTCCAAAATAGGTTCTTTAGTTACTGTGCCTAAAGCAATGATTACAATTTCTATGGAAAGGATAAAATCGGTTACAATGGCCGACTTAATACGCTCTTTTTCTACTGCTAAAATTTCCTCTTTTGTTTGAACTTCTTTAAGTTCTTCCGTTTTTGAATTATGATGAGGAACGAAGTAATGATATATCTTTTCTGCACCTTCAAAAGCTAAATAAACACCTCCAATTATTAAAATAATATCAATAGCCAAAGGTAAAAATGCACTCAATAAGAAAGCAATAGGCAGAATAATCAGTTTATTTAATAAAGATCCTTTGGTAATTGCCCAAAGAACAGGAATCTCTCTTGATGACGCAAAACCAGAAGCTTTTTCTGCATTTACAGCTAAATCATCTCCCAATATTCCTGCTGTTTTTTTAGCAGCTATTTTACTCATTGCAGCTACATCGTCCATGAGTGTAGCGATATCGTCGAGAATTGCAAAAATTCCTGATGCCATATTTTAGAAATTAAAATTCTGTATAAAAATAGAGTTTTATTTATTTGAAAACCAAACAAGGTCTTCGGTTTTGTTTTATACTCAATTTATTATCAATAGAGATCTTAAAAAACCACCTAAGCGATAGCTATTTTCTAACTCGCTTAAAATTCATAATTTACATTAAATATTTTTTAATCGATTTTTATTACTTTCAAAAGTCATAAAATTTAAGCATACCCAATAATAACGAATGAGCGCACTGCAAAAAATAAAGCTGAAATTAGAAGGTTTCTTACGAAAATACTATACCAACGAACTGATAAAAGGGGTTTTACTATTTATCGGTATCGGATTATTGTATTTTATATCGACGGTTTTATTGGAATATTTTATATGGTTCGGCATTACTGGTCGCCTTATTTTGTTTTGGCTTTTTATTGCTGTCGAAGTGTTTTTATTTCTAAAATTTATTGTGAGTCCGCTATCCTACCTATTTAAAATTAGAAAGGGTATAGATTATAAAAAAGCATCTGAGATTATTGGAAATCATTTCCCAACTGTAAATGATAAGTTGCTAAACATATTACAATTATCTGAAAACAGTGAAAAATCAGATTTACTTTTGGCTAGCATCGAACAGAAAAGCGAAAATCTGACTCCAATCCCCTTTCAACTTGCTATAAACTTTAAAAGCAGTTTAAAATATGTTTGGTATGCAATAATTCCATTATTTTTTATACTGATTGTTATATTTTTAGATAAAAGTAATTTATTTACAGATAGTTACAAACGTGTAATAGATTATAAAACAGCTTATGAGCCACCAGCGCCATTTAGGTTTTTTATAATGAATGATTCGCTTCAAGCCATAGAAGGACAAGCCTATACTTTGCACGTAAATACTGCAGGAAATGTAATTCCAGAAAATGTACAAATAACAATAGATGGGAGTCCATTTTTAATGCAGCAAAAAGAGTTAGGTAAATTTGAATATGTATTTACCCAACCTAAAAAAAATATTGATTTTAAATTAGTAGCCAACGATATTACTTCAATTCCTTATACCCTAGAAATAATACCAACGCCTTCCTTACTTTCTTTTGAAATGTTTGTTGAGCATCCTAGGTATACTGGTAAAAAATCAGAAACTATAAAAAGTACTGGAAATGCAACTATTCCGGAAGGAACAACTATAAATTGGCAATTAAAAACAGCGAAGACAGATGCTGTTTCACTAAAACTAAAGGATACTATTTTAAATTTTGAAAAGAAGTCTGATGCATTTTCTCTGTCTAAAAAAATCTATTCGAATATTAATTATACCATAGCCACTAGCAATAAAAATCTAAAAGATTATGAAAAGTTAGGGTTCTCCCTTTCTGTAGTTAAAGATCAATATCCCGATATAAAAGTCACCGAGAAAATAGACAGTTTACGAACAAATAAAAAGATTTATATCGGACAAGTCTCTGATGATTATGGACTGCAAAAATTAACTGTAGCCTATTATCCTAGAGGAACAGATAGTATTAATAAAGTTGAAATTCCCATTAAAAAGGGAAGCTACGATAGGTTTGCCTATATATTTCCCGAAAATCTTCCTCTAAAAGAAGGTATAGATTATGAATTTTATTTTGAAGTAAGTGATAATGACGCCATTCATGGAGGTAAGAAATCTAAAAGCAATGTTTATGGGTACCGAAAATTAACAAAAAGTGCTTTAAAAGATGAGCAATTAAAGCAGCAACAAGAGAATATAAAGGAAATGGAAAAGTCTCTTGGCACTATTGAAGAGCAAGAAAAGCAATTAGAAAAAATTTCTGAAACTAATAAGCAAAAGAGTCAGTTGAATTTTAATGATCAAAAGAAAATTGAGAACTATCTAGAAAGACAACAACAGCAAGATCAAATGATGAAGAAATTCCATGAAGATTTACAACAGAATCTTGAAGAGTTTCAGAAAGAAAATAAGGAAGAATCAGAATTCAATGAGCTGCTTAAAGAGCGTTTAGAACGTCAGAAAAAAGAACTCGAAAAGAACGAAAAGTTAATGAAGGAGTTAAAGGAAATCTCTGATAAAATAAACAAAGAAGAATTAGCAGAACGTTTAGAACAATTAGCAAAACAGCAGAAAAAAGACAGCAGAAGTTTGGAGCAAATTTTAGAACTGACCAAACGGTATTATACATCGGCTAAAGCAGAAAAAATTAAAAATGATTTAGAAGAATTGGCTAAAAAACAAGAAGATCTATCAACAAAAAAAGGGAAAGAAAATACTGTTGAACAGCAAGAAAAACTAAATCAAGAATTCGAGAAAATCCAAGAAGATATTGAAGGTTTAGAAGAGCAAAATAAAGAATTGCAAAAACCTATGGACTTAGGAACGGATAAAGAATTAGAAGAAGAAGTAAAATCTGAACAAGAGAACGCTACTGAAAAATTACAGGAAAAGGAAGAGCAAGAGTCTAGCAGTGATAGCATGGAAAGCGAAAGTAGTGAGTCGGAAAATGATGCGAAGAAAAAGCAAGAAAATGCGGCCAAAAAGATGGAAGAAATGGCTGAACAAATGCAAGCAATGATGCAAGCCGGCGGTGAAGAAAGTATGGAAGAGGATATGGAAATGCTCCGTCAAATATTGGATAACCTACTGGTATTTTCTTTTGATCAAGAAACGATAATGGAACGAATTCAGGAGTATGATAGACAGAGCTCAAACCTTTCGGTATATTTAAAAAAGCAAAATGAATTACGATCGGTATTTGAACATGTGGATGATAGTCTTTTTGCACTCTCATTAAGGCAACCAAAACTATCTGAAAAGATAAATGGAAACATTGAAGACATTTATTATAATATAGATAAAACGTTAGAACAATTTGCCGAAAATCAATATTATCAAGGAATTTCTCATCAGCAATATACACTTACTGCAACAAATGAGTTAGCAGATTTTTTAAGTGAAGTAGCAGATAATATGCAACAAAGTATGCAATCGGGAAAAGGAGGAAAAGGAAATAAAAATTTTCAGCTACCAGATATTATTCAATCTCAAGAGCAGTTAAATAAACAAATGGAAGAAGGAATGAAGAAAGGAAAAGAGGGGGAAAATAAAGGTGAAGGAAGTAAAGAAGGCGGAGAAAATGGTGAGAAAGAAAACGGCGAACAGAAAAAAGGAGGCTTAGGAAATGAACAAATGTCTGGAGAACTCTTTGAAATATACAAGCAACAACAGCAATTGAGAAATGCTTTAGAACAGCAATTAAAGAATTTAAAAGGAGCTGGTGCACAAAATCAAGCAAAGGCATTAGCTAAACAAATGGAGCAAATTGAGAATGATTTGCTAGAAAAAGGATTTAATAATGCAACGCAACAAAAAATGATGCAATTACAGCATCAATTGCTAAAAATGGAAGATGCATCATTCCAACAAGGACAGAAAGAACAACGCGAAAGTAACACCAATAATAAAGAGTTTAAAAACCCGTCTACCAATAATTTACCTGAAATACAACAATATTTTAATGAAGTTGAAATATTAAACAGACAAGCCTTACCTTTGCGGCAAAATTACAAGCAAAAAGTAAACGCTTATTTTAAAGAAGATGATTAGTTTTAATTACGAGACCGAATTTAAGATTGAAAATGAAGATCGTTTTATAGATTGGATACAAGAAAGTATTACATCTGAAAACAAGGAAGTCGGTGAGATCAATTACATATTTTGTGACGATACATATCTACACAAAATAAATGTTGATTATTTAAATCACGATACGCTTACAGATATTATTAGTTTTGATTATTCTGATGTGCATACGATTTCTGGGGATATTTTTATTTCTATTGAAAGGGTTACAGAAAATGCCGACGAATATAATGTTGCTTTTGATACTGAATTAAAACGAGTAATGGCTCATGGTATTTTACATTACTGCGGATATAAAGACAAAAGCCAAGAGGACAGTAAATTAATGCGAGAAAAGGAAGAAGAGAAAATCGCATTATTTAAATAGACTACACGAAAGATTAGTGAAATAGCAAGGGTTTCCGAAGCAGTTTCACGTGGAACGAATCGAAAACCTAGTGGCGAGCCCACAGCGTTTAATTATAAAATTTTATTGATTAGAGGGAAACCTCAAGATATAAATCCCATTAATGGGAGGTAATATAATTTAGAAATTCATTATTTATGTTTGATAAAGAATATGATGTTATTGTTGTAGGTGGTGGACACGCAGGTTCTGAAGCAGCAGCTGCGGCAGCCAATATGGGATCCTCTACCCTGCTTATTACAATGAGCTTACAAAACATTGCACAAATGTCTTGTAATCCTGCAATGGGTGGAATTGCAAAAGGACAAATTGTTAGGGAAATTGATGCAATTGGAGGATATTCTGGAATTGTTTCAGATAGAACTGCCATTCAATTTAAGATGCTTAACAAATCTAAAGGTCCTGCAATGTGGTCTCCAAGAGTGCAAAGTGATCGAATGAGATTTGCTGAAGAATGGCGATTGATGCTGGAGCAAACTAAAAATCTTGATTTCTACCAAGAGATGGTTTCTGGTCTTATCATCGAAAATGGTAAGGTAAAAGGTGTAAAAACTTCTTTAGGAATTGAAGTAAGAAGTAAGTCTGTTGTACTTACAAATGGTACTTTTTTAAACGGACTTATTCATATTGGAGAAAAGAATTTTGGTGGAGGACGTGCAGGAGAAAGAGCAGCAACTGGAATTACTGAAGATTTAATTAATGTAGGTTTTGAAGCTGGAAGAATGAAGACAGGAACTCCTCCACGTGTGGATGGAAGATCTTTAGATTTTAGTAAAATGACTATCCAACCTGGAGATGAAAGACCAGAGAAATTCTCTTATTCAAACAAAACAAAACCACTAACAAAACAAAGAGATTGTCATATGTCTTACACCAGTAATGAAGTTCATGATTTACTGCGTGAAGGTTTTGATAGATCACCAATGTTTAATGGTAGAATTAAAAGTACAGGTCCAAGATATTGTCCTTCCATTGAAGATAAAATAAACCGTTTTGCGGATAAAGATAGACATCAATTATTTGTAGAACCAGAAGGATGGGATACAGTAGAATATTACATAAATGGATTCTCAACTTCATTACCAGAAGACGTACAATTTAAAGCTTTACGTTCTGTTGCTGGATTTGAAAATGTGAAATTCTTTAGACCAGGATATGCTATTGAATATGACTACTTCCCTCCTACACAATTAAGACATACATTAGAAACTAAACTTGTAGATGGTTTATATTTTGCTGGACAAATTAATGGAACAACAGGATATGAAGAAGCAGCTTCTCAAGGATTAATGGCTGGAATAAATGCTAGTTTAAAAGTACAAGAAAGAGATGCTTTTATATTAAACAGAGATGAAGCTTACATAGGTGTTTTAATTGATGATTTAATTACAAAAGGAACAGAAGAACCTTACCGTATGTTTACTTCTCGAGCAGAATACAGAACTCTATTAAGACAAGATAATGCTGATTTAAGATTAACTCCTAAAAGTTTTGAGATAGGATTAGCATCAGAGGAGCAACTAAAACGTATGGAAAGAAAGCAAGATCTTTCTAATGCATTTGTAAACTTCTTTAAAGAAACAAGTGTTAAGCCTGAAGTTATAAATCCAATTTTACAGGAGGTAGATTCTTCTCCAATGAAACAATCTGATAAGATGTTTAAAATATTGGCAAGACCAAATATTACGTTAGATCTAATTAGAAAGGTTGAAGAAGTAGATACTTATATCAAGGAAAATGAATTGGATCAAGAAGTATTAGATCAAACAGAAATACAGGTAAAATATTCTGGTTATATAAATAAAGAAAAGAATAACGCAGCTAAATTAAATAGACTAGAAGATATCAAAATACCTGAAAATTTTGATTACAGTAAATTAAAATCTTTATCGTTTGAAGCTACAGAAAAATTAAAAAAGATAAGACCAAGAACACTTTCACAAGCTTCAAGAATTAGTGGGGTTTCTCCAAGTGATATTAGTGTATTATTAGTTTACATGGGGAGATAAATTCTAAGAAGATTTAAAAATATTTATAATAATTATTTTAAAGGGTTCCACGTGGAACCCTTTTTATTTTAATAAAATTACAGTCGACAATACATGCTAAAACAATAAATATTATCTTGCAGCTTTTAAATCTTTATGGAAAAAATAATTAACAATAGTATCTATATTAAGGCAAAAGATCATCTTGTTACTCAAGAAGATTTTACTATTATTACAACCAATATAAATGGACTTTTAAAAACAACCCCTACTCCATCCTCTTCAGAAATTGGTAAGTATTATCAAAGTGAAAATTATATTTCTCATACAGATTCAAAGAAAACTTTTATTGATAAAATCTATCAAATAGTAAAATCATATTCGCTTAAAAAGAAATACGATTTACTGAAAAAAAATCATCCAGAAGCAAAAACAGTTTTAGATATTGGAAGCGGAACTGGCGATTTAATTTCATATTGTAAAAAAGGATTTGAGTGTTATGGTACAGAACCAAATTTACAAGCGAGAGAATTATCGATTAAAAAAGGAAATAAAGTAGTTGAAAAAATAGAAGATCTTCCATTAAAAAAATATGATATTATAATGATGTGGCATGTATTAGAACATGTACATGATTTAGATTATCAATTATCTTCCATTTACGAAATGCTAAATGAAAATGGAATTCTAATTATAGCTGTTCCAAATTACAATTCTTATGATGCAACATATTACAAAGAGGATTGGGCTGCTTATGATGTTCCACGTCATTTATGGCATTTTAATAAATCAGCAATGAAAACTGTTTTAAAGAATAAAAATATTTTTGTAGTAAAAATCTTACCTTTAATATTTGATTCATTTTATGTAAGTATACTTTCAGAAAAAATAAAACGTGGAACATCAAATCTTATAAATGCTTTTTTTATTGGTCTAAAATCAAATTGGAAAGCAAAATCCTCTGGAGAGTATTCATCTTTAATATATATATCCAAAAAAGGTAATAAAAACGAATTTAAAGCTATTTAAGAGCTTTTTGTGTTATCAATAGGTATAGTTGTTGTGGATTTTATAAAACCTCTTTAAAATAAAAATAAAAAGGGTCTTATTTATAAGGTAAATCTATAAACAAAAAAATTACCATAATAAAATCTTATACCAAACAATCGATAGAGAAAAAAGTTAAAAATCCATTTACTTTCCTATTTTTGTTCGAAACAATATTTTATTACATAAAAATGAAAAAAATACTTTTAATCGCTGCTGTTGCTTTTGCAACTATATCTTGTCAACAAAATAAAATTGCATTTGTAGATAATGGGAAATTGATAAATGAGTATCAAGAGAAAATTGATATCGAAGCAAAATACAAAGGTCAGATTGAAACTTTTGATAAAAGAGCTGATAGTGTTGCTCAAGCTTTTCAAGCAGAAGCACAAGCTTTCCAAGCGCAAGCTGATAAATTAGCACAAAGTGTTGCTCAAGAAAAATACAGTGCTTTGATGCAAAAAAGACAAAGTGTTGCTCAACAACTTCAATTAGAAGAGCAAAAAATTTCTCAAGCGAGTCAAGTAGAAATTGATAGCTTAATTAATAAAGTTAGAGATTTTGTAAAAGGATACAGTAAAGATAAAGGATATACTTTTGTATTAGGAGCTAATGATGCTGGGAGTGTTTTATACGGAGAGGAATCGAAAGATATTACTGATGAAGTTTTAAAAGCATTAAACGACGAGTATAAAGCTAAATAATTAGTAACATTATACACAACAAAAAGTTAAGGCGCTTCTATGAAGCGTCTTTTTTTGTATCTTCAATTGACTGCTTAAACATTTGATTATATCTGTTTAAGTTGAAACTAGATTAACCAAGAAAATTATAGTTGAGAAAATTTATAAAAATCAGTTTACTAATAATAGGAATTCTAGCTATTGCAGTTATTATTGGAAACTATATGTTGGGTAATTTTATAGAGAAGAAACTAATAGAAAACGATTCTGATTTTTCTATAAAAGTTAGAAACGTTGATGTTAGTTTATTAAGCAGATCTGTATCCTTCGATTCTATAAAAATATTTTCAAAGGGAAGTGATTTCGGTACCATAAAAAAAGTTACTGTTTCTAACATTTCCCCTATGCTCCTATTCAATAAAAAAAATATAAACATAGGAAAGGTTGCTATTAATAAAGGTGATTTTAATCTGAATAAGAAAAAATTAAAAGATAGCACAAAACAAAAAAAGCAACTACAATTTACGATTGATGAAATAGAAATAGATAGCACTAACATTAGCTATAAATCTGCTACGGATAAAAAACCTATTACTACTTCTAATATAAATGTCAAGCTTAAAAATCTAACGGTAGACACTTCAGCAGAAGAAAAACCTTTTAATTATGATGATTTAAAAATAGCTTTTGATAAACTCACACTTCCAATTAATAGTTATCAAGATTTTGAAATAAATAAAGCTGTAGTTGACGAAAAAAATATAAATACTGGAACTGTTGCTATTAAAACGCTTTATACAAAAGAAGAACTTCAGAAACAAGTAAGCGTACAAACAGATTGGATAGATTTAGTAGTTGATTCTTTAGTTGTTAACAACTACAAAAGAAATACAAATGAAAACTCTTATGCAGTAGAAAAAATTAAAATAATAAATGCTGATTTAAAAGTTTATAAAGATAAATTACTTCCAGAACCAACAAAATATAAACCACTTTACAGCAAAGCATTAAGAGAATTACCTTTTGATTTAATTGTAGATAGTATAACCATTGAAGAGTCTAGAATTGAATACCAAGAAAGGGTTAAAAATTATGATGAACCTGGAAGCATTGTATTTACGAATGTGAATAGTAAAATAAAAAATGTTAATACCATAGAAGGAAATGGAAGTACTTTTATAGATATAACTTCTAAATTTATGGGAGATGCAGATTTTCACTTACAATGGAAATTTGATATTAACAACACAGCAGATTACTTTACACTACACGGAAATATGAAACATTTAAATGCTGAAAAAATAAATGATTTTATAGAACCGAATATGAATGTAACTACAAAGGGAGCTATTACAAGTATTGTTTTTGATATTGGTGCAAATGAAAATGTTGCAACAGGAACTTTCAACTTAAAATATGATGATTTTAAAGTAACCATCTTACGGAAGAATGAAAAGATCGTAAATAAATTCTTTACAGGAATTGCTAAACTTTTTGTTGGAAATTCAAAGAAAGAAAATACAAAAGTGCCAATTGAAGTAAAACGTAATAAACAAAAATCTTTCTTTAATTACTTCTGGCTTTGTGTAAAAGAAGGAACTATTCAGTCTATATTGAAGTAAGTAAATAAAGGCAAAAAACTACAGGAATAATATAAACTGTAATCTTCATAGCGCCATCAAAATCTTTAGCTATTCTTTGTCCTATTAAAAAAATGAACAATACAATTAAAGATAGTATACAGCTTAAGATTGCAATAAAATAATGATCTGAGAATAAATAATAGATTCCTAACAAAGCGAAAATTCCAGCTACAAATTCCAAAATAGTAATAACTAAAAGTGTGAATGGCAACAAAGGAACGACGGAAGTTTTAGCAAAATGACTTCTTAAAAATGTTAGATTACCATTCCAATCAGAGATTTTATCCCAAAAACTAAATAAAAAAGTAATCGCAATAAAGAGTAATAGTCCTATAATTGGTAAAAGGGTAAAATAAGCGTCCATATTAACGATTTCTAATATCTTCGATAACATTCTCTATCTTTTGTTTTTCGTCCGGGAAAAAGCCTTGTAATGATAAAACAAAGCCAAATAGAATGAGAATTAAACTAATTACTCTTTTAATTTTAAAAATACGTTTTGGTGTTAGCTTATTACGTAATTGCTTTGCCAATAATATTTTAATACAATCTACTATTAAATATGTAATAAGTATTGTACTGATAAATACAAAAATTCGATCATCATTCATTTCTAACTTAGGACCAAAAATTATAATGATTCCTAGCCAAAAACCAAGTACTCCAACATTGATAAAATTCAGAAGAAAACCTTTAAGAAAAAGTTTGAAATAATTACGTTTTACAACCACTTGATTGATTGCATTACGGATATCTTTTTTATAATCGCTTTTACATTTTATAAAAGAAATAACTCCGTAGGTAATTAATAAAATTCCGCCGAAAATAAATAAAGAAGGATCGTCCTTAATTTTATGCAGGATTTTATTGGTACTGTAATAAGCAATTAAAATAAAAGTTATATCACCCAATACAACTCCTAAGTCAAAACTTATGGCAGCTCTAAATCCTTTAATTGCACTAGTTTCTAATAAAACAAAAAACACTGGACCAATGGTAAATGCCAAAAGGATTCCGAGCGGTATTGCTTTAAAAACATCTTCTATCATTAAAAATAAATTAAAAAACTCCAGCTAGAAACTGGAAGTAATTAACTACCTAAATTTTTTAAAAAATAAGGTATCGAATAACAGTTAAATTAAGAATTGGTTGCTAAGGGTAAAATTATAATGTAAAAATAAAAAATCATCATAACTTATTAGCAATTATGATGATTTTAAATACTATTTATATTGGTAACTACTTATTCTTCATTGATGGTACCACCAACAAAAGTTTGTTTTTCTATTACTTTAGGTTTCCCAGAAACGTTTATAGTTCCTCCTACTTTAACTTTAGCATCTACAAATTGTGTAGCGTGCACGTCTGCAATACCACCAGCTTTTACATCTACATCTGTTTGCTCGGAAATTAATTCTGAACCTTCAAATCTACCTCCAGTATTAACATCTACTTCCTGATTTTTTGCAACACCAGTTAAAGTAATAACACCACCAGTAACGGCTTTAGATTTTAAACGATCTACTTTTATATCTCCTTCAATCTTAGCACCTTCTTGAGCTCTAAGTTCTAAATCTATCTGTTCGATATTATCTTTTACTGTAACAAAAGCATTTTCATTAACGTCAATTACATCAATTAAATCTTTTGCATAGAGAACAACAAAAGTTTTATAACCATTAAAGACTTCGTTAATATTCATACGTACTTTTAACTTACCGTTTTTATTAACAAAAATTACTTCTGATGAATTTTTACCCGAAATAACGGCTTTGTTTTTATCACCTTTTTTAATAGTTATCGACAAACCATCATAAGCTTTAACTTCGTGAAAGTCTCCAAGCTCTTTCGTAACATTGTCTTGAGAAAATGCTAATGAGGTTAAAAATAAAACACTTACTAAAATTATATTTTTCATAATTAATTTTTAATTCCACTTATTAGTTATAATTAAATCCCAATGAACAATAGCTATTGGAACTTAATTTAGTTTTATAAAGATAACCTACTATTAACTGGAATATGAAATTTAAAATGATAAAAAATGTTAATAGCCGATGGAATTAATTAACTATTAATTTTCTTACCTGTAAGTTCGAAATCTAAATGTCTTTTTACAAGATCTGTATTTTTCAATTTAACGAAAACTTCATCCCCTAATTGATACATATTCTTGGTACGTTCCCCTACTAAAGCATATTGCTTTTCATCAAAAACATAATAATCGTCTTTAATATCTCTTGTACGGATCATACCCTCACATTTATTGTCGATAAGTTCTACATAGATTCCCCATTCTGTAACTCCAGAAATAACACCTATAAACTCTTCGTCATAACGACCTTCCATAAATTTAATCTGCATGTATTTAATAGAATCTCGTTCGGCGCTAGTTGCAAGGTATTCCATACTCGAAGAATGTTTACATTTCTCCTCATAAGTTTCTGCATTTACAGAAGCACCGCCATCTAAATAATGCTGTAATAAACGATGCACCATAACATCGGGATACCTACGAATTGGCGATGTAAAGTGCGTATAATAATCGAAAGCTAAACCATAATGTCCAATATTATCGGTTGTATAAACTGCTTTACTCATTGTTCTAATAGTAAGCGTATCTACCAAATTCTGTTCTTTAGTACCCTGCACTTTTTCTAATAAACTATTTAAAGAGCTTGTAACAGCCTTTTTAGTTTTCATATCTATACTATATCCAAATTTAGAAATAACTCCTTGTAAAGTCATTAATTTCTCTTCATCTGGCTCATCATGTACACGGTAAACAAATGTTTTCTTCTGCTTACCTATATATTCAGCAACTTTTCTGTTGGCAAGTAACATAAACTCTTCAATAAGTTTATTGGCATCTTTTGTAGTTTTAAAGTAAACTCCAATTGGTTCACTTTCATCATTAAGTTCAAACTTAACTTCTACTTTATCAAAAGAAATAGCACCAGCAGAAAGACGTCGAGAACGCATCAGTTTGGCCATATTATCTAATGTAATAATAGCATCAGAAATATGCTGTTCTACTTCATAAGTTTCTCCAGTAAGAGAAATATCAGCAGGAACAATATTGTTTTGATTTTCTATCATTACTTGTGCCTCTTCATATGCAAAACGCCTATCAGAATAGGTTACAGTTCTTCCAAACCACTTATCTAAAACTTTAGCATCTTTACTCATTTTAAAAACTGCAGAAAAGGTAAGTTTCTCTTCATTAGGTCTTAAAGAACAAGCATTATTAGATAAAACCTCAGGAAGCATTGGCACTACTCGATCCACTAAATATACAGAAGTAGCTCGTTTATAAGCTTCTTCTTCTAGAACAGAATCCAAATCGATATAATGAGAAACATCGGCAATATGGATCCCTATTTCATAATTTCCATCTTCTAAAATTCTAAAAGATAAGGCATCATCAAAATCTTTAGCATCTTTAGGATCTATTGTAAAAGTAGGAACATCACGCATATCTCTACGCTTAGAAATTTCCTCTTTTGTAATAGAAGTATCTAACTTATTAGCATAATGTTCTACTTCTTCCGGAAAAGTATAAGGCAATCCATATTCTGCTAGAATAGCATGAATCTCGGTATCATGTTCACCTGGTTTACCTAGAACTTGTACAATTTTTCCGTTTGGAGAATCTGTATCTTTAGGCCAATCTTCAATTTCTACAATAACTTTATCACCATCTTCTGCTCCTCCAATTTTATTTTTAGGAACAAAAATATCGGTATACATTTTAAAATCTGTAGGTTTTACAAATGCAAAACTTTTCTGTAATTGAACGATTCCTACAAAAGTAGTTTTCTTACGTTCTATTACTTTAGTAATTTCCCCTTCCATCTTTTTACCACTTCTTCTACGTGGAAAAACATAAACTTCTACAACATCGCCATGAAGGGCTTTGTTTAATAGATTAAAAGGTACAAAAACATCAGAATCTAAATCGTCTGTTATAACATAGGCGTTATTTCTTCCAGTCATGTCTACCACACCTTCGTGATAGTTTTGAGAAGGTAATGCTTTATATTTTCCTCTTTCTACTTCTTCAATTCTTTTTTTATCTTTTAACTGCCCTAGTTTTTTAATCAATAAGTTTCTGCCTTCGGTATCTTTAATATCCAATTTAGCAGCTATTTGTTTATAGTTAAAACTCTGATCTCTATTACTTTCTAGTACAGTAAAGATCCCTTTTGTAAGTTCATTTTTTTTATGCTTTAGGGCTCTTTTTTTCTTTTTCGTCATAAATATTAATTCTTCAAGTAAAGTACAAATTATTATAGTAGTACTCTAATTAATTTTAAAAGTTAAAGTTTTATTAAATATTGTGTAACAATACTACTTTTGCGTCGTCTATATAAATAGTAATCATTCTGTTAAACATTGAAAAAATTTTATAAAATATTAATCTTCTTTATTCTTGTCTTCTTGGCAGGGATTTTGTCGTTTGCTGGTTACATCAATTATTCTTTGGAAAAAAAGGAACATTTGGAAACTGCAAGGACTATAAATGATACTTTAAATAAAGAAATTTTATAAAACTGATTACTGTTGTTAATAACGTGCTAGTTATTAATTTAAATGTATTTCTAATACTAACTAAGCTACAAAATATTAATACACCTTTTGGGATATAAATTCTATATTTTAAAAGAAAATTTTACCTATATTTAAGTCAACTACTTCTATTGATGTATTTTAAATATTAAAATTAAATAATTTTATAATGTTTGGAATCATAGTAAGGCAAGATTTAAAAAATCAATTAGCAAGTTAATTTTTATCAGAATGAAAAATTTTGTTTTAGTTGCTACATACACATATCCTCATGAATATCTTGTTCTTAAGTATTTACTTATAGATGAGGAGATACCTTTCTTTTTTGAAAATGAAACGATGATTGGTATTTCTCCCTTTTACTCTAATGCCCTCGGTGGAATTAAACTACGCGTTCATGTTGACTACGCAGACTACGTAAAAGAATTAATAAAAGAATTGGATACTCCAGATACAAACTTAAAAATAGTTTAATTAAGCGTCATCTTTTTTACTTTAAACTTTTTGTAAAATTACAATCAATTTTTTTTTCATTTTCAATATTCAGAAAAATAGATTTTCTTCTTTTTAAAAATAGAAAAACTTAAAATCAGTTTTAGTTATTAACTCTATTAACATATATATCTTTTTCTTTTTTATAAATTTAAAATTAAATGGTGACTATTATAGTGTGTTTATATGTAGCAAAACTTTATTGTAGTTTGTTAGTTGTCTTTAATTATCCCAACTTATAAAAAGCTATTAACAACTTATATTTTTATAAAGCATTGGAAAAGAACAAATTTTAAGATTTCGTTCACAGTTGTCAATAACTCAATTAACAGAGAATTTTTAATAAGTAGCACCCCAGTTTTATGTTAATAAGTGTTGATAAGTAGTTAATGAAATGTCAACTAAAAAATACATTTTCAACTTGCATAATTCAATTAATTTTACAAATTGAAACTACTTATCATATATGCAAATTTAGTTGATAGATTTCACCACATAAATATCAACAATTAGTATGTTTTTATAATTAACTGACTGTTATCTTATTATGAATTTAAGTTAACAACGGTGTTTATAATTATGAAAACTGTGGTCTTAGCAAGAATTTAAAATCAATTTATTTTTTAAAATAATGCCTAGCAGGCTTGCTGTGAGGTAGTTTACTATTTATTACCTTTGTTAATATAAAACGAAAAACATGAAAATAGCAATCGGTAACGATCACGCAGGGACTGACTATAAGTTTGCAGTTGTAAAATACTTAAAAGAAAAGAATATTGAAGTAGAAAACTTTGGTACAGACGAAGCTTCTAGTGTAGATTATCCAGATTTTGTACATCCTGTTGCAAAAGCGGTACATAATAAAGAAGTAGATTTCGGAATTCTTATCTGCGGAAGTGGAAATGGTGTTGCAATGACGGCAAATAAATACGCTGATGTTCGTGCAGGTTTATGCTGGACAAAAGAGATTGTAGCTTTAACAAGAGCACATAACAATGCTAATATTCTTTGTGTTCCTGCTCGTTTTACAGCAATACAACAAGTTATAGAAATGGTAGAAACCTTTTTAAATACTGAATTTGAAGGAGGAAGACATCAAAATAGAATTGATAAAATATCGCTACACTGTTAATAACATATAGATTTTTTTAATTCGATGAATATTGAATTAAATCGTTACTATTTATGTAGTAATATCCCGTTTTAAGATTTATTTTTCTACTGAGTTGTTGAAATAAGATAATTTCAGCAACTCAGCTATTTTACACTTCAAAAAAGGTTTAATTAACTATACTTATTTTTAAACCAAACCTTTTGCCATTCGCGTTTAAGTACTAAAAAGGTTACCTCTTCAGAAAGTTTAACGACATCACTTCCATCTAAAGATTTTATTTCATTTTCAGAAACATCTATTATGTATAAAAAATTCAAATAATCGGCAAAACGATCGTTTATAAGTATAAAAATGAGTTCATGGAGATCTCTTTTTAATTTTTCAGGAGAAATAGAACTTCCAAATTCTTCTTCCAAATTAGAAAGTTTTAAATCTTTATTTAGCTGAAAGATTAATTTATCATAAAGCTTTTCTTCAGAAGCTATTTCTAAAAGCTGATTACTGTTTATAAAATCAAATTTCATTTCTTAACGCGTGCTTCATTCTGTTTTACAAATGCATCCCAACCAGAATAACTTTTGGTTGTAGCTATTTTTCCACTGTTATAAAAATGACAAACAGCAGCTGCCAATCCATCGGTAGCATCTAAATTATCGGGTAATTTTTTTAAACTCAGTAAACTTTGTAACATTTTGGCTACCTGTTCTTTACTTGCATTTCCGCTTCCTGTAATTGCCATTTTAATTTTCTTTGGCGAATATTCTGTAATTGCAATTTGCCTGGATAATCCTGCCGCCATTGCTACTCCTTGTGCGCGACCTAATTTAAGCATCGATTGAACATTTTTACCAAAAAAAGGAGCTTCAATAGCAATTTCATCAGGATGATGTGCTTCTATAATTCCTATGGTATGTTCAAAAATTTTCTGAAGTTTTAAGTAATGATCAGTGTACTTTTTTAAAATCAATTCGTCTAATTGTATCAGTTCCATTTTTGGTCCTATACATTTAATAAGACCAAATCCCATAATTGTTGTTCCTGGGTCTATTCCTAATATAATACGTTCTTTTTTAGACAAGTTTTATTTTTTAAAATCCTAAAAGAGGATAATTTTAGTACACCACAAAGCTAGTTATTATCTATGTAAACTATTCCACTTTTAAGATAATTGGGAGCTGTATTTTCATATTTACAGGAATGTTCCTTTTTAGCGCAGGATATACACGCGGTAGCGTTTCTACGGTATGTGCAATTAGCGTATCTATTTCTGGAATTTCTTTAGAAACTCTTTTATTTTTTTTAATCTGAAGTATAGTAACATTTCCTTCTTTACCAATAAGAAGTTGTACGTTTATAGTATCGTTTAGATTTTTGTGTGTAACTAAATGATTGTTAGTTAACGTAGCTAAAAAATGATTGGTAAAAGTCTCTTGGAAGCAAATACGTTGCGTATTTCTATCGTCTGTTTCGTCGCAATTTTCAAATAGCGGGTATTGATCGACATCGTTCCAATTTATACTCTGTCGTTCCCTTTTTATAATCTCTTCTTTCGCTTCTTTTTCTGAAGTAAAAAGCTCACAAGAAACTAATAATAAGCAAAAAAGAATTACCCCAAACTTCTGCATGAAAATACTTTAAAGCCGAAAATTACAATTTTTTTAGGGTAATTGGGAAAAAATGAAGCTTTAGCTGCTATTTTTATTAATTAGCAGTAAGATGAACCTCTTCCTTTAATTCTGAAATTCTTTTTTTTGCATATTCACTATAGAATTTTTTGTTTGGAAATTTATCTATAAAATCTTCAAACAATTGAAGCCTATAACCGGCATCTTTGTAATATTTATCAGAATAAAAACAAACATTGTACAGCGTAAAATAGTTTTTATCATCTTGAGCATAAGCCTTCTTATAGTAATCTATAGCTAGTTTTATATCTTTCTCATCCAATGCTATTTGTGCCAATGCTGTGTATTCATTATTAAAATTTATTTTTTGAATAGCGATTGCTGTTTTATAATTAATTTTAGCACTATCATATTCTTTTTCGCGCCAATAAAGCTTCCCTAAACCACGATAACCGTCGGGATCACCACTATCTATTTCAATTATTTTTTTATAACACTCAAAGGCTTCATCATACTTCCAAACAAATTGGTAACATTCGGCTAAATTTTTATAGATATATGTTTTGTGTTGATTTAATTCTATTAGTTTTTCGAAATAAGGAATAGCAGGTTCCTTTTCTCCATTATTATAATAAGCCAATGCTTTAAGATTATTTAAATCAATCGAATTTGGAGTTATTTTTAAACCAATATTAGCATATTTATGAACCGAATCTAATTGCCTTTGTATTAAATGGTGTTTCCCTATTTGATAGATATTTTTAATATTTGTGCTATCTAATTTATAGCTCTCTTTAAAGAAGCTAATAGCTTGAAAAGGCTTTCCTTCAATGTCTTCCAAGAGTCCTAGTTGGTATAAGTAAAAAGGATTTGGTTTGTCGGTTGTAAATAAACTATAATATACCATTTTAGCTTTTTTAAAAGCTGAAATTTTAAAATATAACTTCCCTAATTCGTTCTGTGCAACAAATAATGTAGAATCTAATTTTATTGTTTCTAGGTATTGCTTTTCTGCTTTATCATAATTTCCTAGTGCATTATAAGCTCTTGCAATTTGTAATTGAGATGCTATTGTAGGGGTTTTAGAATATAAATTTATTGCAGATGCATAATTTCCTTTTTTATATTCATTTTCTGCAGAAGCAAAAGTTGGAGCTTGTGCCCCAACTTTTATAAAGCTAAATAGTAAAATATAAATGATGTTTTTATGCATCTTTTATTTCAATTTAAATGCAATAGGATATGCAAATGTCACTGGGCGTGCAGTCCCTGATTCATCTTTTCCAGGAATAAGAGTTGGTAAAGATTCAATAATACGTCTTGCTTCCGCATCTAAAATTTCTGATGGTGCGCGTGAGTTTGTAACACTTACAGTTCCATCTATATTAATCCTAAATAATACATATACTCTTCCTTGGATACCAGCTTCTTGTGCTTCTTGAGGATATTTAAATGTAGCTCTTACATGATTGTCTAATTTTTCTTTAAAGCAATCAAACTGTTGTTCATCAGAAACGCCATCACAATCTTTAAACATTGGTTTTACCGGGATTACTGTAAATGGAATGTCGTCATCTTCATCAAATTTACTTGCATCAAATTTACCAGAAGTGGTATAATCATTTTTTCGTGCTGTATGAGCCAATGAAAATATCTTCTTTTTTAGTTCTGGAGACAATTCTTCATCTGAACTTTCTATAGCTGCTTGTAATTCTTTAACTTGTTCTTCAATAGAAAGTTGTTTTTCTGTAACTACACTATCTTCTTCTTTTTCACAAGACGTATAAAAAAGCATACCTACAACTAATGGTATCATTAATAGATACTTGAGCTTCCATACTTTTTTAGATTTTGATTTTTGTAACATAACGATTCGTTTTTTGATTAATGAATGATTAAAAAATTGATTGATGAAGGAGATTCTTTCTGTTTTAAAAACTTCTTCTAATAACAGTTGATAATGCTCCTTTTTATTGTTCTTAACAGTTTTTGCATCGGCGATGAACTCGTGCAATTCGGTAATTCTAGCTTGGTAGATATAAATAAGTGGATTGAACCAAAATAATATTCGTAACACTTCAAAAAATAAAAGATCTAACGAATGTTTTTCTTTGATATGAACCAACTCATGCTCTATAATATGTTGATGTTCTTTCTTTAAAAGTGATTTCCCTATAAATATATTTTTAAAGAATGAAAATGCAGTATCGTCTTTATTAACAGCTATACGGGTATAATTTTTATAATATCGGGTGTCGCCTTCCTTTTTAAGAAGATAGATTTGTATTAATTTATACGAAAACCATACTAAACTTAGTAAGCTTCCACAGATCAACATCCATTGCCAAAAATTCAAGGACGGTACAAGAGAATATTCAACAACCGTTGTTGAATTATTATTTGGTGTAAGTACTATTTCAGGAAGTAAAAACACATAATTTTGAGGTACAGTGGTTTTAAAACTCTCTAATTGTATAAACGGTAAAACAATAGATAATGCCGGTGTTAGCAGTAAGTAAGCGCGATTCCAGTTAAAAAATGTTTCTTTTTTAAGGAAGAAATCATAAATAACTAAAAACAACAATTGAAATGCGATGGTTTGGATAATGTAATTCATAATTATCTATTTTTCGTTTTCCATTTCTTTTAAAATAGCCTCCATTTCTTTTAAACTGATGTCATTTTTCTTTACAAAAAATGATACCATACTTTTAAATGAACCTTGAAAATAACCATCAACCAATTTGTTGATTGATTGATTACTGTATTCTGATTTCTTGGTAAGAGGAAAATAAATATATCCCTTCCCTTCCTGTTCATGGTCAACAAAACCTTTACTTTCTAAGATTCTTACAATGGTAGAAACCGTATTATATGCCGGCTTCGGGTCTGGTAATTCTTTTATGATGGCAGCAACATTGGCACGTTCTAATTGCCATAATATGTGCATTACTTCTTCTTCTGCTTTTGTAAGTTGCTTCATTTAACTAATTTTTTAGTTGAATTATTAAAACAAATATAACTAAATATTTAGTTTAAACTAATTTTATAGTTATAAAAAATGAATCTTCTTTATTTTCGGTGTAATATGTTGTATATACTTTTAGGGAATATATAACGTTTTTATAAGCTTTATAGGAAGGGTGTAGCATTATAAAAAATGTAACAAATACTCCGTATATTAGTTTTATAAATAATAAGACTTATGGATATTTTTCTTGTCGTTATCGGATTCTTATGTGTTATAACAGGTATTCTCGGTAGCTTTTTACCTGTACTTCCAGGCGCGCCAATAAGTTGGGTTGGTCTATTACTATTATATCTTACAAAAGTAATCCCAAACGATTGGTGGATGTTGGGAATAACTCTTATTATATCCATTGCTGTTGTTATTGCCGATTATATTATCCCCGTTGCTGGTACCAAACGTTTTGGAGGAAGTAAATATGGAATGATAGGCACAACGGTTGGTCTTATTGTGTCTATAGTTTTTCCAATTCTAGGATTATTCGGAATTGTAATATGGCCTTTTGTAGGAGCTTTTATAGGAGAACTTATAAATAAAGCAGATAGTAAAACAGCACTAAAAGCAGCTTTTGGATCTTTCCTTGGCTTTTTAACAGGAACTTTTTTAAAGTTAATAGTGGCTTTAGCCTTTTTAGTAATTTTTGTAGCTAAAGTCTGGGAGTATAAAAGTGTATTGTTTTAAGTGCTAAGTAGAGAAAGTTAAACATACAGAGTATGATATTGTTTTTGACTCCACTTAGCATGACTATTATCTATTTTAACTTTTAATTGCTTTTTAAAAAACTGAATGCTTACTACTTTACAATTTCAAATAATAAAAACTGATTTATCTGCGGATTCAAGGAATTAAAATTATTATCGGAAATCAATATCAAAGTCTTATTTCCATTTGGAAGTGTTGGTCCGTAGCAAATCCCTTCGATATTATCAATTGTGTTCTCTTGTAATCCTTTTCTAATGCTTTCTAAATCGAAAGCAAGCTTTTTACTTACTGGTTTTAATCTGTTTTCAGCTAAGTTATGAGTATCCAATGTATTCTCACTCTTAGAAGCGTCTACCTCGTATATTTTAAGTCCGTTAGACTCATCTCCCCAACCTGAGGAATAGGAACGCTCCAATACTAAAAATTTCTTATCAGAAATCGCAAATAAGTCAGAAAGTCCGTTTACAGCAAAGTCTCCTTTCGGTGCTTTTTCAATCTTATCAAGCGGATATATAAATTGAAATTTAGGCTTTTCCGATTTCCAATCGTAATAGGTAATTCTTACAGGAGAATAATTCTCTTTTGTAGTTGGCTCTTCTCCATCAGTTTCTAATGGTAATTCTGTTCCTACCCAGAAACCATTATTATCTACACTCTTCGTCAATCCTTCGAAAAGACCATTATGTCGAGGTTTAGCTTCGCTTTCAGCATAAAAATAAGAAGGGATTTCATAGCTATTAACAAAGCTACCATCTACCGTAACTTTAAAAATAGAAGGGTCTCTACTAGTATTAATACTACCTTCACTAGAAACTAAAACAGCATCTTCTTCAGGATGATATAAGATAGATTCTAAATCTAAAAATGTGGTTTCAGTAAAGGGATCATCAGGTTTAAAGAAAGTAACATCAGTAAAAATAACGGTATCTATTTTCTTATTATTGATATTAATTTCAGCAGTATAAAACCTTGGATTTCTAGAGTCGTCACAAACTAAAAGATATTTGTCTTTATAATTATCAATTCCAGAGAGTCCACCAACCTCAGCATCTGCAATTACTACACTTGCAGGGAAAATATATTCATCTAAAAACTTCAATTTTGTGTCTGCAGTAGGTTTATTTTTTACTGAAGAACAACTAGCTAATAAAGCTATAAAGCAGGTAAATAAGATATTTCTTATTCTCATCATCAAATCGGTTTATTGATATTAGGCTGCAAGATAATTGAATTTGATTTATTTTTAATGATATGTAATGTGAAGAAATAAATATGAATTATAAATAATTTACTGAAAATGAATGATAAAAATAATGATGAAAAGGCATTAATTACGGTGGAAGCTTATTTTGATGCTTTGCCTAAAGAAACCAAGCAAGTCCTAAGAGAATTAAGGGAATGTATTTTAGAAGTTGCACCAGATGCTACAGAATTAATAAATTATAATATTCCAGCCTATGCATTGATAAAGGGAGGTAAAAGAGAACAGCAAATTATGATTGCAGGCTATAAAAATCATGTAGGATTGTATCCTCATCCAACAACAATGGAAAAATTTGATTCCGCATTAATCGGATTTAAAAAAGGAAAAGGCTCTGTGCAGTTCCCTATAAATAAACCACTGCCAAAAACACTAATTAAAGAAATGATTAGCTACCGAATGAATTTATTAAAAGACTAAAATTAATAACGAATAAAGCTTTTTGATATTTGTTTATCCAGCTACGTTATTAGGATTGTAACCCATGTATGGAACATCTTTTTCAATGAACTTAATATCGTGATTTTCTAATTCTGATAAAACAGGCTCATAAATATCCTTATGAATAGGAATTACAACTCCAGTTGCAGTAATCTCTTTATTTAAAATTTTTAATGCTGCGATTCCTAGTGGTAATCCTACAGTTTTTGACATAGCTGTATACGTTTTGTCTTTACCAATAGTAACCATACTCGAATCTATTTGATGCTTTTTACCATCTAAAATATATCCGAATTTATGATACATTACAATCATATCTTTATCGGTTTCATCGAGTAACCAATGATCCTCTAAGATCTTTTGTAATGCTTGAGCAGGCGTTGCATTTTTTATTCCTATCTTTTTTGTATCATCAAATAAATCGAGCTCCATTAATTTATCCCACATAATATCATCTTGATCTATCTTTAAGTAATGGCGCAGTTTCAATTCCACCGCATCGGTAGGTGAATATGGTAAAAAGGAATTTACAAATTGACGATAAGACATGTTTTCAGACTCTTTAATAGTGAAAGTATCGTCTGTCATCCCTAATTGAACAAACATATTCCAAGCTTTAGAAAAACCAACTCTACGGATGGTTCCACGGTATAATGTTAACACATCATCTAGGCCATAAGCAGTTCTATATTTTAAAGAATCTCGGTTTGCATAGCCTTCAAACTTTCCATAACCCTCAATCTCTAAAAATTCTGTTCTCCTAAAAAGTTTATGATATGGTATGTATTTATAATTCCCTTCTTGGATAAACATAGCTGCACCGCCCTGCCCTGCTACAACAACATTACGAGGGTTCCAAGTAAACTTATAATTCCATAAATTGGTGTCGCTTTCTGGAGCTACTAATCCGCCAGTAAAAGATTCAAACAATATTACCTTGCCACCTTTGTTTCTAATATTATCTAGCACTTTCATGGCACTCATATGATCTATCCCTGGATCTACCCCTATTTCATTTAAAAAAATAAGTCCTTTCTTTTTTACCTCATCATCCAAAGCTTCCATTTCTTTACTTACATAAGAAGCTGTAACCATATTTTTATCATACAATAAACAGTCTTTAGCAACTTCTATATGATATCTTGCCGGCAGCATAGAGATTACCAAGTCTGCTTTTTTTATAGCATTTTTCCTTTCCTCTTCGTTAAAAATATCTAATTTTATGGCAGTGCAATTGGGCTGTTCTTTAAGCAAGCTTTTAGCATTGTCTAAATTGATGTCCCCCACTAGAATATGTAGCTTTTCCGTATTTGCTTTTTCAATTAAAAACTTAAGCAAATAGGAAGTTGATTTTCCAGCACCGATTAATAAGATAGTACGCATAAGAGAATTATATATAATTATTTCACACTAATGTATTAAAATGTTATAAGTATAACAATTAAATAACTAAAGAATTATGAATAAGGGATTATTAGTTGCAGGAGCAGTATTAGGATGTTTAGCAGTGATATTAGGTGCTTTTGGAGCTCATGCGTTGAAAAATGCGTTAGATGCTGAAGCAATAAAAACGTTTGAAACAGGTGTAAAATACCAAATGTACCACGCGTTACTTCTTCTATTTGTTGGAGGGAGCTCTTTTTTAAGTAATGGTACAAAAAACACCATCCTCTATCTTGTTGTAATAGGAATTATTTTATTTTCAGGTTCTATATATGGATTGGCAACCAATGCATTAACTTCTTTCGATTTTAAAAAGATAGGTTTTGTTACTCCAATTGGTGGAACACTGCTTATTATCTCTTGGGGAATTTTAATCTTTAAATTCATCCGCCTTAAGATTAATTGATACTTTTTTGATAAACGTTAAGTAAAATTTTGCTTTAGCGTTAAATATGCTCATAAATTGATAAAAAACTCTAAACTCAAACGTTGTAGTTGGATATTTTTTTTACATTTGTGCTAGCTACTAACAACAATACAATAAAATGACGGTGGACAAAACACTTGTTACGCAAACGATTTCGTTAAAAAAGTACGGAATTCTAAATGCCAAGGTTAATTATCAATTAAGTCCTGAAGAATTGCACGCCATCACTTTAGAAAAAGGGATGGGGAAAGAAGCCTCTTCTGGAGCTTTAGCTATTAATACTGGTAAATTTACAGGACGATCTCCTAAAGATCGATTTATTGTAAAAGATGACATTACAAATGATAAAGTATGGTGGGGAGATATAAATCTACCTTTTGATGCTGATAAATTTGACGCCCTTCAAGAAAAAGTTACCAATTACTTATCGGAAAAGGAACTTTATGTTCGCGATTGCTACGCTTGTGCAGAAGAGAATTACAAGCTAAATATTCGTGTTATCAATGAATATCCATGGAGCAATCTATTTGCTTATAATATGTTTCTACGACCTAAAAATAGCGAGTTAGAAAACTTTAATGCAGAATGGACAGTTATCAATGCGCCTGGATTTAAAGCAGATCCTGCTACTGATGGAACAAGACAAGAGAATTTTGCTATTCTTAATTTCACAAAGAAAGTTGTTCTTATTGGAGGAACTGGTTATACTGGTGAGATTAAAAAAGGGATTTTTTCAGCTTTAAACTTCCTACTTCCTGTATATCAAAACACCTTACCAATGCACTGTAGTGCAAATGTAGGGCCAGAAGGAGATACTTCTATTTTCTTTGGTCTTTCTGGTACGGGTAAAACTACACTTTCAGCAGATCCTAAGCGTAAACTTATAGGAGATGATGAGCATGGATGGACAAAAAATGATAGTGTATTTAATTTCGAAGGAGGTTGTTACGCTAAAGTAATCAATCTATCAGAAGAAAATGAGCCAGATATTTATGGCGCTATTAAGAAAGGAGCACTTCTAGAAAATGTTATTTTAGATGCAAATGGGGAAGTTGATTTTAATGATACTTCAATTACTCAAAATACAAGAGTTAGTTACCCAATAAATCATATTAAAAACATACAGAAACCATCTGTAGGAACTACTCCTAAGAATATATTTTTCTTAACTGCTGATGCATTTGGAGTTTTACCTCCAATAGCTAAGTTAACACCCGGTCAAGCAGCTTATCATTTTATTTCTGGATATACAGCAAAAGTAGCTGGTACAGAAGCAGGAGTTAATGAGCCAGTGCCATCGTTTTCTGCGTGTTTTGGAGCGCCTTTTATGCCATTACACCCAACAGCCTATGCTGAGATGCTAAGTGAGAAAATGAAGGAGTCTAATGTAAATGTATGGCTAATTAATACAGGTTGGACTGGCGGTCCTTATGGTGTAGGAAAGCGTATGGCTTTAAAATATACGCGCGCAATGATTACTGCCGCAATGAACAACGAATTAGGAGAGATAAATAAAGAGAATTATCATATTCACTCGGTATTTGGTTTAGCACAGCCTAGGACTTGTCCTAATGTGCCAGATGAAATATTGAGTTCAAGAAAAACATGGAATAATGATGTGGGTTATTATGAAAAAGCACATCAGTTAGCAGCAGCTTTTAAAGATAACTTTAAAAAGTATGCGTCTTATGCTAATAAAGAGACAAAGGACGGCGGTCCTTTGGTTTGATATTATTTTATAGGAAGGGAAACCTTTCGAAGCTTGCCAAATAGTTAGTAAAAAAGCCTCTGGATTTCCAGAGGCTTTTTGTTTATTGGTATGTAAAATACGTTTTACTTCTTATTAGCTTTAGCAATGTATTTTTCTAAAGCCATGGTCATAGAAGGTGTCTCCGGAGTTGGAGCTTCTATATCGATTCTTAAACCTGCTTCTGTAGCAGCTTTTACAGTTGTGTTTCCAAAAACTGCAATTCTAGTATCGTTTTGTTCGAAATCTGGAAAATTCTTTAATAAAGATTCTATTCCAGAAGGACTAAAGAAAACTAGAATGTCATAATAAACATCTCTAAGATCAGAAAGGTCGCTTATTACAGTTCTGTAAAGAATTGCACGCTTCCAATCTACTTTTAGTTCGTTTAATGTTTCAGGAATTAATGGTTTTAATACGTCTGAAGAAGGCAATAAAAACTTTTCGTCTTTATACTTCTTAATAATAGGCGCTAATTCCTGAAAAGTACGTTTACCAACATAAATCTTACGCTTTCTGTATACAACATATTTTTGCAAATAGTATGCAACAGCTTCCGATTGGCAAAAATACTTCATCGAATCTGGGACTTTAAATCGCATTTCATCAGCAATTCTAAAGAAATTATCCACAGCATTTCTACTGGTCAAAACAATAGCTGTAAACTGTGCTAAGTCAATTTTTTGCTGTCTTACTTCTTTTGCATTTACTCCCTCTACATGAATAAAAGGTCTAAAATCAACCTTTATTTTTTGCTTTTCAACCAGCCTTAAGTAAGGAGAATTTTCCACTTTTGGCTCTGGTTGTGAAACTAAAATTGTCTTAACTTTCATAAATATCCGTTAGTTTGAAGCCTTATCAATAAAATAAAATTTTATTAGTATCAAATAAGGGGCTATTTCTAGCGTGCAAAGATACAAAATAAAATAAAATAAATATTTTCCTATTAATTTTTGATGATTTCTTAATATAAGGACTGTAGAAATAAGATTCAACGAAAGAAAAACAGCTATTATTAAAAAAAACATAATGTTACCTCTTAAATCACTGTAAATGAATAAACTAATTAAAGGCAGTAAAATTAAGGAACATAGATTTCTGTACGTAACTTTATGAAAATGGAAGCTTTCAACAAATGGAATAATATCAAAAATTGCTGCGATAATTTTCTCTACATAAAATTTAAAAAGTACGAATAGAAAAAGAAACGGTAATATCAACATTGGGTTCAATGTGAATGGTATTTTTAAGTAATCTATAGTAATCCAAACAATTAGAGAAAAGCATACAAGTTGTGGGATAAACAAAAAGAAATTAAAAACACTGGTAGATTGATTGGGTTCTTTACTATAAATTTTTAAGTACTTGTAATTAACAAATAGCAATATAAACGCTTGAAACTTCTGCTCATTAATAAACTTAGCAATTGATAAACTCAATAGTGCAGAAAAAAGCAATATCGTTTCTGTAGTATGAAAATTGGTATGTCTTAAAACTTCGTTCACTACTTATCTAGCTTTATCATTTCCCCTTGAAATCCAGCATATGCTCCGTTATTAATAATTCCCATTCTAAAATATGTAACTGGTGGAATTGTAACTGTATCTGGAATTTTTATATTGAGAGTTACTGTTTCATCATGTTTTATAGCTTCTGAAGAGGTTTCTACTAGTAACGGAAACTTCTTAATATCTCTTTTATATTTATCATAAAACACGGCTGCATATTTCAATGAATCAGTTGGAATAGTTTCTTTATAAGGGTTATATAATTCAGCAGAAAAATGTAACGGAATCTTATTATTAAAAGTATTTTGAGGAATTACAATCTTCATTTTTTTATAAGTTTTAAGATTGTCTATAAAAGTACCTCGAATTTTATGTTCTTTAAACTCTCTAATTACAGAGATTGTAGAATCTATTAAATATTTATGATTTCCAGTAAGATATGCTACTCTCTTTCCTCGTACTTTAAATTCTGAACTATCTAAATCAAATTGATTTTGTCTAGCATCTAAGTCATTAGAAGAAAAAACAGTTGCTCCGTCAGAATAAAAACCATACATACCGGCGTCTCTATAAGAATTATGGAAAACTACAGGAACATTACCCACTTTGTCTTTTAATTCTGTAACCCAGTCTTTATTTCCATAAGATTCATATTTAAGTGGAGATATTGGCTGATAAATAAGCGCAATTCTTAAATAAGATATTAATACTAAAGAGAAAATACTAATTCTAAAAAGCCATATTCTGTATTTAGTATGCATATAAGCATATCTTAGAGAAAAAATAATTAATGGAATTACCATTAAAATTACCCATTGTGCTTGTGTTTTTCTAGAAAAACTTGAAAAAAGGAAAAATATAAAAACGCCATATCCTAAAAACTTCAAGGCGCTATCAAACTTATTTTTAGAAGAAAATTTATAAAAGGCCCAATACATAAGTGGAAATCCTAATCCAGCAACTGCAATACAGTTTACTAAATAATTTGTTGTAAACTTAATTCTGTAAGCGCTATTAGCACGTTCAAATAAATGATACTTTAGAGGAGCGTAATCTACTTCATAAAGCCATAATAAATGAGGTGTATAAAGTAATAAAGAAACGATTACTGCTAACCAGAATTTTCCTTTTTTTAAGATGGCAAGATTAGAGATAAATACAAAACCAATAAGGAGAATCCCATGATATTTACAATACATTACTCCGGCCATACTAATACCTAAAACAAGAACAGAAAGAAGATCTTCCTTAGTAAGAAAACGTTTATAAGCCCATAAAAAAAGTAAGCTAAAAGAAAGTAAAGCCGTATCAGGAAGGATCATAAATCCGTAGGCTGTCATTAAACCAACGCTACTTACAAAAGCTATGTAAAGCCACGTATATTTATATTTTTTGTCTGTATCTATTAACAACCACAATAAAATCACATTAGCAGCATATAAAAATGGAGATGCCAATCTAACTCCGAGTTCACCATCAAAAATATGAGTTCCAATATTCACTAATAGTGCAACCATTGGAGGATGATCAAAATAACCCCAACTTAAGTTTTGAGCGAAATACCAATAGTAAGCTTCATCGAATATTAAACCTGTATATGCACTTTGAACAAGGTTAATAAGCGTAACTATTAATACAAAAGCAAAGATTATTTTATTTGAAAGTGCCTTATCAATCATAACAATTTTCTAGATATAGGTAAAAATACGTAATTATAAAGCTGCAAAAATCCTTAAAATCAGCTTAAAAAACTAAAAGATATCGCAAATACTTTTTATTAAATGCTATTTTTGTGTCTTGAAGAAAGAGAACATGCAATCAGATAGTTTAGTAATTATCCCTACATATAACGAGATTGAAAATATAGAGGCTATAATTACCGCTGTATTTGAGCTTAAAAAATCTTTTCATTTACTTGTTGTAGATGATAATTCTCCTGATGGTACTTCCCAAAAGGTAGAAGAATTACAAAGTAAATATCCAGGTATTTTACATCTGGAGGTACGAAAAGAAAAATCTGGCTTGGGTACGGCTTATATCCATGGCTTTAAATGGGCATTAAAGCACCATTATGAATATATTTTTGAAATGGATGCAGATTTCTCTCATAATCCGCGGGATCTTATTCGTATTTACAATGCATGTGTTAGTGAAAAAGCCAGTGTAGCCATTGGTTCACGCTATGTAAATGGAGTAAATGTTGTAAACTGGCCGCTACGAAGAATATTACTTTCTTATGGAGCGTCTGTTTATGTAAAACTGATTACAGGAATGAAAATTCATGATCCTACTGCTGGATTTATGTGTTATAAGCGAGAAGTTATCGAGAAAATCGATTTAGATAATATAAAATTTATTGGGTATGCTTTTCAGATTGAAATGAAATTTAAAGCCCATAGACATAAGTTTAAAATGATAGAAGTGCCTATTATTTTTAAAGACCGAACGCTTGGAAAATCTAAGATGAACGGAAAAATTATTAACGAAGCTGTTTTTGGTGTCCTTTCATTAAAATGGAACAGCCTTTTTAATAAATCCGCTTAATCCAAGTATCAGAAATAATAAAAATAGCTACTACTAAGTAAAAAATAAGAAATGCAAAGAACTATTATAAAAAACGCCACTATTGTAAACGAATTTCAAGTATTTGAAGGAGATGTATTGATTGAAGGGGAGTTTATAAAAAAAATAGGAAAAGACCTTTCTGCTGAAAATGCAACGGTTATCGATGCAAAAGGGAAACTCTTAATGCCTGGAATAATAGACGACCAAGTGCATTTTAGAGAACCTGGTCTTACACATAAAGGAAATATTGCTTCAGAAAGTAGAGCCGCGATTGCTGGAGGTGTAACTACTTTTGTAGAACAACCAAATACCAATCCGCAGACGGTTACTATTGAAAAGTTAGAAGAAAAAATGGAGATAGGAAAGCAGACTTCCTTTGCTAATTACTCTTTTATGTTTGGTGGTACGAATGATAATTTAGAAGAACTTAAAAGGCTAGATAAAAATGCATGTGCTGGAGTTAAACTTTTTCTAGGGTCTTCTACAGGAAATATGTTGGTAGATAATGAAGAGGTTATCGAAAAGATTTTTTCTAATACTGAACTTGTTATTTCTGCCCATTGTGAGGATGAAACAACTATAAAAAACAACTTAGAAAAATATAAAGCAGAATTTGGCGATGATATTCCTTTAAAATACCATCCTATAATTCGTAGTGAAGAGGCTTGTTATTTATCTTCATCAAGAGCAATCGAATTAGCTAAAAAAACAAATGCACGCTTACATGTATTTCATGTTTCTACAGCAAAGGAAACAAATCTCTTCAGAAATGATATTCCATTAGAAGAAAAAAGAATTACTGCGGAAGTTTGTACACATCACCTTTGGTTTTCTGATGTTGATTATGCTGAAAAAGGAACGTTTATAAAGTGGAATCCAGCAGTTAAAACAGCGGCAGATAGAGATGGCCTTTGGGAGGCTTTATTAGATGATCGTATTGATGTTTTAGCAACCGACCATGCGCCACATACTTTAGAAGAAAAACAAAACATATATACCAATGCTCCTTCTGGCGGGCCTTTGGTTCAACATACGTTAGCAGCACTTTTAGAAAAAGTAAAAGAAGGTAAAATATCTTTGGAAAAACTGATTCAGAAAATGTGTCATAATCCTGCTATTCTTTTTAATGTTGAAAAAAGAGGATATATAAGAGAAGGCTATTATGCAGATTTAGTTTTGGTTGATAGAAATAGTAATTGGACTGTAAATAAAGATAATATCCTTTACAAATGTGGATGGTCTCCTTTTGAAGGTACTACTTTTAGTGCGCAAGTAACACATACATTTGTAAATGGTAATTTAGCGTACCAAAACGGAAAAATATCCGATAAAAGAAATGTAAAGAGGTTAACTTTTAATAGAGCTTAATCATGAAAAAAAGTGTCTTTATTTTATGTGCTTTTTTATGGTTTTCATCATGTGCAGAAAGCATTGTTGATAAACCCGATAATCTTATTTCTGAAGATGAAATGGTAGATATCTATTATGATATTTCTATTTTAAATGCTGCAAAATCTACGGCTACAAATAAGCTCGAAGAGAATGATATTGACCCTGAAGAGTATTTATTTAAGAAATATGATATCGATAGTGCTCAATTATCGCAAAGCAGTATTTATTATACTTCGTACCCTTCAAAACAATTAGAAATGTTTAAAGAGGTACAAGAGCGTCTTGAAAAATTTAAAGACACGCTAGATTCTAAATTAAAGAAAAAACAGACTATTAAAGAAAAGCCTGAAGAGAAGGCTAAAGCTGTTAAATAACCACTTAATAGCTGTCTTTACTTATAATTCTATTCACAGTATCCTCTAGAGGAATAAACTCAATATTTAATTGTTCTTTAGCTTTAGTATTACTGTACGTTGTATTGGTAATTAAAGAATTTGCTGCATTCTTTGTTAGCTTTCTATTTCTACCAGGAAATAGTGCTACGAACCAATCTAAGCGCCATAGCAAGCTTAATTGCCATTTTGCCAATCCTTTGCTAGGCTTCTTTTTATTTAACGCTTCAGCGATCGTATCTAGCGTTTTTTTATAGCTTGTATTTGTTCCTACAACAATAAAACGTTCGTTTATAATATTAGTTTGCATTCCTTTTATCAAGGCGTCCACAACATTTTTAACATCTACAAAAGCTGTACTTCCGGGAGGATAATAGGAGATTCCTTTTTTCATCATTTTAAAAAAAGCATTGCTTGGTGCATCTTTAAAACCTTCTCCAAAAACAACCCCTGGATTTAAAATAATTACAGGCAATCCCTCTTGTGTGCCACGCCAAACTTCCATTTCTGCTCCATATTTAGTAATAGCATACAGGTTGTTCTCTGCTTCTGGGTTCCAATAAGTAGTTTCGTCGATAGGGCCTTGGGTTACTTTATCCCCCAAAGTAGCAATTGAACTTAAATAACATAGTTTCTTAATATTATTTGCAATACAAAGATTTACAATGTTTGCAGTGCCTTCTATATTGGTTTTTCTGAGTTGGCGATATGCAGAGGGATCAAAAGAAATAAGGCCTGCACAATGGTATACATGTGTTACATTTTTAAAAGCAGTTTCTAAGGCAGGAATATCCGTGATATCAGCATGAATCCATTCTATCTTATCGAATAGAGAAGCGCTTTCTTCCGAAGAAAAGAAATTTTTTATAAAGCTGAGCTTAGCTTCATTTCTATAAATAGCTTTTATGTTTTCTTCAGATTGAGAAAGTTTTAACAGCAAATGTGCGCCTATGAGTCCTGTTCCTCCAGTTACTAAAATCATACGACTAAAATACAACTCTTGTTGGAATTGTAGATATGTTGTTGGCTGATTGTTTTTAAAATAGGTTTAGACGATAGGCGAAGAATAGAAATCCTATTAAGAATTAAAAAAAAATAATAGACATTAAACAGTTAAAATAAATAGAACTAATATTAAGCAGATTCATAACAACTTCGTATCTTATATTTCTATCTTCTTTTTAACTTTTAACTTTTTTACTCTAAACTCTTAATCACATAAGTTACGATACCCCAAATGATAAGCTGCTCATTTTCGGAGACTTTTATGGGTTTATATTTTTTGTTTTCAGGCATTAAAAAGAGCTCATCTTTTTCAATTTTGAGTCGCTTGACAGTAAACTCTCCATCGATGAAACACACTGCTATTTTTCCGTTTTCAGGCTCTATACTTTTATCGATTATCAATAAATCGCCATCGTCTAAACCAGCTCCTGTCATAGATTGACCGCTAACACGGGCATAAAAAGTAGCGTCTTTATTTTTAATCAAAGCTTTATTAAGATCAATCGTTGTTTCTTTAAAGTCTTCTGCAGGGGATGGAAATCCAGCGGAAATTCCACCTTCTGCTAGTTGTAGCTCTAAAGAGGCATTTGCATCAGGTTTAAAAAATATCAGCTTATCTTCTTTCATCTGTTCATTATTATTGTAGATAAAGTACGTATTATTATCGCACTTTTATAATCTCATCAAGATTAGTTGTATAGCGAGGCGAGAGATGTTCTTGACGCATTTTCCATGTTCGTTTTAAATCTTGATTCGCAATACGAATTTTTAAATTTCCATACTTTTTATTGATTCCATCAATAGTTTTCATCAACTGATGATGCTTTGGATTCTCTTCAATAAATAAGTCTAATTGTCGCGCATTGGTGGGTACTAATCCTGAAACTACTACACCTGCTTTTTTATATTTTACTCCCTTTTCGTACATACTTTCTACTGCTTGAACAGCATATTTTATAAGCGTTAGTGTAGAATCGGTAGGATAGGGCAGTGTAATTAATAATCCTGGCCTGTGTTGCTGTTCATCTTTTTTATGACGATCGCTTCTTAAAAAAACATACATAGAATTACAACTACTATGTTGTTTTCTAAGTTTTTCAGCACAACTACCCGCAAAAGTAGAAATGCGTTCTTTTAAATTATCAAGATCAGAAAAAGTATATTCAAAACTCCGCGTAGTAGCAATTGCTTTTTTGGGAGCGGTAACATCATTTTCTAATGCTAAAGTAGGCTCTCCTTGTAAATCTTTCTTCAAACGAAGTCCTACAACTCCTAAATTACTACGTACCCAAGCATCATCTAAAAGCGTAAAATCTAAGGCTGTTTTTACACCACGCACCTCCAATCTTCGGGTATTACCGCTGCCAATACCCCAAACATCATTAATTTTAGTCCATCGGAGGGCTTTAATACGTTTTTCTTCGGTATCTATTACATAGACTCCATTAGTACGCTCTTTAAATTTCTTAGCTATTTTATTAGCGACTTTTGTAAGGGCTTTTGTGGGAGCAATACCGATACTAATGGGCATTCCTGTCCATTTAAAAACCCGATCTTTAATTACTCTTCCTTCAGAAGAAAAATCGATTTTTGCATACATTTCAAACTTTAAAAAAGCTTCATCGATACTGTAATGTTCAACAAGAGGTGTGAATTGTTTTAAAATATTCATAACCCGAGAGCTCATATCTCCATACAAAGGATAATTTGATGAGAAGACATGAATATGATTTTCCTTAAAGAAATCTTTGTATTTAAATGCAGGCGCTCCCATTGGAACACCAATTTTCTTAGCTTCGTCGCTACGCGAAATTACGCACCCATCGTTATTAGAAAGTATAACAATAGGCTTATTGTTGAGCTGAGGCTGAAAAACCCGCTCACAAGAAGCATAAAAGTTATTACAATCAACAAGTGCGTACATACTGCAAAGTTAGGGAATATCCGCTTGCGCAGTAAGTAGAAAATAAGTTTAGTATTGGGTTATTGTACATGTTTTATTTGGTATAGATAGTATATTCTTGTAATAATCTTTGTGTTTATATAAAAGAATAATTCTAGCTGTACACACTTACAATCTATAACTAGTTTTAAGTATCTTTGTTGATGTTTAAAACGTTATAGATGAAATTCACTAATGAAACTGTAGAAATAGACGGGATTGACAAAGAGATTCTTAGGAGTTTGATGGAAGATGCTCGTAAACCTATTTTAGAAATTGCTAGAAAGATAGGAATTTCTGGTGCTGCTATTCATCAGCGATTGCGAAAGCTAGAGAATTCTGGACTTATTTCTGGTTCTAAGTTTGTAATTAACCCAAGGCTTTTAGGATATCATACAATGGCTTTTATAGGTATTTACTTGGATAAAGCGATGCGAAACCCTGAAGCTGTAAAGCAATTAAAGGAGATTCCAGAAGTTTTAGAATGTCATTATACAACAGGGAATTGGTCGATTTTAATTAAGATCCTTTGTAAGGACAATGAGCATTTAATGAATGTATTAAACCATAAAGTACAATCTATAGAAGGGGTTTCTAGAACAGAAACCTTTATCTCTTTAAATCAGCAGATCGACAGACAGATAAGCATATAAATAAATTAAGCCTGCTGAATTTATTCAGCAGGCTTAATTTTGTTTAAAATTTATTACTCTTAAGAGATCACTATGTTTTCTCTATTTTTCCAGGATCTTGTCTTGAATCAAAAATATTTACAATTTCAATGCGCTTAAAATCATAATTTATCCAATAAATAATTTTATAATTTTTAAAAAGTAAATAACGGAATTCCTGCTTTCTGTGTTTTAAATTGAATTCGACTTGCCCTCTTTCTGGATGTTTTTCAATTCCAATCGTTGTGTCTACAATTCCATTCACTAATTTTTCAGCAACTATTTTACTCGCTTTTATTAGATGATAACTATAGATATCTTCAAGTTTATTTTCTGTAAATTCTAACCAATAAACTTCTAACTCCATTTCTGGATTTTAGCCTTTAAATCTGTAGCCTTTATAACTCTACCATTTTTGGAGTCATTCATTGCTTGATCAATTTCATCATCGTATTGCTCCTTAGACATTGGCTTGAAGCTTTTTTCTATCAATTCAATTTTTCTTTTTCGCAATAATTCTTCAAGTCCACTAACGATTTCTTCGTTTTGGAGTCTTAAAAATTCTTGTACAAATGATATTTTTCTTGCTTCTAAATCCATTTTATATGTCTTTACTCAAAGATACAAAATTATCAATTCAGGTGTTGTTATACGATATAACAGAATGTTACATGCAAGTAATATTCATAATTTTATTTAAAACCAAAAACAGTTAATAGTTATTAGTCTCTTCCTCCAAAAACTTGCATTGCGAAATACAACAACGTAGCCAACGATCCAATTGCAGCTACAACATATGTTCTTGCGGCCCATTTTAAAGAATCTTCAGCTCCATTATATTCTTCTGGAGCAAGCATATTTCTATTTTTTAACCAAGCTAAGGCTCTATTACTAGCATCGTATTCTACAGGTAATGTAACAAAGCTAAAAAGTGTTCCTAAAGCAAACATTATAAGTCCAATTACTGCAACGGTATAACCAAGTCCAGAAGTAGCTCCAAGAACTAAACCACCAAATATTACCCATGTAGACATTCCAGAAGCTACACTAACTACGGGAACTAATTTTGATCTTAGTTGTAACCATTCATATCCTTTAGCATGTTGTACGGCATGTCCACATTCGTGAGCCGCCACAGCTGCAGCTGCAGCATTACGTTGGTTGTAAACACCTTCACTTAAATTAACTGTTTTATTTGAAGGGTTATAATGATCTGTAAGCATTCCAGGGGTTGAAATTACTTCTACATCTGTAATACCATTATCTGCTAACATTTTGCGTGCTATTTCAGCACCACTCATTCCATTTCTAAGATGAACTTTAGAGTAGTGTTTAAATTTGCTTTTTAATTTCGAACTTACTAGCATACTCAGAAGTCCGATTCCCCCTATAATAATCCAATATCCTATTCCCATAACTATAATTTTTTCAAATTAAATTTACAATATAAAAAGCAAAAACCCCGCCAAATTTAGCAGGGTTTTAACTTACTGACGTTCCGACAGTTTTCTATTTTATCTTATCCAACAATATTCACGATTTTTCCTGGAACGATAATTATCTTTTTAGGAGTTCTTCCTTCTAATTGTGCCTTTGTTTTAGCATGTTCCATTACAACCTTTTCTATATCTTCTTTACTCATGTCTGCAGGAAGATCTAATGTAAAACGCATTTTTCCGTTAAATGAAATCGGATATGTTTTACTGCTTTCTACTAAATGCTTTTCTTCAAAAACAGGGAAAGCTGCTGTAGAAATAGATTCGCTATTTCCTAACATGCTCCAAAGCTCTTCAGCAATATGAGGAGCATAAGGCGATAGAAGTACCGCTAAAGGCTCTAAAATTTCCTTACTAGTACATTTTTGTGCTGTAAGTTCGTTTACACATATCATAAATGTAGATACAGAAGTATTAAAAGAGAAATTCTCAATATCTTCTTCTACTTTTTTAATGGTTTTATGTAATGTTTTTAAACTCTCTTTAGAAGGTTCATTATCTGTAACTTTTATTCCATTATCATCAACATAAAGTTTCCAGAGTTTCTTTAAGAAATTATGAACTCCAGTAATTCCAGCTGTATTCCATGGTTTTGCTTGTTCTAAAGGACCTAAAAACATTTCGTACATACGAAGTGTATCTGCACCATAATCTTCACAAATCTCATCTGGACTTACTACATTGTATTTCGATTTCGACATTTTCTCGACCTCGTTTCCTACAATATATTTTCCGTCTTCTAAAATGAATTCAGCATCTTTAAATTCTTCACGCCAATTTTTAAAAGCTTCGATATCTAATTCTCCAGAAGCGTTTACAAATGAAACGTCTGCGTGTAATGGAAGTACATTTTGATCACCAACAAGATTTTTAGATACAAATGTGTTTTTATCTTGTAATCGATAAACAAAAGCACTAGTTCCCAAAATCATCCCTTGGTTGATGAGTTTTTTTGCAAATTCATCTACAGGTAAAAGCCCTTGATCGAATAAGAATTTCTGCCAAAAACGAGCATATAATAAATGACCAGTAGCATGCTCGCTACCACCAATATATAAATCTACATCTTGCCAATAATTCAAAGCATCTTGAGAAGCAAATTCCTCCGTATTTCCGCCATCCATATAACGGTTAAAATACCAAGAACTTCCAGCCCAACCTGGCATAGTATTTAATTCTAATGGAAAAACTTTTTTATTATCAATCAACGTATTGCTTACCACAGTAGATGTTTCTGTATCCCATGCCCATTGTGTAGCATTCCCTAAAGGCGGCTCTCCCGTTTCTGTAGGTAGATATTTTTCTACTTCTGGTAATTCTATAGGCAAATGTTCATCAGCAATCATTTGCGGCAATCCGTTTACATAATACACAGGAAAAGGTTCTCCCCAATAGCGCTGTCTAGAAAAAACAGCATCACGAAGGCGGTAATTTGTTTTTCCTTTTCCTTGGCCTATTTTTTCTAAAGCTTCAATCGCTTTTGTAGTTCCCTCTTTATAACTTAATCCATTTAAGAAATCGCTATTAGCAAGAATGGTTTTTTCTTTATCAGCAAAAGCCTCTTCACTAATATCTACTCCTTTAAAAATATTAGGAATATCGATTCCAAAATGCTTAGCGAAATCATAATCTCTTTGATCGCCACAAGGAACAGACATTACAGCCCCAGTTCCGTAACCTGCCAATACATAGTCTCCAATCCAAATTGGTACAGGTTCTTTTGTAAATGGGTGTTCTGCATAGGCTCCAGTAAAAGCACCGCTAATGGTTTTAACGTCTGCCATACGCTCACGTTCGCTACGTTTTGCTGTAGCTTCAACATAAGCTTCAACAGCCTCTTTTTGTTCTGGCGTAGTAATTTTATTGACCAACTCGTGTTCTGGTGCTAACGTCATAAATGAAACACCAAATATTGTATCTGGACGCGTGGTGAAAACATCAATTTTAGATGATGAATTCTGTACTTTGAATTGCACTTGCGCACCAACAGATTTTCCGATCCAGTTGCGTTGAATTTCTTTTAATGGCTCTGGCCAGTCAAGTTTATTTAATCCTTGAAGCATACGATCTGCATAGGCAGAAATACGCATACTCCATTGCTTCATTTTTTTACGAACTACAGGGTGTCCACCACGTTCTGATACCCCGTTTACAATCTCATCATTCGCTAAAACAGTTCCTAATGCAGGACACCAATTAACCTCAGTCTCTGCTAAATAGGTAAGTCTATATTGTAATAAAATTTCTTGTTTTTCTTCTGAAGAAAATTCTTTCCATTCAGAAGCAGTAAAAAATTCTACAGCATCATCGGCAACAGCATTTACAGCTTTATTTCCTTCAGCTTCAAATTTCTCGATAAGCGTAGAAATATTTTCAGCTTTATCAGAATCTTTATTATACCAAGAATTAAAAAGTTGGATAAAAATCCATTGTGTCCACTTATAATATTCTGGTGTAGAGGTGCGTACCTCTCGACTCCAATCAAAAGAGAAACCTATTTTATCTAATTGTTGGCGGTAGCGTTTTATATTAGTTTCGGTTGTAAGCGCAGGATGTTGCCCAGTTTGTATGGCATATTGCTCCGCAGGTAATCCAAAACTATCATAACCCATTGGATGAAGTACATTATAACCTTTGTGGCGTTTGTAGCGCGCATAAATATCACTAGCAATATATCCTAATGGGTGTCCTACATGTAGCCCCGCACCAGAAGGGTAAGGGAACATATCCAACACATAATATTTTGGTTTATCGGAATTATTACTCGCTTTAAACGTTTGATTTTCTGCCCAATGCTTTTGCCATTTGGCTTCAATTTCATTGAAATTGTACTTCATTGTTATTTTTTTTGTTCTGAATCTCCTAATCTAATTCTAAGAAGTTGCAAAAATACGGTTAATGAATGAATAAGGAAAGTTTTTATAACAGACTGTGATGTGTGTAATAAAATAGTCATCTCGTTATATAATTACGCTGTTGTAAACTTTTTTCTTGCTGAATACTTTAAAAGCCAATTTCTCCTCAACAGTTAAACAATAAGTCTTTTTGAAGCCGAAATAAACATTAGACTTTATACTTTTGTATCCAAAGGAATGAAATGAAGTTAGAAACGGAAATAAGGCTATTTTCTGAGCTCACAGCAGATCAATTATATGAAATATTACAACTCCGAAGTGAGGTTTTTGTAGTGGAACAAGATTGTGTATACCAAGACATCGATTATAAAGACCAAAAGGCATTGCATATCTTAGGAAAAAAAGAAGGTAAGTTAGTTGCCTATACTCGAATTTTTAATTCTGGTGCTTATTTTGACAAACCAAGTATTGGTAGAGTAGTAGTTCGTAATAGCGAACGTAAATACGGTTACGGTCATGACATTATGAAAGCGTCTGTTACTGCTATTTATGATAACTACGGAAAACAAGACATAGAAATCTCAGCCCAATGCTATTTAAAAAAGTTTTATAATTCGCATGGGTTTACTCAAACTGGAGAAGAATATTTAGAGGACGGAATACCGCACATAAGAATGATTAAGAGTTAATCTTAATCATTGTCTTATCCATATTTAAGTCGTCTAACATGGTTGTTGTAAACTTATAATGCCCTTTAGTGCTAATTATTTTAAAGCGATACGATTTCATTTTGCTCAGCACATCTAGAAACATCCATTTTGATTTTAGCAAATGTGGTTTGTCAGATTTTACACTGATTTCGAAGAAATGCTTAATTCCTTTTTTATCAGCTACAATATCTGGAGTAATCGTAACATCGCTCCCTTTCTTTATAAAAGACTTTGGTGTTTCAAAGCCCTCTAAATCGGCTTTAATATTATCGTATCCTCGATTTTCTAAATAACTAACCGAACGACTTAAAAACTCTGTGTAATTTTCTTTATCTGTACTTATCATAATAGTAGTATACAAAAAACATTGTAAATATCCAATTATCAGTTAGTTAAATAGTGTTAATACTTGATTTTGAAAAACTATTTTGCTTAAATTTGAGTGTAAAACCAATAGATTATGATCTCGCAGTTAAAATCCTTTGAAAATAATGTACTAGCCATTGAAGTGTTTGATGGTTTTACAAAGGAAGATGAGAAAATTTGTCAGAAATTATTTGAGGATAAATTGAAACGCGGCTTCACAAAAATTAATGTTCTTGTAAAGTTGGATGAGATGAGAATTTCTAAAAGTAGTACAAAAGCTTTCTTTCAAGATATTTTATGGTCGCTTCGTAATTATAAGAAAATGGGTCACCTTGCAATTGTGGCACATTCAAATATTGTTAAAGCGCTCGTTCCTATAGATAATGTTTTCTTTCAACGTGCTAGTGAAGGACGTTATGAACGTTATTTTGATATTTCTCAAATGGAGGAAGCTATGATGTTTGTAAATTCAACAGTATAGATTCCCCCGTACCTACATTATTTCTTTGTAGTAGTTGCATCTGCATTATCAATAAGACCAGCTTCATGGAGACTGCTTTTTACAGTATCAATAACCATATTATATGTTTTCCGCTGATATAAAACCCTAAAGGCAAACGTTAATAAACCATTTCTAGAAACACTTCGCACCAAACTTCTAACGCGCTTTTTAATAGCGTCTTTATATTGATCTTCAAAAGCATTCAAATCTATTTTCGGATACTTCGGATAATCAATTGTAGCGTCTGTTCCATACTCTTCAAAATCAAATTTTTCAGAAAAAGCATTTATCGTTTTTATATCTGGAATAATAGGGAAGAAGCGCATTCCATTTTCATCTGATGCTGGCATCCTGTAAGAAAATCTGTTGATAGCTTCCTTAGAAATATCTTCTCCCAATCGTTTATTGATATTTTCTTCTTTTACTGAAAAATGATATCTCAGAAAATCTTGACAGTTTTTTCTTCCGAGATTAAAATCGTGTCTTCTAAGCTCTTCATCCATAAAACCAGCAAAACCACTAATTGGAGAAGATGCTAAATGGTGTTGCTCACGAATAGCTTTTCCATTAATGATTGTTTTTCTACTGGGAGCAACTAAAAATTTTGTGCGATCGCTAAGAGATAAAGCATCTAAAATTCCATCTTGATTAAACATTACTTGATTTCTAAGCGCTTTAAACATCCCTTTAGCAACGCTTAAAATATCTCGTTTAGGATTAAATAACGACGGATTATTATCTTGGTTTGGAAACGGATCTACCATAACAACAGCATAATTATCATTTGCCTGTAAATCTTTATTTTTTTCATTTAAAACCTTAAGTCCAATTCCATAAGGCTCGTTATTTATGAGTCCGCCATCAATAGAATTAAATTTATAGCTCTCTTCATTATCTAGAATTAATGGAGTAATTCCTTTTCTCCTTCCGAATAAATAATTTGGGTAGCGCTCAATATATTTTTTAGAGATTTCTATTTCCCTAGATTTTAATCCAATTGGGAAAGCAGCAGTGCTAAGTGTAGCATCTTTTAGGTAATCGATATCTTGATTTTCTTTAAGATCGAGGACGTAATAAAGAGAATTTTCATTGGAGGGAACGCCTCTTTCAAACAATTCATTTTTTACTTTATATCTAAAAAAACCTCCATGATTGGTAATTACATTTGCTGAATTTGTTTTACTATCGCCACTAAAATCTACTTTAAAATTAAGCCCCCGAAGATTCGTAGTCGTTAGAATTAAATCTAAATCTTTAGAAACAAAAGGCGGGTAATGAACTACTTTGCTCACCGTTAAAGCATCGTTTGCAATTTTATCGATGGCAATACTATTTAATAGCGATTCTGGAATTTCATCTTTTGATAAATCGTCTGTATTTAATAGTTTTTGAAGCGTTTTGCTCTCTTCATCATCGGCCATTTTTACCCAACATTTATAAAACAAATTATCATCTCCTTTTGGGTTTAATCTATTAACAGGTTTATGGTTTTTACGCAGCAAACTTAAAAGGGTAAGAGTTCCTGTAATTCCGCCAGCGGAGGCGCCGCTTAACACATCAATTTCTACATCGTGCATCGGAACAGAATGGTTATATGCTGGATGATTAATTCCTAACTTTCTATTGGTAGCTTTAGCTTCTTCCCAGAGGGCTAAAGTTTCTATTAAATAATCCAACACTCCACCAGTGTATGAACCTGCGGAAACGGCACCAGCCATAGTTAAGCATAATTTAAACGATTTGGGCATACGTTTTGATTTTTTAGGTTTCGATAAAGTTACTGGAATTATTAAAAAACTCTTAAGGTTTTATATATTTTACAAAAAGTATCACAAATTGCCGTGAAATTACTGTTAAAGGAAATACATGCAGTGTGGGAATAAGATATATTGGTTGCTCCTAAAACAATATGCATGTGATAAATTTACCTAACTACTTACTCCCTTTTATATTTCTATTTTTAGGAGTATTACCTGTTTTTTCTCAAGAAGGAACAGTGCTTAAAGTCTTTATTTATAAAGATGATCGGGCTGTAACCAATTTTGGAATCGCCAATTTAACCAGAAGTACGGAAGGTAAATATGAAGATGAATTTCATACGATTATAGCTTCAGAAGGAGATCAATTATTTATTGCATCAGATGATATTAAGAATTTTTATAAGCTTGTTACCACAGAAGATATAAATAATAAGAAAATTGAGGTGTATACCAAAGATGGAGTCATTCAATTGGAAGAAGTGGTCTTAACAGATTATAAACTTTCTTACGGTAAGTTTACAGATAATACTCCCAAAACCTATACGCCAGCAGAAAGACGTTTAGCAGCAGCTACAAAATATCATTATAAAGGCGGAGGAATGTCTTTGAGTTTGGATCCTTTAATAAATGCCATAAGCGGACGTACAAAAACATTAAAGCGCCGGTTAAGGGCAGAAACAAAAAATATAATTGTTGGTTTTTTGGAAGACAATTATAAAGACTTTATTCTTAACGATTTGGATGTTCCTAGAGATCAAATGGGATTGTTTTGTTACTATATTTCTGAAAAATATAAAGCCATTCATCGTACTCCAGATAGAAGACGTGTTGAGCAACTCCTCAGACGAGGTTACTTAGATTTTGTGGATGATCCTGCTGAAGAATAATTCTGTACAACAAGATTTGAAGCTCTTATAAGAATCTATTTTTATTTTAAAATACCTTTATACTTAGCTTGATCTTTTAAAATAGCTGATGCTGTTTTTATAGCTTCGTCATTTTGTAAGTAATAATCATAAAGACCATCACGGTAAAAATAACGGACTATTAATTCGTCTTCAATATTCTTTTCGATATTCTCTTGGTATTCATCTAAAGAAGCCAATTTACTTTGATTGATATCGTTTAGTAGTTTCTTGTAATCATTTTTTACAGACTCCCCAAACTCATCAATTTCTTCACTATTCATCACCTTTTTAAGTGCTTTTTCTGTTTTAGTTTCATAAGTAAAACCACTTTTAGTAACATAGTTTTTAAAGTCTTGGTAGTCGCTTTCTGTAAAATTAAAATCGCTTATGCTCGCTGTTGGGTGACTGTAGTAATATTCCGTAGCATAATCAAAAAGCACATTGTTTTGCACAAGAGCAGCAGTAAGGCTATTGCCTTTTAAGTGTTTAACTTCTAAATCTGGAAATACACCACCGCCATCATAAACTTTTCTTCCGCTTCGGGTTTTAAACTCATTAAAATCTTTCTTAACAACAGCCTTCCCTTCATCATCACGGTTCCAATAATCCATAGACTGGATACAGCGTCCGCTAGGCGTGTAATAACGAGAAATAGTTACTTTTAGTTGTGTACCGTAGTTGAGTTTTATTGGGCGTTGTACCAAGCCTTTCCCAAAGCTACGCGCTCCAACAATAACAGCTCGATCTAAATCTTGCAAAGCACCGCTCACAATTTCACTGGCAGAAGCACTTCTTCCATTGATAAGAATAACCAATGGAATTTCTGTATCTACAGGATTTTTACGAGTGTAATATTCTTGGTTGAATTTTTTAACTTTCGATTTTGTACTTACAATAAGCTCCTTTTTAGGAACAAAAAGGTTACAAACATTAATGGCTTCCGTTAATAATCCTCCAGGATTTCCTCTTAGATCTAAAACTATTTTTTTTGCCCCTTTACTCTTTAAATCTTCTAGCGCATCTTCTGTTTGCTTGGAAGCTTTACTATTAAATTTAGAAAGTACAATATATCCTGTTTCAGCATCTATCATATTAAAATAAGGAACAGCATCGATTTCAATTTCATCTCTAGAAACAGAAGTTGTACCTGTTTTTCCTTGTCTTAAATAAGTTATAGAAACCTCACTTTTTGTAGCTCCTTTTAATAATTCTGTAGCGTCTTCTTTAAAATCCGACACATTAATATCTCCAATTTTTATTATTTCATCCCCAGCTTTTAATCCAGCTTTATCTGCAGGATATCCTTTGTAAGGTTCTATAATTAGTAATTTATCGTCATAACTTTTCACAACAGCTCCAATTCCAGAATATTCACCTGCATTGCTAATTTTAAAGCCCTCTACGTCCTGTTCGTTCATAAAGTTGGTGTAAGGGTCCAAATCTTCTAACATGCTTTTTATAGCAGTGTCCATAAGTTCCCCAGGATTTGTTTCATCAACATAATTCATGTTGAGTTCCTTAAATAGCGTGGTAAATATTTCTACTTGCTTCGCAATTTCAAAAAAATCATTTTTAAAACTAGTTCCAACCAGTAAGAGGATTATTGCAAGTGCTGGAATTATAATTTTCTTCTTCATAATTTCATCATATATTTTTCTGAAATGATACTGTAATCATTTAAGGGATTCTAATAGAGAAGTACAAGGTACTAGATTCATTAAAGTTTAGCAAGTTGATGCTGCTTCAATTATTTAAATATAAAAAATATAATCAATCAATAGAAGTATTTGTTATTCTGAGAATGTTTAAAACCTATTGTTTTTCTTCTGAAAGATATCAGTAATAAAGAAAAATTTGATTGTTGTGAGAGGAATAGAGTAGGAAATTACTGTTTTAAATGCTCTTCAAACCGCTGATGAATTTTTTGCATCACAGTATTCAGTTTTTCAAATGTAGGCATTTCTTTTCCGGTGTATAAAAACATAAACCCGTAAGTACCTTCTTCAATTGTATCAAAAAACAAATGTTTATTAAGTCGGTAAGCCTCTCGCATGAGTCTTTTAATTCGATTTCTATCTACAGCCTTTTTAAAAGAACGTTTAGAAGCAGAAACCCCTGCTTTTATTTTTACATCTTCATCGGCAAGTTTCATAAAAACCAAACGGATAGGATATTTAGATACAGAACTCCCTTCAGTAAATAATTTACTAACAAGTATAGCACTTTTAAGCTTTTCTTTTGTTGGGAACGACTGATTCATATAATAATTAATTGGGTGTAAAAATAAGAAAAGGCTTTATTTAAAAAGCCTTTTCTTTTAGATATGTAAGTCTGATTTTTTAAAAAGACTTATATGTTATCGAGATAAATATCTTTAAAGCAATTAATTTGCTTGGTATTCGTTGTTTTCTCTTTTAACATCTGCCATCAATCCAGAAGGATCTATAGCAACTCCAATAATTTCACTTTTTGGAGTATCGATTGTAAAGCTATACGTTGGGAAAGCCCATGGCCAATCTGGTAATACAGTTCTTTCAACACCTTTAAAAGGATTTGCTTTCTCACCATGCATCATTCTTAATGGAGCATAGAAATACTTAGCAGAACCATCTTTAAATAAAACCATTACATCTATAGGCATTGGCATTAATCCGATGCGCTCCATTTCGATAGTTGTTTTACCTCCTTCTTCAGTAACACTTTTAATTCCGTAGTCGATAGTATTAGTGGTTTTTGTCCAATCTGTTAAATACCAATCTAATTGCATTCCTGAAACTTTTTCAGCAGTACGCATGATATCATTTGGTGTAGGGTGCTTAAACTTGAAATCGTTGTAATATTTACGAAGCGTTTTCATAACGTTATCCTGACCAATAATATATCCTAACTGCGCTAAAAATACTTCTCCTTTGCTGTAAGCAGAAATACTATAAGCTTGGTTATATGCATATCTATCTGCGTGTGTAGTTTGTGGTTGCTCGAATCCAGAATTTGCTAAAGAAATATATCCTTTATAAGCACCTTCAAAAGGATTAGCTTTGTTTTCTCCCATTACTTGATTCATACATAAATCAGAAATAAAAGAAGTAAATCCTTCATCCATCCATTCGTTTTTAGACTCGTTTGAAGCGAGAACGTGTTGAAACCAAGAATGAGCAAACTCATGTGCAGTAACACCAACAAGACTACCAAATTTACGTTCTCCGGTAATTAGTGTACACATAGCATATTCCATACCACCGTCTCCACCTTGAATTATGGAGTATTGTTTGTAAGGATATTTACCTACGTTTTTATTGAAAAAATCTAACATTTCAGCTGCTTTAGGCTGTAAGTTTTTCCAGTTTTCTTTGATTTCTTCATTGTCTTTGTAGAAGAAATGAAGTGTTGTTCCACTAGGAGTTTCCAACGTATCATGAATATATTCTGGATCTGCAGCCCAAGCAAAATCATGCACCTTTGGCGCAACAAAATGCCATGTTAGTGTTTTTCCTTTTACTTTTTTCTGCTTTGTTCCTTCGGGAAGATAACCATGACCAACTTCTTCAGGGTTTTGGATGTATCCTGTTCCTCCAACAACATAGTCTTTATCTAATGTAAGTTTTACATCAAAATCTCCCCATACTCCTTGGAATTCACGTCCAATATATGGATCTGCATGCCATCCTTCAAAATCATATTCAGCTAATTTAGGATACCATTGCGTCATAGAAAGTGCAACACCTTCTGCATTATCACGTCCGCTTCTTCTGATTTGTTTTGGCACCTGACCGTTAAATTCCATATCAAACTTAACAGTTTGTCCAGGAAGAATAGGCTTGTTTAATGTAACTTCAAGAATAGTTCCCTCTTCATTGTATTTAATTGCAGTTCCATCTTGCTTTAAGCTACTTACTTTTAAATATCCTATTTCTGAAGGAGATAGTTTACTAATTCTATCACCAACTCTTCTGTCTGGATCTTTTATAGTTCTACTTCTAACATCCATTTCGCTTTCTGGTTGGAAAGCATTAAAAAATAAATGGTAAAAGACAGTTTTTAAAGTGTCTGGTGAATTATTTGTATACTTTAATTCTTGTGTTCCAGTATATTGAAAAGTCTTAACATCCATATCAACATCCATTTTATAGTCAACATGTTGTTGCCAATATGTAGATGGACTAGGTTGCGTCGTTTCAGACTTTGTACTGTTGTTAGGTGTAGTGGTAGCAAATGTTTGAGAAAGCATTGCAACACTTAAACCTAAAGCAGTGATAAATCTTCGTTTCATATATGTTTGTGTTTTGAGTTTAGTGTATTTTAAAAGAAATTTAATCTGCCTTTTTTGAGTGTAGTTAAAAAATATAGCTTTTCTAGAAACCTTAAATTTCAGCTACACTCAATTAAGACATGGTTTGTAATTAAATTACTTTCTTTAATGAATTATAATTTAGCTTTTCCATTAGCAACTTTATCAGCAAGAATCATGGCATTGTATAAATTCACCATTTTCCCTGATTTAGAAGCTTCTGTAAAAGGTTTTTTATAGTTTGGATTTCCTCCTAAAATAACATTTGTAGTTGAGGTAAGTCCAGATTGCATAATAATCTGTTTTACTTCTTCCGCTTTAAGCTTAGGATAATAAGCTCTAATTAAAGCAGCAACACCAGCAACAGCAGGAGCAGCCATTGAAGTTCCTTGTAAAAACTCATAACCGTTATTTGGCGTTGTAGACCAAATTTTAGTTCCAGGAGCAAAAACATCTACATTATCTTTTCCGAAGTTAGAGAAAGTAGCTACCATTTCTGGTCCGTAAGTGTAATTTAAAGCTCCAACCGTTAAGAAGTTATCAGCTATTTCTGCAGTATTGTTTTCATTATCATTAGGGTAAACATTGTTTTCATCTAAATCTAACGATTCGTTTCCTGCCGCTTTAATAATAAGAACATCTTTAGAAGCTGCATATTTTATAGCATCCCAAACCCATTCTTTATGAGGAGAATAGTATTTACCAAAACTTCCGTTGATTACTTTAGCTCCATTATCTACAGCATAACGAATAGCAAGCGCTACATCTTTATCATACTCATCTCCGTTAGGAACAGTTCTTACAGCCATTATTTTAACGTGATCTGCAACACCATCCATTCCTACATTGTTGTTACGTTCTGCAGCAATAATTCCTGAAACGTGAGTTCCGTGTTTTGCATGGTCCTTATCACCAATAACATCGTTGTTTCCATAACCAATATCAGTAAGGTCATCTGGATTATCTCCAACAATAGATCTTCCGTCAAAATCTTTATTAAGGTTATAGTTTAATTGGTCTGTGAAATACTCAATTCCATCTTTAAGATCTTTTTTAAGAGCAGGAACATCTTCTCCAAAAGTAAACATTTGCGTCATTGCAGCAACTGCTTGTTGTACTTTAGGATCTTCAGACTTGATAGTTGCTAAATCTTCTTTTGTATATGTTTCTTTACCAAGCTCTTTTTGTAGCATTTCATCCGCTTGCGTTACCGAGTTTAAAATCTGCTCGTAACGTGTTTTATTCTGAACTGCCTCTTGGTATTTTTCTTCATATTCTGCAGCTGCTTTTTTATAAGTCTCAGAACCATCATCACCTTTAGCTAAAATACGTACAAACTCTAATTGCTCATTATTAGCTTCTCCCAAAAAGTTCCATCCATGAATATCATCTACGAAACCATTTTTATCATCATCGATTCCATTTCCAGCAATCTCATCTTCATTTGTCCAGATTACATTTTTAAGATCTGGATGCTCAATATCTACACCAGAATCTAAAACCCCTACAATTACAGTAGTTGGTGTAAGCTCTTTTATTTTGTTGAATATTTCAGTGTATGCTTTATCCACACTCATTCCAGGAATGGTATCCGATAATAAATCATCGTGACCCCAGTGTTTAAGCTGTGAATCTGTTAATTCAGTAACTTTTAGTGGCGTTGCATCTATATTTTCTTCAGGAGTTAATAAAATGGCAGGAGATCCACATCCTACTAGTAAAGTTGTTGCAATTGCGCAATATGCAACAGATTTTTTAATTGTCATCATTCGTTTTTTAGTTAAAATAATTCGTTGAATGCAAAGGTGTTTTCTAAACGTACTCCTTTTTCTGTTTGCTGAAGTGTACATACTTCGTTATGGGCATCGTGCTCTAATAACAAGTGATAGTTATTATCTACAGCGATGTCTAAAAAGTTCTTTTTCTCTTCTAGAGTTAATAAAGGCCTAGTATCATAACCCATTACAAATGGTAGCGGAATATGACCTACTGTAGGCAATAAATCTGCCATAAAAACAAGTGTTTTTCCTTTGTATTTAATGATAGGAATCATCTGTTTATCGGTATGGCCGTTTACATAAAGGACATCGAAACCAAGGTCGGTATTTTTTAATAATCCATTTTCAGGGACTGGAAGAAAATGTAACTGACCACTTTCTCGAATAGGCAGGATATTCTCTTTTAAAAAGGAAGCTTTTTCGCGGGCATTAGGTTTTGTAGCCCACTGCCAATGATCTTCATTACTCCAAAAGCGTGCATTTTTGAATGCAGGCTCATAAATGCCTTTTTCTTTATTTAGCTGAATACATCCTCCACAATGATCAAAATGTAGATGTGTTAAAAATACATCTGTAATATCATCTCGGTGGAAGCCATGTTTCTTTAATGAATCGTCTAGATTATCATTTCCCCATAGGAAATAATACCCAAAAAACTTATCAGATTGCTTATTTCCTAAGCCTGTATCTATAAGGATGAGTTTGTCGCCATCTTCGATTAATAAAGACCTTGCGGCAATATCTATCATGTTATTATTATCGGCAGGATTTGTTTTATTCCAAATCGATTTTGGGACAACGCCAAACATTGCTCCTCCGTCTAATTTAAAATTTCCTGTTTCAATTGTATATAATTTCATGTAAATACTATAGTTATAAAGCTTCGCAAATTAAGAAAAGGGAATAACAATCATTAGAAACACTTGTTTTATTAAATGTTTTTTAACATTTTTATACTTTTTAGAAACTATATTCGCTTATCAATCAAAAATAATATATGATAGAACTTGCTGGAATTGTGATTTTGGGTATCATTGCCCAATGGGTAGCTTGGAGATTTAAGATCCCTGCAATCCTACCGCTTATCCTTATTGGGATGTTCGTAGGACCTTTTTCTACATTGTTTACGGAAGATGGGACTAAGCTTATAGAACCTATTTGGAATCCACAATTAAAAAAAGGGTTGTTTCCAGGGGAATCTTTATTTCATTTTGTATCACTCGCTATTAGTGTGATTCTTTTTGAAGGAGGATTAACATTAAAAAAGAATGAAGTTTTAACCGTAGGTCCCGTGATTTTTAAATTAATTACGGTTGGAGCTATTGTTACTTTTCTTGGAGGAGGTATAGCTTCTCACTTTTTATTTGGTCTTAGTTGGCCAGTATCTTTCTTGTTTTCTGCATTAATAATCGTTACTGGACCAACAGTAATTACGCCAATATTAAGAAATATCCCACTTAAAAAAGATATTTCAGCAGTATTAAAATGGGAAGGAATTTTAATAGATCCAATTGGAGCTGTTGCTGCGGTTTTGGTATTTGAATTTATATCCATAGGACAAGGATCAGAATATACACAACAAGCATTTATAGAATTTGGAAAGACAGTAGTTGTTGGATTTTCCATAGGATTTTCTTTTGCCTATGCATTGTATTTTGCTATTAAAAAGAATGCAATCCCACATTTTTTAATGAATGTAGTTTCACTTTCATTTGTATTGGGTGTTTATGTGTTATCAGAACAATTTGCTCATGAGTCGGGGTTACTTTCTGTTGTGGTAATGGGAATGGTATTAGGAAATATAGACCTTCCAAACATCAAAGAATTACTATATTTTAAAGAATCATTAAGTGTACTTCTTATTTCAATTCTCTTTATTCTTCTGTCTGCAAATATCAATATGCAAGACTTAGAATTGATTTATAATTGGAATACATTAATACTTTTTGTTTGTGTAGTTTTCTTAATAAGACCAATTGGAGTTCTTTTAAGTACCATTGGCTCTGGATTAAAAATTAATGAAAAGGCATTTATAAGCTGGGTGGGACCTCGTGGTATTGTTGCGGCAGGAATCGCATCTCTTTTTGGAAATCGATTGGTATTGGAAGGAGAGCCAGGAGCAGAATATATTACACCATTAGTATTCATGATTGTTTTAGGAACGGTACTTCTTAATGCAACAACGGCAAGAATGTTTGCAAAAATATCTGGAGTTTTCTTAAAAGAGTCTACAGGGATTTTGATTGTTGGTGCTTCGAATGTTTCTAGAATTATTGCTAAATATTTACAGAAAAATGGTCGCCATGTAGTGCTTATAGATAGCAATAAGGAGAATATAGAAAGAGCTCGAGGAATGGATCTAGATGCAGAAGAAGCTAATATTTTTTCTGATGATTTAGCTAATAATATAGAGCTTAACGATATTGGATATTTAATGGCACTTACAGGAAGTGAAGAGGTAAACAAACATGCCATCGAGCGCTTTAGAGACCAGCTGGGAGAGAACGGTGCTTTCCGTTTAATTACTACTGATGAAATGAAGAGTGACCACTTAGAGATGGTAGAATTACTATTCTCTAGAAAAGATGACTTTATTAATTTAAGTGAAGTTGCAAGAGATTATCCTAAGATTAATGAAGTTAATATTACATCTAAACAACATTTCTTTGAAGAGATTGAAATGCTTAATAAAGAAAAAGATGCTATTCCAATCTTTATAAAAGACGGGAAAGGAAATCTACATATTATAGCTTCTTATACCAAAGAAAGAGAAATCCAAGAAGATGATAAATTGGTGTATTTAGGAAAGCCTAAAGATGTGATGGATGTAAAAAGTAGTAAACCTGAAGAAGAGAAAGTAAGCGAAAACCGTTAGACTATGAAATCTAATATGTTTTTAAAAGTATTCCTCTTATTTGCGGCAGTCTTATGGCTTTCGGGATGCGATCAAACGCGCTTACGCAACAAAGGGAATAAGTTGTTTGGAAACTCATATACTTCCACAACAGATATAGAAAGTAAACAGATACCTTCTGGTTATGTGGAAGTTGCTACCGATACTATTTTGACTACTAATTTTGTGGTGAGTTCTCTTTACCATTCTACAAACGATAAAATTCTGAAGTTAGAAAAGACAGGAAGAGGCGTATTAAATAAAACTGATTATAAGCAGTTTCATTCAGATGTTTCTATTTGCTATGATGAGAAGCTTATTTTTAAAAAGCGAATCGAAAGAGATACTTTTATAAATGATAAAGATGAGTTTTTAAAAAATGCGCAGATGCAATATTTTCAACTTAATGAAATTGCTTCTGTAAATGATCGAGTTGTATTTTCTGTAGTTTTTTACAATCCCACTAAAGAAACCTTTTTTGATTATGAACTTATCGTAGACAAGAGTGGAGATTATTATATAGAGCGTGTCTAAAGCTATTACTGAAAGTTTTTTATGATTTAACCATGTGTGGTTTATTTTACATATATTTATAGTAAATAATCTTTAAATATATTTAAAATATGAAAAAATTAATCTACGTATGCGTATGTTTTCTTGCCCTAAGTTTAACTGCATGTTCTAATGATGATGATGGAGCAAGTAATGAAAGGGAATGTAATTTCTTAGGACAAGAAGTTGTAATTCGTAATAACGGTAACGGGACATTAAGTATTATTGCTGGCGGAGAATCTCAAGAGGTTGACCTCGAAGGAGAAAGTTTTGAAACTGTTGCAGATGCACTATGTTCAGCAGGAGAATTTGATTTCGATTTCTTAGGTTCGGAATAATAAATAGAGAAAAAGCATAAAAAAGGCTGTCTACTTTAGACAGCCTTTTTTTATTTAATCATTTAGCTTTAATACAGCCATAAATGCTTGTTGAGGGATTTCTACATTCCCTACTTGACGCATTCGTTTTTTACCTTTTTTCTGTTTCTCTAAAAGTTTTCTTTTACGAGAAATATCTCCTCCGTAACACTTTGCAGTTACATCTTTTCTTAATGCTTTTACCGTTTCTCTAGAAATAATCTTAGCTCCAATTGCCGCTTGAATAGGAATATCAAATTGCTGTCTTGGAATTAATTCTTTTAATTTCTCTACCATTTTCTTACCGATATTATAAGCATTATCGGCATGGATTAATGCAGAAAGCGCATCTACAGAATTTGCATTTAAAAGAACATCTACTCTTACTAATTTAGATTCGCGCATTCCAATAGGCGAATAATCAAAAGAAGCATATCCTTTAGATACTGTTTTTAAGCGATCATAGAAATCAAAAACAATTTCTGCTAATGGCATATCAAATGAAAGTTCAACACGCTCAGGCGTTAAATAAGTTTGATTGGTAATAATCCCTCTTTTTTCTATACACAATGACATTACAGGACCAACAAAATCGGCTTTAGTAATAATCGTTGCTTTAATATAAGGTTCTTCAACACGATCGATACTAGAAGGATCAGGAAGATCAGAAGGATTGTTTAATATTATCTTTTCATCTGGATTTTTCTTAGTGTAAGCATGGTAACTAACGTTTGGTACCGTTGTAATAACCGTCATGTCAAACTCACGCTCTAAACGCTCTTGAATAATTTCCAAGTGAAGCATTCCTAAGAACCCACAACGGAAACCAAAACCAAGTGCAGCAGAACTTTCAGGAGTAAAAACTAAAGAAGCATCATTTAATTGAAGCTTTTCCATTGCACTTCTAAGCTCTTCATAATCTTCTGTATCTACAGGATAAACCCCCGCAAATACCATAGGTTTTACATTCTCAAAACCTGCAATCATATTCTGAGTTGGATTTACAGCATCTGTAATCGTATCTCCAACTTTAACTTCTCTAGCGTCTTTAATTCCTGTAATTAAATATCCAACGTCTCCAGTTTTAACAACTTTTCTTGGGTGTTGAATAAGTTTTAAGGTTCCTACTTCATCAGCATCATACGTCTTTCCAGTAGCTAAAAATTTTATCTTTTGTCCTTTAGAAATCTCTCCATTAATAACTCTAAAATAAGTTTCAACTCCTCTAAATGGATTATAAACAGAGTCAAAAATTAAAGCTTGTAATGGTTCGTCTGGATTTCCTTTTGGCGCAGGAATTCTTTCAATAATAGCAGAAAGTATTTCTTCGATTCCAATTCCTGTTTTTGCACTTGCAGGAATTACTTCAGAAGCATCACAACCTAATAAATCTACAATATCATCAGTAACTTCTTCAGGATTTGCACTCGGAAGATCCACTTTATTAAGTACAGGGATAATCTCAAGATCGTTCTCTAAAGCTAAATATAAATTAGAAATTGTTTGTGCTTGGATACTTTGAGCAGCATCTACAACAAGCAATGCTCCTTCACAGGCAGCGATAGAACGCGAAACTTCATAAGAGAAATCTACGTGTCCAGGAGTATCAATAAGATTTAAAATGTATTCTTCCCCTTTATAGATATATTCCATCTGGATAGCGTGGCTTTTAATGGTTATCCCACGTTCACGCTCCAAATCCATACTATCTAAAAGTTGTGCTTTTTTTTCTCGCTCAGTAACCGATCCGGTAAAATCCAATAATCTATCTGCCAACGTACTTTTTCCGTGGTCAATATGAGCGATTATGCAAAAGTTTCTTATGTGCTTCATAGCCGTATATCAATGCAAATTTTCAATCAGCAAATATAAACTATTTTAACACGCCTAAATAAGATATTGAGTATTATTAGAAAGATTATACCTACGATGATGTAAATATAGGAGCTGAAAGTAGCAATGAATAAAAAAAAAGCTATATTTATCTCCCTAAGTTTACCTAAATATGCCTATTTGTAGATATAGACTTCTTTTAATTCTGTCTTTTACAGTCCATTTTATTTTCTCTCAAGATTATAAGATTGAAGGGATTGTAGAAGATGTGGACAAGACGCCCTTATCTTATGTAAACATAATGCTTCTCAAGCATTCAGATTCTACTTCTATTGCTGGAACTTCTACAGAAAGCAATGGATATTTTACTTTAAATAATATCAATCCAGGAACTTATTTTATTAAAACATCTTACATAGGTTACAATAGTGTTTATAGAGAAATTACACTAGACAGCAATTTTAATTTAGGAACCATTATTCTGATGGAGAATATAGAAAGTTTAGATGGCGTCACAGTAACACAACAGCGACCTAAGTTACATAAAAAGGGAGGGAAGCTTATTTTTGAAGTTGAAAACTCTACGCTCTCTTCAATGAATACATTTGAAATCCTTCAAAGAACACCTGGGGTGATTTCTATAAATGATGAGATTTCAGTAAAAAACTTAAAAACTACGGTTTATATAAACGACAAGAAGGTTTACTTAGCTGCAAATGAGCTAAAAGACCTTTTAGGGAATTTTTCGGGAGAAAATATTGCATCTATAGAAGTGATTTCTAATCCATCTGCAAAATACGATGCGGAAGGTGGCGCCGTACTAAATATTATAACCTCTAAGAATATTTCTATTGGCTATAAAGGAGCCGTAAACGGAACTTTTGAGCAAGCAATTTTCCCTAAATATTTGCTTGGAACTAGTCATTATTACAAAAATAATTTCTTAGATCTCTATGCAGGCTATTCTTATAGCCCAAGGAAAGATTATAAACGAAGTGACAGCTATGTAAATTTCTTTGATGGGAATACCCCAAGCGATGAGTGGGAAACTTCACTTTATAAAACAACACGTTCAAAAGCACATAATTTCAATACGATTTTTGACTTTACTCTAGACGATAAAAATACGTTGAGCTTTACTTCTAATATTTCTTATAGTCCGAATAAAAGCATTGATAATACTGTAGATACCAATATTTTTTCTACTGAAGAGATAAAAGAGGGTAGCTTTATTACAGATAGTAATTTAGAGAATGACAATACAAATATTGCCCTAAATGCTACTTACAATCGAGAAATAGGCGACAACGGAGCAAATTTAAGTATCCAAACAAATTTTGTTTACTATGATGATGAGGAACAGCAAGTTTTGGAAACCGATTATTACGATGCAAATAACGCATACGATTATACAAATGCATTTGATACAGAATCAAGGCAGAAAAATAACATTTTTACTGGACAGTTAGATTATACAGCCTCTTTGTGGCAAAGTAATATAGAATTTGGAGCTAAATACTCTAATATTAGTAGCAATAGTAGGGTTGTTTTTTCTGGAGATTATATGCCAGATTTTTCTACTGATGATAACTTTAGTTACGATGAAGATATTTGGGCTTCTTATGTTAATATGAATCGCGATTGGGGTAAATGGTCTTTTGTGGCTGGTTTACGAGGAGAATATACAACTGCAATAGGTAATTCTATTGTTTTAGGTGAAGTTAATAAGCAGGATTATTTTGAGTTATTCCCAACGTTTAGTTTACAGCATCAAATTTCAGAAAAACACCAAGTTGGAGTAAGTTATAAAAGGGCTATTGAGAGACCTCGTTATCAAAGTTTAAATCCATTTAGATATTATATAAATGAAAATAATTTTGTCGCTGGGAATCCATTTTTAAAACCTTCCATAGAAAGTAAAATAGGATTTGATTATACATTTAATGGGAATTACATTTTTGAAATTTATTATCAGCAAGAAAAAAATGATTTAACGAATCTTACTTTTCAGCGAAATGAAGATCAGATACTTTATAATTCTATTTTTAATGTTGAAGAATCATATCAATACAGTATTGATTTTGTTCATTATAGGTCTGTAACTAAATGGTGGTATTTGAGTACGTATATGTCTGGATTTTTCTATGAAATTGAATTTATAGCTAGAGAAAGTAATGATGTTAGGCAAACAAAAAATACAGTAGGCTACTTCGGACAGTTATACAATTCTTTTACTATTTCTAAAGACAGATCGCTTTCTGCAGATTTATACTTGGAGTATGTTTCGAGGTTTTATAATGGGAGTTATTTAATGAAGGATAGATTTAAGACAAACATCGGACTAAGAAAAAAATTATGGAACGGGAGAGCTAGTTTAAATATGAATTTAAGCGATGTCTTTAATACTTTTAATGTTCCATTTACTTCGCGCTATTTAAATCAAGATAACGGATACCTTGCAAAGCCAGAGAAAAGAACTTTTAGTCTTGGTTTTATTTATAAGTTTGGAAACTTTAGACTTGCAGATAATAAGAGAAATATAGATTTTAAAGAAGAAGAGCGCTTAAATGAAGAAGCTGAATTTTAATAACACTTCTATTGCTACTTTATGAATTAATGGATTAAGTTCTCTTGTTTATTTCGAATGGTTAAATATTATAAAATAGATAACGAGGAGACTTGCTCCAAGGGTGTTGATTTTGTATTTTCGAACTTTATTTTCAGAATTACAAAAAGTGGTTGAAAAATACTACGTTAATTTATCATTTTCAATTGAATAACAAATCCCCTCAGTGGAATTCTAAATAATTTTAGTTATGAATTTTATAAAAAGAAATGCACTTTTACTTCTAGGAGTTTCAGCAGTATTTATTTCGTGTGAGCAAGCTTCAAAAAAGGAAGCTGCAGATAATAAAGTAGATCCGATAATTACATCTGTAAAGGAAGAATTTGCGCCAGATAAACGTGTAGCTCTTTTTGATGTTGAAGCTTTTGCTACTAAAGATGGTTATGTGGTAAAGGGGAATTCTAATCTTCCAGACGCTGTAAGTGCTTTTCAGAAGAAACTAGAGGCCGAAAATATTAGTTTTATAGACAGTATAAAGATTTTACCTGCTGAAGAATTAGAAGGTAAAACAAAAGGAGTTTTAAAAATTTCAGCAGCAAATTTAAGAGGAAATCCTAAACATTCTGCAGAATTGGTAACGCAAGGAACACTTGGAATGCCAGTAAATATTTTTGATAAGAAAGGGAGTTGGTATTTAATTCAAACTCCAGATAAATATATTGCCTGGGTAGATTATGGCGGTGTTGCTCCAATGAATAATGAAGAGTTTGAAGCATGGAAGGCGTCAGAAAAAATAATATATACAGAAACATCTGGAAGTTCTTTCACAGAAGCAGATAAGAGCTCGCAAGTAGTTTCTGATCTTGTTGCGGGTAATATTTTAAAGCTTGTAGCAGATAAAGGTGCTTTTTATGAGGTTGAATATCCTGATGGAAGAATTGCATACCTTATAAAGGAAGAGGCGAAGCCGTATAAAGAGTGGTTAAGTTCTTTAGCACATACCAAAGAGAGTTTGGTGGCTACATCAAAGTCGCTTATGGGATTGCCTTATTTATGGGGAGGAACGTCTCCAAAAGGAGTAGATTGTAGTGGGTTTACGAAAACCGTTTATTTTTTAAACGGAATGGTAATTCCTAGAGATGCTTCGCAGCAGATTAACGAAGGGGTTTTAATAGACGATACTAAAGATTTTGATAAGCTGATTCCGGGAGATTTACTTTTCTTTGGAAAAAAGGCAACGGAAACTTCTAAAGAACGTATTATTCATGTAGGAATGTGGATTGGAAACAATGAGTTTATTCATTCTGCTGGTAGTGTGCATATTAGTAGTATGGATAAAAATGCTGATAATTATGATGCGTATAATTACAATCGTTACTTAAGAACAAAACGTATTTTAAACGAAGATTCTAAAGGACTTCTTTACTTAGATAAGAAAGATATTTTCTAAGGATATTTTAAATATATAACTGCTTTAAGCATTAGCTTTACAAATAGCAGAAATTCTAAAACCCGCTTAGCGGGTTTTTTTTAAATCCGTATCTTTGCAACTTAAAATTAATAAAGAAAAGCTGTGGCAAAAATTGGAACGATAGATGTAGGAGAATTTCCGCTTTTATTAGCGCCTATGGAAGATGTGAGCGACCCTCCTTTCCGTGCGTTATGTAAAGAGCAGGGAGCAGATGTAGTATATACGGAGTTTATTTCTTCGGAAGGACTTATTCGTGATGCTGCTAAAAGTGTGATGAAGCTCGATATTTATGAAAAAGAACGTCCCGTAGGGATACAAATTTTCGGTGCGAATCTAGATTCTATGTTGGAATCTATAGATATTGTTGCGAAATCGAAGCCAGATATTATCGATATTAATTTTGGATGTCCTGTAAAAAAGGTAGTTAGTAAAAATGCTGGTGCCGGAATTTTAAAGGATATCCCTCTTATGGTAAAACTTACCGAAGAGATGGTAAAGCGTACCGATCTTCCTATTACCGTAAAAACCCGATTAGGTTGGGATGCCGATTCTATAAAAATTGTTGAGGTTGCAGAGCGACTTCAAGATGTGGGAATAAAAGCAATTTCTATCCACGGACGTACGCGTGTACAGATGTATAAAGGAAATGCAAATTGGGCTCCTATTGCTGAAGTTAAAAACAACCAAAGAATGCATATTCCCGTTTTTGGAAATGGGGATGTAGATACTCCAGAAATGGCTGTTAAAATGCGTGATGAATTTGGTCTTGATGGTGCTATGATTGGAAGAGCTGCTATTGGATATCCTTGGTTTTTTAAAGAAGTAAAGCACTTTTTTAAAACTGGAGAACATTTAACGCCGCCAACGATTCAAGAGCGTGTAGACGCAGCACGTAGGCATTTAGAAATGTCTATAGCTTGGAAAGGAGAAAAGCTTGGAGTATTTGAAACAAGAAGGCATTATACCAATTACTTTAAAGGGATTCCACATTTTAAAGAATACCGTATGAAAATGGTTATCAGTGATGAATCTCCAGATGTTTTTGCTGTTTTTGATGAGGTAGAAGAGAAATTTGCCGATTTCCAGTTTGTGTAGTGAAGCTTTGTAAAGCGAATAGCTTTTAAAGTAGAAAGTTTGCAGAATTTTGAAGTTGTAAGTTTGAAACCAGAAAAGTTTTTCCCTAAGAGGCGTCAGGCGTCACCTAGTTATCCATTTCACTATTCCTAGTTGAAGGCTATAATGTCTTTATTTACTCTATTAGCAGCAATTTTAGAAGCTAAGAATCCTAATACAAAAATGGTAATAAATACAACCGCTACGTTCATTAGGTTATATTCCACAGGATAAGCTAGGCTAGGAGTAAGTTTGATCCATTGAAGGGAGATTTGAGACCATACTAAAATAGAGGCAAGTACAATCCCTGTGATTCCACCAACAGTAGTAACGAGAAGTCCTTGGAGGAAAAATATCCTTTTTAAATTTTTTATAGAAACCCCCATGCTATAAAGAGTAGCGGCATTACTTTTCTTATCTAAAATCATCATAATAATTGCACCTACAACATTAAAAAGGGCAATAATTAATACCAATGTAAAGATGAGGTAAATAGCTAGATTTTCGGTGTTCAGCATTTTATAAAGGGTGTCGTTAAGCTGAGCACGTGTTTTAATTTTCACTTTTCCACCTAATGCCTTTTCGATTTCAGCCCCTACAACACTTGGGGTAGCAGTTGGTTTTATTTTGAAATTGATTCCTGTAATCTGATTCTCGTTTTTCTCTAATAATGGCTGCACGGTAGATAAGCGAGCAAAAACATACTTTTTATCCAATTCATCATTTACAGCATACACACCAGAAACACTTACCGAAAGTTCGTTGTATGGTTTATTAGACCCTGAAATGCCACTTGTAACACTTCCTTTCCCTGGCTTGGGAGCTAAAATTTTGAGTTGATTTCGGTAATCATTTATTCCGAGTCCCAAGAGGTTTGCAATTCCAATTCCAGTAACTACTTGATAAGGATCTTTCCCTATCCAACTCCCGTAATAAAGAAGGCTATCTACGCCTGTAACATTCGTGTAATTACTGTCTACAGCCTTTATATATGCAATATGGTTTTTCTGCTTGAAAGTCAGGAAAATTCGTTCTTCGATTTCTTTGGAATAATCAGCTACTCCCTCAATATTAAGAAGACTTTGTTTATCGTTTTCTGTAAATTCAAAGAATTTTCCACCAGCGGAAACTGCTTTCAAATCAGGATCAAAAGAATTAGAGAAAGACAAGCTTAATGTTTTCAAGCCGTCAAAAGCAGAAAGTACTATAAATAAAGATGCCGCACCGATTACAATCACCAAGAACGTAACAAAATTAATGATGTTAACAGCATTCTGACTACTTTTAGAAATCAGATATCTTTTGGCTATGTAAAGGGAGATATTCAAAAATTAAGACTTCTTTCTTTTATCTAATAAATCTGGATTGTCTATAGGGTTATCATCTCCTTTTAGTGATTTATCGATACGGTCGATGTATTCTAAAGAATCATCAATAAAAAATTCTAACTCTGGCACTCTACGCAGCTGATTTTTTGTGCGCTGAGATAATTCGTGCTTTATAAGCGGTTGATTAGAACGAATCCCAACAATTAGCTCATCGGCCTTCGCTATAGGGAAAATACTTACATACACCTTTGCTCTAGAAAGGTCTGTAGTAACATTTACTTTGGTAACACTAATTAGAGTTCCAGACATTCCACCTTCCTTTGCAGCTTTCTGTAGAATCTCTGCCAAATCGCGTTGTATAACGCCACCAATCTTTTTCTGTCTGTTTGTTTCCATAATGCAAAAGTACGAGAATAATTATTACAATTTAAAGTATTATTTTTGATGGTATCCATAAGAGATAACTTTTAGGTAGTTTCTAATGGTTATTTATGTATATGAAAGCTGTAAAAGGCATCTGAACACTATTTTTAATGAAAAAAGCTATAAGATGAATAAGATTGAACATTTAGGGATTGCAGTAAAAGACTTGGAGGCTTCGAATACGCTTTTTCATAAGTTGCTTGGTGTTGCACATTATAAAATGGAAGAAGTAGCCTCTGAAGGAGTAAAAACATCTTTTTTTCAGACGGGAGAAAGTAAAATTGAGCTATTAGAGGCTACAAATAGTGATAGCGCTATTGCGAAATTTATAGAAAAGAAAGGAGAAGGAATTCACCATATAGCATTTGAAGTAGCAGATATCCTGTCGGAAGTAAAGCGCTTAAAGGAAGAAGGATTTACCATTATAAATGAAAAACCTAAACGTGGAGCTGATAATAAGTGGGTGGTTTTTTTACACCCTAAAACTACAAATGGTGTGTTAATAGAGCTTTGCCAAGAGATAGATTAATGTAATAAAGAGCTCTTAACCTGAACGATATAAATGTAGAGAACTTTAAAGTTATAAAAACTAAGGGATCTACTTGCAGAATATAAAAATATATAGTAATATTGCATCCGCAATTTGCAGGTCCCATAGCTCAGCTGGTTAGAGCACCTGACTCATAATCAGGGGGTCCATGGTTCGAGCCCATGTGGGACCACTTTTATACGAATCCAGTCTATATTTTAGGCTGGATTTTTTAGTTTAAAACTATATACAGTGCATGTTTAGCTACATTCCATGCATTTTCCTAAAAAGTCAACTTGTCAAGTTTATATAAGAAAAAAGGTTCCTAATTAGGTTACCATAAAATAAAATTGGGTCATCATTTTTTAAGGGGCTGATTAGGGGGTTGAGAATTTCTGAGACATCTCCTATTTACTTTAAAGATTAGCTTATTTAATGCTTTTCTTCATTTAATTTTGGAAATGCATAATTAAACCAATAATACCTCTACCTCATTTTCCATTTTGGAAAATAACACTTACTCAAGTCACACCTTCTATTTCGTCTTTTTAACTTTATATGGCCAGCTATTTACTCTTTTTATTTATTATTCCACATTTAATTGTTAGCTTTATAATGTGTATTATATTACTCAAAATATGTATATTTGTATATTATATTACACATTATGTCTAAAAACAATTCAATATTATTACCAAAGTTAGAGCGTTTGTTGGAAGAAATGGGCGAGCAAATAAAGTTAGCACGTCTAAGACGAAAACTAAGTACAGATCAAGTAGCGGAACGGGCAGGTACTAGTAGAAAAACACTATATTCCATCGAGAAAGGGAAAAGCTCGGTTAGCATTGGTATTTATATTAAAGTTTTAAATGTGCTTGGTTTAGAAAAGGACGTTTTAAACATCGCAAAAGATGATGTTCTAGGACGAAAACTGCAAGATATTGGTTTAACAACTAAAGAACGCGCTCCAAAAAGAAACTAAAAATGAAAAGGACTATATATGTTTATGCCGATTGGTTGGAGCTAGGTGTTCCTGTATTAGTTGGTGAACTATATTCAGAGACTTTAAGGGGGAAAGAAATATTTTCTTTCGCTTATCATAAAGAATGGTTACAGTCTGATTACGTCTATCAACTAGACCCCGATTTGGGCTTGTTTGAAGGGATACAATATTTGAATGATGAGAAGTCGAATTTTGGGCTGTTTTTAGATTCTTCTCCAGATCGATGGGGTAGGGTGCTAATGAAAAGAAGAGAAGCTGCACTAGCTAGAAAAGAAAAAAGAAAAACTGATAAATTATTCGAAACAGATTTTTTATTAGGTGTTTTTGATGGATATAGAATGGGAGCTTTACGTTTTAAATTGGATAAAGAGGGACCTTTTTTGAATGATAATAAAGTGTTAGCAAGTCCGCCGTGGACATCAATAAAAGAGTTAGAGCAAATAAGTTTGCGTTTAGAAGAAGATGATAGTCTAGATAATCCGGATTATTTAAAGTGGTTGCAGCTGCTTGTTTCTCCAGGATCTTCTTTGGGAGGTGCAAGACCAAAAGCAAGTGTTCTAGATAACGATGGGAGGTTATGGATTGCTAAATTCCCAAGTAAGAATGACGGCGATGATATTGGTGGATGGGAAATGGTAACTTACGAATTAGCCATTCAGTCTGGTATACAAATGGCAGAATCTAAAGCTGAAAAATTTAGTAGTAATCAACATACATTTTTAACTAAGCGTTTCGATAGAACTATTGCTGGTGAAAGAATTCATTTTGCATCTGCCATGACATTATTAGGTTATACAGATGGCACAGATGCATCTTCGGGAGCTAGTTATCTAGAATTGGTAGATTTTATAGCAAAGCACGGCGCAAGCCCAGAAAATGATTTAAAACAATTATGGCGAAGAATCGTTTTTAGTATTTGCGTGTCAAATACCGATGATCATTTAAGAAACCATGGTTTTTTATTGACAGATAAAGGTTGGGTTTTATCTCCTGCTTATGATATAAATCCAGTAGAAACGGGAACGGGTTTAAAATTAAATATATCTGAAGATGATAATGCTTTGGATTTTGATTTGGTTTTTGAAGTTGCTCCTTATTTTAGAATAGAAAAAAAAGAGGCTTCACAAATAATACAAGAAATAACCCATGTTGTAAGCAATTGGAAAATAATAGCTAACAAATACGGTTTGTCTAGAAGAGAACAAGAACTAAAAGCTTCTGCGTTTAATAGGTGTCAGTAGTATTTATCGAATTAATATAAAATTTGGGTTTGTATGTTATATACAACCAGGGTTAAGCTATATTTAATCAATCCCCAAAAAAATGATCTTATCCAAAAACAGCAGCTTCATCTTTAAAAACATTTTCATTTTCAGAAAAATCCAATGTTTCGGCTTCTTTAATATAGGTTAGAATTTCATTAACCCCTTTTTCAAGGCTTAATTCTGTAGAGTACTTTCTGCTGGTAGCCAACACAAGGCCATTTTTAGAGAGTCTAAAAAAATGTTTTCGGGAGGGAGTGCTCTTCTTTGTAAAAGTAAATTGCTCGATATGTTCTCTAATTGCAGCTATTATTAATTCGCAATCTGATTTTTGCTTACAACCAATGCTAGTAAAAATAGTTTTACCTCTTCTCGAAGTAAATACAAATTTATAATCTCCATTAGATCGTTTGCTAATCACGAACATTCCCATATATAAGTTGTAGTTTTTTAAGATTCTTAATTTTTTCCGAGCTACAAATCTAATTTATTCTCATGGAATCCCATTGATGTTTTTAAAAAGGATATAAAAAACACTGGATTGAGGTTTTCCGTAAGGAATGCCGATAAAGGAAATTTACTTTTGCTCTAAATAATTTTAAATAAACAAAAATGAATTTTAGAAATCTATCTATTTTATCAATGTCAATAGCCTTTCTTATGGTTGGTTGTAGTGATTCAGCTTCTGATGAATTTGAAGAAGTTAATGGAGATGTAAAAGTGAAACTATTAAAATCTATTTCTACATTTTCACCTAAAGATGAATATTACAACAGAAATATTACAATAGGTTATGATGCAGATGGTCGTGTTTCTACTGTTTCTAACGGAGAAGAAAGTAGCATTTTTGTTTATGAAAATGGTAGTTTATCTGACATTACTGGAGGAGGTAGTGATGCTTTTGATGTAAATGAACTTTATAAGTCGCCTTATGACGCTTTTGAAGTAGCAACTGTAGAAGAGTATGATGAAAATAAGAATCCAAAAATAGTATCATTTATAGAGGAAGAGTATAATTACAATACTCAAGATTATACTTATGAGCAATATACTGCTGAAATAACTTATGACGATGTTCCAAACCCTTATTTCTATACATTAGAAGCGGCAGGATTTGTTGAGGCTATGGATAAAGTTCAGCTTAATCTTAGTATGAGTCCACAAGCTTCAGAAGTTGTAGCAGCAAGAACTCTTTTTCCAAATAATAACCCTACAAGAATTACTTATAAAAATGAGAATAATGAGATAATATACATATATAATGCTGAATATGACTATGATGAGGATAGGTATCCATTATCAGCAGATATTACTACTTCAGATGCTAAAGAAGGGGAAACTAATACATATAAAGTAATATACACCTATAAAGACTAACCAAGCAATGATGCATTAACCAACGAAGCCGTTCTAGAGTAACTTTAGAGCGGCTTTTTCTATTTGCTTACTTTTCTAATAATGGAGTCACATATTTTTTATAGATATATTCCGTAACAGGCTTAAGGTGCTTTTTGGTAATTGGATGCTGCCCGTAATAAGAGAAATATTCAATAGAATCATCATTCATTTTGCAATAGTATGATTCTCCTATTTTTACATCTGCAGGAGAAATTTTACGTTGCTTTTTATACAAAGCCTTATTGTAAATAATAATCTGATTAGGAGTTTCAGCTTCACTAATGTCACAAGAAACGATTTCATAATTTACTTTTTTCCAACTCATACATTTCTCTGTTTCAGAACTAAAAACTAATGTATAAGAGAGTCCTATAAATAATAATATCACTAAAGAAATAAGTGTTATTCGTTCAAGTTTATTCACTCTTATTTTCTTTGGTGGAACTACAATATTGGTCTCGTTTACAAATTCTTCATAATTATTATATCCAATATAGCGAGCCATAACAGTTAACAACTCTGGCTTTAAAGTAGCTGATCTGCTCGTGTCTTTTAAAATATAGATGTTATAAATGGTAGTTAGTGTTTTTACTGAAATAGAATGATGGAAATCGTCTGAGAAAGTTGCCGCTAGATGTGTTGCTTGCCCATTTTTGGTATCACTACCGCTTTTGGATTTTGCTTTATCAAAAACACACATTATAAGTTCTTCATGTGGACTCTTCATAATTGTATTAAGTTCAGGTCTTTAAAAGTAAAAATATTTAGACAAAGAGTGGACATTTTTGTCGGACATTCTTTTCCGTGTTTTGTCCACAATTAAACAGTAAATCCACGCTTAATTTGCCTGTAAGAAAAGTGGAGGTTATGTATAGCTAACATAACTAAAGCGCATCAACTTTTCTTACGGGAATCCACAATGTGAGAAATATAGTAGCTGGGAAGTAACTATTTAGTATCGCATTTGGATTTCTACTTCCCAAAAAGCAAAGGAGTTTCTCCTTAACCATTCCAGTTGCTGAAAAATGATATCTGCAAGAGCGGACAGCAGCACTATTGTTTAATTTTTAAAACATTAAATCATGAAAAAAATATTTTTAATACTTACCATTATTTCTTTAAATGCCGTTTTACAGTCTTGTACAAAAGAGAGCGTAGCAACTACAGATGCTCTTTATAATGAACAAAGTTCTACTGGAGAAGATGCTGAAATTAATGAAGATCCAGATGAGCCTGATGAACCTGAAACACCAACAAAGAACGACTAATTTTAAGAATCATACTTTGGATGTAATTATAAGGAATGACAAAAAGGTAGCTGATCATAAAACCTTAATCAAATTATGTTTCTAAGTGCGATAAATTTTTAATTTTGGGGAATGAAAAAGCTACTAGTTTCATTCCCTTTTTTCTTTTTTATAAGTTGTTGTTTTATCAGTTGTGATAAAAAAGTAACAAAAGAGACTACACATGAATTTCCTAAAAAAGACAGTCTCTATAGTAAATTTGAAGAGGTAAACATCTTAAAAAAGAGCTCTTTAAATAGTGCGCTTCAATTGAATAAAAAATTACTCGAAGATGTTCGTGATTATGATAATTCTCTGGAAGCTGATTTATTAATGCAAAGAGCTTCTCTTTTTCGTAAAACAAATTTAGATAGCACTACTTACTACACTGAGAAATTACTTCAGCTTCAGCAAAAAAGAAAAGATAGCTTAGCTATTGCAGATGCTTATTTCCGACTAGGATTTTATTTCAGAAAGAATAATAAAATCGATAAATCGCTAGCTGCTTATTATAATTCTATAAAAACTTATGAAAGCGTAAAAGATACTATTGAAGCAGGTATGAAATTATTAAACCTTACTAATCTTTTAAATGCAATTGGTAACTATAATGAGGCAGAACAGACTGGTGTTAGAGCATTACAATATTTGGAGAATACTAAGAATAGAAAGTATGTAGCAGGAATTTATAATGCTCTTGCTATAGCATCAAAAAAGCAAAAAATATATGGAGATGCCCTCCATTGGTATAATAAAGCTTTAAATGTGGCAAGCGATTCTATTACAAAGTCAAAAGTAGAAAATAACATAGCGGTTGTATATACAGAGCAAGGAGCTTATAAAAAGGCGTATAAATTGTTAGATGAATTATCTAAGCAAGACATTATTGAAGATGAAGATAATTTAGAACTGAAAGCAAGAAATATAGATAATAAGGCCAATGTAGCTAGTTTTTTAGAGTATCCTGATGCAGAAGAAGGTTTAAAAAAGGCGCTTGAAATCAGGAGAGATATTAATGACGTTTCTGGGCAAGCAACTAGTTATTTGCATCTATCTAATCATTACTTAAAGAATAATCAAATACATAAAGCATCTTCCATGGCATTGTTGGGGTTTAAATTAGCGCAGCAAACAAAAAGTAATGAAGATACTATGGAGGCCTTGTCTTTGTTGATAGCCTCATCAAATAATCCTAGGACATATGCTATGGTTTACAAGGAGCTAAACGATAGTATAACAACTTCTCAAGGCCGATTAAAAAATACATTTGCAAAAATTAGATACGAAAGTGATAAAAACCGAGAAGAAAATTTAAAGCTCCTTAATGAGGCTAAAATTAATCAGCTCCGTATAGAAAAGCAGCATAATAACAATATAGCTTTGGGAGTTGTTATTGTTATAATAGTCATAGCTAGCTATATTTTTTATTTGCTTTTAAGAGCTAAACACCAACGGGAAAAGGCAGATCAAGCTTACCAAACAGAAATGCTGATTTCTAAAAAAGTACACGATGAGCTTGCTAATGATATGTTTAATATTATTGCTTATACCGAGAATTCTACTTTAGAAAATAAGACAAAGGATGATATTCTTTATCAATTGGAAGGAGTTTACGAGAAAACCAGAAATATAGCTCGGGATAATGCAAGGTTAGATATCGATGAGCAATTTTCAGAAAAAATTATAGGACTCATAAATAGTTATCGAAATGATACTGTGAATATATTAAATCGTGGTTTATCGAGAATTGTTTGGGAAGAAGTTCCTACCTATAAAAAGAGAGTGATTTATAGATCACTGCAAGAGCTTTTAGTAAACATGAAAAAGCATAGTAAAGCATCTGTTGTAGTGTTAAATTTTACTTCTGAAAAAAAAGATATACAAATTTCTTATTCTGATAATGGTTGTGGAGTCGACCTTACGAGAGATTTTGTGACAAATGGATTGGTAAATGTGGAAAACCGTATTGATGGCATTAAAGGAAGTTTTACTTTTGACTCATCACTTGGAAAAGGATTTAAAGCAAACATAACAATACCAGTTTAATCAATGTTTAAAAAAGTACTTATTGCAGAAGATATTGATAGTATTAACTTAGGGTTGGTAAATACTTTGAGAGCGTTTTATGATTTTGAAATAGATCATGCTAAATATTGTGATGATGCTTTTTTAAAGATAAAAAGCGGATTGCTAAACAATACACCTTATGATCTTTTAATTACGGACCTTTCTTTTAAGCAAGACCATAGAGAATCCTTAATCGATTCTGGAGAGCGGCTGGCAGCAAAAGTAAAATTGGAGCAGCCAGACATTTCCGTAATTATATATTCTGTGGAAGACAGACCGCAATTAATAAAATCTTTCTTTGATACTATTTTAATTGATGGCTATGTGTGTAAGGGGAGAAATAGCACTAAAGAAATGGTTACTGCCATAGAAAGTGTGTATAATAAGGAAAGATTTGTTTCTTCAGATTTAGAATATGCTATCAAGGAAACTCAGAATTTAGAGATTGAAGATTATGATATTCTATTACTAGAAGCGCTATCTCAAGGGAATTCTCAAGAAGATATTAGAAAGAAATTTATAAATGAAAATATAAAACCATGTAGCCTGAGTGCTATTGAAAAACGTATAAGTGGTTTAAGAATTTCGTTTAAAGCTAAAAATTCCACTCATTTGGTTGCTATTTCTAAAGATTTGGGAATCATATAAGGTATTGGTTTTTAATAACATTGAAAGATATATTTAGATTATTTTGGCTAAATATTTTGAGGAGAAAATGGTCCTTACGGTTTTCCGTAAGGATTTTTTTATTAGAAAACTTAGCTTCGCCAGCTCTAATTTAAAACCCTAACTATTATGAAAAAAGCGGGAATAGCAATGCTATTATTCTCCATTTTATGCTCTAGTTGTGCTTTGCATAACGGACTTACCTCAAACACAAACAATACAACTACAGAAGTGGTATTATCAAAAAACAATTTCAAAGTAATTGGTAATGCGAAAGGATACTCTCGAGTTACTTATATTCTAGGAATTGGGGGGCTTTCTAAACAAGGAATGATTAATGAAGCCAAAGCTGAGATGTTTGAAAATGCAGACACAGAAGGAGCTTCTCGCGCTGTTATAAACCAAACTGTAGAGTTAAAACACACTGCTTTTCCGTTTGTAAGAACATACGAAGTTTTTGCATCAGGTCAAGTAATTGAATTTACTGGTAACTAAAACTTGTTTCGGTACTGTTTCTTAAAGGCTGTCTAAAAACATGTTTTATTACATTTTTTGGATGGCCTTTGCTTTTTTAAACTGATAAAATAATAATTAAGACTTATGAAGACTTTTTGGATAATAATAACCTGCTCATTATATATATTTCTGAGCCTTTCTAGTGTATTTTCAATAGAGAGATCAGTTTTTATATGTAATGGAAATTACAGTAAAAAATACCATTATACTAAAACATGTAGAGGTTTGTCAAACTGCTCTACAGCAATAGAAAAAGTGACGTTAGATGTTGCTATTCAAAAGAAAAGAACACTTTGTGGATGGGAAGATTAAATGTTTTACATATCCGAACAATACATATTTTACATTTTAACTTAAAAAATTGTCTTTTGACTAATAAAACGTAAAAAGAAAAAGATTTTATTCAATCTTTAGGGTGGATTTAACCTAATGAAGATGAAACGTATATGAACATACGTTCATAAATACTATGAAATTTCTGCTTGCCAATATTACCGTTTTATTCTTACTGTTCTCAACGAGCTTGTTTGCGCAAAATAGGGCCTTAAAAAAGGCTAATAAATCTTATGAGCAACTAGATTATGTAAAGGCGGCAAAGATTTATGAAGGAATTGCAAACAATGGGTATACTTCGCCAGAATTATATAAAAAATTAGGAGACACCTATTATTATATGGGCGATTCCAAAAAGGCGATGCAATGGTACAAGAAGTTAGTAAATTCAGACAGCATTCTTGAGTCAGTATATTACTACAGATATTCCCTTTCTTTAAAAGCAAATGAATATTATGAGCAGGCTAATATTGTTTTAAAAGACTTGCATAAAAAGTATCCAGAAGATATTAGAGGAATTTTATACAGTAAAAATCCTGAATATTTAAATGCCATTTATAAAGATGCCGTTAAATATAAAGTAGCTCCTGTAAATTTTAATTCTCCTTATGAAGATTATGCGCCTTCTATTTATAAAAACAAAATAGTTTTTACTTCTGCCCGAGACACAGGATTTTTAGCTAAAAATATACAACGGTGGAATTATAAACCTTTTACAGACCTATATATTGCAGACCCTAAAAGTGGAAATAAGGCAACTAAGTTCTCTAAAAATATTAATTCTAAATTCAACGAATCGGCGGCTATTTTTATCGAGAAAGATAGAAAGGTATATTTTACAAGAAGTAATTCAGAAAAAAATAAACTTATAAAAGGAGATGATAAAATAAATAGACTTCAATTATATCAGGCAGCTATAAATGCAGATGGTAATTGGGAGAACATAAATAAATTACCTTTTAATAGCAATCAATATTCTGTGGCAAACCCTGCAATAACACCAGACGGTAGAACATTATTCTTCGCTTCAGATATGTCAGGAACAAAAGGGATGTCAGATTTATATGCCGTTTCCATTCTTGAAGATGGCTCGTATACAGAACCTATAAACCTAGGAGATAAAATTAATACAGAAGCTCGCGAGAGTTTCCCTTTTATTGGTAAAAATGGAATCCTTTATTTCTCTAGTGATGGACACCCAGGTTTGGGAGGCTTCGATATATTTTCAGCAGAAATAGACTCTAATATAGAGATTGGAAAAATCACAAACTTAGGGTCGAGTATCAATTCTTCTCAAGACGATTTTAGTATCTCTATCGTAGAAAACGGGAACATTGGTTACTTCGCATCTACAAAAAACGGAAATAGCAATATCTATAAATTCACTGAAAATTGTGTTACAGAAGTTGCAGGAACTATTACGAATCAGAAAGGAGAACTTTTGCAAAATGTTTCTGTTACGCTATTGGTGAACGGAATTTCTGTGGCAACTACAAATACAGATGTTTCGGGAGCTTACCGATTTAAAGATTACGTTTCTTGTGAGAAAGAAGTTACGCTTCAAATAGAAAAAGAGGGTTATATCCCTACAACAGAAACCGATGTTGATACGGCTAAAAACATATTTAATTACACATTAACTTCGCAAAGTTTAGACGAATTACTAACGTTAAAAGAGATTTACTTCGATTTCGACAAGAGTACAATCAAAGAATCAGCTAAAATAGAACTCGATAAAATAGCAGCGTATTTAAAAAATCATTCTGATTATAAGCTAGAAATAGCTGCATTTACAGACCGTATTGGGAACGAAAGTTATAATTTACAACTCTCCAAGAGAAGAGCGCAGGCAACAGCTGCTTATATTGTTTCTCAAGGAATTTCTACCAGTAGAATCACTGCCGTTGGAAAAGGGGAGGCACAACTTTCAAACGACTGCTTTAGCAACGGCCCTTGTAGCAAGTCATCTTATAAGTTAAATCGTAGGTCAGAATTTAAAATTTCTAAATAACGATAAGTGTTTTTATGGCATGCCCCTTTGGGTCGCGCTTTCGCTACTCGCTTCCAGACACGTTGTTTTCTGGAGAGCTCAAACATACCGCTCAATCCCTCATGCTAATTTAAGTTAGAAATAGCACGATATTCATTATTCTCATCATTAACTGTTTTCAAGAAATCAAGCATTTCATTGGTAAGCAACAACTGATTCTGTTTCTCCCAGAAAACAGAATTATAAGGATATTTCAGCTTAAAAATATCTTTCTTAACCGACGCATTCTTTTTGATGTTTAATTCTTTGAAATTGTCTTGAGTAGTTAAAATATACGAACAACTATATATGTCCTTTTTTGAAGTTTCTATGTTTATAACCTCTAAAACTGCTTCCACTTTGGCGTTTTTCAAAAAATACTTTTTATTGGTTGCCTGCTCAAAAAAGGCGTTAATTTTCATAAAGTTAGTTCTGTATTTATATGGACCAGATTTTTCGTAGTCAACAGAGTCTCTTTCTAAAACCAAATAATTCTCTAAAATAGCATTGTTTTTAGTATTAATTTTTAAATAACCACTGTTATTGCTGTTGGTTGCCTTGACAATAGAGTCTTTAACAGTAAACTCCACAACGCTTACGGTGTCATTTATAACCCCCGATTTAACATCGTATTTGTCTTTTTTCAGTGGAGCATGAAGGATACACCAATCTAAGATTTTTGTAAAATCGCCTAACATAAACTCTATATCCTCTTCTTTAATCCCTGCTTTTCGCATATTAGAAAGCTCTACCTCGTAATTTCTTCTAGGCATAGAATGTTCTTTGGTAGCAAAGAGTTGTTTTCGTTTCAACTTACCTGTAAGGTCTTGGAGTTTTAAAACGGAATCGTTTTTCTTTAAAAAAGCGCGCAATGTAAAACGCTCTTCATAAGGAAAAAATGGATAATTGCTTTCTATGCTCTTAACTATCCTGCTATAAACATCGTTCTTTTTGGTCAATACGACTGCATCTAAAACAATAGTTTCTTCAACTAAAAAGATGTTTTCTTTATTATAAAGTTTATTAAAAGTCGTCCGCAGAGGTTTATATCCAAGGTGTTTTATAAAAACCGAATCTCCTTCAGAAGTAAATAAAAAGGAACCGTCTGCATTGGTAGACGTGTAATTATAGTGGTTATATACATCTACGAATTCTAAAGGAGCCTTCGTGGCGCTATCCAAAATTACAGCCTGGAGTTGGTTTTGAGCAAATAATACTTCAGAAATCAATACAAAAAATAGAAATAAGCGCATAGTCAGTCGTTTAAAACTAAAATACCGATTTTTTCTATTTAATGAAGAATAATTATTTCTGTAATCTCATTAATTGAGATACATATTAATTAATAGTGTAAAGTAATATTTGTCATGCCTTATAAAATGTATCTAAAAGCATCCCTGCTAACAATCAATGTTGTAATTTAAGTGTGTGATAGAGAAATTGTATCTTTATACATTCTAAAAACAAAAGTTATGGGAGTATTAGAATTAAGAGAAGAGCTCCAAAAATATATAGAAAAAGGAGATAAAAATCTCTTGGACGTTTTATATAAAACAGCAAAATCATATATAGAGCAAAATCAACTTGATGAGATGATTGTAGAAGGTGAAGATGACATTGCATCTAATCGGGTGCATAGTCAGGGTGATGTTCAAAAAATGATTGAAGACTGGACTAAAGAATGAAGTCTGTTGTTTGGTCTCTAAGGGCCATTAAAGATTTAGAAAAAATAACAAAATTCTATATCGGTATATATGGGCGTGGTAAAGCAAGGGAAATAGCTACTGAACTACGTAAAAGCACGGAGATATTACAAAATAATAATGTAGATACTTTAAAAATAGGTGCAGTAGATGAAACTTTTACGCATCTAAAGTTCGATTATCGTAAACTTATAAGTCACCATTGTAAGATAACTTACAGGGAAGGGAACACTCATATTTATATAGTTAGAGTTTTTGATACGAGACAACACCCAAAAAAGAATAAATAATAGAGTCTAAATTGGTGTGTATATTTAATAAGAATGAATATAAAACGCTTATTTCTGTAATCCCATTAATCGAGATACATATTTCCCAATCACATCAAACTCAAGGTTTACTTCATCTCCAATTTTATAATTCTTAAAACGGGTATGTTCAAAAGTATAAGGAATTATTGCAACGCTAAATTCATCGGTTTTAGAATCTACAACTGTGAGGCTAGTACCGTCTATAGTTATGGAGCCTTTTTCTATGGTTACATTATTTTTAGAAGTATCGTAGGTAAAAGTAAATCTCCAGCTACCATTCTCTTGAGAGATATTTTTACAAATCCCAGTTTGGTCAACATGGCCTTGTACAATATGTCCGTCGAGGCGTGTTCCCATTTTCATGGCACGCTCCAAATTGATTTCATCGCCAATAGCAAGTTTACCGATAGCAGTTTTGTCTAGGGTTTCTTTAATAGCAGTAACTGTATATTCATCGCCATTAATAGCAATTACAGTAAGACATACACCATTATGAGCTACACTTTGGTCTATTTTTAGTTCGTTTGTAATTGTACTCCTTATAGTAAGGTGTAAATTATCTGCTTCTTGTACAATATTTGTAACTCGTGCCAACTCTTCTATAATTCCCGTAAACATTTGTATATTTATTAATTAAATTTGCATGTATTCCTTATAGTCGAATACAATTAAACAAACCTACTAAAGATAACGATAATCCGCAATAGGTGTTTTATAAACTAATTGTTACAAGTACAAAGCAAGCAAAATGAAAGCAGATAACAGCATAAGAGTAGGAATTTCCATTGGAGATTTAAATGGTATAGGTTGCGAAGTAATTCTTAAAACTTTTGAAGACAGTAGAATGTTAGAATTTTGTACGCCTGTAATTTTTGGTTCTACAAAGGTTATAAACTACCAGCGTAAAATGCTTAAAATGGAGCTGGCTTATAATGGGATAGATGCTGTTAATAAAGCAGTGGAAGGGAAAATAAATGTTGTTAATGTTTGGAAGGAAACCCCAAATATAGAGCCAGGTAAAGAAACAGAAGAAGGTGGGAAATATGCGTTTTTATCATTAAAAGCAGCTGTCGAAGCTTTAAAAAATGATGAAATAGATGTATTGGTTACAGCGCCTATTAATAAACACAACATACAATCGGAAGAATTTAATTTCCCAGGGCATACAGATTATTTAGCTAAAGAACTAGAAGGAGAAGCGTTAATGTTTATGGTAACGGATACTCTAAAAGTAGGCTTGTTAACAGACCACGTTCCAGTAAAAGACGTCAGTAAAAAAATCACAGCTAAGTTAGTAGAAACAAAAGTCAGTAAGATTTACAACTCTTTAGTGCAAGATTTTAAAGTGCGTAAACCGAAAATTGCTGTTTTAGGGATAAATCCACATACGGGAGATAACGGAGTAATAGGAAAAGAAGATGATGAGGTTTTACGTCCAGCTATTACCAAAATTAACGATACAGGAAAATTGGTTTATGGGCCATATGCTGCCGATAGCTTTTTTGGTTCAGGTCAGCACTTTAATTTTGATGCTATTTTAGCTTCTTATCACGACCAAGGCCTTATTCCTTTTAAAACACTTTCTTTTGGTAAAGGAGTTAATTACACTGCGGGACTTTCTAAAGTGAGAACATCACCAGATCATGGAACTGCTTTTGAAATAGCAGGAAAGGGAGAAGCAAATCATAAATCGTTTGAAGAGGCTGTGTTCACGGCAATAACTATCTTTAAAAATAGAGAAGAATATAAGGAGTTAACAGCAAATCCATTAAAAAAGTTAAGTAGAAAAACTCCAGACAGGAACTAGTTGCTTTTAAAGGGATTTTTAAACCAATTATTTTGATAAATAATTGTAAGAAAACCAATTATTAAAAAGGATGTATGTAAATTACAGTCCTATTTTAAGATGACATTTATATCAGCCAATCATCTCTAAACGCTAGTGTTTTCTAGTGTTCTAAAAGTGAATGAGCTATAGCGTTGAGAGAAATAATAGTTATAAACAAAAAAAAGTTAATAACATTATTATCATAAATAAAAATTTATATCTTTGCACCCGCCTTATACTTGAGGTATAGGCTTTTAAAACTGATGTTCAAAATGAAGAAATTAAAGGAGTTTGACATTCCTTTTATAGGATTAAAGGAAGGGAAACACCAGTTCAACTTTGAAATAGACAAAAAGTTCTTTGATGCTTTTGAGTTTGAAGATTTTAATGATGCAGCAGTAGCTGTTAAATTTACTTTAGACAAAAAGAGTAATATGTTGGAATTAACCTTTAAAGCAAATGGGTCTGTAAATGTTTATTGTGATTTATCCAATGAGCCTTACGATCAAGAAGTAAAAGGGAAATTGCATCTGTTGGTTCAGTTTGGAGAAGAGTATAATGATGATAATGAAGAGATCCTTATTATACCACATTCAGAACATCAAATAAATGTAGCACAATACATTTATGAGATGATTGTACTTTCGGTTCCTAATAAAAGGATTCATCCGGGAGTAGAAGACGGAACATTGGCAACAGAGACTTTAAAGAAACTGGAAGCGTTTCAACCAAAAGAAGAAAAAGAAAGTAACGACGGAGAAACAGATCCAAGATGGGATCAATTGAAAAAACTATTAACGGATAAATAATATTTAAAATGGCACATCCTAAAAGAAGACAGTCCAGCACAAGAAGAGATAAAAGAAGAACGCATTACAAAGCTACTACTCCTCAGATCGCTACAGACCCTACAACGGGTGAAGCACACGTGTATCACAGAGCTCACTGGCATGAAGGTAAACTTTATTACAGAGGTCAAGTTCTTATTGATAACACTGTAGAAGAAGTAGCGTAAAGCAAAATTTTAGTAAAAAGTTAAAACTCTCACAGAAGTGAGAGTTTTTTTATTCAAAATTTTTCTATAAGTCAAAAACACCCTATTTTGCACCACTATTTGATCGAAAATTAGTAGTTTTGATTAATTTTCATCGAATTTTGCACGTTTTTGATAAAAACTAAGCGAATTATGAATAGACCTAAAGCAGCTATTACAGCTGTAGGAGCATATGTGCCCGATTATATATTAACAAATAAGGAATTAGAAACCTTAGTTGATACAAATGATGAATGGATAACCTCCAGAACAGGAATTAAAGAAAGGCGCATTTTAAAAGAAGAAGGACAGGGAACTTCTTACTTGGCTATAAAAGCTGCGGAAGACCTGCTTAGAAAAAGTGGAGTTGATGCTAATGAGATTGACATGGTAATTGTAGGAACTGCAACTCCAGATCAGCCTGTATCTGCTACTGCTGCATTTGTAGCTTCAGAAATAGGAGCTGTAAATGCTTTTTCTTATGATTTGCAAGCAGCTTGTTCTAGTTTTTTGTTTGGAATGTCTACAGCGGCAAGCTACATTGAAAGCGGACGCTATAAAAAGGTTCTTCTTATTGGAGCTGATAAAATGTCTTCAATAATAGATTATGAAGACAGAGCAACTTGTATTATATTTGGTGATGGTGCTGGAGCAGTACTTTTTGAACCAAATGAAGAAGGACTCGGATTACAAGATGAATATTTGAGAAGTGACGGTATCGGAAGAGATTTCTTAAGAATCGAAGCAGGAGGCTCTCGCCTTCCTACAAACGAAGAGACCGTGAAAAATAAGCAACATTTTGTCTACCAAGACGGAAAAACAGTATTTAAATTTGCCGTTTCTAATATGGCAGATGTTGCAGAAAAAATAATGACCCGCAATAACCTTACTAAAGAAGACGTACAATGGTTAGTACCGCATCAAGCTAATAAGCGTATTATCGATGCTACTGCTAATCGTGTAGATTTAGACCCCTCTAAAGTAATGGTTAATATTCAAAACTATGGTAATACAACTTCGGCTACATTACCTTTGTTGCTTAGAGATTACGAAAAGCAGCTTAAAAAAGGTGATAACTTAGTATTTGCAGCCTTTGGAGGTGGATTTACCTGGGGGTCCATTTATTTAAAATGGGCATATAACTCATAATAATAAACTCAAAACTAACAAAACTCAATCATGGATTTAAAAGAGATTCAAAGTTTAATAAAATTCGTGGCAAAATCTGGAGCAAGCGAAGTAAAGCTTGAAATGGAGGATGTGAAGATTACTATTAGAACAGGAGATGATGAAAAAAGAAGTGACAACACTACTTATGTTCAGCAAATACCTGTAAATCAGCCAATGCAACAGGGAATGGCACCACAGCCTGTAGCAGCGCCAGCACCTGCAGCAGCAGATGCAGGACAAGCACCTGCAGCGGCAACAGAAGACGACAGCAAGTATATTACCATAAAATCGCCAATTATAGGTACTTTCTATAGAAGACCTTCACCAGACAAGCCTAACTTCAAAGAAGTTGGAGATACAGTTGCAGTAGGTGATGTTTTATGTATTATCGAAGCGATGAAACTTTTCAATGAAATAGAATCTGAAGTTTCAGGTAAAATTGTTAAAGTATTAGCTGATGAATCTTCTCCAGTAGAATTTGATCAGCCATTATTTTTGGTAGATCCATCATAAGAAATTTAGAATTGTAAATTGTAGAATGAAGGTGTATAACTCATCATTCGCAAAACCTAAAAATTTAGAATTCAAAAATTAAAATTTCAGAAGATGTTTAAAAAAATATTGATCGCAAATAGAGGAGAAATAGCACTTCGTGTTATTAGAACCTGTAAAGAGATGGGGATCAAAACAGTTGCTGTATATTCTAAGGCCGATGAAGAAAGTCTGCATGTTAGATTTGCAGATGAAGCTGTTTGTATAGGACCAGCGCCTAGTAAAGATTCTTATCTTAAAATATCTAGTATTATAGCTGCTGCAGAAATTACAAATGCAGATGCTATTCACCCTGGCTACGGATTTCTATCTGAAAATGCTAACTTTTCGAGAATCTGTAAGGAGCATGGTATCAAGTTTATTGGTGCTGGCCCTGAGATGATCGAAAGAATGGGAGACAAAGCAAGTGCTAAAAGAACTATGAATGATGCTAAGGTACCTACGGTTCCTGGATCAGAAGGACTTTTAGAATCTTTAGACCAAACCAAGAAATTAGCTAAAGAAATGGGGTATCCTGTTATGCTTAAAGCTACAGCCGGTGGTGGTGGTAAAGGGATGCGTGCAGTTTGGAAAGAAGAAGACTTACAGAAAGCCTATGAAAGTGCTAAACAAGAAGCAGCTGCTTCTTTTGGTAATGATGGGATGTATATGGAAAAGCTTATTGAAGAGCCTCGCCATATAGAAATACAAGTAGTAGGAGACCAATTCGGAAAAGCATGTCACCTTTCAGAAAGAGATTGCTCGGTACAAAGACGTCACCAAAAATTAACAGAAGAAACTCCTTCTCCTTTTATGACGGATGAACTCCGTGAAAAAATGGGGAATGCAGCAGTTAAAGCAGCAGAATATATTAAATATGAAGGAGCTGGAACTGTAGAGTTTTTAGTAGATAAACATAGGAATTTCTATTTCATGGAAATGAATACACGTATTCAAGTTGAGCATCCAATTACCGAGCAGGTAATCGATTACGACTTAATCCGTGAGCAGATTCTTGTGGCTGCTGGAGTGCCAATTTCAGGAAAGAATTATACGCCTAAGTTACATTCTATAGAGTGTAGAATTAATGCGGAAGATCCTTACAACGATTTTAGACCTTCTCCAGGAATGATCACTACATTACATGCTCCAGGAGGACATGGAGTACGTTTAGATACGCACGTTTATAGTGGGTATACAATTCCTCCAAATTACGATTCTATGATTGCAAAGTTGATTACAACAGCGCAAACTAGAGAAGAAGCTATCAATAAAATGAAGCGTGCTCTTGATGAGTTTGTAATTGAAGGAATAAAAACAACAATTCCTTTCCATAGACAATTAATGGATGAACCAGATTATATCGCTGGAAATTATACAACTAAATTTATGGAGGATTTCAAAATGAAACCTAAAGTAGAGGAAGAATAAATTTCTTGCAGATTATTATAATATAAGCCCGTATCATTTAATACATTTGATACGGGTTTTTTTATTTTTACAGGTATATGAGGATATTTCGCTTTCTTTTTAAATGCTTTTTGTGGTTTGTGGCAATCTCTGTTATTTGGGTTTTGCTCTACAAATGGCTTCCTGTTCCTGTAACTCCATTAATGGCGATTCGTGCTTATCAACAGAATGAGAAACAACAAGAATTAGTTTGGAAACACGATTGGGTTTCCATGGATAATATTTCAAAAAATCTTCAATTAGCTGTTATTTGTAGTGAAGACCAAAAGTTTGAAAAGCATAATGGTTTTGATGTACAAGCCATAGAGAAAGTAATAAGAAATACTTCAGAAGAAAAAAAATTAAGAGGAGCCAGTACTATTAGTCAGCAAACAGCAAAGAATGTTTTTTTATGGCCTGGGAGAAGTTGGCTTCGGAAAGGTTTTGAGGCTTATTTTACTTTTTTAATAGAACAACTTTGGAGTAAAGAACGTATTCTAGAAGTATACTTGAACAGTATCGAAATGGGGGATGGAATTTATGGCGCTGAAGCTGCTTCAAAATTTTGGTTTAATAAAAGCGCTAACAAGCTGTCTAAGTTAGAGGCTGCTGCGATTGCTTCCATACTACCAAATCCATTAGTTTTAAGGGCTTCTCCAGCTACAAGTTACATTGAACAAAGGGAAAAATGGATTTTAAAGCAGATGGAATATTACGGTGCTTTCAATCTTCAAAATGAAAATAAAAGTAACTATAAATAAAAGTTTATATTTACGAATCATATAATAATGACACTAATCAACAGTTTATAATGAAATCTTTTAAAATGAAAAAACCACTCTTTTGTCTTTTAATTATACTTGCGTTTACGGTTGCTTGTAAAGATGCTAAGACTTCAGAAAAAACAACTATAGAAACTGCACCTACGCCTGTTTTAAATATAGAAGAAGCAAATAGACTTGCTTCTTTACCTTTGGAATGTATGCAAACTGAGTTTCCTAATAAGCTAAATCAAACTTTAGAAGATAGTACACATTTAGCAACACCAAAGAAGTTGCATCCTGCCTTTTATGGATGCTTCGATTGGCATTCTTCAGTTCATGGACATTGGTCGCTTATTTCGCTTCTTAAGCAGTTTCCTAATTTAGAAAATGCATCTTCTATCCGAGAGAAGTTAAAAGCAAATATCTCTAAAGAGAATATAGAAGCTGAGGTTGCCTATTTTAAGATGAAAGGGAACGCTTCTTTTGAGCGTACTTATGGTTGGGCATGGACGCTAAAACTTGTTGAAGAGTTACATAATTGGAATGATCCTATGGCAAAAGAACTAGAGGCAAATTTACAACCACTTACAGACTATATTGTAAATGCTTATATAACATTTCTGCCAAAATTAAATTATCCAATTCGTGTTGGAGAGCATGCTAATACAGCCTTCGGATTGTCTTTGGCTTGGGATTATGCAAATACGCTTGGAAATAATCAATTCAAGCAAAGTATTACAGAAACTGTAAAGCGTTTTTATAAAAGTGATGTTGATTGTCCGATTACTTGGGAGCCTAGTGGTCATGATTTTCTTTCCCCATGTCTAGAGGAAGCAAACTTGGTAAAAAAAGTATATAGCAAGGACGATTTTAAAGTGTGGATTGATAATTTCCTACCTCAATTAGCTGATAGAAACTTCGAATTAGAACCAGGTAAAGTTGGCGACAGAGCAGATGGTAAATTAGTTCATTTAGATGGTTTAAACTTTAGTCGTGCTTGGTGTCTTTATGGTATTGCAGAGAGTTTACCAGAATATTCGCATTTAAAAAACATTGCAAATCAGCATATAAATTATTCGCTTCCAAATATTGTAGATGATAATTATAGCGGAACGCATTGGTTAGGAACTTTTGCATTGTATTCTTTAAACCATGTAAGCGAATAGATGTTTAAAAGAATAGGTCCTGGAGTTTTAGTTGCAGCGGCATTTATTGGGCCTGGAACAGTTACGGCTTGTATGTTGGCTGGAAATACTTTTGGTTTTTCGCTATTATGGGCAATGCTATTCTCTATTGTAGCAACCATAATTCTACAAGAAATGGCCGCAAGAATAGGAATCATCACTCAAAAGGGGTTGGGAGATGTGGTGGCTACAGAAATTAAAAAACCTTGGTTAAAATGGTTGGTTATAGCTTTAATATTAGGAGCTATCGTTATTGGAAATGCTGCTTATGAAGGCGGAAATATCGGAGGGGCAACATTAGGCCTTCAAGCATTATTTGGAACTACTTATACAAGTTTTTATCCGTTAATAATTGGAATTTTAGCGTTTGTATTTCTTTATATAGGGAACTATAAATCGATAGAAAAAATTCTTGTTTCTTTAGTGTTATTAATGAGTATATCATTTATGCTAACTGCAATAGTTACCAAGCCAAATATAATGGATATTATTAACGGACTCTTCGTTCCAAAAGCTCCTAAAGACAGCCTCTTGACTATAATTTCTTTGGTTGGAACGACTATTGTACCTTACAATTTGTTTTTACACGCTTCATTGGTGAGTAAAAAATGGCATTTAGCGAACGATTTAAAATATGCTCGGAGAGATACCTTCCTTGCTATTTCTTTGGGAGGAATGGTTTCTATAGCTATAATGATTACTGCGGCTAAAACACAAAATTTACAGATAGAAAATGTATTAGATTTAGCAAAAGGCTTAGAGCCTATTTATGGAAATAGTGCTAAATATTTTATGGGAATTGGCCTTTTTGCAGCAGGATTAACTTCTGCAATTACGGCTCCTTTAGCGGCTGCTTTTGTTGCTAATAGTTGCTTTGGATGGAATGCTTCTATGAAAGATAAACGCTTTAAATCCGTTTGGATGTTTATTGTAATTCTAGGAGTTATTTTTATGTCATTCGGAATCAAGCCAATTGAAGTTATAAAGATAGCGCAAATTTCAAACGGAATTTTACTACCAATAATTGCAGTTTTTTTACTTTGGGCAGTTAATAGAACTTCTATTTTGAAATCATATAAGAATACCTTTTTTCAAAATGTATTGGGACTCATAATTGTATTACTAACATTAGGGCTTGGAATAATGAGTGTTTTAAAAGTAATTGGGATTCATATTTTTAACTAAGCCCATTTATAAGAATTTTTTACTTGTTATTTAAATAGGCTTCTCTTACTATTTTTGCTGTTTTATGCTCTCCAGAATGGCTCCAACCTGGTGGCATTACGATATACAGAATTTTATTTTTAATCCCTGGAGCTTTATAAATATCCTTGCAAAGTGCAATAATTTCTCCAAAGTAAACATCAATAAAGTTGCCTGAGTCCATTTCTCTAGTGATTCCATACTCAATTTTAACCTCCTTTTCTTCATTTTGAAATGTTCCAAAAGCTTTATCCCATATGTTTAAAAGGTTACAGAAATTGGTGTCCATGTATAAAGGATTTCTAGCGTGGTGTACCCGATGGTGAGATGGTGTTAAGATAATATTGTTTAAAAAACCAAGTCTACCGTCTCTTAATAAATTCTCTCCAATATGAATAAAAGCACCATATGTTCCATCTATAAGCATAATTATTAATAGCATTTCTGGTTGTACTCCAGCAAGAATACATACGGTTGTACGTATAGCATCTGCATATGGAGCTTCTAAGAAAAAATGCGCATGAGTAACAGAAAGATTCATGTTTTCTGGAGCATGATGTGTAGAATGTAAGCACCAAAATAACCGTACTTTATGTCCCCAATAATGATATAAAAAGTGACCGAATTCCCAAACTACATATCCATATATAAACCAATACCATGTAAAAGAGGTTTGGAAAGGAGCATATTTTTGTAAACTCCCTATAATGAGTGTAACCATAGCAATGGCTATAAATCTCCCTATTATACGATTGAAAACATAGATTAGGAAATTTACTTTGTATACTTTTGTTTGTGGTTTTTTATAGATTAGCCCAAGTATAAATTCTAAAATTATTAGAATGGGAATAATAGGATGTATAAAAGCCGTAAATCCTTTGTATGTTTTAAGAGTTTCGTAATTACCTTCTCGGAGAATTTCCCATGCTTGCGTAACTCCAAGAAAGTTTATAATCTCCTGGTAAAGAGTTTGTAAGAATTCCATTTTTATAAATTAGTTTTGGCGGTGTAGTTTTAAAGATATTGAATATAGTAATAATTCTACAGTTTTAAGAAAGGAATATTTTGTTGTAGAGTTTTGATAGTTATATAGTGTTTATAATATGCCCATGTTCCCTTATCTTTGAATAAATTCTTATAATGAAAAGCATTAAAGAGCAGTTAGTAAATAAATGCCAAGAACTTTTAAATGAACGGTTGTATCAAGTTCAAAAGGCAATTGCAACTATAGAAGAATCTTTTGCTTCCGAAACTAAAAGCAGTGCTGGAGATAAGCATGAAACAGGGCGTGCTATGCTTCAGTTGGAAAGAGAGAAAGCTGGCAACCGCTTGCGAGAAGTTGAGATGATGCATCATGCATTTTCGAGAATTAATTTCGGGAATACTTCAGCAGAAAAAGCCGTAAAAATGGGAAGCTTGGTGCAAACAAATGTCGTTAACTACTTTATATCCGTTTCTTTAGGTCAGATAACCATAGATAATACAGATGTATATTGTATTTCTGCACAGTCTCCAATCGGAAAGCTTTTATTAGGAAAAGGGATTGATGATGAGGTTACTTTTCAAACTTCCAATATAAAAATTCAAGCTATTTATTAGTAGAATTCTAAGTGAACTTTCCTTAATCATTCTATTAGTTTAAAAAATTAACAATCTTCCACGCAACCATTTCTTAAGCTTTGCTTCTATTATATATAGCATAACATAAAAGCAAAAACCTTAATGAAAACAAGAAAATTAATTGCTGCATCATTATTTGTAGCGCTAACAGGATTATTTATTAGTTGTGATGACGACGATACTGTAAGTTGTACACCAGATTACACAGGAGCTCTTTCTGATGAAGAGACTACTTTTGTAGGAAGTTGGGAGTTAACAGGAATAACATCTGATGAAGAGATCGATTTAACTGATGATGAGGAAGAGAACCCAAGTACAGATATTTATGCTCAACAAACAGAATGTCAGAATGATATAGTGTACACTTTTAATTCTGATAGAACTTATACATATGAGCAAGGGGGTGTAGTTGAAGATTGTGAAGCTACTGAAGATTTCTCAGGAAGTTGGAAGCTAGGAGGAACAACGCTTGGTCTTGTTACAAACTGTTATGAGTCGATTCAAACTCTTGAGTTCAATGCAGAAGAAACAGAATATACAGTTCAAACTTCTGGGATTGCAACAGATGCAAGCGGACAGCAAATCCAAATTGTTGTTACGTACACGTACTCTCAAAAGCTAGCAGAAATAGAGCCTGCTAACTAAGAAAATATAAGTAAGTTTTAGGTTAAAAGCCGACATTTAATAAGTTTTAAATGTCGGCTTTTTTATTGTTTTTAAGCTCTTCTAAAACTCGTAAACTGCTTTAATATTTACTTCCTTATCTACTGGAATTTCTTTTGTGTGATTAAAAAGGATTGTTGTTCTATTTCTAATCCCTTCTATTAAATAGTGAGTTCCCTGAAAATATGATTTTTTAACCTTTACTTTTATTGCTGAAGAATTAGTTACTTCCAATTGATGTGGATATAATAAAACTTTCTTACTACTTGTTTCCTCCTTGGAAAACAAATTGATAGGAAGCTCATTTACTTCTCCGAAGAGAGAGGCTACATATTTATTTTTAGGCGTTTTATAAAGCGTTTCAGGATTGTCTAACGCAATGCATTTTCCTTGCTTTAAAACCATTGTAATATCCGCATAAGAGAGGCTGTCGGTATTGTCGTGAGTGGCAGTAATACAGCTGATATTTTCTTGCTTTAAGTATCCAAAAATATCGCGCCTTAACTGATTCTTCTTAAAATTATCAATGTTACTAAAAGGCTCGTCCAATAAAAGCAATTCAGGTTCTCTTGCTAAAGCTTTTGCCAAGGCAACGCGCTGTTGTTGTCCGCCACTTAATTCTGTTGGTTTAATCTTAGCATATGCTGTCATACCAACAAGTTCTAACAGCTCTGCAATCCTTTTTTTCTTCTTCCGAGGATAAAAATTAGATAGGAACTTCCCTATATTTTCTTCCACAGTAATAAAAGGCATAAGATCGTAATCTTGGGCTACATATTTAATAAAAGGCTCTCCAGGAACAATGTTATAATTAGGTCCTAACATTGGTGTTTTATTCCAAAAGAGTTTTCCTTTCTCTAAATGATAAAGTCCATATATAATCTTTAAAAGAGTACTTTTTCCAGAGCCACTTTCCCCAATAATAGATAAGTGTTCTCCCTTTTGTAAAGTAAAGTTTATATTTTTTAAAATAGGAGTTTCGTGATATTGAAAGGATACCTTTTTTACTTCGAGCATAGATATTAGGTTTTAGCAAATATAAGAAGTAGAATAAAGAGGTGTAGCTTAAAGAAGGAAGGATTGTATAAAAAAGGAGGTTTATTAAAAAAATCTAATTATGATCTCTTTAATAAACCTCCTTTTATTCTAAAAATGGTATTATTTAATCTAAACCACCTCTTCTAGTTGGCTCTTTTTGAGAAGGCCATTCTCTTGGAGTTCCGGTTTTATCATCAATTGGTAAAACACTTTTTTCTGTTGATGTTTTTTCTGGATCTTCACTAGCCATATAAGTTAAAATAGCAGTTAGAATAACATTATTTTGAACATCATCAAAAACAATTTTATCATAAGTATCTCTGTTGGTATGCCATGTATAATTCCAATACGACCAACTTAACGAGCTTAATGAAAATGCAGGAGCACCAGCAGCTACAAAAGATGCATAATCGGAGCCTCCTCTAGACGGAGTTCCAGGAAAATGTGTATCGATATGTTTTGTAACATCATTAGGAACTGCTTTAAGCCACTTTCCTAAATACTCATAAGAATGTAAAAAACCTTGTCCGGAAAGGTTAACAACTCTTCCAGTTCCGTTATCTTGATTAAATACGGCTTGTACATTTTTTACTATTTCTGGATGGTCTTCTACAAAAGAACGAGAACCATTTAAACCTTGCTCTTCACTTCCCCAAAGACCAATAATTATAGTTCGTTTTGGGTTAGGATACAGTTTCTTTAAGATTCTTGCTGTTTCCATCATTGTTATAGTTCCAGTTCCGTTATCTGTAGCGCCAGTTCCCCCATCCCAAGAATCGAAATGTGCAGAAAGAATAACATATTCATCAGGTTTTTCGGTTCCTTTAATTGTTGCGATAGTATTAAAGGTAGGAGCTACGCCAAGATCTTTAGCCTCAGCTACAATTTTAAGTTGAGGTTTTGCTCCGTGTTCTACCATTCTATATAGCATTCCGTAATCTTCAAGAGCTACATCTACCATTGGAATTTTTTTAGTTCGAGCGCTAAAAATTTTATTTACTCCAAAGCCTTTAGACCAATACGATTGCACTATTCCTACAGCACCTGCTTTCTCTAATGCTTCAGGAAGTGTTCTAGAAGTGTAGCCAGTGTTTCTCATATTAGTTTGCCAAGCCTCTTCTAAAGCATCTCGCTCCGCTTTCATTTTCTCGAAAGATTCTGGCGTTGCATATTCTTCCCAGTTATCATCTGGTCTTCCTGTAATTTGGTTCATAGAAACCATTACAATTTTACCTTTTACAGACTTTAACCATTTATCAAAAGCTAGCGAATCTTTAACAGAAGGGAGCACTACTAATTCTGCCGTCACACCTTTACTAGAAGTTCCAGGATTCCATGCCAATTGCATTCCTTCAATAGATTTTACACGAGGATATACCATGTCGATATGTGTAATTCCTCGTTCCCAAGCTTTCCATTCTCCCCATTTTTCATTTTCAGCAGAAATCCCCCAAGAATCAAACTTTTTAATAGCCCAATCGTGTGCTTCTTGCATTTGTGGAGTTCCTACTAAACGCGGACCAATACCGTCCATGAGTTCGTAGGCCAGTTCTTTTAATTGCGAATTTTGAGAAGCTTCATTTACAATTTTATCAATAACTTCTTTATCGGTTTGTGCGTGTAAAACGCTTGTAATGATAAAGAATGCAGATAATAGATTTATTTTTTTAATCACGTTCTAGATATTTATTTTTTAAATTCTTTTAATGCAGCTTTATTTGGTAATTCTTCATAACCCATATTATAAAGGGTAAATCCAAAAATATCTGCATATTGATCGATTGTTTTGCTTACAGGAGTTCCTGCTCCATGTCCAGCATTGGTTTCGATTCTTATAAGAACAGGATTGTCTCCACTTTGTTTCTCTTGTAATTCTGCAGCAAATTTAAAACTATGAGCAGGTACCACACGATCGTCATGATCTCCTGTCGTAACAAGGGTAGCAGGATATTTGGTTCCTTCTTTTACATTGTGGACAGGTGAATATTGTTTTAAGTATTCAAACATTTCTTGATTGTCTTCTGCAGTTCCATAATCATATGCCCAACCGGCTCCCGCAGTAAAAGTATGGTAACGCAGCATGTCTAAAACACCAACCGCTGGCAATGCCACTTTCATTAAATCTGGACGCTGTGTCATAGTTGCACCTACTAATAAACCTCCATTAGATCCACCACGTATTGCTAAATAATCTGATGAAGTATAATTTTCTTTGATAAGGTATTCTCCAGCCGCAATAAAGTCGTCAAAAACATTTTGCTTCTGAAGTTTAGTTCCTGCGTCATGCCATTTTTTACCATATTCTCCACCTCCACGAAGGTTTGGAACAGCATACACACCACCTTGCTCTAACCAAACAGCTATAGCCGTGCTAAAGGATGGTGTTAAACTAATATTGAATCCGCCGTAACCATAAAGAATCGTTGGGTTCTTACCGTTAAGCTCAATTCCTTTTTTGTAGGTGATAATCATAGGAACTTTAGTTCCGTCTTTAGAAGTATAAAAAACCTGTTTCGATTCGAAATCGTCTGAATTAAAATCGATTTCTGGAGTCCAATAAACTTCTGAATCTCCAGTTTCTGGATTAAAAGTATAGGTGCTTCCTGGTGTATTGTAATTGGTAAAAGAATAGTAAATTACTTTGTCTTCTTTTTTACTTCCGAAGCCACCAACACTTCCGAGTCCTGGTAACTTAACTTCGCGGATTAACTTCCCTTCGTAGTCGTATTGTTTTACTTGAGAAACGGCATCTACCATATATTCAGCAAAAAAGTAACCGCTTCCTGTATTCGGACTTAGAACATGTTCTGTTTCAGGAATAAAATCCTTCCAATTTTCTGGCGTTGGATTTGATGCATCAACAGTAACTATCTTTTTATTAGGGGCGTTTAAATTTGTAACTAAATAAAGTTTAGATCCTTCATTTTCGATTACATAGGTATCACTTTCCGTAGTTTCTATAATCGGTACTAAAGGGGAATTGTCTTTGGTAAGATCTTTAATAAACAATTTGTTTCCAGAAGTAGAAATTGAAGCGCTGATAAGTAAGTAATTATTGTCTTCGGTAACATTCCCTCCAATATATCTGTGTTTTTCGGCTTCTGTACCTCCAAAAATAAGCTGATCTTCTTTTTGGGAAGTTCCTAACTTATGATAGTATAATTTGTGCTGATCTGTTTTTGCTGAAAGTTCACTTCCTTCTGGCTTATCGTAACTAGAATAAAAGAAACCTTCGTCTCCTTTCCAAGAGAGTCCGCTAAATTTTACATCAACGATAGTATCTTCAACAATCTCTTTAGTTTCTGCATCTTTTATAATTACTTTTCTCCAATCGCTTCCTCCTTCAGAAATTGAATAAGCAGCTAGTTTTCCACTTTTAGAAAAACTCAATCCACCTAAAGAGGTCGTTCCGTCTTCAGAAAAAGTATTAGGATCTAGAAATACTTCTTCAGCTCCGTTGTCTCCTTTTTTGCGGTATACTACATATTGATTTTGTAGTCCGTCATTTTTATAATAATAGGTGTAATCTCCTTCTTTAAAGGGAGCAGATATTTTTTCGTAATTCCATAATCTCTCTAAACGTTGTTTTAGCTGATCTCGAAATGGAATTTTTTCTAGGTATCCGAAGGTAACTTCATTTTCATCTTTAACCCATGCTGCAGTTTCATCAGAGCGATCGTCTTCAAGCCAGCGGTATGGATCTTTTACTTCTGTACCGAAATATGTGTTTACGGTATCTACCTTTTTAGTAGCGGGATATTTCAATGTTAAATCTTTTTTAGTTTCTGTAGTGTCGCACGAGCTTAAAATGCTTGTTGCAACCACCACACAAGTGATGAGTTTCTTCATTATGTTTAGATTAGTAATTAGCGATGATAATTTAAAGAAAAAGCCCTTGATAGCTTAATATCAAGGGCTTTTTTAACATATTTTTATGGTATCCTAATTACACCAATTTATTTTCTAGTAAATACTCAGCGATCTGTACTGCATTTGTAGCGGCTCCCTTACGCAAGTTATCTGCTACAATCCACATATTTATAGTGTTTGGCTGCGATTCATCTCTACGGATTCTCCCTACAAAAACATCATCTTTATCATGTGCGTAGATCGGCATTGGATAAGTGTTTGTATCAGGATTATCTTGAATTACGACTCCTGGAGTTTCGTTTAATATTCTTCGAACGTCTGCCAATGTAAAATCGCTTTCGAATTGTACGTTTACTGATTCAGAATGTCCTCCAGAAGTAGGGATTCTTACCGCTGTTGCAGATATAGCAAAAGATTTATCTCCTAATATTTTTTGCGGTTCACGAGCTAATTTCATTTCTTCTTTAGTGTATCCATTCTCTTCAAAAGCATCACAATGAGGTAATGCATTTTGATTGATAGGATAAGGATATGCCATTTCTCCTTCTACACCCGCCAATTCGTTTTCTAATTGTTTTACAGCTTTTACACCAGTACCAGAAATAGATTGGTAAGTAGAAACGATAACACGCTTCATTTTATATTGTTTGTGTAACGGAGCCAATGCCATTACTAATTGAATAGTAGAGCAATTTGGATTCGCAATAATTTTATCTTCTTTTGTAAGCTCATTAGCATTGATCTCTGGAACAACTAATTTTTTTGTTGGATCCATACGCCAAGCTGAAGAATTATCGATTACCGTAATTCCTGCTTCAGCAAATTTTGGAGCCCATTCTAAAGATGTTCCTCCACCAGCTGAAAAAATAGCGATGTCTGGTTTTGCAGCAACGGCATCTTGTAAACCGATTACTTTATATGTTTTTCCTTTAAAAGAAAGTTCTTTTCCTACTGATCTCTCTGATGCTACAACTAATAATTCTGTAATAGGGAAATTGCGTTCCTCTAAAACTTTAAGCATTACTTCTCCAACCATTCCGGTTGCTCCTACAACGGCTATTTTCATTTTCTATCTTATTAATATGGTGTATTAACCGATTAATTAATTCTCATTCTGAAAGACAAAAGTAATTAATATTCACATGTGTACAAGCTAAAATGCAAAACTTCAAAAAAATATAACAGATTGTTATAAAAATAACATTTAAGATTGTCACTAAAAAAACCACCTGCTTCTAAAGTAGGTGGCATTCTTGTTACTTTTTATAGAAATAGAAGAAATATTATTTAGTGTTTTGTCTTTTTAATTCGTCTCTAATTTCAGCTAATAACTCTTCTTGAGTTGGTCCTGCAGGTGCTGCCGGAGCTTCCTCTTCTTTCTTTTTAGACTTTTCGTAAGCCTTTAGAATCATAAAAATACAGAAACCAATAATTATAAAATCCATAATAGTTTGGATAAAAATTCCGTAATTAATGGTAACAGCTTCAGAAACGACTTCGTCTCCGTTTACAACAGCTTCTTTTAGTACATATTTTAACTCTGTAAATTTCACACCTCCAAGGAGCATACCTATTGGTGGCATTAATACATCTTTTGTAAAGGAGGTAACTATTTTACCGAATGCGCCACCTACAATCACCGCAGTGGCTAAGTTTACTATATCTCCCTTCAATAAGAAAGACTTAAAATCTTTAAAAAATCCCATGTTATTTGATTACTTGATTAGTATCTTTTAAAGATATAAATTTTTTTAATAGTTTTTAAACGGATGATTTTAAGGTTATAAGAAGCGAAATAGTATAGATTAAAGAGATGATAGAATTTTAAAAAGTATGTAATAAGCTATTTTTTATAATTTTTCATTTAAATCCTGTCTTCCAACAATTGCCATTATCTCAATAACATTTTTGTTTATTTTGAAGTAAATGCTATCAACCCCACAAATACAGCGTCTATAGCCTACTTTAATGAAGTCTACAGATTCAAAGGAATATGGCCTTTGGGTGATAATATCAAAACATTTAAAAAATGATTCAAAGTATTTGTCTGCTTGAGTCATTCCAAATTTATTTACTCCGTAATGATGAATTCGTATTAAATCATTTTTAGCTTCTTTACTTAATTTGTATTTAGTCATTAAGCAAAGACTTAGATTCAGCTAAAATTTCATTTTTACTTTCATTTGAAAAACCATTATTTTCAGCGTTCTCCAATTTAGCTCGAACCCAATTTATCTCAATTTGTTGTTTTCGCGCTTGTCGAATTAGATCATTTACGAGTTCGCTTTTACTTGAATACTCTTTTTTGTCCACTTGATTTTTTAACCACTCGTCGTTCGGTTCTGTGAATGAGATGCTTTGTCTTGGCATAATTCAATGTATTTGATGTAAATATACACCAAAAATGAATCATTTTATAGTTATGATGCGTAAGGATTATAATTAAATGAGGTCTACTATAATATAATTTTTCGTTTTACACGTTGCGAAATTGCCGTTATAAGTTCATAAGAAATAGTTCCTGCGGTGGCAGCAAATTCACTAGCAGTGGGATGCTCTCCAAAAACGAGAACCTCGTCTCCTTCATTACAATCCACATTAGAAACATCTATCATTAGCATATCCATACAAACGTTTCCTATAATTGGACATTTAACGCCATTTACTGTAAGAAAAGCTTTTCCCTTTCCGTATTGTCTTCCAATACCATCTGCATGACCAATCGGAATGGTGGCTGTTTTCATGTTTGTTTTTGCAATATGACCTTTATTATAACCTATACTTTCATTTGCAGAAATATGGTGAATCTGAGAGATGACACTTTTTAAAGAGATTACAGGAGTTAGGTGTTTGTTAAAACGAACATCATTTCCAAAACCGTAGAGCCCAATTCCACTTCTCACCATATCAAACTCTGCTATTGCAGCGTAGTTTAATATTCCTGAAGTATTTAGAATATGTAGCATTGGCTTGTAAGTCAGTTTAGAAAGTAATTTCTCGGCAATTTTTTTAAAAGTATGAATCTGTTTCAGTGTAAACTCTTTTTCAGAAAGGTCTTCTGAAGCTCCTAAATGGGAAAATATAGAAGCTATTTTAAGTTCTTTATTTTCTGATAATGTATCAGTGATAGCATCGACTTCATCCAAAGTAAAACCAAGTCTATTTAATCCAGTATTAAATTTAAGATGTACAGGATACTCATGTTCTTTTTCAGCAGCTTTTAAAAATGCATTTAAAACATAAGAGCTATATATGCTAGGCTCTAATTTATAATCTATTATTTTTTTAAAATGTACAGGCAGCGGATGCAGCACTAAAATTGGCTTGGTAACTCCTGCTTTTCTTAAAGTTATCCCTTCATCGGTATATGCAACGGCAAAATAATCTACTCCTAAGTTTTCTAAAAAAGAAGCTACCTGTGCAGGTTCACTTCCGTAGGCATATGCTTTTACTACCGCCATTAATTTGGTAGTTTCTTGTAATTTTGAACGTAGAAATTTGTAATTATTAGTAAGTGCTGGAAGACTAATTTCCAGTGTTGTCTCCTGAATGTTTGTCATCCTTAATGTTATTTACAGCTTCTTTAGAAATAATTTCTTCGGGGTCTTTAACTTCCAATTTTTGTACCTTTTCTCGTAACATTGCTTTAAAAAAAGCAGCTCTACTTAAAGGTTCATATTCTTCAGTTTCCCCTAATAATACTAATTTATCGTTTGTAGATTTTCTAAAACTATAATTAGCAAGATTTCCTGTACGTGTACAAATGGCGTGTACTTTGGTAACATACTCGGCAGTGGCCATTAGTGCAGGCATCGGGCCGAAGGGATTTCCTTTAAAATCCATATCTAATCCTGCAACAACCACACGAATTCCTTTATTGGCAAGATCGTTACATACAGATATAATCTCATCATCAAAAAACTGTGCCTCGTCTATACCAACTACATCACAACCATCGGCTAATAAGCGGATATTCGCAGCAGCAGGAACAGGTGTAGAACGGATCTCATTAGAATCATGAGAAACGACCATATCTTCATCATAGCGAATATCTACGGAAGGTTTGAAAATCTCAACTTTTTGCTTTGCAAATTGGGCGCGTTTGAGCCTACGAATCAATTCTTCGGTTTTACCGGAAAACATCGATCCGCAGATGACTTCTATCCAGCCAAATTGCTCTTTATGGTTTACTGTATTTTCGAGAAACATCTTGTAATTTTCTATACTGAGAAGGAAAGAATTCCCTTCTCTAGAAAAACTAAACAAACTTAAGCAAATATTTAAAGTTGGATTTAAGAAAGCAGAAATAATATCAACAAAAATTAAGTTTTTTTATATTTACTTACTCGTATTTAGTTTTATTTTTAAAAGGATTTACACCGAAAAATATTAAAAAAATAGCTATCTTTTATGCGTGTTTAGTAACTATAATTATAAAAATTTGTGCTTACTATTGAAAGACAGCACTTAAATTATAATATTAACTATGAAGAAGAAATTAGAAGCAGAATTAATAAGTATATCCGAACGAATAATAAGGCAGAATGGAAAAAGAGATTTAGCCGCTTTACAGTCGGATGCCCAAAAATTGTACGAAAAACTTACACTTTTAAAATATGTGGAAGATCATTTTGGAGAACTCCAATCTTCTGATGTAAAAAGTGAAGTTGCAGATAGGTTTGAAGTATTAGCAAATTCAGTTTTAAAAGGAAATTCCGATGTTCCGGAATCAAACCCTAATGAACATGAAGATGCTATAATGACTCCCGTTATAGATTCTATTCGGGATCTTGTTCAAGAAATGCCGGAAGCAGAATCTCTGGAAGAGTTATTGTCTGGAATTACACCCGATCCTACTTTTGTAAAAAGAGATATGGATTTGGTGACTCCAAAGATTAAAGAAACTACGGTTGTAGAGAAAAAAGTGCGTTCTAGAAATCATCAGTTAAAATCTGGATTGGCAATAGGTTTAAATGATAAACTTGCATTTGTAAAGCATCTTTTTAATAATAGCAATGAAGATTATATAAGAGTAGTTTCTCAAATAAGTACCATGGATACTTTTGAGGATGCAAGAGGTTTTATAACTACAATGATAAAACCAGATTATAATAATTGGGAAGGAAAAGAAGCCTATGAAAATCGTTTTTTAGAAATTATAGAAAACAAATTTTCGTAATTTATCATTTAAAATCAACTGCAAGAATGCGTTATTTGTCTTTAATTCGATCTATAAAAAAATGAAAGTTAAAAGAATATTATATTGGGTTTCCACAGGTCTGCTGTCCTTATTATTAATAAACGCTATTTATATGTACATTTCAAAGTTTGAAATGGTACAAGGAATGCTAGCGAGTTATAACTACCCAGAATACCTTATTTACATCTTAATAACAGGAAAAGTATTAGGAGTCATTGCAATCCTTTCGAATATAAAGGGAACCATTAAAGAATGGGCATATGCAGGATTGTTTTTTAATTTTGTATTAGCTTTTATTACCCATTATGTGTTAGGAGATGGCGAAGGTGTGGGAGCTATAATTGCATTGGTGCTTTTAATGGCTTCGTATTTTTTAGGAAGGCAAGTGCGTCCATGGATAATAAAAAATTAAAAGAGGATTGTTCTTTAATTCCTTTTTACCTTTGTAATCGTTTACAGCATAACACTAATTTGTGTAGTATGTAAAAACAAGAAACAAAGGCACTCAATATTAAATCTGAGTGTTTGTAAATTATAAATCTACATTGTAGGATACGCTATGTCCAAATTATATATTGTTCCAACACCAATCGGTAATTTAGAAGATATTACATTAAGAGCTATTAGAGTGCTTAAAGAAGCAGATCTTATTCTTGCTGAAGACACTCGTACCAGTGGGAAGCTTTTAAAACATTTGGAGGTACAGACGCATATGCAAAGTCATCATATGCATAATGAACATAAAACGGTTGATGGTATTTGTGATAAAATTTTATCTGGAACTACAGTAGCTTTAATTAGTGATGCTGGAACACCTGCAATTTCCGATCCTGGTTTTCTTTTGACAAGAGCATGTATTGAAAAAGGTATTGAAGTAGATTGTTTGCCTGGAGCTACAGCTTTTGTGCCTGCTTTAGTAAATAGCGGACTCCCAAATGATAAATTTATTTTTGAAGGATTCTTACCCGTAAAAAAAGGACGTCAAACACGACTTAAATTTTTAGCTGAAGAAACAAGGACTATGATTTTTTATGAATCTCCTCACAAGCTTCTAAAGACCTTAAAAGATTTTGCTGCTTATTTAGAAGAAGATAGAATGGCTTCCGTTTCCAGAGAGATTACAAAACTTCATGAAGAAACAATAAGGGGAACCGTAAAAGAGCTTATCCAACATTTTGAAGAAAATGCACCAAGAGGAGAGTTTGTAATGGTGGTTGCTGGAAAGAAATAGTTGCCAAAAAAAACGGTAATTTCATAATTAGATTTAATCTCCTAGTATTAAACTCATTGGGAGAATAAATAATATGCTTACCTTGGGGGTATGGAAAAGCTGCTACATGAAATAAGTAAATGTCAAGTCTGTGTAGATTTTCTGCCTTTACCTCCAAAACCGATTCTTAGAGTATCGAAAGAAGCCAAAATATTAATTATTGGTCAGGCGCCAGGAATTAAAGCGCATAATAGCGGTAAAGATTTTGATGATGCAAGTGGGAAAAAGCTCCGTTCTTGGATGGGAATTAGCGAAGAAGACTTTTATAATACTAAAAAAGTAGCCGTGATGCCAATGGGATTCTGTTACCCCGGCAAAGGTAAGACTGGAGATTTACCTCCAAGGCCAGAATGTAAACCGCAATGGCATGACAAAGTATTGAGCGAGATGCAAAATGTATCGTTAACAATATTAATTGGACAGTATGCTCAGAAAAATTATTTGGGAGACAGGTTTCATAAGAATCTCACAGAAACAGTACGAAACTATAATGATTTCCTTCCAGAGATTTTTCCAATTCCACATCCTTCACCTACCAATCGTTTTTGGATGGCAAAAAATAAGTGGTTTGAAGCCACTGTGTTACCCGTTTTTCAGCAAAAAATAAAAACAATTTTATAGGAAGCAGCTATAAAAACAAAGTGTATTCTTAGTAGAATGCGTATTTTTGAGGTTCACTTTAAATTCATATAAATGGGAACTACAAATACCGTAATTACTACCTGGAAAAAGAATATGCAATTTCATTCTACTAATCCAGCAGGAGAATTAATTATCGATGCAAGTCCAGACGATGGAGGAAATGGAGATGGATTAAGACCTAAAGCTTTAATGTTATCTGCTTTGGCAGGATGTTCAGGTTTAGATGTAGCTTCAATGATAAAAAAGATGAAGTTAGATGTAGAAGATTTTAGAATCGATATCCACGCTGAACTTACAGATGAGCACCCTAAATATTACAATAAAGTAACGGTAGAATATCATTTTTACGGTACAGATTTAGCTGAGAAAAAATTACAACGTGCTGTAGATTTATCTGTAGAAACTTATTGTGGCGTGATGGAAATGTTCCGTCGTTTTGCTGAAGTTAAAATAGAAACCATTTTTCATAACTCATAAAACTCAAAATTCGTAATTATATATGACTCGTTGGACTGTAAAAGCAATGCCGCCAAAGGAAGCTGTACAAGAGCTTTCTGTAGCTTTAGGGGTAGATAATCTTATTGCTTCATTGTTAATACAACGAGGAATTACAAATTACGAGGAAGCAAAAAAATTCTTTCGCCCTTCTTTAAACGATCTTCATGATCCTTTTTTAATGAAAGATATGGGCAAAGCTGTATCTAGAATTGAACAGGCGATTGCAGATGGAGAGAGTATATTGGTATATGGCGATTATGACGTTGATGGTACTACGGCAGTGTCATTAATGTCGTCCTATTTGTTAACGCTTTACCCTAATGTAGCAACATATATTCCAGACAGATATAAAGAAGGTTATGGAGTCTCTACTTTAGGGATAGATTTTGCAGATGATAACGGTGTTTCTTTGATAATAGCTTTAGACTGCGGAATAAAAGCTGTGGATAAGGTTGCTTATGCCAAAGAAAAAGGGATTGATTTTATTATTTGCGATCACCATAGACCGGGCGATGTAATTCCAGATGCTGTAGCTATTCTCGATCCTAAACAAGAAGATTGCAATTACCCTTATGATGAATTATGTGGTTGTGGTGTTGGTTTTAAGTTGATTCAGGCTTTAGGATCGCGTAGAGGAGAAACTATAGAAGATTTTATCCCATATTTAGATTTAGTAGCAACAGCTATTGGTGCAGATATCGTGCCCATTACTGGAGAGAATAGAGCCTTAGCTTTTCATGGTTTAAAGGTAATAAATAGTAATCCTAGACCTGGAATAAAAGCTTTTACAGAACAGCTTAAAAAAGAACTAACTATAACCGATGTTGTCTTTGTGGTAGCTCCAAGGATAAATGCTGCAGGAAGAATGAAGCATGGGTTATATGCTGTTCAGTTACTTACTGAAAAGAATGAAGATCTTGCCAAAGCTTATGCTGAAGAAATTGGAGTTTTTAATGCGGATCGAAAAACTTTAGATCAGCAGATTACACAAGAGGCTATTCTTCAGATTCAAGAGAATAATGAAGAGACAAATTTTACTTCGGTTGTTTTTAACGAAACTTGGCATAAAGGAGTTATAGGAATTGTTGCTTCGAGACTTATTGAAAATTACTACCGCCCAACATTAGTTTTTACTAAAAGTGGCGATAAGTTAGCCGCTTCTGCACGTTCGGTAAAAGGTTTCGATGTTTATAATGCAATTGAGGCATGCGAAGATCATCTGGAGCAATTTGGAGGTCATAAATATGCAGCTGGACTTACTTTAAAACCAGCGCAATATCAAGGTTTTAAAACTAAGTTTGAAGAAGTAGTTTCAGCAACAATAGATAAAAACCTATTAACTCCAGAGATTCTTATCGATACAGAAATTGAATTAAAAGATATAACACCAAAGTTTTATCGCATCCTTAAGCAGTTTGCTCCCTTTGGGCCAGGAAATTTATCGCCTGTTTTTCTTACACAAAACCTTAAAGATACAGGCTATAGTAAATGTGTAGGTCAGGATAATAGTCACCTTAAAATAAATGTATCTCAAAATGGAGGGCCTTCTATCGGTGGGATTGGATTTAATTTAGGAAGTAAAATAGAAGCTATAAAAGGAAAACAGACATTTGCTGCCGTGTATGCTATTGATGAAAATGAGTGGAACGGAGTAGTTTCCCTTCAGTTAAAAGTAAAGGATATCAAATAACATTTTATTTGTCTTCTAAAGATTCCTTCTTCAATCTAAATAATTCCCAATCTCTTAATTATATTAGTTGTGATTCATATGGGAGTTTATAGTATGTGAAATGTAAGCTATAGAAGCTTCACTTAAATATAAATACCATTTAAATAGTATTATTCCTTTATTATCAGGATTAAATTCTATAACTTTAGATGCGTAGTGGTGATAGTATAAATTCAAAATTGTAAGGAATTGAAACTAAATACGACTATTAATTTGTATCTAAATATTTCGAGGTGCAAATTCAAGAAAATTATTACTTAACTAAAAAAGAAAGGACACTATAGTATGTTAACTTGGAAAGATGTTATTAATTTCTCTGTAAAAGGGAATCCGGAACCAGATAGACGTGTAGAAAAAACAGAAGCAGAATGGAAAGAATTACTTACTCCAGAGCAGTTTAGAATTACACGTTTAAAAGGAACAGAAATGGCACATTCTGGAGCTCTATGCTCTATTTATGATGCTGGTAAATATAATTGTGTGTGTTGCGATACTCCATTGTTCGATTCTACCATAAAATACGACTCGAGTTCTGGTTGGCCTAGTTTTACACAACCAATTAAAGAGAACGCTATTAAGTATATAAAAGATAGCTCTTTTGGAATGGTGCGTGTAGAGGTTTTATGTAATACTTGTGACGCGCATCAAGGACACGTATTTCCAGATGGTCCAGAACCAAGTGGATTACGATATTGTATAAATTCAGAATCAATTAAATTAGAAAGGAAAGATAATGACAAATAAAAATTATGAATTAGCGACTGTAGGTGGAGGATGTTTTTGGTGTATCGAAGCCATTTTTCAAGAAGTAAATGGTGTAGAAAAAGTAGTTTCTGGGTATACTGGAGGAAACGCTCCAGGAAGACCTACCTATAGAGAAGTATGTTCTGGATTAACTGGACATGCTGAGGTTATTCAAATTAGTTTTGATCCTAGTGTTATTTCTTATGAAGACTTGTTGGTTATTTTTATGACAAGTCACGATCCAACAACTATGAATCGTCAAGGAGCAGATGTAGGTTCTCAATACCGCTCAGTGATATATTATCATTCTGATGAACAAAAGAAAATAGCAACTGAGGTTGCAAAACAAATAGATCCATTTTATGATGGGCCTATAGTTACAGAAATCAGTCCAATAGGAGAGTTTTTTGAAGCTGAAGATTACCATCAAGATTATTATAAAAACAATCAAGCACAAGGTTATTGTAGTGCGGTTATTACACCAAAGTTGGCCAAACTACGAAAAATGCATGCTGATAAGTTAAAAAAGACAGTTTCTTAATTGAAATTTTGATTATTACTTAGTTAACATGAATTAGCATCTAAGAGTAATCTTAGGTGCTTTTTTTATTAAGTCAACCGTCTCAAAGAAATCCATAGAGACAATAAAAGAAAGGCAATATATATGAATACTGATAAACAAGAAAAAGAAATATTTAAAGCTCCAGAATTTCAAGTAGATTCTTGGGTTGATGCTAACGGAAATAAGACTTCTCCTATTAAATTGTCGGATTATAATGGTAAATTTAAGGTGATTTATTGTTTCCAAAGTTGGTGTCCAGGTTGTCATAGTCAAGGACTTCCTGCATTGCAAAAGATGGTAGAGGCATTAAAAGATAATGAAAGTGTAGAATTTTTAGCGATTCAAACCGTTTTTGAAGGACACGATGCCAATACGTATGAGAAAATGATAGAGACTCAAAAGAAATATAACCTAGCAATCCCTTTTGGTCATGATCCTGGAGATGAATCTACAGGGAATAGATCTAAAATATTAACCAATTACCAAACTGGAGGGACACCTTGGTTTATTTTTATTGATAAGCATGATAATGTAGTTTTTGCAGATTTTCATGTAAATGTAGATAATGCAATAGCATTTTTAAAAACAATTTAATGATTAAGAATATCCCAGAAATTAAATTATATGGGGCAGAAGGTTGTCATAAAACGCGCTACTATCAATTATTGCTAGAAGCGCGTGGGCTTCCTTTTTTATTTCTCGATGTAGAGGAGAATGAGGAATACGCAATAGAATTAAGAAGTCTATATGAATCGGGTAAATTAAACTTTCCAACGATCACCATCGGAACAAAGAAATTAAGAAACCCGAATAAAAAAGAGCTCAATAAGTGGATTAACAAATTAATACCGTCAATTTTGGATATAGAACACGACAAACAGAACAATGAATTCATATTGGATATCAATGGAGCACAAGCGAAAGTTGAATACCAATTAAAAAATGGAAAAATGTATTTAAATCACTCAGAAGTTCCTGTACAGCTTAGAGGTAGAGGAATAGGAAAAGAGTTGGTTGAAAAAACTTTTGAAAAATTAACCGAAGAGGGATACAAAGCAGTTGCTGTATGTACGTATGTAAGAGCAGTGGCTAGCAGAAGTGATAAGTGGAAAAATATAATTGAACATTAATATAGTGAGCAAATTAAAACTAAATATACAAGATACCTTTAGCGAAGAGCTTCCAGGAGATCCAATTATGGAAAATTCTAGAAGGCAAGTAAAAGAGTCTTTCTATTCGTATGTAACTCCAAAAAAAACAGCGGATCCGGAACTTATCCATGTTTCTGATGCTATGTTGGATGAAATAGGATTATCGGAGAGTGATAAAAACTCTGATGCATTTTTAAAAGTGTTTACAGGAAATGAGGTTTTATCTAACAGCAAACCCTACGCTATGTGTTACGGAGGACATCAATTTGGAAATTGGGCTGGACAACTTGGCGACGGGCGTGCTATTAATCTAGGTGAAGTTGTTCATAATGATAAACGATGGGCATTACAGTTAAAAGGAGCTGGAGAAACACCATATTCTAGATCTGCAGATGGTTTGGCGGTCTTACGTTCTTCTATCCGAGAGTATTTATGTAGTGAGGCGATGTATTATTTAGGAGTTCCAACAACAAGAGCGTTGTCTCTTGCTTTAACTGGAGATAGTGTTCTTAGAGATGTTCTTTATAATGGAAATCCAGATTATGAAAAGGGTGCTGTAGTTTGTAGAGTAGCACCTTCTTTTATTCGCTTCGGAAGTTTTGAAATTTTTGCAGCTAGAGGAGACCATGAAAATTTAAAGAAATTAGCGGACTATACAATTAAACACTTCTACCCACACTTGGGAGCGCCATCTAAAGAAGTTTATGTTGAATTTTTTAAGGAGGTTGCAGATCGCACATTAGAAACTATACTCCATTGGCAACGGGTTGGTTTTGTTCATGGAGTTCTAAATACCGATAATATGTCGATTTTAGGATTAACAATAGACTATGGCCCATACGGGTGGTTGGAAGGATTTGATTTTGGATGGACGCCAAACACTACAGACGCTCAGCATAAGAGATATCGCTTCGGGAACCAGCCAAATATTGGACTATGGAATCTTTATCAATTAGCAAATGCTATTTATCCTTTGGTAGATGAAGCAGCTCCTTTAGAGAAAATATTAAATGATTATAAGTCTGCGTTTGAAGTCAAATCGCTGAAAATGATGAAAGAAAAACTCGGTTTGTATGAAGAAAGTAATCAAGATGCAGCTTTAATTCTACAATTAGAGGAAAATTTAGAATTATCAGAAACAGATATGACGATTTTTTTCAGAAATTTGAGTAAATTTACGAATGTTGAGAGCGGAGATGCAATTCTTAAGGAAGCTTTATATGTTTTTGAAGATGTTTCAAATGATATTTTAAAGAAATGGAAAGATTGGTTTGTTTTATACAGTAAGCGATTAAAAGAAGAAACCTTAACGAAAAGGGAGCGAACTGAGAGAATGAATCAAGTAAATCCAAAATATGTTCTTAGAAATTATATGGCTCAATTAGCAATAGATGCCGCAGATAAGGGAGATTATTCTTTAATTGAAGAATTATTTCAATTATTAAAACAGCCATACAGCGAACAGCCCGACAAAGAAAAATGGTTTGCAAAGCGTCCAGATTGGGCACGCCATAAAGTTGGATGTTCGATGTTATCATGTAGTTCTTAACCAAATTTAAAAAAATGAAAACAATCTTATTAACGTTATTATTGGTAGTTATGACAAACACAGATGGAATTGCTCAAAGTGGAAATGAATGGGTGGACAAGGTGTACGATGTAAAAGGAGACTGGAGCATAGAAGAAGATGGAGATGATAAATATTTTGTACTTGCCGATAATTTTTACACGCTAACAGGCCCAGATTTAAAGCTCTACTTATCTCCACTTAAAATGGAAGAAATTAATAACAGAGATGCTGTAGATCAAGAAGGGGGTGTTTTTGTAGCTGAGTTAACATCAAATAAAGGAGCTCAGAAATACAAAATCCCATCTGGAACTAATTTAAGTGATTTTAATTCCTTAGTAATTCATTGCCGTAAGTTTTCTGTTGTATGGGGAGGAGTTAATATTAAAGAATAATGATTCTCGAAAGTATTAAAGAGCTACCATTGGGTTATTCTGAAGTGGAATATCAGCTAAAGAAATATGGTGTTACGCGAACAGATTTTAATGCAGGGAAAAGTATAAAAGTATATGCAGAAGAGCTAGGGGGTAATGATTTTATAAGTTTGAATTATTATATAACTAGTACTGCAGAGAATTTAAAACCATGTGAAATGCCGCAGCAGAAGGTGATTCACTTTTTAAAAAATTATAAAAAACTATAGATTTATGGAAGATGTAACATTCGAAAACAAAAGATTTGATCCAGAAATAACACCTTTTCTTGGGTTAGCAAAACAATTAGCATCTGCTTTTGGTTATACAGCTGATTTAAAAACAGACAAACATTTAGCACAATTGCTTCGTTTGAGAGTTGCTCAAAAAAATGAATGTGCTTTTTGTGTGATATTACATGCTAAGACTTCAAGAGAAATAGGTATTTCTGAGACTAAAACAGATAATATATCTTCATGGTGGAATAGTGATTTATTCACTGACAAAGAAAAAGCAGCTCTTGCTTATACAGATGTACTTTCTGAGGGAACTCATAAAAATTTCCAGAAATATCATGATGATTTAGCTAAATTTTTCTCAACAGAAGAGATCGCAGAAATAGCTGCAATTGTTATTAATATGAATTTGTGGACTCGCCTTAAATTAGCACAAGGGGAAACGCCAATTTTAAAGTAAAAAAATGAATTGGTATATACCGATAACGATACTGCCTGGGCTAGGAATGCTAATTCTGTCAACGGCTACCCAAATGATGGGTTTAAGTAGTGAAATAGCAGGGTTAATTTCAAAAAAATGCAACTCTTTCCAGCATGATATCGCAAATAGAAAGATCAAGCAATTGGGATTGTTAACCAGAGCAAGCACTCTTTTATATACTGCTACTGGATGTTATGTGCTTTCAGGAATTATGGGAGCTATTTATGAAGTGGAGTCTATTTGGAGCCTACCTAGTCTTATTTTGTATGTGGGAACTGTATTGATGTTTATTGGAATTTCTATTTTGATAGTATATGCTTCGCGAACAGTAATTATTAGAAGAATTCAATTTGATAATAACCATTTGATGTAATGGAAACATTAGAAGGGAAACCGCTTCCGGAGTGGTTGCTTAAACCAATTTTTGAAAATGATGAAGTTCCAAATGTAGAGTCTTACAAGGGGAAACCGTTGTTAATAATGTTTTTTTATATGGGATGCCCCGGATGTAAAGGCCGAGCAATCCCGTTTGCAAATAGAATTGTTTATGAAGATTCTGGAGTACAGGTAATAGGAATTCATACACGGTTTGAGGGTCGTACCTACTCAGACGAAGAGCTCATGGCTGCTAAGGAAGAATTTTATATAAGGTTCCCTTATTATCGAGATCTGCCAGAAGCAAAGACTTTTAATGAATATAAAGCAGGAGGAACGCCGCATTGGCTTTTGGTAAACAAAGATGGAGTTGTGATTCAGTCTATTTTTGGCTCCGATCCCAATAACGCATTATTACGATTAGACCTCAAAATAAAAGAATTAACGCAAAACTAAGAAGGATGAGATACAGAGCAGTTTGGAATGATGAAGTTTTAGCAGAAAGCAACGAAACAAAGAGTATTGAAGGGAATATTTATTTTCCTGAAGATAGTATTCGTAAAGAGTTTTTTAAAGAAACGGAAACGCACACTACATGCCCATGGAAGGGAAAAGCTTTCTATTACTCTGTTGAGGTGGATGGAAAAGTGAATGAAGATGCTGCTTGGTATTATCCAAAAGCATCTCCTTTAGCAAGAGATATTGAAGGCTATGTTGCCTTTTGGAAAGGTATAGAAATACAAGAGGGTTAATGTAATGGAAAAAATTGCTTTTGGAGGAAGTTGTTATTGGTGTATGGAAGCCATTTATCAATCTTTAATTGGCATTCAGAAAGTCGATCAGGGTTTTATAGCTTCACAATCTGCACCTGAGGAATTCTCGGAAGCGGTTATAGTTCATTTTAATCCAGACGAAATTTCTCTAGAAGTTCTTATTAAAATTCATTTGCACACACATAAATGTACTGTTAATCATAGTCGTCGTGATTTATACAAATCTGCTGTGTATGTTTTTTCAGAAGAACAGAAAAAAGAAGCATCGCAAGCAATAATGAAGTTACAGAAAGATTTCAGTGAGCCAATTGTTACCAGCGTTTTCTCATTTGAAAGCTTTAAAGCTTCCGAGGAGATGTTCCATAATTATTATTATAACGATACGGAAAAGCCTTTTTGTAAAAGTTATATTAATCCGAAGTTAAAAAAATTATTAACCGATTTTTCTGCATACACTAGGAAAGAGAAGTTAAGTCATATACAATAAAATTCCGCCTAATGAAAAGTTCAAAATTAGAAATTACCAATAAAAAGGGATATAAACTACAAGCTCATTTAGAATTACCAGCAAATCAGAAACCTAATAATTATGTGATTTTTGCTCATTGTTTTACATGTAATAGTAGTTTTAATGCAGTAAGAAATGTGAGTCGGTCGCTTACAAATCATGGCTTTGGAGTTGTAAGGTTTGACTTTACAGGATTAGGACAGAGTGAAGGAGAGTTTGCAGAAAGCCATTTTTCTGCTAATGTGGACGATTTAATTGCCGTAAATGAATATTTGGCAGAAAACCTTCAAGCACCAACATTATTGGTAGGGCATTCATTAGGAGGTGCTGCAGTTCTAGTAGCAGCATCAAAATTAAAAAATATTAAAGCAGTAGCAACTATAGGAGCTCCTGCTTCTGTTAGTCATGTTAAGCATCTGTTTTCTCATCAGATTGATGATATAGAAAGCAAAGGAAATGTTGAGGTGAATATAGGTGGAAGGCCATTTGCTATTGATGAAGAGTTTGTCAAAGATTTTGATAAGACCAATCTTCCTGAGATTGTAAAATCTTTAAGAAAACCCTTGCTAATTATGCATGCTCCTTTTGATAAAACAGTAGGTATAGAAAATGCACACGAATTATATCATAATGCAATTCATCCTAAAAGTTTTGTCAGCCTAGATGATGCAGATCACCTTTTATCTAAGTCTGTTGATAGCGAGTATGTAGGTGATATTATAGGGACATGGGTGCAGCGATATATCAAACCTCAAGAAAATGAAATGCTTGGAACTAATGGAGAGCAGTTGGTAGCGCATTTAAACCTTAAAGAGGATAATTTTACAACCAATATACAAACCAAAAAACATTCTTTTATAGCTGATGAGCCTGGAAGTATAGGGGGAGATGATTTTGGTCCTGGACCTTACGATTTTTTAAGTGCAGGATTAGCTGCTTGTTCTGCAATGACAGTTAAATTATATGCAGAGAGAAAAGAATGGGAGCTGGAGGAAGTTTATGTATATGTTACACATTCTAAAAAGCATTCTGACGATTTGATGATAGATGTTGAGAAATCTGGTAAAATAGATCATCTCTCTAAGAAGTTAAAGTTTATAGGGAACCTAGATGATACACAACGAAAAAAGTTAAAAGAAATAGCTTCAAAATGTCCTGTTCATAGAACATTACAAAGTGAAGTAATTATAGAAACAGAAGAGATATAAATAAAAAATTTAATAAACATGAAAGCTACAATCATAGATAATATAAAAGAGTACTTCAAGAAAAAAGAAAACAAAGAAGCAACGGGAAAAGCACCAGAGGGAGTTTGTCCAAATTGTTGGGGGAGCCAAGAATGGGATGGGCATTTCTATGAACTTATGAGAGCTAAAAATATCAGTCCTATGGACGATACTTACAATAGTTTCATTAAAGAAATAGTTACCAAACATATCAATGGTATTATAATAGATGAAAATACATACACTTGCGCTACTTGCCAGATTAAATACGATTAAATGGCAGGAGCTAAAACTATTATAGGAATCGGTTTAGCTGCATTAGGGCGGCCTGAATATATAAATGTCAAGCAAACTGCGGTTAGCAATAAATCTGAAGAGACATTTAAAAAAAATGCCTTTAAAGTTTTAGATGATGCCTATGAGCAGGGAGTTCGTTATTATGATACTGCGCCGTCGTATGGAAAAGGAGAAAAATATCTTCAGGAGTGGAATGATACAAGAAGTCATCAAGGTGTTTTCTTAGGAACAAAATGGGGATATACATATGTTGCCGATTGGGAGTTGGGGTATGATGGAAAGCATGAAATAAAAGAGCATTCACTTGCAAAATTATTTGGGCAATGGGAGGTATCAAAAAAGTTACTTCCGAATCTTAAATATTACCAAATACATTCTGCAACGCTGGAAAGCGGGGTGTTAGAAAATAAAGAAGTTTTAGAAAAGCTTGCAGAGATTAAGTCTGAATATGGATTAAAAATAGGACTGACTTCTAGTGGGGAGAATCAAAAAACTATTATTCAAAAAGGGCTCGATGTTGTCGTAAATGGAGAAGAATTATTTGATAGCTTTCAGGTTACCTATAATATATTAGAAAACAGTACCAATGCTATTTTAAAGAGTGCATTAGCAAATGGTAAAACTGTAATTATAAAAGAAGCTTTAGCAAACGGGAGAGTTTTTGAGAATGAGAATTACCCTGCGTATAAAAATATGTATGCTTTGTTAGAAAAGCTAGCTGCGAAATATAATGTAGGAGCTGATGCTGTAGCGTTGCGTTTTTGCATGGATGCATTAGCACCCTCTATAGTTTTAAGCGGTGCTTCATCCAGCTCGCAATTAGAAGCGAATTTAAAAGCGTATAACTTTAAACTTACGGAAGAGGAAACTACCCAGCTTAATGAGCTATCAGTAGAAAGTGATTTCTATTGGAAGGAGCGTAGTGAGTTAAATTGGCATTAAGAAGTTAAAACAGTATAAAACAATTATATGAAATCATTAGAAAAATTAAAGGAAAAGGATAGCCCAACGGCTTTTGATAAAGACATACTTTCTTATATGGAGTTTTTACATCCTTATGTAAAACACCGTTTATATGTAGCAGAAAGCAAAGGGATTCTTCCGAGAAACTTATATAATTCTACTGGTATTATAGATGATGCTATTTTAAAAATTTATGAGGATAACCTTCAGGAAAAAGGTGGTGATACAAAACTACTGTTGTTTAAAGTTGTAGATGATATTTTAAAAAGTGTCTTTGCAAAAGAGATTCAAAATTCTAACACAGAAAATTCTGATGATTTTTTAAAAGGGGAATTACAATCTTTGGAGATTGAATATTTTGTTGATGCAGGGAATGAGGTTGTTCTTTATAAAGACTTAGACGATATTTCTTATAACCAGCAGAATGATTTTGATATGGTTTATCAAGATGAAACTGCAAATACAGAAGTGATTTCTACATTTGATCTTCATAATGAAGTATACCATTCTGATAATGCAACGGTAGGGAATTTTTATAAATTACTCCCAGAATGTGTATCTAGTATTATAGATCTTAAAACTTTTGGGAAGCTTACAGAAACAGAAATAGCAAAGCTTTATAATTTAGATGTTAAGAAAGTTGAGAACGTAGTAAATGATGCTGTGCAGCAGTTTAAAGAGCACATGCATTAATAATTTTTTCTTCTGAAAAATATAACTAAATCTAATCGGTATGGTTAAACCATTATCGATTAGATTTATTCGTTATTATTTATCCAAGTATTTATAATCCTAGTAACGGCATCACCTTCTTTTAGCTTTAGGAGCTCAAGGTCAATTTTTTTTTTAAGAGCATTTGCTTCTTGGAAAGCAAAACCATAATGTTGAGGGAATATATTTTTCTTGCTGATTACAAAGTCCGATTTTTTACTGTTTTCAAATACATATTCTAATGGGATTACATCGTAAACCAAGGCGTCTACTTCCCCATTTAATAATTTAGAATATCCTTCTTTAGCATTAGAAACAATTACAGGCTTTCCTCCTACAAGATTTACATTGTTAATTAATCGTTGATTTGCGGGTATTGCCACCATTTTATTGTCCAAATGTGAAAGAGAAGTAATTGTTTTTCCTTCCTTACTAGTAATAGATAATGTTGTTGCAATCCCTGCTACAAATGAAGTTGCCATAATTAACGAGATAATCATCCAGCTTCCAATTATAAATCTTCCGAGTATAGTTTTTGGAGCATAATCTCCATAACCAACTGTTGTCATTGTTACAATGGCAAGCCATATTCCGTTTCCAATTCCTTTAATGGCGCTATTTCCATATTCTTCTGACATATATTTCCCTTCTGCAAGCCAGAAAAGGAAACCTACAAATGTTAAAACAAGGAGTAGTCCAAGTACAGCATATAAAAAGGTAGAGCTAAAGAATGGTTGGATTCTATCCCAAATTGTTAAGTCTAAAATGGGCGCTAGAATTGCCATTTCTGTATCAAAATAAGGCTGTGAGAAGCTTGCGCGCAAAGCACGATCGGAGTTAATTGTAATCGGACCTATAAGTACATCAATCTTTTTATCTTGAATGGCTGCAAGTCCTAAATCTACGGTTTTATAAGGTACAAGATTGTATTCTAAATCGGTTTTAAAGCAATTTCTCTCCATAGGTCGATTGCAATACCTTTTGGGGTTTCTCCAGCAATAGAAAAGGGTTCCGAACCTGTGTAGCCAACCTGTATGGTACTATCTTTTACCGCTTGCGCATTGCTGCATAAAAAGCTAAATAGAATAGAAATTATAATTAATGTACGAGCCATATCTTTATATTTAAGGACGAAAATACAAAAACGTAAGCGTTTGCAGGATATAATCGCTGCTAGTTTCTAATAACGGGATTTATTAAGAGGAAAAAAGGAATTACTTTTTCTCATAGGTTTTTAGAGACATGATTTCCCCATCGAAAACGGCATAGGTATAATAGTGTATCCAGTCTCCAAGATTTATGTATTTGCTGTCCTTTTGAAGAGAGATTTCCATAGGAAGGTGACGGTGGCCAAAAACAAAATAATCTCTGTGTTCTTTCTCTAGTTTCCTTTTACAATATTGTACGAGCCATTCATTATCCTCGCCCAGAAATTTTATATCCTCATCTCCAGAAATAAGCTTATTTTTTACCGACAGATATTGAGCTAGTTTCACACCAAGATCAGGATGTAGCCATCTAAAAAACCATTTTGAAACGGGGTTTGTAAAGACTTTTTTCATTCTTTTATATCCTTTGTCTCCAGGCCCTAAACCATCTCCGTGGCCAATAAAAAACTTCTTATTGTTAAAAGTGAATTCTTGGGGTTTATGGTATACAGGAATATTAAGTTCTTCTTCAAAATAACCATCCATCCAGAGATCGTGGTTTCCAACAAAATAGTAAACTGGGATTCCAGAATCGGTAATTTCTGCTAGTTTCCCTAAAGTTCTCGAAAAGCCTTTTGGGATTACTGTTTTATATTCAAACCAAAAATCAAAGAGGTCTCCAAGCAGGAAAATAGCTGCGGCATCTGTTTTGATTTCATCTAGCCATGCAACAAATTTTTTCTCACGGATAATACTTTCTTCCTTTGTAGGAGCGCCTAAATGGTTATCGGATGCGAAATATATTTTTTTACCCTCAGGGATCTTCATTCTTTGGTTTTTATAGTACTATTTTTTTTGCGTTAGGGATTGTAGCAAGCTACCGTGTAGCGTGAAAAGCCCGCCCGCAGGGAACGCCCTATTTATTATCGGATGCATACCACTCTGCAAAAGAGGTCTCTGTTTCTTGGAGTTTTATGGAATGTAAATCGATATGTTCTGGCAAACGTTTTTGTATTTTCTCAGCAAAATCGATCACCATATTCTCGCTTGTAGGCTGGTAATCTACTAAAATAACATTGTGCCCACGAACAGAAAGTTCTTCGGCCAGCTCTTTATGTGGAGTGTTTTTGTTGAAAACGGTAGCGTGATCAAAAACATCGATAATATCTTCTTTTACGATCTTTTTAAGGTCGCCAAAATCGATCACCATCCCAAGTTTTACATGCGAAGTGTCGGTAATAGGTGTCCCGATAACAGTAACGGAAAGCTTGTAACTGTGCCCATGTACATTTCTACATTTTCCATCATAACCATAAAGGGCGTGTCCAGTTTCGAAATTAAACTGTTTTGTAATACGTATGTTGCTCATAACCTCACATAATTTATTGCAAAGATAGGGAGTTTTAATTGTTGTGTTTGTATGTTGGCAGGGAAAAGAGTAAACGCGCGTTATGTTGTGCTCCGAGAGTAAAACTGCCAATATAAATTATACAATTCCCATGTTTTTAAGTAAAAAGGAGGCATTCATATTTTCACAAATACCCTCTTTAAATTTATAATCGAATGTAAGTTCTTTCCCGTTTATAAAGGCTTCGAAGAAATAATTATCTACTTTTTCGTTTACATTAGCCACCTCGCAAAGGCTTAAATCGTGGGTAGCAATAATCCCTGTAGAGTGAGAAGCCGATAACTTTTCTACAAATTTTCTTGAGCCGATAGCCTTATCTTTACTATTGGTACCTTTTAAAATTTCATCTAAAACCACAAAATAGGTGTCGGTTTTAATCTTATCTACAATTAGTTTTAGTCGTTTTAACTCGGCATAAAAATAAGAAGCATCGTCTGTAAGAGAATCTGCCGTACGCATACTTGTAATAAGTTTTATCGGACTGTAATCACTTTTTTCGGCACATACAGGAAGGCCGCAATTTGCCATGACAATATGTAAAGAAACAGTTCTTAAGAACGTGCTTTTACCTGCCATATTAGCGCCAGTAATTACAAAAAAGTGTTCTTTTTCTACATGAAGATCGTTGTACACCAATTTATTTTCATCGATAAGAGGATGCCCTAATTGGGTGGCTTTTATTGTTGTATTGTCGGTGTTTATAGTCGGAAATGTATAATTAGGATGGTTGTAAGCAAAATTTCCTAACGAGTTATAGGCATCGAAAAAAGCGATTACTTCAAACCATTCTTTAACTTCATTTTTATGCAATGCAATCCATTTTTCTATTCGGCGTGTATTATACAGATCCATGAGTAAGAAACCGTTTCCAGGCACAGAGATAAGTAAATTGTTACGCTGCTCTAAAGCGTCTAACATTTTAGAGAATTTTTTTATTATTTGAGAAGTGGAAGTGCCATTACCTAAGATGATTTTTTGTTTCTCTTTTAATAAATCACTCGAAAATTGAGCAGTTTCAATTTTTGCAATCAGCTGATGATATTGCTGGAAGGTATCTTGCGTTTTAGAAGTATAAGCAGCTAGGTTATTTACTTTCTTTATTTTACTTCCAGAAACTCCGAGTCCAATAACAAACCAATAAATAATTACAGAGCTTGGAATAATATTAAAATACGCTAATAGAAAAATAGCAACCGAAGATATAGCAAAGGCGTAAGGCAACCATGTACTACTTTTCTTGATTATAGGAGTATGTGTTTGTAGCCAATCAGCTATTTTGCTTGCAGCAAGTTCTGTCTTTACTTGTGCGGCGGTAGCACTAAAATCTTGACGCCATTCTATTTTTTGAGCTAGCTCTTTAATGGCTTCTTGTTTGGCTACAATATTATTAACATCATTTTCTGTGTATATTTTAACCAATAATTCTTTCCCAGCATTCGTTGCTGTTCTGTTGCTGTATTGAAAGAAGCTACCTTTGCCAAAGAGATCAATATCATGGCTATAATCGTGATTGTAATCACTATATTTTTTTCCATCTTCTAAATCATGAAAATCTTTTTTAAGAACCCTTAATTCTATTTCATTGATATTTATACGCTCGGCAATCTTATTCTTTTTATACTTCTGGTCGGTGTATTTAGATACCAATACAATAAATAGTATTATAGAAATAACAATGGATGGTAAGATTATGGAGGTATTCCCCCAGAAAAAATAAAGGATACTAGCAATTACCAAAAAAACAAGCAGTCTAAAAACGCTTAAAATGGTAAGTGTTTTTTTGACTGCTGTAAGTTGTTGTTTAAAGAGAGATAACTCTTTATTATAAAATTGTTGTGGGTTTTCCATTTAGAATAAACTGTTATTTTTCCCAGATATGGGTTTACTTTTGTAGGAGTTTAGCAAAGTCTAAGATCAAGGTTTATTATTGATTTATACGCTGCTTTATTCTCCTTATTCAGTAAAGCTAAATAAATATTCTAAATGTAAAAGCCAAATAAAAGTTATTCTTCTAAGCTTCTTAAATATTGTTCTTTATAAGCCGCTTTTTGGATAGTTTTACGCTTTTGTTCCGAGGGTTTTGTGTACTCTTTACGGTCTCTTAATTCTCGCAACACTTTAGTATTTCTAAATTTTCTTTTAAGTCTTTTAAGAGCTCGTTCTATGTTCTCCCCCTCTTTTACTGTAATTTTAAGCATATATCGATTTTATAATTATAGGTGTACATTATAACAATTTTACTTAAAAAATAATGTTAATGAAATTTTAAAATTATGAATTGAATGCATTTTTCATCCTTTTGTAAGGAAAATTCTCTTTTTCTAAAAGATTTTTAATACGCTTGGTATTCTCGTTAATAATTAAGTACCTTTGGATTAAGTAAACTTTAGGGGTGCTGTTAAATCAGCTGAGATAAAACCCTTAGAACCTGATCTCGTTAGTACGAGCGAAGGGAAAAGTTGATATACTTCCTATCACCATACTTTTGTATGGCAGTAGTTGTTTCTATAATTTTTTGGAGATAACTCTAGGAATCTACTTTTTTAGGAGCACTTCCTAAAGTTTGCAGTAAACCATTTTATTATGATCACTGTAAACGTAAACAACACAGCACACACATTTTCAAAATCGCCCACTATTAAAGAGGTATTGGAGAGGTTAAATATTTCTTCCAATGGCATTGCCGTTGCCTTAGATAACAATGTTCTTCCAAAATCTAAATGGGAAGAGCCGTTATCAAATCATGTAAATATATTAATAATTAAAGCTACTCAAGGCGGATAATTACGGTTTTAGTGGCGTGCCCTCCATTTTATTACGGTCAGGCTATCTGCTATATCTTTTTGTGAAAAACAAAAAGGATGCCGCTACTATCCTTCACGCAAAAAACAGTAAATCTCAAAACATACATCAAATATAAAGCATATGAAAACCCAGCAGTCAACACCAAGTACAAGTTCAAAAATTAGTAGAGAGCCTTTTCCAAATTCTTCTAAAATCTATGTTTACGGTAATATCTATAAAGATATAAAAGTACCGATGCGAGAAATAAAATTAGATGACACCACAGATCAATTTAATGGAACAACAGAGAAAAATCAACCTGTTTTAGTTTATGATACCAGTGGAGCATATACAGATTCAAATATTGAAATAGATGTAAAAAAGGGACTTCAACCAATCCGTGAGCAATGGATTATGAAACGTGGAGATGTAGAGCAGTTAGAGGGATTAACCTCAAATTATGGAAATTCACGTTTACAAAATGAAAAACTAGATGAGCTACGGTTTAAGCATATAAAGAAACCTTTAAAAGCTAAGGCAGGAAAAAATGTTACCCAAATGCATTATGCTAAAAAGGGAATTATAACTCCAGAAATGGAGTTTATTGCAATTCGCGAAAATCAAAAAATACAGCAAACAAAAATGATTTCCGAGCAGCATCCTGGAGAGAGTTTTGGAGCTTCTATTCCTAAAGAAATAACTCCAGAATTTGTACGTCAAGAAGTAGCAAGTGGACGTGCGGTAATTCCGTGTAATATAAATCACCCAGAAAGCGAACCTATGATTATAGGGCGTAATTTTCTAGTAAAAATCAATGCTAATATTGGGAATTCTGCTGTAAGTTCTTCAATTGAAGAAGAAGTAGAAAAATCTGTTTGGGCTTGCCGCTGGGGAGCAGATACCATAATGGATCTTTCAACAGGAAAAAATATTCATGAAACACGTGAATGGATTCTACGTAATTCTCCAGTTCCAATAGGTACAGTTCCAATCTACCAAGCTTTAGAAAAAGTAAACGGAAAAGCTGAAGATCTTACTTGGGAGATTTTCAGAGATACATTAATTGAGCAAGCAGAGCAAGGAGTAGATTATTTTACTATTCATGCTGGTGTCCGACTTAAATATGTGCCACATACTGCAAAGCGTTTAACAGGAATAGTTTCTAGAGGAGGATCGATAATGGCAAAATGGTGTTTGGCTCACCATAAAGAGAGCTTTTTATATACACATTTTGAAGAAATCTGTGAGATAATGAAGGCTTATGATGTTTCTTTCTCTTTAGGAGATGGATTGCGTCCAGGAAGTATTGCTGATGCTAATGATTATGCACAGTTTGCAGAATTAGAAACTTTAGGAGAGCTTACAAAAATTGCTTGGAAGCACGATATCCAAACAATAATAGAGGGTCCAGGACATATTCCTATGCATATGATTAAAGAGAATATGGACAAGCAATTGCACGAATGTGGAGAAGCACCTTTCTATACTTTGGGGCCTCTTACTACAGATATTGCCCCTGGTTACGATCATATCACCAGTGGTATTGGAGCAGCAATGATTGGATGGTTTGGTTGCGCAATGCTTTGTTATGTAACTCCAAAAGAACATTTAGGATTGCCAAATAGGGAGGATGTAAAAACGGGTGTTATTACTTATAAAATTGCTGCTCATGCTGCAGATTTGGCAAAGGGGCATCCTGGAGCTCAACACAGAGATGATGCCATGAGTAAAGCAAGATTCGAGTTCCGTTGGGAAGATCAATTTAACTTATCGTTGGATCCCGATACGGCTAGATCTTATCATGATGAAACGCTTCCTTCGGATAATGCTAAAGTAGCACATTTCTGTTCTATGTGTGGTCCTAATTTTTGCTCTATGAAGATTACGCAAGACGTAAGAAATTATGCAAAAGAGAATGGATTGGATTCCCAAGAGGCAATCGAAGAAGGGATGAAAAAGAAAGCGGAAGAGTTTAAGCAAAAAGGAAGTGAAGTGTATTTATAATTTGGTCTGATTCATTTTATCTAATTAAAGTATAAAGCGATGCTAATTTTAATTACAAACGAGGAGAACAATAGAGAGGAATGGAAAATATGGAAAATGCTTTTTGATAGTGGTTTAGAGAGGTTACATATTCGTAAGCCTAGCATTAAAAAGGAGGAACTCAATCTATTATTAGAAAATCTTGAGGAGTGTTATCATCAGAAAATAATGTTACATGGACATCATGAATTGATTTCTGAATTTAACCTAAAAGGCATCCATTTTACTGAAAACTATAGAAAAGAGCATGAAAACGTGCAGAAATGTATTAAAAATCATCAAAATAATGGCAAGTTGGTTAGTACAGGATTTCATTCTATTGTAGCTATAGAAGAAGGTTATGACTATACTTTTTTAAGTCCAGTTTTTAACTCCATCTCTAAAGAAAACTATCAAGGGAAGGGATTTGATGCTTCTTCTTTGAAAAAAAATATAATTGCTCTTGGAGGAGTACATGCTACAAATATAGAAAGCGCCTATAACTTAGGGTATAGTGGCGTTGCTGTTTTAGGGAGTGTTTGGAATGCTAAAGACCCTTTGGAAAGCTTTAAAAGTATAAATCAGAAATATAAAAAAGTATATGGAGAATCGTCCTTATATAATTAGTGTTTCAGGATTTGATCCTTCTGGAGGCGCGGGATTATTGGCGGATATAAAAACTGCTGAAGCTATGCATGTATATGGTTTTGGAGTTTGTACTGCCAACACCATCCAAACGGAAGATAGCTTTGAGGCTTGCAATTGGGCAAGTCCATCAGTTATTTATTCTCAATTGAAAGTGTTGCTAAGTCGGTATAAAATAGAAGGGGTGAAAATTGGAATTATAGAGAATACGGATGTTTTATTGGAAGTTGTTTCTCGGATTCGGAGGTATGATGCTAAGATGCCAATAGTTTTAGATCCTGTATTAAAAGCGAGTAGTGGCTTCTCTTTCCATAATAATGATTGTGTGTTTTCGGAGGAAATTTTAGAGCAGATTACAGTGCTTACTCCAAATTATCAGGAAATAGAACGGTTGTTTAAAGACCTATCAATTAAAGATACTCTTGCTAAGCTTCAAGAGTCGACAAATGTTTTTTTAAAGGGCGGTCATCATCCTTCAGAAAAAGGAAAAGATGTATTGTATTTAAAGAATGGAAGATCAATTGACTTTTATCCTTCAGCAGTAAAAACCTATGAAAAGCATGGTAGTGGATGTGTTTTAGCTTCTGCTTTGATTAGTTTTTTGGCAAAGGGGAGTACGATAGAAAACGCTTGTAAAGAAGCAAAACGATATACAGAGAGTTTATTAGCATCTAACAGAACAAAATTAGGATATCATTTATGGAAATAGCGGCATTACATTATATATCACAAGGGGCAACGCCAGAAGACCATCTTCAGAATATAGAAAAGGTTTGTAGAGAGGGAGCAAATTGGGTACAGTTGCGATTAAAAAGTGAAGAAGCAGGAGTGCTTTATAAAACAGCAGTTTCTGCAAAAGAGATCTGTAAGGATTTTGGTGCTACATTAATAATCAATGATCATCTGGAGATTGCCAGAGAAATGAACGCAGATGGTGTGCACTTAGGAAAGGAAGACCAATGTCCACTTATTGCTAGGAAACTTCTTGGAGATAATAAAATAATTGGAGGGACGGCTAACACATTAGATGATTGTAAATTACTCATACAGAAAGGAGTGAATTATATTGGTTTGGGTCCTTATAGGTTTACCGATACGAAAAAGAAATTGAGTCCAATTCTAGGGACTGAAGGCTACAAAAAGCTTCTTTTAGGGCTTACTTCAGTAGAAAAAATGACCCCAATCATTGCAATTGGAGGGATTACCAATAATGATGTTTTAGAGTTAGTAGATATAGGAATACATGGAGTTGCTATGTCTGGGTGGCTAACAGAAAATGAGGATATAAAAGAGCGAATCCATTTTATAAGAACTACAATGGAATCCAAAAAAATAAAGAATTATGGTTAAAGAAGATATTTTAAAAATAGGTGATAGAGAATTTAACTCCCGACTTTTTGTGGGAACAGGAAAATTCTCATCATCATCAATGATGGAAAAGGCTGTTTTGGCCAGTAAAAGTGAATTGGTTACGGTAGCGTTGAAACGAGTAGATGTAAAAGATAGCGAAGATGTTATGCTGTTGAGCTTACAACATTCGAGCGTAAATTTATTACCTAACACTTCTGGAGTAAGAGACGCTAAAGAAGCTGTTTTCGCAGCAGAATTGGCAAGGGAAGCATTGGAAACGAATTGGATAAAATTAGAAATCCATCCAGACCCTAAATATTTACTTCCAGATCCTATCGAAACATTAAAAGCAGCTGAAGAATTGGTAAATAAAGGCTTTGTTGTGATGCCATACATTCATGCAGATCCAGTTTTATGCAAGCGCTTGGAAGATGTAGGAGTACAATGTGTGATGCCTTTGGGGGCGCCAATTGGAACGAATAAAGGGTTGAAAACTTTCGATTTTCTAGAAATTATTATAGCACAAAGTAATGTTCCTGTAATTGTAGATGCTGGGATTGGCGCGCCATCTCATGCTGCAGCAGCGATGGAAATGGGTGCAGATGCTGTGTTAGTAAATACTGCAATTGCCGTATCTAACAACCCGATACAAATGGCGAATGCATTTAAAAAATCTGTAGAGGCAGGAAGAGAAGCGTACATAGCTAATCTTGCTCCAATAAAAACCAAGGCCGAAGCTAGTAGTCCGTTAACCAGTTTTTTATATGACTAATTTTAAAGATATATTCTTACAATACTCTTGGGATGAGGTGCTGCAAAGCATAATGGAAAAAGGCAGTAATGATGTGCTAAGAGCAATTGAGAGTCCAAAAAGAGATTTAGAAGATTTTAAGGCATTAATTTCTCCTGCTGCAAGCAATTATATTGAAGAAATGGCAGTGGAAAGTAATAAAATAACAAAGAAGCGATTTGGAAATACTATGCAGCTTTTTGCTCCGATGTACTTGAGTAATGAGTGTCAAAATATATGCACATATTGTGGATTTAGCTTGACAAATAAAATACCCAGACGAACGCTTACTGATGATGAGATTCTAAAGGAGGTAGCCTTTATAAAGAGTAAAGGATTTGATACTATTTTATTGGTTACAGGAGAGGCAAATACTACAGTTGGAGTTTCTTATTTTAAAAATGCAATTCAATTAATTCGGAAGCATTTTTCTAATATCAGTATAGAAGTTCAGCCTTTAGACGAAGATGAATACAAGCTTTTGTCAGAACATGGATTGTATGGAGTTTTAGTATATCAAGAAACCTATCATCAAGAAGAGTATAAAAAACACCATCCGAAGGGAAAGAAGTCTAATTTTTTCTATCGCTTAGAAACTCCCGATAGATTGGGGAGAGCTGGAGTTCATAAAATAGGATTAGGAGCTTTATTTGGTTTAGAAGATTGGAGAGCCGATAGTTATTTTACAGCGTTACATTTAGCTTACCTTAAAAAGACATATTGGAAGACGAAGTATTCCATCTCCTTTCCTAGGTTGCGACCTTTTTCAGGAGGTTTAGACCCTAAAGTAGAAATGACAGATCGCGATTTAGTGCAAACTATTTGTGCTTACAGATTGTTGGATGAAGATCTGGAATTAACAATTTCTACGAGAGAAAGCGAAGTTTTTAGGAATAATGCTTCCCATCTTGGAATTACTTCTATGAGCGCAGAATCTAAAACTAATCCTGGAGGTTATGTAGTAGATCCACAATCTTTAGATCAATTTGAGATTTCCGATGAGCGCTCTACTGAAGAAGTTGTGGGAATGCTTAGAAATAAAGGTGTGGATGTTGTTTGGAAAGATTGGGAGAATTTTTGGTAATAAAAGATGCAATAACCCTTATTGTTGTTTTAGGGTTCAATACTTCTGATTAACTTTAAGAGTTCCTTAAAATTTAGAATTATGGATGTTGAAATGATACGTGATTATTGTCTCTCTAAGAAGCAGGTTACAGAGGGTTTTCCTTTTGATGATAATACATTGGTATTTAAAGTAGCGGGGAAAATGTTTGCACTTTGCGATATCAGTAGTTGGGAGTCGGGAGCTAACGGGATAAATTTAAAGTGTGATCCTGAATGGGCTTTGGAGTTACGAGATGAGTATGAAAATATAAAGCCAGGTTTTCATATGAATAAAGTGCATTGGAATACTGTTACTTATGATGCAACAGAAATGACTCCTTCCTTTTTAATGAAATTAATAGATCATTCTTATGAGCTGGTCGTAAAAGGATTGCCAAAAAAAGTTCGAGATTCGATAGTGTAAGATGTTTACCTTAAAAATACTAACTTGGGAACTTTTCAAGATTCCTTCATAGGAAAAGCGATAATAAACCTATTCTGATATGATTTTTAAGAAATACTCTTTATTGTTTATACTCACTTCTACAGCATTCCAATTTTCATGTAAAACAGAAAATACAACTGATAATTCTGAAGCACTAGCAAGTGTTATTCAAACGGTAGAAGATTTTAAATTATACGACAGAAAGGATCATCCTTTAGGAAGGTATGAAAAGGAATTATTTAAAAAAGATGCAGAGTTTGCCAGTGAACAATTAGATAAGTTAAAGCAAATACCTTTAGAGAGTTTATCAGAAACGGAACAAATCTCATGGGAATTACTGCGGTTTTCTCTCCAGAATAGAATTGATAAAGTCACTTTTGAAATGTATCTAAATCCTATTCAAGCAGACCAAGGATTTCATTTAGACTTAAATTATCGTATAAAACCGATATTAAATTACGAAGATGCAAAGAATTATTTAGCTATTTTAAATGATATCCCACATTTTGTAGATCAGAAGATTGTTTTAATTAGAGAAGGAATTGACAAAGGGATGGCGCAGCCAAAGGTCATTTTTAAAGGATATGAATCTTCTTATAACGATCATATTGTTGAAGATCCAATATTGAGTCCTTTTTATAGTCCTTTTGAAAAGCTTCCAGGAATCCTAACAGATGCTCAAAAGGATTCTGTTTTATTGGCTGCTAAAAAAGCGATAAGAGAAAGTGTTGTTCCTGCCTTTAAAAAAATTAAAGTATTTGTAGAAAGCGAATACCTTCCAAATACAAGAGCTAAAATAGGTGTTTCGGAAACGCCTAATGGGAAAGAATTTTATCAAAATAGAATTAACTATTACACAACCTCCACAGAATATACTGCTGATGAGATTCATGAAATAGGCTTAAAAGAAGTAGCTCGAATTAAGAGCGAAATGAAAAAAATAATTGAAAAAGTAGGTTTTGAAGGGAGTTTTCAAGATTTTCTGGAGTTTTTAAGAACAGATAAGCAGTTTTATGCCACTTCAGGACGTGAATTATTAATGGTAGCTAGAGATATTGCAAAACGGATTGATGCGGAGCTTCCTAAATATTTTAATACGCTACCAAGAAAACCATATGGTGTTATTAAAGTTCCAGATGCTATGGCGCCAAAGTACACTGCTGGACGCTACGCAGGAAGTTTAAATAAAACCACACCAGGTTATTATCTTGTAAATACTTATAATTTGGAGAGTCGGCCGTTGTATAATCTACCAGCTTTAACTGCTCATGAGGCAGTACCAGGACATCATTTACAAGGATCCTTAAATAATGAATTAGGAGATAGCATCCCACAATTTAGACGAAACTTATATTTATCAGCTTATGGAGAAGGGTGGGCGCTTTATACAGAATCTCTAGCAGACGAAATGGGAATTTATACTACTCCGTACGAGGAGTTTGGGAAACTTACATACGAAATGTGGCGTGCTTGCCGATTGGTTGTAGATACTGGAATTCATGCTAAAGGCTGGACAAGAGATGAAGTATTGGATTATATGAGGTCTAATACTGCACTTTCTGAACATGAAATTAACACAGAAACAGACCGATATATAGGCTGGCCAGGTCAGGCGATTTCTTATAAAATAGGAGAGCTTAAGATTCGAGAATTAAGGGAAAAGGCTGAGAAAGCATTGGGAGCAGATTTTGATATTAGGGAGTTTCATGAAGTTATTTTAGCGCAAGGTACAGTTACGCTCCCAATTTTGGAGCGTAATGTAAATCGTTACTTAAAAAGTAAGGGTGTTTAATTTTTAAAATATTTTTTAGAGACTACCTTGTTTTTAACCATCCAGTAATGCTGTAACGTTCTGCTGCAAGAACAGGTTTTACCTCGTGTTCTAAAACCTGACTCTCAAAAATAACAACTCGGCCAGGTAAAGGATAGATGTTTTTTGTGATTTCTTGATTGTTTTCCGTTTTGTAAATAGTTAACTCTCCACCATTATCATTCTTCCATAAATCATCATTTAGATAGCAAACAAATGAGAGCTTACGACGGTTGTCATTCTGAAAAGTATCCAAATGACGTTTGTAAAAAGTGCCTTTTGGGTACACTGCGTAGTGGAACTCTTTGTGGAGAATTCCTAAAAAGCATGTTTCATTTAAATAGCTAACAAGGTTATTTATTTTCGAGAAGAATAGCTGTTCGCTCGGGTCATTTTTCTTTTCGTCGATCCATAAAACAAAATCTCCACGAATGGCATTTATAATTTTTTCCTCAAACTTATTACCTATAGCAGCTTTTTTAAAGTTGTCTTCTTCGTATTTTTCAAGTAGAGAGTCTCTAAGTAAGGTTACTTCTTCTGGAGAAAAGAAATCATCAATAATACTATATTGTTGTTCTATAAGATCTGTAATAATATTCTCATACAACGGATTTTCAACGAAATCCAATTGATCAAACAATTCCTTCATTCACTAAATTTAAAAAGCTGGCAAATGTAGTTTTTAATTCTTTTGAATGAGCAATTATTTTACGGAATGTAATTGTGTGTAATTGCCTGTTATGAAGTTAATTGATGTGATTTTATGGTTTCTATAATTTATCTGATAGAATGGAATTCAAAAAAAATACCCCAAGAGTTTTAAAACTCTTGGGGTATTTTTTAAAAAGAGGTATATTCTTACTTCACTTTAATTACAAAATAGTTTTTCTTACCACGTTGTAGTAATACAAACTTATCGTTAATAAGGTCAGAACTTTTAATTATATAGTCTTCTTTTACTTTTTCTTTATTTACAGAAATAGAGTTTTCTTTTAGCGCTCTTCTAGCTTCTCCGTTAGATTTTAAGAAACCTGTATTTACAGCTAAAGCAGCAATAACATCTAATCCGTTTTCAATTTCTTGACGTTCAATATCCGCTTGAGGAACACCTTCAAAAATATCTAAAAATGTCTTTTCATTAAGCGATCTTAAGTCGTCTGTTGTTCCTCCAAATAAAATATTAGATGCTTTAACAGCATTTTCATATTCTTCATGAGAGTGAACAAAAGTTGTTACTTCTTGTGCTAAGCGTTTTTGTAATAAACGCATATGTGGAGCTTCTTTGTGCTCTGTAATAAGTGCATCAATTGTAGCTTTATCTAAAAATGTAAAAATCTTAATATATTTTTCAGCATCTTCATCAGAAGTATTCAACCAAAATTGGTAGAATTTATATGGAGATGTTTTATCGGCATCTAGCCATACATTTCCTCCTTCAGATTTACCAAATTTAGAACCATCAGCTTTAGTAATAAGCGGGCATGTAAGAGCGAAAGCTTTTGCAGGCTCGTCTCCGTCAGCGTCAACATTCATACGTCTCACTAATTCTGTTCCTGTGGTGATATTTCCCCATTGGTCGCTACCACCCATTTGTAGCATACAACCGTACTCTTTATGTAAATGGTAAAAATCGTATCCTTGAATTAACTGGTATGTAAATTCAGTAAAAGACATTCCAACACCAGAATCGGCACTAAGACGTTTTTTTACAGAATCTTTAGACATCATGTAATTAACAGTAATTCTTTTTCCTACGTCTCTCGCGAATTCGATAAAAGAAAAATCTTTCATCCAATCGTAATTATTAACAAGAATTGGAGCATTTTCAGTAGTAGCATTAAAATCAAGGTATTTTGATAGCACACCTTTAATTCCTGCAACATTTTTTGCCAGCGTAGCTTCGTCTAGTAAGTTACGTTCGTCAGATTTTCCAGAAGGATCTCCAATCATTCCTGTAGCACCTCCAATTAATGCAATAGGTTTATGACCAGATTTATATAGATGAACAAGAATAATTATAGGCACCAAGCTACCAATATGTAGGGAATCCGACGTAGGGTCGAAACCTATATATGTTGGCGTCATTTCTTTACTTAATTGCTCCTCAGTTCCTGGCATCATATCATGTACCATTCCTCTCCAACGTAGTTCTTCTACTAAATTTGTAGTCATTTCTATTGTTTTTTAGACAGCTGCAAAGATAGAATAATAGATTTATATGAGGAACTCTTTGTTGCTGGAATCCTTATATAGGCGCAATGATAAGCGGATATTTATATGTTATGGATGTGTTGTTACTTTTTGAGAGTAGTTTTTTCTTTAATCTTTTCAGGAATGAAATCGGTTTCTAGCGCTTTATAGTCTAATTTCCAACCAATGGCTTGAACCATATTCTCAATCATAAGAACTGCATCTAGCGCTTCTTTTTTTGCGGTTTCTATCAATCCGCTTTCAGGGATTTTTTTCAAAATATGCTCTTTGGCCTCACTGTTTAAAGTAGAAAGATCTTCAGTTTTAAACCAATTAAAAAGGCCTTCTTTTATATCATAATATTTTACATCTGGTTCTATACTTAGTACTTCAGGTTGTGGAAATGCAGTAAGAATTATTTTTTTTGAACTCGGGTCGGCATGCATTTCTATTTTCTTTAGATCGAAGCCAATATTTACCTTCGCATTTATTACTAGCAATGCTTTTTTCTTGCTGCTGATAAGTTTCATAAAATGTTCGCGGACATTCTCATATTGATAAATTTCCGCAAACTCCCCTTCTACTGTTACTAGTTTGTATACGTTTCTAATTTTCTCTAAAAGTATTACAGATTGCTTTTCTGTACTTTCTGAAGATTTACGTTTCCATAATATTGAAACCAGCCAATAAGTACCAAGAATCCCTAATAGCAGTCCTAATAATATTTGGATAATATCACTCATATTTTCCTAAATGTGTGTTGTTAAAATTGTCTTTAAATTTTAGTCCATAGCCCAGCATTCTATCAAAAGAAGCATGAGAGAAAATTAATAACCCGATAAATTGAAGGATTTCATTTTTTAAAATAATCCCTGTAAGATATAGAATTATTGCAATTCCTTTATGGTGCAATAGGTTGTATGTTATGGCGCCTAATTTAGAATCTTTTAAGTAACCTAGCATTCCAATATCTGGAGTGAGAAATAAGATTAAAAACCACCACCAATCTATGGATAGCTTGCTAAAAAGAAAAGTTCCTAGTAGGAGCATGCAAAACTCTTCTATTCTTAAACTACTTTTCATGAATTCGCTATTTTATATAAAATAGGTTTGCTAGGGGAAGCATCGTTTACAAAAGGAGCTATCTGTAGGTTTAAAATATAGCTACCATCTGAAATTGAATTCGGTACAAAAATAAACTCTGTAATTGTAGCATCCAATCTAATGTTATTATTATAATCCCAAAAACTTTTATGAGCTAATAATTCTCCGTCGTCTTTTTCTTTGTCTACAGAAGGTAAATCTATTAAAAGGTGATTAATTCCAGATTCTCTTATAAAGATAGCGGTTTCTTCTAAAAGATAAGGCGGGTTTGTATGCGAATATTGTTTAGTAAGTTTGGTGTTGGTATTGGGTAGAGTCCTAATAATTAAAGCCTCCGTTGTAGTATCTTTCAGTTTAGACTCTAGGTGTTTTTTTGTGATTACCATGTCATTTCCCCTTTGTTCTGGAGAAATAGTTATCAATTCAGCTATAAAGAAGAACTGTTTTAAAACATCATTTATATTATAGAGCTCTCTGGTAATATGGCCAACGCATTCTGTATGCGTACCGTGTGCGTGAGGGTTAAAAAATATGTTATTAAAATTGGTAGAGGCACCTGCTTTAATGCTCCCAGTAAAATCTCCGTCTTTAACTGGCGTTATTTTTGGGGCAGGAATATACCATGCATTTGGGTTCGAAACATCTCCCTTTAAAGGAATAGAAATATCTAAAGGTTTAGAGAAGTCAACTTCGTATGTTTTATTGTTGTATTTTATGATTGTTTTCATGCAATTTATTGAATCACTCTAAATTTAACATAAAAAGATCGGATGCAATTCCATCAGCTAGAAATTTTCCTTTTTTTGTAGTTTTAAGAACTGTTTTATTTTTTTCTGAAGTAAAAATTAGCAAGTCTCTAGTAGTATGTTTTTCAGCTTGCTCGAAGATGTATTTCTTAAAATCCTCACCGAATTCTTCCTGAATTTTATCTATAGAAACTCCCCAAGAAGTTCTTAAGCCCGTCATAACAGCTTCATTATATCTATCGATGGGGGTTAATGTTTCTATTTCGCTTGGTAGCATGCTTTCAGTAATGCTTTTAATATACTTAGTGTTATTGTTAATGTTCCAACTTCTATTTTTGCCATTAAAACTATGAGCAGAAGGACCAATGCCAAGGTATTTTTTTCCGAGCCAATAAGCGGTATTGTTTTTACTGAAAAAGCCTTTTTTCCCGAAGTTAGAAAGCTCGTAATGCTCAAAATTATTCTTCTCTAAAGTGTCTACTAATACATCAAAATGTTGTTGCGCTAAGGCGTCGTCTACATCTTCTATAATACCTTTTTCTATAAACTTTGCTAATGCTGTTTTGGGCTCTACTGTAAGTGCATAGCTGGAGATATGAGGAATGTTGTAATCTAAAGCTGTTTGGATATTTTCTTTCCAGCGCGCTATAGACATCTGTTGGATTCCATAAATAAGGTCGATAGAAATATTTGCAAAATATCGGGTAGCAAGATCTAGACTCTCTTTAGCTTCTTTAGCATTATGAGCACGATTCATTAGTTTTAAATCCTCTTCAAAGAAAGATTGTATTCCAATACTTAAGCGGTTTATTGGAGTTTGCGAAAATGCAATTATTTTTTCTTTGTCAAGATCATCGGGATTAGCTTCTAGCGTTATTTCTGGCTTTTCACTTATTTCATAATGATTGTATGCTGTGTCTATTAAAAAATTAATTTCTTCAACTGATAAAACGCTAGGAGTACCTCCGCCAAAATAAATAGTTTCTATAGGCTCATCGATTTCTGACTTCCGAAGAATCATTTCTTGAGCAAGCGCATTTATAAGTTCCGATTTCTTTTTCAGAGAAGTAGAAAAATGAAAATCGCAATAGTGGCAAGCCTGCTTGCAAAAGGGGATGTGAATGTAAATTCCAGCCATATTACAAAAGTATCACTTTGTAGTTAGAATCCCTCTATTTGAAGCATCAGTATATAAAAGGAGTAGTTTTGACGTTCTATTTATTTGCTATTAACTACATTTTTCAATTGTTACTTTCACGGATTTACTAATGGGCGTATAGCTTTTATCTGCAAACTGATTGTGTGGAATTAGAACATTAGTTTCAGGAAAATAAGCTGCCAAGTTGCCTTTCGGTATTTTATAAGGGATCACAAGAAATTGTCTAGCAATTCGTGTAACGCCATCATAATTACTTATAAGGTTTACTTTATCGAGTTTTTTAAGCTGAAATTTTCCCATATCATTTTCATTAATCATAACAATACGTCTTTCATTATAAATCCCTCGATAGCGATCATTGAGTCCGTAAATAGTAGTGTTAAATTGATCATGAGATCTAATACTCATCAATAAAAACTCATTTTCTGATAATTCGTGAGAAGGTAAATTACAATTGCTAAACTGTGCTTTTCCCTGCGGAAGCTTACTAAAATCTAACTCTCGAACATTGTTAGGCAAGTAGTAGCCTGTGCCTTCACTCTTTTTAGAAACTTTATTAAAACTAGGAATTACAGCACCCATTTTCTCACGAATAAGATCGTAATTTTCACTTAAATCAGACCAATTTACAGAGTGATTACCATTAAAATATGCATTAGCAATCCCTCCTACAATTTCAGGTTCACTTTTTAAGTTTGTAGAAGATGGAGGGAGAATTCCTTTTGTACGATGAACTTTACCCATGCTATTCTCTACAGTAAGAAATCTAATCGTATTATCTTTTTTATCCTGCTCAGAGCGTCCCAATGTAGGGAGAATTAATGCTCTTTTACCAGGGATTAAGTGAGATCTATTCAGTTTGGTACTTATATGCACAGTAAGGTTACATTTCTGCAATGCGTTTGCTGTGTATTCTGTGTCGGAAGCTGCAGAAACAAAGTTTCCTCCAAGAGCAATAAACACTTTTGCTTTATTTTCATGCATAGCTTCGATGGCCTTTACGGTATCATAACCTTCTTCTTGCGGAGCGGAGAAATTAAAAACCTTTTTGATGTTATTATTTAACTCCTTATCTACAAAATGCATAATTCCAACAGAGCGATCACCTTGTACATTACTGTGTCCGCGAACGGGGCATGTACCAGCGCCAGGTTTTCCTAAACTACCTTTTAGAAGCAATAGATTTACGCATTCTTTAATGTTTTCAACACCATTTTTATGCTGTGTAAGTCCCATTGCCCAACAAACAATAATTTTCTTCTTTTTTGCTAATAGAGCTACAGTTTGGTTTATTAAACTCTCTTTTACGCCACAACGTTTTAAAAGTTCTTCTTCTGAAAATTGATTTAAATGCGCTAAGAAAGATTCGTAACCAGCAGTATATTTATTAATAAAATCATGATCAAAAACAGGCTCTGAAGTATCTAGTAAAGCAAGCTTCTTCATGATAAGTTTTAAGAGCGCAACATCTTCATTTATTTTCACAGGAAGATGAATATCCGTAAGGGCAGTTCCAGAAAATAGGAGCCCGTTTACTTCCTGTGGATTTTTAAACCTTGTTAATCCGGCCTCTTCTAAAGGGTTAATACTTACTACATGTCCGCCGTTATTTTTACATTTTTCTAGAGCAGAAAGCATTCTAGGGTGATTTGTGCCTGGATTCTGACCGATTACCATAACCACTTCTGCATCTTCAAAATCTTCAAGCTTTACAGAGCCCTTACCTATTCCCAGTGTTTCTACTAATGCTACTCCGCTAGATTCATGACACATATTGGAGCAATCTGGCATATTATTAGTGCCAAAAGCTCTAGCAAATAGGCCATATAAAAATGCCGCTTCATTACTTGATCTTCCAGAAGTGTAAAAAACAGCTTCATTTGGAGAATTCAGTTTTTTTAATTCTTCAGCAATAACATTAAAACTCTCCTCCCATGAAATTGGCTTATAGTGTGTGCAGTTTTCCTCTAAAATCATAGGAGTTTCTATACGCCCGCTTTTTCCAATTTCAAAATCCGACCATTTGGAGAGTTCTTCAAGAGAATATTTTTCAAAAAAATTGATATCCACTTGTTTAAGAGTTGCCTCTTCTGCTAAGGCTTTTGCGCCATTCTCACAGTATTCTCCTAATTTTGAAGGCTTTTCTGGATCTGGCCATGCGCAACCTGGGCAATCAAAACCATCTTTCTGATTCATATGTGAAAGTGTAGGTAGCGATCTGGAGACTCCCATTTCTTTAAAAGTATGCTGTAATGCGACTTTTACAGCTTTAAAACCAGCAGCATAAACTTCGGGTGTTTTTAATTTTATTCCAGTGAATTTTATGTCACCTTCAAAAGAGACCTTTCTATTGTTTTCTTGTGCCATGATGTTGTGAAGATATAATTTCTGAAAACACAAAGTTACTATTATTATACTAAAAGGGGTGCGTTTAGTAACCTATAAGGGGTCTCTTGTATTGAAGTAGTGTATTGTAAATAGTAAAAGCCCGGTATAAACCAGGCTTTCCATCGAAAAAAACATCTCTTTTTTCTTAACTAATATAGTGTAGTAGTTGGGGGGTGAGATGAATCATCACTTATTCGGTAAAATATTATATGATCAATTGTTGTTGAAGGAGCGTGTAAATATACGACATATTAACTATTATATTCATAATTAATAGTAAAACTATAGAATATTTAACATTATTATGTTTTTTTGAAATTTTCAATAAATAATTTATTTTCAGTTTTTTACACAAAAAGAAGTGTTTGATATTGATATCAAAAGAGAAATAGCGTATATTTGCACCCGCTTAAGCCATATGGCGAGCGAAACATAATTAATAATGGGGTCGAGTACCCCGCAAATTAATGGATTATGCCAGTAAAAATTAGATTACAAAGACACGGTAAAAAAGGAAAACCTTTTTATTGGGTTGTAGCGGCTGATGCTCGCGCAAAAAGAGATGGTAAATTTCTTGAAAAATTAGGAACTTACAATCCAAACACAAATCCAGCTCAAATTGACTTGGATGTAGATGGTTCTGTAAAATGGCTTCAGAATGGTGCACAGCCAACTGATACTGCTAGAAGAATTTTATCTTACAAAGGTGTTTTATTAAAGCACCACCTTTTAGGAGGTGTAGCTAAAGGAGCTTTAACAGCAGAGCAAGCAGAAGAGAAATTCAATGCTTGGGTTGAAGATAAAGCTGGAATAGTAGAGGCTAAGCAAAGTGACTTAGACAAAGCTAAAGAAGAGGCTAAAGCTAAAGCATTAGAAGCTGAAAAAGCAATTAATGAGAAGCGTATTGCAGATGCTAAAGCAGAAGCTCCAGCTGAAGAAGAAGTAGCTGAAGAAGCTGCTCCTGAAGCGGAAGCAGAGGCTCCAGCAGCTGATGCACAAGAAGAAAATAAAGCAGACGCTTAATATATTTCCATGAGAAAAGAAGAATGCTTCTATCTCGGAAAAATAGTTAAAAAGTACGGCTTTAAGGGTGAAGTATTGGCAAAGCTCGATACTGATGAACCTGAACTTTACAAAGATTTGGAATCAGTATTTATTGCCCATGGCAATAATCTGGTTCCTTTTTTTATAGAGAAATCTTCCTTGCATAAATCGCAGCTCTTAAGAATGCGATTAGAGGATGTAGATACAGAAGCCGAAGCAGATTCTATTTTGAAGAGTGAACTCTATTTGCCTTTAGAGTTCTTGCCTAAATTAACTGGAGATAAGTTTTATTTCCATGAGATTATTGGTTTTACAATGAAAGATGTGAAGTATGGTACTGTAGGGACCATTGTTTCCGTTAATGATAATACTGCCCAAGCACTTTTTGAGGTAGAAAATGAAGGTAGACAAATTTTGATTCCAATGAACGATGAGTTTATTGAAAAAATAGATCGAGAAAACAATGAAGTGGTCGTAAAAACTCCCGAGGGACTTATTGACCTATATCTATAAATTCTCTATAATATATTAAAAATGTCTACGAAGCCTTTTAAATTTAAAGAGTTTACTGTTCAGCAAGACCGTTGCGCTATGAAAATAGGAACGGATGGAGTGCTATTAGGAGCATGGACGTCTTTAAAAGGTAGTCCTTTTTCTGTTCTAGATATAGGAGCAGGAACCGGATTAATTGCATTGATGATAGCGCAAAGGAGTAATGCCGAATTAATTGATGCAATAGAAATAGACGATGATGCTTATGAGCAATGTGTAGGTAATTTTGAAACTTCTCCATGGGGAGATCGTTTGTTTTGTTATCATGCAGGTTTTGATGAGTTCGTTGAGGAGATTGAGGATAAATATGATTTGATAATTTCCAATCCTCCTTTTTATACAGAAGACTTTACAAGCCAAGATAATCAAAGAGAAAAAGCACGATCTAATTTTTCACTCCCTTTTGAAGATTTATTAAAAGGAGTGTCTCTTCTATTATCTCCTAGTGGAGTTTTTAGTATCATTATTCCATATAAAGAAGAAGTTAGTTTTTTAGAATTGGCTTCAAAAAACAACCTTTTTCCTAATCGAGTATTACGAGTTAAAGGAAATCCCACTTCAGAAATTAAAAGATCTCTTATAGAATTGTCCTTTTTAGAATCAGACTGTAATTATGCAGAACTGATTATAGAAAAAGAAAGACATAAGTATACCACAGACTATATAGAGCTTACCACAGACTTTTATTTAAAAATGTAGGCTTCTACATATGGTTTTATGAAATTTTTTAGCTTCATATTTTATATATTTCATAAAATACTACGCTTGATTTTGTAAGAATATTATATTTTTTGTAATATAGCATTGAATTTAATCGTTTTATTGATTTTAAAACATAGGGGTATTTTTACTTCTATTTTTTTTAAAAAACACTACTAAAACGTTTTACTATGATTTTAGTGTTATTTTTTAGTTCGTTAAAAACGATTTAGTGCAAGTTTAATTATTAACTAACTGTAATTTATGAAAGCTAATTTATTTAAAAGGCTTGTTTTGCCAATAGCATTTTTATGCTTTGGTATTACGCAAGCGCAAACGGTTTCTGGAACTGTTTCAGATGAAAATGGTCCATTGCCTGGAGCCAATGTTTTAGTAAAAGGTACTTCAAATGGAACACAAACCGACTTTGATGGTAACTATGAGTTAAATGATGTACCTGATAATGCTATTTTAGTCTTTAGTTTTATCAGTTTTAAAACTAAAGAGGTGGCAGTAGACGGACAATCTTCTGTTGATATTACATTGCAACCTGATACACAGGCTTTAGATGAAGTTGTTGTGATAGGTTATGGAACTCAAAGAAAATCTGACTTAACAGGTTCTGTATCAACAATAAATAGTGAGTCTATCCAAGAGATTCCAACGACTAATCCGGAGCAGGCATTGGCTGGTAAAGCAGCGGGGGTTAATGTTTCTTCAAACTCTGGTAGGCCAGGAGGAAATACAAATGTAAGAATTAGAGGTAATAACTCTATTAATGCAAATAATTCGCCATTATATGTAGTAGATGGAGTTATTGGAGCATGACCTATTAATTATTTAAATCCCAATGATATTAAATCAATGGAGGTTTTGAAGGATGCTTCTGCAACCGCAATTTATGGAGCAAGAGGTGCTAATGGAGTGATCATTGTAACAACTAAGAGAGGTTCTAAAACTGGAGGTCAAGTAAGCTTTGATTCTTTTATTAGTATTGGTGAGATGGTAAGAAAGCTAGATGTTTTAAATTCTGAAGAGTTTTTGCAAGTAGAAATGAATTCTTATAACAATGCGCAAAAGTATGATCCAGTTGGTTGGGCGAATGGGAAGTATGAAAACCCAATGAATTATCGTGATGATTCTAATTTATTTGATGCTAATGGAAATCCATTATATGATACAGACTGGCAAGAAGAAGCAACTAGAACTGCTATAACTCAAAATCATAATCTTTCGTTTACTGGAGGGAATGAAAAGACATCTTATGGATTGTATTTAAATCATTCTGATCAGGAAGGAGTTCTTTTAGAATCATATTTAAAAAGATATTCTGGGAGATTAGTATTAGATGGTCAGGTTAAAGACTGGCTAAAAGTAGGTGGTAGCTTTACATTTAATCATATAGAAGAAAATAGAGTTGATGGAGGTGTAGGTGGTTTAACAGCCTTAAGAATGATGGTTGAGACACTTCCTATTGTTCCTGTGAAATATCCAAATGGAGATTATGGTACAAACGCTGATTACCCAAATATGGAAGGAGGAGAAAACCCTGTAAACATACTTTTAAACCGTACTAACATTCTAAAAACACAATCCTTTTTAGGAGATGTTTATGCTAATATTGATATTACTAAAAATCTTCAATTAAGAAGTAGTATTGGAGCGAATATTAATAATATCCAAGATGATTTTTACTCAGGAAGAGAATTAAATAACCTAAGTGCAAATTTTCAAGGGGAAGCAACTATAAGAAATACGAGAACAAATTATTGGCAATTTGAAAACTATCTAACTTATGACTATGAATTCAACGAGAATCATAGAATTAATGCCTTAGCTGGACTTAGTTGGCAACAATATGACTATTTTTATAGCTATGCTGGAAGTAGAGGTTTTACAGATGATTTTTATCAATTTAATAATTTAGAAGTAGGAGCAAATCCACTTACACCTGATTCAGATACATACCAATGGACACTTAATTCTTTCTTTGGAAGAATAAACTATAGTTTAATGAATAAATATTTATTCACTGTTACTGGGCGTTTAGATGGTTCTTCAAAATTTGGGGAAGAGAATAAAAGAGCTTTTTTCCCTTCAGCAGCATTTGCGTGGAAAGTTTCAGAAGAAGACTTTTTAAAAGATAGTGAAACTATTTCCAATCTTAAATTCAGAACAAGTTATGGAGAAACTGGAAATTCAGAAATCGGAGTTTATCAGTCTTTAGCTAGTTTGGGCTCTAATACAGCAATTTTAGGAGGAGAAAGGTATCCAGGTGTAGGTATTGGGACTTTAGCAAATCCTAATCTAAAATGGGAAAAAACAGCGCAATTTGATGCTGGTGTCGAATTGGGTATGTTTAATAATAGAATAGAATTAGAAGCAGATGTTTATTACAAAAAGACAACAGACATGCTATTGAATGCACCAGTTCCAACTTCTAGTGGTTACTCTAATATTTATTCTAATATAGGGAGTATGCAGAATAAAGGTTTGGAGTTAACGCTAAACACTGTTAATATCAGTTCTGAAGACTTTTCATGGACTACAACATTCAATATTTCATTTAATAAGAATGAAATATTGGCTTTGGGAGAAGAGGATGATGATATTTTCCCTGGCCCAGGCTTTTTATCCGACACTAATATTTTAAGAGTAGGAGAATCTGTAGGATCTTTTTACGGTTTAGTTCGAGAAGGAACTTGGGGGAGCGATGAGGCTGATGAGGCTGCTATCTATGGTCTTTTACCTGGAGATATTAAGCATGCAGATTTAAATGAAGATGGGCAAATAAATGCTGCCGATAGAAAAATAATAGGAAGTGGATATCCTAAAGGGTTTGGTGCATTGTTTAATACATTTAGATATAAAAACTTAGATCTTACATTAGATCTTCAGTTCTCATATGGTAATGATGTTTTGAATTTGTCTAGACACTCTGGAGAAGATAGAACAGGGCAAGCAAATAGTTATGCAACTGTTTTAGATGGATGGACACCAGACAATCAAAATACAATGATTGCTCAAAACAGACCGTCTAGTGCTTACTATAGATCTACTATTGATTCAAGAATGGTAGAAGATGCTTCCTTTATTAGAGGTAGAAACTTAATCTTAGGTTATAACTTCTCTCAAGATATTTTAGATAAATTTAAACTGAAAAGATTAAGATTATACGCATCCGTACAAAACTTCTTTTTGGCAACAGATTATACTGGTTATGATCCTGAAGTAAGTACATATGGTGATGCGTTTGCACAAGGAATCACATTTTTTGACTACCCTAAACCTCGAACATTTACTTTGGGGTTAAACCTTACTTTTTAAACTTATAAATTGATAGCAATGAAAATTTCAAAAAAAATATATATCAACGCTCTCCTATGTTTAGTTTTAGTAGGAGTAAGTAGTTGTTCAGATTTTTTAGCTGAAGAAAATGAATCTGAATATACTCAAGACAATTACTTTCAAACTAGAGAACAAGCGGAGTCGGCAATAAATACTCTATATGCTTCATTGAGGTTTGTTAGTGATGGTTCTGGTACCTATGGAGAAAGTCCATTTATGATGCTAGAATTTGCAACAGGTCTGTGCAATACAGAGGTTGGACAAAGCCAATTTAACAATGCATATAGAAACCTAACAGCAAACTCAGAAGATGCTTATGTTTTAAACTGGTGGCAGAATTCATATAGAGCCATAGCAAATGCAAACCTGGCAATTGCTCGTATCCCAGAAGTAGATATGGCGCAATCTGATAAGGACAACCTTATTGGTCAGGCTAAGTTTGTTAGAGCTTTTTATTACTTTCATTTAGTAAGGTTGTTTGGAGATGTGCCTTTAATTTTAGAACCTGTAGACGCATCATCTGAGTTACTTTATCCAGCAAGAAGTCCGCAGCAGGAGGTTTATAATGCAATTGTTGCAGACCTCAAAGATGTAGAAAACTCTGGAATTCCTTTTACAGATGAGTCAGGAAGAGTAGGTCTAGGAGCTGCAAAAACATTATTGTCTAGTGTGTATCTTACTATGGCGGGTTATCCATTACAGGCAGGGGATAATTATTATAAGTTAGCTGCAGATAAAGCAAAAGAGGTAATAGATAGTAAGAAATATAGTCTTTTTGATGATTATGATAATTTACATGACCCAAATATTAATAACACGGGAGAGATTATTTTTCAGAATCAATATTTAGTAGGATTTGCTACAAGTGGTTTAACATCATGGATGTTACCAAGATCTAGAGGGATTTCTCAATTTTCTGATGAATATGGAGCGCTGTATCCAACTCAAGATTTTATAGATGCACATGAAGCAGGTGATAAACGTTTAGAAGAACAAGAGTTTTACTTTACAGAGTACCCTTCTATTGATGACCCGAATGAAATAGTTGATTTTAGCGCTACATATATATATAAATATTTTGATGAAGATGCAGTTTTAAGAACGGCGCAAAGTAGCCTTGGTTGGAAGTTCTTTAGATATGCTGAAGTTTTATTAACATATGCAGAAGCAGGATTCGAAGCTTATGGAGCAACTAAAGATGTACTTGCTGCTATAAATGAAGTTAGAGATAGAGCTAATTTACCATTATATGACGCAAGTATTACACAGGAAGATATTTGGAAAGAACGTTTTTATGAACTTTCGTTCGAAAATAAATATTGGTTTGACATGGCAAGAAGAAGAAAAGCTTTAAACCTTACCACTGGAAGTTTTGAAAATTTTGTAGGGCATCAATTTTCATATGGACCTACGCTTACAGAAAAGTATTTGTTATTTCCAATTCCGCAAAGGGAAATTAATAACAATAAAGAGTTGACACAGAATCCAGATTGGTAAAAATGTTTTCTATTATCAATTAGTTAGTTTGATTTCTCCCTCTCTTTTTTAAGAGTGGGAGAGTCATTTTAAAGAAGATTGCTTTTATATATCCTCTATTAAATTTTAATAAAAACCACATAATAGTGGAAACAACCTAAGTTACATTTTATATGAGATTTTTACTCCTTACCTCACTATTCTTTGCTTGTTCAGTCGCTTTTGGACAAACAAAGCAAATAGCTTCAATTGAGAATCCAATTGATTATGTCAAGCCCTTAATGGGAACCGACTCAAAACCAAGTATGTCTAATGGTAATGTATATCCAGCTATTGCAATGCCTTGGGGAATGAATTTTTGGACACCTCAAACTGGTAAAATGGGGAATGGTTGGGCATATGAATACGATGCAGATAAACTCCGAGGTTTTAAACAAACACATCAGCCATCACCTTGGATGAACGACTATGGGCAATTTGCTATCATGCCAATTACTGGAAAGTTAGTTTTTAATGAAGACGATCGTGCAAGTTGGTTTTCTCATAAAGCCGAAACCGTAAAGCCTCATTATTATAGTGTTTATTTGGCAGATCACAATGTTACCACAGAGATTACACCAACAGAGAGAGCTGCTCGCTTTAGATTTACTTTTCCAGAAACCGATAGTGCTTATATTGTAATCGATGCATTAGATAAAGGATCATATGTAAAATTACTTCCGAAGGAAAATAAAATAATAGGTTATACTACTAAAAATAGCGGTGGTGTACCTGACAATTTTAAAAATTATTTTGTTATTGAATTTGATACGCCTTTTGTTAGTACAAATACTTTCAGCAACAATAAACTTCAAGATGTTTTAGAAAATGAAGCAGATCATGTTGGTGCCGTTGTTGGATTTAAAACCAAAAAAGGACAACAGGTAAATGCCAAAGTAGCGTCTTCTTTTATAAGTATTGAACAAGCTGAAATTAATTTAAAAGAAATTGGGAATAATGATTTTGATGCTTTAAAAGAAGCAGGAAGAAATATATGGAATAAAGAATTAAATAGAATTAAAGTAGAAGGCGGAACTATAGATCAGTTTGAGACTTTCTATTCTTGCTTATACCGTTCTCTTCTTTTTCCAAGAAAGTTTTTTGAATACGATAAAGATGGAAACGTAGTTCATTATAGTCCATACAATGGTAAGGTCTTGCCTGGATACATGTTTACGGACACAGGTTTTTGGGATACCTTCCGATCTCTATTTCCTTTCTTAAATTTAATGTATCCTGAGTTAAATGTTCAAATGCAAGAAGGTTTGGCAAATGCTTACAAAGAAAGTGGATGGCTGCCAGAATGGGCAAGTCCAGGACTTAGAAGTGTTATGGTTGGAAATAACTCCGCTTCTGTAGTTGCAGATGCTTATCTTAAAAATAAAGATGCTAATTACGACATAGAGACACTTTATGAAGCTGTTATTCATGGAGCAAATAATGCAGGGCCGCTTACTGCTGTTGGGCGTGCTGGAGCAGAATATTATAAAGACTTAGGTTATGTTCCTTACGATGTAGATATTAATGAAAATGCAGCCCGTACATTAGAATATGCTTATGATGATTTTGCAATTTACCAGCTAGCAAAAGCCTTAGACAGACCTAAAAAAGAAATAAAACTTTATAAAGAAAGAAGTTTAAACTATAAAAATCTATTCGATAAGGAAACCAATTTAATGCGTGGTAAAAATAAAGAGGGTAAATTCATGGAGCCATTTAATCCATTTAAATGGGGAGATGCTTTTACTGAGGGTAATAGTTGGCATTATACATGGTCTGTTTTTCATGATATCCAAGGACTTATGGATTTAATGGGAGGGAAAGATAGTTTTACAGCAAAACTAGACGAAGTATTTACTTTACCACCAATTTTTGATGAAAGCTATTATGGAGGTGTTATCCACGAAATTCGAGAAATGCAAATAGCAAACATGGGGCAATATGCACATGGGAATCAACCTATTCAACACATGATTTATTTGTATAATTATGCTTCTCAACCATGGAAAACTCAGTATTGGGTTCGTGAAACAATGGATAGAATGTATATGCCTACGCCAGACGGTTATTGTGGTGATGAAGATAACGGACAAACATCAGCTTGGTACGTGTTTTCTGCAATGGGATTTTATCCAGTTTGTCCAGCAACGGATGAATATGTTTTAGGTGCCCCACTATTTAAAAAGCTTACTGTTGAATTACAAAATGGTAAAAAAGTTATAATTGATGCCCCTAATAATAGTGACAAGAATAGGTATGTGGATCAAATGAGTTTCAACGGGCAGAATTATAGCAAAAACTTTATCAGTCATAAAGCTTTAATGGAAGGAGCTAAGATTGATTTTGAAATGAGTAGCACGCCTAATAAGAATAGAGGAACAGAAAAATCAGATGCTCCATATTCTTTATCAAATGAATAAAATGTAAATTGTTTAAGAGAGATTATGATAAAACCTCCTAAATTTATATATGAATGTACGTTAAAGTTTGCTGTTTTTTTCTCAGCATTAATGTTTGTGACGTGTAATCAGAAGAAAGGAGTCGCTAATGAGTCAGCTTCTAATCATACTGATGATTTCCAAAATTTAGTCCAGTATGTAGATCCAATGATTGGAACTGCCAAAATGGGACATACATACCCAGGTGCTACGGCTCCATTTGGGAGTGTACAACTAAGTCCAGATACGGATACCATTCCTTATGAGTTAGATGGGCATTATAATCCAGATGTATATAAATATTGCGCAGGATATCAATATGATGATACAACTATTGTTGGTTTTAGTCATACACATTTTAGCGGTACAGGACATTCAGATTTAGGTGATTTTTTAATCATGCCTACTGTAGGCGAGCTTCAAATGAATCCAGGAACAGAATCTAATCCAGACACTGGGTATCGTTCACGATTTTCTCATAAAAATGAGCATGCAGAAGCTGGTTATTATAGCGTTCAGCTAGAAGATTATAATATTAAAGCTGAATTAACTGCGACTACACGTGTAGGGATGCATCAGTATACGTTTCCAAAATCGGAAGCATCTCATATTATTTTAGATCTAACATCGGGAATTTATAATTATAAGGAGAAAAATGTATGGACCTTTGTTCGTGTAGAAAACGATACGCTAGTTACTGGTTACAGACAAACTAATGGTTGGGCAAGAACACGTAAAGTTTATTTTGCGATGGCTTTTAGTAAGCCAATCACTAAATATGGTCAAGAAAATTATGACAATAATGTTTACAAGGGCTTTTGGAGAAAGTTTGACCAAAACACTAACTTTCCAGAAATGGCGGGAGAAAATTTAAAAGCATATTTTGATTTTAATACTTCTGAAGGTGAAAAGGTGAAAATTAAGTTTGCTATTTCTCCTGTGAGTACAAAAGGGGCTATTAATAATATGAATGTAGAGATTCCTCATTGGGATTTTGAAAAAGTCAAGGAGGAAACACAAAATTCATGGAATTCTGAACTGAATAAGGTTCAATTGGATCCTATAAATCAAGATGAAATGGTAAATTTCTATACGGCAATGTATCATGCTTTTCTTGGTCCAACAGTTTATATGGATGTTGATGGTAAATATCGTGGTTTAGACATGAATATTCATCAAGCTGAGAATTTTACAAATTACACTAGTTTTTCTTTATGGGATACATACAGAGCATTACATCCATTATTCAATGTATTGCAACCTAAGAGAAATTCAGACATGATTAATTCTATGGTTTCGCATTATAATCAAAGTGTACATGGAATGCTTCCAGTTTGGTCTCATTATGCCAATGAGAATTGGTGTATGATTGGATATCACAGTGTTTCTGTAATTGCTGATGCTATTGTAAAAGGTAATACAGGTTTTGATGCTGAAGCTGCACTTATGGCAAGTGTTCATACAGCAAAGGTTCCTTATTACGATGGCTTAGAATATTATATGGAAAAAGGATATGTTCCAGAAGATAAAAATGGTTCTTCTGTTTCTAAAACGCTAGAGTATGCTTATGATGATTGGGCAATTGCGCAGGCAGCAAAGAAACTAGGGAAGGATGATATTTATAACGAATTTAGTGAACGTGCTGAGAATTATAAAAATGTATATGATGAGAAAAGCGGGTTTATGCGTCCTAAATTAGACGACGGAAGCTTTAAAAAGGATTTTGATCCATTAAATACTCATGGGCAAGGTTTTATTGAAGGTAACTCGTGGAATTATAGTTTGTATGTCCCACACGCGCCAAATAAGATGATTGAAATGATGGGAGGAAAGGAAGTCTTTTCGCAGCATTTAGATTCGCTTTTTTCTATGGATCTACCAGATAAATATTTTGAAAATACGGAAGATATTTCCCGTGAAGGAATAATTGGTAATTATGTTCATGGAAATGAACCTTCTCACCATGTAGTGTACTTGTATAATTGGACAGATACTCCATGGAAATCTCAAGATAAAATTAGGATGATATTAAAAGCAATGTACCAACCTAAAGCTGATGGTTTAGGTGGGAATGATGATTTTGGACAAATGAGTGCTTGGTATATTTTTAGTACTTTAGGGTTTTATCCAGTTGCACCAGGCTCAGATGTATATGCATTAGGAAGCCCTGCGATGAAAAGCGCTACTGTGAATCTTGAAAATGGTAATAAATTTAAAGTGGTTGTTAATAATCAATCCGAAGAAAATGTATTTGTCGATAAAGTTTTATTAAATGGTAAAGAATTAAAGGAACCATTTATAAAGCATGACGATATTATAAAAGGAGGCGAGTTAAACTTTTATATGAGTAATCGCCCAAATAAAATCCTTTACAATAAATAAGATTTATATAAAATTAATATTAACTAATACAAACGTAAATGTCTTTTCAAATTAAAGAAGCGTCTAAGGTTTACGACATTTTGGTCGTGGGTTCTGGAGCTGGAGGAGGAATGGCGACAAAGGTGCTTTCTGAAGCTGGTTTTAAAATAGCCTTGCTAGAAGCTGGACCTAATTTTGACCCTGCTAATCCCGATCAACAAACGCAATTTAAATGGCCTTATGAATCTCCTCGTCGAGGGGCCGGAAGCACAAGAGCTTTTGGAGATTTCGATATGGCTTATGGTGGATGGAAGCTAGATGGCGAACCGTACACTCATAAAAATGGATCTAAATTTGATTGGTTCCGTTCTAGAATGGTTGGTGGAAGAACAAATCACTGGGGACGTATATCGCTACGTTTTGGGCCTTTGGACTTCAAAAGAAAAGATTTTGATGGAAAAGGAGATAACTGGCCTATTTCTTATGACGATGTAAAACCTTACTACGACAAGGTTGATAAATTTATTGGAGTCTTTGGGAGTAAAGAAAATATTAAAAATGAACCAGATGGGTATTTTTTACCACCACCAAAACCCCGTTTACACGAATTATATCTTAAAAAAGCAGGAGCAAAATCTAATATTCCTGTTATTCCATCAAGACTTTCTATTCTTACTAAGCGTGTAGACAATCGTCGTGGTGCTTGTTTCTATTGTAGTCAATGTTCTCGTTCATGTAGTATTTACGGAGATTTCTCGTCTTCATCTGTTTTGGTAAAACCAGCATTGGAGTATGATAATGTAGATCTCTATGTAAATGCAATGGTAAGAGAGGTTTTAACGGACGAAAATGGAAAAGCTACAGGTGTTTCTTATGTAAATAAATATGATAATCAAGAGTACACGGTAAAAGCAAAAGTTGTTATCTTAGCTGCTAGTGCTTGTAGTTCTGCTAGAATTTTATTGAATTCTAAGTCAGAAAGATTTCCAAATGGAGTTGCCAATTCTAGTGGTGTAGTAGGAAAGTATTTACACGATTCTACAGGAGCCTCTAGATCTGCAATAATTCCTGAATTAATGGAAAGAAAACGTTATAATGAAGATGGTGTTGGAGGAATGCATTTATATGTTCCATGGTGGTTAAATGATAAAAAGGATCTTGGATTTTCTAGAGGATATCATATTGAATATTGGGGAGGTATGGGAATGCCTTCTTATGGAGCTGGAATGGGAATTCAAAATCTTAATGGAAAGTTTCAAAAACCTGGCGAAAATAAAAAGGCTGGGGGTTATGGAGTTGGACTAAAAGAAGATGTTAGTAGATATTATGGTGCAACGGTTGGTATGGCTGGTAGAGGTGAAAGTATTCCGCAGAAAGATAATTACTGTGAGATAGATCCTAATGTAGTCGATAAATATGGAATTCCAGTGTTGCGTTTTAACTATAATTGGACAGACGATGAGGTTAAGCAAGCAAAGCACATGCAAGACACTTTTGAAGAGCTTTATCATAACATGGGAGCTATTCCATTGGGAGATAAGCCTGGAAAAGAAAGCGATTATGGATTAGATGCTCCAGGAAGAATTATTCATGAAGTAGGTACAACGAGAATGGGTGATGATCCTTCTACTTCTGTGGTAAACAGATATAATCAAACGCATGATGTGCCAAATTTATTTGTTATGGATGGTGGAGCTTTTGTTTCTCAAGCAGATAAAAATCCTACATGGACAATTTTAGCATTGGCTTGGAGGGCGTCTGATTATCTTACAGAAGAAATGAAAAAAATGAATATTTAAAACATAAAAATCATGGATAGAAGAAAAAGTTTAAAAGCCATGGTGGCAGGTACTGTTACTTCCGGATTTATGTTTTCGGGATGTCTTACTGATACCGAAGAGCCAACCATTGCAAACACAGATGCGCCAAGTGATAGTGATAATAATTACGACACAACACGTACCAAAGAAGAGTTAGCCTATGAAGAGGAGTTACGTGCTAAAGGGGCTTATTTTAACGATCATGAATTAGAAACACTTACTGTTCTTGCTGATATAATTATTCCTGCTGAAGGTGATTATAGTGCAGCTAGTAAAGTAGGAGTCATAGACTTTATCTCATACATAGTTTTAGATATGCCGCATCATCAATTGCCACTTCGAGGTGGGATTATGTGGATAGATCATGAAAGTAACAAACGCTTTAACAAGGTGTTTAAAAGTATTTCTGAAGAGCAACAGATAGAAATCGTTGAAGATATTGCTTATCCAGATGATGTAAAGCCACATCTTGTTCAAGGAGCTCGCTTTTTTACACGTTTGAGAGATTTAGTGTCTACGGGATATTTTACAAGCGAAGAAGGGATTAAATATCTTGGCTATGTTGGGAATACACCAAATGTTTGGGATGGAGTTCCAGACGATGTTTTGGCTCAATATAATATGAAATACGATCAGCGTACTTTAGATATTTGTATTAAACCTGAAGAAAGAAATGAAATTGCTAATTGGGATAATTACGAAGTGTAATAGCCGTTTATTAGTTTAGATCATATTAAAAGAGCATTTAATTAATTTTAGATGCTCTTTTTTTATATAAGATTCTGGCTAGTAGCATAAAAGCAAAAATAAGCCATTCCTTTACTATAAATAATTTTCACTATATTTAGTATACCAAGAGTTTAATTGGTTGGTTTTTATATTAAACTATAATTCAGTAAATGAAAGAATATGTGGATAGTAGTTATTGCGGTTTTAATTTTTTTATTAATGAATTTTGTTCATTATATAGCTCTTAGTGACTATGTTAAAAAAATAGGCGGGAAAAATATGTGGAAGACATGGGTAGGTAGACTTTATTTCTGGCAAAGTTCAATAATAACCAGTAGTGCAGCAACTCTTTTTGTCATGTTTCTCTTGAAATGGACAAACATTTTATAATTTATATTTCTCTGTTGAATGTTAATTTATTTTCCTTCTGAAAATAGAAAACAACCCACTATTAACAACAAAATTTCTAGGTAATTACATTAAATACTAAATGTACTCTACAGAATCATAAGGCAGTTTTAAATCTCGATTACCAGTAAAACAACTATTAACTTCATACTTCACTTAATAAACGGGTAAAATATAACAATACATCGTTGATATGTTATATTTCTTTGGTTATATTTGAGTAAAACAATTCATAAAAGTTAACCATGAAACCAGACCTTTTCGAAGCACCTGATTATTATAATATAGATGATTTACTTTCCGAAGAACATAAATTAGTGCGTGACGCTGCGCGTAGTTGGGTTAAAAAGGAAGTTTCTCCAATAATTGAAGACTATGCTCAAAGAGCAGAATTTCCAAAACAAATTATAAAGGGACTCGCAGAGATAGGAGCATTTGGCCCTTATATTCCCGAGGAATATGGAGGTGCAGGTTTAGATCAGATTAGTTATGGTCTTATCATGCAAGAAATAGAAAGAGGAGATAGCGGTGTTCGTTCTACAGCATCTGTGCAATCCTCTTTAGTTATGTACCCTATTTGGAAGTATGGATCGGAAGCACAGCGTAAAAAGTACCTTCCAAAATTAGCGTCAGGAGAGTTTATGGGATGTTTTGGACTTACAGAACCTAATCATGGCTCTAATCCTGGAGGAATGGAGACTAAATTTAAGGATGCTGGGGATCATTATATTTTAAACGGAGCAAAACTTTGGATTTCAAATGCCCCATTTGCAGACATTGCCGTAGTTTGGGCAAAAAATGAAGAGGGGCGTATCCATGGCCTCATTGTAGAAAGAGGTATGGATGGATTCTCAACGCCAGAGACTCATAATAAATGGTCGCTTAGGGCTTCTGCTACAGGAGAATTGATTTTTGATAATGTAAAAGTGCCTAAAGAAAATATATTGCCTGGTAAAAGTGGACTTGGAGCTTCTCTGGGCTGTTTAGATTCTGCTAGATACGGAATCGCTTGGGGCGCAATTGGTGCAGCTATGGATTGTTATGATACTGCGTTGAGGTATTCTAAAGAACGAATTCAATTTGGAAAGCCTATCGCTTCTACACAACTTCAGCAAAAAAAGTTAGCTGAAATGATTACAGAAATTACAAAAGCACAATTGCTAGCACTTCGTTTAGGCCAACTTAAAAATGAAGGAAAAGCTACTTCTGCTCAAATTTCTATGGCAAAACGTAATAATGTTAACATGGCTCTAAATATAGCAAGGGAAGCTCGGCAAGTGCTAGGAGCTATGGGGATTAGTGGTGAGTATAGCATCATGCGTCATATGATGAATTTAGAGAGCGTTATAACCTATGAAGGAACCCATGATATTCATCTACTAATAACTGGGGCGGATATCACGGGAGAACAAGCTTTTAAGTAGTTGATTCTCTGTCTTTAAGAGCCTCGATTTTAGCATTTTTTTATGAATTTCGCTATTTATCAAAATCATAATATTTTGTATATTTGTTAATATAATTAGAGTATAATAACAATTAAACAAAATAGATATGAAAAAGAGATTGTTTTTTGCAGTATTCTCATTTTTTGTGTTTGCTGTCCAAGCACAAGATAAAGAGGTTAACGTTGGAGATGTTCTAACAATTAATAGTATTTCTGAAAGTACTTACAACCACATTGATTTACCTAGAAAGAATATTATTATAAAAAGAGGTGGAGTACCAAACTACAAATCTGTTTATAACAATGAAGTTGTAGTAACTGAAATTAATACAAATGCAGATGGAGAGCAACTTGCAGTTTTAAAAAGAAAAGATGGACGTAAGTTTTTTACTAGTTTTCCAACTATTAAAGCAAATGTCACAAAAGCTATTGATAGCGAAGAGCTTATTTTTTAAATTTCTCTAATGCTTTCTTAGTAAAGTCAGATAATACCAATTTTCCTGATGTTTTAGCTCTTTCTTCTAAGAGCGAATCCCAGCTTTTGGTATTTTCCCATAATGCCTTTTTCATGGCATATAACGATTCTGGGTTGTATCCCGCTAATTTGTTCGTTAGAGTATTGATTTCATCATCTACTTCGGTAAGAGTTTCATATACTTTGGCATACAACCCTTTTTCTTTAGCCCAATAAGCATTTTTCCATTCGGTAGCTGCAATTGTTAATTCTGCCAAAGCGGCTATTCCCATTTTACGCTCTATCGCAGGAGCAATTACAAAAGGGCCAATACCAATAGTAAATTCGGATAATTTAATAGCTGCTGCTTCTGTTGCAATAGCATAATCACATGCTGCAATAAGTCCAACACCACCTCCTACAGTTTTTCCTTGAATGCGACCAATAATTAGTTTACTACATTTTCGCATGGCATTGATAACATTTCCAAAGCCGCTAAAAAAAGCCTTTCCTTGTTCATTGTTTTCAATAGTAATAAGTTCATCAAATGAAGCTCCAGCGCAAAATGCTTTTTCACCTTCACTCTTTAATACAATCAGGTGAACTTCTTCATTTTCAGATAACGAATTTATTTCATCAGTAAGTCTTTTCAAAAGTATTGAAGGGAAAGAATTGCTTGCAGGATGCCCAAATTCTAGGATAGCAATATTATTTTCAATTTTAGTGTATAAACTTCCGTCAATTCTATCTGTGCCCATATTGATAATATATAAAAGGTGTTTTCCAAATTTAAGAAATCTAAGTCTCTTTTGCTTCTTGAGTAGATTTTAAATCTGTTTTTAATGGTTATTTATTTTTAGTTAAATCATTTGGGAGTAGATTCATTAACATATTTTCTTCTGAATTTAATTACTAGTGCTGAAGATCGAATAAGCATCCAAACAAAGAAAGCAATCCAAATAGCGTATAATTTATAATCAAAGGAATCTAATAAAAATAGCGTTGGAGTGAACCCAAGGAAAGTAGCTGCTAAAAGAACATTTCTAAGGTAGCTAGCCTCGCCTAACCCTTTAAATATCCCGTCGAACATAAAAGCAACTGCATTAACAGGTTGCATGATTAATACAATCCAAAATACCGATGAAAAAAGACCTAAAACGGCTTCTTCTTTGTTGAAAAGACGACCTATTTCGTCATAAAATAATCCACAGATTACCATCAAAATTAGGGAGATTATAATAGCATATTTACAAATATCGATACTTAAATACCATAAGCGCTTGTAATCTTTGGAACCTAATAACCTTCCTGAAATGGCATTTCCTGCATTAGCATACCCATCAATAAAAAAAGAAAAGAAAAGCCATATGTTCATTAAGATACTTTGTGCAGCAATATAATTTTTTCCATAGTCTGTAGCATAACTGTTTGCAAGATAAATGGCGAAATTTAGAGCTGCTGTTCTCACAAATAAATTAGCACTCATTAATAAGAGCTTTTTCATTTGTGGATTTATATTAGTGCTTATCTTAAAGTTAAAGGGGGTGTTATAAATGTAAAAAAAGACTGCCATTATAAGCATTACTAGCTGTGCAATAACACTGGCGTATGCGGCACCTTTAAGATGCATAGCGGGAATTATTCCATCAATTCCATACACCAAAACATAATCTAAAATAATATTTACTGCGGCTCCAGTTAAGCTACATGCCATAGCCCAGAGCGTATTTTGCATACCTCTAAAAACACCAAAAATCCCGAATGTTACTAGTGTAAGTGGATATCCAAGTGCTCTAATTTGGTAATAATCGGCTGTATATTGTAAAATAAGTCCTTCAGCATTATATAGACTGAAGATACTTTCTGCCACCCATGCAGTTCCAAAGTAAATTATTAAACTGAAAAGAAAATTAAATGCTAAAGCTTGAGGAACTAATGTTTTAACAGCATGCAGTCTATTTGCCCCATAATGTTGAGAAACTATTGCAGAAATAGCTGTTTTTGTCTGCGCTACAATCCAGATTATTGCAGAGAGAAATGAGCCTACTATTCCTGCTGCCGCTAAGGCTTCAACTGGATTTTTTTCCACGTTACCGATAATAGCTATGTCTGTTAGAGAAATTAGAGGCTCAGCAATTCCTGCAATAATTGCTGGAATGGCTAGTTGATTAATTTCTTTAAAGTTAATTTTAGCTTCTTTCATAATAGAATAATGCCAATTTTAGCCTTAAAAATCGACGAGAAAATATTTTTATGTAAATTTAAGCGCAAAAGTAAGAAAGCATTTTATCAATCATTCTTTAAACACCATACCATATGAAAAATATTTTGGTTCCAATAGGGACATCCGCCAATACTACAAATACTTTGCAGTATGCTATAGATTTTGCTAAGTTTTTTGATAGTAAGATTTATCTTATGCAAGCATACACATTTTTTAACAAAGCAGGTTCTATTGCAAATGTCGAGCAAGTAGTTGCAAAAACTACTACAGAGCAATTAGAGGAAGTTGTAAGTAAGGTTGATAAAAAGGGAGTTTCTATTACGATCACCGCATATAATGGAGAGGTTTTAGATGGTATAAAAGCTGTGGATAAGCAATATGGAATAGATTTGCTAATTATGGAACCTAGGAGTACAGATATTCGTGAAGAAGTTTTCTTAGGAAAGACTACCGGAAAAATTGTTAAGCAAACAGATATCCCTACTCTAATAGTTCCTGAGGGAAATACTTTTAAAGATTATAATACAGGTCTTGTTGCATTTAAATCTGGGATCGTAAAACGTCCGTCGATATTGGATCCATTGGTGGCTTTTAAAGAGAAGTTTAAGTTAAGTTTGAACTTGCTCTTAGTTAAAACACCTAGTTACGTTGAAGAAGATTTACAAGTTGATAGTACACTTAAATCTCTTAGTGACGATGTGAAGGTTACAGAGAATACGACTACGTTTGAAGGAGTTTTGGAGCATTTCCAAGAACATAAACCAGAGATATTAGTAGTGTTTAGAAGGAAACGAGGATTTTTTGCTAAGCTTTGGGAAAAAAATATAATTTTAAAGCGAGAATTTAGATGTACAATCCCGCTTTTAATTCTAAGTGTAAAGAAGTAGTGTTTAATTATTTATAGGGGCATTAGCTCAGCTGGCTAGAGCGCTACACTGGCAGTGTAGAGGTCGTCGGTTCGACTCCGATATGCTCCACATAAAACGTAATCATTTTTAATAGTGATTGCGTTTTTTTGTTTGTTAAAACTATGTTTTATAAAATGTCTTTTAGCTTACAGACAAAGTTGTTCTTTTAAGAAAAGAATAACGTAGCTTGTTTTTTACTCTATTTCCTAGCTTTTATCTTTATATAAAAATTAAACAAATGGATTTAAAAGGAAAAGTAGCCTATATAACAGGTGGAACAAAAGGAATAGGATACGGAGTTGCAGAAGAGCTTGTAAAAGCAGGTATGAAAGTGGCTATTAGCGGTCGTAAATTAGAAGATGCAGAAAAGGCAGCTTCCAATTTAAGTAGTGATAGTAATTTAGTGCTTGGTTTATCTTCTGACGTCACTAAAATTCAAGACGAAAAAGATGCTGTAAAAAGTATTTTGGATAAGTGGGGGCAGTTAGATGTAGTTCTTGCAAATGCAGGTGTTGGTCATTTTGCTCCAATTGATGAGTTAGAAGACGATGCATGGCATCAAATGATAAATACAAATTTAAACGGTGTTTTTCATACGTTAAAAGCGTCTGTAGAGGCTTTAAAAAAATCTTCTGGTTATTATATAACATTAGCAAGTTTGGCGGGTACAAATTTCTTTCCAACAGCTGCTGGTTATAATGCTACTAAATTTGGCGTTGTAGGATTTACACAAGCTGCCATGCTAGACCTTAGAAAGTATGATATCAAAGTGTCAACTATTATGCCTGGCTCTGTTGCTTCTCACTTTAACGACCATACTCCATCTAAAGATGACGCTTGGAAAATACAGCCTGAAGATATCGGACAATTAGTATTAGATTTATTAAAAATGAATCCAAGAACGTTGCCTAGTAAAATTGAAGTGCGACCAACGCGTCCAGATAAAAAATAATTTTATTTAACAATAAAATTTATCGAAGCTTCTACAATCTGTTTCATGTGTTGTGGGAGCTTTTTTTCTTCCCAAGGATGTTTTCCTCCAAAAACATGATCAGCTTCATCAATTACTAATAATTTGCTTTTTGAGCCCCAATTATGCAAAGCTTCTCCTTCTCTTAAATCTACAGTAGGATCTTTTGTGCCGTGTATAATTAAAAAGGGGATATCAATATTTTCTGCTGAATTTTTTATTGTAAAACGTTCTTCATTTTTGATGAAGTCTTCATAGAACTGATAATAATGAGGCAGTTGCTGTTTAGTTCTACTATTTTCAATGTAAATAACACCTTGTTCCTTCCAATATGCGCGTGCTTTTTCATCTGCAAATCGAGCTTTAAAATCGCTAACACTGGCCCATGTAATTAATTTAGTAATTTTCTTATCTTCAGCAGCTTTTATTGTTACAATACCACCGCCACGAGAATGACCTATTAATGTAATATCAGAAGTATTTATTTTTTCTGAGAGTTCATTATTACTACTTATTATCCAATCGATAACGGTTTCTAAGTCGTCTAATTCTATTGTGAAATTATTTAGTGCGAATGCTTCCAAATCTGGAAAATCTATTGGCTGTTTCACGGTACCTCCATTGTGAGAGAAATTAAACTTAACAAAGCATATGCCGTTATTTGCAAATTCTTTAGCGACTAAATCCCAATATCCCCAGTCTTTAAATCCTTTATAGCCGTGACAAAAAATTACAATTGGTTGCCCATTAATCTCTTTGTTGCAATATGTGTCTACTAGAATTGGTCTTTTGTGTTTACCTTCTAATACTATGTTTCTGTTAATATGCATGTGTTTGGATTTCTTTTTCCTGAAATGGAATTTCTTTATTGAATATTTCTAACACTAAGTTGTTTAATTGCTCTAGAAAAGCATTTTTAATTTCAGTATTAATTTTAAGTGTTTTAGTTGCTTTACTGCCTGGACCGTCTTTTTTAGTAAACTTTAAAATGCCGCCTCTTATGTTTTTAAAAGAAATGATACCGCCTTGAAATTCATTATAAATACTATTTTTTTGCATCATGTATGCATAACAAAGAATTTGAAATGCTTTGCTGTATTTGTAATCCTCAGTTAAACATTCCCAATCTATAATTTCAACATCTTTTTGTTCTACTTTTCCTGTTTTGTAATCTATAATATTGATAACTCCATCCACTTCCTCTACACGATCTACTTTCCCTTTTATAAAAATGGGGAAATTCAATTCTTTTATGTGGAGCTCCGTTTTAAGATTACTCTCAATTTTAATTATTTTTACAATAGCTCCTTTTTTTATTCTTTGCTCTTCAAAAGTTAGAAAATTCTCAATATATCTTTTGGCAACATAATAAGAAATTAAATTTTTACCTCTTAATGATTTTGTTTCTGTATATGATTTGGAAAAGTGAATCCCAACTTGTTTATCGAGATCTTTACGCATTTTCTTGGTGTCTTCTAGTGTAACTATTTTACCTTCTAATGGCTTGTAGAAAAACTCCAAAGTATCATGAACAATGGTTCCCAACGTATTTGCTGCTATCGTCTCTTCGACCTCTTCAACTTGCCTTATTCCTAAAACAGACTGTGTGTAAAAATCTAATGGATTTCGAACATAGTTACTTAATGAAGTTGGTGAAAACCCTTTTACAGCAACTTCCTTTAATTTATTTATAACCGCTGCGCTTTTATTGATAGTTGCTAATGTTGTTCTGTCATTTTTTATGGTTGGACTAGCAATAGTTTCTGTAATAGTATGCTTAGGCTCTTTAAGCATAGTTAGTTGTTGCAAAAGTCTACTTTTCTCTCCGCCTTCCAACGCATCAGGCTCTGTATTGTAAATAAGATATATGTTTTTTGCTCTTTGTAATAACCTATAAAAGTGGTACGAATAAATGGCATCTTTTTCTTTATAAGTAGGTAATCCGAATGCAGTTTTTAAATCAAAAGGAATAAATGAACTGTTTGTTTTTCCTGCGGGAAGAATGCCTTCATTAACTGAAGTTAGTATAACCGTTTCGAAATCTAAATTTCTACTTTCTAGCATTCCCATTATCTGCAATCCTTGTAGCGGTTCTCCTTTAAAATCTACTGTTTCACTAGCAAGTAGTTCTACATATATTTTTTTTAGGGTTTTAATCCCTGTAATCGATTTATATTCATTGTTGAAAGTCTTTAGCTGATTAAAAACTTCATAAAAGCGATAAAGGTATTCAAGAAATAATGGATTTCTTTGTTCATCGCTGGTATATGTTGCCTTCAAGGATAAAATTATAGAAATACAGTTTTCAATTACTGTATTTATAGAAATTCCTTTTTTATCTAGGAATAGATTTGCTTCTTTTTGGTTTAATTCATTTAAAGAATTTTGATTGATGTATATAAGATTTTCCTTTTTAATCTTCTCAATTAATTCAATGCTTTCCTTGCTAATGTTTTCTAGAAGTGAATTACTTATTGGGTTTGAGAGTATGTTTATCACATCTTGATAATGCCATAATTGATCGTTTGTTTTGTCCCACACATCCAGTAATGTTTCAAAAAAAGAAGCAAATGGAGATAGGTTTAAAGGAAAACCACTTGTAATATTAGCTTTCTGAATTTCTGGTGGAATGCTATTTAAAACTGGAGCTAATAGGTTTTCATTTCCTAGTACAATTGCCGTATTTTTTATAGCACCTTTAAGATTCTCTAAAATAGCTCCAACATATTTAGCTTGTCCTACATTTTTAGGGACTCCTATTATCTTGATATTTTTTTCTTCTGAAAAGTGATTGCTTGTTATTTTAAATTCGTTTTCGATGAAATGAGGCCAATTCTGTTTGTAATCCCTGAGGAATAAACCAGCATCGTGTTCTGTATTTTCTAAGAATACTTTATCAATATCCCAAAAAACATCTGCATTCGTCTTTTTTAGAAAAGATTGAATAATATTCTTTTCAGCATTATTTAGTGCATTAAAACCGATGAAAACATGCTCTATCTCTTGGTGATTTTCAATGAATGATTCTATATTATCATTTGCTTCGCGGTATATCATTCCCTGATATCCAATTCCTTTATCTACTAAATGCTTGTTGAAAGTTTTGTAATAGAGGTCTAATTTCTCCCAAAACTTAAGATAGTTTTTTTGGAGTTCTGTTTTCTCTTCTGCATTGGTCCAATGGAATTGATCTAATTCTTTAATATTGAAAAGGTGAGAAAAGAAAGTTTCTGTATCTATTAAATATCGATCTATTTCATTAAAATCTTGTAATATGGTTTGAGACCAAGATGTAAATGAATAAAAATCTTCCTGTTGATTTTCTGGCGTGATTTTTTTATAAACCTCATAAAACTCAAACGAAAGCTGAATATTAGAAGCTAATTTAAGATTTGCTAGCTGCTGTACAAACTCTTCAATGCTAATAATGTTTGGAGCAATGGTAGTTTTCTCTACAATATTTAAGAGCTCATTTTTTAAGAATGTAACAGCCCTTTTGCTGGGAAGTATAATGGTAAGGGATGGTAATTGTTCCTTATGTTTAGTATATATCTCTAAAGCTACTTGAGCTAGGAATGATTTCATGGAAAGTAATTTTCTTCCACTAAATTACCAAAATATAAAGTATTATAATTAAAAAAACGCTCCGAATATTCGGAGCGTTTTCATTATATGTTTTGAACTAATTTAGTTAATTACTTAACTAAATTAATCTCAACTCTTCTGTTTTGAGCTCTACCATCTCTAGTAGAATTCGAAGCGATTGGCTTAGTTTCACCGTAACCAGCAGAAGATAATCTGAATCCGTCAATTCCGTTAGATACTAAGTATTCTTTAACAGAAAGTGCTCTAGACTCAGAAAGTCTTTGGTTAAGAGAATCACTACCAGTACTATCTGTGTGACCATCTACAGTAAATTTAGCATTTGGATACTCATTAAGAATTCCAATGATATCAGCTAATACTTGTTTAGACTGAGGTTTGATAGTAGATTTACCAGTATCAAATAAGATAGTTTTAGCATAGTTATTTAATGCTTTCTGAACTTCAGCAGATAACTCAGGACATCCGTCGTTAGCTACAGTTCCAGGAGTTTCAGGACACTTGTCATCTTTGTCAAGTACACCGTCACCATCTTTATCTGGACAACCGTTTGTAGCAGCAGGACCTGCAACTTCAGGACATTTGTCATCTTTGTCAGCTACACCATCTCCGTCAGAATCTGGACAACCAGCTAATTCTTTAAGACCTGGAGTATTTGGACACTCATCTTGAGGATCAGCTACACCGTCTCCATCAGAATCAGGACAACCGTTCATAGCAGCAGTACCAGCTTCGTTTGGACAAGCATCTTTAGAATCTTCGATACCATCTCCATCAGAATCAGGACAACCGTTGAAAGCTTTTAAACCAGGTACTTCTGGACAAGCATCATCTTTGTCATATACACCATCTCCGTCAGAGTCAGTACCACCAAATTTGATAGCAAGACCAGCTAAGTGCTGGAAGTGAGGAGTAGAGTAGTCTTCGAAAACATGTTTGTAACCTGTTTGTAAAGTAAGACCTAAGTTTTCAGTAAACCAGATGTTCATACCAACACCCCCATTAAGAGTACCAGCTCCGATTTCGTCTAACCAAGTGTAACCCCCACCAATCTCGATGAAAGGATCGATTACGTGACCCTGAATGAAGTTGTACTTAATAGTACCGTCAACTCCGTAGTAAGATAAATCATCAACTGACATATCTCCAAGGTTTTCAATTTTGTTTAATGATCCACGAACTCCTAAAGATATTCCACTACCTACGTATTTAGAAACAGATACGTAAGAAATAGAAGGTAGAATGTTCCAGTGATCACTTGCGTTAAAATACTCGTCGAACCAAGATTCTGAAGCATATGGTCTATCAGAATTTGTTGGGTATGCATCAACTGCGTTTACCCCAAAAGCGATTTGCCATGGATTGTTCTGGTCTTGAGCATTCATGTTGCTAATCCCTACAAAAAGGAAAGCAGCAACTAGTAATTTGCTAAGATGTTTCATGTTCAATTATTTAATTTTAAGTGTTAATTTAAAGACAAATGTAAGTTGTTATGATTTATTAACAAAAACAAATATATATTTTTTTAGTTAAAATAAAAAGAGAGGTCCCCTAAATGACCCCTAGATCCTTACCAACTTCGGTAAATGCATTTATTGCCTTATCCAAGTGTTCTCGGGTGTGCGCAGCCGATAATTGCACTCTAATTCTTGCTTTTTCTTTAGGTACAACGGGAAAGAAAAAACCTATAACGTAGATACCTTTCTCAAGCAGCTCTTCGGCCATTTTCTGCGATAATTTGGCATCATAGAGCATAACTGGCACTATTGCAGAGTCTCCATCGATGATGTCGAAACCTGCTTTTTTCATCCCATTTTTGAAATATGCAGTGTTTTCTTGTAACTGATCTCTAAGGGTGGTACTTTTAGTTAACATGTCAAAAACTTTAATCGATGCGCCAACAATATTTGGAGCTAAAGAATTTGAGAATAAATACGGACGTGAGCGCTGACGTAAAATTTCTATAATTTCTTTTTTTCCGGTAGTATAACCACCCATAGCTCCACCAAGTGCTTTACCAAGTGTTCCTGTAATGATGTCTATTCTATCCATCACTCCTTTTTCTTCTAGCGTACCTCTTCCAGTTTCTCCAATGAACCCCGTTGCATGGCATTCGTCTATCATTACCAATGCATCATATTTATCAGCTAGATCACAAATTTTATCAAGAGGAGCTACCAACCCATCCATGGAAAAAACACCATCTGTAACGATGATTTTAAAACGTGCTCCGTCTTCATTTGCTTGCTGTAATTGCTTCTCTAAATCTGCCATATCGCTATTCTGATAGCGGTAACGCTTAGATTTACAAAGTCTTACGCCATCAATAATAGATGCGTGGTTTAATGAATCAGAAATAATAGCATCTTCCGCAGTTAATAACGGCTCAAATACACCTCCATTAGCGTCAAAAGCTGCAGCGTATAATATAGTATCTTCAGTTCCGTAAAAGTCGGCTATTTTCTCTTCTAATTCTTTATGTATGTCTTGAGTTCCACAAATAAAACGTACTGATGACATCCCGAAACCATGAGAGTCTAAAGTGTCTTTAGCGGCTTGTATTACCTCAGGATGAGAAGATAAACCAAGATAGTTATTGGCGCAAAAATTAAGAACTGTTTCACCTGTGTTAATAGTGATTTCTGCTCCTTGTTGTGAAGTGATAATTCGCTCCTTTTTATAAAGACCAGCTTCTTTAATTTCTACTAATTCTTTTTCTAAATGTTCTTTTATTTTCCCGTACATGTTCTGTTGTTTTTTGCAAAGTTAAAGGTTTAGGTTAATTATACCTTTATTATCTCGATATTATCATTTATAAATACTAATAATTTTTCTTCTACTTCATAGCCTACTTGCGCTAAGGCATTTGCGTAGCCGTTAATTTGATTTTTATATTTGTCTGAAAATCCTCCTGTTTTATAGTCTATTATTGTTACTTTATTATCCTTTTCTACAAATCTATCTGGTCTTAGAAAAGTTCCTTCTGAAGTAATAATTTCTCTTTCATTATATATTTTATAGGCTCGAGTATAATACTTTTTTAAGCTAGATTCTTCTGTTAAATCTGTAAGATATTGCTTAAATGTACCACTCTCTTCTTTTTCAATCAGGCCATTTGCTACCGCTTCATCAACAGTAAATTGAATGTCTTCTTTGTAGAATATTTTTGAAAGTAAATAGTGGTAAATATTCCCTTTGTCTATAGCCGTTTTTTGTTTAGTATCCCATAGCGATCCACTTTTTGTAATCAGTTCAAAAGAGTTTCCAAAAGATGAATTACTGATGAAAGGAATTGTTTGAGATAGTTCTGTATTCTTACTTTTACCTTCAGACGATCTCTGATGGTTTCCAAGGCTGTAATTATCTTGGGTGTCTTTCCATAAATCTTCAGATTTAAGGAAGTTTATAAAGAGTCCTGCAAAAGTCTTCACATTCTCTACGCCCCCTGCAGAAATGTCTCTTTTACAAATTATATAAAGTTGCTCTACAGCCCTTGTAAGCGCTACATATAAGATATTTAATTGATCTAGCTCTTGTTTTTGATCATAATCGCTTACCAGTGCTTTTCCTGTTTCGTTAATGTTTTCGATTGCACTTTTTTTGCTGAATAATGCATAGTCGACTCCAAACAGGTCTTTTTCTACAGGAAACCACATCTTAAAATCTCTGTCGTTATAAATATTAGTATTTGCAAACGGATAGACAACCACAGAAAACTCTAAGCCTTTAGACTTGTGAATTGTCATTAATTGTACCGCGTCTGAAGATTGAGGTGCAACGATGCTTAAAGCGTCTTTTTTAAGTTCCCAAAAGGCTAAAAAGCTACTCAAACTGTCATTGTTGTTTTGTGAAAAAGCTAAAATTTCATCTAAGAAAAATTGTAAATAAGCTTCCGATTCTTCAGCCAGATTAAATGCATTAATAGCATATTCTACAGCATTGTAAAACGGTAATTGTAGAAAGTAATTTGGTTTAAAGTCTTGTTCTTCAAAAACTAATTCTAAATTCGAGATGTACTTTTCATAAAAGCTATGTAGCTCCTCAACTTTATTTTTTTCAGCTAAGAATCGCAGTATATTCAAATGGATTTCTTTGTCTTCGGGTTGATTGAAATAGATGATTAAATCAATCAAAAAAGCAATTTTCTTATCGTTTTTCAGCAATAAAGATTCCGAAGAGATTATTGGGATATCATTTTCAGAAAGGTAATCTGCAATGGTTGTTCCTTGCGCTTTTGAGCGAGTTAAAATACTTATATCGTTATATGTAAAACCTTTATCTAAAGCATCTTTTATAGCATCTAAAGTGGCTATACAATAGAGGTTGTCTTCACTTTCTTTATTCTCTTTCGGATCTATAAAATTAAAATTCACATAACCTCCAGGCTTATTATTCTGCTTCTGAAAACTATGCTTTTCGAAAAGATCTTTATAAGTGTCATTATTTAGAAATTGAGAAATATGTTGAAAAAATTGATTGTTAAACTTAACAATTTCGTCATAACTCCGGTAGTTTGTAGGTAAAGACGTAACCTCTTTATCAGCGTGAAAAGGATTCTCTTCGTTATAAAGATCTATAAATTGCTCTGCCTTACCTCCACGCCAGCGATAAATAGCTTGTTTCGCATCTCCCACAATCATCAAACTACCTGTTTTACCACTTGGCAATTCTGCTTCTAAAGCATTAGAAACGAGGGGTTGTATATTTTGCCACTGCATGGTAGATGTATCTTGAAACTCATCTATAAAATAATGCTTGTATTTTTCTCCTATTCGCTCATAAATAAAAGGTGCAGGCTGATTTGCAATTGCGGAAGAAATAAGCCTATTGAATTCCGAAATCAATAGGAGGTTTCGTTCTTCTTTAATTTTGATAAGCTCTGCATTAATGGCGCTTAAGAGTGATAATGGAACTAAATTTTTATAAAAATTATTTAGAAACTCTAATCGGAAAAATCCAGTTTTTATATTTTGAAAGTCTTCTGCAATGCGCGGTTGTAAATTATCTATAGTAGTGGCAGTTCCTAAATTCACTCTTTTTGGGTACAAAGGATCGGTTGCTATTTTTTCCTGCCACTTTGCATTGAATTTTATTGATGTGTAGCTTTTAGATACAATTTTTTGTAAAAAGCCAGGAAGATATTTTCCAGTAAAATCTGTTATTTCAAGTCCTTTTTCAGTAAAAGTTTCTAAGAGCGAAGTAGCTATAGTTGTGATATCTTCTTCTTGCTGATTTATCATTTCTTTTAGCTGCTTGCCTAGATTTTTAAAATCTTCAAGACTCTTACCTTCCAAAAGTTTAATGTGTTCTATATATTCTTCTTTGGAAAGTAGTTTTGCAATCTCTTTAAGATCTCTAGCAACGTCCCAACTTTTATCATTATCAGTTTTTTCTAAAGCGAAATCTATAAGTATTTCTGTAAGTATTTTATCTTCTCCTGCCTGATAAATTAAGTTGTCTACAGCTTCATTAATTAGCGTTTTTTCGTCTAAAGAGACTTCGAAATTTGTAGGAAGTTTAAGATCAAAAGCAAAGGTTCTTAACAATCGATGGTTGAACTTATCAATTGTAACGATATCAAAAAATGCGTAATTATGAAGGATTTTGGTAAGTACTCTTTTTGCTCGAAGGTGTAATTCTTCATGAGAAATAGAGAGTTCTTCAGCAATAATATTAAAAAGAGGTGTTGGGTTGTTTAAAATACTTTCTTCTGAAAAAGCATGAAGACTTGTAAGCACACGTTCTTTCATTTCATTCACTGCTTTATTGGTAAATGTAATGGCTAATACGTGTTTGAAGGCATGAAGATTTTTAGATCCTAAAAGAATATTTAGGTATTTTTTTACAAGGGTAAAGGTTTTACCCGAACCAGCTGAAGCATTATATATTTGAAAAGGCGCAGAATTCAACATAAAAAGTTTATTGCAAAATAGGGAAACTCTATGAGTTATTAACAAATAATTACCATGTTTTCGATAGCTTTTTATTAAATTTGGAGAACGAATAATATTAACTAAAAAAAGATAAAAATGGCTTTTGATTTACCAAAATTACCGTACGCATACGACGCTTTAGAACCACATATTGATGCAAGAACTATGGAAATTCACCATACGAAGCATCACCAAGGATATACATCAAAATTAAATGCTGCTATTGAAGGTACAGATTTAGAAGGAAAATCTATCGAAGAGATCCTTAAAAATCTTGATATGGACAATGGAGCTGTTAGAAATAACGGAGGTGGTTTCTTTAACCACAGTCTTTTTTGGGAAGTAATGTCTCCAAACGGAGGAGGAAAACCAACAGGAGAATTAGCAGCGGCAATTGATGCAGCTTTTGGTTCTTTCGATAAATTTAAAGAAGCTTTTACAACTGCTGCAGGAACAAGATTTGGTTCAGGATGGGCATGGTTATGTGTTCATAAAGGAGGAAAAGTAGAAGTTTGTTCTACTCCAAACCAAGACAACTCACTTATGCCAGGTGTTGGTTGTGGTGGAGATCCAATTTTAGGATTGGATGTTTGGGAGCACGCTTATTACTTAAACTACCAAAACAAACGTCCTGATTATATCTCTGCATTTTTTTATGTAATTAATTGGGATAAAGTAGCAGAATTATATGCAGCTAAGAAATAATAAGCTAGCATAATTCTTATAAAATAATAAAGACAGCTATTCCATTTTTGGAGTAGCTGTTTTTTTATAGCCCTACTTTTTTCTGAAGCTGATTCATTTTATCGAGTACTTTTTTAGGTGCATTAAAACGATAACCAATATGAAATTCTGCATACGCATGTTGATCAGATAATTTGTAATCACCATCAGTATTGTGATTAAAAGATTGAGAATTGATGTTTATTCCGGTAAAGAAGTTTGCTATATTATATCCTAAACCAAGCGTTAAATCTGCTTGATAATTTAACCCGTCAGACGTTGTTTTTTCATTATTAGATTTTGATGAAGTGTGACTATAGCCAATCCCTAAAAGCAAACCAGATGTAACAATAAACCGTTTGTTTATAACCCAATTGTAAAAGTAAGATGGTCCAATAGTTATATCAAAAACCTTGTCTTTACTTGATGACTCGTTAGAAATTTCAGAATAATAATAACTCAGCGTAGGCACGAAGCTACCAGCGCTACTTTTTTGCCATTCGTTTTGTTTGAAAATAGTTCTGAAAGAAAAATTTTCATTGAAAATATAAGATGTGTTTCCGCCAATTCTTGTTACTTTAAAATCAGGGAAAATCACATTTTCTTCACCAATATTTAGATCACTTACATCTACATAAAATCCTTTTGTCTTGCTGTATTCAAGATTTTGCATCCATTTTTTGTAATAGAAGCGAGTTCCTAAATTAAAATATGTTGTTTTTCCATTTTCATCGTCATCATCATTAAACTTTAAGAATGCAGGGGTGTAACCAACGTTTATCTCTATAAAGCGAAAAAGCAATGAAATATTAGAGCGCAATCGTTGATTTGGACCAATAGTAATAGAAAAATCGTCAGATGGATCTGTTAATTGGTATGAATTACTATCGTTCGTAAGACCTAAGCGAAGTGTTATTTTATCGGGGTACTTAGTGATGTTTCCAGTTTCTGTAGAAATAGTGTCTAGTTTTTTTTCTTGTGCCTTTAGTCCGTAAGCAAGACCAAGAAATAGGATTGATAAAAGTGAATATTTTAATTTCACAAAAACTAAAATTAGATGAGTTGGTTATAGTAAAGTTATCGAACAATAACTTAGTTTCCTAATAATCTGTTAAGCTTGTACTTTAAGTGTTAACTCATTCCTAATCAATAAGAAGTATTTATTTCAATTTTTATATCTTTAAGATACCTATAATTACCTACAAGATATTGTAATGCAGTTATGTAATATTTTTATTACATATTTATTTTTTAATTTGAATGCATTATATATGAAAAAGCATATTTTTCAAAAAAGTATATACTTTGTTCTTATGACGATGTTTTTTGTTTCCTGTGGATCTCAAAAAGGATCTCAATCTTCTGATGCAAAAGGAATGTCATTCGAGCCAACTGCTCCTTATGATGAAGTGATTCCGGAGGATTCAGAAACTAAGAAGGGGCTCTTTATAGTTCATAAAGTAAACGAAGATTATTATTTCGAGATTCCAGATAGTTTGCTAAATCGTGAGATATTGGTAGTAACTCGATTTATAAAAACTCCTGGAGGCGCTGGGAATTATGGTGGTGAAGAAATAGGTGAAAAAACTATTTTCTTTGAAAAAGGCCCTGCAAATAAAATATTTCTTAGAGTTTCTACATTTGTCAGTCAGGCTAATGAAGAAGATGCTATTGCTAAGGCTGTAAATAACTCTAATGTCACTCCAATTTTGGAAGCTTTTGATGTAAAAGCACGAAATAAGGATAATTCTACGTCTGTTATTAACGTTACAGATTTTATAAATAGTGAAAATAATCTTTTGGCATTGAGTTCTGGTCAGAAGGAAATCTACAATCTTACTTCATTAGAAAAAGACAGGTCTTATATCTCTGCAATAAATAGCTACCCTATAAATACTGAGGTAAAAACGGTTAAGACCTACAATGCTAGTGTTTCACACAATGATAAAAAAAGTTTGCCCGCAGCGGCATTATCTGGAGTTGTTACTTTAGAGTTGAATAATTCATTTATTTTATTACCGAAAGAGCCTATGAAGAAGCGATTTTACGATCCTCGGGTTGGATATTTTGCTAGCTCGTATCTTTTATACGGTGATGATCAACAGAAGGTTGATAAAAATGTATACATACATCGTTGGCGCTTAGAACCAAAACCCGAAGATTTTGAAAAATGGAATCGTGGCGAATTAGTAGAACCTAAAAAGAAAATAGTTTATTATATAGACCCTGCAACCCCTAAAAAATGGCGTCCTTATCTTATTCAGGGAATTAACGATTGGCAAGAAGCATTTGAACAGGCTGGTTTTAAAAATGCCATTGTAGGGAAAGAGTGGCCTGTGGGAAATGACTCCATGAGTTTGGAAGATGCTCGGTTTTCAGTTTTGCGATATTTTGCTTCTCCTTCAAAAAATGCATACGGACCCAATATTATAGACCCTCGAAGTGGAGAAATATTAGAAAGTCATATGGGTTGGTATCATAATCTAATGAGTTTACTTCATAATTGGTACTTAATTCAGGCAGGAGCTGTCGATGAAAGAGCTAGAAAAATGACTTTCGATGATGAGTTGATGGGAGAGCTTATCCGTTTTGTGTCTTCACACGAAGTTGGGCATACGCTTGGGCTTCGTCATAATATGGGTGCTAGTTATGCAACTCCCGTTGAGCGATTAAGAGACAACGATTGGCTAACTAAAAACGGACACACAAGTTCTATTATGGATTATGCTCGTTTTAATTATGTAGCACAGCCAGAGGATAGTATTTCCGTTGAAAATTTAATGCCAAGAATTGGAGATTACGATAAATGGGCAATTCAATGGGGATATTCCCAGTTTAAAGACAGCCTTTCTTCAGAAGAGGAAAATGAGAAATTGAACGCAATGGTGATCGATAGTATTTCTAAGAATTCTAGACTTTGGTTTGGTGGCGAAGGACGCGATTTTGATCCTCGTTCTCAAACTGAAGATTTAGGTGATAATGCAATGGTAGCTTCTTTCTACGGAATTGAAAACTTAAAGCGGGTAGTTCCAGATTTAATTCAATGGACAAAAGGGGAGTCTGGAGGGAATTATAACGATTTGGATGAAATATATAACGATGTGGTAAAACAATACAGTAATTATTTATTCCATGTAGTAAAAAACATAGGAGGAATTTATGTTACTCCAAAATCTAATATTGAAGATGGGGATGTGTACAGGCCTGTTTCTAAAGCGAAGCAAAAGGAGGCACTGTTATTTATCAATAAGTATGTTTTTAATGAACCTACATGGCTGTTAAATGATGAAATTTTAAATAAAATAGAAGAGCCGAATGCTAAAAGTCCTACAACCGAAATGATGGAAAGTCTTATGATGACACTTTTGGGAGGTAGTAGAATGAGTAGAATTTCTTTTATTGCTGATAGGTATAATTTTAATGATCCATATACACCAGAAGAATATCTAAATGATGTTAGTAGTTATATTTGGAGCGATTTGGATATGTTTTATAATCCTAATGATTATGAGCGTAAACTTCAGAAAACCTATGTGTCGGATATGATTGCCTTGTATAAGCCTGAAGAGGCGCAAGGACCGTTGGCGGGGTTAATGGCAAAACTTTCAGAAGAAAAGACATCGAATACAGATATTCGGTCGCTAGCTTTAAACAATTTGATAAATCTTGAAAGAAGGATTAATAACCTTTTGCCAAGTGTGTCTGATAAAGTTTCTAGAGCACATCTTCAGTATTTATTAAAACAGATAGAAGACGTTGTAGGGGATACAAAATCTATGGAGCGTACCTTTCGACCGATTACAAATTAAGGAATGTAAGGTGTTATTTGTAAGTAATAATAGATTTATCGACCATTTATAATACGCTTTGAAATAAAAAATTGATTATTAAATGACTAAAAATATATTACAAGACACAAAATTTTCTGTACTCGATTTAGTTCCCGTTGCTCAAGGGAATACTCCTATTCAAGCAATGGAAAATAGTTTAGATTTAGCACAGCATACCGAAAAATATGGCTATCATAGATTTTGGGTTTCCGAGCATCATAATATGGAAAGCCTTGTAAGTTCAGCTACGGTGGTTTTATTAGGATATTTGGCTCAAGGAACTTCTTCGATACGGATTGGTTCTGGTGGGGTAATGTTACCAAATCATGCGCCGCTTATTGTTGCTGAGCAGTTTGGAACATTGGCAACTTTATATCCTAATAGAATAGATTTGGGCTTAGGAAGAGCGCCAGGAACAGATCAGCTTACTGCCCAAGCGCTAAGACGAGGAAAGCAAGAGAGTGTTCAAGATTTCCCTAAGGATATTGAAGAATTGCAACAGTTTTTCTCTTCAGAAAATCAGCATTCTAAAGTGCGTGCCATTCCTGGAGAAGGGTTAGATATTCCTATTTATTTATTAGGGTCGAGTACTTTTAGTGCGCAATTAGCTGCTGAAAAAGGACTTCCTTATGCGTTTGCGAGTCACTTTGCACCTGCACAACTATTTAATGCACTCGATTTATATGCAGAAGGTTTTAAGGCTTCTGAAGAAAATAAAACACCATATCCTATGGCTTGTGTAAATGTTATTGCTGCAGAAACAGATGAAGAAGCAGAGCGTTTGGCTACAAGTTTGTATCAATTTGCAATGGGAATAATTACCAATACGCGTAGACCATTACCAGCGCCTATTGATTCTATGGAAGGTGTTTGGACAATGGAGCAAGAAGCGATCATAAAAAATATGATGTATTTTACATTTATTGGCTCTAAAGATACAATCAATACGGAGCTTTCTAAGTTTGTAGAGAGTACAGGAGTGAAAGAAATTATAGCTGTTTCTCATATTTATGACCATCAGGCGCGTTTGAAATCATATGAGATATTAAGCGAAGTTTTTAAAGGTAACTAATGTTATTCCTTTATCCTTCAGGAAGTATTATTGCTGATCCACTTTTCTTTAGCTGTGGGTTTTATAACACAAAAAACTTGGGCACTGCCCAAGTTTTTTGTTCAATTTATATATTTAACTAGCTTTTCTTAATTCAAAGAAACTAATAATGGACTCTGAAGTTTTTTAGAAAAGTCAGAAAGATAGGCTTCCCATTCTTTTTGATTTTCAAATTGTTTGCTCTTTTTCCATCCAAAGCCAGCATAATAAACAACTTTTCCTTGCTTAAGATTTAACTCAGCATAAAGATTGCTTTCGTCTTTTTTAGGGGTGATATATTTTTCAAACTCGATAATATTATCTCTATCAGTAACAACACCAAGACCCAATTCTGAATCTTCATGTGGTTCCCAATAGCTCATCCATCCCTCTTCTTTATTGGTATTCGTAACTCCCTTCTGTTGATGAAGTGTAATTCCTGTTGAAATAGAGTTTACACCATCAATGTGGAGTTCAAATCTTGATAGATTTTGACCATAATCTAGAGAAATATGCTTTTCTTCTGAAATAACATTTCCGTCTGCGTCCCAATCTATATAAGTTAAAACAAAACTTGTTCTAATTGGGCCATTGGTAATCGTTTTCCAAGAAGAGAAATTTTTAGAAAGGTAGTAAGTGGTATCTACTTTTTTAGCTATTCCACCAATCCCACGACTTTTTCCAACATGGAAATTATCTAAACCTTCACCAGTGTCTTTATGGTAAGACCCTTTGCCAGTAACGGTCTTTTTATACCATTTGTTAATGATAGGGTAGTCAACACGCTTAAGCCAAGCGTCCATTCCGCTAGAAAGTGTACCTCCAGGAACGCTATCTTCTACCATTTTTTGAGCAACAGGACCGTAAGTTCTAAATGCAACTTTATTATTTTCCCATGCATAATCATCTGTACGTTCTGGCACAAAACGAGAATAGCAAAACGAGGTAGTATCTTTACTTACTTCTTCTGTTACTGGGTAAATCTGAAACTCCTTTTTTGAAGAAGCTTCTATTGAAGGCTGGAATATAATTAGATCCCATTTACCATCATTATCTTCGTCTATTAATTGAGAAGTAACTTCTTTACCTTCTTCAATATCACGAATTCTCCAGTTATTAACTCCGTTGGTAGCATTTTGCTTCAAATCGCTAAGTCTTACCTCGACAGTTTCGTTCGTTCTGTTGATAGCAAGCTTATTTTCTACAGTAATTATGTTTTGCTCTTCACTGCATGAAGAAAGAATGACTGCTAATATAGTAAGGGAATATATTAAAGTTTTCATGGTTGGTTTAGTTTTCGTTAGCAGGTTTTCCTATTGTAGCTAAAATTCCACCATCAACATATAAAATGTGTCCGTTTACAAAATTACTAGCCTGAGACGCTAAAAATATAGCTGCTCCACCAAGATCTTCTGGAGCTCCCCATTTTGCAGCAGGAGTTCTATTGATTATAAAATCATTAAACGGATGTCCATCAACACGAATCGGAGCCGTTTGCGAAGTTGCAAAATAACCAGGTCCAATCCCATTAACTTGGATGTTATGTTTAGCCCATTCTGTAGCCATGTTTTTAGTCAGCATTTTTAAACCTCCTTTGGCAGCTGCATAGGCACCAACAGTGTTTCTACCAAGCTCTGTCATCATAGAGCAGATATTGATAATTTTACCGCTTTTTCTCTCTATCATTCCTTTTACAACATGTTTCGATACAATAAAAGGGGCAACAAGATCTACATCGATAACCTCTCTAAAATCCTCTACTTCCATTGTTTCTAATGGGATTCTCTTAATAATACCCGCATTGTTCACAAGGATATCAATAGCGCCCACTTCTTTTTCAATGGAAGAGATTGCTTTAGTTACATCGGCTTCATTTGTAACGTCAAATTTATAACCAAAAACTTTTATTTTCTCGTTTTGATACTCTTTAATAGCATCATCTATTTTTTGCTGTGAAGAGTTACCATTTATAACAATAGTAGCTCCTGCTTTTCCAAGCTGCATTGCCATTGCCATACCCAATCCGTGGGTAGCACCAGTTATTAATGCAACTTTTCCTTCTAAGTTAAATAACGATAAGCTCATCTATCTTAATTCTTTAATTTTTGCAACATCCATATCAGCATAATCTAAATTTTCTCCGGCCATACCCCAAATAAAGCTGTAATTTGAAGTTCCAGAACCAGAGTGGATAGACCAAGGCGGTGAAATTATTGCTTGATGGTTGTGCATCCATACGTGTCTAGTTTCTTGTGGCTCACCCATGAAATGACAAACAGCTTGTTCTTCAGGAATATCTAAATAAAAGTAAACCTCCATTCTTCTATCGTGAACGTGTGCTGGCATAGTGTTCCAAACGCTTCCAGGTTTAAGTTCTGTAAGCCCCATTTGTAACTGGCAAGTTTCTACAATACCTCCAATTATCAATTGGTTAACAGTACGGTGATTTGCAGTTTCTAAAGAACCTAATTCTAATTTATTAGCTTCTTGCATTCCAACCTTTTTAGTTGGTAGCTCTTTATGTGCAGGTGCAGAATTGAAATAGAATTTAGCGGGATTGTTAGCATCGCTACTTTTAAACACAACATCTTTCTTTCCTCTACCTACATATAAAGCTTCTTTATGTTCTAGCGTGTATACTTCACCATCTACAGAAACCTCTCCCTTTTCTCCAACATTTATAATTCCTAATTCTCTTCTTTCAAGAAAATATTCAGACTTTAATAAATCTACAGTTTCTAATTTCAATTCTTTTTTAGGAACTGCTGATCCTGCTATATATCTGTCATAGTGAGAATATGTTAAACTAATCTCATTCTCCTTCATTAGATCGTTAATTAAGAAAGTATCTCTTAATTGCGTGGTGTCCATCTGCTTAACTTCATTAGGACTAGAAGCATATCTTTTGCTATAAATCATTATTCAATTTTTTATAATTTATTTCTTAACGTATAAAAACAAATATAAAAAAATATACAATCGATTGCAATTAAATGACATAAGTTTGTGATACTGAATTCTTAATTTTATCCTAAAACCGATGTTTTTTTCATTTTTGTCAATTAAATTCTCTGATTTATATGAAATTCGCTTTAATTTGTGTTGTTAAACATATTTTGCTTTTGAATCATAAAAAAAGGTGACTGTACTTTCAAGATCTGTCGAGCTCTTGTTATTATTGTTGACTTATGAGTTTATAAATTTTTAAATAGATGAAGAAAAATAAGCCTACGATACACGAAATAGCAAGGCTATTAAATATAGATAGTTCCACTGTTTCAAGAGCTTTAAATAATAGTAATTTAGTTACAAAAGCTACTAAGGAAAAGGTTCTAAAAAAGGCAAAAGAAATTGGGTATCAAAGAAATCTTTTAGCATCAAACTTAAGAAAAAGTAGGTCTAATACTATTGGAGTAATTGTACCTAGAATTTCCCGTCATTTTTTCTCATCTACAATTGCTGGTATTGAGGAAGCTGCATATACACACGGTTATAATGTTGTTATTGCACAATCTATGGAGCAGTTGGAAAGAGAAAAAAGAATTGTTGGGAATCTAATTTCTAATCGTGTGGATGGAGTGTTAATTTCTGTGTCTATGGAAACTTCAGAAAGCAACCATCTAGATAGGTTTTCATTAGGAAATATTCCTTTAGTTTTTTTTGATAGATGTATTCCTGGCGGGAAAAACAGTAAGGTATTAATTGATGATTATAAAGCCTCTTTTGAGGCTACTTCACATTTAATTGAAGTTGGTTGTAAAAACATTGGTCATATTGCTGGTCCTAAATCTTTAAATATATATAAGGGAAGATTAAAAGGGTATAAAGAAGCTTTAAAAGCGAATGACATTCCTTTTAATTCTAAACTAGTGCATACTTCCGCTTTAAATGAAAAGGATGGATACGAAGCTGCAGAGAAGCTTTTGAGTGAAAATAAAAATTTAGATGGTATTTTTTCTGCTAATGATGTGGCAGCCATCGGTGCGATGAAATATTTAAAGTCAGTAGGAAAATCTATTCCAAATGATATAGCAGTAGTTGGTTTCAGTAATGAGCCAATATCTGAAGCCATTGAGCCTTCTTTAACAACGGTAGACCAGTCTGGCTACGATATCGGTAAAATAGCCTGTAATCTTTTAATTGACAGTATAAAGGATGAAGGAGATGATGTTTTAGCTAAGACAATTACACTAAACCCAACTCTTATTAAAAGAGATTCTACTAAAAGAGTTTAGTTGAAAATACAGTATGTTTCTGAAGATTTAAAAGTTGAATTAACTTTTGAATTATGAGGTTGTCAATAATAACAGTTGTTTTTTGGTATATGCGTATTTTTTTGAATGTTTTTTATCGAAAAAATCATACAATCGATTGTATGATAATTTTCATTTTGTATTATTGTAGGACATAAACTAACAATTATACATAACTCAGACATGAAAAAACAAAGCTTATTTAAAGTTTTGGTAGGTAAAAAAATGCTCTTATTAGGGCTTTTTTGTTGCTTATCATTATTCGTAAAAGGCTCAGATTTTGAAAATCCGATACTTCAGAAAGTGGTATCTGGTATTGTTCAAACAGAGAGCGGAGAACCGTTGCCAGGGGTTTCGGTAACTATTGAAGGTGTAAATGCCGGAGTAGTAACCGATTTCGATGGTAATTTTGAAATCAATGTAGCATCTAATAGTGCTGTATTAGTATTTAGCTATATTGGTTTTACTACAGAAAAGGTAACGGTTGGTAATCAATCAACAGTAAAAGTAATTTTAAAAGAAGACGTATCGCAGCTCGATGAAGTTGTGGTGGTAGGTTATGGAACACAAAAGAAGAGTGACATAACAGGATCTGTTTCTTCAGTAAAAGCTGAAGAATTGGACGCATTCCCTGTTTTAAATGCAGAGCAAGCTTTACAAGGTCGTGCTGCGGGGGTTGTTGTTCAATCTAACAATGGAGGTGAACCTGGAGCGCCAATTTCTGTGCGTGTTAGAGGTAATACATCTATTGGAGCAAGTAGTGCAGCTTTAATTGTAGTAGATGGGTTTGTAGGAGTACAAATGCCGCAACAAGCAGATATTAAATCGATTGAGGTGTTAAAAGATGCCTCTGCAACTGCTATTTATGGTTCCAGAGGTTCTGGAGGGGTTATTTTGGTAACTACCAAAAAAGGTAGAAGCGGAAAGATGCAAATCGAATTAAATACCTCCTATTCAGTACAGAATGTTTCCAATCAATTGGATTTATTAAATGCAGATCAATTCGGAGCGTTTAGGCAAGCAATTAGTCCTAGTTATGTTCAAGGACCAGCAGATATAGATTACCAAGATCAGATATTTAGATCTGGAGGGGTGTCTAATAATCAATTGTCATTTTCTGGAGGATCAGATAAAATTAATTATTATGTATCAGGAAATTATTTTAATCAAGAAGGTGTTGTTATCAATTCTGGATATGAGCGTTTTTCTTTCTTGAGTAATATAGACGTTCAGATGACAGATAAATTAAAACTTGGTTTTAGTGGATTTGGAAATCGTGGAAATAAAGATGGTGTGTCAAGTCAAGCTGGATCTGGAGGAGCGCAAGAAGGAGATGTTATTTCTTTAGCATATCGTTTTGCACCAGATACCCCTATCCAAGATGAAAATGGAAATAATACTACGAATCCTGTTGGTGATGCTTTTGATAATCCTGTTGCTATTGCCAGAGAAACGCAAGATGATTCTACTGTAGATGATTATCGAGCGAATTTCTTTGCTGAATATGAAATAATTAATGGATTGTCATTTAAAACGACCTTTGGTTATAGTACTACAAATAGTATGAGAGGTGTGTTTAAACCTTCTACTTTACTTTCTACAGCAGGAGGAGCAGGAGGAATTGCAAGTCTTAATACAACAAAATCAACAAACATACTTTCCGAAAATTACTTAACATATAATAAAGAGTTCGGAAAGAATAATTTCACAGCATTAGTTGGTTATTCTTATCAGAAGGAGAAATCTCTATCTTTTGGAGCTGAAACTCGTGATCTTATTAGTAATAGTATTTCTTATTATAATTTGGAAGCTGGAGCGAATGCTCAAAAACCAACTTCAGCAAATATTCAAAGCGAGATAGTTTCTCAATATGGGAGGTTAAATTTTACTCATGATGATAAATATTTATTAACCTTTACGGTGAGACGAGATGGTTCGTCAAATTTCGCTAAGAATAATAAATATGCAATATTTCCATCCGGAGCAATTGGATGGACAATTTCTAATGAAGGTTTTCTTAAAGACAGCGAGGTTTTATCTAATTTAAAACTTAGAGCTAGTTATGGTGTTACAGGGAATCCATCTATTCAGCCATATCAATCTTTAGCATTTTATGAGTCCATTTATTCGGCACCAGGAGATGAAATTACAAGTGCTGTAGTTCCAGATCAGTTAGCTAATCCAGATTTAAAATGGGAATCTTCTTATCAAACTAATTTAGGATTAGACTTTGGATTTGCAAACAATAGAGTAAGTGGTTCTATTGACCTTTATAATATAGATACCAAAGATGTTATTCTAGGGGATACTTCAGCACCAGAATATTTTGGACTGTTAACATTAGCAGCCTTAAAAAATGTTGGGGAGATCAACAATAAAGGGATTGAAATTAGCTTAGTTACTAAGAACATAATTAAGGATAATTTTACATGGACATCAGAATTTAACTGGGCAAAGAATAAAAATGAAGTTTCAAAATTAATAGATGGAGCTGATATATTTTTAGATTCTTCTCCAGGATCTTTCTTACAAAACCAAACTCATGTGTTAAGAGAAGGAGAGCCTGTTGGTGTTTTTTATGGATATGAATATCAAGGAGTAAATCAGGGAGGTACGCTTCCAGCGGGTATTGCAGGTTATGAAGGAAGTGGAGCTGGAGATGAACTTTTTACAGATCTTAATGGAGATGGTGTTATTAACACAGATGATAGAAAAATTATAGGAGATCCAAATCAAGATTGGACTGCAGGTTTTAATAATAACTTCACCTATAAAGACTTCGATTTAAATATCTTTTTTCAAGCAGCAGTTGGAGGAGATATATTTAGTTATACTTTATTAGAATTGGCTTCTGGGGAGTCTAATGCCACTACGGAAGTTCTAAATGCTTGGACTCCTACAAACACAGATACAGACGTGCCTTCTGCGGCAGTTCGTGAAAAGCGTGTTACTTCTAGGTTTGTTTATGATGGTGGTTATGTACGCCTTAAAAACTTATCGTTGGGGTATAATTTACCTGCTAGAGCGGTAGAGAAATTAGGAATGCAAGGGATTAGATTCGGAATAAGCGGACAGAATTTACTAACGTTTACCGATTTTCCTGGAACAGATCCTGAGGCAAGTTACCGAAGCCAAGGGAGTCAGAATGGTAACGTAAATAAAGGGTTTGACTATGGTAGTTATCCTAATATACGATCTCTGACACTTTCTTTAAATCTAAAATTCTAATATTAAAAACTTTATAAAATGAAAAATTTCAAATATTTAGTTTTACTAATGACATTAGTATTAGCTAGCTGTTCAGATCTTGAGGAAGAGCCACTAGGCACACTTTCTCCAGATGGATTCGTACAGTCACCAGATGATATTCAGTCTTTAGTAAATGGAGCCATAGGAAATATGGCAACCGAGGCATACTGGGGAAGAAAGCTCTCACTTTCTATTATGGTTAGAGGAGATATGGTTTCTATTGGAGATCAAGGTACTTCCGCAAGAAGAAAAGAAGTAGATAATTTTACAATGAATGCAGATAATGGAATGGTTTCAGAATTTTGGCCTAAATCATACCAAATTATTGCAGGTTGTAATGAAGCAATTTCAGCATCATCTAATCTAAGTGATTCGCCAGCTCAAATAGATCCAATAAGAGCACAAGCTAATTTTTTTAGAGCTTATGCTTATTTCCATTTAGTACGTCTTTTTGGAGATATTCCTTACTTAGAAAATACGGTTACAGTAGAAACCTTTGATGATTTTAAGAATATCGAAAAGTCTACTGCTGCAGAAGTTTATACCAAAATTATAGCAGACCTTCAAGAGGCTAAAACATATTTGCCAGAGCAACAATCTAATAAATCATTACCATCTAAAGCAACAGCTGCGGCATATTTAGCATCAGTTTATTTAACGATGGAAAATTATGAAATGGCTTACAAAGAAGCTAAGTATGTAATTGATAATGAAGGAAAGTTTGGTTTAGGTTTAGAAAATGATTTCCAAGATTTATTTAATGCAGATAAACAAGGAGGTCAAAGTGAAGTGTTACTTCAATTAGCTTACAATGGTCAAAGTGATGGAGACACTGGACGAGATTATACAGGAGCACTTACAGGGATAAGAGCTAACGAACGTGGAGATATTGGCGGTGGTTGGTCTGTTACAGTTCCGAAAATAGGTGTTTATAATACTTGGGATGGTAGAGATTATAGAAAGGCAGTAAGTTTAGATACTACAGGAATATTTAATGGGGTTGTAGAACCTTTTACTAAGTTCCCTGATTTTGATTCTAGAAATGTTGCAAGTGCTTATATAGCTAAGTACACTAGGTTTATTGGAGCTACCGGAGATAGTAATGGGCGTACAACAAGCTTTAATTATCCATTAATGCGTTATGCTGAAGTTTTACTTATTGCTGCTGAAGCTTTAAATGAAACAAGTCCTGGTTCTGCTGAAGCAACTTCTTATGTAAACAGAGTGCGTACAAGAGCGAGAAATGGAAATCCAAATGCTACTGGTTTCCCAGAGGATGCAATGTCTGGATTGTCTAAAGATGCATTTAGAGATATGGTTTTAGAAGAAAGAAAATGGGAGTTAGCATTTGAATTTAAAAGATGGTATGATATCAAAAGAAGAAAGCTAGGAAACGAAGTATTTAGTACAGGAAGCTTAGATCCACAGCCAAATTTTGATGCTTCTCGTGATTATTTATTCCCGCTTCCAGCTGATGAATTAGAAAGAAATCCTAATTTACAACCTAATAATACAGGATATTAAAAAAATAGAATTCATGATTAAAAAAACGAGCATTATAGCCTTTAGCTTATTAGCTCTTACAGTGATAAGCTGTAAAGATGGTAAAAATAAAGAGGTAACTTCTACGGAAGTTGCCTCTATTGATAACGATTCTCTATTGAGGATAAGATATCAGAAGTTATTGGAGTACAAACCAGATTCGTTAGCTATTCCAAGAAGTTACTCTAAAGAAGAGGGTGTTCGCGGAGTTCCATCAAAAGATTGGACTTCTGGCTTTTTCCCAGGAAGTCTTTGGAAAATTTATCAGTTAACAGATAATTCTAAGTATAAAGATCAAGCACTTGTTTGGACAAAGTTCATCGAAAAGGAGAAGTTTGATGATGGAACACATGATACTGGATTTAAAATATTCTGTAGTTATGGAAGTGCTCTGCAAGTCGAAGACAATCAGGAGTATAAAGATGTGGTTGTGCAAACAGCAAAAACACTTTCAAGCAGGTATAATGAAAATGTAGGAGCCATTCGGTCTTGGGATTGGAGCCCAAATTGGGAATATCCAGTGATTATAGATAATATGATGAATTTAGAACTTCTGTTTGAAGCCACAAAATTCTCTGGAGATAGTACATACTATAGAATTGCAGATAATCATGCAAATACAACGCTTAAAAATCATTTCAGAGAAGATAATAGCTCGTACCACGTAGTGGATTATGATACAATTAATGGTCAGGTGAAAGAAAAAGTAACCCACCAAGGTTATGCAGATGAATCTGCTTGGGCTCGTGGTCAAGCATGGGGTATTTATGGGTATACAATGACATACAGATATACTAAAAACCCTAAATACTTGGCGCAAGCTGAAGCAATTTCAAAGTTTTATCTAGAGAATAAAAACCTTCCTGAAGATGGAATTCCATATTGGGATTTTAATGATCCAGCTATTCCAAATGCACCTAGAGATGTTTCTGCAGGAACTATTATTGCTTCTGCATTCTTAGAATTGTATGGTTATACAAAAGATGAGAAGTATAAAAATTATGCCGTTAAAGTATTAGATGTATTAGAAACTCCAGAATATCTTTTAGAAGCTACTGTAGATGCTCCTTTTATTTTAAAGCACAGCACGGGAAATTGGCCTAAAAAAGATGAAATCGATGGACCGATTAATTACGGAGATTATTATTTCCTTGAGGCATTATTAAGAATGCAAAAAAATGGGACTTTAGTAGGAGTCTCCGTATTATTTTGAAGGTGAATAGGCTCGGTAGAGAATAAAATTAAACGATGGTTACAAATATTAATTACAAAATAAGAAGTGTATGTTTTGCGATGCTGCTGTTGCTTTTTTTTGGAGCAGAGGCGCAGCAAACATCATATTTTGATGTTGTTTCCATCGAAAAAGAACGGATTCTAACCAAAGCTGAAAAGTATTTGGAAGCGAAACCGATTACGGTTACTTCTTTTGTTTCTGATCGAAGTGCAGGTGGAGTTCACGATTTTTATTCTGAAGGAGATTACTGGTGGCCAGATCCTAATAACCCTAAAGGGCCCTACATTAGAAAGGATGGATTGACAAATCCAGATAATTTCACAGCCCATAGAGAGGTGATGATCCGTTTTAATGATATTTCTGGAACTTTGGCTTCTGCATATATTATTACTAAAAACCCTAAGTATATAAAGAAATTAATTCCGCATTTAAAAGCTTGGTTTATAGATGAAGATACTTTTATGAATCCTAGTTTATTATATGCCCAAGCCATTTCAGGTAAAGTAACAGGAAGGGGGATTGGAATTATAGATACCATTCATTTAATGGAGGTAGCAAAAGCAGTCTTGGTGTTAGAAGCTAACGATTTAATTGATTCAAAAACGCTTTATAAGATTAAGGATTGGTTTTCTAGTTATTTAAATTGGATTACAACACACCCATATGGAATTGCAGAAAGAGATCATGGGAATAATCATAGTGTTTGTTGGGCAATGCAAGCTGCTGTTTTTGCTGAATTAACAAGTAATAAAAAGGTACTGGATTATTGTTCAGAAATGTATAAAAACACCTTGCTCCCACAGCAAATGGATAAAAATGGAGGCTTTCCTCAGGAGTTGGAAAGAACCAAGCCTTATGGGTATTCTTTATTTACTTTAGATGCGATGACGGCTATTTGCCAAGTACTTTCAGGTTCTGATAATAACCTTTTTGAGTATACGACCAATGATGGTAAAAACATTCAATTAGGATTAGAATTTATGTTCCCTTTTGTAAATGATAAATCCATCTGGCCTTATCAAAAAGACGTTATGTATTGGGAGGATTGGCCTGTTCAACATTCGTCATTTTTATTTGGAGGCTTAGCTTTTAAGAATCAAGAATACCTCTTGTTATGGAAATCGCTAAAAGCTGATTACAAGAAGCAAGAGATAATTAGAAATATGCCGATTCGACACCCATTACTTTGGTTGTAGAATTTTTGAAGATAGTTTTATTTGTTTTTATTGATTAGTTAGTAATTAAAAAGCTACACTTTTTTTAAGGTGTAGCTTTTTTTATATAATGAATCTCTGTTTATAATTAAAAAGGAAGACTTTATCTTCTTAAAACCTCTTTATATATCCTATTCCTATTGTGTATTGATTTCCTCTAGAATCTGTTGCATACTCTATGTTCTCATAAGTTCCACGAGCAAAAATAACATGAGTTTTCTTAATGAGTTTCCTGTATTCTAGCGAGACGTTTGTAGAATTAAGTTGTGTATTGCTGTTCAATAAGATATTGTTTGTGGCATCATCAGGAGAAAAGCCAGTTCCAACTTTTACACTGAAAAAATCATCTGCGCCTCCTGTATAATACCTTGCTGTTAAGGCATATGAATTGGAAACACCACTATCTGATGGTGTGAGGTATGTCCTGAAATTAAACCAATAATTTTTATAATATTTTCCAATAGATCCCGTATAAATCCATGTTTCATCAGAAAAAAATAAAACTCTAAAACCTGCATCTATTTCAAAGGCAGCAGGAAGGTTTGCATACAATGAAAATCCAGCTTTGTATTCTGGGAAAACGCCTTTATCACTAGAAATTCCTCCATTTACATAGGCGTAAAAGGTATTTGATATTCTCGGGTATAAATCTAATTCGAATTGTGTACTCCCTGTTCCAAAGCGATTGGCATAATTAAAACGACTTATTATCGAACCATATTTTGTTTGTCTTGAATAATCTACACTTGCCAGATGCCATGGTTTATCAAAACGTTCGTCAAAATAGACAAAATCGTAAGAAACACCGATTTCATTTTTAGCAGATTCTTTTCTTACATTTTGCATTAAAGATCGAGCTTCAGTAGATTTAGGATTGTTTTCTATTACTGTATTTAGCGTGTTATTAGCTTGTTGGTACTCTTTTAAATCCATTAAAATTTTAGACTTCAGTAATAATAAATCTTCAGAATCTTGATTGTGCTCTAAAGATGCATTAACAATAGCTAACGCTTCAGATGGGTTGCCATTCCAGTATTCTAAACTTGCATAAGCAATTGCTGCATCCTCATAATTTTTATTGTTTAAATACGCTTCTTTTAGAATAGGCCTTGCTTTTTCTGTTTGATCTGTCCAAGTGTAAAGTCTTCCTAAAAAGATATTTAAATCAGCATAATCTGGTGTTTTTTCAGTAGCAATTTTCATTAAGCGGATAGCTTCGTCATAATTTTCATTATCAAAAGCTTCTTTTCTAGCCATAACAAAAAGTTCGTCACTAGTTTTATCTTCTTGAGCAAGCGAAATAAAAACCGTAGAGAGACAGATAAAAAGGCATAGCGCTTTTTTATATAAATAGAGGCCTCCAAAATTATTTGTAATTATAGGATGATTCATTTTGAATAATATCTTAATTTATATTGTTTTTATTTTGTTGAATTTCTTAATCCAGATCTGTTCATGGCTCCCCATGATTTTCGTCCTCTTATTAAATCAATATTACCTTTTAAAGATGCCCAAAGTATGAATGGATGGTAAAAAATTGGTTCCAAACATGCTGTGATAATTAATTTATATAAATAATCTGTTCTTTTATATTGTTGAAAAGAATATTCTTCAAATAGTAATGCTGTAATTGAGTATAGAATGCCAAAGCAATAAGAAACCAAGAAAAAGCTTAATGCAAACTTCCATTCGATATGACCGAAGCATAGTAAGGCAATAAAAAATAAAACCCCTATGAATTCTATTAATGGGGCGAGCCATTCAAAAAACAGCCAATAAGGGGTGCTTAACATTCCTAAAACCTTATATTTTGGATTAAAAATCATAGCTCTGTGGAGCCATAATGTTTCTGCGGTACCTCGAGTCCATCTATTACGTTGCCTATGAAGTACTCTCCAATCTTGGGGAACTTCTGTCCAACATAAAGGGTCTGGTATAAATCCAACGGTATATTTTTCCTTCCTTTTTAGCATCATTCTTCGCATACGAACCAAGAGCTCCATATCTTCCCCGACGGTATTTGTATTATATCCGCCAGCTTCCATAACGGTATTTTTATCAAACATTCCAAAAGCTCCAGAAATAAGAAGTAGTCCATCCATTCGAGACCATGCCATTCTCCCCATAAGAAACGCTCTGAAATATTCAATAACTTGTGCTCTTGCTATAAATTTATTAGGCAATTTTACCTCTATAATTTTACCATCTTCAATAATGCAAGAGTTTGCTATACGTATAATTCCTCCAGAAGCTATTACCTTATTTTTGTCGTTTAAAAAGGGTTTTATTAATTTTAATAAAGCATTACTCTCCAAGATACAATCAACATCAATACTCGTTATAATATCATGTTTGCAGATATTAATACCTGAATTTAATGCATCAGATTTACCACCATTTTCCTTATCAATTACTTTGAGGTTTTTAAAAGACTTACTTTTAGATTTATATACTTTCTTTATTTCTTTAGTTGGAATGAAATTAAAGTATAGAGAATCGTCTTCAACTAAATGGAAACTTTTTATGAGTTGTTCTAATGTTTTGTCTTTACTTCCGTCATTAATAATTACTATTTCATAGGAAGGATAATTGATGGTGAGAAGCGACCTTATATTTTCTACAATATTTTTTTCTTCATTAAAAGCGGGTGCGAGTATCGAAATTGACGGAAGGTTTGTTGATTGTAATAAAGCAACTTCATCTTTTAGATTGTACTTTCTTTTATAATCTCTAATTTCAAAAAAGGAAAACATAGCCGAAAAGATATAGCCAGAACAAACTATTATTCCGTAAATTAGGAATGACCAACTAACAAATTCTATTATCTGGTTTATATTAACGATATCTTTTGCTTTTTAATTAATTAAAAAATTCTTTTCTATCTGCAAGTAAGTAAGTTCTACTTTTTCGTTACTATAGATATATGGTTCAATACTTTTTAACTGCTCCATATCTCCTAATGCTTGAATTGCTTTTATAATTTCTTTCTTTACGATTTCTTTTTCTGACTTAAACGTAGGGATAACCTTCTCCAATAAAGAATCACAATTTAGCTTATAGAGCGTTTTAATGGTTTCCTTTCGTATAAGAGCATTCTCATGATCAAGAAAAGGAGTTATTTTTGGGATATTCTCAAATTGATTAAAATGTTTAATCATTCGGATAGAGAAAATTATAACAGTTATTAAATCATGGTTAAGCCATTCAGCAAAATCGGGAGTTTTACCTTCATATACATGTTTTATGCTGTCTTCAATATAAATAAGTTCCCAAAGGGTTAATTCGGCTTTTAAATTTTTAAAAAACGCTAATGGATTGTCTGTAGCAGTTTTTAAGAAATAATAGATTGCTTGCTCTCTAACTTCCTCTTGTTTAGCGTTTAGAAAGGGAGATATAAGTTTTGGTTTAACAACAAATAACTCTGATAGGATATATATTGCGCGTGCTTTATTATACCAAGCGCCTTTTTTTAAGATGTTGAAAACAAATACATCTAATTCTAATTCTTTGAAAATTCTTTTTATAAGAACAGAAGATTCTCCAGTAAAATTCTCATTGTAGATTAAAATTTGTCGAATCGTTATTTTCTTTTTTAAGGAGGTGTTTAAATGTTTGGTTTTAAAATTTTCAACTTCATTTTTAATATCAAAATCATCATTAAACATATAATTATTTAAAAAATGATCTGCTTCTTCTTGGTATAGGAGCTTGAATTTTTCACGGCGATTTTTATAAACTCTTAAATAAGTGAGAAAAACTATACCAGTAATTATTAATACTAAAAACACGGATATAAAAAATACATTTACTTTTAATATCCATGGCCAATCATTTATTATGTTTTCTAGTTGATTCAAAAAAATTAATTTTTTTCTATCGTTCTTTTCACCCTTAATGATAATTCATTTGGACTGAAAGGTTTTGTTATAAAATCATTAACTCCCATTTTAAAGGCATCCATAATTATTTCTTCTTGGTTTGAGGTGGATAGTACAATAATAGGTAAATCTGGGATGTTTTCTTTTATGTGTTCAATGAGTTCTGTTCCTTTAATAAAGGGCAGCATAAGGTCTGTTATTACAAGTTGAAAAGAATCTTTTTTTAATATATCTAGCGCTTTTCTTCCGTCGCTTGCAATAACTACTTGGTAACCGTCTTTTGTTAATTTAAATTCCAGTGATTTTACAATCATTGGATTGTCTTCAATAATTAATATTTTCTTTTTCATTTAATCTCGGGGAATTCCTTTTTTAATTCTTTTACAATTTTTGTGTATTCTTGATTTAGTTTTTCAGCTAAAAAAGAGATTTCTTGATCTTCGGTTTCATAACATATCTTATCACAAATCACTCTACAGTAATCATTTTCTAGTATTTCAAATGAAGGTTTAATATTATGAGCAATTTCTCGCGCTTCTTTAAATTCAGCGTCTTTTAAGACTTGTTTTAATTCGTTGATTTTTTCATTTACAGAATCTTTAAAAATTTGTAGTGATTCTAAGATGAATACTGGATCGTTATCTGATAATTGTTTTAAATAATTAAGAGAATATGGTTTTATGTCTTTATTTGAAGTTCCTAGGGACTCGCTAATAAAGAAAAACATAAGGTCGATGTCTTTTTTTGTTAATGGCTTTTTTAATATGTAAAAATGCGCTTCATTATTTAGACTTTTCGGAGTGTTATTTTCTGTAATAAGTATTGCTGGGATATCTAGATTTAACTCAATAGATAAATAATCTGTAAGCTGAATTGGATCTAGCGGGGCTATAGCATGATTTATTATAAGAGCATCGTAATCGTGATTCTCTTTTATTTTTTGAATTGCTTTAAAGCTATCAAAAGCAGACACTATGTTCCAATCAAAATTCTCTGATATTAATAAAAATTGATCCAACTCAGATGGATCATTAGTTATAAAAAGGATGTTTAAATGTTTTGACATTTCGTATTGCGATTGATGCTTAATTAAAAGTTAGGTTATAAATAAGAATTGAGCAAAAAAAATATTATAATGTTTCTTTATTTTTTCAAATAATCAATTAATACTCTTTTTATTGTGTTAAAAACAACAGGTTTTAACACATACTCATCCATTCCATGTTTTATACATCGGTCTTTCTCTCCTTTCATTGATCGTGCCGTTAAAGCGATTATAGGTACACGAGACTTCCCTTTTTCTATAGCTCGGATTTCTTTAGTAGCCTCGAAACCACTCATAATAGGCATTTGGATATCCATAAATATTAAATCAACTTTATTTTCCGTGAATAGCGCTACAGCCTCTTTACCATTATCAGCTTCAATAACGGTAGATTTAGGTAAAATTCGCTGCATTAATGTTCGGGCTAATAATTTATTAACTGGATTATCTTCAGCAATTAGAATTGATGGGGCTATATCTTCTAATAACATTTCATTGCTAGTAACAGCAACCTCTTCTGCTTTGTTAGGTTTTTCAATCCGATTAATGACATTATATAATTGATGAAATAGAATTGGTTTTGTAATATTAAACTGTACTTTGAGCTCTTTACATGCCTTATTCAGGAACTCGTCGTCAACTGAGCTATGAAGTAACATTATAGGGAGTTGGTCACTATCTATTTTGAAACTATTTCTAATATGGTCTATAACTTCAATCCCGTTTAAATAAGGCATATTAAAGTCGATAATTAATAGGTTGAAATCATTTTTATCTTCTAATATTTCTAGTGCTTCAACCCCATTAGAGGCAGCTGCATAGGTTATGTTGTTTACTCGAAGCATTTCTTTAAGAATTGTTCGATTGTTGTCATTATCATCAACAATTAATACTTTGTGTACTGTTTCATATTCAGTTAAAATATTTTCATATTCACCTTTTTCAGTTTTAAAATCAATAGCAAAAGAGAAAGTACTTCCTTGTCCTAATTTACTTTTAACCTCTAGCTTGCTATCCATAAATTCTAACAAGCGGTTGCTTATTGTTAATCCAAGTCCTGTACCTCCATATTTTCGAGTTGTAGAGGCATCTTCTTGGTCAAAAGCTTTAAAAACTTTTGCAAGATTGCTAGCGGCGATTCCAACGCCAGTATCTCTAATTGAAAACAGATATTTCTTTTTTTCGCTATCCAATGGGTCAGGGACACAACGAACCTCTAATTCTACTTCCCCTTGATGCGTAAACTTTACAGCATTTCCTAAGAGATTAGTTAAAATTTGGCGAAGGCGAACTGGATCTGTGTATATAAATCGATCGATAGTTGTTGAGATGTCTAATAAAACCTCTAACTTTTTCTCGTGTGCTTGATGTTTAATAATATCTATCGTCTGGCTACATAGTTCTAAAAGATCTACTTTTTCTATGTTTAACTCCAATTTACCAGCTTCGATTTTAGAGAAGTCTAGAATATCATTTATAATATCCAGCAAATGATTTGCAGAGTTATAAACAGTGTGCATATACTTTTCTTGACTGTCAGATAAATTGGTTTTCATCAATAAATCAGTAAAACCTATAATTCCATTTAAAGGTGTACGAATTTCATGACTCATATTTGCTAAGAACTCTGACTTCGATCTATTTGCTTTTTCGGCTTTTTGTTTTGCAACAATTAACGACGCCTCATAAGCTTTGATAGTACTTATATCTTGAACAATCCCATAAACTCTAGTGTTTTTATCAAAACTTTTGGTACGACCAACAATGCGAACCCATTTTTTATTGGACTTAGCCGTTACAAAGCGAAGCTCTAAATCAAAAGGGATCCCTTTTTCTAAAGTATTATCGGTAGCTATACGAAGCTTTTCAGTATCTTCTTTTTGGTAAAATTTAAACGAATTATTTCTTGTTGGAACATAATTTTCTGGCACTTCATGTATTTTTTTAGTAATATCACTCCACGTCATGTCATCTTTTTCCCTATCGTATTCCCAACTCCCTATTTTTGCTACTTCATTAGATTGATTCAACATATCTTGCAATCTAAGTCGCTCTAAAATGTTTACCTTAAATTGAGTAATATTTGCGGTATACATTAATAATCCACCAATCTCATCTTCTTTTTTATACCATGGTTTTATTTTCCAAGTAATCCATTGTTTTGTGCCATCTGCCTTTTCATATAAAGCTTCGTCACAAGTATCAATAGCTCCTTGTAAGCATTTTTGATGTATTTTTTTCCATTTCTTTTCTATATCAGGAAATATTTCATAATGAGATTTCCCTATAATATTTTCAGTGATTCCATAATCTTCTAGCCATTTTTTTGATGCAGCTTGATAAATCATATTATTATCAAACATGGCGATTGCAGAAGGAGCCTCTTCAATAAACAGTTTGTTTTGCTTTATACTGTTTTCAAGTGCTAATTGGGATTCTTTTTGAGCTGTAATATCCCAATTTGTACCAGACATTCTGATAGGTTCATTTTTAGAGTTTCTATGAAGCGACCCCTTAGCTCGAATGTAGTGGATTGATTTGTCTGGCCAAATAATTCTAAAAAAAGTGTCGTAGGTAGCTTTGTTGGCTAAGGCGTCATTAAATAGGTTTAATACGCGATCAACATCATCTGGGTGTAAAGTTTCCTTCCAAAGATCTAAAGAGATTTCTGTGTCTTCTGAGTGTACACCATAAAGTTTGTACATGGTTTCATCCCATTCTATCTTGGAATTTACCACATCTAAATCCCATATTCCAATAATTGAAGCATCTAGTGCAGTAAGTACTTTTTCTTTCGCAGCTTTAAACTGTTCTTCTGCTAAAATTCTACGAGAAATATCTCTAAAAGCAACTAAAGTTATGACTCCGTTTTTAGTCCAAATAGTATTGAGAGTCATCTCTACAGGAGCTTCATTTCCATTTTTTCGTAAAGCCTTTAGCTCAATCATTGAGGTGTGATTGGGTTTGCCAGTTTCTGAAATATTATGGTTTTTATTTTTCTGTTGTTTGATGTAATTTTCTATATGAAGGCTGTGTTTTTCATGGTCGTCTTCATGAATTAATACACTTATATTTTCTCCAGCTAAGTCTGATTCGCTATATCCAAACACCTTCTCCATTAACGAGTTAGAAAGATGTATTTTTAAATTTCTGTCTACTATAATTATGGGGTCTGGAGTAGCGTTTAAATAAGTTGATGTTATATGTAGCTCTTCTTCGATCTTAGTTCTATCTTCTTCGAGCTCATTCATAGAATGAACAACTAAAATAAGTATTAATAGCGCTATTGCAATAAAAGAAACACCCAGAATGGTGATTGAGAAGTCAGGTGCAAAATATCCTTTTCTAAAGCATAAAAGTATGAGGTAAGAAATGGCAAGTGTTATAAATGTTAGCTTGAAAAATAGTTTTCGCATAACCATATTTCCAATTTTTCTTCCTGTAAAAAGTTCTGTAATTCCATAATATGGGAATATCAGAGAAATGGCTATACTGGCAATTAGAAATCCAATTGCAGTATGAATTGCCATAGAAGAAATAAAGGTGATTTTATCAATAGTAGAAATTTCAAAGAAATATCCTATTATAGCTAAAAAGGCAAAAAAAGTAACTACATGAGGTAAATAAGCCGCTATTTTTTTAAACGTCTGATTTTTTCCAACAATAGAAAATAAAGACAAACTAAGGAGTATAAAAGACAGCGAGGTAGCCATAGACATTCTACCAGGAGTTGGCTTTCCAAGCATTTCTCCTTTATTGTCGGCTATAAATAATTGATCTATTTTTAAATCAACACCGCTAATATCTTGGAATAATGTAAGGCTACATATTAAAAAAAGGAGTGTATTTAGCACATAAACTAAAGTTGTACTTTTTTTTTGCTGAATACAATAGATAATTAAAGATAGCAGTAAGAAAGATATAGCAGTATTAAATTTCATTGATGGAAGTCCAGAGATAACTTCTGTCAACGATTCAATATTGAAAACCCATCCTACAATTGCAGAAATAGATACCAGAAAAATGACTATTACTATTGATAAAATGGTTTTTTTATAGATGTTGGTTTGAACCATTAGGTTTTAAATTTGCAATTTTCAATACAAGGTACTAATTTGTCAAAATTAAAGTACTAAAATTCAATTTTTTATGATTAAATTTGCACCCCAAAATATGTATGTAAAATATAAGAATCAAATGAAGAAAATTGCACGCATAATCGTACTAATATTCACTGTTTCGTTTATAGGTTGTCAGTCTGATGATGACAGTTCAAATATACAAGAACCGGAACAAACAAATGTCATTTTAAATAGCGATAATCTTACAAATCGCGTTAATTTTGAACATGCAGGAGTTGTAAGAGTAAAAGGAGCTCCTTTAGAAAATCCAGAAGAAACTGCTGGGAAGAGATCAAATATTTTAGCTGCAAAAGATATGGAAGCTAATGATCTTCCTCTTGTTGAGGTAGCAGAAGTTTCAGCTCCAGTATATAATGGAACTGTATTAAGAGCTACGCACGTTGAAATTAACGGAAATTACGCTTATGTATCTTATAATGTAGAAGGAGATGCATATATGGGAGCCATAGATGTGATCGATATCTCTAACCCATTAACACCTACAGTAGTATTACAGGCTATATTTCCAGAGACAGACATTAGTTCGATAGATTATTATCAAAACGCACTATATATTGCTGGAGCAAATCCATCTATGAGTAGCGATGATTCAAACCCTGCATTTTTAATTAAAATGCAACTTCAAGATGGAATTCCTACTGATAATTTAACTTTAATGGATATGCCTGGGTATGTTGCTACTGGTGTAGTTGCTAATGCAGATGGTATTTTCGGAGTTTCTGGTGATAATGGAATTTTAGGAAAGTATAATATTAACACACAACAACTAGATGAAGATGCTCCTTTAGATGACTTGAGAGCTGTTGAAAGTTATGATAGTAAAATTGTTGTGTTGAGTGGAACAGAGGGAATTCATGTTTACAACACTAGTAACTTAAATGAGACAAAAAGTTTTTCAACAAGTCAAGATGTAGCTGAAGCAAAACGTACTATTGATTTTTATGATAACAATGTTCTAGTTTCTGAAGGTTTTAATGGTTTAGGAATCTATAAATTAAGCAACGGGTCTAAGGTAACAACCATCGAAATTCCTGAAGTTGATTCTGAGGAAAATATAGATCCAAATGATGTTGTTACAAATGCTGTTTCAGTAGATGATAAACACATCTTTACAGCAAATGGAGCAGGAGGAGTTTCAGTTTATACTATAAATAATAGCGTAAGCGATCTAACAACTATTGGAACATTAAATCTAGAAGGATCTGCAAATTATGTAAAGAGCGATGATGATTTTATTTTTGTTGCTGATGGTAAAGGAGGATTGAAAATTCTCAAAGCAGTTACTAAGTCAGATTCAGGAAGTAATATAGTATGTTCTGATTATCCAGCGTATCAAGGAGGCTACTGGTTAAATGTTAATTCTAATAAAGACGAAGCTTATAATGGATCGGCTAGTTTAATGGGGGTTAATGTAAACTCTAAAGCAAGTCTTATTTTTTGTGGGGCTCTTGCGGTAAACAAAGGAGTTAATGTAAATAGTGATGGTACATTCTTAGTTAAAGGGACTTTAGCTCAAGGAACAACAGAAGCTCCATACAATGCATTAATTGTTAATAATAACGGTGTTTTACAGATAGAAGGAAGCTTAGTTGTGTACGGAAATATGATTTTAAATAACGGCGCTACATTAGAGTTTTTAGGAAGTGGATCTTCGATTACGGTTTACGGAAAAGTAACTAAAAACGGAACTGTAACAATTAAAGGAGATTATACAGATACTTTTAATAGTCTAAAATAAATTATATAAAAATTAATTTCCTGAATTGTTATTACAGGATAAAAAAAGAGCAACTTTTAAGTTGCTCTTTTTTGTTTATGAGGCTTTTATTAAAAATCATTAATCTTCTAAGTGGCAAGATCTTCTGTTTTAGGTTTAAATAATTTAGCAAAATAACCAGTAAAAGGTAGTAAGATGAGGCCTATGCCAAGGTTAAATATCAAATGAGCGTAAGCAACTTGAAAAGTAATGTTTGGTGTTATACTCAAAATAAGATTCTCGAACACCTTATGGAAGGGTAAATAAATTAAAACACCGATAGAATTAAAGCAAAGATTGGCTAGGGCGGTTTGTTTGGCCATTTTTCCAAGCTTTAGAGAGGCCAAAAAGGCAGTTGTAGTAGTTCCAACGTTAGAACCTACAATAATACCTATAGCGCTATCTAATTCGATTACACCTTGCGAACTTAATATAATTACTAAGCCAACGGTAACGGAGCTAGATTGACACGCAGCTGTAATTATAATTCCAAATAAGATTCCTATAAATGGATTAGATGCGTAGCTTAGAAATTCTATTAATCTAGGACTGTCTTTTATAGGAGCTAAGTTTGCGCTAATAAGTTCTAAGCTAAAAAGAATGAGTCCTAGGTAAAAGATTGGCTTAGAAATCAATCTTATTTTATTAGGGAAATATCCCATTATAAAGCCTAGAGCAATTAATATTGTTCCTAGCATTTCTAATTTAAAAGAAACGAGCCATGCTGTTACAGTAGTTCCTAAATTACTCCCTAATAGAATTGGTAAGGAGCTTTCAAATAAAATAACCCCTGCGTCTACAAAAGAAACTACAATAGAAATAACGGCGCTGCTAGATTGAACGACAGCTGTAGCAGCAAATCCTAATAAAAAAGAGCGAGCTTTAGAGTTGGAAGCTTTCAATAAGAAAGATTTAAGCTTGTCTCCAGTCTGCGATTGCAAATTTTTAGAAAAGCTTTCCAGACTATGAGTGAATAACCCGATAGCTGCAATTATTGATATAGTCAATTCTATCCAATCCATGATTTATTGTTTCTAAGAAAAAATTAAACTAAGATAAGTGCAATCAATTATATATACAATTTTGTTCTTATGAAAGGTTGATAAATGTTTTTTAAGATCAGGAAACGCTATAAAGCAAAAAATCCAGCCTATTTTGAATAGACTGGATTTGAATTTGCTCCCCCTCTTGGGCTCGAACCAAGGACCCTCTGATTAACAGTCAGATGCTCTAACCAACTGAGCTAAGGAGGAATTTATTTTTATATGCTTCTAAGCCTTTGTTAGTACTTGCTTGAGAAGCTTTTTGTTCCTTTTTGCGGATGCAAATATATATGTTTTTTTCTTTACACCAAATAAAAAATAAACTTTTTTATTTTATTCGAAAATCGCTTTATATACATCGTTTCCGTTCGCGTACAAAAGTAAGGCAATTAATATAAAAAAACCAATCATTTGTGCATATTCCAAAAACTTTTCACTCGGCTTCCTTCCAGTAATCATCTCATATAAGAGGAACATTACATGTCCTCCATCCAAAGCAGGGATAGGAAGAATATTCATAAATGCCAGAATAATAGATATAAAGGCCGTCGACATCCAAAATCCTTGCCAATCCCAAGTGTCAGGAAATAGCTTTGCAATGGTTCCAAAACCACCCACTTCTGTAGCTCCTTTTTTTGTGAAAAGAAACTTCATTGAGCTGATATAATCCCTAAGTGTCCAATATCCGTAGTTAATTCCTGCAGGAATTGCTTCTGCAAAAGTGTATTCTTTCTTAATAATATCCTTTTCTGTAAGGTGAGATTTAGGATAAACTCCTATTGTATTAGTTTCAGATGGAGTTACAGAGATCGTATCTGTTACTTTGTTTCTTTCTATAACTAAACTTATCGCGTTGTTGTCTGCATTTTTCACTTTGGTAGTAAACTCATCCCAAAAAGTAACAGCATTTCCGTTTACAGAAACAATTCTGTCATTCGACTTCAATCCACTTAAATCTGCTGGGCTATCTGGAATAACACTATCTATTACAGGGTTTATTCTTGGTGTAAGTGGTCGAACTGCTCCTTCTGTATATAGGTAAGTTCCTAAAGTATCTGGAAGACTAAGCACTTCTTTTTTACCGTCTACGTGTTTTACTTCTATTTCTTCAACTCCTCTTACTAGCAGTAAACGACTCACATCTAAAATATTTTCAGGTTTTTTACCATCAATATTTAATATTTTATCACCATTTTTAAAGCCATAAGGCTCTAATTGTTCAGCTACAGCAAAACCATTAGGATAAGAATCTTGGGAAACTTCATTACTTCCCCAAACATATAATACCATGGCATAGATAAAGAAACCTAGAATTAGGTTTACGGTAACTCCTCCTAGCATGATAATAAGACGTTGCCAAGCTGGTTTAGAACGGAATTCCCACGGTTGAGGCGGTTGTGCCATCTGTTCTTTGTCCATGCTCTCGTCTATCATACCAGATATCTTTACATAACCTCCTAATGGAAGCCATCCGATACCGTATTCTGTTTCTCCTATTTTCTTTTTTAATAGGGAAAACTTTACATCAAAAAATAGATAAAATTTCTCAACACGAGTTTTAAATATTTTGGCTGGTATAAAGTGACCGAGCTCGTGTAAAACAATAAGTATAGATAAACTTAATAAAAGTTGAATAGCCTTAACTAAAATTGGACTCATAAATTAGGTTTCATTTTCAAATCGCACAAAAGTAATGTTTTCCATCTACTTACCACAATCAAAATGTAGTAAGGCGAAGTTTTTATGACTGTTTTATGATAAAAACATAGCTTTTCCTAGCTTATGTTGTATTTTTGCAGCCATAAAATAAGCCATTGTATGCTACAGTTTTTTAGCAAATTCAAATATTTTTTTATTACGCTATTTATCCTTTCGGTAATTATTGTGAGCTTAATATATCAGGCCTTAAAGCCAAAAGAGAGGCTTCCTGTTTATGAGCCTTCAATGGTAAATGCAGAGCTTGTTGATTCTTCAATTCAATATATAAGAAAATATCATACAATAGCTCCATTCAAATTAATCAATCAGAATGGAGATACTATTACTGAAGCTACTTATAAAGATAAAATATATGTAGCAGATTTCTTTTTTACTACCTGTCTTACTATTTGTCCGAAAATGACAGATAATATGACCATCATACAAAAGGAGATTTTAGATGATCCTGATGTTATGCTTTTGTCTCATTCAGTAACTCCAGAAATTGACTCTGTACCTCGACTAAAAGAGTATGCTCTAGAAAAAGGGGTTGTAGATAGTAAATGGAATATGGTTACTGGCGATAAAAAACAAATATATGAGCTCGCCAGAAAAAGTTACCTAGCGGTGAAAACAATTGGAGACGGTGGTCCTTTTGATATGATTCATACCGAGAACTTTGTTTTGGTTGATAAGGAGAAAAAAATTAGAGGTTATTATGATGGTACCAAACAAGAAGATATCCAAAAGTTACTTCATGATATAGCTGTTTTAAAAGAAGAATATAAGGAGCAGAAACCATAAATATTTTGGTTTTATACTCCTTATAAAGAGCTGTAATTCTATTCTGCTTTATTATGTTCTACCCAAATTAAATCGGAGGTGTTATATCCAATTTCCTGAGCTTTTTTTAAATACTCGTTTTTAACATTTTCTGGAATTGTAGTTTCTCTAGATAGAATCCATAGGTAATCTAAATTTTTTCCAGCAACCAAAGCGTATTTGTAATTATCGTCAATGGCAATAACATTGTATCCAGCGTAGAAAGGTCCAAAAAAAGATACTTTTAATTTTGCCACATTATCGTCGCCTACAAATTTGGCTTTCCCTGTGGACTCTGTCCATTCCTCTTCTTCGTAATCATAACCTCGATTTACAACTTTTATAGTTCCATTGTCATTTAAAGAATAATTAGCGGTAGTGTTATTTAGGCCTTCTTCGAATTTAAAATCCAAACGAGCAATTTCATACCATTTACCTAAATATTTTGCCTTATCAAAGGGTTTAACAGCTTCTGCTCCTTTTGGAATGGTATTGCAACTAAAAATGCCTAGTGACAATACGCACAATATTAATATGTTTTTCATGTTGTTGTTTTTTGGTTTGTTTAAAGACTGTCTTTTAGCGACAATACTTTTATCTAAAGTAGCTAAATTCTTATGTATTTTTCATAAAATAGATTTAAAGTCTTCTAAAAGCATCGCTAATTTTATGTCGTAAAATTCTCCTCTGAATTATTCGTCACTGACTTTTTTAATTTTAATTGCTAAAATTTAACTTCCTTGTTCTTAAACATCTATTAAATTATTTCCTCAAACTCAATTTTTATGTTACTTTTGCTTACTTAAAATGAATCTAAATAAGATTTGAAATTGACGATTGCACATTTAAAAAGAGGCGAACGCGCCATAATTAAAGAGTTTTCTACGGATATTATTCCTATTAAATTACTAGAAATGGGCTGTTTGCCAGGTAACGAAGTAGAGTTACTGCAGATTGCGCCTTTTAGAGACCCATTGTATTTAAATATTAATGGTTCCTTCTTAGCAATTCGTCGTGAAACTGCACTGCAAATCGAAGTAGATATTATAGAAAATAAAGCTTTATGAGTAAGCAGATTAATGTTGCCCTCATAGGGAATCCAAACACAGGTAAGACTTCAGTATTTAATCAGTTAACAGGATTGAATCAAAAAGTAGGTAACTATCCTGGAATTACTGTAGAAAAAAAAGAGGGAGTTTGTAAGCTTCCAAGAGGAGTTAAAGCTCATATTATTGACTTGCCAGGGACGTATAGCTTAAATGCAAATTCTCTGGATGAGAATGTAGTAATAGAGCTACTTTTAAATAAGAATGATAAAGATTTTCCTGATGTTGCTGTTGTTATAACAGATGTGGAGAATTTGAAGCGAAATTTGCTTCTTTTTACTCAGATTAAAGATTTAAAGATTCCCACTATTTTGGTGATTAATATGGCCGACAGAATGGAGCGCCGTGGAATTACTTTAGATACCAAAATATTAGAGGAGCGTCTTAACACAAAAATTGCGGTTGTAAGTACCCGTAAGAAAATTGGAATCGATAAGATTAAAGAACTTATAACAAATTATAAGTCAATTTCTATTGAGCCTTGTGTAGATACAACTGTTATTGATGTTGAATATTTTGGAGGATTAAAAGCCGCTTTTCCAAAACAAGATATTTATAAATTATGGTTGGTAATTACGCAAGATGTTAATTTTGTAAGCTTAGACAGGAAATTGGTTCAAGATGCTTCTAATTTTTCAACTAAATCTACTTCAGATCTAAAAAGAATGCAGCATAAAGAAACGGTGCTGCGTTACCAATTTATAAATGGAGTTTTAAAAGAAGGGTATAAAAAAGATGAAAATGCAGCAAAAGGTTTCCGAGCTTCTTTAGATCGGATTCTTACTCACAAAGTGTGGGGATATGTAATTTTCTTCCTAATCTTACTTACAATTTTTCAAGCTATTTACGATTGGAGTAGCTATCCAATGGATTTTATAGATGCCACATTTGCATCTTTTAGTGAATGGGCAAAAGAAACACTTCCGCCGGGATCACTTACAAATTTATTAGCTGAAGGGATTATTCCTGGGTTGGGAGGTATCGTTATTTTCATTCCGCAGATTGCATTTTTATTCCTTTTCATATCCATTTTAGAAGAATCTGGTTATATGAGTAGGGTTGTATTCTTAATGGATAAGATAATGCGTAAGTTTGGTTTGAGTGGGAAAAGTGTAGTTCCTTTAATATCTGGTACTGCGTGTGCAATTCCTGCTGTAATGGCAACTCGAAATATAGAGAATTGGAAGGAAAGGTTGATTACCATTTTGGTGACTCCCTTTACAACGTGTTCCGCTAGATTACCAGTTTATCTTATAATTATCTCTTTAGTAATTCCAAATGATCGCTTTTTAGGGATGAATTTGCAAGGAGTTACATTGATGTTGTTATATTTAATAGGCTTCGGAACGGCTGTTTTTTCAGCTTTGTTGCTTAATAAAATATTGAAGATTAGAAATAAGACATTTTTTGTTGTTGAAATGCCTAGTTATAAATTGCCATTATTTAAGAATGTTGCGATTACGGTTATTGAAAAAACAAAGAGTTTTATTTTTGGAGCAGGTAAAATCATATTAGCGATTTCTATTGTTTTATGGTTTTTAGCGTCTAATGGTCCTTCTGAAGAGTTTGATAATGCAGCAGAAATTATCACTTCAGAAACATCTTCACAAGAAATATCACCAGAAGAGCTTTCAACAAAAATAGCATCTTACAAACTCCGTCATTCTTATATCGGAATTGCAGGAAAAGCTATCGAGCCTGTAATTTTACCTTTGGGATACGATTGGAAAATAGGAATTGCATTGATCAGCTCGTTTGCTGCAAGAGAGGTTTTTGTTGGAACACTGGCTACCATTTATAGCGTTGGTAGCGATGAAGAAGAAACTATTAAAAATAGAATGGCTGCAGAAACAAATCCTGTAACTGGAGAGCCTTTATTTAATTTAGCTTCCGGAGTTTCATTATTATTGTTCTATGCTTTTGCAATGCAATGTATGAGTACATTAGCCATTGTAAAACGAGAAACAAACACATGGAAGTGGCCAGTTGCACAATTAGTATTTATGACAGGATTTGCTTATGTTGTAGCTTTAATTGCATATCAATTGCTTAAATAGTATAGAAATGGATCTTCAAAGTCTTATCGTTTATATTGTATTATTACTAGCTGTTGCTTATCTAGTGTTGAAGTTTGTATTCCCTAAAAAACTCAATTCTTTGCTAGGGAAAAAATCAAGTGGAGGTTGCGGAGATGGCGATTGTGGTTGCCATTAAGATTATTTGTTTTTTTGGTAAGCATATTAAAATATTGAAGTAATTATTCTTCTGAAGGATAATTACATTAATTTTAAATCTCATTTTTCTCAGTAAGTTATGTCTAAACGTGATTTAAAAAAATACTTAAGCACCTTAAAAAAGGAAGATCTAGAAACGCAGGTTTTAGAGTTATATACACGCTTTAAGGAGGTGAAGGTTTATTATGATTTTGTTTTTAACCCGAAGGAAGATAAGCTTATTGATCAATGCAAAGCTAAAATTGCAAATGAATATTTCCCAGTTTCTAGACGAAAACCAAGAGCAAGGAGATCTGTAGCTCAAAAACATATAAAGCATTTTATAGATTTAGGAGTAAACCCTATTATGGTGGCCGATGTAATGTGGTTTAATTTGGAAATTGCTCAGACATATAATAGAGAAAAGCAGTTAAAACAAGATGCTTTTTATAAGAGTATGGCGAAGTCTTTTGATGAAGCTGTTAAGTATATATTAGTACATGGACTTTTGGATGAATTTAAAGTTCGTTTGTTAGCTGTTTATGAAGAAGCACAAGTTCAAGAATGGCCTACTTTATATACAATGGAAAGTACCTTAGATTTATTAGATTAATTAATAATAAACGATTTCTATTACTTAGAAAAGTATTATTTTGTACTCTTAAAATTATTATTCAGATGAAAAATTCCCTTTTACTACTTCTCGTTTGTTGTTCGTTTTTCTTGTCTTCTGCCCAAGAAAAGCTTTCAGAAATTAATAAAACCCAAATTCTTGAAGTTTTTAATAAGCAAGAAGAAGCTTGGAATCGTGGAGATATCCCTGCTTTTATGGAAGGGTATTGGAAATCTGAAGACTTAGCTTTTTCTGGTTCTTCTGGTCCTCTTTTTGGATGGGAAGCTACTAAAGACCGCTATCTTAGAAGTTATCCTGATACAACTGCAATGGGGAAACTTACTTTTAAAGTGATTAAAATTCAGCAAGTAAAAGAAGGAGTTGCTCAAGTTATAGGTTCTTTTCATTTAAAAAGAACTATCGGAGATCTTAGTGGTTATTTTACCTTGGTTTGGCGTAAGTTTGATAATCAATGGCTTATTATTAGCGACCATACTTCGTCGGCAAAATAAAATATAACTATTATTATTGCTTAATAGATGCAGTTTTAATTTATGCCATCACAATGAGTTAATGGCCTGTCATCTTCAGCTAAATATAAATCTAGTATGATTTTATCATATTTTAAATTTATAAATGGTTCTGTCTCAATTGAAAAATAACCTATGGATGTGACTTTTATTTGTTCAGGGACAGAAACTTTTTTTACTTTAAAACTGGATTTATTATTTTGTATAGGTATGCTTAAACATCCATATGTAACAATTGAAGGTAGAGTTCTTTGTTCCTTATTATGAATATTAACAATAACATCAATACTATCAATTTTAACGAAGGAATTGGTGGTGTTATTTGTAAATTTTATAGTATATCTACTTTTGTTATAACTATGTTGAAGATGATTTTGCGATGTTTTACACGACATAACAAATAACATCAAAAAGATGTAATATAAATGTTTATTTATAAAAATCTTAACAGCCTGCATTCTTCCCTTTTTGTGTTCTTGTATTTCCATTTGTGTCTTTTTTGGTTAATTCAATTGAAATTACATTTAATATTCTTTTTTGATCAGATAAAGGTAAGTTATTAAAAGTTGTGGTGTTCTGTAAACCAGCCCACGACATATCTTCATAAAATTGATCTGGAAGATTATACCCTTTTGCTGCTCCATATTCTTTTAATGAAGTAGCTATATCTTTAACAATACTTCTAGCTATTTCTTCGTGGTGAACTGAGTTCCAGTTTTGAAGTTTTCCCCATTCATCAACCATTTGTGGGTAAGTTGCTATCCAGTTTGGTCTGTTAATTTCAAATTCTGTAATTAAGAAGGCGTGTATTGATTCATGTAATATTGTCCTAGCCCATGATAAATCTGTAGCTAAAGGAAATGCTTGAGTATCAAAAGTAGAAGAAATCTCTTCTTTTGTGTCATCATAAACTGAGCTAGTTTGTCCAGTTCCTCCAGCCAATGAACCATCTATAACTTTCCAATTAAATCCTGGTTCATTTCCAGAAAATTTAATAATAGTATTCCCTACTCCATTTTTTATGTTTTTTAAATCTCTCAAAATTGACTTTAAGCATCCTTTTAGTAAGGAATCATCAATTTTTTCTTCAAAACTATCCGCAGCACTAAGAGTTTCTAATAAAATTTCATAATCTTCAGAGTTTTCTTCTCCAGTTGGGGAGGTGTTAATAGAGCCTGAAGATTGATTATTTCCTCCACCTCCGCCTTCATTACCTCCCGTAGGATTGTTTTCATTATCATATGTACATTCATATTCAATTAAAACATCATTTAGATATAGTACCCCATTCTGTTCTAAATACGCATATTGAACTCCAATTTGAATGCAATCCCATCGATTTTGAAATTTTTTATCTTTAATTAGAGGTTTACCATTTTGAAATGTTTTTGATAAAATAATACTTCCTTGACTATCATATAATGTGATTTCCCCAGTATATGTGGAATAATCAAAAAAATTATTTATCATATTAGCAAAGAACCATTTTTTTTCAGGTGTATATCTGATTATTGTTGTCTTTAATTCACCATCATTGCTTTTTTCGACAACGATATTGTCATAATAAAACCCTTTTTTATCTTTTGGAATTGCTATAGTATAGGAGGTTTGCGTAGCTTTTTTTAAAATATTCACCTCAGTATTGTAAATAACCTCATCATTTTTACTGTTATAGTTATTTTTTTTTGAAAATTGCTCCCCATAGTAAATAGCAACTTGCTTGATATCGTCTGGTAAATCTTTAAATTGTATTTTGTTATTTAAGTTTGAACTATTAATAATGCCATTATCCTCAATAATTTCTTTTTCACAACTGAGTTGAGAAATAGTTAAAGAAAATATAAAAAAAACGAAAGAGAAGCGTCTTGTTTTGAGATAAATAGTCTTCATATGAATTATGATTTGGTTTGTGAGAATGTTAAATATATGAAAAAAAGTAATACGTAGGATATATTACCAATATTTAGATTAATTTCTTTATTAAAACATTACCCCAACGCCACATCTAATGTCATCATTATAATAAAGCCACCTATAAAACCTAAGGTAGAAATATCGGTATGGTTTGCTTGTTGAGATTCAGGAACCACTTCTTCGACTACAACAAAAATCATTGCACCAGCTGCAAAGCAAAGTGCATATGGTAAAATCGGCTCAAATGTGAGTACAGCCCAAGCACCAAGTACAGCTGCAATCGGTTCTACAATAGCAGATAATTGTCCGAAATTAAAACTTTTCCATCTGCTAAGTCCTAAACCTCGTAAAGGCATCGCAACAGCAAATCCTTCAGGGAAATTCTGAATTCCAATACCAAGTGCTAAAATTACTGCGCCTTCAATAGAAGCTTCTGGAATTCCGGCAGCAACACCGCCAAATAAAACTCCAATTGCTAATCCTTCTGGGATGTTATGCATCGTAATTGCCAGCGTTAATAACACCGATTTATGCCAAGGAGTTTTAATACCTTCCTTCTCGCTCATTTTAAAATTCACATGTAAATGAGGTAATATTTTATCCAAAGCAAAAATGAATAAAGCTCCTAGTCCAAAACCAACAACTGCAGGAATGGTTTTAACAAATCCTTCTCCTGGACTCATTTCAATTCCTGGAGCCAATAAACTCCAAAAACTTGCTGCAACCATTACACCACCAGTAAATCCTAACATTCCATCAAAGAGGCGTCTGTTCATTTTTTTGAAGAAAAACACAAGTGAAGCTCCTAAAGCAGTTAATCCCCAAGTAAATAAAGTGGCATAAAATGCAGCTAATACAGGGTCTATTTCTTTAAAAAAGGCAACGATATCGTTAAACATGGCTTATTATTTAATTTTTAGGTATATGTTATTGGCGGTCAATGCAGAGATATTAATCTCCGTGGAATTTAATTTTATTTGTACTGAATTATCAAATGGTTCTTTGTTGATAATAGAGATTTCTTCTCCTAAAGAGATGTGTAATTTGTCCAAGTATCTTAAGAAATCTGAGGATGAATCTTTTACTCCAACAACAATCCCCTTATCACCATTTTGTGCTGATGATAATAATACTTTTTCTACTTTTTTAATATTCCCATCCTTATCAGGAATTGGATCTCCGTGAGGATCAATCCGAGGGAAATCTAAGAATATGTCTAGCTTTTCAATAAGTTTATCACTTTTAATGTGCTCTAATTCTTCAGCAATATCATGAACTTCATCCCAAGAAAAATTAAGCTTTTCAACTAAAAAAAACTCCCACAATCGGTGTTTACGTATAATTTTTGCAGCATATGTTTTTCCTTCTTCGGTTAAACGAGCTCCTTGGTATTTTTTATAATGAACAACTTTTTTCTCCGCAAGTCGCTTTATCATATCTGTCACAGAAGATGCCTTCGTTTCCATTTGTGCAGCAATAGCATTGGTGGATACGCCTTTCTGGTCATCTTTTGATAAATGATAAATAGCTTTTATATAATCCTCTTCTGAAAGTGTCATTTTTTTAGTTTATACAAAAATACATTTTTTTAATTAAAAACAAATTTTTAGGTTTGTCTAAAAATTAATTATGTTTATATGAAAAATGTAGTTTTTACTTTCGTGAGTGTTTTATTTTTAACTACTTCTGGTTCTGCTCAACAGATTAAAGGTCGCGTAATGTCTAATGAAGAGGTCTTGGCGTTTGCTAATGTGTATCTTAAAGGGAGTGAGAAAGGAACCATTACAGATGAAAATGGTTTTTTTGAAATTTCAGAATTAAAAAATGGAACATATACAGTTATTGCTTCTTATACTGGTTTTTCTACTGAAAGGAGGGAAATTAAAATTAATGGAAATACTATAACTATTAATTTTAATTTGAAGGCGGATTCTAGTTTAGATGAGGTTGTTATCACAGGAACTCTAAAACCTGTAAGTAGAATGGAAACTCCAGTTCCTGTAGAGGTTTATAAACCTGCTTTTTTTAAAAAGAATCCTACCGCAAATGTTTTTGAAGCGCTACAGAATGTAAATGGAGTTAGGCCGCAACTCAATTGCAATATTTGTAATACAGGTGATATTCATATTAATGGACTCGAAGGGCCATATACAATGATCTTAATTGATGGGATGCCAATTGTAAGTGGATTGTCTTCTGTATATGGACTCTCTGGAATACCGAATTCTTTAATAGAAAGAATGGAGATTGTAAAAGGGCCAGCTTCTTCTTTATACGGGAGTCAAGCGGTTGGCGGACTCATAAATATAATAACCAAAACACCACAATATGCCCCCAAACTTACGGTAGATACTTTTGGTACTTCGTGGGGGGAATTTAATTTAGATATTGGATATAAAGCGCTGTTGGGAGAAAAAACATCTTTTTTGCTAGGTGCTAATTATTTTAACTTCAATCAGACTATAGATAATAACAACGATAATTTTACTGACCTCACTTTACAAGACCGAATCTCTTTATTTCAAAAATGGGATTTTAAAAGAAAAGACAACCGACTTTTTTCACTAGCGGCACGCTATTTTTACGAAGACAGATGGGGAGGGGAATTGCAATGGACACCAGCGTACAGAGGTGGTGATGAAATTTATGGGGAAAGTATTTACACTTCTCGATGGGAGTTTTTAGGAAAATACCAGCTCCCTTTTTCAGAAAAAATGCTGTTCACCTTTTCTTATGCAGATCATGATCAGAATTCCGTTTATGGAGACACTCCTTATTTAGCGCAGCAGCGCATAGCATTTGGTCAACTTACTTGGGATAAAAAAATAAAAAATCATGATTTACTCTTTGGAGCTGCTTTACGATATAATTTTTATGATGATAATACGTCTGCAACAGCAGAAGTGGACAAAAACAATCCTAATGAAGTTACGATTCCAGGGGTTTTTATTCAGGATGAAATAGAATTATCTGCCAAGCATACACTCCTTTTAGGGATGCGATACGATTATGATTCTCGTCACGGAAATATATTTACACCTCGGATGGCCTATAAATGGAGCCTTTCTGAAAATGATATCTTAAGATTGAATGCAGGAACTGGTTTTAGAGTCGTTAATCTTTTTACTGAAGAGCATGCTGCACTAACAGGGGCTAGAGATGTGATTGTTGAAGAAGAACTTAAGCCAGAACAATCGTATAACATTAATATTAATTATTTGAAGAAGATTTATACCGATAATAATAGTTTTATAGGCTTAGATCTGTCAGCTTGGTACACCTATTTTACAAATATGATTTTACCTGATTACGATACAAATCCTAATGAAATTATTTATGATAATTTAGATGGGTATGCTGTAAGTGCTGGAGTAAGTGCTAATGCAGATGTGGTTTTTTATAATGGAATAAAAGTAAACTTAGGAGCTACTTTTATGAATGTATCACAAACTGAAAATGGCATTACTACTCGGCAGATTCTAACGGAACAATTTTCTGGAACTTGGGGAGTTTCCTATAAAATAATGCCATGGAATTTAAACATCGATTATACGGGCAATGTTTATGGCCCAATGCGATTGCCGTTATTGGGAGATTTAGATCCCCGAAAGGAGTATTCTCCTGTTTGGAGTATTCAGAATATACAATTTACTTATGATGGATTTAAAAATTTTGAAATTTACGGAGGTATAAAAAATATATTGAATTGGACACCAAACAAAGGGAATCCTTTTATAATAGCTCGTGCTGAAGATCCTTTCGATAAAAATGTAGTTTTTGATGCACAAGGAAATGTACAGCCTACACCAGATAATCCGTATGCACTTACTTTCGATCCATCTTATGTGTACGGACCAAATCAAGGAATTCGAGGGTTTCTAGGGGTAAGATATTTATTAGATTAAGTTTTTTATTTTCTATGTTATTGAATTAGTGTAAAATATTTACTTTTAGCTAAAATCTAAAGAATGAAATTGTTGCCTTATTTTTTGTTTTTATTTCTGAATGTGATTTACAGTCAGACTAATATCAATGAAGTTGTAGTTTTAGAAAGTGATTCAGAAAAAAGCTTTTTGATAGCTGCTCAAGAAGGAGATCTGGTAAGCTTTAATATCAAGAAAATTAAAGGAAAGAAAATAGCAGATTTCACTTTTAGTTCATTAAATGATGGTAATACAGTCTTTTCTGAAGATAATTTTAAGTCATTAAAAAGGTCAATGGCTATTTCTGAAAAAAGTATTTATAAATTGAGTTTTGATAATGATTCTAATAAAGAGTTGACGTTTTCTGTACAAGTAAACATAGATTCTCAAGGTAGAAAACCTGCTACAATTGCTTATAGAACAGTTTACGATACAACTTACGGTCCTGAAAAAACGGAATTAAAAGAGGTGAGTAAGCTTACAACAGAAACTATCCAAAAAGAGCAGTTTTATCTCAATAGTAAGTCAAATAAGCTTGTTAAAGGCGGAAAAGATAGAGTTGTTTTTCCAGTCTATCTACCAGAAAATACTAGAGAATGGTTTTATGTGCTTACCGCAGATCGTGATAAAGAAGCGATTAATAAAACGGCAGGTACTTTTAGTTTGGCTTCAGAACTTTCAAAATATTTAGATACAGAAGTAAGTTCTATTTCATCAGCAGTAACAAATTTACAAGCGCCTCCTGGAGCTCATATTTGTGATGTGTACTTGTTAAATAAAGAGCAGGCAATGCTATTCAGAAATAATGAAGACTTTACTTTTTCTTTGGATGGAACTCGTGAAAATTATAAGTCAGGGATAATTCAGGTTAAAGAAGTGCCAAAAGAAAAGTATTTTATAGGAATCAAAAATCCAGATAATTTATATGGAATTCATATTGGGATCGAAGTTGTAGCTATTGTTGAAACAACAAAAACTATTCCTGTTCTTATAAAAACTCCAGAAATTCATACTCAAAAAGTGCCTTATGTAGAATAGCTGTTACACTACTCTTCCCATAAGCATGTTTGCAAAATCTCTTAGTGCATCTTTTTTAGTGTCATCAATAGATAGTTTATTGAGTATCTCTAACGCTTTATCGGTGTAATCTTCGATGGCTTCTAATGTAGCTTCTGCAGCTTTGCTTGAAACCATAAGCTCTTTTACCGTTTGGATTTTATTAGAAGCTTCGTTTGGACTAATAGAATACAGGTGGTGCAATTGCTGCGCCTCTTCTGCTGTTAAATGCTCGAGTGTTTTTAAGTATAAATAAGTTTTCTTATTTTCTATAATATCGCCACCAACTTGTTTTCCAAATGTTTTTGGATCTCCAAAGGCATCTAAATAATCATCTTTTAGCTGAAAAGCAATTCCTAAATTAAGACCAAAATCATAAATAGCCTGCGCTTCTTCTTCGTTAGAATCTGCTATTATTGCACCCATTTTCATCGCTGCACCAACAAGTACTGCCGTTTTATAGGTGATCATTTTTATATATTCTTCGATGGTAACATCGTCTCGAGTTTCAAAATCAACATCGTACTGCTGACCTTCGCAAACTTCAATAGCAGTTTTACTGAATAGTTTAGCTAGCTTCTGAAAAGTTTCAGGTTTATAATTTTCAAAAAATTGATACGCAACAATAAGCATGGCATCTCCAGAAAGAATTCCTGTGTTTAGATCCCATTTTTCATGTACAGTTTCTTTTCCTCTTCGCAGTGGAGCATCGTCCATAATATCATCATGAACTAAAGAGAAATTATGAAACATCTCTATCGCCATTGCAGCATGAATCGCATCCTTATAGTTTTTTCCAAATATATCTGCGGTCATTAAAGTTAGGATTGGACGTAAACGTTTCCCTCCTATATTTAAAATGTAATTGATAGGCTCGTATAAATTTACGGGCTCTTTCGTAACAAATGCTTCCTCAAGATGACTAATAAAAGTGTCTCTATAGGCTTCGATAGATAACATAGAATCAATTTTCGGCTAAAATACCATAATTAAAAAAAATGCCAATTTAATTTCGAAGTTAAATAATTGTAATACTTTGGAAACTTTTATTGTTTTTAAAGTTTCCTGTATTATATTTGCACCCAATTATGAAAGAGAAAATACTTGATAAAGCAACAGAAATGTTTTTAAGCCTAGGCTTTAAAAGCGTTACGATGGATGATATTGCTGATGAATTGGGGATGTCTAAAAAGACAATATATCAACATTTCAAAACAAAAACAGCATTAGTAGAGGCTACCGCTTTTTATATTTTTGAATCGATTTGTAGTGGTATTGAATTTATCTGTGAAGCAGCTCCTAATCCTATCGAGGAGCTATTTCATATAAAAAAATTCACAAGTGATTATTTAAGGGATAAGAAGTCGTCCGCACAATTTCAATTAAAAAAATATTACCCGAGAATATATGATAGACTTATTCTTAAGCAGTTTGAGGTAATGAAAGAAAGCGTGTCAGGTAACATCAAAAAGGGGGTGGATCTTGGAATGTACCGTAAAGAATTAGATGTAGACTTTATTTCTCGAATTTATTTTAGCGGAATGGTGGGAATAAAAGATACAGAAATTTTCCCCGTTGATATATACAAGACTGATGAGCTAGGGACCAAATTTCTAGAATACCATATTCGAGGCATTGCCACGGATAAAGGACTAACTATTTTAAATGAATTTATTAACGAAAACAAAAATTAAACGATGAGAAAATATTATATCATCGCCATATTGCTACTAATTACTACGTTGGGATTCTCTCAAGAAAAAAAATATAGCTTTTCTATGGAAGAGGCTATAAATTTTGCTTTAGACAGTAGTTATACAGCAATAAACTCTAGGCGTGACATTGCAATATCTTTAAAGAAAAAATGGGAAACTACAGCAGCTGGTCTTCCTCAAATAAATGGAGCTGTAGATTATCAGAATCAAATAAAGCAGCCTGTAACTCTTATTCCTGGTGAGATTGCTGGTGCTGAGCCTGGAACTTTTGTGCCAGTAACTTTTGGAACAAAACAGAACATGTCGCTTACAGGGACATTAACACAGCTTATTTTTGACGGTTCTTACTTGGTAGGGCTTCAAGCAGCTAAAGTTTTTGTTGATTATAATGAAAATGCTAATGAGAAAACTCTTTTAGAGGTTAGAAAAGGAGTAATTAATGCTTACGGTGGTGTTTTGTTAACCGAAGAGAGTGTTGCAATTTTTGAGAAAAACCTTGTTACCTTAAAAGATAATCTTAATGAGGCACAAGCTATGTATGATAATGGTTTTGCTGAAGAGGAAGATGTAGAGCAGCTACAGATTACAACAGCACAAATTCAAAACCAGTTAAGTAATTCCAAGAGAATGGAATCTATAGCGAAGCAGATGCTAAATTTAGCACTTGGAATTCCTGTAGATGCAGAGGTAAATCTAGAGGATAGCTTAGAGACTTTGACAATAGAAAGTGTAAGCTTAGCATTAACGGAAACTTCATTTGATTTTGAAGATAATGTAGATTATAGAATCGCAAAAAATCTAACGGAGCAAAGAGAATTGGAAGTAAAGCTTGAAAAAAGTAAAGCATTGCCAACTATAAACGGATTTATAAATTACGGTACTGCCGCTTATGATAATGACTTTATATTCTTTGAAAATGAAACTTCATGGTTCCAGTCTTCGATATTAGGGTTGAGTATGAATATTCCTATTTTTAGCTCCCTACAAAGAAGTGCAAGAACGCAGCAAGCAAAAATAGCATTAGATCAATCTAAAACAGATTTTATTCAAGCCAAGCAACAGATTAATTTAGATCTTGATAGAGCGAAGAGTAATTATAAGTTTGCTATTGAAAATTACCATACAGCAGAAAGTAATTTAGGACTTGCAGAGCGTATTGAAAAAAAGAACTTAATAAAATATAGAGAGGGTATTACCACAAGTTTCGATTTAAGACAAGCGCAAACTCAGTTGTATACCGCGCAACAAGAATATATAAATTCTATGTTGGACGTGATCGAAACGAAGGCAACATTAGAAACTGTTTTAAACACACCTCAATTATCAACAAGAAACGAATCAGCAAAAAAATAAATCAAAAAAAGATGAAACAAACATATTTAATCATATTAACAGCCTTGATTTTGGCTTCTTGTGGAGGCGATAATAAATCTGTAGAAGACGTTATAGAAAGCGGAAATTTAGAGCAGATAAAGGCAAAGCGTGAACAGGTAAATGCAGAACACGATGCTTTAAGTGCAGATTTAAAAGCACTTAATCAAGCAGTGAAAAAGCTAGATACAACAAAAAACTATGCTTTGGTGACTACTTTTGTAGCAAAGGATTCTCTTTTTAATCATTATATAGAATTACAAGGAAGTGTAAGTACTAAAGAGAATATTATTATAAATGCTGAATATTCTGGTGCACTTCAACAAGTTTTAGTAAAAGAAGGACAAGAAGTAAGGAAAGGGCAAGTTTTAGCTAGAATTGACGAAGGTGGTCTTGGAGCTCAATTAGCACAATTAAAAGCACAAGAGAGCTTATCGCAAACAACTTATGAGCGTCAGAAAAGATTATGGGAGCAGAATATTGGTTCAGAGATTCAGTATTTACAGGCTGAAACACAATATGAGTCTAATAAAAGTGCTGTTTCTCAATTGGAGAGTCAGTTAGCTAAAGCAACTGTTGTAGCTCCATTTTCAGGAACAATTGAAGAAATAATGTCAGATCAAGGGAGTAATGTTTCTATGGGAACACCTTTAATGCGTATTGTAAGTTTAAGCAATATGTATATCGAATCTGAGGTTCCAGAAAAATATTTAGCTAGTATCGAAAAAGGGACTAAAGTAATTGCTGATTTTCCAGTAATCAACAAAAAGATAGATACAGAAATTAGACAAGTAAGTAATTACATCAATCCAAATAACCGCTCTTTTAAAATTGAAGTTGGAGTTCCTAATAAAGATGGGTTGATAAAGCCAAACTTAACGGCTAAGGTTGTTATTAACGATTATACTAGTGAAAATGCTTTCTTAATTCCTCAAAGTGTTATTTCAGAAAATTCAGAAGGAAATCAATATGTGTATATCGCTACAAATATCAATGGGAGTAATGAAGCTGAAGTGCATCAGTCGATTATTCAAACAGGAAAAACACAAGGAGATTTAGTAGAGATTCTAGAAGGAATAAAAGCCGGAGATCATATTATAAAAGAAGGTGCACGTAGTGTTCAAGAAGGACAAAACGTTCAAATATTAAAGCAATAGTCCATGAGTAAAATTAATAAAAACGCCGATAAAGAATTTGGGCTTTCGTCCTGGGCTATCGAGAACAAAACCACTATCTATGTAATGATAGCGATTGTTCTTGCCTTGGGGGTTTCCGCATATTTCGGAATGCCTCGTGAGTCGTTTCCCGAAGTAAAAGAAACTAAGATTTACATCAGTACTCCATATCCAGGGAATACTGCCGAAGATATAGAACGTTTAATTACAGACCCGTTAGAAGATGAGTTGAAAAACGTAAGTAATGTCGTTGAGATTCTGTCTACTTCTCAAGAGGATTATTCTATTATTACTGTTGAATTTGATGAAGACATTGCCGTAGAAGCTGCAAAGCAAAAAGTTAAAGATGAGGTAGATGCTGAAAAAGCTGGCGAAGATTGGCCAGTATTTAATGATGCAAAGGTAGAGCCAAATGTATTTGATCTTAACTTGTCTGAAGAGATGCCAATTTTAAATATCAATATTCAGGGAGATTATCCTGTTGATAAATTAAAAGAATTTGGTGAATACCTTGAAGATAAAATTGAAGAACTTCCAGAGATTAAGCAAGTAGATATTCGTGGAGCTCAAGAGAAAGAAGTTGAGGTAGCTGTTGATGTTTATAAAATGATGGCTGCTAAAATTAGCTTTGACGATGTGTTGAATACGATTCGTAATGGAAACGTTACGATGTCTGCAGGGAATATGATTACTAGTGGGCAACGTAGAACAATTCGAATTTTAGGGGAAGTTGAAAACCCGAAGGAGCTTGATAATTTTGTAGTAAAATCTCAAGATGGAGTTGTTTATTTAAGAGATATTGCTGAAGTAACTTTTAAAGAAGAAGATAAAACTACGTTTGCTCGAGAATTTGGTCAAAGTGTAGTAATGCTCGATGTTAAAAAACGAGCTGGAAAAAACATGATTGAAGCTTCTGAGCAGATTCAAGAAATTATAAAAACTGCTAAGAAAAGTTATTATCCACCAGATTTATCGATTACAGTAGCAAACGATCAATCGTCACAAACATTAAATCAGGTAAATGACCTTGTAAACAATATCATCTTCGGGATTATATTAGTTGTAGGAGTGTTAATGTTCTTCTTAGGATTCCGAAACGCACTCTTTGTAGGGTTTGCAATCCCGATGTCGATGTTTATGTCGTTTATGATTTTGCAAGCATTAGGGTACACTTTAAACACCATGATTCTTTTCGGACTTATTATGGGTCTGGGGATGTTAGTGGATAACGGAATCGTTGTTGTAGAGAACGTTTACCGATTGATGGATGAAGAGAAAATGTCTCGAATAGAAGCTGCTAAAAAAGGAATAGGAGAGATTGCTTTCCCTATTATTATTTCTACAGCAACAACTGTTGCCGCTTTTATTCCATTAGGAATGTGGCCTGGAGTAATGGGAGAGTTTATGAAATATTTCCCGATTACACTTTCTGTTGTACTTGGTTCATCTCTTGTAGTTGCTATTTTTATGAACTCGATGTTGGTATCTCAGTTTATGGATACTGCAGAGAAAAGGCTTACAAGAAAGCAACTAATTAGGTTGAGCATAATTTTAGGAATTCCAGGAATACTGATACTAATATTTGGAGGAACTATTCGTGGTATTGGTACATTAATGATCTTTACTGCTATAATGTTCTGGATTTATAGATATTGGCTAAAAGGATCTGCAGATTACTTCCAAAGACACACATTGACTTGGTTAGAGAATAAGTATCAGAATTTCTTAAAAAAGTCTCTTCAAGGATGGAGACCTGGAATTTATGTGACGGCTACTTTTGCTTTGTTAATAGTTGTATTTATGCTGTTTGGTGCTTCTTTAGGAAGTGGGAGAACGAAGGTTGAGTTTTTCCCAGATAATAAGCCAAATCAGATTATAGTTTATATCGAATATCCGCAGGGAACAGATATCGACAAAACAAATGCCATTACAAAAGAAATTGAGAAGCGTGTTTATGCAGTTTTAAATGCTGATGAATACATGGATGGTGATTATAATTATATGGTAGAATCTGCTGTTTCTCAAGTAGGAGAAGGAGCTGGAAACCCACAAACAGATGGTGGTTCTAGTGCAGAAATGCCTCATAAAGGGAAGATTACCGCGACCATGCGCGAGTATAAATATCGTCGTGGAAAAGATAGTGAAGTGCTTCGTAAGAAGGTTCAAGAAGCACTAAACGGTGTTTTCCCAGGAATTGCTATTTCTGTTGAAAAAGATGCTAATGGACCTCCTACAGGATATCCAATTAATATAGAATTAAGTGGTGAAGATTATGATGAGTTAATTGTTACTGCTGAAAAAATGCGTGATTATATCAACACTAGAAATGTAGCTGGAGTTGAAGAGCTTAAGATCGATGTAAATAAAGACAAACCTGCAATGGTTGTTGAAGTTGACAGACAAAAAGCGGGAGAACTTGGAGTTGCTGTTGGGCAAGTAGGGAATCAATTGCGTCGTTCTATTTTTGGTGAAAAAGCTGGGATCTATAAAGAAGATGGAGATGATTACGATATTTATGTTCGTTTCAATGAAGATTTAAGATACAATCAGAGTGCGCTTTTCGATCAGAATATAATATTTCGTGATCAGGCGTCTGGACAAATAAAGGAGATTCCTGTTTCTGCTGTTTCAAAGCATAAAAACACCTCTTCTTTTAGTGCTATTAAGCATAGAGATTTAAAGCGTGTGGTTACCGTGTATTCTGGATTAGCTCCAGGTTATACTGATGCTGGTGCTGTTGTAGGGAAGATCCAAAAGGAGATGAATAATTTTGATGCTCCAAATGAGATTCATATTGATTATACTGGTCAGTTAGAAGAGCAACAAAAGCAAATGAATTTCTTAATGGGTGCTTTCTTTTCAGGATTGGGACTTATTATGCTAATTTTAATTTTTCAGTTTAGCTCTATTTCTAAGCCAACTATTATTATGTTAGCTATCTTCTTGAGTTTTATAGGAGTTTTTGGAGGATTAATGGTTACAGGTTGGTCGTTTGTTATTATGATGACAATGATGGGAATTATCTCGCTGGCCGGAATTGTGGTTAATAATGGAGTTGTATTACTCGATTATGCTCAGATTCTTATCGATAGAAGAAAAATAAGATTAGGATTAACTGAAAATGATGATATTCTTCCTAAAGAAGACATGAAAGAAGTATTAGTAATGTCTGGAAGAGCAAGATTACGTCCAGTTTTACTTACGGCAATTACTACCATTTTAGGATTAATTCCTTTGGCAATTGGGTTGAATATTGATTTCTTCTCCTTGTTTACCAATTTTAACCCTGATATTTATATGGGAGGAGATAACGTAATTTTCTGGGGTCCTCTAGCTTGGACAGTAATTTTCGGACTATTTATAGCTACTTTCTTAACGCTAATTATTGTTCCACTTTTATTTTACATCGTATATTTAATAAAGTTTAAATTCAGAAGTAAAAAGGAAGAAGTTATTGAAAAACTAGATGATGTGTCACCAGTTTAAATAATATTTAAGTTCGTTTTTGAGAAAATCGGCTTTGTGAAATATTCATAAAGCCGATTTTTTTATTTCTGAAAGAATTTTAATTTTCCTAACGGTAATAAATAATTATTTAGAATAAACTTGTTTGCCCATTGCCACTATATTTAATTTTATGACGTTGCATTTCGAACAAACTATGGTTTAATTTAGGTAATTCTTTATCTTTAAAGTAGGTATGCCGTGCTATTCTAATAAGGTTGTGTATTTGTTCAGCAATCTTCCCTTCTCCTGTTTTCCTTACGCCATATCTGCTGTCGTTCAAGCTTCCGCCGTGACATTCCGCAATTTGATTTAAAACTTTATCAGCACTATCTGGGAGCGTCTTTTTAATCCAGTCGGTAAAAAGTTCCCCAATAGCTCCATTAAGACGCACCATTGTAAAAGCAATAGATTTTGCTCCGTTTTCGCTAACAGCCTTAGCTAACGGTAAAATTTCATGACTGTTTATAGCTGGGATTATTGGAGCTATCATTACATTAACAGGGATGTTGTGGTCACTTAATAGTTTTACAGTTTCCAACCTTTTTTTAATGCTTGTGGTTCGTGGCTCTAAAATTCTTCTGGTCTCTTCACTCAAAGAAGTGATTGAAATATTAACAGCAATAAGCCCTTCAGAAGTAAGCTCTTTTAAAAGATCTAAATCTCTTTTTATAAAAGCATTCTTAGTTATAATAGCTACTGGGTGTTTATATTTTAAAAACACTTCTAAGCATTTTCGAGTTATTTGATAGCTTTGTTCTGCTGGCTGATAACAGTCTGTATTTCCAGACATAACAATAGTTTTTGCCTTCCAGTTCCTACTAAGTAGTTTCTCTTCTAAAAGTTGTGGTGCATTCTTTTTTACTAATATTTTACGTTCAAAATCTAATCCAGCACTATAGCCCCAATATTCATGAGAATTTCTAGCATAACAGTAGATGCAACCATGTTCGCATCCTTGATATGCATTCATAGAGTAACTCATTCCAACGTCTGGACTCGTTACTTTATTTACTATTGTTTTCGGGAATACTTCTAAGTAGCTTGTTTTGTTTTTATCTGCTACTTCACCCTCTAAGCGGCAATACTCTAAGAAATCATCTCTAGTTTCGTAAGATAATTTCTGAAACTTATTGTGTACGTTCAGTTGAGCGCCTCTACCTTTAATAAAATTTTTATTGGACATATTCCAAAATTATGGAAAAAATCCATTCACTCCATTGGTTTTACTTCAAAATTTTTTACGTAACTTTTTGCCTTTATTTTTCATTAACCAATAAAATACTAACTATTTAGAAATGAAACGAAGAAACTTTATTAAGAACACTGCAGCCGCCGGAAGTGCACTTTATATCATTCCATCTCATGTAATGGGAGGGGTTCATACCGCACCAAGTGATACGCTCTATTTAGCAGGAATTGGTGTTGGAGGCCGTGGTGAAGCGGTCGTTAGAAATCTTCATAAAACAGGAAAAGTAAAATTTGTATCCCTTTGTGATGTTGATGATGTAAGGGCTAAGAAAACTTTTTCAGAGCATCCTAAGGCTAAGACTTATCGTGATTTTAGAAAGGTCTACGATAATCATTTAAAGGATATTGATGGGATTATGGTTGCTACGCCAGATCATAATCATGCTACAGTTGCAGTTCCTTTTATGCAAGCTAAGAAACATGCATATGTAGAGAAACCTTTAACGCATACCATTGCTGAAGCTCGATTAATGTCGAAAATCACGAAAGAGCAAGGTATTGTAACCCAAATGGGGAATCAAGGAAGTTCTTCGGATGGCGCTAGAACAACGCAAGAATGGATAGAGGCCGGCGTTATAGGTAAGATTATAAAAGTTGATTGTTGGACAAATAGACCTGTATGGCCACAAGGATTAAAAAATAGTCCAGAAGGGGAGCCTGTTCCAGATACTTTAGATTGGAATCAATGGCTAGGGCCTGCGGAATTCAGACCATATAATTCTGCTTATTTGCCATTTAAATGGCGAGGTTGGTGGGACTTTGGAACTGGAGCTTTAGGCGATATGGGTTGCCATATTCTAGAAACACCTTTTAGAACGCTAAAACTTGGATATCCAACAGAAGCTGAAGCTAGTTGTACAACGGTTTGGTCTGGAGATTTTATAGAAGCAAATTATGATGAGGCATGTCCTCCTTCTTCTATTGTAAGGTTAAAGTTTGATACAGAAGCTCATGGTCAAATAGATGTTAATTGGTATGATGGTGGAATAATGCCAAAAATTCCTGAAGAATTGCAAGAAGGGGAAACTATTGGTGATGCTGGTGGAGGTTCTATTTTTTATGGAGAAAAGGGAATCTTAGTAACAGATGCATATTCAGAAAACCCTAGAATCTTAAATCATTATAAAGATAAAGTTGGTGCTTTCCCAAAACCTAGTCTTAAAAGAGTGGATGGTGCTATTGGCGGTCATTATAATAATTTTGTAGATGGATGTTTAAAAGGAGTGGAGACGTCTTCACCTTTTTCTTATGCAGGGCCTTTAACGGAGGCTGTTCTGATGGGGAATCTCGCTATAAAAGCTTTCCAGTATAAGGTTTTACAACCAGGTAAGAAGGTTGGAGATTGGGCGCCTTATGATTACCCAGGTAGAAAGAAAATAATGTGGGACGGCGAGAATATGCGCGTAACAAATTATGAAGATGCTAATAAATGGGTTACTGGTACATACCGTAAGGGATGGGAATTATTATAATTCTAAGTGACCCTAAATAAGATTAAGATACTTATTGAAAAAACGTCTGCGGAAGCAGGCGTTTTTTTATTGTTCTTTCTGAAGTTTTAATTTGGAAGTAATTGAAAATAAAAAGGGCGGAAATTAATCCGCCCTTTTTGCCCCAAATCTTACCATGAACTTAACCTACTTATGCTATGGTATTCCAAATATATATCTTGTAATTGTTTATGTAATTAACAATCGGTTGTAATGTCTTTTTATTAGATGAAGTGAAGAGTTTAATACTTAAATATGGGATACAATAATATTATTATAAGAATAGAATTTGTGTAAAAATAAAAAGGGCGGAAATTAATCCGCCCTTTTTGCCCCAAATCTTACCATGAACTTAACCTACTTATGCTATGGTATTAACAAATATAGGTTTTATTACGTATTTATAAGTTAATAATCAGTTAAATTACTGTTTTTAACGTTTAAATGCACTTTTATTGTTAATATGCTCGTCCTTGAACTCCCTCGTAAAAATTGATAAAAGCTCTATTAACAACTCTATTTCCTCCTGGAGTAGGGTAATCTCCAGTGAAGTACCAGTCTCCTAAATTTTTAGGACAGGCTTTATGTAGGTTTTCAACAGTTTGATATATTATTTGTACTTCTGCTTTAATTCCTTCAGGAGAAAGAAGTTCAGAAATCTTATTTGAAATCTCTTCATCTGTAAAAGGATCATAAAAAGCTTGAACAGCATTTTTAACCTCTGTATCTGGTAAATTCACCTGATCGATACAGTTTTTATAGATTTCCTCTACGATTCCAATAGTTCCTCGATCTTCATGAAGCGCTAATGCTGCTTTAAAGGCAATAAGCCCTTCCATTCTTGCCATGTCAATACCATAGCAATCTGGGTAACGAATTTGTGGAGCAGATGAAACTACAATTATTTTTTTAGGATTTAACCTATCAAGAATTCTAAGAATACTCTTTTTTAAAGTAGTTCCTCTTACAATACTATCATCGATAATAACTAAATTATCGGTAGGTTTTACAGAGCCATAAGTAACATCATAAACGTGAGTCACTAAATCATCTCGACTACTGTCTTCCGTTATAAAAGTCCGAAGCTTCGCGTCTTTTATAGCTACTTTTTCAATTCGAGGTCTTTTAGAAAGAATTTCATGTAAGCGCTCACTTGTAAGGTTCGCTCCTTCTTTTAAGATTTCTTGTTCTTTTTTATCATTTAAGAAATCTTGAGCAGCTTTTACCATTCCGTAAAACGATGTTTCTGCAGTATTAGGAATGTATGAAAATACAGTATTTTCAATATCTTCATCAATAGATTTTAAAATCTTTGGAAGTAGAAAACGACCTAAATTTTTACGCTCTTGATATATTTCAGCATCACTTCCTCTAGAAAAATAGATGCGCTCAAAAGAACATGCTTTTCTTTCCAAGGGCTCTAAAATCTTCTTAGTGTTTGTAGAACCGTCTTTTTTGATAATGATTGCTCTTCCAGGTCCAAGTTCTTTAATGGAATCGAAATTAACATTAAATACTGTTTGGATTACAGGTCTTTCTGAAGCCACAACTACAACTTCATCATCTTGGTAATAATATGCAGGACGGATTCCAGCAGGGTCTCTAAGTACAAATGCGTCACCATGACCAATAAGTCCAGCCATTGCATACCCTCCATCAAAATTTTTAGCTGCTTTTTTTAATATTTTAGCAACATTTAAACGTTCTGCAATAAGTGGTGAAGCTTCCATTTTATTGAAACCTTCTTTTTTAATATCCTTATATAATTTCGAAACAGCATCATCTAAAAAATGACCTATTTTTTCCATTACAGTAACCGTATCTGCTTTTTCTTTAGGATGCTGACCGATACGAATAAGGTTAGAAAACAACTCATTAACATTAGTCATATTGAAGTTACCAGCCACAATTAGATTTCTATGCATCCAATTGTTCTGTCTGATAAATGGGTGTACACTTTCAATACTATTTTTTCCAAAAGTACCGTAGCGAACGTGCCCTAACATAACTTCTCCGATGTATGGGATATTACGTTTTTGTAAATCGATACTTTCGCTGTATTCTGGATTGTCTTTTAACTCGTCGTTTATACGTGTGTTTATCTGCTTGAAAATATCTTGAATAGGCTGCGATTGATTAGAGCGCACTCTACTCATATATCTTTCCCCAGGCTGCATATTTAATTTGATGCTTGCAAAACCAGCGCCATCTTGACCTCTGTTATGTTGCTTTTCCATCATTAGGTACATTTTATTTATACCATAAAATGCAGTACCATATTTTTCTTTGTAGTATTCTAATGGTTTCAATAGCCTTACTAAGGCAATTCCACATTCGTGTTTAATAGCGTCACTCATTATAATCTATCTTATCTAATAAAAAACCCCGAAATTATTTCAGGGCAGTGGTTTCTTTATGTAAGTTTAATATCAAATTGTGTAAGACTCTTAAATTGTTGGAGCCTGTTATATATTTCTTTACTTGTTACGCTTTGTAGTCTTTCAGTTCCAAATTTCTCTACGTTAAAAGAAGCTAGATTAGAACCGTGAATAATTGCGGTTTTCATATTTTCAAAAGAATAATCATCCGTTTTTGCAATATATCCAGAAAAACCACCTGCAAAAGTATCTCCAGCACCGGTTGGATCAAATACTTCTTCTAAAGGTAAAGCAGGAGCAAAGAATATTTTTCCGTTATGGAAAAGTAAAGCTCCGTGTTCTCCTTTTTTAATTACTACATATTTTGGACCCATACTATGGATTTTTTCAGCAGCTTTTACTAATGAGTATTCACCAGATAACTGTCTTGCTTCTTCGTCATTAATAGTAATAACATCCACTTTCGTAATCACCTCTTTTAACTCTTCTAATGCAATATCCATCCAGAAGTTCATAGTGTCTAAAACGATAAGCTTCGGTTTTACTTCCATTTGTTCTATAACACTTAATTGGACGGAAGGATTTAGATTTCCTAACATCAAAACTTCAGCATCTTTAAAATTTTCTGGAACTATAGGATTGAAATCAGCTAACACATTAAGTTGTGTTTCAAGTGTATCACGAGAATTTAGATCGTTGTGGTATTTCCCCTTCCAAAAGAAAGTTTTTCCGTCTTTAACAACTTCAATCCCGCTGATGTCTATTTTTTTATCAGAAAAAAGATCTAGATATTCCTGTGGGAAGTCATTCCCAACAACAGAAACAATAGCGCTTTCTACATTGAATTGTGAAGCCGCTAAACCAATAAACGGAGCTGCTCCACCAAGAATTTTATCTGTTTTACCAAAAGGAGTTTCAATAGCGTCAAAAGCTACACTTCCAACTATTAGTAGTTTGCCCATGCAATAATTTTTTTGCAAATATAAGCTTAGTTTTCGAGTATCCCTTTTAGTTTTTCAAAAGAATGATATGGAAATGTAGTAAGAATACTGTTAATTAGCCATGCTGGAAGATTCCCATTAGGGTCGCCATACATTTGCTGTGTGATTTCGACGGTGTTTTTATCTACATTTCTTATAAGCCAATTCCCTTTAAAATTATCCATTCGGATTACATTTTTATTAGCCTTTATGTAGGTGCTGTCCGCAGGAGAAATATCTATTTTATATACTTCTTCACTAATTTGATTAATGGTAACTCTAGAGATATTGTCACGATCGCTAATAGGCCAAGGAAGATCGTTCTGCATCCATACTATAAATTCTGTCTCCGATATTTTAGCAATCAATTCACTTTCTGGGGTTTTATAATTCCAATTTTTTAGACCATTGCCGTCGGTAAGAACTTCCAGAACTTTTTCTAAGGAAGTATTTACTTTTAGAATTGCTTTGTATTCGTTGATTTTTGTTGAATCGAGTTCACGGGTATATACTTGGATATTATTTGTATTTCTTTTTAATTCCCATTCTTGCTCTTGGCAATAGGAGGAAAAAACGATTAGTAGAAAGCAAATAACAAATAGAGGTTTCATAGAGGGAGTGTAGGTTATATTGTTTTATGAGGTAGTGCTTTCATAGGCCAAATCTGCTGGTAGGTTTGGTTTTTTTGAAGCCTCTACGGCAAGAAAGTCACAACGTTCATTTTGGGGATGGTTATTATGACCTTTTATCCATTGAAAGCTAACTTTCTGCTTTCGGTATTCAATTAAAAATTCTTTCCATAAGTCAGGATTCTTTTTGTCTTTAAATTTTTTCTTCTCCCATCCAAAAACCCATCCTTTTTCTACGGCATCAACAACATATTTAGAATCGGAGAACACTTTTATGGCAATGTTATTCTTTTTAAGTTTTTTCAAAGCTTCTATAACAGCCATTAGTTCCATACGGTTGTTAGTTGTTTTTCTAAAACCTTGAGAAAATTCCTTTTTATAGGGTTTTCCTACCCATTCCATAACAATTCCGTAGCCACCAGGACCAGGATTTCCTCTAGAGGAACCATCAGTATATATATAAACGTCTTGTTTAGTCATTTAGTACTTTTTCAATAATTTTTGGAAAATGCATGTATTCTAATTGATGAATTTTATGCGCTACATCTTCCGCATTATCATTTGGGGTAATCGCTACACTTTCTTGAAAGATAATATTTCCTTCATCATAATTTTCATTTACATAATGTATAGTAATTCCAGATGTTGTCTCTTTATTTGTCACAACAGCTTCATGAACGTGCATTCCATACATTCCTTTACCTCCATATTTTGGTAATAATGCAGGGTGGATATTTATAATCTTGTTTGGGAAAGCTTTTATTATGTCTGAAGGTACTTTCCATAAAAATCCAGCTAAAACTATTAAATCTGGTTTCAAAATCGACAAGAAGTTGACGATATGACCATTTGTAAAAGCAGTTTTATTGAAAGAAATGGCACTTTTTCCGTATATTGTTGCTCGATCTAGAACTTTTGCCTCTTTTTTATTTGATAAAATCATAGTGACGGAAGCAGTCTTAGAATCCTCAAAGTATTTAATGATATTTTCGGCATTGGTTCCGGAGCCAGAGGCTAATATAACGATGCTTTTCATAGGATGTAATTATTTTAATTATAGGCAAAAAAAAGGATAAATATTAACAATATGAAGGTAAAAATAGAATACTTGAATTAAAAAATATGAACTTTAAAAGCACATTTTAGCTTCAAAACGTTTTTTTAAAGTAAAGTTTTTTATTTTTGCGAACAATTAAATTTTAAAACAAAAAAATTATGTCAGACATTGCATCAAGAGTAAAAGCGATTATCGTAGACAAATTAGGTGTAGATGAGAATGAGGTTGTGCCAGAAGCAAGCTTCACTAACGATTTAGGCGCGGACTCATTAGACACTGTGGAATTAATCATGGAATTCGAAAAAGAATTTGATATCCAAATTCCAGACGATCAAGCTGAAAACATTGCTACTGTTGGTCAAGCAGTAAAGTATATCGACGAAGCAAAGTAAACGTTTTTATAAAAAGATAGACCAAAAAATTTATTCATGCTATATTGCGTGAATAAATTTTTTTGGTAAATCTTTATTTTTATTTATTATTTATCAGAATAAAAAATATTCAGATGAAATTAAAGCGAGTTGTAGTAACAGGACTAGGAGCATTAACACCCATAGGGAATACTGTAGATGAATATTGGAACAGTCTTTTGAACGGCGTTAGTGGAGCTGCTCCAGTAACCCATTTCGATGCGTCCAAATTCAAAACACAATTCGCCTGTGAGTTAAAGAATTTTGACCCTACAAACTATATAGACAGAAAGGAAGCGCGTCGTATGGACCGTTTTGCTCAGTATGCCATGGTTACGGCAGATGAGGCCTTAAAAGATTCTGGACTTGACATCGATAAGGTGAATAAGTATAGAGTAGGTGTTATTTGGGGAGCAGGAATTGGCGGATTAGAAACTTTTCAAGAAGAGGTAACTAATTATGCTAATGGAGATGGAACTCCAAGGTTTAATCCTTTCTTTATCCCAAAAATGATTGCAGACATTGCGCCCGGATTAATTTCCATAAAACATGGTTTCATGGGGCCTAATTATACTACTGTATCTGCATGTGCGTCGTCGGCAAATGCTATTATCGATGCGCTTAATTCTATTCGTTTAGGAACAACCGATGTTGTTATAACTGGAGGTTCTGAGGCAGCTGTTACAGCAGCCGGAATGGGAGGATTTAATGCGATGCATGCAATGAGTACTAGAAACGATGACCCTCAGGCGGCATCTAGACCTTTCGATGCAAATCGAGATGGTTTTGTGCTAGGAGAAGGATCTGGAGCGTTAGTACTTGAAGAATATGAACACGCAATTGCTCGTGGAGCAAAAATTTATGCAGAAGTTGTTGGTGGAGGTTTATCTTCTGATGCTTACCACATGACAGCACCACATCCAGAAGGTATTGGAGTTGTAGCTGTTATGAAAAATTGCTTGGAGAATGCTGGTTTAAAACCAGAGGATGTCGATGCAATTAATACGCATGGTACTTCAACGCCGCTAGGCGATGTTGCAGAACTTAAAGCGATTGGTAAAGTATTTGGAGAATATGCTTACGATATAAACATCAACTCTACAAAATCTATGACAGGACACTTATTGGGTGCTGCTGGAGCTGTAGAAGCTATTGCCTCTATCTTAGCAATTGAAAACAGCGTAGTTCCTCCTACAATAAATCACTCAACAGTAGATGAGAACATCGATCCTAAGCTTAATTTAACTTTAAATAAAGCACAGAAGAGAGAAGTTAAGGTTGCAATGAGTAATACTTTTGGTTTTGGTGGACACAATGCTTGTGTAGTATTTAAAAAGCTAGATTAGATATCAATCCTACTGAATGAAAATCATTCGAAAAATATTAAATTCCCGATCACAAGATGACGGGGATTTTTTTTTAGAAATTCATCGGATATTAGGTTTCAAACCCAAAAATATAGCGCTTTATAAAAAAGCTTTTACGCATCGTTCTATTAATTTAAAAGACGATAAGGGATTGCCTCTTAATTACGAACGTTTAGAGTTTCTAGGGGATACTATGCTCGGTTCTATCATATCTCATTATCTATACAATGAGGTTCCAGAAGGAGATGAGGGATATCTTACTAAAATGCGTTCTAAAATTGTCAGCAGAGAGCATCTTAACGAATTAGGAAAGGATTTAAATCTTATTAAATTCGTTAAAAGTAAGATTCCAAACGAACACTTCGGAGATAATATCCATGGAAATGTTTTTGAAGCATTGGTAGGTGCTATTTTCCTAGATAGAGGGTATCATTATTGCGAACGTTTTATAAAAAAATGTGTTGTAAAACCCTATGTTGATATCGAAAATTTAGAGGGTAAAATAATAAGTTATAAGAGTTTAATTATTGAGTGGTGTCAGAAAGAAAAGAAGGTATTTCTTTTTGATACATATGAAGATAATGGAAACGATGATTTAAAACATTTTGCTGTAAAACTCTATATCGACAAAAAAATAATTTCTAAAGCTAGAGCAACTTCTAAGAAAAAAGCGGAAGAAAGTGCATCAAAAAGAGCTTATTATGCTTTGCAGCATAAAATTGAGGAAACTTCATAAGCAGTACTATAACGTTTTCGTTTTAAAATCAATGCAATCAAGTACTTAAAAGTTGCTAAGTCAGAGTTATAATTATATATTTACAATTCCGTGTAAACTCATTTATGGCTATCTATAAACTTTTAGATGATTTTTATGAACACTCATATACTTTAATCGCTATCCACGGTTCCTTAGACGATTATAGGCTTGCTTATTTTTTAAATTCAGAATTTAAAATAAATTTACGCAGACTTAAAACTGATGTGAACATAGCAGAACGAGTAAATACTTCTGTATTTAAATCGTATGATGATGTAAATGAAGTGTCTTGGAGTTTAATAAAAAATAGAATTAATATAGAACAAATTGGGACTGAAGTAAGTCTTTTTGCTGAAAAGAAATCAGTGAAACGTTTCTTTTTCATTCCAGAATATAGTAAAGCGGATTATTTCCTTAAGATTGATGAAGATGGACCCTATAGGGATGAAATAAAGGTATTGGTGAAGCTCAAAAAAATACCAGGAATTATTACCGCATATAAAGTAGAAGCACAACAACTAAAATCTAAAAATAACTTAATTTTTCTAACGAATGCCTAATAGAAAAAAGACAAAAATTGTAGCAACGCTTGGTCCCGCCACAAGTACCAAGGAGGTCTTAAAAGACATGATTGAAGCAGGGGTTAATGTTTTCAGAATTAACTTTTCACATGCTAACTATGACGATGTAAAAGAACGTATCGATATGATTCGCTCTTTAAATAAAGAATTTAATTATAACACCGCCATTCTTGCCGATCTTCAAGGACCTAAACTTCGTGTTGGGGTGATGAAAGAAGACGTAATTGTATCTCCTGGAGACGAATTAACTTTCGTTACAGGAAAAGCTTTTGAAGGAGATGCGAAGCGTGTTTATATGAATTATAAAGAATTTCCTAGAGATGTAAAACCAGGAGAACGTATTTTACTTGATGACGGGAAATTAATGTTTGAAGTTATAGCTACTGATAAAAAAGCAGAGGTAACAGCAAAAGTTATTCAAGGAGGGCCATTGAGATCTAAAAAAGGAGTTAACCTTCCTAATACAGATATCTCTTTACCAGCACTTACAAAAAAGGATATTGAAGACGCTATTTTTGCAGTAAAGCAAGATGTAGATTGGTTGGCTTTATCTTTTGTTCGTAATAGCGAAGATTTGATGGATCTTAAGAAGTTGATTGCTGAACATACAGATCAAAAAATTCCGATTATAGCTAAGATTGAAAAACCTGAAGCTGTAGAAAATATAGATAAGATTGTTGCTTATTGTGACGGATTAATGGTTGCACGTGGTGACCTTGGTGTAGAAATTCCTGCTCAAGAAGTTCCATTAGTGCAGAAACAATTAGTACTTAGAGCTAAAAAAGCGAGAATTCCAGTAATTATTGCTACCCAAATGATGGAGACAATGATTTCTAGCTTGACTCCAACTAGAGCAGAAGTTAATGATGTTGCCAATTCAGTAATGGATGGTGCAGATGCTGTAATGCTTTCTGGAGAGACTTCTGTAGGAGCGTATCCTGTTCAAGTAATTGAGAAAATGTCTAGTATTATTGATAGTGTAGAGCATTCTCCATTAATTAAGGTGCCTCAAGAGCCACCACATATCAAAACAAAAAGATATATTACAAAATCTGTTTGTTTCCATGCAGCAACTATGGCAAATGAAATTAATGCAAAAGTTATTTCTACATTAACAAATAGTGGATATACAGCTTTTCAAATTTCTGCTTGGAGACCAAAAGCGCATATTTTAGTATTTACATCGAATACTAGAATTGTAACTCAACTTAGTCTTCTATGGGGGGTTAAAGCTTTCTATTATGATAAGTTTGTAAGTACAGATCAAACTATTGAAGATGTGAATAAGATAGCTTGCGAAAAAGGATTCCTAGATAAAGGAGATATGATGATTAGCCTTGCAGCAATGCCAATTAAAGAAAAAGGAATGGTAAATACTTTGAGAGTTACAGAGATATAATTCTTAAAACATATTGTAATATTTTAAACCGCTTATATCTAATTATAAGCGGTTTATTTTTTTGGAATATATATAAACAGAACAGACTTATATTGTTCTCCTAGCTTTCCTCTAAGCACACAATAAGCCTTTGTTATTTGTGCTTCCACTGTTTTTATAGATATATCTAAATATTCTGCGATTTCGATATTTGTAAGACCATCGACTTTACTTAACATGAAAATATTCTTGCATTTTGGAGGTAGTTTTTCAATTTCCTTCGTTACTATTTTAAAGAAATATTCAATCTTATTATCGTCAACACTTGTTGTAATTTCTTCTAAGTTTTCTAAATATTTATAATGTAAATAAGTAGTTGCTTTACTTTTCTGATATGTATTAACAAATTCATTATAAACGGATTTGTATAAAAAACTTTGAATAGACAAAGAGGCATCTAGCTTTTTTCGGTATTGCCAGGTCTTTAATAATACATTTTGTACAATATCTTCAGCAATAGTTTTATCGTTAATTAAGCTTACAGCATATGCATATATTTTTCGGTAATAGTTATCAATTAAAAATTCATAAGCCTTTTCATCTCCTTTTTTTAATCTATCAATAAAAAAAATATAATTCTTAAATGTCATAAAAGGAATTTGGTTGGTTTATAGGCAATCAAATTTATGTTAATAAAAGTGAATTTGACAATTTTTATATGAAAAAAATAAGGGTATTATATTTTTCAGCTGTAATAATAAATAAATACTTAAAATGATTCCTTCAGATATAGAAGATATTATTTCAAAATTCCTTAACAATTCTGCAAACTCTATAGAATTGGATATGCTTCATGAATGGATTGAAAAGGGTAATAATATTAATGTATTTAAAACATATGTGGAAACACATTTTGCAATAGCTGTAGCAATGAATCAACCTGATTTAAAGAAAATAAAAAATAATTTTTTAAATGATGTACGAAAGGAGAAAAGAAAGCAGCGCTTTTTGAACATGACGTCCTTACTTAAATATGCTGCTGTAGTAATATTTATAATTGGCGCTGGACTTATGTTTAAAAGTAATTTTTATTCAGATGATTTAGAACAAACAATATCTCCTAGAGAAGGAGAAATCACACTCCAGTTAGCAAATGGTGAGGTGAAAAGCATAAAAAATGGAGCTCAAATAGATATTAAAGGTAATAAAGGGGAAACGCTTGCAAATAGTGATGGTAATAAACTTTCGTATAGCAATAAGGTTGAAGATGACGAAACGTTAGTTTACAATAAATTAACTATTCCATACGGAAAAAAATATGACTTAATATTAGCAGATGGTACTCGTGTAAAGTTAAATTCAGGGAGCTCAATAAAGTTTCCTACCAAGTTTAATAATATTAATGAACGTCGTGTTTTTTTAGAGGGTGAAGCTTTTTTTGTAGTGAGTCATAATCAGCAAAAACCATTTTATGTGCAAGCCAATGGAGTTGATATTAAGGTATACGGTACAGAATTTAATGTTAAAAACTATACTGAGAATAAAACAACTGAAGTAGTATTAGTTAGTGGATCTGTAAGTCTTGCTCAAAATAATAGTACAAGTAAAAAGGAAGAATTTAAATTGCAGCCTGGAGAAAGAGGATCTTTTGATAGAACAGATAAAGCAATTGTTAAAGATAAAGTTGATACTTCTATATATACTTCTTGGGTACAAGGTAATTTAATTTTCAAGAATGAACCTTTTAAAAATATAATTAAGGCTTTAGAGCGAAGCTATAATGTGGTAATTATTAATAATAATAAGGTTTTAGATGAAGAACATTTTAATGCAACAATTGAGACTGAGTATGAATCTATAGAACAGGTATTTAATTATTTCAGTAAAGTATATAGTATAGAATATAAGGTAATTGAAAATAAAATAGTAATTAATTAACGATGCTTTTATGAAGAAAAACTAATCAAAACTATTTTTTTTAAAGGTTAGTCACTTTACTATTAAAAATCAGGGAATGCGGCCACATCCCCCGATTTAATTACGTGACTAATAAATTATTAATCAACGCTAACAATTCAAAATTATGAAAAAACTATTAAAGCTGAGGGGTTTAAACTCTCGGACTTACAACCTTGATTTAAAAATGAAGCTATCTATTTTGTTTCTTTTTGCAATGATTTTCACTTTGCAAGCCAATAATTCATATTCTCAAAAGACAAAAATAACTTTAGATCTAGAGAATAGTACAGTAGGAGCAGCTATTAATGAGATAGAATCTACTACGGAGTTTAAATTTATTTTTAATTCTGATGCTGTCGATTTAAATAAGAATGTATCTATTAAACTTAAAAAGGTGTCTATAGATAAGGCTATAGAGCAAATTTTTATCGGTCAGAATATTAATTTTGAAGTATTGGATCGAAAAATTCTATTAAAGGAAACTGCAACAAAAAAGAGTTTATCTAATACTATTGAGGCTAAAGCTCAACAAGAGTTTGAGGTTTCAGGGCAAATACTCGATAATAATGGTACTCCTTTGCCAGGAGCTAATATTTTAGAAAAAGGAACTTCAAATGGTACACAAACAGATTTTGATGGTAACTTTTCTTTAACTACATCTAGCGCAGATGCTATTTTAGAAGTTTCATATATTGGATTTACTACAAAAGAGGTTCCGCTAAATGGGCAAAATAGTATAACAATCACCATAGAAGAAAGCGCAGCCGCTCTAGATGAAGTCGTGGTAATTGGTTACGGAACGCAAACAAGAGAAGAGGTAACAGGAGCAATGTCTTCTGTGAAATCTGAAGATATTGTTACGCAAGGTTCAAGTACAGTTGAAAAAGCATTACAAGGTAGAGTTCCTGGAGTACAAGTAGAGTCTTCTGGAGGAAATCCAGGTTCTGGAGTAAGAATTTTAATAAGAGGAACAGGGTCTTTAGGAAACAACAATCCTCTTTATATTGTTGATGGAGTACAAGTTGATAATATCAATAACCTAAATCCAACGGATATTTCTTCAATGGATATATTAAAAGATGCCTCTGCAGCTGCGATATATGGGTCAAGAGCAGCAAATGGAGTAGTTATCATTACAACAAAAACAGGAAGAAGTGGAGAGAATGTTATTGATTTTAGCACCTATTATGGGTTCCAAAATATAATAAATGAAATGGATGTTTTAAATGCTTCCGAGTGGGCAAATGTTAGTAACGCAGCTCATGATAATGCCGGACTAGCAAGATTAGATCTAGCCAATAACCCAGAATCTTTAGGTGAAGGTACAGATTGGCAAGATGAAATTTATAGAACAGCACCAATTGTAAATTATAATTTATCTGCTAGTGGTGGAGGTGAAAACTATAATTATAGTGTTTCAGGTGGCTATATAGATCAAGATGGTATTGTGAAGAATACAGGGTATAATAGATATAACCTCCGTTTAAAATCAACTTTAACTAAAGGAAGATTTAAAATAGGAGAATCTATTATTTTATCTAAAGAATATTGGAGAAGAGCTGAGGGTCTAGGTGGACAAGGTGGAAATGCAGTAGGTTCTGCTCCTAAAATGATACCTGTCTTTGATGTTTATAATCCTGATGCTGTAGGAGGTTATGGAGGGGCATATGGACCTGTTGTTGATATAGCAAATCCAGTGGCGCAATTAAATTTAAGAGTTCCAGAAGATAGAGTTAAAAAAGCTATTATAAATACGTTTGCTGAAGTTGATATTATTAAAGGTTTAAAGTATAAACTGAATTTAGGATATACGAGTACTGAAGGATATAATTATCAATATACATATCCATATGAAGTTGGAGCTTTATTTACAAATTTAGATTCTGACTTAATAGAAACAAGATATGAAAATGATTATGTGTTAGCGGAAAACACACTTAATTATAAAAGAGAATTTGGAAAGCATAAAATAGATGCATTAATTGGATACACTTATCAAGATACTAAGTATAGAGGGTTAACAGGCTCCAAAAGTGGAATGCCTCCTGGAGTTAAGGTTTTAGATGCAGGTACAGTAAATGCAGCTGCAGGAAGTAATGCTTGGGAAAATGTTTTAGTGTCTTATTTAGGGAGATTGACATATTCTTTTGATGATCGTTATATTTTAACAGGGATTATAAGAAGAGATGGATCTTCTCGTTTTGGTGGAGACAATAAATTTGGTAATTTCCCTTCTATCGCTTTTGCTTGGAATATTTCTAGAGAACCATTTTTTACTAATATTCAAGAAACGGTAAATGTTGCTAAGCTAAGAATGAGCTATGGAGTTTTAGGAAATCAAGAATTTGATGATTACCGATTTAGTCCTGCAATAAATCTTAATACTAATTATGTAGCAGGACAAGATCAAGCTTTGTGGCCAGGAGCAATCCAAACAGCTTTCGCAACACCAGATATAAAATGGGAGACCTCTAAATCTTTTAATATAGGTACAGATTTAAGTTTCTTTGATAGAAATTTAGACTTTATTTTCGATTACTTTGTAAAAGAGAATTCAGATGTACTATTACAAGTCCCAATTCCACTTTCAACAGGAGCAAGTGCTGATAGTCCTTATATAAATGCAGGGCAAATTACGAATAAAGGTTTTGAAACGTCTTTATCTTATAAAAACTCAGGAGAAGAATTTTCATATCAAATAACAGGAACATTAGCTTCTGTTGATAATGAGGTAGATTTTCTTGGTACTGGTTCTCAGCAAATATTTGGCGGTCAACCAACACACCACGGTGCATCTGCTACAGTTACACAAGCAGGACTTCCTGTAGGAGCTTTTTACTTGATAGAAACTAACGGGATATTTAACTCTGAAGAAGAAGTTAATGCACATACTCAAGATGGGCAGCTAATTCAGCCAAATGCTCAGCCTGGTGATATTAGATTTGTTGATTACAATAATGACGGACAGATAGATGAAGATGATAGACAATATTTGGGGAGTCCAAATCCAGAATTTTCATACGGTTTAGGAGCAAATTTTGGATGGAAAGGCTTTGATCTTAATTTGTTTTTTCAAGGAACTCAAGGGAATAAAATTTACAACGGAGTTCGCCAAGATCTTGAAGGTATGAATTTAGAGTATAATTATGCAAAAACGACATTAAATGCTTGGACACCTACAAACCAAGATACTAGTATTCCACGCGCAGTAATTAACGATCCAAATCTTAATTCAAGAACTTCAGATCGCTTTTTAGAGGATGGTTCTTATTTTAGATTTAAAACACTACAATTTGGGTACACTTTACCATCGGAAATAATGAATCAGATAAAAGTTAGTAGATGTAGAATCTATGTGAGTTTTGATAATATTTTCACCATTACAGATTATAAAGGGTATAATCCAGATTTGGGTAGAACAGGATCTGTTTTAGATAGAGGTGTAGATTATGGACATGTAGCATATCCACTTTCAAGAACTTTTCTAACAGGAGTTGAATTTTCTTTTTAAGACGAATAGATAAAAATAAATAAGATGAAAAAATATATATATATACTTTTAATTCTGCTGCCACTGGTGGGTTGCGACGACGAATTAGAGCAAGTTAATCCAAATGTAGTTACGCAAGAAAATTTTTGGAAAACTGAAGAAGATGTTTTGTCTGGACTTGCAGCAACCTATAAGGTATTAAAACATGTAGATAATGGATATTGGGGTGTAAGAGGTGTAGAAACAACAAACGGAAGAGGTGATGATTTTTTTATTCGAAACGATGTAAAAGCGTTATATGAACTCTCTACTTTTAGTAACACACCTTCAACAGGAACTCCAAGTGCAATTTTCACAGGTTGTTATACAGGAATTTTTAGAGCAAATCAGATTATCGATAATATTAGTACTGTAGATCTTTCTGAATCGGAAAAAGAAAAATATGTTGCGGAAGCTAAATTTTTACGAGGGCTTAACTATTTCAATTTGGTAATTAACTTTGGAGCTGTTCCAATTTTCACTTCTGTACCACAAACTAGAGAGGATTATTTTGTAAAGCAGTCTTCAGAAAGTGAGGTATGGGCACAAGTTGAAAATGACTTTAAAGATGCTGGAGCACAACTTCCAGTTACTTATCCTTCACAATGGGTGGGAAGAGCTACTAAAGGTGCAGCGATAGGATATTTAGGAAAAGCTTATCTATATCAAGAAAAGTGGGAGGATGCAGAGGATCAATTCTCATTACTTACTACTCCAGATGGGATGCCAAAAGCCCCATATAATTATGATTTGTTAGTAAATTTTCAAGATAATTTTATGCCAGGGAGCGATAATAACATTGAATCGCTATTCGAAATTCAAAATCAGAATGTTGGGGGTACAGATCCGTGGGCAGGAGAAAATGCAAACGAAGCACAAGGGGTAACTACAGCTCAAGAGTTTGCACCAACAGAAGTAGGTGGTTGGTTTGAAGCTCATGCTACAGAAAAAATATTTAATGAGTTTCAAGTTGAAAAAACTATTGATGGAGATTTTGATCCTAGAATGTATGCTTCTTTAGTTTGGGATTATCCAGGAGCAACTTTCTATAATATTCCTTTTTCAGAATTCTCTTCTCCTTTTGGATACAGTGCTAAGATTAAAAAATACCAAAACTGGTATGATGATAATGAAGGTATATGGATTTCTGAAATTAATGAAAAAGCACTTCGCTTTGCGGATATTATTTTAATGTATGCAGAGGCTCTTACGATGCAAGGGCGTTCTACAGAAGCTGTTTCGCTTGTTAATAGAATTCGTGGGAGAGCAAATTTATCAGCTTTAACATCTTTAGGGCAGGATACTATGATGGAAGAAATTAGACATCAACGAATGGTAGAATTTTTTAGAGAAGGACTTCGTTTTTATGATTTAAAACGATGGGGACTTTTAAAACAAGAAATTGATGATAGCGATAAAGTAGGGAAAGAATTTTTAGTGTTGCCTAAGCATGAGTATTTTCCTATTCCACAGGGAGAAATTAATACCAATCCGGAGATTGAACAGAATCCAAATTGGTAGTATAATTATTTTCTTTAAAAAGCGACTAACATATTTTATAGTGTTAGTCGCTTTTATTTTTAAAAATGTTTTGCCCTAATATCTGTCATGTTTGTATTTTTTTTGCTCACCATAGTAACTTACAAATAATATTGTATATTTTTTGCTATATTTAAAGCTTACTTATAGAATATTATCATTATGAAGTTGCATTTTTTAAACAGGGCGAGTACACAATATCAATCATTTTCTGTAACGAGAAATACTCATAAGCATTTCCTAAAAGTGTGGCATTACCATCCAGAACTAGAGTTGGTTTTAATTTTAAAAAGTACAGGTACTCGTTTTATAGGGGATAGTATTGATAAATTCCAAGAAGGCGAAGTGGTTTTAATAGGGAAAAACTTGCCGCATATGTGGTTAAATGATGAAGAGTATTATAATGAAGATTCAGAAATGTCTGCAGATGCGATATCGATACACTTTAAAAAAGATTTTTTAGGTGATGCTTTCCTAGAGGCTTCAGAGATAAAACAGATTCATGATCTAATTGAAAGGGCAGAATCTGGATTGGTATTTTCTAGTGTTAATACAAAGACACTTTCATTAATAAAGGAACTTGATAAAAATAAGGAATTAACCTTATTTTGTAAATTATTAAAACTATTAGAAATATTAAATAATCTTTCAAATGAGGATGATGCGAAATCCTTATCAAGTAGGGGTTTTTTAAGTTCTTTTAATGAAAGAGAAAACCAAAACCTTAAAAAAATATATGAGTATATATTTAATAATTTTAATAAACCGATTAGTTCCAAGGATGTTGCTGAAGTCGCTTATATGAATTCTTCAGCATTTAGTAGGTATTTTAAAAGGATTCATAGAAAAACTTTTACTACTTATTTAAATGAGATTCGTATTGGTTATGCATGCAAATTGCTGATCGAAGAAAAGCATAAGGTAATATCGGTATGCTATGAAAGTGGTTTTAGTAACATTTCTAATTTTAATCGACAATTTAAGAAGATTAAAAAAATGTCTCCTTCAGAATTTGTTAAGAGACACCGTTAATTTTCTTATTTAGGCAAAAAAAATATCATTACTTGCGATTTGTTAAGTTGATAGCCTTTATATAGCACACTACATTTGTTTTAAATGAATATTTAGAGTTATGTATAAAGGCATTTATATTTCAGATGTAATAGTAAAAGACGTTCGTTTTCCAACAAGTAAATCTTTAGATGGATCGGATGCAATGAATCCAGATCCAGATTATTCGGCTGCTTACGTAATCTTAAAAACCAATAAAGAAATAGAAGGGCATGGACTAACTTTTACCATAGGTAGAGGGAACGAACTCTGTGCTGCTGCAATAAACTCTTTAGCTCCTTTAGTAAAAGGTAAAGAACTAAAAGAGTTTACAGATGATATGGCTGGTTTTTGGAGAATGATTACTGGAGATAGTCAGTTAAGATGGTTAGGGCCAGAAAAAGGAGTTATTCATTTAGCTACTGGTGCAATTGTAAATGCCGTTTGGGACTTATATGCAAAAGCGGCAGGAAAACCGTTATGGAAATTGCTTGCAGATATGTCTCCAGAGGAATTAATAAAATGTATTGATTTTACATATATCTCAGATGCTATCTCTCCAGAAGAAGGATTAGCATTACTGAAAGAAAAAGAAGCAACGAAGCAAGAAAGAATAGATTACTTATTAAAGAAGGGTTATCCTGCTTATACTACATCTGCAGGATGGTTGGGATATTCTGATGAAAAGATGCGAAAATTATGTAAAGAAGCTAAAGAAGAAGGCTTTAAGCATATGAAAATAAAAGTAGGATCTAATCTTCAAGATGATATGCGTAGAGCTAAAATTATTCGAGAAGAAATTGGAGACGATTTAAAGCTGATGATGGATGCAAACCAAAAATGGGATGTAGATGAAGCTATTACTAATATGGAATCTTTAAAGGTATTTAACCCTTGGTGGATTGAAGAACCAACTAGTCCAGATGATATTTTAGGTCATGCAAAAATAGCAAAAGCGGTCAGTCCAATAAAAGTGGCAACAGGTGAGCATTGTCAAAATAGAGTTATATTTAAGCAGCTTATGCAGGCATCGGCAATTGGAATTTGCCAAATTGATAGTTGCAGAGTTGGAGGAGTAAATGAGAACCTTGCCATTATGTTAATGGCGGCTAAATTTAAGATTCCTGTATGTCCACATGCTGGAGGAGTAGGTTTGTGTGAGTATGTGCAGCATTTGTCAATGTTAGATTTTATTTCGATTAGTGGTTCTTTAGAAGATAGAATTATAGAGTTTGTAGATCATTTACATGAGCATTTTTTAGAACCTGTAGTTATTAAGGATGGAGCTTATATGCCGCCAAAAATGCCAGGGTATAGTATTACAATGAAAGAAGATTCTTTGGAAGCTTATACTTTTCCAGATGGAGCAATGTGGAAAGAATAATAATAAAAGTTTATTATGGATTTGAATCTTGAAAATAAAGTAATAATTGTTACTGGAGGCTCAAAAGGTATCGGTAACGGTATCTGTAATGTGTTAGCAGAAGAGGGAGCAATTCCAGTTATTGTAGGTAGAAATAAAGAGAATGTTTTATCTGCAGTAGAACGAATAGAAAAAGCTGGGGGGAAAGCCTATTATGCATTTGCTGAATTGACGGATCCTGAACAGTGTAAACTTGCTGTAGAGAGAACTGTAGAAAAGTTCGGTAGAATTGATGGCTTGGTCAACAATGCTGGAGTGAATGATAGTATAGGTTTGGAGAATGGGTCTCATGAGGAGTTTATAACATCTTTAAAGCGCAATGTTGTTCATTATTATTTAATGGCTCAACATGCATTACCTTATTTAAAAGAATCTTTTGGAGCTATTGTAAATATAGGTTCAAAAACTGCTGAGACAGGCCAAGGAGGAACTTCGGGGTATGCTGCGGCAAATGGAGGGAGAAATGCTTTAACAAGAGAATGGGCAGTAGAACTACTTCCATATAAAATAAGGGTAAATGCTGTTGTAGTGGCAGAATGCTATACACCTTTGTATGAAAAGTGGATTAATACTTTTGATAAACCGAAGGAGAAAATAGAATCTATTACACGAAAAATACCGTTGGAAAATAGAATGACAACAACTGAAGAGATTGCAAATGCAGTTGTATTTTTAATTTCATCAAGATCTAGTCATACTACAGGTCAGATTTTCCATGTTGATGGAGGTTATACACATTTAGATAGAGCATTACATTAAATAAAATATATGAGCAATAAAGATAATAACAAACCTAAGGTTGTTTCCAAAGAAGTGTTAGTTCCATTTATACTAATTACTTCTTTATTTGCCTTATGGGGTTTTGCGAATGCGGTTACAGATCCAATGGTTCAGGCGTTCAAAAAAGTTTTAGAATTAACTAATTCTGAAGCAGCTTGGGTACAAATGGCTTTTTACGGAGGTTACTTTTGTATGGCATTGCCTGCGGCTATTTTTGTTAGGAAGTATTCTTATAAATCGGGAGTTTTATTAGGCCTTTTTCTTTATGGAGTTGGAGCACTTCTATTTTATCCAGCTGCAATTACGGAGCAATTTTGGTTTTTTTGTTTAGGACTATATGTGCTTACTTTCGGATTAGCATTCTTAGAGACTACTGCCAATCCTTATATTTTATCAATGGGAGATCCAAGAACGGCAACCCAGCGGTTAAACTTGGCGCAGGCATTTAATCCTGTTGGTTTAATTGGAGGACTCTTGGTAGCTCAACATTTTGTACTTAAAAAGTTGAAATCAGATGATATCGATAATTTCTCAGCTTTAGATGTGCTAGAGAAAACTCAAATTAGAACAGCCGATCTGATTGTAATAAGAAATCCATATGTAATTTTAGGACTTGTTGTTTTATTCCTTTTTATTTTATTGTTGGCAGTTAAAATGCCGCAAGTAAATAATGAAGAAGGTAAATTAAGTCTTAGAAAAACATTTATATCGCTTTCTAAGAATAAAAAATATGTATTTGGGGTTATAGCACAAGTATTTTATGTGGGAGCACAAATAATGTGTTGGACTTATATATATCAATATGCAGAAGCAATTGGTATAAGCTCTAGTGATGCAGCAAATTATCAGTTTATTGCATTCATACTTTTCTTGGTGGGTAGAGCAGTAGGGACATATATGCTTAAATATATCTCAGCCGGAAAATTATTAATGTTATTTGCTTTGTTTGCAATAATAGCTTCTTTAGGAACCATCTATATTGAAGGAATTGTTGGATTATATTGCTTAGTGTCGCTTTCATTTTTTATGTCTGTTATGTTCCCTACAATTTATGGAATTGCATTAGATGGATTGGATGAAGAAAGCTCCAAAATTGGCGCGGCAGGATTAGTAATGGCTATTGTAGGAGGTGCGTTGATGCCTAAATTTCAAGGGATGATAATTGATATCGCTGGAAATGGGGTTAATGACACATCAATAATGGGTGTTTCTGAGGTAAACTTCTCTTTTATACTCCCTTTAATATGCTTTTTAGTAATTTGTTTCTACGGAAAAAGATTCATCAGTAATAATTAATGAGTTATGAAAAGATATTGTTTTGCTTTAGACTTAAATGAAGATCCTAATTTAATAGAAGAATATAAGGCTTATCATAAGGAAGTATGGCCAGAAATACTAGATGATATTAAAGAATCTGGAATTTCTACTATGGATATCTATTCAGTAGAAAACAGACTTTTTATGATTATGGAAGTGGTCGATGAGGTTGCTTATGAAGAATCTAAACTGGGAGAACCAAAAGCGATTGTAAAGAAGTGAGAAGATTTGATGTGGAAATACCAAAAAGCTCTACCTAATTCTAAACCGAATGAGAAATGGAGACTAATGGATCACATTTTTAAATTATAGTAGAAATGAAAAAAGTAGAAATTAAAGTAGATAGTAGATACCCTTCTGCAGATGATCTTAGAAATAGAGCAAAAAAGCGAATGCCAAAATTTGCTTTTGAATACTTAGATGGCGGATGTAATGAAGATGTAAACCTGCATAAAAACACTTCTCAAATTAGAGATATTGAATTGCAACCCTATTATCTTGATAATTATACAGATTCAAAATTAAAAACAACATTATTTGGGCATGAATATGATGCTCCCTTCGGGATTTCTCCAGTAGGCCTGCAAGGACTTATGTGGCCAAATGCTCCTGAAATCTTGGCGAAATCTGCGTTCAAACATAATATACCTTTTATTTTAAGCACGGTAACTACTGCTAGTATTGAAAGAATAGCAGAGCTAACGGAAGGACAAGCATGGTTTCAACTTTATCATCCTGCTGAAGATGCCTTGAGGGATGATATAATTAAAAGAGCAGCAGATGCAGAATGCCCCGTTCTAGTTGTTTTATGTGATGTACCTACTTTTGGCTTTCGACCTCGCGATATTAGAAATGGCTTAGCAATGCCACCAAAAATGTCTGTTAAAAATATAATTGAAGTATTTAAAAAACCTCGTTGGGCATTTGAAACATTGAAACATGGACAGCCAACTTTTGAGACTTTAAAGCCTTATACACCTGAAGGATTAAATCTGAAACAACTTGGGAAGTTTATGGATAAAACCTTTTCAGGGCGATTGAATGAAGAGAAAATTAAACCAATCCGAGATATGTGGAAAGGGAAGTTGGTTTTAAAGGGTGTAGCTACAGAGTCTGATGCTGAGTTAGCCATTAAAATGGGTTTTGATGGTATTATTGTTTCTAATCATGGCGGTAGACAACTCGATGCTGGGGAATCTACAATTAGGCCTCTTACAAGAATTGCAGAAAAGTATGGCGACCAGATTACTGTTATGATGGATAGTGGAATTCGTTCAGGTCCTGATATAGCTAGAACAATAGCTAGTGGTGCGTCTTTTACTTTCTTAGGAAGACTCTTTATGTATAGTGTAGCAGCAATGGGAGAAGAAGGAGGAGACCATGCTATATCTCTTTTAAAAACAGAATTAAGACAAGTGATGGAACAGGTCTGTTGCGGCGAAATTAATAATCTACCAAATCATTTAAAAAAGTAATTTACTAATTATCTAAAAATAAAGATCCTCGTAAATAAATCTACGAGGATCTTTACTTTAATAATAACATTTAAATCCATACAAGATGTTTTATCTTAAATACCTAATGGATTTACTTTAACTCTCTTACCCAGATATTTCTATAGCTCACACGGCTATTATCCCCATGATCTTGAAGACGGATAGGGCCTTTTCCATGTGCTTCATTTTTAGGCCATCCAATATAAGGGGTTGTTCCTTTTATCTCTGTATGATCTTGAATTAGCACATTATTATGTAATACGGTAATCGTAGCAGATTTTATTTTACCACCTTCTTCATTGAATTCTGGCTCATGGTAAATAATGTCATAACTATTCCAATCTCCAGTAGGGGCAGATGCTTTTGCCAAAGGAACTCCTTGCTTATAGATAGAACCTACTTGACCGTTTGTGTAGGTGTCATTATCATTATTGTCTAACACCTGAACTTCGTAAAGATTTTGAAGGAATACCCCACTGTTCGCTCTGTGTTGCCCCTCACCTTGTATGTCTGAAGGCGACTTCCATTCAATATGTAATTGAATGCTTCCAAAGTTTTGTTTTGTTTGGATATCTCCAGACTTATCTTTTACAGTCATACTACCATCGCTATTAATAGTCCATGCTGCTGCTGTACTATCTTTTGAACTGATCCAGTTGTCTAAATTTTCTCCATCAAAAAGAATAATGGCATCGCTTGGAGCACCACTTTTAGAAGTAGGATCTACTGTAGAAACAATAGGCTCATAGAATTCTGTTTCCTCAGGAGTAGTTGGTTCTTCTCCAGAATATTCTTCATAAGTAATTACTTCAGACTCTTCCTTTGTAACTAGAATTTCTCCTTTCTGTTCCTCTTCTTTAGGTGTATTACAAGAAGCTATAGCAGTAAGAACTAAAGCGCTTAAGATTATTTTTCTAATCATTATTTTAATTCTTTTATTTTAATATTTCTGTATGAAACGATGTTTCCATGGTTTTGAAGTCCAATTTTTCCAGTTTTGGAAACTCCAAAGCCATCCCAGCCTTTAAACTTGGAATTCGCTATCATTTCTTCCCATTTCTCACCATGTACTGGGAATTCTACGATTTTAGTTCCGTTTAAAGTTACAGAACCTTGATTTGTTTTATGGTTGATTGTTAATACGCAGTTGTTCCACTCTCCAGCTGGTTTTACTACGTTTTCACTTGGTGCAATCATATCATATAAAGCACCCGCTTGATGTGTCTCTCCTGCTTTAGCATCTGGATGTCTTTCATTGTCTAATACCTGAATTTCAGGCCCCGTTTGGTATGGTTCTTTGTATTTGTCACCCTCTTGTACTCCCCAGAAAATACCACTGTTTCCTCCTTCAGAAATCTTCCAATCCAAAGAAAGTTCAAAATTAGTGTAATCATTATTAGTAACAATATTTCCTGCATTTTCTCCAGGTGTAAATACCATTGCACCATCTTTGATAGACCAAGTATCATTCACTTCACCACCATTGAACATATGCCAAGAATCGTAATTTTTTCCATCGAATAAAGAAACCCATTCTTCTTTGTTAGTATCAGATTCTTTAGTGACTTCTTCTTTTTGAGTAGCTACCGTATCAGAAGTAGCTTTTTCATTATTTTGTTGCTTGCAAGACATCATTGCGAGAGATGCCATAAATAAATAGTTAATAGTTTTCATTACGTTTTGTTTAAAATAGTTGTGTTTATATTCCTAATATTTTTTTTAGTTTAGCTTCATCGACATCACCACCAGCAAAATCATCAAAAACTTTTTCTGTAGCTTCTATAATGTGACTTTGAATAAATGGGGCTCCTTCTCTTGCACCTTGCTCAGGGCTTTTTATACAGCATTCCCATTCCATTACTGCCCAAACGTCACATCCGTATTGTGTAAGTTTAGAAAATATCTTTTTAAAATCTATTTGTCCGTCCCCTAAAGAGCGATATCTTCCAGCACGATCTCCCCAGTTATTATAACCTCCAAAAGCTCCTTTTTTACCTGTAGGATTAAATTCGGAATCTTTTACATGGAATGCCTTTATAAACTCATGGTAGTGGTCTATGTATTCTATGTAATCTAACTGCTGAAGAACAAAGTGTGATGGGTCATATAGTATGTTTACACGTTTATGCTTTCCAGTTGCTTCTAAGAAACGTTCAAAAGTGTCGCCATCATGAATATCTTCCCCCGGATGTACTTCGTAACATACATCTACTCCTTGTTCGTCAAATTCATTAAGAATAGGAAGCCAGCGTTTAGCAAGCTCTTCAAAGCCCATTTCTACTAATCCTGGTGGTCTTTGTGGCCATGGATGGAAGGTATGCCAAAGTAGCGATCCTGAAAATGTTGCATGAGCATTTAGCCCTAAATGATTACTTGCTTTTGCTGCTTTTTTCATTTGGTCTACAGCCCATTCTGTACGCGCCTTAGGATTGTTCTTAACATTATCAGGAGCGAAATTATCAAACATAATATCGTAGGCAGGATTTACAGCTACTAATTGTCCTTGTAAATGCGTGGAAAGTTCTGTGATTTCTAATCCATAAGAATTAATTTTTCCTTTTAAATCATCACAATAAGTTTTGCTTTCCGCGGCTTTATCAAGATCAATTAAGAATTTTTCTGTAGTAGGAATTTGAATTCCTTTATATCCTAAGTCTGCTGCCCATTTACAAATTCCATCTAATGAATTAAATGGAGCTTTACTATCTACAAACTGCGCTAGGAATACGGCAGGGCCTTTTATGGTTTTCATTTGTTGAAGTATTTAGTTGAATGTTATAAAATCGATTTAGTTAATGGATAAGCAATTTATCCAGAAAAAAGGTTGATAAAAAATTTAATGTATTAAAATTAGAAATTATCAACCATATAAGCTATTGTTTTAATTTAGTCCATGCTGAATTTTCTTGATCACTTTTTACTGCAGCATAAATAAATTGTACTCCTCTTACACCATCGCTAACAGATGGATAATCAGGTTTTTCTATAGGTTTATTTTCCAATACACTCATTAAGTGCGTCGCAAAGGCGCGATAGATGTTCCCAAAAGCTTCTAAATAACCTTCAGGATGCCCTTTTGGAATTCTAGAAGTAGCTCTTACGCTATCATAAATATCAATTCCATCAGGAGTGAAGGCTTGTTGTGGCTTATCTATCCATTTTGCTATAAGTTTGGTGCTTTCTTCTTGGTTCCATTCAATGCTTCCTTTACTACCGTAAACTTTAACAATAAGTGCATTTTCTTCTCCTGTTGCAACTTGAGAAATAGACATAGTTCCTTTTGCTCCGCCTTCCATTCTTAGTAATAAATTCCCGTCGTTATCTAAAACGCGGTCTTTTCCAATTCTCCCTAAATCAGCTGCTATTTCTACAATTTCTTGATTTGTAATATAAGAAACTAAGTTTTCTGCATGTGTTCCAATGTCTGCTAAAGAACCTCCAATTCCAGATTTTTTAGGGTCTGCTCGCCATGGTTTAATTTTGGCTTCCTTATTAATTTCTGCAGCCATCCATCCTTGTAGGTATTGTACCTGCACTTTTCTAATTTCTCCAAGATCTCCATTTGTTACCATAGCTCTGGCTTGTTTTACCATAGCGTTTCCAGTATAATTATGAGTCAAAGCAAATAGTAAACCAGATTCTTTTGCTAGTTTCTCTAGTATTTGTGCTTCTTGGATAGTAAGTGTCATAGGTTTGTCGCAAACCACATGAAATCCATTTTCTAGTGCCATTTTTGCGGGCTCAAAATGTAAATGGTTTGGAGTGACAATGGTAACAAAATCCATACGTTCTCCTTCTGGAAGTTTCTTTTCTTCGAGAATCATTTCTTGGAAGCTTCCGTAACATTTTTCTTTAGGTAGGTATAGTGATTTTCCAGATTCGATAGTTTTTTCTAAAGTACTATTAAAAGCACCACAAACAAGTTCTATCATTCCATCTAATCCAGAGGCTTTACGGTGTACATCTCCCATAAAAGAGCCGATGCCTCCGCCAACCATTCCCATTCTAAGTTTTCTCATTTTGATTTTTTTAGATATAAATTATTCGTTAAATGATTTTTTTAATGAATAAGGCTGTGAGTAAAATACGCACAGCCTTAATATAACAATAGAATGTGTAGGAGTTTTTATACTTCTACCCAAACATTTCCTTGTTGATGAGAAGCTACTGCACGCTCAATAAAATTCATTCCTCGTACTCCATCCTTCATAGTAGGAAACTCTCCTGGATGGTATTTTTCTTTTCTGATGGCTTTAGCAACACCTTTATAGATATTCCCCATAGAATCGAAAATCCCTTCTGGGTGACCTGGAGGTAGCTTTGTTCCATCTAAAGAGAATTCACTGTTGTAAGCGTGTCCTGGTTTTAAAACTCTTAATGGCTCATCATCAGTTAGGTGGTAAAGGTAATTTGGGTTTTCTTGTTCCCATTTTAAACCTCCTTTTTCACCATATATATTTACAGTAAAGTTGTTTTCTTCACCAGTAGCAATCTGACTAGTTCTAAGAACTCCTTTTACGTTTTCCGCTAAGCGAAGTAAAATGGTTCCGTCGATATCCATTTTGTTATCAGCATATAAATAATTGAGATCTGCCAGAATGGTTTTCACTTCCATTCCTGTTACATATTCAATCATATCGAAACCATGCGTTCCAATATCTCCAACACAACAGCTAATTCCAGATTTCTCAGGATTTAAACGCCATGTATTTGCTCTTTTTTCTTTATCATGAATGATTGAATTAATCCATCCTTGATAATATTGAACGTCTACTTTTTGAACTTTACCAATAATACCAGAAGCGATCATTTCTTTCATTTGACGCACCATCGGGTAACCAGTATATGTATAAGTTACAGCAAAAATAGTGTTCGCTTTTTCTAATGTTTCTTGAAGAATTTTAGCCTCTTCAAAAGTGGTAGTCATTGGTTTCTCACAAATAACATTAAATCCGGATTCTAATAGCTTTTTTGCCATCGGAAAATGTAAAAAGTTTGGTGTAAGAATAGAAACTACTTGGATGCGCTCTTCTTCTGGAAGTTTCAATTCTCCTTCAATTAAGGCATCAAAATCTTTATAAATTCTATTTGTTGGAATTCCAATTTGTTCTGCAAATCCTATATTTTCATCGTAATTCGGATTAAAAACACCACCAACTAATTGATAGCTATCGTACATTGAAGAAGCGATACGGTGAAGCACACCGATAAGTGAATCGCCTCCACCTCCTAAAATTCCTAATCTTATTTTTTTACTCATTTTTAATTTTTTCAATAGGTTGTAATATAGTTTTCTATTCAGAAAAGAACATATAAAAAAATGTTATAAATCTTTTTACTGTTCTTTATATTCTATTTTTTCGTCTTTAAAGAAAATAGCAAATAAAATGGCTACTGCAAATGCAAAACCAGCTGGGAAAATCCAGATGCTATACCAGTCGTGAGTTCCTTCAGCAATTAAGAATTTATCTGAAATCATACCTGCAATTTCAAAACCGATTAACATTCCGATACCATATGTAGCTAAAGTAATAAGGCCTTGAGCAGCACTTTTGTTTTTCGCACCAGCCTTAGAGTCAGTATATATTTGTCCAGATACAAAGAAGAAGTCATAACACAATCCGTGTAAAGCAATTCCGAGGATTAACATAAATACTAATTCTCCAGAGTCTCCATATGCAAATAATAAATAACGGATAGTCCATGCAAGCATACCTGCTAAGATTGTTTTTTTGAATCCGAATTTTTTAAAGAAAAATGGGAGTAGCAACATAAATAATACTTCTGACATTTGTCCGAAAGACATTTTGAAAGTAGAATTTTCTACTCCAATTTCTGTTAAAAATGGACTAGCATTTTGGTAATAAAATGCTAATGGAATACAGATAAGTACCGATGAAATAAAGAATAACAGAAAGTTTCTATCTTTTAAAAGTTTAAGGGCATCCAAGCCTAAGATTTCAGAAACATTTGCCTTTTTACTTCTGTCTGCTGTTGGTGGCGTTTTAGGAAGTGTGAAACTGAATATTCCTAGTAAAGCTGAAGCTCCTGCTACCATTAAAAAAGTATTTTTAAGCATCCCTTGAGCAATATTCTCTGTAGAATCCCAAGCTAAGAAACTAATAACACTTCCAGCTACAATCCAACCGATAGTCCCAAAAACTCTAACAAAGGAGAATTGTTTTCCTGGGTCGGTCATTTGGTTAAAGGAAATAGAGTTTACAAGTGCTAATGTTGGCATATAGGCAATCATATATGCTAGTACAAACGGATAGAATGTTCCAAAATCTGTACTTTGATACATTAAATACATAAGTACAGCACCTATAATGTGTAGTATTCCCAGTATTTTTTCAGCATTAAAATAGCGGTCTGCAATAAGTCCGATTATAAAAGGAGCAATGATTGCACCCCAAGATTGGGTAGAAAAAGCCATGGCAGATTGTGCCCCTGTAGCTTCTAAGTTATTACCAAGAAAAGTTCCTAGCGTTACAAACCAGCCTCCCCATATGAAGAATTCTAAGAACATCATAAAGGATAGCTGAAATTGAGTTTTTTTGTTCATGTTAGCTTGCGTTTAAATTAAATAGTTATAGTTAGTAATTATTAGTAATCCCAATGCTTGCATATTGAGATTGTATTTTAAATTTAATTATGCTTCTGTGTAAACCGAAGTGTCGCTTAGTTTTTTTGCAACCTTCAGTAAAAGTGCTTTTGAGGCAATGATTCCCTTCTCTTCGGATAGCGTGTCGCCTTCATATTCTACACCAACAAAACCTTTGAATCCTGCATCTTTAATGATTTTCATCATTCGATAGAAATCGATAGTTGTTTCGTCTCCATTTTCATCAAAGTTAAAAGTTTTTGCACTAATTCCTTTTGCAAATGGCATTAATTCTTCTACTCCTTTATAGATGTCATATTGATCAATACATGGAGCGTCCCATAATTTATCATCTTCTCTTCTTACACAGAAGTTTCCGAAATCAGGCAGTGTACCGCAGTTATCTCTATTTACGGTTTTCATGACTTCTACCATTAAAGCACCGTTAGAAGAAAGGGCTCCGTGATTTTCAACAATAACATTTACATTTTTTTCTGATGCATATTCAGAAAGCTCATTTAAAGAAGCTACAGATTTTTCTTTCCAAATTTTTTCATCATTAGAACCAAATAAATTAATTCGTATAGAATGACATTCTAAAATAGCGGTAGCATCAATCCATATTTTGTGATTTTCAACAGCTTGTTTTCTTAAGTTTTCATCAGCTGTAGAAAGAAGGTTTTCTTCACCTTGAAGATCTACCATCATAATTTGATTTAGCATCCCTTCTTTATCACTTATTTTTTTTAAGTCTTCGGCTAAAGAGATAATGGCTTTGTTATTATTTCCACGTTTTTCGATTTCTTTGTTATAAAGTTGGTTCACATATTCTAAACCTTCAAAACCTAATTCTTTAGCTTTTTTTGCAAAATCCATCGGATTTAACTTTTCTTCTCGAATCATTTTATGAAGAGACCACTGTGCTAACGATAGCTTAAAAAAAGGTTCGAAAACTGGAGTATTTTGTTTCAATTCTTTCTTTTCGGAGGAAGTTTCTTTACAGGCGTACATGCCTAAAAATGAGATGGCTAGTCCTGCTTTGCTTGAATTTGTTATAAACTTTCTTCTCTCCATATTCGTATTTATTTGTGTGAATAATTATTAAATCAATAATGTTAATGTTGTTAAAATGCTTTATTGATAATTAAAATATTCGTCTAATGTAAAAAATTAATTTTTATATTTGAAGAACTACTATTGTAAACAAGCTAAAATAATGAGTACATTTTATTACAATTCCCCACAAGAAGAGTACGATGCTATTGTTGTCGGAACTGGAGTTTCTGGTGGATGGGCAGCAAAAGAACTTTGCGAAAATGGATTAAAAACATTGGTTTTGGAACGAGGCCGTATGGTAAAACATGTGGAAGATTATCCAACTGCTAATTTAGATCCGTGGGATTTGCCAAATGGAGGTGCAGCTTCCAGAGAAACTAAAGAAAGAAAATTTAAACAAAACAGAACTGGTTATACCGTAGGTGGAGCTAGTGAACACTTTTTTGTTGATGACATTAAACATCCTTATAATGAAGACCGCCGCTTCGATTGGATGCGTGGATATCATGTAGGAGGACGTTCTCTTATGTGGGGTAGACAGAGTTACCGTATGGGAGATATCGATTTTGAAGCAAACCTTAAAGATGGGATTGCCGTAGATTGGCCAATACGTTACGATGAAATAAAACCATGGTATGATAAAGTTGAAGAATTTATTGGGGTAAGTGGAACAAATTTAGGATTGGATATCCTTCCTGATGGAAAGTTTTTACCTCCAATGGATTTAAACTGTGTGGAAGATCACTTTAAAGATTCTATTGAAGAGAAGTTCGGAGATCGTAAAATCACTATCGGTCGTGTAGCTCATATTACAAAAGGAACAAAAGAAGGAGACGGGAGAGGTCCTTGTCAATATAGAAATAGATGTATTAGAGGATGTCCTTTTGGGGCTTACTTTAGCAGTAACTCATCTACATTGCCAACTGCAGAAGCGACAGGAAATATGACGCTTCGTCCAAATTCTATTGTACATGAAGTAATGTATGATGCTGAAACTGGAAAAGCAACAGGAGTACGTGTTATAGATGCGGAAACTAAAGAGACAATGGAGTTTAAAGCAAAAGTAATTTTCTTATGTGCTTCTGCTGTTGCCTCTGCATCAATCTTAATGCAATCTAAATCAGATAGATTCCCTGATGGAATGGGGAATGATAGTGGCGAATTAGGACATAACTTAATGGATCACCACTTTAGAGTAGGTGCTAGCGGTAAGTTTGATGGATTCCATGATAAATATTATAAAGGAAGAAGACCTAACGGAGTTTACATACCACGTTTTAGAAACTTAGGAGGTTCTACCGATCAAAAAGACTTTATAAGAGGATACGGGTATCAAGGAGGAGCAAGTAGAGGAGATTGGTCTGAATCTATCCGTGAGCTTTCTTATGGTAAAGATCTTAAAAAGGCTTTATTAGAACCAGGTGGATGGACTATGGGAATGACAGCTTTTGGAGAAACACTTCCAGATCACAGTAACCGTATGTATCATAATTACGATATCCTTGATGAATGGGGATTACCAACAGTAACTTTTGATGCTGATTTTGGTAAAAATGAACTAGCAATGCGTGTAGATATGAAAAATCAAGCTGCAGAGATGTTAGAAGCTGCTGGGTTTAAAGATGTTTCTACTTACGATGATATTGGAGGTATGGGATTAGGAATTCATGAAATGGGAACTGCTCGTATGGGTAGAGATCCTAAAACTTCTGTACTTAATAAATACAATCAAGTACACGCGGTGCCAAATGTATACGTAACCGATGGAGCTTTTATGACCTCTTCTGCATGTCATAATCCATCTTTAGGATATATGGCATTCACGGCGAGAGCTGCTAATCATGCAGTAGAAGAACTTAAAAAAATGAATTTGTAATAAACGTATCATGGATAGAAGAAAAGCACTTAGAAATATAGGTTTAACAGCCGGTTTTGTAGTAGCAACACCTACACTTTTGAGTATGTTGCAAAGCTGTACTGCAGATAAAGCAACTTGGGTACCTGAGTTTTTTACTGCTGAAGAAGGAGTTGCGCTTACAAATATTGTAGATATTATAATTCCTGAAACAGATACTCCATCTGCATCACAAGTTAATGTACCTCAGTTTTTAGATAAGTATGTTAATGAGGTGGAGACATTAGAGACTCAAAAAAAATACCGTAAGAGAATGGCTGGTTTAGTGAGTCAGCTAAAAGAGAAATACAATGAAGATTTAAGTGATATAACTCCAGAACAATATGAGGAGATTGTTGCTGAAAATCTTAAAGTATCAGAAGATAAAAGGAAAGATTTAAACAAACGTATCAGTATTGAAGGTAATGAAGTTGAAATCGGAACTACAGAAAATAAAGTAGAAGACAATGAAGCGCTTGCTTTCGGAATGATAAACGACCTTCGTTGGACTACTATCAATGCATACAAAAACAGTCAGAAAATAGGTGAAGAAGTGTTAGCTTACGATCCTGTTCCTGGAGTTTATAATGGATGTATGACAGTAGAAGAAGCTACTAAAGGTAAAGCCTGGTCTTTATAGACTCAGGATTTAGTTAAATTTTGCAATAAAAAACCTCTTCATTATTTTTATATGAAGAGGTTTTTTCATTTGTATAAGTTTATTTATTAGAAGTAAATTCTAATAAATGGCATAAATGGTGTTCCATAAATACTTTTGTCATCATCATATAAAACATCATAGCGTACGCCCATGGTTACATGTCCGGTATTAAAACCAACTCCAAGATGGAGTGCTGGATACCAGTATTCGTCTTTATAATCTGGAATGTTACCGCCGTAATCAAATTTTCTATTTACATGGAGTTCTTCGAATTCTGCAGAAAGTTGAATCTCTCTGATTGGGTTGTAATATCCTAAGACACTTGCTCCAAATACGGTGGCGGTATAATTATGGTCATCGCTGTATGTAAAATTTAAACCTACACCTGTTGCAAACTTATCATTTACTCTGTAAATAGCACTTGGAGTAATGGAACCGCTAAAAAAGTCGCTTCCAAACCCTAATCCTATTCCACCTCCAAAGCTAACATTGTCCCAAAAATGTGGACTTCTATAATTTTGAGTCATTTGAGCAGAGGCAAAATGAGTAATTCCTAACATTATAAAGAATAAGATGTATTTTTTGAAACGGGTATTGTTATAAATATGCATATTGGTAATTTTTATCTTATAAATATATTAAAACATTGTATCAATTTTCTCAAATATTGTACTTTTGTATAAATTTTGTCTAATTAGAGACATTGAAAAGAAAACATGGATAAATATTCCTTTTTAAATGCGGCAAATACCGCTTTTTTTGCGGATTTATACGATCAATACTTAATTAATCCGGATAGTGTAGAACCAAGTTGGAGAGCTTTCTTTCAAGGTTTTGATTTCGGAATAGAAAGTTCAGATTCAGAAGGCGGAGAAGCCATTTCAGAAAATGATACTGTTTCAGTCAAAAATCCTAGTACAGGAGAAAAGATTGATATTCCTCAAGATGTATATAAAGAATTTCAAGTTGTACGTCTTATAGATGGTTATCGAAGCAGAGGACATTTGTTTACCAAAACAAATCCTGTAAGAGAACGCCGAAAGTATTCCCCTACATTAGCAATCGATAATTTTGGATTAGAAAAATCAGATTTAAATACCGTTTTCAATGCTGGAGATATTCTAGGAATTGGAGCATCTACATTGCAGGAAATCATAGATCATTTAGAGTCTATTTACTGTGATGCAATCGGGATTGAATATATGTACATTCGTAATCCAGAGCGTAAGCAATGGATTCAAGAGTGGTTGAATGTTAATGACAACCATCCTAAATTTGATGATGATTCTAAAAAGAATATTCTTCGTAAATTAAATGAGGCTATTTCTTTTGAGAATTTTTTACATACTAAATATGTAGGTCAAAAGCGTTTCTCTTTAGAGGGAAATGAATCATTAATTCCTGCCTTAGATGCATTAGTAGAAAAGGCTGCGGATATGGGCGTTCAACAGTTTGTGATGGGAATGGCTCACCGTGGTAGGTTGAATGTATTGACAAATATATTTGGAAAGTCAGCAAAAGATATATTTAGTGAGTTTGATGGTAAAGATTATGAGCTAGATATTTTTGATGGAGATGTTAAATACCACTTAGGTTGGACGAGTGATCGAAAAACAAATAGTGGTAAGAAAATAAACATGAATATTGCTCCAAACCCTTCTCACTTAGAAACTGTGGGAGCAGTTGTAGAAGGAATTACAAGAGCAAAACAAGATACACATTATCAAGACGATTTCTCTAAGGTTTTACCAATTGTAGTTCATGGAGATGCAGCAATCGCGGGGCAAGGACTTGCTTATGAGTTGGTGCAAATGGCGCTATTAGATGGTTATAAAACTGGAGGAACAATACATATTGTAGTTAATAATCAGATAGGATTTACTACAAATTATTTAGACGGAAGGTCGTCAACTTATTGTACTGATGTAGGAAAAGTAACTCTTTCGCCAGTACTTCATGTAAATGCAGATGATGCAGAGGCTGTTGTTCATGCAGTGAATTTTGCTTTAGATTACCGTATGAAATTCGGAAGAGATGTTTTTATAGATCTTCTTGGATATAGAAAGTATGGTCATAATGAAGGAGATGAGCCTAGGTTTACACAACCTAAATTATATAAGGCAATTTCTCAGCACGATAATCCTCGTAATATCTATGCTGATAAATTAAAGAAAGAAGGCGTTATAGACGATTCTTATGTTAAGAAATTAGAGGATGATTATAAGGCTTCTTTGGAAGAAGAGCTTGAAGATTCTCGTAAGGAAGATAAAACCGTGATTACTCCATTTATGGAAGATGAGTGGAAAGGTTTTAACCCTTGCTTGGAAGATAGAATGATGGAGTCTATAGATACTAGTTATCCAAAAGATAAATTGACTCAGATTGCAGAGAAGATAACAAACCTTCCGAAGGATAAAAAATTCATGCGTAAAATCGAGAAGCTGATAAAAGAGCGTAATAAAATGTTCTTTGATACAGACAAGCTTGATTGGGCAATGGGAGAGTTATTAGCGTATGGAACTCTTTTAGAAGAAGGCTTTAATGTGCGTATGTCTGGGCAAGATGTAGAGAGAGGTACTTTTTCTCACCGTCATGCAGTAATAAAAGTAGAAGAGTCTGAAGAGGAAATAGTATTACTAAATGAGTTAAAAGACAATCAAAATGGACATTTTGATGTTTACAATTCACTTCTTTCAGAATATGGAGTGGTTGGATTTGATTATGGTTATGCCATGGCGAGTCCAAATACTTTAACAATATGGGAGGCTCAGTTTGGAGATTTTAGTAATGGTGCTCAGATAATGATCGACCAATATATTTCTGCTGCTGAAGATAAATGGAAAATCCAAAATGGATTAGTAATGTTGCTTCCTCATGGTTATGAAGGTCAGGGAGCGGAGCATTCTTCTGCAAGAATGGAGCGTTACTTACAGTTGTGTGCAAAAGACAATATGTTTGTTGTTGATGTTACTACACCTGCCAATTTATTTCACCTATTAAGAAAGCAGATGAAGGCTGATTATAGAAAACCTTTAATCGTCTTTACTCCTAAAAGTTTATTGAGACATCCTAAAGTGGTTTCTTCAGTAGATGAATTTGTAAATGGAAGCTTCCAAACCGTTATTGATGACGCTGAAGCCGAAGTTAAAAAGGTGAAAACTTTAGTATTCTGTACAGGTAAATTCTATTATGATTTATTAGATGCTAAAGAAAAAGAAAGTAGAGATGATGTGGCTTTAGTAAGGCTAGAGCAATTATTTCCATTGCCATCTACAGAAATGCGTAAGATAATGGATAAATATAGTAATGCAGAGGAAGTGGTTTGGGCACAAGAAGAGCCAAGAAACATGGGTGCTTGGAGTCATTTATTATTACATTTTGAAGAGGCTAGAACTTTTAGAGTAGCTTCAAGACGTTTCTATGCAGCTCCAGCAGCAGGTAGTGCAACACGTTCTAAGCGTAGACATCAGCAAGTAATTGAATATGTTTTTGATAAATCCAAAGACAATATGCAACGTAAAGCTAAATAAGAGTATATTTATAATAACAAGACAATAAAATATAAAACTAAATAGAAGAATAATGGTTTTAGAAATGAAAGTTCCCTCTCCTGGGGAATCGATAACAGAAGTAGAGATCGCAGAATGGTTGGTTGAAGATGGAGATTATGTTGAAAAAGATCAAGCAATTGCTGAAGTAGATTCTGACAAGGCTACCTTAGAATTGCCAGCGGAAGCTAGTGGGATTATTACACTAAAAGCGGAAGAAGGGGATGCAGTAGCTGTAGGAGCAATTGTATGCTTAATAGATACTTCTGCTGAAAAACCTGCTGGAGGAGATGATGCTCCAAAAGAAGAAAAAGTAGCTAAAGAAGAACCTAAAAAAGAAGCAGCTCCAGCTGAAAAAGCACCGGAGAAAAAAGAAACATATGCAACTGGTACTGCAAGTCCAGCTGCAAAAAAAGTACTTGCTGAAAAAGGAGTAGATCCTAAAGAAGTTAAAGGTACAGGTAAAGACGGACGTATAACTAAAGACGATGCTGTAAAAGCAACGCCTTCTATGGGAACTCCAAGTACTGGAAGTCGTGGTACTGAGCGTAAAAAATTATCAATGTTGAGACGTAAAGTAGCAGAGCGTTTAGTTTCTGTGAAAAACGAAACAGCAATGCTAACTACTTTCAACGAGGTGGATATGAATCCTATCTTCGAATTGCGTAAGCAGTATAAAGAAGAATTTAAATCTAAGCACGGAGTAGGACTTGGGTTTATGAGTTTCTTTACATTGGCAGTAGTACGTGCATTAAAAATGTATCCTTCTGTTAATTCAATGATTGACGGTAAGGAAATGATAAGCTACGATTTCTGTGATATTAGTATCGCAGTATCTGGACCAAAAGGATTAATGGTTCCTGTAATTAGAAATGCAGAGAACTTAAGTTTTAGAGGTGTAGAAGCTGAGGTGAAAAGATTAGCGATCAGAGCTCGTGAAGGTGAAATTACAGTAGATGAAATGACTGGTGGAACTTTTACAATAACCAACGGAGGAGTTTTTGGTTCTATGTTATCAACACCAATAATCAATCCGCCACAAAGTGCTATTCTTGGAATGCATAATATTGTAGAGCGTCCAATCGCTAGAGATGGAGCTATTGCAATTGCGCCAATAATGTATGTTGCATTGTCTTATGACCACCGTATTATTGATGGTAAAGAGTCTGTTGGATTCTTAGTAGCAATAAAAGAAGCATTAGAAAGTCCTGAAGAGTTATTGATGGATGGAAATGTTAAGAAGGCTTTAGAGTTATAGTATTTTAAAAATAACTTATAAAATAGGAAACGCCCGAACTGAAATTTAGTTCGGGCGTTTTTTTGGTTTTGGTTGGCTAATATATGTATAGGATTATTAAATAGATAAAACCAAAAATATATTCAGAAGAAATGTAATCATTGCAAGAGCAATAATTATAACCGCTAAATGAATGTCGTTTGAGTTTTTGCTAATTTGGTAGTTAATGTCTGTCTTCATGGCCCCGATTGTTGATTTGTGTAAATGTCTATATAATATAGTGTCAAATCAACAGGAAATTCCCCCTTTTTAAAGAGGGTAACTTACAGGAAAATTAGTTAAATGGATTAGGATATTTAAGGTTTTAAATAAAGCGTCTTTTTATTGTAGTCGATCACAGCTTTAGCTCTTTTAAGAACATCAGCTCCAATGATGCCGTGCACAGGAAGTGAGTTATGAACTGTAAGAGCAGAATTTACATGGGTAAGATCAAAAAGAACAATTTTAAGCTTTTTCCGTTTCCAGCTTTCAATCTCTAAAACATTCTTTTTAGAAACTTGTGTTAGCATATTAGTGGCGCCAGCACCAGCAGCTTTAACTTCAGAATCCTCTGTTTTCAGGTTAAAATGTTCAATACAGTCAAAGCCAATACAGGTGTTTGACGCTCCTGTATCTAGGATAAACCTTCCAGTAACACCGTTAATTTTAGCTACAACTTCAAAATGATTTGTTTTAGTGAGTGTTAGCGGGGTTTTAATATATCCCTTCAGTAATAATAATTTTTTTAGGCTTTGCATTATCTCTTTAGTTTTATGCAAATATAGCCGTTTAAACTATTATTTTTGCAGCATGGTTTTTACAGATACACATACACATTTATACAGTGAGGCTTTTGATGATGATCGTGATGAGATGATTAAAAGAGCGATGGATGCAGGAATAGAACGTTTTTTTGTGCCTGCAATAGATTCTACATATACAGAAGCGATGTTAAAGTTAGAGGCTAGCTATCCTGAAAATGTTTTTTTAATGACAGGATTGCATCCAACTCATGTAAAAGACAACTATAAAGAGGAGTTAGCTCATATTGAAGAGTTGCTGGCGAAAAGAAGTTTTTATGCTATTGGAGAAATAGGAATAGATCTTTATTGGGATAAAACTTTTTTAAAAGAACAGCAAGCAGCTTTTAAGCATCAAATTCAGTTGGCGAAAAAATATAAACTTCCTATAGTTATTCATTGTCGAGATGCTTTTGATGAGGTTTTTGAAGTTTTGGAAAGTGAAAAGGGAGATAATCTTTATGGTATTTTTCATTGTTTTACGGGAACATTAGAGCAGGCAAAACAGGCAGTTTCTTATAATATGAAACTTGGTATTGGCGGTGTGGTAACATTTAAAAATGGAAAAATAGATACTTTTTTAAATGAAATTCCTCTTTCAGAAATAGTTTTAGAAACCGATGCGCCTTATTTAGCGCCTACTCCATATAGAGGGAAACGAAATGAAAGTTCTTATTTAACACAAGTAGCTGGAAAATTAGTAGATGTTTACGGTAGTTCTTTGGAAGAAATCGTAACAACTACGACTAATAACTCTAAAGAAGTATTTGGAGTTTAACAAGCTTTTAAAGTTAAAGTAAACTAAATTTTGTTTTTTTGCCATTAAACTTAGAATCGAGTGATAACGATAGACGATATAAGACCTTATTATGATACCGAAGTAAATGATGCTTTACTGCAATTCATGAAGCATCCCATGGTGCTTGCTATGCTTCAATTTACGTTTCCAGATAAGGAAGTAGATGAAATTATGGAGATAGCAAAGAGTTGTCATTCTATAAGAGATTTCCAAACTAAGATAATATATAATAGTGTCCGTATGGTGCTCGAAAAGAGCTCTGAAGGTTTTTTTACTTCCGGTTTTGATAAATTAGATCCAAATGAGTCGTACTTGTTTGTTTGTAATCATAGGGATATTATTCTTGACACATCTTTATTGAATGTCGCTTTGTACGAGCATGATTTGGTGATGACGGCGTCTGCAATTGGTGATAACCTTGTTAAAAAACCATTTTTAATGGCTTTATCTCGATTGAATAGAAATTTTTTAATCAAGAGGGGTTTGTCACCAAGGGAAATGCTTAAGAGTTCTAAGTTGGTATCTTCCTATATTGGAGATTTACTTCAGCAGGAAAAAAGATCTGTTTGGATTGCGCAAAGAGAAGGGCGTACTAAAAATGGAGATGATCAGACACAGCAGGGAGTATTGAAGATGTTAGCATTAGCTAGTGATGAAGCTGATGTGATGGATTATTTTAAGAAATTAAAAATTGTTCCAATAGCCATTTCTTACGAATACGATCCAACAGATATCTGGAAAATGCCAGAATTAATGGCGAAACATAAGGAGATTGAGTATGTGAAATCTAGTAATGAAGATTTTAATAGTATATTAAAAGGAGTTACTGGAAAGAAAAAACGTATTCAAATTACTGCTGGCGATGTTCTTTCTGATGAATTAGACCTTATTAGAGATAGCGGAGAGCCTAATAATAAGCAGTTTCAGATGTTAGCAGATATTATTGATGAAAAAATACATCTAAATTATAAATTGTGGCCTTCTAATTATTTAGCGTATGATATGCTTAATAATACTACAAGATTTGAATCTAAATATACAGACAAAGAAAAGCGACAATTTAATAGACGTATAAAACGCAGGGTGCAGGCAGCGAATGAAATTGAATTACAAAATTTTTTAAGCATGTATGCTAATCCTGTTACGAATCATTTAAAACATAAAGCGATTGCAGGCTAGAATATTACTTATTTATACAGGAGGAACTATTGGTATGGTTAAAGATTCTGCCACTGGTGCTTTGCATGCTTTTAATTTTGATAAATTATTAAAGAGCATCCCAGAGCTTTCCCTTTTAGATTGTAATATAAATACAGTTTCTTTTGATGAGCCTATAGATTCCTCAAATATGAATCCGAGTTCATGGGTTCATATTGTGGAGATTGTTGAAGAGCGATACGAAGATTATGACGGATTTGTAGTGCTTCATGGAAGTGATACGATGAGTTATACAGCATCTGCTTTAAGCTTTATGTTAGAAAATCTTTCAAAACCAGTTATTTTTACGGGATCTCAACTTCCAATTGGAGATTTACGTACCGATGCAAAAGAGAATTTAATAACTTCTATTCAGATTGCATCATTGAGAAAAAATAATAGTGCGGTTATTAGAGAGGTTTGTCTTTATTTTGAATATAAATTATACAGAGCAAATAGAACAACAAAAATAAATGCGGAGCATTTTCAGGCATTTGCTTCTTTAAATTATCCACCATTGGCGGAAAGTGGTGTTCATTTAAAGGTTAATTATGAATATTTGTTGAAGCCAACGCGTAAAAAATTGAAGATCCATAAAGAAATGGATGTAAATATAGCTTTGGTAAAATTATTTCCTGGGATTACAGAGAGTACATTAAACTGTTTGTTATGCAATCCAAATACAAAGGCTATTATATTAGAAACTTATGGGGCTGGAAATGCTCCTACTGAAAAATGGTTCGAAGAATTATTAGAAAAGGCCATAAAATCAGGTAAGATAATTGTGAATGTAACGCAATGTTCCGGTGGAAGTGTAATAATGGGACAGTATGAAACGAGTTCTCACTTACGAAAAGTAGGTGTAATTAGTGGAAAAGATGTAACAACCGAAGCTGCAATCACAAAATTAATGTATCTTATGGGGAATAATATTCAACGTAAAGTGTTCAAAACCATATATGAAACACCTTTAAGAGGTGAAATGTCTTAAAATTAACGGCATAAATTTTAACAACTAAAAAAAAATTCGTTATTTGGCAGTCTAAAGCTATATGAAATATAGAGAGGTGGCCGAGTGGTCGAAGGCGCACGCCTGGAAAGTGTGTATACGTCAAAAGCGTATCGAGGGTTCGAATCCCTTCCTCTCTGCTGTAGTTTTTAATGTTTAATAACATTTTTTTTTTATCTTTAACCCTATTAACGAACAAATTTAAGTTTAGAAGAAATGAAAAGACTATTCTCTATGCTGGCGATTGCCGGATTATTGGCTTTTAATGCAACAACTGCCAACGCAAAGGATTTAACTCCAGTTGTGGCTGATCAAATCTCAGAAATTGTTGCTATTGATGATGCTTCAACAGCACTAGTACAAGATGAAGCTCCTGCAGCTGAGTCAAAAGGATTCCAACAAGTCCTTAAAGAAAAATTTATCCAAGGGGGCGCAGGCTTCATGGGTATTGTACTTTTATGTTTAATCTTAGGATTAGCTGTGGCTATCGAAAGAATTATATTCTTGAACATGGCAACTACAAACACTAAAAAGCTTACTCAGAAAGTAGAAGATGCATTAGCGTCTGGAGGAGTAGAAGCTGCTAAGGAAGTTTGTAGAAACACAAGAGGTCCTATTGCATCTATTTATTATCAAGGTTTAGACAGAGTTGACGAAGGAGTTGATGCTGCTGAAAAAGCTGTTGTAGCTTATGGTGGTGTACAAATGGGTCAATTAGAGAAAAACGTTTCTTGGTTATCTCTATTCATCGCAATTGCGCCGATGTTAGGATTTATGGGTACTGTAATCGGGATGATTCAGGCCTTCGAAAAAATTAGTGCTGCTGGTGGACTAGATGCATCTCTTATTGCAGGAGATATTCAAGTTGCCTTATTAACAACAGTATTTGGTCTTATTGTGGCTATTATACTTCAGATTTTTTACAACTACATTATCGCTAAAATTGATAGTATAGTTAACAGCATGGAAGATGCTTCAATCATCTTAGTAGACATGTTGGTAGATCACAAAAAATAATAAGCACTTAATATAATTAATGATATGTATAAAATAGCTAAAATATTAGCGATAATACTTAGTGTGATCGGATTAGTGCTGTGGGTTCTTATAGCGCAAAATGACGACAACGAAGGTTTTATCGGTATAATGATTAATCTAGGAATATGGTTAACTGTTATTGTTGCTGGAATTACATTTATTTTTTCAATAGTAGGTCTAGCATCTGATGCAGATAAATTGAAGAAAGCATTAATTTCTGTTGCTGCTTTTGCTGTAATCGTACTAGTTAGTTACTTCGTATTTGCTAATGGATCAGATGTAAATCTACAACAAATGGCAGATAGAGGAATCGATGTTACAGAAGGGACTGTTAAAGCTGTTGATGCAGGTTTATGGACTTTCTATATATTGGCTGTACTAGCTATACTAGCAATGGTAGTAGGAGGATTTAAGAAACAATAACAATAAAAACAATATAAAATGGCAAGAAGAGGAGCACCGCCTGAAGTTAACGCAGGTTCAATGGCAGATATCGCTTTCCTACTTCTGATCTTTTTCTTGGTAACAACAACTATAGAAACAGATGCAGGATTAGATCGTAAGTTGCCACCAATAGAGCCGCCAGAAAATCCGCCAATTATTAAGCAGAAAAATATCTTTACGGTAGTTGTTAATAAAAACAACGACTTACTTGTTGAAGAAGAAGTGATGGACCTTAAAAACCTTCGCGAAGCTGCTGTAAAATTTTTGGATAACGGTGGAGGAACAGGAGAGAAAGGAGAGCCTTGCGACTATTGTAAAGGAGCAAAAAATCCTGAGTCTTCAGATCACCCAAGTAAAGCTATTATTTCTTTACAGAATGATAGATTAACTGAATATGGGACGTATATAGCAGTACAGAATGAATTGGTAGCTGCTTATAATGAGTTGAGAAACAGAGAAGCGCAAAGACTTTATGGTAGAGATTTTACGGAAATGAATGATACTTATTTAGATCCTAAAACTTCAGATGCTATTAAAGATGAGCTTAAGCCTAAGTTAGAGCGTATTCAGAAAATGTATCCTCAAAAATTATCTGAGGCTGAACCAAAAAATAACTAATTAAATTAGTACAAGCTATTATGGCAAAATTCACAAAGAAAAAGAAAGGGGATTTACCTGCGGTTTCAACCGCATCATTGCCGGATATCGTTTTCATGTTGTTATTTTTCTTCATGACCGTTACCACAATGAAAGATAGTTCTCTTATGGTTAAAAATGAATTGCCTTATGCTGATCAAGTTCAAAAGCTTGATAAAAAAGACAGGGTAATTTATATCTATGCAGGTAAACCTAGTCAACGTTACCAAGAGAAATTTGGAACAGCAGCAAAAATTCAATTGAATGATAAATTTGCTGATGTTTCTGAGGTAGCTAACTATGTACTTGCTGAAAGAGCTTCAAAGCGTGAGGAGTTGCAAAACGTACTTACAACTGCTTTGAAAGTTGATAACGAAACCAATATGGGACTCGTTTCGGATATTAAACAAGAATTGAGAAAAGTTAATGCATTAAAAATTAACTATACTACCAAAGGTGGTAGTGCTTTTCAAAACTTAAAGTAATAATCCATTTCGGTTAAACTTATATTTAAAAAACGCTTCTTTCCAATTGGATATGAAGCGTTTTTTATTTTAATTACTTTTATAAATTATTAAAACTGACTTCATTGAAAAGAATTATTTTCTTCTTTTTATTATGCTTTAACTCATTGCTTTGGGCGCAACAAGATTCTCTTGTAGTGGTAGAAGCAGATGAAAAGTATTTTGAAGACCAGTTTTATTTCGGTATTAATTATAACTTGCTAACACAAGCGCCTAGCGATATAGGCCAAAGCAGTTTCTCTTATGGAATTATTGGAGGTTTTATTAAAGACTTACCAATTAATAGGAGAAGAAATATTGGGTTAGGTATTGGTGCCGGATTATCTTTTAATGCTATTTATAGTGATTTATTAGCTACAGAAGAAGCAGATGGCACTATTACGTATCAAAAAGTGCCTGATGATGTTTCTTATAACAGAAATAAGCTTTCTATGAGTTTTGTAGAAATCCCAATTGAATTTCGTTGGCGTTCTTCAAGAGCAGAAGATTATCGTTTTTGGCGAATATATGGTGGGGTTAAGTTGTCTTATTTAATTTCTGGAAATTCTAAGTTTATTACAGACGATGAGACAATCAAATTTTCAAATAAGGATATAAGAGACTTGCAATACGGAATCTATATTAGTTTCGGATATAATACGTGGAATTTCTATGCGCAATATGATCTTACCAATGTATTTGAAGATGATATATATACTATCGATGGTGAGCCTGTAGCTCCAAAAATATTTAAAGCAGGATTAATATTTTATATATTATAACCAGTACCCAAAAGTTAAGAACTGGGTAACAACTCCTAAAAACATTCCAACCATTATTTCAGCATAATTATGAGACTTTAAATAGAGTCGTGCGGTAGCTATTGTTCCCAGCAACAAGATTAATAATGCAATGCCAAAAGTAATGTTGATTTCATAATGAAAAGATAGGCCTAAAATAAACGTCGCTAAGCCGCTAATTCCTATCATATGCATACTTGCTTTAAAATTGAAGTAAACCATAATTAAACAGCTTATAAGTGCTCCCAAAATTCCAATAAAGAAGAAGTAAAGTTCTATCGAAAAATTTATTGTAGCTACTTTTTTTAACGTTATATAAATTAATATAATACATAAATAGAGCGGCACTTTCCTTTCTTTTACGTTGCTCAGACTATTTGTAGTTATCCATCCTAAGTTTTTTAATAGTAAAAAGAATATAAATGGTATTACTACGGTGATAATTAGTATTGCTAAAAGAATTAATTTTCTGGCTTCTGGCGGGTTGTATTTTGGTGATATAAGGAAATACAGTATCGTACCTGCTAGCGGTAAGAAAATAGGATTAAAGATGTGGCTAATTAACTTTGAGAATAATCGCATTAAATTTCTTTTCTTAAGCGGGCAACAGAGATGTTAAGTTGTTCTCTATATTTTGCTACAGTTCTTCTAGCTATTGGGTATCCCTTTTCTTTCAATATTGCAGCAAGTTTATCATCTGTTAGAGGTTTTCTTTTATCCTCTTCATTGATTACCGTTTCTAATATTTTCTTTATTTCTCTCGTAGATACGTCTTCTCCTTCATCATTTTTCATTGATTCAGAAAAGAATTCTTTAATCAATTTTGTTCCATAAGGAGTGTCAACATACTTACTGTTTGCAACTCGAGAGACTGTAGAGACATCCATTCCAATTGTGTCGGCAATATCTTTTAAAATCATGGGTCTAAGTTTACGCTCGTCCCCAGTTAAAAAATATTCCTCTTGGTAATGCATAATGCAGTTCATGGTGACATATAGTGTCTCTTGCCTTTGTTTTATAGCATCTATAAACCATTTTGCCGCATCTAATTTTTGTTTTATAAACTGTACGGCGTCCTTTTGCGACTTAGATTTTGCTTTGGTGTCTTTATATCCTTTAAGCATGTTATTATACTCACGAGATACGTGTAGCTCTGGAGCATTTCTTCCATTTAAAGAAAGGTCCAGCTCCCCATCAATAATTTTAATTGTAAAATCGGGAATTACATGCTCTACAATTCTGTTATTACCAGCATACGAACCGCCAGGTTTAGGATTTAGCCGTTCTATCTCATGAATGGCATCTCTTAATTCCTCTTCAGTAATATCGTATTTCTGTATAAGCTTGCTGTAGTGTTTCTTAGTGAATTGCTCAAAAGATTTATCTAATATCTCATACGCAAGTTCTATGCTCTTGGTGGGTTCTTTCCTGTCAAGTTGTATAAGCAAACATTCCTGTAAGTCCCTTGCACAGACTCCAGCAGGATCTAACTGTTGTACTACTTGAAATATTTTTTCTACCTCACTTTCTTCAGTAAAAACATTTTGGGTAAAGGCTAAATCATCTACAATATCTGGAACAGATCTTCTTATGTATCCACTTTCATCAACACTTCCAACAAGAAATTCAGCGATATCTCTTTGGTCGTCATTCAATCTAAAGGTGTTTAGTTGATTTATAAGATGTTGGTGAAAAGATGTTCCCGCTGCATAAGGCACAGATTTATCTTCATCGTCACTGCTGTAGTTGTTAGCTTGTAGTCTATATTCAGGTACTTCATCATCACTAAGATATTCATCAACATTTATGTCTTCAGCATTTATAGACTCACTATCATAATCATCTTCTTGAGTAGAGTTATCGATATCGTCATTATCATAATCAGTAGTATCATCCTTACCGTTTTCTAAGGCAGGATTTTCCTCAAGCTCTTGTTTTAAGCGTTGCTCAAAAGCTTGTGTCGGCAACTGTATCAGTTTCATTAACTGTATCTGTTGCGGCGATAATTTTTGCGATAATTTAAATTGTAAGTGCTGTTTAAGCATATGTCTTGTAACCTTTATATAAAAATAAAAAAACTAGCTTTATGAAATGGCTTCACAAGCTAGTTTTATTACTGTATAGTGTTAATTTATTCTAAAATTCTGCACTTTGTGGCGTTCTTGGGAAAGGAATAACGTCTCTTATGTTAGTCATTCCAGTAGCAAAGAGCACTAATCTCTCAAAACCTAAACCGAAACCACTGTGAGTTGCAGTACCAAATTTTCTAAGATCTAAGTACCACCATAGTTCTTTTTCATCGATTCCCATGGCTTTTACCTTTTCCATAAGCACGTCGTAGCGCTCTTCTCTTTGAGCTCCACCAACAATTTCACCTATACCAGGGAAAAGAATATCCATAGCTCTTACCGTCTTACCATCTTCATTAGCTCTCATGTAAAAAGCTTTTATGTCCGCTGGATAATCAAATAATATCACTGGAGTTTTAAAATGCTTTTCTACAAGGTAACGCTCGTGCTCACTTTGTAAATCTGCTCCCCATTCTTCAATAATATAATTGAATTTCTTCTTCTTATTAGGTTTGCAGTTCTTTAAAATATCTATAGCCTCTGTATAGCTAACTCTTTTAAAGTTATTATCTAGAACAAAATGAAGTTTTTCTGTGAGCTTCATTTCGCTTCTTTCTGCCTGTGGTTTAGTTTTTTCTTCGTTTAGTAATCTTTCTTCTAAAAACTCAAGATCTTCTTTGCAATTGTCTAAAGCATATTTAATAACATACTTTATAAAGTCTTCAGCCAAGTCCATATTTCCGTCTAAATCTAGAAAGGCAACTTCTGGCTCAATCATCCAAAATTCCGCTAAATGTCTAGAAGTATTGGAGTTTTCTGCTCTAAAGGTAGGTCCAAAAGTATATACTTTCCCTAATCCCATAGCATATGTCTCTGCTTCTAGTTGCCCAGAAACGGTAAGATTTGTTTCCTTTCCGAAGAAATCTTCTTTATAGTTTATCTCGTTGTCTTCTGTAAGTGGTGGGTTTTTAGGATCTAAAGAAGAAACTCTAAACATCTCTCCAGCACCTTCAGCATCAGAACCTGTAATTATTGGTGTATTAACATAATAAAATCCATTCTGATTAAAGTATTGGTGAACAGCAAAAGAAAGTGCAGATCGAACCCTCATTATAGCGCTAAAAGTGCTTGTACGTACTCTAAGGTGTGCTTTTTCTCTAAGAAATTCTAAAGAGTGCTTTTTTGGTTGAATAGGATATTCATCTGGATTTGCTTGCCCTAATATAGAGATGTCTTTTACTTGAATCTCTACATTCTGACCTTTACCTTGGCTTTCTACCAGAGTACCAGTGATACTTACGGCAGCTCCAGTATTGATTTCTTTAAGGATTTTTTCTGAAGTGTTTTCAAAATCAACAACACATTGTATGTTGTTAATCGTAGAACCATCATTCAAAGCAATAAAACGATTACTTCTAAAAGTACGGATCCATCCTTTAACGTTCACCTCTTGAAGAAGTTTGTCTCCTCCAAGTAGTTCTTTTATACTATCTAATTTCATTATGAGTTACTTCAATAAGTGAGGAAGCAAAGATAAAATTTTAAAGCTACATATAAACTCAATAGCCATTAGAAAATTTTATTTATTTATCACGTAATATTAATTTTTCATTAAATACATTAATTTTAATGTATTTAGTAATTGTTGAATGTATTTTTTTTGTACATTTAACATAACAATAAGAAATTTAAGATAATTTTATAATATAAAAATAGGGATTTTTCCTGTTGTGTATTTAATATTAATTTCTACCTTTGTAGAAAATAGTTCGTAAAAAATATTGCTCTTAAAGCAATTCAAAATATATAAGATTGTAGGTTTGGGGGAACCTTAAAGTCTGTTCGGAAACTTGTTTCCGGCAGGCTTTTTTTTATTTCTAAGCACTTAGAATCCCTATGAATATTTTCTTTCTTGATTAGATTTTATAAAAAAAAGCCATTAGCAAATTTTTAATAATTCGCCAATGGCTTTTTTTCAATGATTTATTTCTTAATAAGAAAAATTTTACTGTTTACTGCTTTTAGGAAGCACATCGATATTAGGTTTTTTAAGAACTTTCTTGTTTGCTATGTTTCTTTCTAGCGCTAATAAAAGGGCAGGTAGTAAAATTAGATTTGCTAACATGGCTGTTAATAGCGTAAAAGAAACAAGTCCTCCTAAAGCTTTTGTTCCACCGAAGCTACTTAACATAAAAACTGAGAAGCCAAAGAATAATACTATAGAAGTGTAGAACATGCTCACTCCAGTTTCTCTTAGTGCGTTATATACAGATTTTCTTATGTTCCAATGGTTCTTTGTAAGTTCCTGTCTGTATTTTGCTAAAAAGTGAATAGTATCATCTACAGAAATACCAAAAGCAACACTAAAAACTAAAATTGTAGACGGCTTAATTGGTATTCCTAAGAATCCCATCATTCCGGCTGTAATTATAAGCGGAAGGATATTTGGAATTAAGGAGACTATGATCATTTTAAAGGACCTAAACATATAGGCCATAAATAGAGAAATAAGAAAAATTGCTAGCGCAAGAGACATCACTAAATTTTTCACTAAGTATTTCGTTCCTTTCATAAATACCAATGCTTTCCCTGTAAGAGTGATGTCGTAGCGATCTTCAGGAAGAACTTTGTGTATTTTTTTCCATAGGTCAGCTTCTATCCCTTCCATTTTGTCAGTACCAATATCTTTCATAAAAGTGGTGATTCTTGCCACTTGCCCGGTAGAATCTACAAAGCTTTTAAGTAGATTGGCATTGTTAGAAGATTTTTTTGCGTAAGAAAGGATAAATGCATTTTCTTGATTATTAGGAAGCTGGTAGTAATCAGGATTCCCATTATAATAAGCTTGTTTGGAGTATTTTACCAAATTAGTTACAGAAATCGGATCTGATAGTTCTGGAATCTCTTTAATAAGGTCTTCCAGCTCTTCCATTCTTCTAAGGGTTGAGAGTTTTAAAACGCCATTTTTTCTCTTTGTATCCACCATTATTTCGACAGGAAGGATTCCATCAAACTCTTTTTCGAAAAAACGAATATCATCAAAGAAAGCTGCGTCTTGAGGCATATCTTCTATTAAACTCCCAGAGATTCTAATTTGATAAATACCTATGATGCTACTAATTAGAGCTAATAGGGAAACTATAAATACAGCAATTTTATGATTACGAACGGTGTTTTCCATCCAACCAACAAATGTGTTGATCCATCTTGTATTTAAATGTTTTAAATGCTTTGTTTTAGGCAAAGGCATAAAACTGTATATAATCGGAATTATAAGTAACGATAATACAAAAATTGCAAAGATGTTTAAAGAAGCAACGATACCAAACTCTTTTAAAAGCTTACTCTCTGTAATAATAAAAGTGGCAAAACCAGCAGCAGTGGTGATATTGGTCATCAATGTAGCATTCCCAACATTAGATATTACACGCTGTAGTGATTTAGCTTGGTTTCCGTGTTTTTGAACCTCCTGCTGATATTTATTGATGAGGAATATACAATTGGGGATTCCAATAACAATGATTAAAGGAGGTATGAGTGCAGTTAAAACAGTAATTTCATAATGAAGTAGGCCTAAGATTCCAAATGCCCACATAACTCCAATTATTACTACTATCATTGAAATGAAAGTAGCTCTAAAGGATCTAAAAAAGAAAAAGAATATTAAAGAAGTAACACCTAAGGCAGCACCAATAAACATACTTATTTCGTCTATGATACTTTGAGAATTTAGTGTTCTTATGTATGGCATTCCAGAAACTCTAACGTCAAGTCCCGTTTTGGCTTCGAAATCGTCAATTAGCGGTTCAAAGTCATTAAGCACAAAATCTTTACGTACACTAGTGTTTACAATCTCTTTATCAATATAAATAGCTGTTCTAATAGTGTGTGTTTCTTTATTGTAAAGTAGGCTTTCATAAAATGGAAGTCTATGGAATAACTCGTCCTTTAAACTATCGATTTCAACATTATTTTTTATTTCCCCTTTAATTAAAGGTTCCATTTCAAACTGTTGCTTCTCAGTATTTTTTACTAGTTTCTGAAGGTTGTCTGTAGATATTACGAGGTCTACTTCAGGTTTTGCTTGCAGCTTTTTACTCAGTTTATTCCATTCATTAAAATTATCAGGAGTAAACAGGCTATCATCTTTTATAGCGATGATAATTAGGTTTCCTTCTTCCCCAAAGGCGTCAAGAAACTTATTGTATTCTACATTTACCGGATGGTGATCTGGAAGTAGATTAGCTTCTGTAAAAGTGAAGCGCATATTTTTCCACTGCATAGCAAGGAAAACAGTGATTCCGAGTAGAATCAACAAAATAACGATGCGATTGCGAAGAATTATTCTAGCTGTTTTCTTCCAAAAGCCTTTACTGATCTTGTTTATCATCAAAAAAAATTTCAATGCAAAGGTAGAAAACCTCTGCGAATGTGCCTAAAAACCTAAACTAAAATAGTAGGTAAACTTAAAGGAGATATTGTCATCAAAATTAGGTAAGTGATAAGCTCCGTACCTATACATAAAGTTGAGTCCGAAACCTTTGAGAATTTTATTTATTTCTATCCCGCTTTCTAAATATCCGTTTTCTAAAGAGTTAAAATCGATTCCCTCATGTTGTTGTCTTTCGGATACATTCCCTATTGCGAATCTTGATATTAGCACCAATTCTGGTCTAAAATTCTTTGTAATATTGAAACGCTTAAAGTAATGTTTTGCTTGTAAGACAGCATATCTATCAGAGAAAAACTCATTAAAATACATAGTCTCAAAACTATCACGTCCAGCAACAGAAAATCTGTCTAATATTACTTCTCCGTCTGGCTGGTTTGGAGAGGTGTTAAACAATTCTGTTATTGGGAGGTCGCCAAATCCTATCCCTCCAACAAATAGAAATGTTGTTTTTCCTTTGTTGAGTGGACTTATTTCATGCATAACTCTCATAGCTACTTTTGAGAAGCTTAAATCACTGTCAAATAGATTCCTAAGCGCTTGAGTAGTTTGTAAAGTAAACTGTGGGTATTTGTTTTCTATAATAACTTTACCTTCATTAGTTTGCATGTATTTATTAAATGGGTTCCATTGAATTGCAGCTGTAATGGAGCTTGTTTGGTAAGTTTCATAGGTTTGCCCATTATTGGTAAAAGTATAATCGTAAGTAGGTTTTACGTCTTGGTGAGAGAGCTCGAATCTAGAACTTATTTTAGGAGTAAAATCATGGGTTACATAAGCACTTATGTCGTTTACTTTATGAAACTGACTAATGTTAAATAGTCTCGGTTCAAATAAATAAAAAGCCCTTCCGTCAGTAATAAAAGTTAAACTTCCAGTTTCTACTAAGTCGTCTTTATAGTTTATTCCAATTCGGGTGTCATCATATTTATCTAATCTCCTTTCTGCGCCAAAACCATACTTAAATTCTCCGTCTTTCGTTCCATAGGCACCATAACCATGTATTTTATATTTAGTAGAGAAATTATTATTGGTTACAGCGCTTAGTCCAAGTCTAAAGTTTTCATACCTATTGAACTTTAGTAACGATTTATAATCAAAATCAATATATTTTGTACTCACATATCCTACCATCACTTTTCTTATAAAAGATAGTTTCTTTTCGTAGTTATTAGCTTCCACTAAACTATCTACTGCTATGTAAGTTTCTTTTTCTTTATCAGTAATACTATCAGTTCTATAGCTTCTCCAAAAATCTTCTTCTCTATCTGCAGCTACGTTTAGAAGATCAATTGCAGTGTCTCTCCTTTCTATTGTTACTGGTTGATTGAGGTTGATATTAGAATTATTCGTTTCTGCAATAAGATAAATATGTTTAGTAATATCATCAGGATTGGTGCTCACAAAAGTAGAATCTTCCATTTTAGAGCTAGAGGCTATCCTTAATTTTCCAAATAAGGTAACTACATTATTGTTTTCTCCTTTTCCGACCATAACATTACTTTTGGAAGGAAACCATATATTTTCCTTTTCAAAATAAGTATAGTTTTGTACAGCTTGAACATCTATTGCAGCATTTAATTGAGAAATGGCTTTTTGAATAGCGTAGCTTTTTGTGTCGATATATAAAACGCCTTCTAAGCCTACTCTTTCTTTATCTTTTTTAGGGAAATAATGAATTATATAGCCATCACGATCTTGTTCGTTTACGGTATCTAAAATTTTATAATTGTATGTTTTTAATGCATTTTTTCCAAGTGGGCTTACAAATTCGGTTCCGAATACTTTATAATGATTGTCGTAAAAAGAAAAAGATTGCATTTCTAGAGCTAACGCTTCATAGATTGGTTTCTTAAAACCAGCCATATGTGTCCCAATGATATTTTCTCGCTCCCCTTTATGTTTAGAATACAAAAATTTAGAAGCTTTTTCAATAATGTATAAATGAGACTTTTCGAGTTGCTTTTTTAGCTGATAGTTAGTTGAATCTATTTTTTTAAATTTTAATCTATCATTTCTTTTTACCTTAAATATAGAATCGATTGTTCCGTTGATAGAATCTTTATCAGCAGTAATAATTAGTTTACTATAGTTGTCGTAAGAATATGTGTTTAGAATATCTTCAGGGTTGTTATTCTCACGATTTTCAATTGCTTTTTTTATAATAGCTAAGCCATCAGTTCCTTTTTCCCTTAAAATTACTTCATCTAATTCTTCGATATTTTTTTCTAGAATTATAGTAATATCATCGTTGGAGAAGATTGCTTGCTTTTTTGGCTTATAGCCAATGTAGCTTATAGTTAGAATTTGGAGGCTATCACTCTTAACAATGGAGAATTCTCCATCTAAATTAGTAATTGTGTTTTTGCCGTTATTAGTAACAATAGTGGCAAATGGAAGCGGGGTAGCATTTTCTTCAGATAGTACTCTTCCAGATATGATATCTTGGGCAAAACTTGCGTTTGCCAGTAGTAAGAATAGTATTAAAATAAAGGACGCTTTATTTTTCATTTATTAGAAACGGGTCTTTTGAAAATATCTTGTAATGTTACAAAAAATTAAAGCGACTCCTTGGAGCCGCTTTAATTTTTTATTGAAAGTTTAACTAAAATTAAACTGTCATTATTTCTTTCTCTTTGGTAGCTAAACTAGCATCAGTTTTTTTGATGTACTCATCTGTTAATGCCTGTACATCTACTTCTGCATTCGCTTTAAGATCTTCAGAGATATCTAATTTTTTTATTTCTTTATTAGCCTCTTGTCTAGCACTTCTTATAGATACTTTAGCATCTTCAGCTTCAGCTTTTGCTTGTTTTACTAAGTCTCTTCTTCTTTCTTCTGTAAGCGGTGGAACGTTAATAATCACCATATCACCATTATTCATAGGATTAAACCCTAAGTTGGCAATCATGATTCCTTTTTCTATCTGCTGAATCATTCCTTTTTCCCATGGCTGGATAGAAATTGTTCTTCCGTCTGGGGTATTTATATTGGCAACTTGACTAAGTGGAGTAGGAGAACCATAGTAATCTACCATAACGCTACCAACCATTGCTGGGCTAGCTTTACCGGCACGGATGTTTACAAACTCCTTCTCTAAATGCTTTAGCGCACCGTCCATAGATTCTTTGGCGGTATCTAATATAAATTGTGTTTCTTCGTTCATAACTATTAATGTTTAAAATAGTTTAGCTAATTAAATTACAAGATAATTAAAGATTAACTTTTGTACCAATTTTTTCTCCTGATACTACTTTTAGCAGATTCCCAGGTTTATTCATATCAAAAACGATAATTGGCAATTCGTTTTCTTGACTTAATGTAAAGGCTGTAGTATCCATTACTTTTAGTCCTTTTGTAAGTACATCTTTAAATGTAATATTATCAAATTTGGTCGCGTCTTTATCTTTCTCAGGGTCTGAAGTATAGATTCCATCAACTCTAGTTCCCTTTAAGATAACATCACATTTTACTTCTATCGCTCTCAATACAGCTGCAGAATCTGTTGTAAAATAAGGATTTCCTGTTCCACCACCAAAAATTACAACACGGCCCTTCTCTAGGTGTCTTATGGCACGTCTTCTAATAAAAGGTTCAGCAACTTCGTTTATTTTTATAGCAGATTGTAATCGAGTTTGTACACCTTCATCTTCTAGAGCAGATTGTAGCGCAAGTCCGTTTATAACGGTAGCAAGCATTCCCATATGATCTCCTTGAACTCTATCCATTCCATTACTAGCGCCTGCAAGTCCTCTAAAAATATTCCCGCCACCTATTACAACAGCTACTTGAACACCTTTTGCGATCACTGAGTTTATTTCTTCAGCATATTCTTTTAGCCTAACTGGGTCTATTCCGTACTGTTTGTTGCCCATTAGAGCTTCTCCGCTTAACTTTAGAAGTATTCTTTTGTATTGCATGTTTTTCTGTTGAAGATTATTTCTGAAAAATTTCCTCAGCAAAAATAAGCAAAATAATTAAGTCGTAGTAGTAGAAATATCGTGTATAAAAAAACCACTTCCGAAGTAAATTCAAAAGTGGTCTTATATATGAAAGCTTATATTGAATAAGCTGTAATGTATTATCCTAAAGCTACTCTTTCGAAAGCAAGAACTGTAAGTTCTTTGTCGTAAGATTTTACATAATCTGTAACGCTTAGTTTGCTATCTTTAATAAAATCTTGGTTTACTAAAGTGTTGTCTTTAAAGAAACGCTTTAATTTACCTTTTGCAATGTTCTCTAGCATAGCTTCTGGTTTCCCTTCTGCTCTTAAAGTATCTTTTGCAATTTCGATTTCTTTATCGATAACTTCTTGGTCTACTCCAGATTCGTTTAAAGCAACTGGGTTCATTGCTGCAGCTTGCATTGCAACATCTTTAGCAGCAACATCTGCACCTTCAACACCAGCAGATAAACCTACAAGTGTAGCGATTTTGTTTCCTGCGTGGATGTAAGAACCTACGAAAGGAGCTTCTAAAGTTCTAAAGTCACCAATTTCGATTTTCTCACCGATAACTCCAGTTTGTTCGATTAATTTATCTGAAACTTTAACTCCTTTAAAGTCTGCATCTAAAAATGCTTCTTTAGAGTCAAAATTTAAAGCTAAATCTGCAAGTTCGTTAGCTAAAGCAACGAAAGTATCATTTTTAGCAACGAAATCTGTTTCACAGTTAAGAGAAATAATAATACCTCTGCTGTTAGCGTCGTTTACCTTAGCGATGACGGCACCTTCAGTAGATTCTCTATCTGCTCTTTTAGCTGCTACTTTTTGTCCTTTTTTACGAAGAACTTCTACTGCTGTATCAAAATCGCCTTCAGCTTCAACCAATGCATTTTTGCAATCCATCATACCTGCACCGGTAGCCTTTCTAAGTTTATTTACTTCAGCGGCTGTAATTTTTGCCATTTCTATATCAGTTTTAATTAGTAAAGTCGTTATCCATTAATTTCTGTACAAAAGTATAGAAGGTAAGAGGATAACGACTTTATTATATTGTTATTTAATCGTTGTCTTCAGTCTCTAAAGCTTTAGCTTTCTTCTCTTTAGCTTCTTGTTCTGCTTTACTTTCTTCTTCCTGTTCTGCTTTCTTCTCAGCATCTTTGTCAGCTTTTCTTTCAGAAAGACCTTCAGCTAGAGCAGCAGTAACGTGAGTAAGAACTTTCTCGATAGATTTAGAAGCATCATCATTAGATGGTATTACATAATCAACCTCTCTTGGGTCAGAATTTGTATCTACCATTGCAAAAATTGGAATGTTTAATTTCTGTGCTTCTTTTACTGCGATGTGTTCACGTAAAGTATCTACAATAAACAATGCTCCTGGTAAACGAGTCATGTCTGTAATAGAACCTAAGTTTTTCTCAAGTTTAGCTCTTAAACGATCTACTTGTAATTTTTCTTTTTTCGAAAGAGTATCGAAAGTACCGTCTTTCTTCATTCTATCAATAGCAGCCATTTTTTTAACAGCTTTTCTAATAGTAACGAAGTTAGTAAGCATACCACCTGGCCATCTTTCTGTGATGTAAGGCATATTTACTGCTCCTGCTTTCTCAGCAACGATATCTTTAGCTTGTTTTTTGGTAGCTACAAATAAGATTTTTCTACCTGATTGTGCTATTTTTTTAAGGGCTTCGTTAGCCTCTTCAATTTTAGCAACTGTTTTGTATAAATTGATAACGTGAATCCCGTTACGCTCCATGTAGATATAAGGAGCCATGTTTGGATTCCATTTTCTAGTAAGGTGACCAAAATGTACACCTGCTTCTAGTAAGTCTTTAACTTCTATGTTATTTGCCATTTTTGTAATAGTTTACTTTCCGTTGCCCACTAAGTGGGTTTGAATATTTAGCAATGTTAAAGTGGTCACGATAAAAATCGATTGCCTTTACCATTTGGATGCTAAACTGCTCTCCTTTTCTTTTTCAAGAAACGAAGCAACGACATGTTTTAAATTCAATAATAAATGAACAATGTGTATAAAACACATGTAAAAAATCTGATACAGATTAACGTTTAGAGAACTGGAATTTCTTACGTGCTTTCTTCTGACCGAATTTCTTACGCTCTACCATTCTTGGATCTCTTGTAAGTAATCCTTCTGGTTTAAGAGTTAATCTATGCTCTGCATCGATTTCACACATAGCTCTAGAAATTGCAAGACGGATAGCCTCAGCTTGTCCTGTTACTCCACCACCAAAAACATTTACTTTAATGTCAAAGTTTTCAACATTCTCTGTTAATGTTAGAGGCTGCTTAACTTTGTACTGTAAAGTTGGCGTTGGGAAGTATTGTGCAAATTCTTTTTTGTTGATGGTGATTTTACCTTCACCTTCAGAAACGTAAACTCTTGCAACTGCAGTTTTTCTTCTGCCGATTTTGTGAATTACTTCCATTATTTAAGATCGTTTAAGTTAATAGCAGTTGGTTTTTGAGCTTCTTGAGCGTGCTCTGCACCAACGTACACTTTTAAATTACGGAATAGCTCTGCGCCTAATTTGTTTTTAGGAAGCATTCCTTTAATAGATTTTTCCAACAAACGTGTAGGATCTTTTTTGTAAAGTTCCGTAGCTGTTGTTGTTCTTTGACCACCTGGGTAACCTGTGTGACGCACGTATTCTTTTGCATCCCATTTTTTACCCGTCAAGTTGATTTTCTCTGCATTGATAATAACTACATTATCTCCACAGTCAACATGCGGTGTGTAATTAGGCTTATACTTACCTCTAAGTAGCTTTGCCACTTTAGAAGAAAGACGTCCTAGCGTCTGACCATCAGCATCAACTAAAACCCACTGTTTGTTAACAGTAGCCTTGTTTGCTGAAATTGTTTTGTAGCTTAATGTATCCACACTAAATTTTTTAAAAAATTAAACATTCCATTCCCATACCCAAACGTGAATTCGGGATAATGGGGTGCAAAAGTACAACTATTTATGTTATATACAAATAGGGGGTGTTAATTATTTGTTGTTTTGAACCGTTTGGTTTTTAGTAAGTTAAAACAACACGGTAAGAAGCTGCAAATTAACAATTTTGAATAGAACCGCAATTTATAGTTTCATATAATGTAAAACAGAGTTGAAAATCTAAATTTCAACTCTATTTTTGGTAAAGCTTCTAATTATTTGCCGTTTATATTCCAGTTGTATTTTAAATACGATAGTGTTGCATGTTCATTAATAGTTGTATCGCTATATTTATTCAGGAATTCAATAAGAGTTTGGTTTTTTGTAAAATCCTCTTTGAACCAATCAAAAATAGGAGAAACTACAATTCTGTATGTAGAAATATTATTTTTTGATTTATCATTAATAAAATCAAGACTTGCTTTATTAAGCTGTAGATCTACATTTTTGCTTGTAAATGCTTCGTTTAATAGTTTTGGACATGAGATAGAGGCGCAATTTATCCCAAAATGTATTCTAGGTTCATTCATTTTTCTTAAAATCCTATGTTCGATATCGTTTAAAGATATTAGTTGTTCATCTTTTAAGGGAATGAACTTCTGATTCCAAGGGTCTTTTATGTCTTTAATACTATTAAGTGGAAAGTTTTTCAATATAAGTTTTATTGTAAATGCATTGTATGCATTGATCCAATAGGATAATACTTTATTTTTACTCCATGAATCATTTGGCTGATTGGTTTCTAATTCTTTCAAATACGTATTTAATAAATCTTCATCAAAATTACTGTACGTTACAGTTCCATTTTCAGATACATATTTTTTAAGTAGTTGATTCCAAATTTCATGATCTAACTCTTGAGTATAACTTTTTTCAATAGAAAAAACAGTAATGGTAATTGATAGAAATATGATTAGTTTGTATTTCATATTTTTATGGTTTAAGAGTAATCTTCGTTAATAATTAACTAAAGTACCTAGCATTTATAACAAATGTATTACATAATTGGCTTAAGGAAACACTTTCATCATTTTTGATTTTTCTGTCTAATCTGAATATTATTACTACTTAAATAAATAGGAAGTAAAAATATAAAGGAAGGCTTTTATTTATAGCTCTAAGAGACTTACTATAATGCAAAACAAGCTCGTTATTTATTAGAATAACGAGCTTATTTTATAAAGTTTTTATGTTATTACTTTATATAGGATTTTGTTCTAATAATGGGTTAGCATTAAGTGCATCCTGTGGGATAAGCCATTGCCATCTATTATCTCCAGCAGGTACTTCATAAACATAATTTATAAGTTCTCCAGTATGATTAGTGCCTATTCTATCTAAAGGGATATTTAGCCGTTTTAAGTCATAAAACCTGAAACCTTCACCCCATAATTCAACTCGGCGTTGAATATATATTTCTTCTTTTAATGCACTTCCAGAGTTTGTAGAAAGTGTATAGTTAGGATCCCTATTTGAAGCTAATTCAAAAAGAACTTGCTTGGCTTGACTTTCATTAGAATATGAAAGTGCTTCCGCTTCAATAAGATACATTTCTGCAGCTCTCATGTAAGGTACATCCATTTTACTGCTTCCGGTACTCTCTGTTAAAAACTTCTGACTAGTATATGGCTTTTTGCTGAACCTAGAACTCAATTCCTCATGTCCTGGAGGTAGACTGTCATGCTGTCCTGTAGGATCAAAAAGTTTTGATCTTATATCTGTTGAAGTTATTTTGTCGTAAAGTAGATTGTTAATTGCTTTAGGATTTCCTCTAATGTTTGATGAGCTAAAGTTTCTAGATACATAGGCTCCAAAAGTGCTAAAAGTTCCTACTTGATCTTCTTGAATATGACTTCCCCACATCCATTCAATATTTTCATAATTATTAAAATTAGCGTAATAATCGTCTCTAGACATAAGACTATATCCACTTCTTGCCTGGTTTGCATAGCTTGCAGCAGTGGTGTAATCTTGTTGTACTAGTGCTACTCTTGCTTTAATGCCAAGTGCTATGGATTTATCTAGGTGAGATTTATTTGCCCTTGAGTAATCTTCCAATACTTTAATAGCTTGATCTAAATCTGTATGAATTTGTGTGTAAACTTCTTTCACAGTATTTCTAGTTATAGGATTGTTATCTGTGGTAAGTCTTATAGGTACACCTAATTGGGTGTTTTCACTAGAAGCGTCATATCTTTCTCCATATAATTGTACTAATTGGAAATGAGACCATGCTCTGTAAATAAGAGCTTCTCCTAAAACAGTGTTTTTTTCAATTTCTGGACCTTCAGCATTACCAACGCCATTTATCACTACATTAGCATTTCTAATAATTCTATAATAGAATCTATATGGATATAAGTCATAACTGTCACTAGCATCCGTGTGATCTGACCATCCTGCCATTTGGATGAAAAATTTATTAGCTTCTCCTGTCATCACAAAATCTTCACCTAGCGCATCATTTTGAATCATAAGAGATCCTGCTCCAGCCCTACCATTAGAATCATATCTTATGTAAAGAGACCTGTGAATTCCGTTAATTACTAAAAATAGATTACCAGTTGTTGTTGCAACTGCTTGTTCTGATATGCTTTCTGTAGGAACTTCTTCTAAGAAGTCATCACTACATGAAAACAGACTGAAATTTAAAATAACTAAGACGATTAGTATTTTATTTATAAGTATTTTTTTCATGATTACGATTTAAAAAGTTACGTTTAATCCTAATGATATTACTCTAGCAGGTGTAAATCTATTGCTAGTAGTACCATTAAAGTTCTCTCCTACATCCATACCTTTTCTATCAGTTATTTTAAATAAATTTTCTCCTGATGCATATATTTTAAGGCTGCCGAGACCAAGTGCGTCAATAAGAGAGCTATCAAAATTATAAGATAAGCTTACTTGTCTTAGCGCAAGATAGTCTGAGCTTGTTAACCATCTGCTTGACCCTGCTCCAAAAGCAGTTGTTTTTGTTGTATCTAATCTAGGTACATCAGTAATGTCCCCCGGTTGTTGCCAGCGGTTTAATATATCTGTACTCAGTGCTGTACCATATGTTCCTGAATGCATTATTCCTGAGTAATTTCTATCATAAGTTTCACCTCCAAGTTGATATGTGAACATAAAGCCAAGCTCTATTCCATGGTATCTAAAGTTGTTTCTGATTGAACCAAATAAGTCAGGAGTAGCAGATCCTACAAAGTCATATAACGCTTTACTTTGATTTGTAGTAACATTAGTACCGTCAATAGTTCTAATTTCATCATCATTTTCTTCTATCAATTCAGGATCAGCAATATATAATGCTGCACCATCGGATGGATCTACACCATACCAATCTCTTAACCAATAATCGTAAATATCTCCTCCAACAACTAATTTTTTAGAACCATCAATTATCTCTTCTTGGGGTAGTTCATTAATTTCATTGTCGAGTGTAGATGCATTAATTCCTAAATCCCAACTGAAATTTTGATTTCTTACAATTCCGAGTTGAAGTTCAATTTCTATTCCCTTATTTGTCCAGCTTCCGATATTAGCAGGATAATCATCAAGACCTGAGGAAATTGGAAGTGGAACTTCAAAAAGAATGTCTTGAGATTTACGTCTGTAATACTCTAATGTACCAGTTATTCTATTCTGAAGGAAACCAAATTCAAGTGCGTAATCAGTTTGGACATTCGTTTCCCATTTTAAATTGGGATTTCCTGCAGACTCTAACAATATTCCTCCCTCGGTAGCATTGTTAAAGCCTAAGTCAAATAGTGCCTGGCTTACATAATATCCGCCCAAATCATCGTTCCCAACTTCACCATATGATGCTCTTAACTTTAATAAGTTTATCCAATCTATCTGTTTAATAAAAGCCTCTTGGTCTATTCTCCATGCTCCACCAACAGAATAGAAATTACCCCAAGTGTTTTCATGGAATCTAGAAGATCCGTCTCTTCTAAAAGATCCAGATATATAATAACGGTTATCAAAATCGTAGTTAACTCTCGAGAAATAACCTTCAGTAGTTTGTCTATTTGTATAAGACTCTAAGTCGGTTATGTTTGTGAAATTCACAAGTTCTGTGTTTCCTTCAATAATTTCTTCTCGTCTTGTCCCATCCAAATAATTATATTCAGTTTCAAAGTTTTCATGCCCTAGAAGAGCAGAGATAGAGTGTTTGCCGAATTCTTTATCATACCTTAATAATTGGTTGTAGTTTTGAGTACTACGTGTTGTCGAAGTTCTTCCCGCTCTACCGTCTGGTGCACCATCTCCAACAATTGGATTGTCGAATTCTTCGTTGTGATAAAACCTTTTGTCTAAGGAAGCATTAAGTGTAAATGTAAAGTCTTTTAAGAAGTAAAACTCAGCATAAGTTCGACCTGAAAATGAAAATATTTTGTCTCTATCAACATTTAATTCTGTTTCTTGAACAATATTTCTTCCATTAGAACTTCCGATTCTATATTCACCCGAATCATAAATTCTTTGCCCTTCATCATCTAAAATATAATTGCCAGTATCTACGTCGTGTAGATGAACTGGATATATAGGACTCATGCGTCGGGTAACAAAAAATGGGTTGGATAACCCTGTACTATTCCCGTCTGCAGCTTGATTTGATATGGAACTCGCTCCAGACAAATTTAAACCCGCTTTTACCCATTCCTTTAGTTTTGAATTTACGTTTATTCTAGCAGATACCCTTTCGTAATCAGAATTAGCTAGATATCCTTCCTCATTTAAATATCCTAGAGAAGCATAATAATCAGTATTTTCATTTGCTCCTTGATATGAGAAATCTACGTTTTGTCTTGCTCCCGTTCTGATAAGGGGTGATTGCCAATCTAAATCTTGTGGATCAATTTTTAACTGTGCATCTGGGTTTAGTTGTCCATTTGTTAAAACTATTTGATCATTAGCTACATTGAAAGGATTGTATCCTAACCTTTCGAAAATTTCTGAAGAAGCTTGCATGTTTGCTTCTTCAGTAGGAGTATTGCCTGAGATAGAAAGGCCATTTCTATAAGCCTCCCACATAAGTGGGTAATATTGTTGAGCATTTACACGGTCATATTCTTCTATAGATCTAGTAGTAATACCTTGACTAACATTTAGAGATACTTTGCTTTTCCCTTGTTTTCCTTTTTTCGTAGAAATTAAGACGACTCCATTCCCTGCTCTACTCCCGTAAAGAGAAGTTGATGCAGCGTCCTTAAGTACTGTCATACTTTCTATATCATTTGAGTTTATGCTAGAAAGTTCACCAGTAAATTGTACTCCATCTACTATATAAAGTGGTGAGCTAGAAGCGTTAAAAGATCCTGTACCTCTAATTCTAATATTAGGAGTTGAACCAGGCTGCCCGCTTGGGGCAGAAACATTAACCCCTGCAGATGCTCCATCTAAAGCATTTATAGCATTGGTAATAACTCTAGTTTCTAGTTGTTCGGAATTGATTTGTGTAGCTGAACCAGTAAAATCCTCTTTTTTAGTAGTACCGTAAGCAACAACAATTACTTCGTCTAAAGAATGAGCATCCTCTTGTAGGGAAATGTTTATATTATTAGCACCGCTAATTTTTACATCGATTGATTTAAAACCAATATACGATATGGTTATAGTTTCCCCTACTTTAGTGTTAAGGCTGAATTTTCCATCAAAATCTGTTTGAACCCCGTTAGTGGTACCTAAAACAACAATGTTAGCCCCTGGTAATGGGAAACCATCTGCTGCAGAAACAACAGTACCTGTTATTGTTTTCTCTTGGGATAGTGCAAATTGTGTGACAGCTATGCACAAGAGTGTTAAGATCCATTTAATTTTTAACTCCATTTTAATTAGCTTTTAATTTTGTTAAAGAAAACAAAAAAAAGCCAATAAATAGAAATATTTCTACTTAAAATAAATTAAATGCTATTTAACATAGATTAATTTCTAATTCGCTTCAAGCCAGTTTTTTCCTAGTCCTATTTCAACATTTAAAGGTACATTTAGCTTGTAGGCGCTTTCCATTTCGGTCTTAATCATAGTTTTTATAGTGTCGAGTTCTTCATTGTAAGCATCGAAAACTAGTTCATCATGTACCTGAAGAAGCCTTTTGATTTTGAAGTTATCGTCCTTAAGTTTTTCTGAATATTAATCATTGCAATCTTTATGATATCTGCTGCACTACCCTGAATAGTTGCGTTTACAACATTTCTCTCTGCAACTCCACCAATCACTTGATTTCTAGAATTAATAACTTTTAAATACAATAGCGTTGCATGTTCATTAATAGATGTATCACTATATTTATTCGGGAATTCAATAAGAGTTTGATTTTTCTGTCTAATCTGAATATTATTACTCCTTTAATAAATAGGGAGTAAAAATATAAAGAGAGGTATTTATTTATAGCTCTAAGAGACTTACTATAATACAAAACAAGCTCGTTATTTATTAGAATAACGAGCTTGTTGGTTTTATAAAGATATCTATGTTATTACTTTATATAGGATTTTGTTCTAATAATGGGTTAGCATTAAGTGCATCCTGTGGGATAAGCCATTGCCATCTATTATCTCCAGCAGGCACCTCATATACGTTATTGATAACGCTTCCAACATGATTAGCACCTGTTCTGTCTAAAGGTTGATTTAAACGTTTTAAATCGTAAAATCTAAACCCTTCACCCCATAATTCTACTCTTCGCTGTACGTAAATCTCTTCTTTTAGAGTATCTCCTGAATTTGTAGAAAGTGTATAATTGGGATCTCTATTTGAAGCTAGCTTAAAAAGAACTTGTTTTGCTTCACTTTCATTAGAGTATGAAAGAGCCTCTGCCTCAATTAGATACATTTCTGCAGCTCTCATGTATGGAACGTCCATTCTACTGTCTCCTGCTCCCACAGCAAGGAATTTCTGACTTGTATAAGGTTCTTTGCTGAAATTAGATCCGATTTCATATCCTGGAGGAAGGCTATCATGCTCCCCTGTAGGATCAAATATTTTAGCTCTAATATCTGTTGGAGCTATTTTATCGTATAGCAGATTATTAATAGCTTTTGGATTTGTTCTGATGTTAGTAGAGCTGTAGTTTCTAGAAACATATGCTCCGAAGTTTCCAAAATAATCTGTTTGATCTTCCTGAATGTGACTTCCCCACATCCATTCTCCATTACCATAATCATTAAAATTAGCATAGTAATCGTCTCTAGACATAAGACTGTACCCGCTTCTTGCTTGTTTAGCATAATTAGCAGCGGTTGTATAATCTTGTTGAACTAAAGCAACTCTTGCTTTAAGTCCAAGAGCTACTGACTTATCTAAGTGGGATTTGTTTGTTCTTGAATAACCGTCTAATAGTGAGATTGCTTGGTTCAAGTCCTCATGAACTTGTGCATATACTTCTTCAACAGTATTTCTAGCTAATGGCTCATTGTCTGCTGTAAGTCTAATAGGAACTCCTAATTGGGAGTTAGTTGTAGTGCCGTCATATCTTTTTCCAAATAGTTGTACTGTTTGGAAATGTGCCCATGCTCTATAAAAGTATGCTTGTCCAAGAGCTGCATTTCTTTCTGCTTCTGGTCCTTCTGCATTTTCAGCTCCATTAATCACAACATTGGCATTTCTAATGATTCTATAATAAGTTCTATATGGAAATAGATCATCACTATCATTAGCATTTGTATGGTCATTCCATGCTGATGCGCTAACGAACCAACCGTTTCCTCTAGATGTCATTACAAAATCCTCTCCTAGTACATCATTTTGAATCATTAGAGATCCAATACCGCTTCTCCCTTGGGATCCGTATCTTATATATAAAGACCTATGAATTCCGTTAATTACTAAGAATAAATTTCCAGTTGTTGTAGTTGCAGATTGATCTGATACACTTTCTGTAGGGACTTCGTCTAAAAAGTCGTCACTACAGGAAAAAAGGCCAAGGTTTAAAATGGCTAAGCCTATTAGTATTTTATTTTTTAATATTCTTTTCATGATTACAATTTAAAAAGTTACGTTTAGTCCTAATGATATTACTCTAGCAGGTGTGAACCTGTTGCTAGTAGTACCACTAAAGTTTTCTCCTACATCCATACCACTTCTATCAGTAAGTTTAAATAAGTTCTCACCAGAAGCATATATTTTAAGACTTCCTAATCCTAAAGCATCAAGTAAATGACTGTCAAAATTATAACCTAAGTTTACTTGTCTTAGAGATAGGTAATCTGAGCTTGTTAACCATCTGCTAGAACCAGCTCCAAAAACAGCTGTTTTAGTAGCGTCTAGTCTAGGAACATTGGTAATGTCTCCAGGTTGTTGCCAACGATCTAATATGTCTGTACTTAATGATGACCCATATTCTCCAGAACTCATTAAGTTTGCATAATTGGAATCGTAAGTTTCACCTCCAAGCTGGTATGTAAACATAAATCCAAGTTCAAAACCTTTAAGAGTAAAGCTGTTTCTTATAGATCCGAATACATCTGGAGTTGCAGACCCTACAAAGTCATAAAGAGCTTTGTTTTGGTTAGTAGTAACAAGTGTACCATCGATAGTTCTAACATCATCGTCATTTTCTTCAATTAATTCAGGATCTACAATATATAATGCCGATCCGTCAGCTGGATCTACTCCATACCAATCTCTTAACCAATAATCATAAATATCTCCACCAACAACTAGTTTTTTTGATCCATTTATGATTTCTTCCTGAGAAAGCTCATTGATTTCGTTTTTAAGTGTAGAAGCATTGATTCCTAAATCCCAAGTGAAATTTTCATTTCTTACTATTCCAAAATTTAACTCTATTTCAATACCTTTATTAGTCCAGCTACCAATGTTATCTGGATAATCGTCTAAACCTGAAGAAACAGGAAGAGGAACATCAAATAATAAATCTTCAGATTTACGTTGGTAATATTCAACAGTACCTGCTACTCTGTTTTGGAAAAGACCAAATTCTAAAGCGTAGTCTGTTTGAATATTAGTTTCCCATTTTAAGAAAGGGTTCCCTGGTGAGCTAACTAAAATCCCACCTTCAGGTCCATTGTTGTACCCTAAATCAAATAACGATTGACTTACATAATATCCACCTAAGTCATCATTACCTACTTGACCATAAGAAGCTCTTAATTTTAACAGATTGATCCAGTCTACTCCTTTTATAAATGCTTCTTGATCCAATCTCCATGCTCCTCCAACAGAGAAGAAATTACCCCATCTAGCATCTTGGTCAAAACGAGAAGAACCGTCCCTTCTAAATGATCCAGAGATATAGTAACGATTATCAAAATCATAATTTAATCTTGAGAAATAACCTTCCGTAGTTTGTCTACTTGTATAAGATTCTAAATTGTTAGTGGTTGTAAAGTTTATAAGTTCTGTGTTACCTTCAACAATTTGTTCTTGTCTGAAACCATCTAAATAATTATATTCAGTTTCAAAGCTTTCATGTCCTAAAAGGGCAGAGACGCTATGTTTTCCAAAATCTCTATCATATCTTAATAATTGATTGTAGTTTTGGGTACTACGCATTGTGGAAGTTCTTCCAGCTCTACCATCTGGTGCTCCATCTCCAACTATAGGGTTGTCAAATTCTTCGTTATAGTAAAATCTTTTATCTAAGGCAGCGTTAACTGTGAAGGTGAAGTCTTGTAAAAAATAGAATTCAGCATAGGTACGACCAGAAAAAGAAAATATTTTATCTTGATCTACATTAAGCATTGTTTCCTGTATAACGTTTCTTCCGCTACCACCACCTCCAACTCGGTAGTCTCCAATGTCGTAAATTCTATCTCCATTATCATCTAAGATATAAGCGCCTGTAGTTAAATCATGTTGATGAACTGGATATATTGGAGCAATAGCACGTGTGGTGTAAAAAGGATTTACATATCCTGTACTACTTGCATCTGCAGCTTGGTTTGAAATTGAACTAGTTCCAGATAGGTTTATTCCTGTTTTAAACCATTTTTTTAATTTTGAGTTCACATTAATTCTAGCAGAAACTCTTTCGAAATCAGAGTTTACTATGTACCCTTCTTCATTTAAGTATCCAATAGAAGCATAATAATCAGTGTTTTCGTTAGCTCCTTGGTATGAGAAATCTATGTTTTGTCTAACTCCAGTTCTAATAAGTTGATCTTGCCAATTTAAATCCTTTGGATCAATTTTTAGTTGAGCGTCTGGATTCAATTGCCCATTAGTTAAGACGATTTGATTATTAGCTACATTAAAAGGATTGTATCCTAACTCATTGTATATTTCAGCAGAAGCTTCAGTATTAGCATCCGCTACAGGAGTGTTTCCAGAGATGGAAAGTCCATTTCTATATGCTTCCCATAGCAAAGGGTAATATTGTTGAGCATTTACACGATCATATTCTGGTATAGATCTTGAAGTAAGCCCCTGACTTACATTCAAAGAAACTTTGCTCTTTCCTTGTTTTCCTTTTTTAGTAGTAATTAGAACTACTCCGTTTGCAGCTCTACTTCCGTAAAGAGATGTTGAAGCTGCATCTTTAAGTACAGTCATACTTTCGATATCATTAGGGTTGATACTAGAAAGTTCTCCGTTAAATTGAACTCCATCTACTATGTATAGAGGAGAGTTAGATGCGCTAAAGGAACCTGTTCCTCTAATTCTAATATTAGGGCTAGCTCCTGGTTGACCACTAGGTGCTGAAACATTAACACCAGCGGCAGCACCATCTAAGGCATTAACAGCATTTGTGATAACTCTACTTTCTAGTTGCTCTGCATTAATTTGTGTTGCAGAACCTGTAAAGTCTTCTTTCTTTGATGTACCATAGGCAACAACTATTACTTCGTCTAATGATTGGGCATCTTCTTCTAATGAGACGTTAATAGTGTTAGAATTACCAATTTTTACATCAGTAGTTTTGTACCCTATGTAAGAAAAAGAGATTGTTTCTCCTGCTTTGGTGGAGATGCTGTAATTTCCATCAAAATCTGTTTGTACGCCGTTTGTGGTTCCTTTAACAACAATGTTTGCTCCTGGTAAAGGGAAGCCATCTGTTTTTGAAACAACAGTACCTGAGACTGTTTTCTCTTGTGCTAGCGATATTTGCATCGTTAAAAGGCACAAGAGTGTTAAAATCCATTTAAATTTTACATTCATTTTTGATTAGCTTTAAAATTTTGTTAAATAAAGCGAAAATTAATGTTAAATGCAATATGAAATCTTTAATTATGCGTAGGAAAAATTATGCATTTATATTTTTATCATACCATATAGAATAGCTATTTGTAGAGTTATTAAAATGAATATTTATTTTTGATTTTTCAGATTTAAAATTCCATTGATTTTATGATAACTAGTTATTGTTTGTAAAGTACTAAAGTAGTTTACAGAATGTTTTTTGTAAAAAAAAGCTCCCGAGTATATTCGGGAGCTTTTGATCTGCTTAAGTTAATTTTTAATGTAATCACTTTATCGATCATACACCGGGTCTATCTTATAATACGGTAGCGTACTATTTTAATCAACTCCTACTTTGTCTGAAGATTTTTAAGTATTAGATTGTAAGTATATTTTGTTAATTTCTAATGCGCTTCAAGCCAGTCTTTTCCTAGTCCTATTTCAACATCTAAAGGTACATTTAGCTTGTAGGCGCTTTCCATTTCGGTCTTAATCATAGTTTTTATAGTGTCGAGTTCTTCATTGTAAGCATCGAAAACTAGTTCATCATGTACCTGAAGAAGCATTTTTGTTTTGAAGTTACCGTCCTTAAGCTTTTTCTGGATATTAATCATTGCAATCTTTATGATATCTGCTGCACTACCCTGAATAGGTGCGTTTACAGCATTTCTCTCTGCAGCCCCACGAACCACTTGATTTCTAGAATTAATATCTTTTAAATACCTCCTTCTACCAAGAACAGTTTCCACATAGCCATTGTCTTGTGCAAAATGAACTTGTTTGCTCATATATGCCTTTAGTTTTGGGTATGTTTCATAGTAGGTGTCTATTAATTCTTTGGCTTCACTTCTACTTAATGTAGTTTGATTACTTAAACCAAAAGCGGAAACACCATATATTATACCAAAGTTTACCGTTTTAGCATTACTACGTTGCTCACGGGTTACTTCTTCGAGAGGAACATTAAATACTTTTGCGGCGGTAGAGGTGTGGATATCCACGCCATCTTGAAAAGCCTTTATCATTGTATCTTCTTCACTTAGAGCAGCAATAATACGAAGTTCTATTTGCGAATAATCGGCTGCTAGCAATGTGTAGTTTTTATCTCTTGGAACAAACGCCTTTCTTACTTGGCGACCTCTTTCAGTTCTTATCGGGATATTTTGAAGATTAGGGTTGTTAGAGCTTAGTCTTCCTGTTGCGGCTACTGCCTGACTGTAAACAGTATGAATACGCTTCGTTTTGGAATTGATCTCATTTGGCAGCGCATCTACATAGGTGCTTTTTAATTTATTTAATTGTCGCCACTCTAAAATATCGTTTATAATTTGATGATCTTTTGCTAGATAAGAAAGCACATCCTCTGCAGTAGAATATTGTCCAGTTTTAGTTTTTTTAGGTTTGTCTACCAACTTTAATTTATCAAATAAAATAAGGCCAAGTTGTTTTGGAGATGCTAGATTGAACTCTTCTCCTGCTTGTTCGAAAATAGCACCTTCTAATCTTAGAATATCACTATTCAGATCTTTTGTAAGAGAGAATAAAAACTCTTCATCTAAATTAATACCTTCTATTTCCATTTCTGCTAATACTTTTACAAGTGGCGCTTCAATTTCATCGAATAGCTTTTTAGCATTTAGATTTGGTAGTTCTTTTTCAAAAATGTTTTTTAGCTGAAGGGTAATATCAGCATCTTCAACAGCATACTCTGTTTGTTCTTCTAAAGCAACGCTTCTCATGGAACGTTGGTTTTTACCTTTTTTTCCAATTAGAGTTTCAATAGAAACAGGACTATAGTTTAAATAAGTCTCTGCTAAAATATCCATATTATGACGCATATCTGGGTTTATAAGATAATGCGCAATCATAGTGTCAAAAATAGGGCCTTCAACAGGCATGTTATAATTGGAGAGCACTTTTATGTCGTACTTTAAATTCTGACCAATTTTTTCAATTTCTTTATTTTCAAAAAATGGACGGAATTCTTCTAAAATGGCTTTTGACTCTTCTTGATTTTCTGGAAAAGAAACATAAAATCCTGTTCCTGGTTTCCATGAAAATGCGCAACCTACTAATTCAGCTTCCAAAGATTTTAAGCTTGTAGTTTCGGTGTCAAAACAAACGCTTTTTTGCTGAAGTAAGTTTTTGATTAATAATTTTCTAGCAAGAGCAGTATTAGCATGCTGATAAAAATGCGGTACATCTGTTATCGTTTTATAGCCAGTAACATGCCCAGTAGTTGAGTTGTCTGCTTTTTCATTACTTCCAAAAAGGTCATATTGAACTTCTAAGCCATCGTTGACTTTAGCTTTATTGTCTGCGTTTTTAGATTCTTCTATAGCAACTTCTTTTCCGAAGATTTTAGAAATACTATCTGCTAGTCTTCTAAATTCTAACTCTTGGAAAATTTCTTGTACTTTATCGATATCTGGAGTGTCGAGTTTGTAGTCGTCTTCATGAAACTGAACAGGAACATCGAGCATAATTCGAGCGAGTTCTTTAGATAGTAATCCCAGCTCTCTATTTGCTTCTACTTTCTCTTTCATTTTCCCTTTTAGCTTATCGGTGTTTGCTAAAAGGTTTTCCATGCTTCCAAATTCTTTTAAAAATTTCTTAGCTGTTTTTTCTCCAACTCCCGGAAGTCCAGGAATATTATCCGCAGCATCTCCCATCATTCCTAAGAAATCTATTACCTGCTCAGGAGTTTCTACTTCGAATTTTTTTTGTACTTCAGGAATTCCTAATATTTCTATACCGTTCCCCATTCTTGCTGGGCGATACATAAATATGTTCTCAGAAACCAATTGAGCAAAATCTTTATCTGGAGTAACCATATACACTTTATAGTTCTCCTTTTCTGCTTGTTTGGCTAGTGTTCCAATAATATCATCAGCTTCAAAACCGTCTTTTACAATGCACGGAATATGCATTGCCTTTAAGATGTCTTGAATAATAGGTACAGCAATGCGGATGGCTTCTGGAGTTTCATCACGATTGGCTTTATATTCTTCGAACATTTCCACACGATCCTTGCTTCCTCCTTTATCAAACGCTACCGCCAAATGATCTGGCTGCTCTCTTTTTATAACATCTAAAAGAGAATTCATAAATCCTAGAACCGCAGAGGTGTCCATTCCTTTAGAGTTAATTCTTGGGTTTTTTATAAATGCATAATAGCCTCTAAAAATTAATGCGTATGCGTCTAAAAGAAATAACCTTTTTTGGTCTGCCATGTTTTCTATGATAAATTATATAATGTGTAAAGTTATAAAGATTTAAGAAGAGAAGGTGCTTGTCCGTTTCTTTTAACTCTATTTCTTTAAATTGATTTTTTACTTTTTTTGATGTATTCTTTATTCTCCTTTTACGTATGATCCAGCAGGATTATTGGTATGCCCTTCTTCGGTATATTTTCTGAAACTAAACCCTGGATGAATACAATATGCTCCAGTTTCTCCTTTTTTATTGATAGCTAAAAAGCCTACTTGGAAAGAATCATGATCTTTATTTTTAGCGATGATTCTTTTTACAGCTTCTTCACATGCTTCTTGAGGTGATTTTCCTTGTCTCATTAATTCAACAATTAGAAAAGAACCAACAGTTCTTACAACCTCTTCCCCGACACCAGTTGCCGTAGCGCCACCAACTTCATTATCTATAAAAAGTCCAGCTCCAACAATAGGAGAATCTCCAACTCTTCCGCCAACTTTATAAGCCATTCCACTTGTAGTACAAGCGCCAGCAATATCACCATTTTTATCGATGGTTAGCATTCCTATCGTGTCGTGATTCTCTATGTTTATAATAGTTTCATATTGAGATTTCTCTTTCCATTTTAACCAATCTCTTTTTGATTTTTCTGTTAAGATATTCTCTTTCTTAAAGCCTTTTTCATACGCAAATTGCTCAGCTCCTTTTCCTGCTAAAATTACATGTGGAGTATCTTCCATTACTTTTCTGGCAACAGAAACAGCATGTGTTATATTTTGTAAATACACAACAGAACCGCAGTTTCCATCTTTATCCATAATACACGCATCAAGAGTTACGTTTCCATCTCTATCTGGGCGTCCTCCTTTTCCAACAGTTTGATTGGTTTCATCAGCTTCTTCAATCATTACCCCTTGCTCTACAGCATCCAAAGCAGTTCCTCCATTACTTAAAACTTCCCATGCTTTTGCGGTAGCATTTTCAAAATTCCAGGTGCAGATTGCAATTGGAGTCATTGGTGTAGCTATCGTTTTAGGATTCACTTTAATATCTTCCTCTGTCCAAGAGGCTAAAAATGGAATCGATAGAATTCCTGTGGCTCCTAATCCTGTCTTTTTTAGAAAATTTCTTCTTTGCATGGCTATATCTTGTTTATTTTTACAAGGGTGTTAATGATAATTTCGGGTTAAATATAAGAAATATGATTATAGAAATTTGTGCAAACTCTGTTGAATCTGCGTTGAATGCTGAAAAAGGAGGGGCTAGTAGAATTGAGCTTTGTGGAGAATTGGAAGTAGGTGGAATTACTCCTTCTTACGGTGTTTTAAAAGGGGTTGTAGCTCAACTTGAAATTCCTGTATTTGTACTTATTAGACCAAGAAGTGGGAATTTTACGTATTCTGATGAAGAATTTGAGGTGATGAAAGAGGATATTCTACTTTGTAAAAAGATAGGTTGTAGCGGAATTGTTTCTGGAGTATTAAATAATGATAATACGTTAGATTTTAAAAGAACTCAAGAGTTGGTGGAGTTAGCAAAACCATTATCATTTACTTTCCATCGGGCTTTCGATTGGATTCCGAATCCGGAGGAAGCAATACAGCAGATAATAGAAATGGGTTGTGATCGAATCTTAACCAGTGGGCAAGCAAATAAGGCTGCTGATGGTCTTCCATTGCTGGTAAAACTTCAGCAGGAATATAAAGACAAAATTAAAATTATGCCAGGCAGTGGGGTAAATATCGACAATGTAAAAGCTTTTAAAAAGGAAGGCTTTTCGGAGATTCATTTTTCAGCAAGTAAACTTTATAAAAATGTATTTGTAGCTGCTCCAATCTCTTTTAATGGGAATGCTTTTGATGAAAGTTTTGTCAGAAAATCCGACTCATCTATAGTTCAGCAAATGGTAGATAACGTTAAATAAACTCTAAAAGCGTTCTATTTGGCTGTATATAAGATAATTTTGCTTTAAATAGAGAAAGAAATATATGTCGCGTTTTTTTATAGTATTAGGAATAGTTTATCTCATCGGAGCCTTTTATGGCTTTCAAGCCTTTAGAACTCTTGTTAAAAATCCATATCTGCAAATAGGTTATGCCCTTGTTTTTGTTGCAGTTTTGGTTAATGTATATGTGCAGTTTAATCATTTTGATCGTTCTCAAGGAATGAGTCATGCTATGGGAGTTTCTGTAGGTCTCTTTTTGGCTTTTATGGCGTTAGGTTTTTGTACAGGTATTTTTATGTTGATAGAAGATATCGTTCGCTTTTTCGGATGGATATTCGGAAAATTATTTCAGTCGGATACGGTTTCTGCTGAAGGATTTCCTTCACGTAGAAGATTTATGAGTCAGGTTGCGCTTGGTGTTGCTGCCGTACCATTTTTATCATTATTATATGGTATGTACAAAGGGAAGTACGACTTCCAAGTGATAAAACATACGTTAGAATTTGACGATCTTCCAGATGCTTTTGATGGATATAAAATAACTCAGATTTCAGATATTCACAGTGGTAGTTTCGATAATAAGGAGAAGATAGAATATGTTGTAGATCTTATTAATGAGCAAGGTTCAGATATTTTATTATTCACTGGAGATCTTGTAAATAATGTGGCTGCAGAAATGCATCCTTGGAAAGATACATTTTCCAAATTAAGTGCTAAAGATGGGAAGTATTCCGTTCTAGGGAATCACGATTATGGTGATTATGCAGAGTGGCCTTCAGAAGAAGCAAAAAAAGCTAACCTTGATGAATTGAAGCAGATTCAAAAAGATATGGGATTTGATTTGATATTGAATGACAGCCGATTTTTAGAAAAAGACGGCGAACGATTAGCGCTTGTAGGAGTTGAAAATTGGGGAGAAGGTGGTTTTAAAAAGGCTGGAGATTTAGAGAAGGCAATTCAGAATATCGATAGCAATGATTTTAAAATATTGATGAGTCATGATCCCTCTCATTGGCAATATCAAGTTATAGACCACCCTTATCATTACCATTTAACTTTAAGCGGACACACGCATGGAATGCAATTTGGAGTTGAAATTCCAGGGTGGCTTAAATGGAGTCCTGCAAAATATAGATATAAATATTGGGCTGGAGTTTATGAAAAAGCAGGCCAGTTTATTAATGTAAATAGAGGTCTTGGTTTTATAGGATATCCTGGTAGAGTAGGTATCTGGCCAGAAGTAACGGTAATAGAGTTAAAGAAAAAATCTAAAGGAGTAGTTTCTTAAGTTTTTGTCCTTTTATAGGTTGAAAGTAGCTAAAAAGCCTTGTTTAGAGCATTTTAACGGTTTTTTTATTACATTTGATTTATCAAGATGTTAAAATTGGATATATATGTCAAAATTTGGTGAGTTAATTCATGGTAACATACCTGTTTTATTAGACTTTTATACGGATTGGAATGAATCTTCTACAGCGATGCATCCTGTTCTTCGAGATGTGGCAGCAGCATTGGGAGATAAAGCTAGAGTTATAAAAATCGATATTGATAAAAACCAGGAGTTGGCAGAGGCTTTAAGGGTTAAAGGTTTGCCTACGTTAATGATTTATAAAGCTGGCGAAATGGTATGGCGTAAAAGTGGAGAGCAAGACGCAAATTCGCTAATAGCTTTGTTGCAAGATTATATATAGTTGCCTTTTTAGTTGTATAAATAGGTTAGCAATTAAGCCTATTCTCTCGATTTTTATTGGCTAAATAGCGCTAAAAGAGTAGCCTTCTGTTTGGAGTTTTTCTAATATGACAGGAAGTGCTTTTTTTAATATAGGATAGGATTTCTTACTATCATGAAATACTACAATACTCCCTGATGTTACGTTTTTAATAACATTATTAATACATTTTTCTACTGAAATAGAAGTGTCGAAATCGGCGCTTAGCACATCCCACATTATTATAGTATACCCTTTTCTTCTGATAGCTTTAGATGCTTTTGAAGAAATCCTTCCGTAAGGAGGTCTAAAGAGTTTTGTAGAGAAATTTATGTGTTCTTCAATTGTGTTTTTAGCTAGGGTTACATTCTCTAGGTAAGCTGCTAACTTGTGCTTACTTGCGTTGTAATGATTATTGGTGTGATTTCCAATAGAATGTCCTTCAGCTAAAATAGCTTTTAAAATTTCTGGATATAGTGAGGCGTTTTTACCGATACAGAAGAACGTAGCCTTGGCATTATACTTTTGTAGTTGTTCCAGAACAAAAGCGGTAACATCTGGAGTTGGGCCGTCATCAAAAGTTAAAAAAACCTCTTTTTTCTCCGTTTTAATATCCCAAGTAAGTTTCTTGAAGATGAGCTTTACGGCACGAGGTGTTTTTATTAAATAGGGCTTCACGTAGTAGCAGAATTTTGTCGCCACTTTTACGAAGTCGAGAAATTTAAAATCTTAATTTTCTCGACTTCGTATAAAAAGGTAGCATTTGTTTTATACTATCCAAAGAGTTTTAATTTCTAAGGATAAGAATTTTGTTACTATTCACTCTCTGGAATTATACCTCCATTAATAGGAGTATTATCTTCCAGAATAGTAGAATCTATATTTTGAGGCATTGCATTTCCATCAGTTATAGGTTCTTCATTAGGAGTAGGAGTAGGCTCCGCACTTCCAGGAGGTCTTCTATAGAAATGATTAAAACGCTCTAAATATTCGTTGAATTTAGTAGTTTCTGGCAATCCAAACTCTTTGCTATCATTACTTACAACGATGTCTAGAAGGCTTCTGTAGCGCTCTATGTCGCTAACAATGTCTGAAGCATAATCATATTGATCATCTATAGGAAGGTTGCTGTAGTAATTTAAGCTCTCTTGGTATTTCTTAGCTACATTTAAATATAGTTCTCTTGCTTTTTCTGTTTCGCCTACTTTGTAATAACCTTGTACATAAGGTTCTAAAAATACATAGTATCCAAAGTATCCAAATGGCATTTTATCCATAGCTAAATCTAAAACATCTTTAGCTTTCTCTTTTTTATCAGTATTGATAAGTTTTTCTGTAAGCCTCGCTAAATTACCACGATAAGAAATACTGTTTTTACGAGTTTCAGGGTCGTGATAAATATCTGGTGAGTCGGAGTTACCCCAATCCCAATCCATAACGATATCATACATAAGATCTTCATCAATTCTACCCATTTCGTATGGATTGTTCTTATCGATAGGTGTTTTTATAGGCACTAACTTATAAACCAATCCATCTAATTGAAGGTAATCTTTCATCCATAGATATTCCGCAGGATCAAAACTACCACCAGTGAAATATATTGGACGTTCCCAATCGTTATTTGCTAATAAATCTAGCATCAATAGTCGGTTTTTTGGCAAGGCGCTTTTTGGTAAATCGATGTCTATATAATCTACAATTTCAGCAGCATCTTTTTCTTTTACTAGTCCTGTAGCTAAAGCGTTTTTCTTATTTACAGGAACACGGATTTTATTGGTAGGATAGAAAGGAAGGTTTAAATAGCTTTCTGGATACTGACTTGTATCGCCTCCTCTTTTCTTAATGAGGTTTCGAATTGTGTTATCATCATTCGCAATCCAATCCATAAATTTCTTGATATCCCAGCGTTCGTCTGTAAGCTGTTGGTAGTAAACGGCATCTCTAACTCCAAAGGCATACTTGTCGTGAGTAAGCTGTGAAGGAATTGGTGCACTCTCGTATGCAGCACGTTTCATCTGATCGATATACCAATCCGTAGCAAATAAACTTGTGTTTATGGTTCTTACATCGGTACGGTATTCTTCAATCTCTTGTGCATACCATAATGAGAAAGTATCGTTATCTCCAATAGTAAATAGCATGGCACCAGCATCTTCTTCGATAGAATTTAGATACGATTTCGCCATAGATTGTGCTGTATATCTGTCTGATCTATCGTGATCATCCCAATTTTGATAAGCCATTACTGTAGGAACTGCCAATAAGCAAACTACTGTAACAATCGGAGCTAATATTTTTGGTGTTAGGTATTTTTTAAATTCATCAAAAAGCGCATAAACTCCCATTCCAATCCACATAGAGAAGACAAAGAAAGAGCCGACTAAGGCATAATCACGTTCTCTAGGCTCAAATGGGCGCTCATTTAGGTATATTTTTAATGCAATTCCCATAAACAGGAAGAGCGTAAAGAGTATCCAGAATTGTTGTTTACTGGATTTTAATATAAATAGAAATCCTATCAGTCCTAAAATTAATGGAAGGAAGAAATAGGTGTTCCTAGCTTTATTGTTTAGTACATCTGAAGGTAAGTTGTCTTGAGATCCTAATCGCCATTCGTCAACGAACTTAATTCCACTTAGCCAATTTCCATGGTTGTCTAACCTTCCTTGGATATCATCTTGGCGTCCAACAAAATTCCACATAAAATATCTCCAATACATATATCCCATTTGAAACTCAAATAAGTATCGCATATTTTGCATGAATGAAGGTTTCTCTATGGTGAGATATTCATTAAATTGTTTGATGAAATTTATGTATTCATCTTCATCAATAGTACCATTTTCAAGATCTCTTTTAAACTGACTAACCGCATCGGTGAGTTGCTTTTCACTACGATATTCTGGTTTTACTTTTATGTCTAATGGGCCCGTAATTTTCATGTAGTTAGCAGCATGTTCGCTACTCCACATTCTTGGTAAGAATCCTTCTTGACTACTATTTGGAGCTACTCTAGAATTCTTGTATTTGTTTACAATAACATATTTACCACCTTTTCTTTCGTACTTAGGCTTGTCGTCTTTATATGGATTGTCTGGATCTTGACCAGCAAAAGCATCAGAATACATAGGTCCGTAAAACAAATGTGTTTCTGGATACTGCTCTAGATTATAATAGGCTAATAATTGACGTGCATCTGTTGGGCTATTCTCATTAATTACCGTTCCAGCATTCGCACGGATAGGAATCATCATCCAAGTGGAAAATCCAATCAGTATGAACATAACACTTAAAACGATCGTGTTTATGAGTTTGTAATTTTTCTTCCTCGTATAGTTTAAAGCGAAGTAGAATATTGCAATAATAATAATCCCCGCGATAATTGTTCCTGAATTAAAAGGAAGTCCGATGCTGTTTACAAAGAAAACTTCTAAATATCCAAACACTTTAAGAACGTTTGGAAGGAGTAATTTAAATAGGAAAAGTAAAATTGCTATCGAAACAATGTTGGCTATTATGAAAGATTTTGCGTTATAGTCTTTGTAGTTTTTGAAGTAATAAATCATTCCTAGGGAAGGAATGGTAAGTAATGCCATAAAGTGAACTCCAAAAGAAAGTCCTACTACCAAAGAGATTAGAATCAACCAGCGATTTCCTCGTGGAGTGTTCATTTCGTCTGCCCATCTAAGTCCAAGCCAAACCATTAAAGAGGTAAGAAGCATGGCCATTGCATATACTTCAGCTTCTACAGCATTGAACCAAAAACTATCTGAAAATGTAAATGCTAATGCGCCAACTACACCGCTTCCTAAGATAGCAATATAGTTTGCAGTAGTAAGTTCTCCTGATTTTAAGGCTAATTTTCTAGTGATATTAGTTATTGACCAAAACATAAATAGAATGGCAAAAGCACTCGAAAAAACCGACATATGATTTACGGTTACAGCTACTGCTTCTGCATCTGGAGCGAACATAGCAAAGAATGCACCCATCATCTGAAAGAAAGGAGCTCCCGGTGGGTGTCCTACTTGTAATTTTGCAGATGTGGCAATGTATTCCCCAGCATCCCAAAAACTTGAGGTGGGCTCAACCGTTAAATGGTAGGTAATTAATGCGATCAAAAATACGATCCATCCAAGGATTGTATCCCATTTTTTAAATTGATTTGCAGACATGTAACTGTTTTTCATATATAGCAGGCGAATTTAATAAATTATAAGCGAATGTACCCCACTTTTGATAAATGTTAACAAGAGAGTTTTAAATGATTTAAAAATAATTTAAAAAAATGTTTGTGCATATCAAAGTTTGTATTAAATTTGCACCTGCTTTTAAAGACCACGTGTCAAGTGAAGCAAGATTGATTGGCCTATGGTGTAATTGGCAACACAGCTGGTTTTGGTCCAGTCGTTCTAGGTTCGAGTCCTAGTAGGCCAACCAAAAAAAATCCCGATGAAAATCGGGATTTTTGTTTTTTATATACTTTCTGCTAGTTGCTTTTTTCTGTCTTTTTGTTTTTCACATACGTCTCTAGCCATTGGTCTTGCTCCCAAATAACATGTAAAATACTTTCTTTAGCTCTATATCCATGACTTTCTTTTGGCAACATTACAAGTCTTACTGTGGCTCCTAATCCTTTTAATGCATTAAAATAGCGCTCGCTTTGCATTGGGTAAGTTCCTGAGTTGTTGTCTGCCTCCCCGTGGATTAGTAAAAGAGGATTGTTCATCTTTTCAGCATGCATAAATGGAGACATGTTGTAATAAATTTCTGGAGCCTCCCAATAGTTACGTTCTTCGCTTTGGAATCCGAAAGGAGTAAGTGTTCTGTTGTAAGCACCGCTTCTTGCAATTCCAGCTGCAAATAAATCTGAGTGTGATAGCAAGTTGGCTACCATGAAAGCACCGTAGCTATGTCCGCCTACAGCAACACGGTCTCTGTCGATATATCCTAAGTTATCAACTGCGTCTATAGCTGCTTTTGCATTTGCAACGAGTTGTTTTCTAAAAGTATCGTTTGGTTGCTCATTATTCTCTCCAATTATAGGGAAAGCAGCATCATCTAAAACTACATAACCTTTAGATACCCAGAAAATAGGAGATGAATAGGATAGGTATGTAAATTCATTTGGATTCTGAGTGTTTTGAGAAGCGCTGTTTTTGTCTTTGTATTCTCTTGGGTATGCCCATAAAATCATTGGCATTTTCTCCTTTTTATTCATGTCGTAGCCTACAGGGAGGTAAAGTGTCCCAGAGAGTTCTAATCCATCATCTCTTTTGTAAGTAATAACCTCTTTGTGAATGTCTTTAATTTTATCAAACGGATTTTTAAAGAATGTTAGTTGTTGTGCAGCTTTTCTTAATTTAATGTTTTTGTAATAGTAATTTGGGTATTCGCTTGGAGATTCAATTCTCGTAAGTAATTGATCTGTCTCTGGATCATACTCCAATAAGTCTTCCTTTTTATCTTTTAAGTTAGATTTGTAAAGGGTTTCCTTTTTTAGTGTGTTTAAGTTTAGCTTATCTACAAATGGATGTTGTCCTTCTTCAGAAAAACCATCTCCAATAAGGAAAGTATTTTCTTTATTATCTAAATAAAGTATGTTTTCGTGGTATTTATTTTCATGTGTTACAAAAGAACCTGGATCGCTATAAACGTCTTGGTAATTTCTATCTGAAATTATTTTTGGTGCTTTTGAAGTGTTTTCAGGGTTAAAAAGGTATATTTTAGTGTTTCTGTTGTTCCACCATCTATCATAGGCGATAGCTGTTGTTTCATTTCCCCAAATAATTCCACTGAATCTATTTTTTGTTTTTAATATGCTCGTTCCATTTCCGTTGAATGGCGCTTCTAGTGTAAAAACTTCGTCTCTATATTCTACATCATTTTCAGGATCTCCACCGTCTAACGCTTCAACATAAACGAGCGTTGCAGCTTTATCTTTCCTCCATGAAATGTCTCTTCTACCTTCTTCAGTAGCCATAAATCCTTTTGGTAAATCTTCGTTAAGAGGTGCGTTAAGGACTTCGTTTACGAGTGTTCCGTCTTTCTTGTAAATAGTTGTTACAGATGGGAATCTATAATAGGGAGCTAGGTATGAAAATGGTCTTTTTATAGTTGTGGTCATTACATAGTTTCCGTCAGGAGAAAAGCTAATATTTCTGTACATATCGCTATCTTTCCATTTAGTTTTGCTTCCGTCGAGAGAGATTTTGTAGATTTCGGAAACCGCTAATTGTTCGAAATTAAATTCGTCATTAGGATTACTTAAAAGATCTTGGTATGTTCTGTTTTGTGCCTTTTTCCCGTTGTTTGTGGAAATTGTAGGTCCAGTAGGGACGCTTTCATTCTGATTTATAAGTTCTTTTCTTTCATTAGGAATCATTTTTACAAGAAGAGAGTTGCTGTCTTTGTACCAATTTATAACATCTCCAAGGTTTGCATTAACATTTGCATCCGTAAGTTTTTTTGCAGACTTACTTTTTAAGTCAATTACCCATAGCTCTACTCCGTTTTCTACGGTGTTTGTAAAGGCAATTTTAGATTCGTCTGGAGACCATTTGTAGTTAGAAAGGCGCAACTCCTTAGGTAAGTTTTTAACTTCAGAAGCTTCTTTCTCTTTAGGGTTTTTTATTGTGATATTGTTGTAGTAAGTAGTTCTGCTGCCGATATTCGTTTTAGGGTTTATTCGGAGTCCTGCAAGACGTAATTCCGATTCAGAAAGCTCGTTGATGCTTTTGTAACGATCTCTGTATAGCATAATCATGTATTCTTGATTGCTTGCTATTTTTACTGATGGAGCTAATTGTACATCTGCGAGTTCTAGAATTTCGCTTGATGGCTTTTGGTAGGATAACTTTTCTTGTGCGGTGCAAATATTTGCAGCTAAGGCAAGTAAGAATAGTATTTTTTTCATTAAATTATATTTAGATTATCTGTTTTTAAAAGTACAGTTTAGGTTTTATTAAAACAAATTGATTTAGGTGTTGTGTGTTTGTTTTGAAGAGTGATTTATTAGAAGTTATTTAGTTCGTTATTAGAGAACTTGTTGTATCTTTGGTTTAGAGTCGGATAAATGAAACGAATGATTGCAAAAAGTACGCTTCGAGAATATTGGAAAAGTCATGCTGATTCCGAACAATATTTAAAGACTTGGTATGACACTGCTAAAAGTGCAAAATGGTTTTCTCCAAGTGATGTTAAGCAGACTTATATTAATGCAAGTATTTTGAAAAATGGCCGAGTTGTTTTTAATATTAAAGGTAATTCTTATCGATTGATTGTTAAATTTAATTATGAAAAACAATGGGCATTTATACGTTTTGTAGGTACGCATGCTGAATATGATAAAATTGATGCTGATACAATTTAAGAAAAACTGTTATGAAGTTAAGACCAATTAAATCTGACAAAGATTACCGAGATGCACTTAGTCGTTTAGAGGTGATTTTTGATGCCTCAATTGATAGTGAAGAGGGAGATGAGGCGGAAATACTTTCTTTGCTTATCGAAAACTATGAAAATGAGCATTATCCTATTGAAGCACCCGATCCAATTGAGGCGATAAAAATTAGAATGGAAGAATTAAATATGCGTCAGAAGGATTTGGTAGGAGTAATTGGAGGTAAGAGTCGTGTTTCTGAAATTTTAAATCGAAGAAAGAAATTAACTGTCGAAATGATAAGAGAGTTGGAGCGAACACTACATATATCTGCTTCTGTTTTAGTTAGTAATTATCATCTCAAAAGATAATAGCTGATTTTAATAATAGCAGCGGTTTTATCTTGTTTTGTTCTTTAAATTATTATGAAATATTAGTAAAATTGTATATACTACACATCCCTTTTGTGGGAGGTTGTAATTTATTTAGACGAAATATTAAGGTGTTTTATTGCTTCAGAATCAGAATTATTTTCTGTGGAGCTTATCTTTTTTGGGTAGGAATAAATTCATTTATAGAAAGATATGTAATATAAAGATGTATCAAGGTGTTTTTAGGTTTAAAAAAAATTGTATATTTGCACCGTTGAAAATGAATAATCTATTTCAGAGGGGACAAAAAGTCCCCTCTTTTTATACAAATATTACATGTTGAAGGAAAGAGTAACAGCGCTTTTGAATGAAGTATTAGCAGAGAATGAGTCGATTTTTTTGATCGATTTCTCTATGACTCCAGATAACAAAATCAAGATAGTTATTGATGGTGACAATGGGGTTACTTTGAAAGATTGTATGACTGTAAGTAGACATGTTGAGCATAATATTGATAGAGATGAACATGATTTCGCTCTAGAAGTAGCTTCTCCGGGAGCAACAGAACCTGTAGTACACAACAGGCAGTATAAAAAAAGTGTAGGAAGAAAGCTTCAGGTGAAAACTGCTGAAGAGAAAATTGAAGGTGAACTTACGGCTGTTACAGATAACGGGATCCATTTAAGTTGGAAAGCTCGTGAACCTAAGCCGGTAGGTAAGGGTAAGGTAACCGTAAAGTACGAAAAAGAGATTCCTTTTGCGGATATTAAAGAAGCTAAAGTGATGATAACATTTTAATTAAGAAATTGACATGGAGAATCTTGCATTGATCGAATCATTTTCTGAGTTTAAGGACGACAAACTCATAGATCGTGTAACGTTAATGGCCATTTTGGAAGATGTATTCAGAAATGCGCTAAAGAAAAAGTTTGGATCTGATGATAATTTTGATATCATTATAAACCCTGATAAAGGAGATTTAGAGATATGGAGAAACCGAATCGTTGTTGCAGATGATGAGGTGGAAGATGATAATCAAGAAATTTCACTTACAGAGGCTAGAAAAATTGAGCCAGATTTTGAGGTAGGAGAGGATGTGTCTGAAGAGGTGAAGTTGATCGATCTTGGAAGAAGATCTATTCTTGCGTTAAGACAGAACTTAATTTCTAAGATACACGAACACGATAATACAACTGTATACAAACAGTTTAAAGATCTTATTGGAGAGATTTATACTGCGGAAGTACATCATATTCGTCATAAAGCTGTTATTTTGTTAGATGATGAAGGTAATGAGATTCTTCTTCCGAAGGATAAGCAAATCCCTTCAGATTTTTTCAGAAAAGGAGAAAATGTAAGAGGTATTATTGAAGGCGTAGAGCTGAAAGGTAATAAGCCAATGATAATTATGTCTAGAACTGCACCTGCATTTTTAGAGAAATTATTTGAGCAAGAGATTCCAGAAGTTTTTGACGGATTGATATCTGTTAAGAGAGTTGTTAGGATTCCTGGTGAGAAAGCAAAAGTAGCGGTAGATTCTTATGATGATAGAATAGATCCTGTTGGGGCTTGTGTTGGGATGAAAGGTTCTAGAATTCATGGAATAGTTCGTGAATTAGGAAATGAAAATATCGATGTTATTAATTTTACTAACAACCCACAGTTGTTTATTAGCCGTGCATTGAGTCCAGCTAGAGTAAGTTTAGTAACTTTGAATGATGAAACTATGCATGCTGAAGTGCTTTTAAAACCAGAAGAGGTTTCTAAAGCAATTGGTAAAGGTGGTTTCAATATACGTTTAGCTGGTCAATTAACCGGTTATGAAATTGACGTGCTTCGTGAAGGTGTAGAGGAGGATGTTGAGTTAACAGAATTCTCTGACGAAATTGAAGCATGGGTTATTAATGAGTTTAGAAAAATTGGTCTTGATACGGCTAAGAGTGTTCTAGATCAAGATGTGAACGATTTAATTCGTAGAACAGATCTTGAAGAAGAAACAATTTTAGAAGTAGTAAGAATTCTTAAGGAAGAGTTTGATGACTAGTTTTTAGAGTGCACAACCTCGGGTAATGCCTGCGAGGTTTTTGAAAGGAATAATAAATGAATTTCGATTGATATCGAAACATTCAACTCACAATGGGTGAGTAAATAAAATTTAGGATAACAAATATTGTATGGCTGAAAGCGCAAAATTGAGGCTAAATAAAGTTTTAAGAGAGTTAAATATTTCATTGGATCGTGCGGTAGAATATCTATCGTCAAAAGGTCATGATGTGGAGGCACGCCCTACCACAAAAATCACCAATGAGGTATATAATGTTCTCTTAGACGAATTTCAAACGGACAGAAGTAAGAAAGTTGCTTCTAAAGAGGTTGGGGAGGAAAAGCGTAAAGAGAAAGAAGCGATCAGGCAGGAATTGGAAAAAGAGAATGAGCTAAAGCGTCAGAAGCAAGAAGAGCAAGAAATTGTGAAGGCTAAGGCGAATTTAGCAGGTCCAAAGACTGTTGGTAAGATTGATCTTGATGGTAAGAAAGAAAAAGCTGCTCCAGAGAAGAAGGAAGAAAAGCCAGCCGAGAAATTAGAGACGCCTCAGCAAGAAAACAAACAAGAAGAGCCTAAGGAAGAAGTAAAAAAACCTGAGGTTAAGAAGGTGGAGGAGAAAAAGCAGGCTGAAGTAGAGAAGGTGCAGGAGAAAAAAGTTGAGCCAAAACAGGTAGAACAGAAAAAGGTTGAAGATAAAAAACCTGAAGCAAATAAACCTGTGGAAAGTAAAACTGAAAAGAAAGAGGAAGCGGCGCCTGTTAAAGCTAAACAGGAGGCTCCTAAAGAGAAGCAAGAAGCTGTTCAGCAAAAACCTAAACAAGAGTCTAAACCAGTTGCCAAAAAAGAGTCAGATGCTCCTAAGGAAACTAAAAAGGTTATTGTAGATGGTGAGGAAGTAGATTCTGAACAAGTTAAGACAAAGTATACTAAATTATCTGGTCCTAACTTTACTGGAGAGAAAATAGATCTTTCCCAGTTTAATAAGCCTAAGAAAAAGAAAGAAGACGCTAAGTCAACTGATAAAAAAGGTGGTTCTAAAGCTGCTGATGACAAAAAGAAACGTCGTCGTAGAATAAGTAAGGACAACAATAATAAAGGGCCTAGACCAAATAACACATCTGGTGGTGGCGGAAGATTTGCTAAAGGCAGAAATTCTGGCGGAACAGGAAGAGGTAGACGTGGATCAGCTCCTGTTGAGAAAGTAGAGCCTACTGAAGAAGAAGTTCAAAAACAAGTAAGAGAGACGCTTGAAAAACTGCAAGGTAAATCAAGTAAGTCTAAAGGTGCTAAGTATCGTAGAGAGAAAAGAGATTTCCATAGACAGAAAACTGAGAAAGAACAAGCGCAGCAGGAAGCAGAAAGCAAAGTGCTTAAAGTAACAGAGTTTGTTACTGTAAGTGAGGTTGCAACATTAATGGATGTTCCTGTTACGCAAATTATTTCTGCTTGTATGTCTCTAGGAATGATGGTTACTATGAATCAGCGATTAGATGCTGAAACATTAACTATTATTGCTGATGAATTTGGATATGAAGTTGAGTTTATAACAACTGATATTGAAGAAGCAGTAGTTGAAGAAGTAGATGCTCCTGAAGATTTAGTATTCCGTGCGCCAATTGTAACGGTAATGGGACACGTAGATCATGGTAAAACATCTTTATTGGATTATATCCGTGAAGAAAATGTTATTGCTGGAGAGAGTGGAGGTATTACGCAGCATATCGGTGCTTATGGTGTTACTTTAAAAAATGGAAATAAAATTGCATTTTTAGATACTCCTGGTCACGAGGCCTTTACGGCAATGCGTGCTCGTGGAGCTCAAGTAACTGACCTTGCAATTATTGTAATTGCAGCGGATGATGATGTGATGCCACAAACAAAAGAGGCAATTAGTCACGCACAAGCTGCTGGAGTTCCTATTGTTTTTGCAATCAATAAGGTTGATAAAGAAACTTCAAATCCAGAAAGGATTAAAGAGAGGTTAGCGCAAATGAATCTTCTTGTTGAAGATTGGGGAGGTAAAATTCAATCTCAAGATATTTCAGCAAAAACAGGACAAGGAGTTCCAGAATTATTAGAGAAAGTATTATTGGAGGCTGAGATTTTAGAATTGAAAGCAAATCCAAATAAGATAGCTAACGGTACAGTTGTAGAAGCTTACTTAGATAAAGGTAGAGGTTATGTGTCTACTGTACTTGTACAAGCAGGAACATTAAATATTGGAGATTACGTACTTGCGGGAACGCATAGTGGTAAGATTAAAGCAATGCAAGATGAGCGTGGTAACGAAGTTAAAGTTGCTGGGCCTTCAACTCCAATCTCTATTCTAGGTTTAGATGGAGCGCCACAGGCTGGTGATAAATTTAATGTTTATGAAGATGAACGTGAGGCTAAGCAAATTGCTACTAAACGTACACAATTACAACGTGAGCAATCTGTAAGAACACAGCGTCATATTACTTTAGACGAAATTGGAAGACGTATTGCGTTAGGTGACTTTAAAGAGCTTAATATTATCCTTAAAGGAGATGTTGATGGTTCTGTAGAGGCTTTAACAGATTCGTTCCAAAAATTATCGACAGAAGAGATTCATATCAATATTATACATAAAGCAGTAGGTCCAATTACAGAATCTGATGTTTTATTAGCAACAGCATCTGATGCGATTATCATCGGATTTAATGTAAGGCCAATGGGTAATGCTCGTTCGGTAGCTGATAAAGAAGAAATTGATATCCGTACATATTCTATTATCTACGATGCAATTAATGATCTTAAAGATGCGATGGAAGGTATGTTATCTCCAGAGCTTAAAGAAGAGATTACAGGTACTGCAGAAATCCGTGAAACATTCAAGATTTCTAAAGTTGGTACCATTGCAGGTTGTATGGTAACAGATGGTAAGATCTATAGAAATTCTGGAATCAGATTAATTAGAGATGGAGTGGTAGTTTACACTGGAGAATTATCTTCTTTAAAACGATTTAAGGATGATGTTAAAGAAGTTTCTAAAGGTTATGACTGTGGACTTCAAGTTAAGAACTACAACGATATCCATATTGGAGATGTTGTAGAAAGTTTCAGAGAAGTAGAGGTTAAGAAAAAGCTGAAATAATTTCAGTATCAAGCATAAAAAAAGCGACTCAAATGAGTCGCTTTTTTTATGTCTTATTTTTACGCAATTTAAGGCTGTAATAAAAATGCGCTAGGGTAATCTTCTTTTACTTCAATTAAATATCTGTCGGCCTCTAATCTGGTTCTAAATTGACCAACTCTTACTTTGTAGTTTGGTGTTTCGAAGGCGATGTCGGAAACTATATCTTTAAATTCTCTATTGAATTCTTGTTTTGCCTTTTGAGCTCCTTCTAATGTTCCGTTATAAATTTGGATTTTATAGTGCTTTTCGTCGTCAGTTTTATTGATATTGGTTTTATATGCAACCAGTTTTTCTATCCTCGCGTCTTGTTCAATATTTATTTTTCCTACCTCTTTTGAAGTTTTAACACTGCTCTGAGCGTGAGTAATTCCGCTGAAAATAAGGGCAGAAACTACTAAAGTTAATTGTTTTTTATGTGCTAATATTCTCATAATGAATGCTGTTTTATGCAAATGTAAATCTAATATTTTGTTTAAAAATAATTTTTTTTATTTAGAATAAGTATAAATTATGTATTAACGCTTCCCTAACATTTCGCAAATCGAGTCTATGTCGTATTTTTGTGCTCGGATTAATAAAACGGTTTATGACTTTTACAGTGTAAAAATCGTGCCAATTTATGATAGAAAATACATATTCTAATATGAAAAAGGTGATACACCCTAATTCAATTACGCGAATTTTAGGTATCGGATTAGCGCTTTTGCTAGCGTTTACAACTACTGCTTTTGCTCAGGATCAACAAGGAGACCCTGCTGCAGGAAAATCTTTATTTAATACTTATTGTGCTGCATGTCACCATCTAGATAGAAAGATGACTGGACCTGCGCTAAGAGGTGTTGGAGATAAACATGATAGCGAATGGTTGCATTCTTGGATCAAGAACAGTCAAGCGTTAATTAAATCTGGAGATGCAGAAGCGAATAAGCTTTGGGATGAGTATCAGCCTTCTGTGATGACAGCTTTCCCTCAATTAAGTACTGAAGATATTGATAATATCATCGCTTATACAATGGAGCCTAAAAAAGAGGCGCCAGCTGCAGAAGCAAATGCGCAGGCTGCAGGTGATGGTGATGCTAATTCTGGAGGTGTAGGGAATGACATTATTTTAGGGGCACTTATTTTAATCTTTGCTGTTTTAGTTGTAATGCTTGTTTTGGTTAATAAGACCTTAAGAAGAATTGCAGAAGCGAATGGTGTTGAGTACGCTGTTAAAGAAAAGAGCTTGCCGTTATGGAAAGCCTTTGTTAAGAATCAATTCTTAGTATTGGTTTCTGTAGTGTTTTTATTATTAGCTTCAGGATATTTTGCATATGGTTGGATGATGCAGGTTGGTGTTGATCAAGGGTATCAGCCAATACAGCCTATTCATTATTCACATAGAATTCATGCTGGAGATAATGAGATTGACTGTAAATATTGTCACTCATCTGCAAGAAGTTCTAAAACTTCAGGGATTCCATCTTTGAATGTATGTATGAACTGTCACAAAAGTATTCCAGAAGTTGCTGAGTCTACAGCTACTGAGGAGTATTCTAAAGAGTTTTACGATAAAGAAATTGCTAAATTATACGATGCTGTTGGTTGGGATAATGAAAATCAGCAGTACACTGGGGAAACAAAACCTGTTAAGTGGGTTCGTATTCATAACTTACCAGATTTCGCATACTTTAATCACTCGCAACACGTAACTGTTGGTCAGATCGCTTGTCAGAAATGTCACGGTCCAATCGAAGAGATGGAGATTGTACATCAAGAAGCTCCTTTAACTATGGGGTGGTGTATAGATTGTCACCGTACTACAAATGTTAAGATGGAGGGTAATGAGTACTACGCAAAAATACATGAAGAGCTTTCTAAGAAATATGGGGTAGATCAGTTAACGGCTGCTCAGCTTGGGGGAATCGAATGTGCTAAGTGTCACTATTAATAAAGACGCTTTAAAAAAAGAATTTAGAATAAAAGAATCTAAGATAAGCCTGTTTAGGCAGGTTGATTTAAAATAGTTATATATAACATGGCATCAAACAAAAAATACTGGTCAAGTGTTGAGGAGCTAAATCCAAATAGCTCTATCGCTGAGACGCTTAAACAGAATGAGTTTGTTGAGGAAATCCCTAACGATGAATTTTTAGGAGATGAAGATTCATTAGGTTCTTCGTCTACGAGTAGACGAGATTTTCTTAAATATGTAGGATTTACTACAGCTGCTGCTTCTTTAGCAGCCTGTGAAGGTCCAGTAACAAAATCTATACCTTACGTTGTTCAGCCAGAGAATATTATTCCTGGAGTAGCAAATTACTATGCTACTACAATTGCAGATGGATACGATTTTGCTAGCATATTAATAAAGACTCGTGAAGGTCGACCTATTAAGATTGAAAGTAATAATGACGCTAAAGTTAATGGTGGCGCAAATGCTAGAGTTCATGCATCTGTTTTAGGATTGTATGATAGCATGCGTGTTCAAGGACCAAAAGCAAAAGGCGAGTATATTTCTTGGGGAGATCTTGATACAAATGTAACAAACGGACTTAACGCTGCTAAGGCTAGTGGAAAACAAATTGTGTTATTGACACAAACTTTTGCTAGTCCTTCTGTAAAAAGATTAATTGCTGAATTTTCTGCTAAGTACGGAAACGTAAAGCATATTCAGTACGATGCCATATCTGAAGATGCAGCATTAGATGCTTTTGAGTCGTCATATGGAGTTCGCGCTTTAGCGGATTACGACTTCTCTAAAGCTGAAGTTATAGTTTCGTTTGGAGCTGATTTCTTAGGAGATTGGCAAGGTGGAGGTTTCGATACTGGCTATGCTAAAGGACGTGTTCCTGCGCATGGTAAAATGTCGAGACATATTCAGTTTGAGTCTAATATGAGCTTAACTGGAGCAAATGCCGATAAGAGAGTTCCGTTAACACCATCTCAGCAAAAAGTAGCCTTAGCTAAGTTTTATGGGTATTTAAACGGAAAATCTGTTGGAGGTGAGTTGCCAGCAAAAATTGATGAAGCTGTTAAAAATGCAGCTGCACAAGTAGCAAGAGCAGGTAAAAATGCAGTAGTTGTTACTGGAATTACCGACGTAAATGCTCAAAAAGTTGTTTTATCAATAAATAAATCTATTGGAAGTGTTGTTATGGATGTAGATGCACCTAGAATGACTCGCCAAGGAAATGTAAAACAAGTTGCTGCTTTAGTTGAAGATATGAATGCTGGTAAAGTTGGTGCATTGATTATGAGTGGTGTTAATCCACTTTATACATTGCCAAATGCTGCTGAGTTTGAGGCAGGGTTGGCAAATGTAGATTTATCTGTTGCATTCTCTTTAAAAGAAGATGAAACTTCTACAAAAGCTGGATACATTGCAGCTGAGCCTCATTACTTAGAATCTTGGGGTGATGTAGAAATGAAAAAAGGTCATTATAGCTTAATGCAGCCTACTATTCGTCCTTTATTTAATACAAGACAATTTCAAGATTCTTTATTAAAATGGACTGATAGCGATGCTAGTTATAGCGATTATATAAAAGAAACTTGGAGATCTACTATTCTTGGTGGTTCTTCTTGGAATACTGCATTGCACGATGGTGTTTTTGTTGGAAATGGAAATGTAACTGCTGAAGCTGATGAAGATGCGGTTCCTTTTGCTGCTCCTGCAGATACAGAGCCAATGAATGCTGAAGCTGCGGTAGCATCTGTTGCTTCTGCTGTTAATCAGCTTGCTGGTGCAACTGCAAATGGAATGGAAATTACACTATATCCTAAAACAGGATTAGGTGATGGGCGTCAGGCAAACAATCCTTGGTTACAAGAGTTGCCAGATCCTATTACAAGAAATACATGGGATAACTACCTTACTATATCTTTAGCAGATGCTGAAGCTTTAGGAGTAGAAAATTATACTGTTTCTGATGGAGCCTTAAATGGTGACTACGTAAAAGTAGTTGTTGGAGGTGTTACATTAGATAAAGTACCAGCGTTAATTCAGCCAGGACAAGCAAAGGGGACTGTAGGTCTTTCTTTCGGTTACGGTAAAACGCTTGGTGTGAAAGAAGAAATGAAAACTGGAGTAAATGCATATCCGCTTTACTTAGGTTTTAATGCTTCTCAAGAAGTTAAGTTAGAAAAAGTTTCTGGTACTCATGAGTTTGCTTCTGTGCAAATGAAAAGTACTATGGACGGAAGAGGTGATATCTTAAGAGAAACTTCTCTAGAGATTTTCAATACTAAAAATTCTCATGATTGGAATCCTCAACCAGAGGTTTCTGTAAATCATCAAGAGGTTGCGGCAGAAGAAGCTAACCTTTGGGCAGAATTTGATTCTAGTGTTGGTCATCATTTTAACTTATCTGTAGATCTTAACTCATGTACTGGTTGTGGGGCTTGTGTTATAGCATGTCACGCTGAAAATAATGTACCAGTTGTAGGTAAGAGCGAAGTTAGAAAATACAGAGATATGCACTGGTTGCGTATCGATAGATATTATTCTTCAGAAGAAAGTTTTGAAGGAGATAATGAAGTAGTGGAAGCTGCTCCAAATTCAATAAGTACATATCATCAGTTAGAGCACCCTTCTGAGAATCCTCAGGTGGCATTCCAACCGGTAATGTGTCAGCATTGTAACCATGCTCCTTGTGAAACTGTTTGTCCTGTTGCGGCAACTTCTCATGGTAAGCAGGGTCAAAACCAAATGATATACAACCGTTGTGTAGGTACTCGTTATTGTGCAAACAACTGTCCGTATAAAGTACGTCGTTTTAACTGGTTCTTATATAGTGAGAATGATGAGTTTGATTTCCATATGAATGACGACCTTGGTAGAATGGTATTAAACCCAGATGTAACGGTTAGATCTCGTGGTGTTATGGAGAAATGTTCTATGTGTATACAAATGACACAGAAGACAATCTTAGACGCTAAGAGAGAGGGTAGACCGATTAAAGATGGTGAGTTTAAGACCGCTTGTTCTGCAGCTTGTAGCTCTGGATCAATTAAGTTTGGAGATGTTAACGATAAGGAAAGTGAGATAGTTGAATTGAAAGAAGACAACCGTATGTATCACTTACTTGGGTTTAAAGGAACTAGACCAAATGTATTCTATCATGTGAAAGTTAGAAATACAGAAGAAGCATAAAAAAAAGAATTAACAAGAATAATTATATAAAGTATTATGGCGTCGCATTACGAAGCACCTATACGTGAACCTTTAGTAACGGGAGAAAAATCTTACCATGATGTTACTGTAGACGTTGCTGCCCCGGTTGAGGGAAGAGCTAACAAACTATGGTGGATTGTCTTTTCAATAGCTTTAGTAGCCTTCCTTTGGGGAATAGGCTGTATTATCTATACTGTATCAACTGGTATTGGTGTATGGGGATTAAATAAAACCATTGGATGGGCCTGGGATATTACCAACTTTGTATGGTGGGTAGGTATCGGTCACGCTGGAACACTTATTTCGGCAGTATTATTGTTATTCCGTCAGAAATGGAGGATGGCAATTAACCGTTCAGCAGAAGCTATGACTATCTTCTCGGTAGTACAAGCAGGATTGTTTCCAATAATTCACATGGGTAGACCATGGTTAGCATATTGGGTACTTCCTATTCCTAATCAATTTGGTTCTCTTTGGGTGAACTTTAACTCTCCATTACTTTGGGATGTATTTGCAATCTCTACGTACTTATCAGTATCATTGGTTTTCTGGTGGACTGGTTTACTTCCAGATTTTGCAATGCTTAGAGATAGAGCAGTTAAGCCTTTTCAGAAAAAAATATATAGTTTATTAAGTTTCGGTTGGAGTGGTCGAGCGAAAGACTGGCAACGTTTTGAAGAAGTATCTTTAGTGTTGGCAGGTTTAGCAACTCCATTAGTACTTTCTGTACACACCATTGTATCTTTTGACTTTGCTACTTCGGTAATTCCTGGTTGGCACAGTACAATTTATCCTCCGTACTTCGTTGCTGGGGCTATCTTCTCTGGTTTTGCGATGGTATTAACGTTACTTATTATAATGCGTAAAGTATCTAACCTAGAAGCTTATATTACTAGAGTTCATATCGAGAATATGAATAAAGTAATCTTGCTTACTGGAGGTATTGTAAGTGTTGCTTATATTACAGAGTTCTTTATTGCATGGTATTCTGGTAGTAACTATGAAGATTATACATACTTATCTATAGGTGCAGCAACAGGACCATATTGGTGGGCTTTCTGGGCACTTATTATTTGTAACTTTATAGTGCCACAAACACTTTGGATTAAAAAATTAAGAAGAAACTATATTTGGTCATTTATATGTTCTATTATAATTAATATAGGAATGTGGTTTGAGCGTTTCGATATTATCGTGATCAACTTAAGTAAAGGTCATTTACCATCTTCATGGACAATGTTCTCTCCTACTTTTGTAGATGTTGGTATCTTCTTAGGAACAATAGGATTCTTTTTTGTATTATTCCTTTTATATGCTAGAACATTCCCTGTAATTGCACAGGCAGAGGTTAAAACTATATTGAAATCATCTGGAGAGCGTTACAAACGTCTTCGTGAAGATGGAAATAGTTTAGTAGGTACAGGAGCGGATAACAGAACTTCAGATATTGCTGAAGTAAGTAAAGAAACTTCTACAGCTAGTGTAACTATAGATGCTGAAAAGCAAGCTCAGTTAATAGGTGCTTTAGGAGCGTTTAACCCTGAAGAAGATAAAGCAGATGATCTTAAGAAGATTGATGGTGTTGGTCCAGTTATGGAACAGACATTAAATCAGATTGGGATTTATAAATATGAACAAGTAAGTAAAATGTCCGAGAAAGAATATAATCTTTTAGACTCAATTACTGGAAAATTCCCAGGAAGAGCACAAAGAGATGATTGGGCAGGTCAAGCTAAAAATCTAATAAATTAATCTATGGCTTCAAAAGTTATACAAGCAATGTACAATGATGACGACGTTTTGATGTTAGCCGTAAAACGTGTTAAAGAAGCGCATCATCATATAGAAGAAGTTTATACGCCTTTTCCAGTCCATGGACTAGACAAAGCGATGGGATTAGCTCCAACAAGATTAGCAATCACAGCATTTATATATGGTTGTATTGGTCTTACTGTAGCTGTTACAATGATGAACTTTATTATGATAGAAGATTGGCCTCAGAATATCGGAGCTAAGCCTAGTTTTAGTTTCATTCAGAATATGCCGGCCTTTATACCGATTATGTTCGAATTAACAGTTTTCTTTGCAGCCCACTTAATGGTTATTACTTTTTATATGAGAAGTAGATTATGGCCTTTCAAGAAAGCTGAGAATCCTGATGTTAGAACTACAGATGACCATTTTTTAATGGAAGTGTCTTTGAATGGCAATGAAGACGAGTTAACAAGACTCTTGGTAGATACAGGAGCAGTAGAAGTTAAAGTTTCAGATAAGCATTAATAATTCGAAATGAGAGTTTTTGTAAAAATAGGGATTGTTTTAGGTGTTGTTACTTTGGTAGCATCATGTCAAAATAAATCATCAAGAAATTATCAATACATGCCTAATATGTATAAGTCTGTAGGTTACGAAACCTACCAAGAGACTGCTGCTTTTAGGAATGGTAAAGAAGGGCAATTACCTGTAGAAGGAACAATTGCAAGAGGGCATATGCCATATGATTATCCTAACACATTAGAGGGATATAATGCGGCAAAAGCAAATCTTAAAAATCCGTTACCGTTTGAAGCTTTTAGAAATGCTGATTCTACTGTTACAGATTCGTATTTACAGAAGGGTGGAGATCTTTTTAATATCTATTGTGCTGTTTGTCATGGTGCAAAAGGGGATGGAAAAGGTATTTTGGTTAAGCGTGAAAAAATACTAGGTATACCTAGTTATGATGACGCAGGACGTGCCATAACAGAAGGTAGTGTTTACCATGTTATCCGTTATGGGTTAAACGGAATGGGGTCTTATGCTAACCAGCTTAATGAAGAGGAGCGTTGGGAAGTTACTGAATATGTAATGTCCCTAAAACAAGACTTAGAGAATAAATAATCAAAATCAACTATTCAAAAGAAGATTCAGGATATGTACACGTTTTCAAATAAATTAAGAATAGCATCTTTCATTTTAATGATAGTTGGCGTTCTTGGGATAGGATACGGTTTTTTTACTTCTCCCTCAACGGTAGAAGAGGCAAAAGCTCTTGTCTCCAATAATGCACATCATGGTGCTGCTTCTCATGAAGATAATTCACACGAGGCTGCAGCAGTTAATCACCACGAAGAAGCTAGTAAAGGAGAACATCACAAAACAGAAGCTGGGCATGGAGATGAGGCAGCAGCGCATCAATCTCATGACGAGCATACACTAAGTAAATTGCAAAACCGCCCTTGGGCAGCTTTCTTTATAGCAGGGTTTTTCTTTTTCATGTTAGCCTTAGGTGCTTTAGTATTCTTTGCTATTCAGCAAGTTGCACAAGTAGGTTGGTCGCCAGTACTATTTAGAGTAATGGAAGCTATTAGTGCTTACTTATTTCCAGGTGCAATAATACTTTATGTATTCTTTGTACTTACATCAGCATTCCATTTAAACCATTTATATATATGGATGGATCCTAATGTAATGGCGCACGATGAAATTTTACAATTAAAGTCTGGTTATTTAAACATACCATTCTTCCTTATAAGATCTTTTATCTTTTTAGCAGGTTGGGTTCTTTACAGACATTTTGCTGTTAAGAATTCATTAGCACAGGATGAGGCAAAAGACAACACATATTACAAGAAGAATTTTAAAATCTCTGTATTTTTCTTATTGTTCTTCTTTGTAACAGAGTCTATAATGGCTTGGGATTGGTTTATGGGGCTAGAGCCACACTGGTATAGTACTTTATTTGCATGGTATATTTTTGCAAGTATGTTTGTATCTGCTGTTTCTGTAATAGCAATGATTACTATGTACCTTAAATCTAAAGGATTATTAGAGTTTGTAAACGATAGTCACTTACACGATTTGGCTAAGTTCATGTTTGGATTAAGTATTTTCTGGACATACCTTTGGTTTGGTCAGTTTATGTTAATATGGTATGCTAATATTCCTGAGGAAGTTGGTTACTTTATGACTAGAATAGAACATTATAATTTTGTATTCTTCGGAATGTTATTGTTTAACTTTGTGTTCCCATTCTTAGTTCTTATGAATAGTGACTTTAAACGTGTAAATTGGTTCGTAATGATTGCAGGAATCAGTATCCTTGTAGGTCATTATATGGATATATTCCAAATCGTTATGCCTTCTACAGTTGGAGAGCATTGGAGCTTTGGAATACCAGAAATTGGAAGTATACTTTTCTTCTTAGGATTGTTTATTTTTGTAGTGTTCAATGCACTTGCAAAAACACCATCTTTCCTAGCTAAACGTAATCCGTTTGTTGAAGAAAGTAAACATTTTCATTATTAATTGAATTTTAAAAAGTAAACAGGATATATACGATGACTGCTTTATTAACTATTATTGTTCTACTACTTGTTGCCATTGCCATCTGGCAGATGACAAAGATTTTTGAATTGTCGCAAGTCAATTCAGATAACTCTCAAATTGCTAACGACAAAGACAACAAGCTAAATGGGTATTTGATGTTTGGATTTTTAATCTTCATCTACCTTATTACTATCTATTCATTCTGGGCGTGGGGTGATGTTATATTAGGAACTCCTGCATCTGAGCATGGTGAGGGAATTGATAACCTAATGTTTATCTCCATGGCTTTGATTTTCTTTGTACAGATAATCACGCAAGCATTACTACATTGGTTTGCATTTAAATACAAAGGTCAGAAGGGTAAGAAAGCTTTATTTTATGCAGATAATGATAAGCTTGAGTTCATTTGGACTATTATTCCTGTTATTACTTTAGCTGGTTTAATTATCTACGGACTTTTTACTTGGACAAGTTTGATGGATGTAAACGATAAAGAGGGGGACCCTATTATTGTAGAGCTTTATGCACAACAGTTTAACTGGAAAGCACGTTACGCAGGTAACGATAATGTTTTAGGGCAAGCTAACGTTCGTTTAATAGATATCAATAAAAATAATGTACTTGGGATAGACGAATCAGATCCTTATGGGGAAGATGATATCGTATCTCAATCAGAACTACATTTACCTGTAGGTAGAAAAGTTATTTTCAAAATGCGTTCTCAAGATGTACTTCACTCTGCTTATATGCCTCACTTTAGAGCGCAAATGAACTGTGTGCCTGGTATGATTACTCAGTTTGCATTTACTCCTACTGTTACTACTGAAGAAATGAGAATGGATCCAGATATGGTAGAAAAAGTTCAACATATTAATAAAATCAGAGCAGAAAGAAGAGCTAATGGTGATGATAATGCTGATGCTTGGGAATTTGATTATGTATTATTATGTAACAAAATTTGTGGATCTTCTCACTACAATATGCAAATGAAAATTGTAGTAGAAACACAAGAAGAGTTTGATGCTTGGTTAGAAGGACAAGATACCTTCAAGAAAGCTATGGCAGCAGCAAACTAAAACTAACAACTAAGTTTATTTAAAAATAATAAAAGGAAACAAGATTATGTCAGCAACAGCAGAACAGGGGCACTTAGAAGATCATGCACATGATCATGGACATCATCATAAAGAGACGTTTATAACGAAGTATATATTCAGTCAAGACCATAAAATGATCTCTAAGCAATACCTAATCACCGGTTTATTAATGGGGGTTATAGGAATTGCAATGTCATTACTTTTTAGAATGCAAATTGCATGGCCAGGAGAATCTTTTAAAATATTCGAAATTTTATTAGGAGATTGGGCACCAGACGGTGTAATGGATCCTAATATATATTTGGCATTAGTTACCATTCATGGTACTATCATGGTATTCTTTGTACTTACACAAGGACTTAGTGGTACTTTTAGTAACTTATTAATTCCACTTCAAATTGGAGCCAGAGATATGGCATCTGGATTTATGAACATGCTTTCTTACTGGTTGTTCTTTTTATCTAGTATCATTATGGTTTCTTCTTTATTTATTGAAGCTGGACCTGCTGCTGCTGGATGGACAATTTATCCTCCATTAAGTGCATTGCCACAAGCAATGGGTGGATCTGGATTAGGGATGACTTTATGGTTAGTTTCTATGGCTATCTTTATTGCATCTTCTTTATTAGGATCTTTAAACTATGTAGTTACCGTTATTAACTTAAGAACAAAAGGAATGTCTATGACAAGATTGCCACTTACTATTTGGGCTTTCTTTGTTACAGCTATCATCGGGATTGTATCTTTCCCAGTTCTTTTATCAGCAGCTTTATTGCTTATAATGGATAGAAGTTTTGGAACTTCATTCTTTTTATCAGATATATTTATCCAAGGAGAAGTATTACATTACCAAGGAGGGTCACCTGTATTATTTGAGCACCTTTTCTGGTTCTTAGGTCACCCAGAGGTATATATTGTAATCTTACCAGCGATGGGAATTGTTTCTGAAATTATGGCTGCCAATTCACGTAAACCAATCTTTGGTTACCGTGCGATGATTGCTTCGATATTAGCAATTGCTTTCTTATCAACAATCGTTTGGGGTCACCATATGTTTATTTCAGGAATGAATCCTTTCTTAGGATCTGTATTTACATTTACAACGTTATTAATTGCAATTCCTTCTGCAGTAAAGGCCTTTAACTGGATTACAACAATCTGGAAGGGGAACATACAAATGAACCCAGGGATGTTATTCTCTATCGGATTTGTATCTACATTCATTACTGGAGGATTAACAGGAATTATTTTAGGAGATAGTGCATTAGATATTAATGTTCACGATACATATTTCGTTATTGCTCACTTCCACTTAGTAATGGGTATTTCTGCTCTTTACGGAATGTTTGCTGGTATTTACCATTGGTATCCTAAAATGTTCGGAAGAATGATTAATAAAAACTTAGGATATGTACATTTCTGGATTACTGCAATTTGTGCCTATGGAGTTTTCTTCCCAATGCACTTTGTAGGAATGGCTGGTGTACCAAGACGTTACTATACAAATACTAACTTCCCTATGTTTGATGATTTATCGAATATCCAAGTAGTAATGACTGTATTTGCTTTAATCGCTGGACTTGCTCAGTTAATATTCCTTTGGAACTTCTTTTACAGTATGTTTTATGGAGAGAAAGCGGTTCAAAACCCATGGAAATCTACAACCTTAGAATGGACTACTCCTGTTGAAGCTATTCATGGTAACTGGCCTGGAGAAATTCCGGAAGTTCACAGATGGGCTTACGATTACAGTAAAACTAATGAAAATGGTGAGTATGTAATTCCTGGTCAAGACTTTGTACCTCAAACTGTTCCTTTACAAGAAGGTGAAGAGGAAATGAATCACTAATAAGGTTTACTTAATAATATATTTAAAAAGGTCTTCTTTTATAGAAGGCCTTTTTTTGTATGCCTGTTTATTATTTGTTTTAATCAATGTTTATATTCTAATTAGTACTCTTTATCCTTTATATGTGTATCTTGTGGTTAATATTCTATTTTACGCTATATAAATAATATATTATGTAGGAAATTAACTCTATAAATATTATGAGTCTCTTAGATTATTATTTAGCTGCCTTCTTACCCTTTACAGTTGTTTACTTTCTATTACATTTAGATATTCATTATGGTTTCAGCATCTCACTCCTGTTCTATTATCTCTACAGATGTATTTTGGATTATATTAAACTAGAAATGCAGGGAACGGTGACTAAAAAGGATATTTGGAAGTTTGTTGTTCCAATTCATACGTTCATTTATTTTAAGCAGCTTTATTTTAGGCCTTAATTATTTTGCGATAGGGATTGTAGCGGTTAGCTTTTGGTAAACGTTTTTACTTTTACCAAAACTAGTAGCGTAAAGCGCGGTGCGAAGCAATTGCCCATATTATATAAACTCAGTAACACTTTAGTTGTATTGGCTTTTAAGATTTTCAATAAAAAAATCCCAAACATTACTGCTTGGGATTTCTATCGTTATATATTAAAGCGATCTATGTTTTTGAGCGCTATTAATTTTTAGTATCTGTAATACTCAGGCTTAAAAGGTCCTTTTACTTCTACTCCAATGTATTCTGCTTGCTCTTGATTAAGCTCTGTAAGCTCTACTCCAATTTTTTCTAAGTGAAGCTTTGCTACTTTCTCATCTAAGTGCTTAGGAAGCATATAAACATCGTTTTCATACTTATCAGAATGTTTCCAAAGCTCTATTTGAGCTAGCGTTTGGTTTGTAAAAGAGTTACTCATTACAAAACTAGGGTGCCCTGTTGCACAACCTAAGTTTACCAATCTACCCTGAGCTAAAAGAATAATATCATTACCGTTTACAGTATACTTATCCACTTGTGGTTTGATATTTACTTTACTAGCACCATGATTTTTATTTAGCCAAGCTACATCAATCTCGTTATCAAAATGACCAATGTTACAAACAATAGTCTTGTCTTTCATCTGCTCAAAATGCTTGCTAGTAACAATATCTTTATTTCCTGTAGTTGTAATAACGATATCTGCTTTTTCAACAACATTTTCTAGCTTCTTAACCTCGAAACCATCCATAGCCGCTTGAAGCGCACAGATAGGATCTATTTCTGTAACAGTAACGATAGAACCAGCACCTTTAAAAGAGGCAGCAGTACCTTTACCAACATCTCCATAACCACAAACAACTACGCGTTTCCCAGCAAGCATAACGTCTGTAGCTCTTCTAATAGCATCTACAGCGCTCTCACGACATCCGTATTTATTGTCAAATTTAGACTTCGTTACAGAATCGTTTACGTTAATAGCAGGCATAGGAAGCGTTCCGTTCTTTACACGCTCGTATAAACGGTGAACTCCAGTAGTAGTTTCTTCAGAAAGTCCTTTTACATCTGCTGCAAGCTCAGGATATTTATCTATAACCATATTGGTAAGATCTCCACCATCATCTAAAATAAGGTTTAATGGTTTTCTATCTTCTCCAAAGAAAAGTGTTTGCTCGATACACCAGTCAAATTCTTCTTCTGTCATATCTTTCCATGCATAAACAGATACTCCTGCGGCAGCAATTGCAGCAGCAGCCTGATCTTGCGTAGAGTAGATGTTACAAGAACTCCAAGTAACTTCTGCACCCAAAGCAACCAATGTTTCAATTAAAACCGCCGTTTGAATGGTCATGTGTAGACACCCTGCAATACGAGATCCTTTTAAGGGTTGCTCATCTTTATATTCTTCTCTAAGAGACATTAGTCCTGGCATTTCTGCTTCTGCTAATTCTATTTCTTTTCTCCCCCAATCAGCTAAAGAGATATCTTTTACTTTATAGGCTACAAAAGGAACTGTTTTGGTACTCATATTACTTTTTTCTGTTTAAATTTTTTATTTGTTTCTGAATAAGAACGTGGAAATTAATAGTCTTCGAAGAACCGTTTTACAAACATCTAGAATTTAATTATAACGGATGAATAGTAAATAATTAATATAGTTCCTTCTCATTTCTTATTTTTACAATCGTTAAGCAATAAATATTGCTTTGTAATAGTAATTTCCACTGTAAAAATTCGGTGCAAAGTTACATAAATAACTTGTATTATTCATGCCTCTTTACAAAACTATAACGCCATCTGCTAATACTAAAGTGCTGATTTGGAAGATAGAAGAATCTTATCTTGAAATGAAGGAGGGAATCACACTTACAGCTAATTGTATAGATCGATTGTCTCATATGAAATCGGAAATTCATCAACGTGGATTTTTAAGCGTTAGGCAGTTACTTAAAGTAGCAGGGTATAGTGCGGCAGATTTGTATTATGATGATAACGGGAAGCCACATCTAAAAGATGGAAATTATATATCGATAACACATTCTTTTATTTTCTCTGGAATTATAATTAGTAGCGATACTAATATTGGAATTGATATTGAAAAGCAACGTGATAAAATTAGTGTGATTGCTAATAAATTTATTAACTACGAATATAATTTTCTAACTGATGAAGATGTAAGAAAGCTTACCGTGGTATGGTGTATAAAAGAGAGTTTATACAAAGTTTTTGCTACGGAAGGAATGAGTTTTAAGCAACATACTAAAGTGATTTCTTTTGAACTTGAAGAAGGAAAAACAATAGGTTGGGTTTATTATAAGGGCATTATTAAGAAATATAATGTAGCTTTTTTAGAGTTTGATGGGTTTACATGTGCCTATGCATTAGAAATGGATAGCTTAAGTTAATAAGGGAGCAAATCTTGAAAATAAAAGAAGATAATAAGGAAGCATATTAAAGTTGCGACAACAAAATATTAAGTGAATAAGTATAATACCACTTTTCAAAGAACTAAAAATTAAAAATCAACATAAATGAATATATCAGTAGAATTAACGCTTACACCAATTCAAGATAATTTTGAACCTTCTATTATTCACTTTATAAAAAAAATGAGAGCTAGCGGACTCACAGTATTAGAAAATCCATTAAGTACGCAAGTATATGGAGAATATGATGAAGTGATGAAAGTGCTCACTACAGAAATAAAAGAAGCTTTTGAAATGATCGATAAAGGATTGTTATATATGAAAATAGTAAAATCTGATCGTAGCGAGTATGAACCACATTTTTGATTGGCTGTTTTCACAATACGACGGTGTTCCAACGCATTTTATAGTTTTAGAAATTATAGGTGTCTTTTTTGGTTTCTTAAGTGTGTTGTATTCTAAAAAGGAAAACATTCTTGTTTATCCAACGGGGATTATAAGTACAGCTATTTTTGTCTATTTATTGTTGCAATATGGTTTGTTGGGAGATATGATGATTAATGCATATTATTTCTCCATGAGTATTTATGGCTGGTATGTGTGGACGAGAAAAGTAGATGAGACTCATTTTATTGCCGTTACCAAAACAACAAAGAAAGAAAAGTCAATCTCGGTATTATTATTTATTGGAACCATGATTTTTGTATATGTGATTTATGCACTTTTTGATAAATGGGATTCGTGGTTGTCTTATGTAGATATATTAACCACTGCCATATTTTTTGTTGGAATGTGGCTGATGGCAAAAAAGAAATTAGAGAATTGGATTTATTGGATTATTGGAGATATTATTTCTGTTCCCCTATACCTTTATAAAGGGTTAGCATTTACTAGTTTACAATATTTAATATTTACCGTAATTGCCATTTATGGTTATATAGCATGGAAGAAAAACTTAAACAAGAATCCTCAGACATTATTAAAGTAGTAATGTTCGGCCCAGAATCTACTGGGAAAACAACATTAGCAAAAGCATTGGCGGCTCATTATAATACAGAATGGGTTGCAGAATATGCACGAGAATATCTACAAGAAAAATGGGATAGAGAACGAAAAACTTGTGAGCCTAAAGATTTGATTCCTATTGCTGAAGGCCAAATGGAGCTAGAAAATAGACTCTCAAAAAAGGCATCTAAAGTTTTGTTCTGTGATACCGATATTTTAGAAACTAAAGTTTATTCTGAAGCATACTATACTGGAACTTGTGATCCAATTCTTGAAAAATATGCATTAGAAAATAAGTATGATTTGTATTTTTTAACGTATATTGATATTCCATGGATAAAAGACGATCTTCGAGACAAACCTGATGCTCGCGAAGAAATGTTCTCCTATTTTAAAGATGCACTAGATACTTATGATAGAAACTATGTGCTGCTAAATGGGAATTTAGAAACCCGCTTAAAAATAGCCATTAAACACGTAGATAAACTTATTAAGGATAATGATTACACTAACCGAAGCAGATAAAGATCAGTTAAAGCAAAAAGGAATACCGAAAAAGCAAGTAACAGAGCAGATTGAGATTTTTAAAAAGGGAATCCCATTTGTAAACCTAATTGCAGCTGCTACTATTGGGCATGGAATTCATAAATTTTCTGATGAAGATAAGAAGAAATATGTAGCGCTTTTTGAAGCCGAAAAGGATGATTTAAATTTATTGAAATTTGTTCCTGCTTCTGGTGCTGCGTCTAGAATGTTTAAAGCGTTATTTCAGTTTCTAAATACATACAATCCTGCCAATGAAACGATAAATGCATATGTAAATAGAGAGAAAGCAGAGCTTATCCGTACATTTTTTATTGGAGTAGAGAAGTTTCCTTTTTATGAGCCTGTAATTCAAAGGTTCGTAGAGAAGCATCCTGATTTCCTTAATCTACCAGATCATTTTCAGAAATACTATTTTATAAAAATCTTATTAGATAAAGATGAGTTTGATTATGGTTCTAGTCCGAAGGGATTATTGCCATTTCATAAATATAAAACGCATCCAGCAACAGCTTTTGAGGAACATATGTATGAAGCAGCGTTGTATGACGAATCTAATGGCGTAGCTAAGCTTCACTTTACAATTTCTAAAGAGCATAATAACGATTTTGATGAAGAAATGGATAAGATTCAAAATCGTGTAAAAGAAAAGACTGGTGTTTCTTTTGATACTTCTTTTTCTTTTCAAAAAGGAACTACAGATACCATTGCAGTAGATATGGATAATAAGCCTTTCCGTTTAGAGGATGGAAATTTATTATTTAGACCTGGAGGCCATGGAGCACTGATAGAAAATCTAAACGATCAAGATGCTGATATTATCTTTATTAAGAATATTGATAATGTAGTGGTTTATAAATACAAGCAAGAAGTAGCGCAGTATAAAAAAGTATTAGCAGGGAAACTTTTAGAAGTGCAGCATAAGTCGTTTGAATATGCAAAACTATTAGACGAAACATCTCCAGACGAGAAAAAGATAGCTGAAATAAAAGACTTCTTAAAAACAGAACTAAATGTTCATGTAAAATCTGATTTCGATAAATATAAAGAGATTTATCAAATTGAATTTTTAAAGGAAAAATTAAATGCTCCAATCCGAATTTGCGGAATGGTGAAAAATGAAGGGGAGCCTGGAGGGGGACCATTTTGGATAAAAGATGAAGATGGAAATATCTCATTACAAATTGTAGAATCTCCGCAAATAGATAGTAATAATAAGTTCCAAGAAGATATTTTAAAAGCTTCAACACACTTTAACCCTGTAGATATAGTTTGTAGTATAAAAAATTATAAAGGGGAGAAGTATAATTTATTGGATTTTGTAAATAAGCAACATGCGTTTATAACTACAAAAACAAAAGAAGGAAAAGAATTAAAAGCATTAGAACTTCCAGGATTATGGAATGGTGGAATGGCTTTTTGGAATACTATATTTATAGAAGTCCCTTTAACTACTTTTAACCCCGTAAAAACTGTTGTCGATCTTTTAAAACCTGCACATCAGGTAAAGGATAAATAAGAGAATATATATTACCTTATTTAAAAGGTAGATGTTTAAAGAAGCTTTCTAAGTTTTATCATAAAACTTAGAAAGCTTCTTTAATTATAACAATTTGTGTATTAATTACCCATGTAAACTCCAACGATACACTTTTTTACACACTTCTAAATATTTTTAAAATTCTTAAAATTAATTCTTTATTCTGATTTTCAAACACTTACATGTTTATTTGGGTTTTTATTATTCTGCGGTATAGATATAGCTATATACTAATCAGAAAGAAATTATTTAATAACATAAAATTCAACATATTATGAAAAATATAGTATTAGCATCAGCATTAGCATTAGGAAGTTTCGCATCGTTTGCAGCAACACCAGTAATTTTTCACGACGGAATCGCAGAAGAAATATATGTGAACCAAGATGAGTATCAAGAAATTGAAGTAGCAGAGGTTCCTCAAGCTATTACAGATGCACTTGCAGCAGATTTCCCAGGAGCTACGATTTCAAAAGCATACAAAAATGAAGCTTCTGAGTACAAAATAGAAGTTGCAGTAGGAGAAGAAACAGCAACACTTTATGCTAGTGAAAGCGGAGAGTGGATTCAAAAGTAAATGACGAGTAAGCTTCGTTTATTTTAATTACGTTTGATTAAAAAGGTTTGCCAATTGGCAAACCTTTTTTTGTTTGCATCCTACTAATTTCAAAAGATAGAAATATATCAAATCGAATTGATACAATATGATTTTATCGATTTTTAAAAGCTTTGTTTTGAATTTCGTTATTGCCTCCGTGTAGGAATTACTCAGTTTTGTGTTCTATTTACACACTTTTAAACTGTTTTTTTCAACTCCCAAAAAGACGTTTCTAATGTAAACGACTGTTATATAGCTGTTTATTTGGTTTTTTAAGATTGTGGTATAAAAATAGCTTTTAATAAAGTAAGTATTTAAATAATAGTTTAATCAAAAAAATATAGATATGAAAAAGTTAGTATTAGCATCAGTTATAGCATTAAGTAGTTTTGCATCTTTCGCAGCTGCACCAGTAGTTTTAAATAATGAAACAGAAATTCATGTAATTCAAGATGAATATACTCCGATAGATACTTCAGAACTTCCATCAGCAATTACAGATGCATTAGAAGCCGACTTCCCAGGAATTGAAGTTTCAAAAGCATTTAAAAATGATGAAGGAGAATATAAAATCCAAGTAGTTGTAGGAGATCAAACTTCTAATTTATATGCTACAGAAGATGGAGAATGGATTCAGAAATAATCATATAAACGTGTTTTTCTATTTTTATAGATCAACGTTAGAACGTTTATAAGAAATTAAGAATCTTAATTAGATAATAGCAAAGCACATAAAAGTGCAAAACAAAGTCATATTTTGTTTAGGGGATGGTGAAAGCCATCCTTTTTTTATGATTTTTTTTAAAAATGCCGTGTAATAACTTCCTATTTTTGTAGAAACCCACTATAGAATGCCAAAAATCTTATTGATAGAAGATGATGTTACTTTTTCAGCAATGCTGGAGCGATTCTTAAAGAAGAATGGCTTTACGGTAGACGCTACGTATTCATCAGAAGAAGCAGGGAAAAAGCTTTCCAACAATACTTACGACCTAGTTTTTACAGATTTGAGACTTCCTGATGATGATGGGATTGCGGTTTTAATTAAAGTAAAAGAAAAGCATCCAGATACACCTGTAATTTTAATGACAGGATATGCAGAGGTATCTACTGCGGTAAAAGCAATGAAAAAAGGAGCTTTTGATTATATCTCAAAGCCTTTTAATCAAGATGAAGTTTTAATTGTTATTCAAAATGCTTTAAAAAGCGATCAACAATCAAGTGGACTTTCATCAGAAAAAGCAACAAGTACTAAGCAAAATAAGTCAGGTAAAAATAAAAATGCACTTCCTAAAAAAACGGTAGCAGGAATAAGTGCTGCTTCTACAAAGCTAAATGAGTATATAAAATTGGTAGCGCCCACAAGTATGTCTGTTTTAATTACTGGAGATAGCGGTACAGGGAAAGAAGTGGTTGCTAAGAGAATCCATGATAATAGTAGCAGAAAAGATTTTAGTTTTATTGCTGTAGATTGTGGAGCTATTCCTAAAGAAATCGCTGCCAGCGAATTTTTTGGGCATGTTAAAGGTTCTTTTACAGGTGCTGTAAATAATAAAATTGGTCATTTTGAAGCTGCTAACGGCGGAACCATTTTTTTAGATGAAGTAGGAAATCTTTCTTATGAAAATCAGATACAACTCCTAAGAGCGCTTCAAGAGCGTAAAATAAAACCAATAGGAAGTAACCAAGAAATAGAGGTAGATATCCGATTGATTACAGCTACCAATGAAGACTTATTAAAAGCTGTGGAAACGGGTCAGTTTCGAGAAGATCTTTACCACCGATTAAATGAGTTTTCTATAAAAGTGCCTAATTTATATGAAAGGAAAGAAGACCTTTTAATTTTTGCCGATCATTTTTTAAATATGGCAAATGAGCAGCTTGATAAAGATGTGGTAGGTTTTTCTGATGAAGTAATAGCCATTTTTCAGCAATATAAATGGCCAGGGAACTTACGAGAGATGTCTAATGTTATAAAGCGCTCTGCTTTATTAACCCAAGGGGGACTTATCGAAAAGAATGTATTACCAATGGAAATAACTGCGCCACCAAAAGAACGCAGTCAAGTGAAATCTTTTTCCACTAAAGACAATGAGCGCGATCTTATTATAAATGCTTTAAATGAAGTGGGAAATAATAAATCTAAAGCTGCAAGGTTACTTAATATCACCAGAAAAACACTTTACAATAAGATAAAAGAGTACGAGATAGAAGCTTAATTTTCTATGTGCTTATCTATAGCTGCAAATGTTAGTTTTATATTTTTCTTAAGCGCTTTATAGTTGGCACGTAATTGCTTTTTATCTTCCTCTTTAAAATGTTCTAAAAAGTTAAGAATTGGAACTACGGTTTGAGCATCTATTTGCTTGAACATAGTCTGCATTTTATGACCAATTTTTCTGATTTCCTCAAGATTTTCATTGTCGATATGAACTTTTAAATCTTTGAGATCTTTTTTAGTATTTTCTTTAAAAACACCCAAAATATGAAGCATTGCTTCTTCGTCGCTTAAAAAGGAGCTTAAAGAAGAGAGGTCGTAAAGCCTATCTTCTTTATTTGTTTCTGTAGTAACCTCTTTGTTTTCAATTGGGGTTTCCGACTCATTAAGTACAATAGATACTTTATTAAGAAGTGCTTTAGGCTCGTAGGGTTTAAACAGAAACTCTGCAAATCCTGCTTCTATATAACTTTCTTTATTGAGATCTTTCCTTCCAGTTACTGCAATTATTGGTTGATTGTTGTAATTATACTGAGCTTCCGAACGGAGTGTTTCAGCAAAATAAAATCCATTAAAAGACGGAAGCTGAATATCTGTTATAATAAAATCATATGCTATAGTTGTAATCTTTTCTAAAGCCTTTTTCCCACTGTTAAAAGCAAAAACTTTGATGTTATTGTTCTCTAAGATTTCTTTATTTAACCTAAGAAGTGTTTCATCATCATCAATAACAATTGCTGTGTACTTTTTATCAGCCATTGTTAGCGGATTCTCTTCATCAACGATATTATCTTGAAGTTCTTTTTTTAATACAGGTTCTTGCGTGCTAAATTCAACAGGAAAAACAAAAGAAAAAGAACTCCCTTTTCCTTCTTTACTTTCTAAATATAAGTTCCCGTCCAACAGATTACTTAACTTCCTAGAAATAGTAAGTCCAAGTCCGCTTCCTCCATATTTTTTCTCGGTATCACCTTCGGCCTGCGTAAACTCTTCGAATATAATTTTTTGTTTCTCTTTCTTGATTCCTATTCCAGTATCGATAACAGATATTGATAACAATTCTTTATGGTCGCTCGTTTTCTTTAAGCGTGCTTTCACGGTAATACTTCCCTTTTCTGTAAATTTATAGGCATTTCCAATTAGATTAGATAATATCTGTTTCACTCGAAAAGGGTCTCCTAATAAAAGTTTATCGATAGCCTCATCAATATCAATAATCAATTTGATGTCTCGCGTAGCGTAAATAGATTGTACACTTTCGGCAGTTTCAGTAATCAATGTATTTAGATCATAAGAAATTCGCTCAATATTAATTTTTCCAGCTTCTAGTTTCGTGAAATCAAGCAAGTCGTCTACCAATTGTGTCACATAAGAAGAGGCATTTTTTATGCGGTCTGTATAATGCGATTCTTTTTCATTTAAGTTACCATCTTTAAGTAATTCTGTGTAGCCTAAAATTGTACTCAATGGCGTTCTAAGGTCGTGACTTACCATAGATATAAGTTGCTCTCGACTTTTTAATAAAAGCTTATTGTGCTCGTTAGAATCTTCAATTTGCTTTTTATATTGTTGACTTCGCCATGAGTCTCTTAATATGATAATTGAAAATAAAACCACTAAAATAGCTCCAATAATGGCGGCGATTGTGATTACTCGAATACTTCTTTGGAGTACACGTTCTCTTTCTATGTTTAAAGCTCTCGCATTGTTTACAAATTCATTTTCGAAAGCTGCTAGAATTTGCCTTAATTGTTGAGAGGTGTTAAGATCGTTTCTTAATAACTGTCGTTCTTTTATTGCTAATGATAATTTCTGAGAAGAAGTCTCTTTTTTTACATTCTGAAGCATTTCTCTAGAGGCCGTTACAATAGAGTCTAATGTCTTCTGATCTACAGAATTACTAGCATCTCTAGGAATATAGCGGTTATTAATATCGATATATTCCAATAGTTTCTCCTTAGTTTCAGGATCTAAATTATCAGGATCTTCAACAAAATCTTTTAAAGATAATCTTCCCAATTGATCTTCAATATTAGAAAGTTTTTCAATAGTACTTTCTATAGTTTTTTCTGAAGTGTCATTTATTCGGAGTTTTCTGAGATCTTTTATGTTTTTTATTTTCTGCTGAAGTAAAAAATTAACACTGTCTAGTAACTTAGATTGATACGGCTGATTAATAAGCTGCTTTATAGAATCTATCTGTATGGAAATAGAGTCGTTTTTTTCTAAGAAATCGAGGTATGGTTGCCTGTAATTAGATTGAATGGCAGAGCGGGCAAAACTTTCACTTTCATACATTAAAGTAAGAAGCTTGCCTATGCGGAGTATTTTGTTCTTCTCTTTGGTCTCATCTTGCTGTGCCTGTGTAAAAGAGCTTAGCTCTTTAGAAACCAACCATCCAACCACAACAACCAACGATACTAAAGCGAGGTAACTTAGTAACACCTTTAAAGGAATTCTGCTCTTCGATTTTTCCATTTTTTAAAGGTAAATAAACCTTGTTAAAAGCTTCTAAAAGTTTTCTCAAAATATTTCTGTATAGAGCAATCTGTTTTGTAGATTTGCGGCATCTCAAAAGGGGTGCTTTTTAATTATAGCGGATATATGAAATTATTCATTTATAATCTAAAAAGGCTGAGATTATACCCATGGAACCTAGAACAGGTAATGCTGTTTAGGGAGACCGAGCTTAAAAGCGGTTTTTAAATGTAAATTTGAAAAGATATAAGTAACTGTCTTTTCGAGCGGAGTCGAGAAACAAATATTTCTACAAAGCTTTTTTACAGGTAATAATTTAATTTTAATCAAACGAAGAATAATTACCCCTTTTATTCGTAAACAAATTACGAATGAAGTTTTTATTCACATTTTTCAGTTTTTTATTTTTAGCGGTAGGCGTTAGTACTGCCCAAGAATTTAAGGTTTCAGGAACTTTTACAGATCAAGAAGGTATTGGAGTTCCAGGAGCAACCGTATTATTAGAGAACAGTAATACTGGTACGCAAACCGATGCAAATGGCTATTATGAGCTAGAAATTCCAGCAGGGACACACACTATTATTTTCACTTTTTCTGCTCAACATCCAATTAAAAAGACAATCGAAGTAACAGAGAATACACAATTAGATGTTCAGATTACGGAAGATAATGTTATGTTGGATGAGGTTTTAGTATCTGCTATTCGTGTTACTGCAGATTCTCCAGTAACTTTTTCTAATCTTTCAGCAGAAGATATCGAGCCTAGAAACCTAGGTCAAGATATTCCTGTTTTAATGGGGTATTTGCCTTCTGTTGTTACTACTTCCGATGCTGGTGCTGGAGTTGGATATACAGGGATTCGCGTCCGTGGAAGTGATGCTACACGTGTAAATGTAACGATCAACGGGATTCCATATAACGACTCTGAATCTCATGGTAGTTTTTGGGTGAATATGCCCGATTTTTCCTCTTCAGTAGAAAATTTACAATTGCAACGTGGTGTAGGAACATCTACAAATGGAGCGGGTGCCTTTGGAGCAAGTCTGAATTTATTAACAGATGCTGTTGCAGAAAATCCCTATGCTGAGATTTCTGGGTCTATAGGAAGTTTCGATACTCGTAAAGCAAACATAAAGTTCAGTTCTGGGAAATTAAATGATCATTTTGAAGTTTCAGGAAGACTTTCAAGAATTAAATCCGATGGATATATAGATAGAGCATCTTCAGATTTAGAATCTTATTTTTTACAAGGAGCTTATGTTGATGATAATACATTGATAAAAGCATTGGTTTTTGGAGGACACCAAATTACTTATCAATCGTGGAATGGTATTGAGCAATATCAAATCGATGCGTATGGAAGAACTTTTAATAGTGCGGGTGCAATTTATGATGAAAATGGAAATGTAGTTGACTATTATGACAATGAGGTTGACGACTATAAACAAGACCATTTTCAATTGCATTGGAATGAGCAAATCTCAGAAAATTGGAATACAAATCTAGCTATTCATTATACGCGAGGGAGAGGTTTTTTTGAGCAATATCGCCAAGATGATGATTTTGATACATACGATTTCGATCCTATTACTGTAGATGGAGATTTGGTAAATACAACCGATTTAATTCGTAGAAGATGGCTGAGTAATCAGTTTTATGGAACTACATTTTCTGCTAAATATGAGAATGAGAAAGTAGAATTTATTGCTGGTGGAGCTTGGAATAAATATGAAGGCGACCATTACGGAGAAATTATTTGGGCTCGTTATGCTGCAGACAGTGAAATTCGCGATCGATATTACAACGATAATTCTGTGAAAACTGACTTTAATGCGTATGCTAAGCTGAATTATAAATTAACAGACGATTTAAGCTTGTATGGAGATTTGCAATACCGTTATGTTTCTTATCAAGCTAACGGAGATGATACCGGTTTGGTAGATGATGACTTTAATTTTTTCAATCCGAAAGCGGGACTTACTTACACTATTAATAATGCTAATAATCTTTATTTTTCTTACGCTCGCGCTAATAGGGAGCCAAATAGAAACGATTATGAAAGTGGCGATCCTGAGCCAGAAGAATTAAACGATTTTGAATTAGGTTGGCGTTATTCAAGTGCTAAAATTAAAGTGAATGCAAATACCTATTATATGCGTTACAAAAACCAATTGGTGCTTACAGGAGCGCTTAATGATGTTGGAGCACCACTTCGTGAGAATGTTGGAGACAGCTATCGTTTAGGGCTGGAAGTTGATGCAACTTTCTTTTTTGCTGATAAATTTTTACTGAAACCCAACTTTGCATTGAGTACAAATAAGAATTTAGATTTTTATACTCAAATAGATGGACAAGTAACAGATTTAGGCGACACAAATATTTCATACTCTCCCAACTTTGTAGCAGGAAATACGTTTACATATTTGCCGATAGATAATCTTCAACTATCGTTGCTTTCTAAGTATGTTTCTGAGCAGTATTTAGGAAATTCTGATGTAGAAAATTCTAAGTTGAAGAGTTATTTTGTAAACGACTTTAATGTACAATACACCATAGAAACAGATAGTTTCTTTAAGTCGATTGTATTAAGTGGTTTGGTAAATAATATTTTTGATGCTGAATACATTTCTAATGGATATTATTATACTTACGATGTTGGTAATGACGATGGTTCGACCACTACGTATGATGGGACTGGATATTATCCGCAAGCAGGAATTAACTTTTTAGTAGGCGCTACTATTACATTTTAGATTTAAAACATCAAAGAAATAATTAAAGCACCATTCAGAACTCTTATGTTTTGGATGGTGCTTTTTTGATGCTATTATTTACATTAACTTTGAAATACTTTATAAAATATGCATCAATGGTAGATCGTTTTTTTCAGCATTTAAACAAATTTGTTGAGGTAACCGAAGAAGAGTTTCAAGAGATTACCAATTATGTTGAGGTAATTACATTGCGTAAGAAGGAATGTATTATGTCAGCAGGGAAAATATGTGATGCTAATTACTTTGTTTTAAGCGGCTGCCTTCATATGTTTTTTACTGATGAAAAGGGAGTAGAAAAAACCTTGCAATTTGCTATTGAAAATTGGTGGCTTTCTGATGCACAGGCACTTTATCATCAGAAGGAAACAGAATTTAATATTCAGGCAATTGAAGCTTCAGAAGTTTTAGTTATAAAAGCAAATAAAGAAAAGGAGTTATTAGAGCGTTTCCCAAAACTGGAGGTATATTTTAGAAGTATTTATCAAATTGCATACGGTGCAGCTTTAAAACGGATGCAATACATTTTTAGCTTTTCAAAAGAAGAAATTTTCTTCCGATTTAGAGATGAATTCCCCGAGTTTGTAAATCGCGTTCCTCAATATTTAATAGCTACTTTTTTAGGATTGACACCAGAATACCTAAGTAAATTACGCGCTAAATAATTTTCTTAATCTAGATTAATTTTTTTATAACTTATAGTCTATATTTTTGTTGAAAATATAGATTGTTAATTATGGAGAAAAGAATTCAAATAGATGTGTTAGAACCTGAAGCTTATAAGGCAATGTATGCGCTAGAAAAATATTTAGGAACAACAAAATTGACTAATACCCATAAAGAGCTTATTAAGATTAGAGCTTCACAGATAAATAGTTGTGCATTTTGTATTGATATGCATACTAAAGATGCTTTAAAGTACGGCGAAACACAACAACGCATTTTTTTAATAAGCGCTTGGAGAGAAACCGATTTATTTTCGGAAGAAGAAAAGGTGATTTTACAAATAACAGAAGAAGTGACTTTAATTCATCAAAAAGGATTATCGTCGGAGGTGTATAAAAAGGCACTTCAATTTTTTGATGAAAATTATTTAGCACAGATTATTATGGCAATTACTACCATAAATGCATGGAATAGAATTGCTGTAAGTACACACAAACCATTTTAAAAAAAGAACAATGAAATTAATAAGTAAGATTTTAATGCTTTTTGTATTAGCTTTTGCAAGCTGTAATACAGAAAATCCTAAAAAGGAAAATGCTGAGGTTGTAGCCGCTCCAGAAGAGAAAAGTGTAGCTGCCCCAACGAAAGAGATTGATGAGAACCTACCTACAATTGGATTGTTAATGTATGATCAGGTTTTAATGACCGAAGTTACTGCTGCAATAGATGTGTTTTCTAAGCATACGGAAGCAGGAGAGAAACTGTTTAATGTAGTTACAATTGCCGAGACTTTAGATCCTGTAACCACAGAAGAAGGACTTGTTATCGTACCAGACAATACTTTTGAAAATGCGCCAAAGCTAACTGTACTTTTTGTACCTAGTGCATATGATATGTGGACAGCTGTTAGAAATGAAAAGCTAGTTAATTTTATTATTGAAAAAAATAAAGAAACTAAGTACACTGTTAGCAATTGTGGTGGTGCGCAACTTATCGGTAAATCTGGAATTGCTAGTGGGAAGAAAATCGTAACATGGATTGGCGGTGGAGAGCAGCTTCAAAAAGATTACCCAGATTTATTGGTACAAGATGATGCTAAAGTGAGTTATATGGAAGACGGAAAATTCCTTTCTTCAAATGGAAATTTAGCGAGTTATATTTCTTCTTTGGAGCTTTTAGAAAAAATGAGCAGTAAAGAACAGCGACTGTTTGTAGAATCGTATTTGTATTTAGATAGACTGAAAGATTGGAATTTTGATGATGAGGAATAATTCTTCCTTAAGAACATAAAAACAAAATGGCGTTAAGAGAAAAAATCTTAACGCCATTTTTATTTTTTGGAGGCTCTAAATTTAGTTTAAAGCTCGAGTTGTATAATCATAACCGATTTATAATAGCATTTTTTCAATTTCTTTCCAGCTTCCAACCCGTTGATGACCGTTGTCATCAGATTTGTTATTGTGAGGTTGTGTAAAGAGGATGGATTTCCCTTCAAAAGGGTCAAGATTTTTAAAATGATCATCGATTAAGAAATCTCCTTTTACAGCGACTTTCGATCCACATAAAATTATTTGTTTCCATGATAAAAATGGGAAATGCTCTTCCAACCAATCGTATTTTTCTCGTAAACTATTTGGAAATTCCATAGCAGAGGAAACGATAAAAATCTCATATGCTTTATTTAGTTTTTCCATCACTGAAACAGCATCTTTCATAACAGGTGGATTTCTAAAAAAACCTTCTTGCCTAACATGCTTTTCAAAATTAGGAAAGGCTTTGTCTTCAGAGATTCCAGAAATTTCTTCCTTAGTAATTCTGTTGGCTGTTTCTTCAAATTCTAAACGAATAAATTGTTCGTAGGTGTCTGCTAAAACACCATCCATGTCTACAAGTAATCTTTTCATTATTTATTCTAGTATAACTATTGTTTCTTTATTTTCTGGAGGATTCTTGATTCTTACTTTTATGGAGGTATAGTTCCATTGGTCTTCAATTTTATCAGCAGAAACATCCATAAGTCCTTTTCCGTTTTCTCCATTAATTTTAATGGTATAAGATACAGAATTGTTGTTATTGGTATATTGGATTTCTCCTTCTACTAGAGAGAGTTTATTTATAGGATCTAATGTTCCTAAAACAGTTTTTACACGCTCGTTTGCTTGTGCTTTTTCTAAGGCATTTTCGTATAAAGCGGTTTCATTGTAACCTTGTACATAATTTGTAAGATGTTTGTTAGAACCCGATTGATAATATAAAATAAACAAAGCAGTGATAATAACTAATGCAGGGAAAAACCATTTCTTGTTTTTCTCCCACCAGCTTTTTTGTGGTAGCAATTCGTTATTCATCACCTAAGTTTTTAATTTGAAATTTTAATAATGCTTCCGTTTGCAGTTACATTATATTCTTGTAATGGATATGTACTTGTTTCTCCTGTAGGTTCAGAAATTAAACTTCCTCCAGCCAGCTCATATTCATATTCTTCACAGCTACATTTACAAGTTACACCGCTCAAAGTCATTGTAGAACAATTGTTTGGCGGATGGTTTGGACAACTAGCTTCCCAAGCTCTATAACTTCCAAAAAGATTGATAACAAAAATCCCTCTAATGCCTACATTAGAATCGTTAACATAAACTGCGGTTCCTGGAGTTGCTAGACCAGCATACAAAGGTAAATTTAGGTTTATGGAATAGCTAAACCCTGGTTCTATAAGATTAGGATTATCAAAAGAAGAATCATCGCCACTACATGCGCTAAATATAAATAGTGTGAATAAGCTGTATAATATGTGTTTCATTTTTAAATAAATATATTTCGGCAATTTACAATAAATTCAAAACCTAAAGACTTTTTCTAAGGGGTGATATTGCTTAAATAATTAAGAAGGATAAATATTCTAGTATAATATATTTTCTATGATTATTTCAGTATAAACGTTGATTAAAATTTTGTATATTTGTGAGAATTCTCTTTTGATAAAGGGGATTTTTTGTATTTATAAACGATGAAGTTATGAGTAACGTATCATATTACACAGAAGAAGGAATAAAGAAATTAAGAGCTGAATTAGATAGGCTAAAGAGCATAGAACGCCCAAAAGCATCACAAGCAATAGCAGAAGCAAGAGATAAAGGAGATTTATCTGAGAATGCAGAATATGACGCAGCAAAAGAGGCACAAGGATTATTAGAAATGCGTATTTCTAAATTAGAAGAAACTCTGTCTGGAGCTCGTGTTATAGATGAATCACAATTAGATACCTCTAAAGTATTGGCGCTTTCTAATGTTAAGATAAAGAACCATGCAAATGGTATGGAAATGACATATAAATTGGTAGCAGAAAGCGAAGCCGATTTAAAAACAGGAAAGATATCTGTAAATTCTCCTATAGGAAAAGGACTTCTAGGAAAGTCTGTTGGAGACATCGCACAGGTAAAAGTTCCTAATGGAATTTTGGAATTTGAAATATTAGAAATTTCTAGAGACTAAAACTAAATTTCAGTTTTTGGTTTTTTGTATATTTAGTTTTCATTACAAAAACCAAAACCAATGCATAGAAGGAAATTTCTTAATCATACAATAGCAACAAGTGTTGGGGCTTCAGTATTAACTACTGGAGCCTTTGCTTTTTCAAAACCATCCAATTTAGAAAAACACAACTTCAAATTAAAATATGCTCCCCATTTAGGAATGTTTAAAGATCTAGCGGGAGATGATGTTATCGATCAGCTAAACTTCATGGCAGATCAAGGTTTTACAGCTTTTGAAGATAATAATATGCGCCAGCGACCAATTGCAGAACAAGAAGCTATGGCAAAAGTGATGCAAGAAAGAGGCATTACAATGGGTGTTTTTGTGGCACATACTATTTATTGGACTAAGCCAAATCTAACAAGTGGTGATGAAAAACTTCGGCAGGAATTTTTAGAAGAAATAAAAGATTCTGTAGCTGTTGCCAAAAGAGTAAAAGCTAAGTGGATTACTGTTGTTCCTGGCCATGTAGATTTAAAATTAGAACATGGTTACCAAACAGCTAATGTTGTAGAATCATTAAAACAAGCATCAAAAATTTTAGAACCTCACGGAATTGTAATGGTTTTGGAACCTTTAAACTTTAGAGACCATCCAGGACTATTTTTAAAGAAATCTGCGCAAGCTTACGAAATTTGTAAAGCTGTTAATTCCCCATCATGTAAAATATTATTTGATGTATATCATCAGCAAATAACAGAGGGAAATTTAATTCCAAATATTGAAGCCTCTTGGAATGAAATTGCATACTTCCAAATGGGAGACAACCCAGGGAGAAATGAACCGACTACGGGGGAAATTAACTATAAAAATATCTTTAAATATATTCATAATAAAGGCTTTGATGGTGTTCTAGGAATGGAACATGGAAATTCAAAAGACGGAAAAATAGGAGAGCAAGCAGTTATTGATGCCTATAAAGAGATGGATAACTTTTAGTAAGGAATATGAAAAAAATAATTGAAGCATTAGGTTTTTCAGAAACAGATAAACTCCTAATAATCCATGCTGATGATGCGGGTTTGTGTTTTGCTGAAAATCAAGCTACAAAATTAGCGTTGGAAGAGGGAATTGTAAATTCTACTAGTATTATGATGCCTTGCCCTTGGGCATATGAAATGGTAATGTATGCGAAAGAGAATCCACAATTTGATTATGGAATCCATTTGACGCTTACCTGCGAATGGAAAAATTATAAGTTCGGACCTGTTTTATCACCTAAAGAAGTTCCTAGTCTTGTAGATGAGAATGGATATTTTTATCCTAAAAGGGCAATGGTAAAACAAAATGCAGTTCCTTCAGAAGTAAAAAAAGAATTAAAGGCTCAAATAGAATTAGCGATTTCTTTGGGAGTGAAGCCTACACATTTAGATTCTCACATGTTTTGTTTGGGGTTAACAGAAGCGATTATAAATGTATATCGAGAATTAGGAAAGGAGTATAATATCCCTGTGTTTCTCAGTAAACAATTGTTGGGAGATTTTAATATGAATACAGAAAAGTATGTTTTGGAATCTGACTTTACCATTGAGAATGTCTTTACAGGAACATGGAGTTGGTTTGAGGGAGAAGGATTGAAAGCATATTATGACCACGCAATTAATAGTTTACAGCCTGGATTTAATATAATATTAATTCACCCTGCTTTTAATGATTCTGAAATGCAAGGAGTGGCTTTTGAGCACCCCAATTTTGGTGCTGAATGGCGGCAAGAGGATTTTGATTATTTTACAAAAGAGAAAACAAGAGCATTATTAGAGAAAAAAAACGTTAAATTAGTTAACTGGAAGGATATTAATAATGCGTTACAAGATCTATGAGTGATAAAATAGGATTAAAGGAGGCAATTTCAATCGGAATAGGAGGAATGGTCGGTGGAGGAATCTTTGCTGTACTTGGCCTTGCAGTATCATTAGCAAAAGGAGGTACTCCTGTTGCTTTTTTAATTGCTGGAATCATTGTTTTATTTACTTCCTATAGTTATGTAAAATTATCACTTGCTTATCCAGATCGTGGAGGTACTGTTAGGTTTATTAACGAAGGTTTTGGAAAGAATATCTTTAGTGGAGGGATTAATAATTTACTCTGGGTGAGTTATATTATTATGCTTGCTTTATACGCTTCCGCCTTTGGTTCTTACGCTCCAAACTTGTGGGAAATTACTGGAGATAATGCAATAGACTCTCATATTTATTCTAGTGTCATTGTAATATTTGCAACTGCGATTAACTATTATAGCATCAAAGTAGTCGGTAAAATAGAAGATTATGCTGTAATTATAAAATTGGTTATTCTGATAGGCTTCGTTATTATTGGCCTCTACGGACTAAAAGATAGTTCTAGTTTAGATCAATTGGCATTTTCTAACTGGGAGCCACCAATCCAATTACTTACTGGAGGAATGGTGATTTTTGTAGCCTATGAAGGTTTTGAGTTAATTGCTAATTCTGTTTCAGATTTAAAAGACCCAGAGAAGAATGTGCCTAAAGCATATTTCTATGCCGTACTTTTTGTGATCTTTCTATATGTAATTATAGCGGTAGTAACCGTTGGCTCGTTGCCTTTTTCGGAGATTGCAGATGCAGAAGATTATGTATTGGCAGAAGCAGCAAAACCTATGCTTGGTCAGGTTGGATTTACAATTATTACTGTAGCAGCATTAATTTCTACTTTTTCTGCTATTAATGCCACTTTGTATGGCGGGAGTAGAGTGAGCTATGAGATTGCTAAGGATGATGAGTTGCCACATGAATTAACAAGTATGTTTTGGAATCAACCGATAGGATTATTAATTACAGCAATACTAACTTTAGTAATTGTTAATTTACTTAAACTAGAGAGTATTTCTACGGCTGGAAGTGTTGGATTCTTACTCATTTTTGCAACTGTAAATTATGTAGGTTTTAAAAAATCATCAGAAGTAAAAGCTAAGAAATGGATTACCCTTATTGGATTTCTATTGTGCGTAATTGCCTCTTTAGCGCTTATAATTCAGCAATACGGAACAAACCCATTAGGAATAAGTATCTCCCTAGGAATTGTTCTTGTATGTTTTATAATGGAATTTGTGTATAAGCGTTATTTCGACACCTCATCGTAACGGGAATCCTTTGGCAGCCCACCATGGATGGATTTCGATTTCTAGTCTTCCAGCTTTTACCATAGGGTCAGAATTAGCTAAGCTATCGGCCATTTTTAACGTAGGAACATTGTAAATAGTAATTCCTCTAATCTCACCATCATCACCAAACGGACCAGAGATATCTGCATATCCTTTTTCATACATTTTTCCAAGGTGGGATAAATGGAGTTTCTGTAAGCTATCTGCTGTAGCTTTACTTTGAGAACGATTTTTTCCACGTTTTAAAAAAGCAATGAAATATTGTTGCATTAAAATAGTGTCTCCAGTTTTTTCATCCACATAATCAAAGATTTCAAAGCCCTTTTCTGTAAGCTGCTCTTTTAGCTGTAACGTTGTTAATGAAGGTGTCTTTTCTTCGGAAGTAAGCACTTTTTTAGGCGCTGGTTCTTTACAAGAAATCGTGGTGATAATTATTAAAGTAAACAAAAATAGTTTCATGAGTAAATAGAGGTTTTGTTATAAGCTACCAATTTTTAAAAGGATTAGTACTCAGTTGCGAGTTGTAGTATTTTACATCTCCAGTTACCTCCTTACCAAGCCACGTTTGCTTATCAAAATTTTCATTCTCATTAGATAGTTCTATTTCTGCAATTGTGAGTCCTTCATTATCTCCAAAAAACTCATCGACCTCATAAATATGTTTCCCTGAAGGTATTTCATATCGGTATTTATCAATAACACCTTTTTCGCATATCTTTAATAGCGTCTCTGCCTCTTCTATTGAGATTTCTTTTTCCCATTCGAACCTACTAGTTCCACTTTCGTTAGAAATTCCTTTTATAGTTAGAAACCCTTGATTTCCTTTTATCCTAACTCGAACTGTACGTTCAGGATCTTTATTTAAAAACCCTTGAACAATTCTAGTTTTATTTTTGGCGTCTTTCTTATAATCACCAGATGTAACTAAGAATTTACGTTCTATTTCTATCATAAGTTTTTAGCAATTTGTTGAATTTCATCATTTTTAATAACTGCAGTTCCTCTATTACTATTAGCTAGATAAATCATGCTTTTAGTTATTTTATCTGGTGTTATAGATTGGTATTTTTTTAGTGGACCTACCATAATATAATTAAGCCCCTTCATCAGTTGCTTAAAAAACCACTCTGCAGGTCTACTTTCATCTCTTTTACCAGCGATTAAGGAAGGCTGCAAGATAAATGTTTTTGGAATATGGAGGCTCATAACTTCATCTTCCATTTTTCCTTTAATGCGATTATAAAAAATAGCACTTTCTGAGTCAGCTCCCATAGAAGAGATCACTGCGTATGTCTTGATATTATTCTTTTTACACAACATTGCTGCGGCAACTGGAATTCCATAATCTATGGCTTTATATTTAGCCTTATCAGGGGTTTTAGATTTTGTGGTTCCTATGCAACAGAAAACCTCATCAGCAGTAAAATCATTATGATGAAGCATAAGATCAAACATATCTACTATATATTCTTTAATTTTCGGGTTTTCTTTGTTTATAGAACTTCTAGAAAAGAGTTTAATCGTTTTATAGCGGTCATCGTTAAGAAGTTGCTTTAATAATGTAGAGCCAGTAAGTCCAGTTGCTCCTAAAATAATTGCTGTTTTTCCCTCTTCCATAATTCCTTTATTATAATTTATAGGGTTTTATAGCTTTTGCGAAAACCCAGTAAAGTAGATTTATAAAGTTAGTTAATATTTGTTGTTATTGTAAATTGAAGAGTTGATTTTAGGTTAAATTTGCATATGGAAGAAAAGCTCCCTTTACGAAAGATAATTCATGTAGATATGGATGCATTTTACGCATCTGTAGAGCAAATGGATGATCCTAGTTTAAAGGGAAAGCCACTCGCCGTTGGAGGAAGTGAAAAGCGAGGCGTTGTTTCTGCAGCAAGTTACGAAGCACGTAAGTATGGAGTTAGAAGTGCAATGAGTGGATATATGGCAAAGAAAAATTGCCCTGACATTATATTTGTTCGCCCTCGATTTGATCGTTATAAAGAGATATCCTCTAAAATACGGAAGATCTTTTTAGACTATACGGACCTTGTAGAGCCACTTTCTTTAGATGAAGCTTATTTAGATGTAACCGAAAATAAAAAAGGCAATCCCTCGGCAAGCAATATCGCTATTGAAATCCGTGAACGTATTTTAAATGAAGTCGGATTAACAGCTTCCGCGGGGATATCAATAAATAAATTCGTCGCTAAAATAGCAAGTGATTATAATAAACCCAATGGCCAGAAAACGGTAGAACCTCACGAGGTGATTCCTTTTTTAGAGGCATTAGAGATTAGAAAATTCTATGGTGTAGGGAAAGTGACTACACAAAAAATGTATCAATTAGGAATTTTTACTGGGAAGGATTTAAAAGAAAAATCTGTCGAGTTTTTAACAGAGCATTTCGGAAAAAGTGGTGCTTTTTATTACCACGTAGTTCGAGGAATTCATTTAAGTGAAGTGAAACCAAATAGGATTCCAAAATCTGTAGGAGCAGAGCGTACTTTTAGCGAAAATTTAAGTAGCGAAGTATTTATGCTGGAGCGCTTAGAGAATATAGCTAACGAATTAGAACGCCGACTCAAAAAAAGTAAAATAGCAGGGAAAACAGTAACTCTAAAAATAAAGTACAGTGATTTTAAGTTGCAAACAAGAAGTAAAACGCTGAATTATTTTATTGCTGATAAAAATTTGATTTTAGAAGCAGCAAAAGAGTTGCTTTATCAAGAGAAGTTAGAGAATTCGGTTCGTCTACTAGGAATATCTTTAGCTAACTTAAATACTGAAAAAAAGAAAAAAGAGCCACAAGAACAAAAAACAGTGACCGTACAACTGAAATTTGATTTTTAGGGAACTCCTGTAAAAAGTGATTTTTGTAGAAAATAATTCGAATATTGTTTTTGACTAACAATTATATAACATTGATATTCAGCATTGAATAGAAATAGATGTTATTTTTGTTATAGTTAACCTATAAAAAATAATATATGAAAAGATTTCTACTCTCTTTATTTATTGCATTATCTTCATTTTATACTTTTTCTCAAAGTGTATTTATAAATGAACTTCATTATGATAATGCAGGGTCTGATGTGGGGGAAAGCATCGAGATTGCTGCCCCGCAAGGAACAGATCTTTCACTCTATAACATTGTGCTCTATAACGGCTCTAATGGGACAGTTTATAATACAGTTACAATTAATGCTGTTATTGCAGATTTGAGTAATGGTTATGGGGTAGCCCATATTACATTGCCATCAAACGGTATCCAAAATGGAAGCCCTGATGGTATTGCTCTTGTGGATGTAAGTAATACTGTTATTCAATTTTTAAGCTATGAAGGAACTTTTGTAGCATCTGAAGGCCCTGCTAGCGGAATGCTTAGTGAAGATATCGGTGTTGCACAGAGCAATAGTAGTACTTCAGAAGGCGCCTCATTAGCTTTGATAGGAACAGGTACAGATTATTCAGAATTCTCTTGGGAAGCTCAAGATACTTCAACATTTGGAGGTATTAATACAAATCAGAATTTTGGAGTATTAGAAATTACTCCTGTTATTAATGAGTTTGTTTTTAATCACACAGGTAGCGATACGAATGAGTATGTTGAGGTTTTTGGTAAGGCAGAAACCGATTTATCATTGTATTGGATTCTTGAAATTGAAGGAGATATTTCTTCTGCGGGAACTATAGATGGAGCTTTTCAATTAGGAACTACTAATATCGAGGGATATTATACCACTCCTTTTTTTTCTAATGAATTTGAAAATGGATCATTGACTTTACTTCTAGTGGAGAATTTTACTGGAAGTGTTGGCGATCAAATAGATTCGGATGCAGATGGAACGATTGATAACTTTCCGTGGGAAACTCTTATTGATGCCGTAGCGGTTAAAGATAATGATAATGAAGATATTACTTATGCAGAAACAGTTTTAACCCCTGCTTTTGATGGAAGCACATTTACTGTAGGTGGTGCATCAAGAATACCTAATAGTATTGATTCTAATGCAATTTCAGATTGGGTGCGTAATGGTTTTAATGGCGAAGGATTGCCAGATTACCCTGATGCTACTTCTGAAGATGGAGAAGCAATAAATACTCCAAATTCAGCAAATAAAATTTTTGAAGATAATGACGGGGGAACAGATGCAATTGTACTCATCAATGAAATTGATGCAGATACAGAAGGTACAGATACAGCTGAATTTATTGAGTTGTATGATGGCGGAGTAGGGAATTCTTCTTTGGATGGACTTACACTTGTTCTTTATAATGGCTCGAATGATTTGAGTTATAATGCGTACGACCTAGATGGATACACTACAAATGCAAACGGATATTTTGTATTAGGAAATGAGGGAGTGTCAAATGTTTCTCTTGTATTTGGAACCAACGGACTTCAAAATGGAGCTGATGCTGTGGCACTATACCAGGCAGATGCTACAGATTTTCCTAATGGGACGGAAGTTGAAACAACAAACCTTATTGATGCTATTGTATATGACACTAACGATAGTGATGATGCTGAATTACTTGTATTATTGAATGACAATCAGCCTCAAGTAAACGAGGACTTTAATAGTAATAAAGATTTTCATTCTTTACAGCGTTATGCAAATGGTAGCGGCGGACTTAGAAATACAGAAACTTATGTTGCAGCCATTCCTACACCTGGAACAAGTAATACCAATGCTTTAGAGCAGATTAACTTGTTGATTAACGAAATAGACGTGGATACTCCTGGAAGTGATGTAGCTGAATTTATTGAACTATACGATGGAGGTATTGGTAATATTGCTCTAGATGGGTTTGTGTTGGTTCTTTATAATGGAAATGGAGATGCTGTTTATAATGCGTTTGATTTAAGCGGATATGTTACTAATGCTGATGGATATTTTGTTTTAGGAAATGAGGGAGTAGCAAATGTTTCTCTTGTATTTGGGGCCAACGGACTTCAAAATGGGGCTGATGCTGTTGCGCTATATCAAGGATCAATAAACGATTTTCAAAATGGAGCTGTTTTAACTACAAGCGGATTGATCGATGCTGTGGTTTACGATACTAATGATGATGACGATGTTGAGCTTTTAACATTACTCAATGCTGGAGAACCTCAGCTAAATGAAGACCTAGAAGGAGATAAAGACAACCATTCGTTACAACGTATTCCTAATGGAAGTGGTGGTTTTTTAAATACAAGTAGCTACGTAGCAAAAAAACCTACTCCTGGAGTTCAAAATGAAGGGATAGTGGTTGTGCCAACAGAAACTATTCCTATTGTAGAAGCAAGAGCGCTTCCAGATGGAACTACAGTAACTATAACTGGAGTTCTAACAGTAGCCGATAATTTTGCCGGACCTGCATATCTTCAAGATAATACAGGGGGAATAGCAATTTTTGATGAACAAATTTTTGGAGGAAATTTTGCAATCGGAGATTCTATAACTGTAACCGCTAGTCGTTCGTCATTTAATAATCAGATTCAATTAGGGAATGTTTCTTCAGTAGAAAGTAACGGTGTGCCTAATGAGCCTATATTGCCAAAGGATATTACTCTAGTTGAATTAGGAGATTATCGTGGGCAACTTGTAAGAATAACTGATGCAACGTTTCCAACACCTGGAGATCTACTTTTTGGAGACTCCAATACAATAATTACAGATGCATCAGGAACGGGGGAACTTAGAATAGATGGGAATGTAGCAGGTTTATCTGGACTAGCGCAACCAGAAACCTGCAGTGAAATTATTGGAGTGGTAGGAACTTTTAATGAGTTTGCTCAGTTGTTGCCAAGAATGAAAGTGGATTTAGCTTGTGCAGAACCATTCGATCCGAATAACGGAATTGATATTCCTAAAGAGAATACACTTGATATTGTTACATGGAATATAGAGTGGTTTGGAGATGAAGGGAATTCGCCAGCTGCTGGAAATCAAAATTCTGATGCAATTCAAAAAGATAGTGTTGTCACTATTTTAAAGAAATTAAATGCAGACATTTATACTGTAGTAGAGATTTCTGATGATGAACTTTTTGCACAGGCTGTAGGTGAGTTGGATGGATATGACTTTATTTTATCTGATGCTACCTCGTATCCAAATGATTCAGGAACAAAGCAAAAAATTGGATTTATATATAAAACTGCAACAGTAACTCCAAAGAAAACACAAGCGCTCTTAAAGTCAATACATCCTTATTATAACGGAGGAGATACTTCATATTTATTAGATTATCCTTCTGAAGCAGATCGTTTTTATGCTAGTGGTCGACTTCCTTTTTTAATGACAGCTGATGTGAATATCAATGGAGCTTCCGAAGAAATAAATATTGTAGCATTGCATGCGCGTGCTAATAGTAGTAATGGGCCTCAGCTTAGATATGATATGCGTAAATACGATATGGAAGTGCTTAAAGATAGTCTGGATGTTATGTTCCCAGAATCGAATCTTATTTTAGCAGGAGATTATAATGATGATTTGGATGAAACGGTTGCTGATGGTATAAACACTACAGTTTCTTCGTTTGAAGCATTTATCAACGATCCTGATGAGTACTTTTTGGCAACGCTTTCTTTGAGTGAAACAGGAAAACGATCTTATGCATTTAGAGAGAATATGATAGACCATATTTCGCTTTCTAATGAGCTTGAAGATAATTTCATTGAGAATTCTGCGACGGTACATTACGAGTTCTATGATAATGATTATACTAGTACAGTTTCAGATCACTTTGCTGTTTCGATCCGATTGTCATTAGATAATATCGAACCGCTAGTTATAGAAAATGTTATAGTGAATAATATTAGCTGTGCTGAAGCTGATAATGGGATGGCTTCTGTTGAAGTTAGCGGAGGAGTAGCTCCTTATGAATATTTATGGAGTAATGGTGAAATAACGCAAAGTGTTTCAGATTTAATCCCAGGAGATTATGATGTTATAGTGTATGATGTTAATGGAAAATCTGTTACAGAATATTTTACAATTACTGAGCCCGAAGGAATAGAGATACTCATGCCAGAAGTAGATAAAATAGTTACTGGATATGGAGAAACCAATTGTATTACTCTTGCTGCTGAAATGATTTCCGGTGGAGAAGGGGAATATTCATTTCACTGGAATACGGAGGAAATTACAGAAACAATTTCAGTTTGTCCAGAGGAAACAACTACGTACACATTAACGGTAACAGACGCTAATGGATGCTCTAAATCTGAGAGCATTACTGTAATAGTTGAAGATGTAAGTTGTGGAAATAACCCATGGATTGAAAAAGTAGCTGTTTGCTACAGAGGACGTTCTTTATGTGTATCTAAGTATGCTGTTCCTCATTTATTGAATTTGGGAGCTGTTTTAGGAAGCTGCTCAGATGAGGTTAATGAAACTTCAATCGCTAGTGTTTATTTAATTCCGAATCCTGTTCGGCATGCTGCGGCTTTAGTGGTAAACAGTAATAGTAAAACAAAGCTAGAGTTGCAAGTATATGATTTAAATGGGCAATTAAAGCAGCATGAAAAAAATGTAAAAATTAAAGTTGGGTATAATTTAAAGCCTATTAATTTTTCTAGACTTTCAAGAGGGATTTATATATTGAAAGTTATAGAAAACGGACATGAAGTTAAAGATATCCGAATGGTAAAGAGGTAATAAATTTATCATTTATACAATTATTGTAAAGCCCCTTGATGCTCCAAGGGGCTTTTTTAATGTTGCTTTTCGATTATATTAAAACTATATTTCTAGGCATAGAAATTGCTTGTAGTTATTAATAAAGTTGATTGTCTCTGCTGCTATAAAACGAAACAATATACCAAATCCCAAAAATGAATTACGCAATAATAGATGTTGAAACCACGGGTTTAAGTGGGAGTGGAAATAAAATAACGGAGATAGCTATCGCTATTTATGATGGAGAAAAGGTGATCGATGAATATCATACTTTGGTAAATCCGCAGGCATTAATTACAAGTCATGTAGTTAGGCTTACTGGTATAGATAATGATATGGTTGCTGGTGCTCCAACTTTTAAGGAGATTGCTTCAGAAGTATTGGACTTTACAGATGGGAAGGTTTTTGTAGCTCATAATGTGAATTTCGATTATAATGTTATTAGAAATGAGTTTAAAGAGCTGGGAATTGATTTCAACAGGAAGAAACTATGTACAGTTCGACTTTCTAAAAAGATATTTCCAGGCTTACGTTCTTATAGTTTAGGGAAGTTATGTAGCTCTTTAGAGATTCCTTTATACGATCGCCACCGAGCAAAGGGAGATACTGATGCTACCGTTATTCTCTTTGAAAAATTACTTAAAAATGATACTAATAATGAGGTTAAAAAACAACTAAATCCTAAAAGTGGAGAAGCAGCACTGCCTGCATTGTTAGCAAAAGAAACATATGATGGGTTGCCAGAAAATCCAGGGGTTTATTATTTTAAAGATAGCAGCGGAAAGATTATCTATGTTGGGAAAGCTATCAATATTAAAAAGAGGGTGTTGAGTCATTTTTATGATAAAAAAGCTAAAGAAATCGAGCTTTGTAGAGAAACCTCACATATAGATTTTGAGGAGTCAGGGTCAGAATTATTGGCTTTATTGATGGAATCGGTAGCTATAAAACACCATTTCCCAAAGTATAATAGTGCTCAAAAACTCAGTAATAAAGGATATGGAATTTTAGCGTACACCAATAGAAAGGGGATTATGCAATTGGGGTATAATAAAATAAAATTAGTGACAAATCCAATTGCAATATTTTTTAATATAAACGAATGTATTCATTTCTTAGAAACGTTAACAGAGGCTTTTAAACTGTGTCCAAAATACACCCAACTTCTTCCTGCTGGAAGTATTACAGGGAAATGTAATCATTTTAAGATTAACGATTGTATGGGAATTTGTGTTGACGAAGAAAGCCCAGCCGATTATAATAAGAGAGTTGAAGCTGCTATAAAATCAGTGAAAATTGAGGCGAAAAGTTTTGCAATTGTAACCAAAGGAAAAACCTTTGATGAAAAAGGAATAGCACTTGTTGAAGATGGAATTTATAAAGGCTACGGTTTTATAGATGAGTCAATAGTAATTAATAATTTTGAAGATTTTAAAGATCATATTAAGTTACAAAATAGCGACAGTGATGTAATGAGAATTATACAGCAGCATATTCTCCAAAATGAGAACACTACGATTATTAGACCTTGAGGAATTTAATTTTTAAGGTTCTAGTGTTTTATTGTTAGTTAATATGTATTCGTCTATAAACTAAAATAATGTTCTTAGCTTTGTTTTTTTAAAAGCTAAAACGACTAACTCTTGAAGAATTTCTTCCTTTTTTTAAAGAACAATGCAAAAGAAATTAGCTTCGGCTGGGTATTAACTTTTCTATCTAGTTTCGGACAAACATTTTTGATCTCATTATATGTTCCCGAAATATTAAAAACATTTGATTTATCTAAAGGAGGGTTTGGAAGTATATATGCAATTTGTACAGTTATCTCTTCGGTAATAATGCTTACGGTTGGTCATACTGTGGACCATAAACCTATTAAAAAGGTCACAGCATTTACAGTTCTCGGTTTGGCAATTTCGTGTTTTATATTAGGGGTTTCTCATTATCATATTGCTTTATTATTTATTGCTTTTACAGGACTTCGTCTTTGCGGTCAAGGTTTATTAAGTCACATTAGTTTTACGGTAATGTCAAAATATTTTACTGCGGATAGAGGAAAAGCACTTAGTATTTCATCTTTAGGATATTCTGTTGGAGAAGCTGTTTTTCCTATAGCTATAGCTTCAATAATTTTATGGTATGATTACGAAATAGCAGCAATTGCAAGTGGAGTTTTTCTACTTTTATACCTAATAAGGCTGTATTTCGTGAAATTAGATCACTTTGATGCTGATCTCGATGTTACAAAAAAAGCATCAGCGGGGTTTCTGATAAAACAGTTTAAAGAGGTGATTAGTGATAAACGGTTTTTTATTATGATGCCTGCTAGTTTTTCAACAGGATTTATATCTACAGCAATATTCTTTTATCAATATCTTTTTGTTGAAGAAAAGGGGTGGTCGCTCACTTTATATGCTTCTTTTTTTACAGCGTATGCTATTACTCGGTTTGTACTTTCTATAGCGGGCGGTTTTTGGGTAGATAAGTATACCGCAAAAAAAGTATTTAGAGTGTACTTAATTCCAATGTGTTTTGGATTGCTTGCCTTAGCATTTATAGATAGTATTATTGGAGCTTTAATTTTTTTAATCCTTTCAGGGATCACTGTTGGTGTTGCAGGAACGGTAAAGACTGCAGTAATAGCAGAAATATATGGAACCCAGCAAATGGGAACTATAAGAAGTTTATTTACCATGTTTATGGTGTTAAGCACAGCTTTAGGGCCTCTTATTGTAGGTTGGATGTTAGATATGAATATTCATTTTAGCTGGGTAATCTTCTCTTTATTTTTATTAATGACTTTTGCACAATTAAATGCGCAACGTATTAGAAATGTATAAAATTAGCGCTCTTCCTTCAGTAGAAAAAGCTTTTATAAAGTTAAAATTTAAGCATAATCCCTGTTGATGTATTATTGATGTAGTGTATTCTTTGGAGACGAATACAGGTTTTACCTAGTTTCGAATTTCACATATTAAATACCGCCATTATATGATTTTCAGTTTTTCAAGATCAGTAAAAACATGTTTTATTTTCCTTTTTTTAGGGTTATTTATAAACACTCAAGCGCAAGAAACTTTAGCTAAACAAGATTATAAAACGTATTGCAATCCTATTGATATAGATTATACTTATATGTCCCATTACAGAGGAACAAGTGATGTGTCTTATCGTTCTGGCGCCGATCCTGCGATTGTTAATTTTAAAGGGAAATATTACTTATTCGTAACTCGTTCTCATGGTTATTGGACATCTGATGATATGAGTAATTGGAAGTTTATAAAACCACAGGGATGGTATTTTAATGGGAGTAATGCCCCAGCGGCAGCCGTTAGAAATGGAAAAATTCTTGTATTAGGAGACCCATCTGGACGCGGTGCTGTTATAGAAACCGATAACCCTGATGTTGGAGATTGGAAAACAAATTATGCAGTTATAAATGTTCCACATGGAGTTCAAGACCCTGATCTTTTTGTGGATGATGATAATAAGGTTTATTTATATGAAGAGTCTTCTAATAAATGGCCTATTCGTGGGGTAGAATTGGATACGGCGAATTATTATACTCCTATGGGAGATCAAAAACACCTTTTCAATTTGCATCCAGTAGCTCATGGTTGGGAACGTTTTGGTCAAGACCATAAGTCGGATATAAAACCTTTTATTGAAGGACCTTGGATGGTGAAATATGATGACACTTATTATTTAGAATATGGAGCACCAGGAACACAATGGAATGTTTATGCCGATGGTGTTTATACTAGTAAGAGTCCGTTAGGACCATTTACATACGCGCCTTATAATCCTATTTCATACAAGCCTGGAGGGTTTTTAAAAGGTGCCGGACACGGAAGTACAGTACAAGATAATAATGGAAATTATTGGCATTATTCTACGATGGCAATCTCGGTGAATTTTAAATTTGAAAGAAGGTTGGGGATGTATCCTGCAGGATTTGAAGATGATGGACAGATGTTTGTAAATACTGCATATGGAGATTATCCGCATTACCTTCCAGGGACAAAAGTGGCAGATCATAAAGAGCGTTTTACAGGTTGGATGTTGCTTTCTTACAACAAGCCAGTCACTACAAATTCTCCTTTAGTAAAAGGTGAAAATAAGGTAGTGGATGAAAGTGATAAAGGTTATATGCAAGAGCAAATAAAAGGTTTTGAAATTGATAAAATTAATGATGAAGAGATTCGCTCGTATTGGGTTTCTGAAGAAAATAACGATTCTATTTATGTACAAGTAGATTTACAGAAGCCTATGGATGTAAAAGCCATTCAGATTAATTTTCAAGATTACAAAAGTACTGTTTTTGGTCGTCCAGATACGTTGAGACAACAATTTACAATTGAAGGTTCTTTAGATGGTAAGAAATGGAACACGATCGCTGATTATAGTAAAAATAATAAAGATATACCCCACGCATACATAGAATTGGCTAAAGATGCGGAAGCAAGATATATTAGATATAATCATGTGCATTGTACTAATAAATATTTAGCAATTTCTGAGTTTAGAGTATTTGGTAAAGGGAAAGAGAAAGCTCCTAAAACACCTAAACATTTTAAAGCTGAAAGACAAGGAGATAGAAGGAATACAATGTTGACTTGGGACGCTGTAAAAGATGCTACAGGATATGTAATTTATTGGGGAATTGAAAAAGATAAATTAAATCTTTCAGCATTGATGTACGATGATCCAAATTACGAATTGAGAGCTTTAAACACAGATCAAGGGTATTATTATCAAATAGAAGCATTTAATGAAAATGGAATCTCTCAGAAAAGTGAGGTTTTGTATACCGAGTAATAAAAAGTTTGTCAATATATAACGCAGGAGTTGAAATTAATATTTTCAATTTCTGCGTTTGTATTATTTTGTGTTTTCTCTTCAGTAGTTATTCAGAATAAATAAAACTATTCTCTTATCTTTGAAACTTGAAACTTGAAACTTGAAACTTGAAATGAAGAAATCTATATACATATTATCATTCAGCTTAAGTCTATTTATTTTCAGTTGTGGAAACGATGAGAATAAAGAAGAGGTAGTCGTTTCTGATGAAAACGCTCAAGTTTCTTATAGTCAGCTGCCAGCAATAACGAGTATCAGTAAAGAAAAGTTGGCAGAAATAAATAAGTGGAAAAAGTTCAAGGAGCTTAGTAGTTTGATGGAGAAGTTTCAGCGTCAGAATACGGGAGATCTTACTTATTATGCTGAAGAGTTTATCCGTTTAGATAAGGATATAGAAAAAGACACTTTATTTCCTGCTAAGTTTGAAATTCCAGACGTAAAAAGCAGGCTTATTGTGTTTAATACGTTTAGCAATCAGTTAAAGGTGCGATTAGAAGAAAATGCACCGATAGATTCCATAAACATCACCAGAAAGCGTGTAATGATGTCTTATAATGCGTTGCGCGATCAATTATCTGAATCTTTGAAAAGTAAGATCTACGAGGATTTTATAAACAATACACCTCCTTCAAAAGTAAAGCCTTAAACAGTTTTCTTAAAGAAATGTTAATTAAGTAGTGCAAGTTTATTAAGAATAACAATTTCCTTTAAATTGCAAGGATTCTTAACAAAACTAATTCACATATGAAATTAACTTTTAATCAGCCTATTATATATGGGCTTGCTTCAGTTGTTTTTCTTGCTTCTTGTAAGACTGAAGAAAAAAAAGAGGTTGCTGAGGTAGAGACGATACCTGGTATAAACCTTGAATACATGGATACCACTTCCAGTCCTAAAGATGACTTTTTTAGGTTTGTTAATGGAAAATGGTTAGATGAAACAGAAATCCCAGATGATAAAACTACTTGGGGAAGTTTCAATGAACTACGAGTGAATACAGATGACGATGCGCTTGCGATTCTTAATAATGCGAAAGATAATTCTGAATTAGATCAAAATTCTGATCAAGCGAAAGCTGTAAGAATGTTTGAGTCTATTATGGATACAGTTTCTAGAGAGGAGCAAGGAGTAGCTCCATTAAAACCATATCTAGAGAAAATCGAAGCTATTAAAAATAAAGAGGACCTTCAAGCATATTTTATAGAAATGACACCTACAACAGGGGCTGGTTTCTTTAGATTTAATGTAGGATCCGATGCAAAAGATAGTAATAAGAATGTTGCTTCTTTAGGAGCAGGTAGATTAGGTTTACCAGATAGAGACTACTATTTAGATCAAGATGATGAGTCTAAAGAGCTTCGCAATAAATATGTGGCTCACATAACACGTATGCTTCAGTTTGTAGGTTATGATGAAGAGGCAGCTGCTACTCAGGCTGAAAACATCTTAGCATTAGAAACGGAATTGGCTGAAAAAATGCTAGATAAAGTTGCAAGACGTGATCCTAAAACAACATACAATCCAACTGCTATTTCTGATCTTCAGAAAATGGTTCCTTCTTTAGATTGGAAAGAATATCTTGAAGGTATTGGAGCTGCTAGTGTTGATACAATAGATATTAGTCAAGTTGCTTATACAAAATCTTTAGAGACTGTTTTTAGTTCTGGAGATGTTGAAGACTGGAAAGCGTATTTACGTTGGGGGCTTGTAAACAGTGCTTCTAATGCGCTTACAAAAGAAATGGATAGAGCAGATTGGGAGTTTTATAGCAAAGAACTTAGAGGAGCAAAAGAGCAGGAGCCTTTAAGTAAAAGAGCTTTACAAACTGTAAATGGTTCTATAGGCGAGGCTTTAGGGAAGCTTTATGTAGATGAAAAATTTCCGCCAGAGGCAAAAGCGCAAGCTAAAGATATGATAGCAAATATAATTAAGGCGTATGAAGTGCGTATTAATGCTTTGCCATGGATGAACGAGGAAACTAAGAAGAAAGCAATCGAGAAGCTTGATAAAACTACTATTAAAGTAGGATATCCTGATGAGTGGAAAGATTATAGCTCTTTAGAAATAAAAACTGCTAAAGATGGAGGTTCTTTCTATCAAAATAGATTGAATGTTTCTAAATGGAACTTCGCAAAAACTATTGATAAATTAGGGAAGCCTGTAGATAAAACAGAGTGGTTTATGTCTCCACAAACTGTAAACGCATATTACAATCCATCTTATAATGAGATTGTTTTCCCAGCTGCAATTCTACAGCCACCATTCTTTAACTTTACTGCAGATGCTGCTGTGAATTATGGAGGAATGGGATCTGTAATTGGACATGAAATTTCTCATGGTTTTGATGATAGCGGAGCAGATTTTGATGCTGATGGAAACTTAGTAAACTGGTGGACAGAAAAAGATCTTACACAGTTTAATGCTTTAGGAGATTCTTTAGCTTCTCAATACAGCAGAATTGAAGTGCTTCCAGATGTATTTATTAATGGTAAGTTTACTTTAGGAGAGAATATTGGAGATTTAGGAGGAGTAAATGCTGCTTACGATGGTCTGCAAATGCACTTAAAAGAGCATGGTAATCCTGGGAAAATTGATGGATTTACACCAGAGCAACGTTTCTTTATGTCTTGGGCAACTGTTTGGAGAACAAAAATGCGTGATGAGGCGCTTAAAAATAGAATCAAAACAGATCCACATTCTCCAGGAATGTACAGAGCAACACAGCCTTTACTTAATATAGATGCATTTTATGATGCTTTTGATATTAGAGAAGGAGATGCTATGTATTTAACTCCAGAAGAACGTATTAAGATTTGGTAATTTATAAGACCTAATTAACGAATGTTAATTCAAAAAAAAGCGCTTTAAGAATGAAATTCTTAAAGCGCTTTTTTTATTCAGAAAGGGTTTGTTATTCTCCTTCAGTTTTAGGAGTTGTTGCTGGGTTTATTTTTTCAGCAGTTCCTTCTTGTTTCTGATTTAATAAAAGTTGTCTTATATTTTTAGCAAGAGTAAAATTTGGAGCCATAACAATAGCTTCATCAATAGTACTTATTGCAGCATCTATATTTGTTTTGTCTTCATTATATTTTAAAAGCCCTTCTTGGTATTTAAAAGCTGCTTTTAAAGGCACTTGGTAAGGTGGATTAGCTTCATAAAAAGGAAGCATGTCTTCATCTTTAGCATTTTCTAATCCGTATTTAATGTAAGTTTGCGCTTCTACAATTTTTCCGATTTGTAAATTAAGATCTACTAAATCGTATGCAATATAAATATCTGGTTTTCTGCTGAACATTATATCGAATTGCTGTACTGCTAATTGCGGCTGATTTACAGCTTTTAAAGATCTAGCTTTTACTTCAACAGCAAGATTAGAAGCTTTTGTATCTTTTTCAGTTCCTAAAAGATTAATTGCTTGAACGTGTTGCCCAGAATTGCTATAAAAAAAAGCTAATGTATCTATTCTAGCCTGATTTGGGCTAATTACATTTAAGTGCGTTAAGGCATTAATAACTCCTCTAACATCTCCTTGTTCTTTCATTTGTTTATAGAAAGCTTCGTAATGTTTGGTAAGTGTAGCATCGTTTTGAGAAAACCCAAAAAATGATGCGAAGAACATCATTAATATTGCTGTCTGTTTCATAGTTGAAAAATTATATTTAAAAACTTTAAGGTGACTTATTATAAGATAAGCTTTTCTTAATGCGCCAAATCTATTAAAATATTTCAATAAATCCCATAATATGAGGCTTATTCCGCTTTATAGCTGTAAAAGAAAACCAATTTGATTAATTACGAATTTAGCATTTCAGACATTTTTATGCATAAAAAAAAGGAGAACTGCTCTTATGGATAAGCAACCCTCCTTTTTAATAAACTAATCTAAACTAACTTAAAAACCTAACCTAATTCTTGGTTTTATGTATAATGAAAAACAAATATTTAATTTCTTTTACACTGTAAAATTACAAATAAGGTTCAATTTGAACTTAAGCTATTTTAGTGTTTAACCTATATTTAACTAGAAAATAGTCGCTATGTTAAGGTTTTTAACTTGGTTCAATATCCTAAGTTAGGATAGGTAAAATTATATGATAAATGTGTGTTAATTAATGTTGAGGTAATCGTTTTTCCCTGCGTTTTCTTGGACCTGTCAAATGTAGGTGGTTCGAGTCCCATTTTTTCTGCTTGACTTGTGTAATATTCTTCTCTAGAAGGATGTTTTGGTGCAGATGCATTAAAGGTTATTCCCCAAACATCTTTATCGATAATGGCATTTATAATTCCGATGCAATCTTCTAGGTGAATTAGGTTTACTGGCGCCTCTGGATTCGATACATCTTTCTTTCCAGATAATGTGGTTATTGGGTGTCTTTTATCTCCGTAAAGCCCAGAAAAGCGGATTACAGTGGTTTTAAAGTTAGGATTACTCTTTAATAACTCTTCAGAAGCTAAAATTTGTTTGCCACTTTCCGTCTCCGGTTTAGGAGGTGTGTTTTCATCTACAATATCATTATTATTAGCATAAACGGAAGAACTACTTATAAAAATAACCTTCTTAATATTGGACTCTTCTATTTTTTCAGAAAGGGTTTTAATTTTTGAAATATAATTAGCGTTAGAATTTCTTCTGATACGTGGAGGAATATTTATAAATAGGATGTCTACATCCTGAAGGAAATAACTAATATTACCCTCTATATGATGCTTATGTACAGCAATTAAAAATGGATTTATTTTATGTTGCGCTATGTGCAGAATTTTATCTACAGAGGTTGTCGCCCCATTTACCTGATAATTATTCTTTACAAATGATTTGGCAAGCGGCAAGCCTAACCATCCACAACCTAGTACTGCAATTTTTTTTGACATTATAGTTTTATAGTTTTTTTAATCAATATAGCATCATTTAAAACAAAAGGCATGGGGATTGCATTTTCAGGACGAGGAGGAATACTAAATAAAGGATGCTCTAGAAGATCGTTTGAAGCTTCATAAAAAGTTAGAACAGGTTTATCATTAGCCTTAAAAACTAAATTTAATTCAGAATAATCATTATTACTAATGTAATGTGTTAAAAGTCTACTGTCTCGATTTTTTAAATAATTATCGGTAAGACTAATTCCATTTATTTTACAACCAAATAGCGGTGTACTATCTGTAGTTATCTCTAACCGATTTACATTTCGATGGGGTGTAATGCAGATTGTAACTTCCCTCTTATTACCAATAACAGTGTCTTTTATAATTTCTATAGCTGGAATAGGAATATTTTTAATTGGAGCCGTTGCTATATGCGTAAACCCAGTACCATATTTACTGCTAAAATTGGAGTTTTTATCTGTTACAGAATCTTTTGTTTTTACATATTGTGATGTCCAAAGGTCTAAAACATTATTATAGGTAGCCCATTTAGCAGTATTAGTGTCTGCATCTAATATATATACCAAACTGGTTGGATGTGGATTTTCTTTACTGAATTCCGCTTGAAAATGGGCTGAGATTAAAAATAGTAAAGCTATTAAAAACCCTAAATAAGCGTAAGATTTTTTATTCGGATATAATCCAAAAACAGGAAGTAATAATCCAAAAAGAAGCACACTTAATATGCAAGAACCTACAAGTACTTTTAATCCTAAACCTACGGGGAACATATGGATTAAAGGTGCTAGGATCCATATTGCGGGGATACATAATATAATTAGAAATAATAATTGAGGTTTTTTATTTTTCTGATGGAGTAACATATATAGTGCTCCTAAGGCACCAAATACAGGGATTATAAAAAAGCTAGCTCCTTTTAAATAAGTGGCTATTGCTGCACAGATTATGATCCAGAAGAATATTGGTGCTATGATTAGATTTTGAGTTTCAACTTTTTTGAATCTAGCATAGATAAAGAAGCATATTCCAAAGCTTAAAGCTGTAAAGCCAGCAATATAAAAATGACCGTTATATGTAAATCCATGTAAAATATCTTGATATTGTGGATAGATTTTTAGTAATGTAGTCCAACTGAAGTAGCCGATTATACCTGCTAAGGCTAACGAAAGTATAAAAGCCGCAAATCCCTTTAAAACACCTCTTACACTTAGCTTTGCTTTTTTAAATCCTATTATGATAATAATTAAAAATAAAGCAATAGCAATTGCCAACATCGGAATTATCCAACTAAAGGGATAATAAACAAAGTTGAAAACAGGGACGTCGAAGTAAATATAATCAACCTCCGATTTTATTTTAGAGAGGTCGTAATCAGCATAAAAGTTCAGCAGAGGGATAAGATAAGAAATCTGATGCCTTAATGTATTCCTGTCAACATTTTCAAAACTATCACGAACAGTATGGTAATCATAATGATCGTCTATAAAAGCAAAATTAAAGCCATCGATATTAGCATTTTCTCTAAAAACAGTAAGATCTGTATCATTAGGAAGCATTTTATAAATACTATAAGCTAAAGAATTTGCTACTGGAAATTGTGGATTCGCTTCAGCAAAAGACTCAATCATATTTTTATTCCCGCCATTTGTTTCAATAAGCATATAACTAGGTCCGCCGCTCCCTCTAGCTTCAAAATTTAGGATTAATCCAATATCTTTTTTTAATTGGTGTTTATCAGCAAAAAGTTGCGCACCATTGAGTCCTAGCTCTTCAGCATCTGTAAATAAAATGATAATGTCATTCTTTGGCTGTTTATTATCAGCTAGAAATGTTCTCACTCCTTCTAAGATCACACCCACACCCACAGCATCATCGCTTGCTCCTAATGAGCTGTGAGGGCTGCTGTCATAATGAGACATAAGAACAAGAGCTTTACCGTTTTCTGTTCCTTTTATTTTAGCTATTATATTTTTAGCTTTACTTAGGTTTCCCCAATCTCCAGTAGTATAACCTTCTTGAGTCTCAGTTTTTAGACCTAGTTTTTCTAGCTCAGAAATTATGTATTCTTCAACTTCTTTATGAGTATCTGAACCTACAAAATGAGGTTTTTCCGATATTCTCTTAATATGATTTAATGTGTTTTCTACTGAAAACTTACCAGTAAATGAATCCGTTTGAGGCATTAAATCATAGAATCTCCAAGCGGTAATTCCAACGAGAACAAGAAATGATAGTATTAGGGAATATTTTTTCACAAGAAAAGGTTTAGTTCAAAGCATAAATATAATAATAAGGATTTTTAAATTAAGGGTTTCTCATGTTTCCCATCTAACTTGTTTTTCTCCTAAAAAAATAGTTTCTATCCATTATTCAGGTTCTTTTTTGTTTAGAATCTACCATTCACATCCTTAGTTTTAACAATGACTTAAAAAATTAACTATAAGATTACTAATAATTTATATTATTTCATTATAATTAGTTATATTTATAATTAACACCAATCTTAAAAAACTACAAGAATATGGGGATTAAAAGTTTTCAAGGAGCAAGGGAAGAACAGAAGAAGCAATATGATGCGCCAATTCTGGTTGAAGATTATATGACTAAAAATCTAGTGATTTTTAAGCCAGATCAATCTATTTTAGAAGTTATGGAGCTCTTTTTAAAGCATCGTATTTCTGGTGGTCCAGTATGTGATGATCATGGGAAGCTTGTTGGGATTATTTCTGAAGCAGATTGTATGAAGCAAATTTCTGAAAGTCGCTATTTTAATATGCCGATTTTAGAAAAAAATGTAGAGAATTTTATGACTGTAGATGTCGAGACGATTCCTCATGATATGAATATTTTTGATGCTGCATCGCGGTTTTATGAAGGCCATAGAAGAAGACTTCCAGTAATGGATCATGGAAAGCTAGTGGGTCAAATAAGTAGAAAGGATATTGTTGTGGCTGCTTTGAAATTAAATAGTCATAATTATTAATAACTACTTTTTTTAGGAGAAAACTAGCGTTCTCTTCTAACAATCATGTAATAGTCATTTTCCAGTGGCAGGTATCCTATATCATATAAAAAGTAATATGTAGTTCCTTTTTTTGTGGTATATGTACTTGTGAAATGTTCAAAATCAAAACCTTTATCTAAAAGTCGGGTTTTAGTAGTTTTGGTTTTACTTTCTGGATTTAGTTCCTCCAAAATCCTATAATTTTTTCGAAGTCTATTATTAATATTTCTGATAAGATTTTTACTGTCTTTATTCAGTTTATTATTGAAAGCATTTCTACAATAATCACTACAGAATTTCTTATCGGCTCGACCAATTAATTTTTCACCACATTCAAGACAAACTTTTTCCATGTTTTATAAGATGTTAATTCTTCAAGTAGGCTTAATTTAGTGATGTACCTTTTTAAAAGAAGTAATTTAACTACCCCAGAAATATACTGAGGTAGTTTTATAAGTATATAAGGTACTATTTTTTTCTTACTTCATAAAGATCGTTTCTTCGGTCTTTTAAAATTCGGACACTTCCATGCTCATGAAGTTCTTTTAATAAATCGATATTTACATCTACTAAAAGAGTCATTTCTGTGTTTGGAGTTGCTTCAGCTTTGATACCATTATTAGGAAAAGCAAAATCTGAAGGTGTTAAAACTGCAGCTTGCGCATATTGGATGTCCATATTATTAACTTTTGGGAGGTTTCCAACACAACCAGCAATTGCAACGTAGCATTCGTTTTCGATAGCACGAGCTTGGGCGCAACTTTTAACACGTGTGTAACCATTTTGAGTGTCTGTTAAAAAGGGAACAAACAATAATTGCATTCCTTCATCAGCTAAAAGTCTACTTAATTCAGGAAACTCAACATCATAACATATTATAATTCCAATTTTACCACAATCGGTATCAAAGGTTTGAATTGCATCGCCACCTTTCATTCCCCAATGCGAAACTTCGTTTGGAGTAATATGGATCTTCGTATACATTTCTGAAGTACCATCTCTTTTACATAAAAATCCAGAATTGTATAAGTTCCCATCAATAATGTGAGGCATACTTCCTGTGATAATATTTATATTGTAGGAGATTGCAAACTCTTGAAACTTTTGATGGATTGGTTCTGTATATTTTGCCAATTCCCGAATGGCATCTGCTTCGTTTAAGTGATTGTAATCTGCCATTAAAGGAGCAGTGAATAATTCTGGAAAGAGAGCAAAATCACTTCCGTAACCAGAAACAGCATCAATAAAAAATTCAGCTTGTTCGAATAAAGCATCTAAGTTTTTTAATGGACGCATTTGCCATTGAATAAGCCCCAATCTTACAATAGACTTTTCAGAATTTATGAGCTTTGGACTTTTATCATAATAGATATTATTCCACTCCATTAAAACTGCATAATCTAATGAGTTTGCATCTCCTTCCAGATAATTTTTCATGATTTTCTTAACATGGAAATCATTACTTAATTGGAAGGCAAGAACAGGATCAAATAATTCCTTCATTTTCACCTTATCAATATACTGCTTAGGAGTTATCTCATCAGAATGTTTGCTGTAATTAGGAATACGGCCAGCAAACATAATAGCCTTTAAATTTAATTGCTCGGTAAGTTCTTTTCGTTTGTCATACAAACGTCTTCCAAGTCGTAAACCTCTATACTTTGGATGAATAAAAACATCGATTCCGTATAAAATATTACCTAAAGAATTATGCGTGGAAAAGGTATAATTTCCAGTTATTTCTTCGTAGGTATGATTGTCGTCTATATCTTTTTCATCAATAACTAAAGATAAAGCACACCCAACAACTTTATCATCTGCTAAAACTACTAACTGTCCCTTTGGAAAAATGGAGAGTAGCTTTTTTATTTCTTGCTCTTTCCATGCAGCGCCTTCAATCTCGCTATACGCCTCAGTCATGGAAGATTTTAATTCTAAGTAATCTTCAATATGAAGATTTCTAAGCTCTATTTTGTTTATAGTTTCCATATTTTTTCTTCTTTAAAAAACAATTTTCAAACGACTACAAATGATTACAACCGTATTTAAACGAAAGTAACTAAGTAAGAACCGAGTATATATTTGGTTCTGAACAATCTTTGCATTGTCGATTTGAGCATATCGAATTTACAATTAATTATAATATTAATCTTTTAAATTTTTTCAATTATGAACAGCTTAAGAAACAGTGTACGGTTAATAGGGAATTTGGGAAATGACCCTGAAGTTATCAATTTAGATAGCGGTAAAAAGTTAGCAAAATTCTCTATCGCTACAAATGAAAATTACAAGGATCAAAAGGGAAATGTGGTTAAAGATACTCAGTGGCATAATATAATTGCGTGGGGTAAAACTGCGGATATTGTAGAGAAGTATTTAGTAAAAGGAAAAGAGGTTGCTATTGAAGGCAAACTTACTTCTAGAAATTATGATGACAAAGAAGGAGTGAAGCGTTATGTAACAGAGATTAACTGTAATGAGATATTAATGCTTGGAAAAGAATAGTTAGTAGGCTATCTGTAGAGCGTATTAAATCATTATTAATACGCTCACAAATAGTATAAATATTCTTAAGAAAAAGTTTATGCTGCTTTCTCTTTCATTAAATCGAAGCATGGACATTTTTTACAACGTTTAGATTCGCTTTTCTGAAACTTTTTACAACACTTAGATTTTAAGCCCTTAGTTTTAAGTTCTTTAACCTTTTTGTCTTTTTTCTTCTCTTTATCTTTTTTCTTTTTGCCCAACGGAAATACATTTGATTACCTTGGACAAATATATCTATTTAAACTTAATCTAAATAAACTTTAACACTTTTCATTTACTCTAATGGAGTAGAAGCAGAGCTAGTTACAGTTAATTGTTGGATGTCACGATCAAACAAGTAAAGACCTCCTTTGTCATCTCCAATTAAATTAATCTTATCTAGTATCGTTCTTGCCATAGCCTCTTCTTCTATTTGCTCAGCAACATACCATTGTAAAAAGTTATGAGTTGCGTAGTCTTTTTCTTCTAAAGTGATATGTACAAGATTGTTGATACTTTCAGAAACAAAAACTTCGTGGTCAAATAGTTTTTCAAACATTTCTTTAAAACTCTCAAAAGTAACATTAGGTTCTTTTAGAGCAGAAATTTTTGCATGTCCGCCACGTTCATTTATAAATTTCACAAGCTTTAGCATATGCTCACGCTCTTCATCAGATTGATCATACATAAATTGAGCAACACCTTCTAAGCCTTTTACTTCTGCCCAGCATGCCATTGCAAGATATATTTGTGAAGACTCAGCTTCAACTCTTATTTGCTTATTTAATGCGTCTTCTATTTTCTTTTTTAACATTGTGATTCTATTTTTTTTAAATTTAATGAAATTATTCTATACCTAAACATCTTTTGGGATTCATCTACTAATTTTTAAATAGTCTATGTAAATTCAATAATATCAAAAGGCAATATCTGTTGATATCAATAAGTTATGTTAGGCTTATGTTTTAATTAAATCAATGTGCTTTATATAGTTGTGATTTTAAAATGACATTGATAGTTGAATGCGTTTTCTGTTAATATCAACTTCTGTAACCTTAACTTTTACATGTTGTTGCAAAGTAACTACTTCGTTTACGTCTGAGACAAAACCATCGGTTAGTTTAGAAATATGTACAAGCCCACTTTCTTTAATTCCGATATCTACAAAACATCCAAAATTAGTGATGTTATTTACAATCCCAGGAAGTATTTGTCCAGGTCTTAAATCGTTGATGGTTTTAATATTTGGATCGAATTCAAAAATTTTTGCCTTTTCTCTAGGGTCGATTCCAGGTTTTTCTAATTCTTTGACAATATCTGTAAGTGTTGGTAAACCGATGTTCTTCGTGCAGTATTTTTCAAGCGGAATCTTCTTAATCAGTTCTTTGTTACCAACCAAATCTTTAATTTTCACTTTTAAATCTACAGCCATTTTATTCACTACAGAATAGCTTTCAGGATGAACAGCAGAATCATCTAAAGGGTTTGTTGGGCTTTTAATACGGAGGAAGGCTGCACTTTGTTCAAAAGCTTTATTTCCTAACCTCGAAACTTCTTTTATAGCTTCACGAGATGTAAAAGGACCATTTTCATTTCTATGAGAAACAATATTTTCGGCTAGTTTATCGCCAATTCCAGAAACATAACTCAATAACGATTTGCTGGCTGTGTTAATGTTTACACCTACTTTATTTACACAACTCGCAACAACTCTATCAAGTTCATCTTTTAGCTTTGTTTGGTCTACATCATGTTGATATTGCCCAACGCCAATAGATTTAGCTTCGATTTTAACAAGCTCCGCTAGAGGGTCTGAAAGTCGTCTTCCAATAGAAACAGAACCTCGTACCGTAATATCATAATTTGGGAATTCTTCTCGAGCTATTCTTGATGCTGAATAAATAGATGCTCCAGCTTCACTAACAACAAAAACTTGCACATCACTATCAAAACGAATTCTTTTAACGAGCGTTTCTGTTTCTCGTGATGCAGTACCGTTACCAATAGCAATGGCTTCAATTTTATATGCATTTACTAAAGTGCTAATCTTCTTTATAGCTTGTGTAGCTTCTTTTCTTGGTTCGTGCGGATAGATTGTTTCGTTGTGAAGCAATCCTCCTTGTTTATCTAAACACACCACTTTACATCCAGTTCTAAACCCAGGATCGATAGCCAACACTCTTTTTTCACCTAGTGGCGGACTCAAAAGGAGTTGTTTTAGATTCTTTGCGAAAACTGAGATTGCTGTTGCATCTGCCTTTTCTTTGGCATTGGTTAAGGCCTCGTTGCTAAGTGCAGGAGCAAGCAGTCTTTTAAAAGCATCTGTAGCCGCAAGTTCTATTTGCGCTCCACAGGCGTTGTTTGATCTTATGATTCTATTTTCAATAAAATCCAAAGCTTTGTCTTGATCTATTGTAATTTTAACTTTAATAAAGCCTTCATTCTCTGCTCTTAAAATTGCTAACAATCTGTGAGAAGGGCAACGCTTTAACGGCTCATTCCATTCAAAATAATCTCTATATTTTTGAGCATTTTCATCTTTCGATTTCGTCTTTACTACCTTGGTATTAATCTCTGCATAGCGTTCATATTGATTTCTGATGGCATTACGAATATCCAGACGTTCATTAATCCATTCAGCAATAATATGTCGCGCACCTTCTAAAGCTTCCTCCTCTGAAGCTACATTTTTATCTGTATATCTAGTGGCAATAGCATCTATGTCGTTTGCATTCTGAGCCATGATTATTTTTGCAAGTGGCTCCAATCCATTTTCTCTAGCTGTATCTGCTTTTGTTTTTCTAGACTTTTTATAGGGGAGGTATAAATCTTCTAATGCAACTAGATTATCTGTGTGCTCTATTTTTTGTTTTAATTCATCAGAAAGTACTTCTTGCTCCTTTAGGGATTTTAAAATTTGCTCTTTTCGTTTTTGTAAAGCTTCGAAATCCTTTTTTAAAGAAACAATATCTCCAATCTGAATTTCGTCTAAATTCCCAGTAACTTCTTTACGATAGCGAGCAATAAAGGGGATTGTACAATCTTGATCAATAAGATTTACAGTGCTTTCAATGCTTTTTTCAGCAATAGAAGTTTTATTTACTATGTATTGAATGAGTGTTTGCATAGTGGCTAATTTTAAAACCCCAAAGGCTTTTTAAACTTTTGGGGTTTCTATAATTGTAATGTTGTTGTATTTAATTAATCGTTTTCCCGCTTGGAATTCCCGCTTCATCAGGATTTATAAAAACTATTTTTCCAGATTTATCCTCCGTCATTAATATCATTCCTTCACTTTCAACGCCTCTCAATTTTCGAGGAGCTAGGTTTACTAAAACAGTAACTTTTTTTCCAACAATATCTTCAGGATTAAAGCTTTTTGCAATCCCAGAAACAATAGTTCTTACATCAATTCCTGTGTCTACTTTTAAAACAAGGAGCTTATCTGCTTTTGGCATTTTCTCTGCCTCTAAAATTGTTCCTACACGCATGTCTAATTTTGTAAAATCATCAAAAGTAATAATATCCTTTTGTGGTTCTACAGTAGCATTTTCTTCTGCTAGACTTTCTTGATTTGCTTTTTTAGTTGCTTCCAATTTTTCTAATTGTTTTTGAATTTCTTCATCTTCAACCTTCGTAAATAATAAAGATGCTTTTTCAACGGTATGTCCAGCTGGAAGTAAAACTTCCTTATTGGTAATATCATTCCATTGTAAATTTTCATCTAAAGAATTGAAAGCGAGCATTTCTTTAAGTTTATTAGAGGTGAACGGTAAAAATGGTTCACTTAAAACTGCCAAAGCACTAGCAATTTGTAAAGCTACATACATCACTGTTTTAACGCGCTCTTCATCTTGTTTTATAACTTTCCAAGGTTCTTCATCTGCAAGATACTTATTTCCAAGCCTCGCAACATTCATTAACTCTTGAGAAGCTTCTCTAAAACGATATTTTTCAATTGAATTAGAAATGATTTCAGGATACTTTCTTAGTTCTTCTAATGTCTCCTTATCAATATCACTAAAAGTATTTGGCTCAGGAATAATACCTTCGTAATACTTATGTGTAAGTACAATAACTCTGTTGATGAAATTTCCGAAGATAGCAACCAATTCGTTGTTATTTCTAGCTTGGAAATCTTTCCACGTAAAATCGTTGTCTTTATTTTCTGGAGCATTCGCTGTTAATGTATAGCGCAATACATCTTGCTTTTCTGGGAAATCTTCTAAATATTCATGTAGCCATACTGCCCAATTTTTTGAAGTAGAAAGTTTGTTACCTTCTAGGTTCAAAAATTCGTTTGCTGGAACATTCTCAGGTAATATATAATCTCCGTGTCCTTGAAGCATTGCAGGAAAAATAATACAATGGAAGACAATATTATCTTTTCCGATAAAATGAATCAGTCTAGAATCTTTCCAATAAGGTTCCCAATCTTTCCCTTCGCGTTCTGCCCATTCTTTTGTAGATGAAATGTATCCAATTGGAGCATCAAACCAAACGTAAAGAACTTTTCCTTCCGCACCTTCCACAGGAACTGGGATTCCCCAATCCAAATCTCTAGTTACAGCACGAGGCTTTAGACCTTCATCGATCCAACTTTTTACTTGTCCGTATACATTAGACTTCCAGTCTTTTTTATGTCCTTTTATAACCCATTCTCTTAAGAAAGAATCATATTGATCTAAAGGTAAAAACCAATGTTTTGTTTCTCTCAAAACAGGAACAGAACCTGTAATTGTAGACTTAGGGTTTATAAGATCTGTTGCATTTAGAGAACTTCCGCAGTTTTCACATTGATCGCCATAGGCTCCATCATGATTACATTTTGGGCATGTTCCCACTACAAATCTATCTGCTAGAAATTGTTGTGCCTCTTCGTCGAAAAGTTGCTCAGTTACTTCTTCTATAAATTTACCATCTTCGTACATTTTCTTGAAAAAATCTGAAGCTGTATCATGGTGAATTTTTGCAGATGTACGAGAATAATTATCAAAGGAGATACCAAAATCTTCAAAAGATTTTTTGATGACACCATTGTATTTATCAATGATTTCTTGTGGCGTAACTCCTTCCTTTTTAGCTTTCATAGGAATTGCTGCACCATGTTCATCACTTCCGCAGATAAATGCAACGTCTTTTCCTTTTAATCTCAAATAACGCGCGTAAATATCTGCTGGCACATAAACTCCTGCTAAATGCCCAATATGTATCGGACCATTAGTGTAGGGTAAGGCAGCTGTGATTGTAAATCTATCTTTATTTTTGGGTGTATCGTTGTATTTCTCTGACATTCTCAAAATTTATTGAAGTCACAAAAATAAGAATTTTCAAGGGAGTTTGCAGATAAATATGGGATACTAATTTTCTTAATTTAATATTTCGTACTTTTTAAATTGAAATAATTCTTTCTAGGTTATTTATGGTCTTATTTCATCTAAGAAAATGAGATATTTATAACTATGGCAACACATAATGAGTTTGGTAAAAAGGCGGAAGAAATGGCCGAAGCATTGCTTTTAAAAAAGGGATATGAGATCAAGGAAAAAAATTATAGATACGATCGTGCTGAAGTAGATATTATAGCTCAAATTAATAACCAAGTGGTTTGTGTGGAGGTAAAAGCTAGAAGTTCTATCTTTTTTGGAGATCCCCAAAGCTTTGTGAACAACAAAAAAATACGACTTATGGTAAAAGTGATGGATTATTATATGATAGATAATAATATTAATATGGAAGTACGTTTTGATATTGTGGCCGTTTTTAAAAACAAAGAAAAGTACACAATTGAGCATTTTGAAGATGCTTTTTATCATTTTTAAGCTTCTAAAGTTCTGCTATTGACGGCTTCTCCGAATAAAAACAATTTGTTATAAATAAAACAATTCGTTTAATTTTTTGTTTTTAAGAAAAGTTCGCTTAAATTTACAGCCTCTTAAAATACCAAACCAAACCACGAAAATGAAAACAATATCGTCAATTGTAGAAAATTACATTAAATCAAAGCCTTTTTTACAAAGTGCATTAGCTCAGGGAATTATTAATCTAACTTCGCTTTCTAGGAATATAAAGCCAGATATCGAAGAGCAATTAGGGAAAGAAGTTCGTAATGGAGCGATTGTAATGGCTTTAAAAAGACTTTCTTCAGAGTTAGAATTTAGAGCAACTCACAGAATTTTAAAAGTATTAAAGAACATTGGAGAAATTACTGTCCGATCGTCTCTCACAGACTATACCTTTTTAATTTCTGACACTATTCTTAATAAGCAAGCGCGTTTATTACAAGAGATAAATGATAATAAAGATGTTTTTTATACTTCATCTCGTGGGGTTAATGAAACCAATATTGTTGTTAGCGACTCAATGAATGCTGTTGTTGAAACAATATTTAAAGATGAAAAGCTAACTCAGAAAGTAGATAAGCTTTCTTCGATTAGCGTTAAGTTGCCTGAAGAGAATGTAGTGATTCCTGGGATTTATTATTTTATTTTTCAGCGTTTAGCGTGGGAAGGAATTATACTTCACGAAGTAATTTCTACAACAAATGAGTTTACGATTATAGTAGGGGAAGATCAAATAGATATTGCATTTAAAGTCATAAAAGACCTTAAAGCGCTATAAAAAAAGAGTACTCTAAAAACTCACGATTAAGTTTTAGAATACTCTATAATTTTATTTATAATTGATTGTAATTCTCAACCTCGTAGGTTTCCTTCGGGGTTAGTTACTGAATCGTATTTATAGTTTCTTCAAGTTCTTCTAAAGAATCTGGTTTTGCAATGATTTTTTTATCAGCATTTAGAAGGAAATAAGTTGGAGTTGCAACTACATTATAGTCATTAGAAGTTTTATTCTCCCATTTTCCAGCTCCGTATACATGTGTGAAACTAGGAAATTCTTTAATAGTGTCTTTCCAAGGATGCTCGCTTTCCTCTAATCCGAAGGCAATAACTTTAAGTTTATTACTAGAAGTATTTTCTAAAAACTTATTTACTTCTGGGATCTCTTTCAAGCAATGAGAACAAGTACTACTCCAAAAAATAATGAGGTAGTTTTCAGCATCATTTAAATCATATAAACTCTTAGAGTTTCCTAGATTAAAATTAGGAGCTTTTGCTCCAACGCCAGTCTTTTTATATTTATTTATGTCTACAACTAGTTTTTTATCTCCAAATTCTTGAGCCAATTTCTCAAGATAGGTGTCCGATATATAGTTGGCAATTTCCATATTATCTATATCAGAAAAATCATACCAAAGACCTTCTAAAATTGATTTTTTCAATTCATTATTAGTACCAATCTTTGTTGCTACATAGTCTATATTTTGAACATATTGAGAAGGTGTGTCTTTGTTTGCGAATCTAAAAACATAAATTTTAGAGGCATTTTCTAAGTAGTTAGAATTCTGAAGAATTGGATCGTTAAAATCGATATGTTTAAAAAACTCATTCTTTTCAAGACTTAAATATTCTTCTATTGATATTTGTTTCTGAGGAATAGGAAGCCTTCCAGTTTTTATAAAATGATTGGCCAGCATGCCTTCGCTTTGAGTCTCGTATTGATTCTGAATCCCATCGATGGCTTTAAATACATTAAAGAAAGTACTTTTTTTAACATCTGGTTCAAAAGTAGCACTAAGCAAGTGCTTGGCCTCATCTGCATTTGCATTGTATTCTTGAAGGATAAGATTCTCGTCAGAAGTTAAAAAGGTAACGCCTCCAGTACTACTGTATTCAAAAGTAATATCTTCTTTTCCGTTGTAAATAAAATCAAAATAATACTCATCTTGAGGAACTCCAAAAACCAAACGATACATTCCGGTCTCTAATGTGCTCTCCAGTGGAACAGTTGCATTTCCATCAGCAGCAATATTGCTATTCGAAATATAGGTAGGATAGTTTGGTGTTACTCGATATAAAAACACCTTGCTAAACTGATCTTTAGGCGTAAAAGTACCAGAGATGCTATGTTGTGCTAACCCCAAAAAAGGAATTAGTATTAGTAAAAATATAAGCTTTTTCATCGTTGTTTTTTTAATATTAAATTACAATTATCAAGCCAAAGGCTATTCGCTGTAAGCAGGCTCTAAAATTGGTTTTATCGTATTTAGAGCTTTGTGAATAGATTTTATCTGCTCGAAAGTTATAAGTAAACGTAGGCCGTTACGAGTCTCTTTCTCCTTAATCTTCCCAACTTTAGGATGTGCTTGAATGTATTGTAAAATACTTCTAAATCTATCACTTTGATAAAAACTACTTTGTTGGTCAGCAATAAAGTAACCTATCATTTTACCTTGCTTTAAAATAATTCTTTCAAGACCTAATTGAGTAGCAATCCATTTAATTCTTACACTGTTTAGTAAATCTATAGCTTCTTCTGGAAGTTCTCCAAAACGATCTATAAGCTGACTTTCAAATGTTTCTAACTCTTTTTCCGTTTTAATATTGCTTAATTCGCTGTACAATTTTAAACGTTCTGTTATTGCGTTGATATAATCATCTGGGAAAAGCAATTGGAAATCGGTATCCAATTGTGTATCTTTTACATATACCTTGTCTTCTTTTGGAGTATCGTAAAGATCGGCGAATTCATTCTCTTTTAGTTCTTCAATAGCCTCTTGCAGTATTTTTTGATACGTATCAAAACCTATTTCATTCATAAATCCGCTCTGCTCACCACCGAGAATATCTCCAGCACCACGAATTTCTAAATCTTTCATTGCAATATTAAATCCGCTTCCCAGTTCTGTAAATTGCTCCAATGCCTGAATTCTTTTTCTGGCATCTTCCGTCATTACAGAGTATGGAGGTGTTATAAAATAGCAAAATGCCTTCTTATTACTTCGTCCAACACGTCCGCGCATTTGATGCAGGTCTGAAAGACCAAAGTTATTGGCGTTATTAATAAATATTGTGTTTGCATTCGGAACATCAAGTCCACTTTCTATAATAGAAGTAGCTACCAGAACATCAAAATCTCCAGCCATAAAACTCAGCATTAATTGCTCTAGTTTCTTTCCGTCCATCTGGCCGTGTCCGATTCCAATTTTAGCATCAGGAACCAAACGTTGTATCATTCCTGCTACTTCTTTAATGTTTTCAATTCTATTATTGATAAAGAAAACCTGTCCGCCACGTTGAATTTCATAAGAAATAGCATCTCGAATAACTTCTTCATTAAGTTGAATTACGTTACTTTCAATTGGGTATCTATTTGGCGGAGGTGTAGTAATAACAGAAAGATCTCTTGCTGCCATTAAGCTAAATTGTAGCGTTCTCGGAATCGGAGTAGCGGTAAGTGTAAGTACGTCTACATTTTCTTTAATTGTTTTCAGTTTGTCTTTTACGGCAACACCAAACTTCTGCTCCTCATCAACAATAAGAAGGCCGAGGTCTTTAAATTTTACATTTTTATTTACCAATTGGTGGGTTCCTATAATAATATCAACTTTCCCTTCAGCAAGCTTTTCTAGCGTTTCCTTTTTCTCTTTAGCGGTTCTAAAGCGATTTAGATATTCTATGGTTACTGGCATATCAGATAGACGTTCGCTAAATGTTTTCTGATGCTGAAAAGCTAAAATGGTTGTAGGTACTAAAACAGCAACTTGCTTACCATTATCAACTGCTTTAAAAGCTGCTCGAATGGCAACCTCTGTTTTACCAAAACCAACATCCCCACAAACAAGTCTATCCATAGGTTGCTCCTTCTCCATATCTCGTTTTACATCTTCGGTAGCTGTACTTTGATCTGGAGTATCTTCATAAATAAAGGAGGCTTCAAGCTCATTTTGGAGATAACTATCAGGGCCATATTGAAACCCTTTTTCTGTTTTTCTTTTAGCGTATAGTTTAATAAGGTTAAAAGCAATCTCTTTAACCTTACTCTTTGTTTTCTTTTTAAGGTTTTTCCAAGCGGTAGAACCTAGTTTATATATTTTAGGAGTTTTTCCGTCTTTCCCGTTATATTTAGTTATTTTATGAAGCGAATGGATACTTACATATAGGATATCTCGCTCTCCATAAATAAGTTTAATAGCTTCTTGTAATTTCCCCTCAACTTGAATTTTCTGTAAACCACCAAATGTACCAATTCCATGATCGATATGAGTTACATAATCTCCAATTTCCAAATTGGTGAGTTCTTTTAAAGTAATAGCTTGCTTTTTGGAATATCCATTTTTTAAATGAAACTTATGATAGCGTTCAAAAATTTGATGATCGGTATAGCACGCAATTTTATGCTCCTTGTCAATAAACCCTTGAAACATAGAAAAAACGACTGTTTGATAATGAACGTCGACTTCCATGTCGTCAAAAATATCGTGAAAGCGTTTTGCCTGCTGATCACTTACACAAAGGATATAGTTTGTATATCCTTTCTCATGATTTTCATCTAAATCTTCGATTAATAAATCAAATTGTTTATTAAAAGAAGGTTGAGGAGCTATATTAAAGGTTATTGTTTCGTAGTAAGTATCATTGTCTTTAGGTGTACTTAAATCTACGGTTATATATGTTTTAAGCTGATCTTTAAGAAGTGCGCCTGTAGAAAAAAGTTCTTTTGGAGGTGCGTGTTTTATATCTTTAGATAGCTTATCAAAAGCTTCTTCGGCTTTAGTGAATAGACTATCTATTCTTGAAAAAAGAAGCTCGTTATTTTTAATAAAGACAACTGTTTTTACTGAAATATATTTTAAGAAACTTTCACGATCTTCTTCCAGCAGTTTATTTTCAACATTCGGAATAATTGAAATTTTCTTTAGTTTATCAGTTGATAGCTGAGTTTCCACATCAAAAGTACGGATGCTATCTACTTCATCACCAAAAAACTCTATTCGATATGGTTCATCATTAGAAAAGGAAAACACATCTACAATACCACCACGAACTGAAAACTCTCCAGGCTCAGTTACAAAATCTACTCTTTTAAATTTATACTCAAATAGCGTTTCATTTATAAAATCTATAGAAAGCTTATCATTAAGATTTATTTTTAACGTGCTTCGTTCTAATTCTTTTTTGGTGACAACCTTTTCAAAAAGCGCCTCAGGGTAGGTGACAATTATTGCAGGCTTTTTTCGAGAATTAATACGGTTCAATACTTCTGCTCTTAAGAGAACATTTGCATTGTCTGTTTCTTCAATCTGATAAGGTCTACGATAACTTCCAGGATAAAAAAGAACATCCTTTTCGTTTATGAGTTGCTCTAAATCATTTAGATAATAGGCGGCTTCTTCTTTATCATTCAGAATAAATAAAAAAGGTAATTCAGCATCTTCAAATGCATTTGCAATTACAAATGAAAGTGACGATCCTACAAGGCCTTTTAAATGAATGTTATTTTGAGAATTGGCAATAGAACTCCCTAATTTCTGTTGTTGCAGAGATTCTTTATACGTAGTTATAACCTGTTTGAGACCAGGTAGCGTGATTTTTTTACTCACTGAAACTTATTTTACCCCACTAGGTGGGCTTAATTTCCCAACGTAACACGTGGAAAAGATTAATTGCTTTGGACTAACTTCCTTATCAGTAAAACTGTAGGGGAGTTAGCTACAAAGATAAATGAATGTCTTTACAATAGAAAAGCTAAATTAAACTTAAAACCAGGATGAAACTTTTTTATGTAACACTTATTGAATAATTTGAGTGTAAATAAAATAGATATGGATTTAGAATTAAAAGGAAAACGAGCATTTATTTCTGGTTCAACGAAGGGAATTGGATTTGCAATAGCAAAAACACTTGCTAAAGAAGGAGCTGAAGTTGTTATAAACGGAAGAACTCAAAGCTCGATTGATGATGCTATAAAGAGTATTTCTAAGGAAATAGATAATGCAAATGTAACAGGATATGTTTGTGATTTTTCGAGTCCTGAGGAAATAAAATCCTTAATCAGTGCTTTAGGAGAAGTAGATATTTTAATTAATAATGTAGGGGTTTTTGAACCGAAGCCTTTTGAAGAAATATCAGATAATGAATGGCAGCGGTTTTATGATATCAATGTAATGAGTGGCGTTCGTTTATCGCGTGCTTTATTACCAGGAATGAAGAAACGCGATTGGGGTCGTATTATATTTATTTCTAGTGAAAGTGGTATTAATATTCCTGAGGAAATGGTGCATTATGGGATGACGAAGACGGCACAACTTGCAGTCTCTCGTGGAATTGCAGAAACAACAAAAGGTACAAATGTTACGGTTAATGCTGTTTTGCCCGGGCCAACACTTTCAGAAGGAGTTAAAGAGTTTGCAGGAGTAGAGGAAGGAAAAAGGGAAGAGGTTGAAAAGCAGTTTTTTAAAACTGAGCGTCCTACTTCTTTATTGCAGCGATTTGCAAATCCTCAGGAAATAGCAAATATGGTAGTTTATATTGCTAGTCCGCTATCTGCAGCAACTAATGGGGCAGCGCTCCGTGTAGATGGAGGAGTTGTTAAAACTGCATATTAAATTATTAAAAGGAAAGTTTTTATAAAAATTGAGCGTAGTCGGATTAATTTTTCGGCTACGCTCAATTTTATAATTATATGTCGGAAATATTAACTTCTTACTTTTTGTTCCCATTTCCAGGCAGAATCCATTGCTTCATCTAAAGTAGACTTAGCTTGCCATCCTAATTCTTCATTTGCTTTTTTAGTGTCTGCATAAATAGCAGTAACATCTCCAAGACGTCTGTCTACAACTTTATAGTTGAGTTTTTGTCCGCTTACTTTTTCAAAACTTTGAATTACCTCAAAAATAGAACTTCCTTTTCCTGTTCCGATATTAAAAACTTCGTAATTAGATTTGTTTTTGTTTTCAAGTAATCGTTCTAAAGCGGTAACATGTGCTTTTCCTAAATCTACCACATGGATATAATCTCGAACACAAGTTCCGTCTTCAGTAGGATAATCTCCACCGAAAACTAGTAATTGTTCTCTGATTCCGATTGCTGTTTGCGTGATATAAGGAACCAAGTGATGTGGCTTTCCTTGAGGAGTTTCTCCAATGTTAGCACTTGGATGTGCTCCAATTGGATTGAAATAACGTAAAGAAATAGCTTTAATATGCTGATTAACTTTACAAGTGTCTTGGATTATTTCTTCTCCTATTTGTTTTGTGTTACCGTAAGGAGCTTCTGCTTTTTTTACAGGGGCTTCTTCCGTTATAGGCAATTTATCTGTTTCGCCATAAACAGTACAAGATGAACTAAAAATCATCGACATTTCCTTTCTTGCAGAAACTTCTTTCAGAAGATAGATTAATGAATTTAAGTTGTTTTCATAATATAGTAATGGGTTTTCTACACTTTCATTTACAAAAATAGAGGCAGCAAAATGTATAACTCCTGCTATATCTGTGTGTTTTTTAAAGAAAGCAGCAACAGCATCTTTTTCTCTCAAATCGAGTTTCTCGAATTCAGGTTTCTTGCCGGTTATTTTGGTGATAGCATCCAAAACATCAAGAGAAGAATTAGATAGGTTGTCTATAATGATAACTTCAAAACCTTTATTTTGAAGCTCTACAACAGTATGAGACCCTATAAAACCTAGTCCTCCGGTTACTAATATTTTCATTTATAATATTATTGGTGTGAGTTAGGCAAAAGCTATAACTCGGTTAGTTAATAAATTCTTTTATTTTATCGGTGATAAATACAATCTGATCATCATCCAGCTCTGTATGCATAGGTAAAGAAATAACCTCTTTTACCAACTGATTTGTTACTTCAAAATCGCTTTCATTGTAACGAGAATCCATATATGCTTTCTGACTGTGTAATGGAATTGGATAATATACTCCGCAAGGAACTCCATTTTCGTTTAAGAATTTTACTAATTCATCACGTTTACCGTTTGTAATTCTTAAGGTATATTGATGAAAAACGTGGTGATTATTGCTAGCTTCAAGTTCGCCTTCAGCCAACACAGGAGTTATAATATGGTTATGCCCTTTTAATGCTTGGGTATATTTTACGGCAGCTTCTCTTCTTTTCGTATTATAAGTGTCTAACAATGGAAGTTTAGCACGTAAAACCGCAGCTTGAATAGAGTCTAAGCGAGAGTTTACACCAACAACATCATGATGGTAGCGTTCGTACATTCCGTGGTTTACAACACCACGAAGCGTGTGCGCTAATTCATCATCATTAGTGAAAATTGCACCACCATCACCATAACATCCTAAATTTTTAGAAGGAAAGAAAGAGGTTGCTGCAACGTGACCAATAGTACCAGATTTCTTGGTAGTTCCGTCTTTATAAGTGTAATCTGCACCAATTCCTTGAGCATTATCTTCAATTACATATAAGTTATGTTCTTTCGCTATTTCCATAATAGCTTCCATATTGGCACACTGTCCAAAAAGATGAACTGGTACAATAGCTTTTGTTTTTGGAGTAATTGCCTTTTTAATAGCTTCAATGTCTATATTAAAAGTATCAGGCTCCACATCTACCAAAACTGGAGTTAACTGTAATAACGCAATCACTTCTACAGTAGCTGCAAAGGTGAAGTCTACAGTTATAACTTCGTCTCCTGGCTTTAAATTTAATCCCATCATTGCAATTTGCAATGCGTCTGTACCGTTAGCACACGGGATTACATGTTTTACATCTAAATATGTCTCTAATTCTTTTTGGAAATTTTGCACTTCTGGCCCATTTATAAATGCAGCAGATTCTAAAACTTCGGTTATGGAATTGTTTACTTGTTCTTTTATGAAACTATATTGACTTTGTAAGTCAACCATCTGTATTTTCCTCATGGAGATCGATCTTAAGTAGCTACGAAATTACAAAAATTAGTAACCATAGACAATGTATTAACATAAAGTAACGTATTTTAGCCATAAAAGAAATAAAGTGTTTTTTTTATATAATATTTTAGTTTACATCGTCGGTTTTTTTCTGAATATAGCTGCACTTTTTAATAAAAAGCTAGGGCTTTTTGTAAGTGGTCGTAAAGGATTGTTTGATTTTCTGAAAGGGACTATTTCTAAAAACGATAGGGTTATTTGGTTTCATACTGCTTCTTTAGGAGAATTTGAACAAGGACTACCCGTTATTGAAGCTACAAAAAAAGCATATCCATCTCATAAAATTCTAGTTACTTTTTTCTCGCCTTCAGGTTACGAAGTGAAAAAGAATACGGATGTTGCAGATGTTGTTTGTTACCTTCCTTTGGATACAAAATATAATGTAAATCAGTTTCTCGACATTGTAAAACCTGAACTCGCTATTTTCGTGAAGTATGAATTTTGGCCAAATTTCCTTTCAGCATTAAAAAAAGAAAGCATCCCTACTTTATTAATATCAGGTATTTTTAGAGGGGAACAAGCTTTTTTCCATTGGTATGGGAGTTTTATGCGAAAGTCTTTAAAAACATTCAATCACTTTTTTGTTCAAGATGAAAACTCGAAAGAATTACTTTCAGGTATTGGAATTACGAATGTTACCGTAAGTGGAGATACTCGTTTTGATCGTGTAGCAGAAATTTTAGAGCGTGATAATAATTTAGCGTTTATAGAGGAATTTAAGCAAGATAAACTATGTGTTATTGCCGGAAGTACTTGGCCAGAAGATAATAATTTACTTGTAGATTATATAAATAATGAGAGCTCAGGGGAAGTAAAATATATTATTGCACCACATAATGTTAAAGGAGGAGAGATAAGAAAGCTATTAGCAGATTTAAATAAGAAAAGTATTCTATATTCTGAAATGGAAGGGAAACACCTATCGGAATATGAAGTTTTTATTTTAGATACAGTTGGACTGTTAACAAGAACCTATAGTTATGCAGATATTGCATATGTAGGTGGTGGAATGGGGTCTACTGGGCTTCATAATACATTAGAGCCCGCCGTTTTTGGAATTCCAGTGATTATAGGGAAGGAGTATAAAGGATTTTTGGAGGCTGAAAATTTAGTAGAATTAGGAGGTGTTTTATCTGTATCTAATAAAAAAGAATTTAGTGATAAGTTAAGTTATTTAGTTGATAATAAGTCTACTATGAATGATGTTGGAACGATTAATAGCAATTTTATAAATAAAAATAAGGGTGCTAAGATCCAAATAGGACACTTCATACGTAAATTAATTAAATGATTTTTCACAGGAATCTATGTATTGTTAAAATTATGTGAAAATTATTTGTTAGCGAACGGATTATATTCTAAATTCGCATCGCAAAATTTAACTAAAATAATTAAACAAAAAGAACATGAAAAAAGTAATTTTAAGTTTAGCTGTAGTATTAGCAATAGGATTTACAGCTGTTTCTTGTAAAGAAACAACTAAGGAGAAAGCAGAAGATACAATCGAAAGTGCTGCTGATGATGTTGAAGAAGCTGCTGAAGACACTGGAGCTGCAATCGAAAAAGCTGCTGATGATGCTGGGAATGCAATCGACGAGAAAGTTGACGAAGCTGGAGAAGCAATTGATGAGGCTGCAGATGATGCACAAACATCTTTAGATAAAGCTACTACAGATGCAACTGATGCTGCTAACAAAGCGGTTGAAGATACTAAAGCTGCTGCTGATAAAGTTGCTGCTGATGCTGACAAAGCTGCTACAGATGCTAAAAAATCTGCTAATAAAGCAATTGAAAACGCAAAATTATAATATACTAGGAGTAAAATCCTAAAGTATAAATAAGTTAGAGCCCGATACACGTGTATCGGGCTTTTAATTTTTATAGACTTTTATATAGTCTACAATATATTGTAGAGGGAAAATAGTATCATCTACCTCTGGCCCGCCGAAATTACCTCCTACAGCCATATTTACAATTATAAACTGTGGTTTATTAAAAGGCCAATTATCTTCCGTTTTATTTTCAGGAGAATATGTATAAACTAATTGCTCGTCTACAAAGAATTTTATGCTGTTGGGAGTCCATTCAGCTTTAAAAATGTGAAATCCATCTTCTATATTTTTAAAAGTTGTTTTTTGGGAACTTGCATTTGCACCATGTGTATCTGTAGTATGGATAGTTGTGTATACGGTTTCTGGTTCTTTTCCAACATATTCTAAAATATCAATTTCGCCACATTTTGGCCAGCCAACCTCGTTTATATTGGCTCCAAGCATCCAGAATGCCGGCCATATTCCTTGTCCGATAGGAAGTTTAGCTCTTGCTTCGATAGTTCCATATTGGAATTCATGTTTATCTTTAGTGGTAATTCGTGTTGAAGTATAAGTATCTTCGTTTTTTATAGCAGTGATTATAAGATGACCATCTTTTACTTTATGGTTATTCTCTGTATATATTTGACGTTCATTATTTCCCCATCCACAATTATTAGGACAACCATTTCCAAGCTCTATATTCCAATCTGATTCGTTTAATGATGAACCGTTAAAGTTTTCCTCCCATACAAGGTTATCATCTAAGGAAGGATTAAGATCTTGCGCATTACTGTCTTCAGAACAGGAAAAGAATAGCATTGATATGCTAAAGAGTGTTAGTAGTTTCATTTTTGGTTGGTTATAGGTTGAAGTAAATTTAGAAAAAAGAGAGGTAATATTATTGAATTATAGCCATAAAAAAAGCCTCTCGTTTGAGAAGCTTTTTCTTTGTGCGGGTGAAAGGACTCGAACCTTCACACCTTGCGGCACTAGATCCTAAGTCTAGCGTGTCTACCAATTCCACCACACCCGCATGTGATTTTGTGGGTGCAAATATAAGTCATTTTTCCAATAATCAAAGTTTATACACAAAAAAAAATCTTTTTTTGTACATTTGAGTTCATAACAATATACTTCATGGAAAATATTAAGTCGTATATCGATACGCATAAAGATCGATTTATAGCAGAACTCATAGAATTATTAAAGTTACCTTCCGTAAGTGCAGACCCTGCATTTTCTCAAGATGTACTAAACACAGCGGAAGCAGTAAAGGAGGCTTTAGAAAAAGCAGGATGTGAATATGTTGAAGTTTGTGAGACTCCAGGATACCCTATTGTTTTCGGAGAAAAAATTATAGATAAAACATTGCCTACTGTTTTGGTTTATGGACATTATGATGTGCAACCAGCAGATCCTATAGAACTGTGGAATTCGCCACCTTTTGAGCCAATTATTAAAGAAACAGAGATTCATCCAGAGGGTGCAATTTTTGCTCGTGGCGCATGTGATGATAAGGGGCAAATGTATATGCACGTTAAAGCATTGGAGTACATGACCCAAACTAGAAATCTTCCTTGTAACGTGAAATTCATGATTGAAGGAGAGGAAGAGGTAGGTTCTGAAAGTTTAGAATGGTTTGTTCAAAATAACCGTGAAAAGCTTTCTAATGACGTTATTCTAATCTCAGACACTGGAATGATCTCTAAAGAGGTTCCTTCTGTAACTACTGGTCTTCGTGGGCTAAGCTATGTTGAGGTCGAGGTTACAGGGCCTAACAGAGATTTGCATAGTGGTTTGTATGGAGGTGCTGTAGCAAATCCTATCAATGTGCTTAGTAAGATGATTGCTGGCTTGCATGATGAGAACAATCATATTACGGTTCCTGGGTTTTATGATAAAGTAGCTGAGCTTTCCGTTGAAGAGCGTGCTGAAATGGCAAAGGCTCCCTTTTCTTTAGAAGAGTATAAAGATGCTTTAAAATTGAATGATGTTTATGGTGAGAAAGGATACAGTACGAACGAACGTGCAAGTATAAGACCAACTCTAGATGTTAATGGTATTTGGGGAGGTTATATTGGTGAAGGCGCCAAAACTGTTATTGCAAGTACTGCCTATGCAAAAATATCTATGCGATTGGTTCCAGATCAAGATTGGAAAGAAATAACAGAACTTTTTCAGGCCTATTTTGAGAGTCTAGCGCCGAGTGGAGTTCGTGTAAAAGTGAAGCCACATCACGGGGGTTATCCTTATGTTACTCCAATAGATAGTTTAGGATATCAAGCGGCTAGTAAAGCTTATGAGGAAACCTTTGGTAAAACACCTATACCACAGCGTAGTGGAGGTAGTATCCCAATTGTTTCTCTTTTTGAAAAAGAATTAAAAAGCAAAACTATTTTAATGGGATTTGGTTTAAATAGTGACGCGATTCACTCTCCAAACGAACATTATGGAGTTTGGAACTACTTAAAAGGGATTGAAACAATACCTTATTTTTATAAATACTTTGTAGAACTGAGTAAATAAAAATATAGCGTTAATAACGCAAAAGGGGAACGACAATTATATCGTTCCCCTTTTTTGGTGTATGCTATTATAAATTTGATTAAATCGATTTAGGGCTTAAAGGAAAGGAAGCTATTGTTTTAAATCCATTGCTTTCGTTAATGAAGTCTATATTTCCATTAAGTTTTTTTATTAGTTGCTGCAATGATTCTAACCCAACTCCAGATTTTGTTTTCATTTTAATATTATGATTGATTTTTGATTTTTTCTGCCCATTATCTGTAATTAAAACAGTGCAAACTTTATCTTTTATGCTGATCTCAATCATTACTTTTTTTGCATCTGCATGCTTTATTGTGTTGGTTATAGACTCTTTTATTAAATGATAAATTGCTTGCTGCTCTTTTTTGTTTAGAATGTCTGAAATGTTTTCTGGAATGTTAGTTTCTATATCTAATAAACCAACCTCCGTAAATCGAGCTTGTAGATTTTCAGTATACTCTATGATATTAAGACTTTTTTGGTCCTCGTTATCATGAATTAATTGATGTGAATAATTTCGAGACTCTTGATAAAGAGCATCTAACTCGTCAATAATAATATTTAATTTATCTGCTGCTTTTTTTGATGTTGCTTTTTGGGTATAATCAGTAACTAGATATTTAAGGGCTAGCAAACTACTTAGATATTCATTATGAATTTTCTGTCCTATTTCTTTTCTGTTGTCTGTAACTTTTCTGTCTACTTCTTGGAGTGATTCTTCTAGAAGTCTAACCTTTTTATTGTAGGTTTCTTCACTTATTAATGCTTTTATTTTATTTTGTTTGGACTTTAAAATTCCTATTCCAAGAAGAAGGATTAATAATAAGGTACTAGTCGAATATAACAATAGATCTCTATTCTTTTTTTGTTGAATCTCATTTTCGAGTTCCATTATTTTCATCTCCTTTTCACCTACATTATATTTTTTATTGGCTTCAGCAATTAACCCTTGGTATCTGTATATACTTTGAGAAATATTAGTCTCTCGAATTTGAGAATACAAATTGTTAGACCTTTCCGTATCTCCTTTGTCGAGATAATACTTGTAGAGAGTCTCTCCTAAAAGTTCTTTGTATAAATAGTCTGTAGGAGCTTTAACTTCTACTGTATCATAAAAATTAAAGGCTTCTTCTTGTTTATTGTCTTTTATTTGTAATAATGCGTTTAAAGTTTTTATACGATATGATGATGAAAAATAGGTGTTAGTTAAAACACTTTCTAAGTTTATTTCTTCAAATTCTTTTTTAGCATTTTCAAAGTCTCCTTTTAAGTAATGGATAAAGCTCTGATGAAAGGTAGAATTAGAATTTATATGTGAAGGATCGGAGCCTGGAACTTGATGAGATATAATAGTGTCTAAATTTTGTTGTGCTAATTCTAGATAGGCATCATTGTTAGAATCAATAAATTGTAATGTGGGTATTTCAACTTTTATATCTTTTTTTACACGGTTGATGTATGATTTAAACTGTATTGTAGAATAAATAGAAGCTATTGAATCTGCTTTTACACAGTTTTTAAGTGCTTTGTCGAATTGAAAAGTTTGAAAATTGGCATATCCCATTGTGATATATGCATTTGGGAGATAAGCTAGATCTTCTACTTTATCACTATAACTTATAATTTCGTTTAGCTTATCAATAGCTTTTCCATATTGATTATTTTCAATTAGATAGGTTGCGTTTAGGGAGCCTCTCATAAAAAGTTGATAGTAATGACCTTCTTTGTTATTTCCGATTAAAGATTTTAGGGTATCTCCGTATCTAAATGTTTGTAAGCTATCTTTATGATTGTGATTAAAATTGTATAGCATCAACATAAACGATGCGTCAATCCTATCTTTGCCTTTAAGTTTATAGGCGTTTTGTTTAACAATTTCTATTAAAGAGTCTTTCTCTTTCTTATACTCTGAATGTGCTAATGAGTTATGATCTAATACACGCAATAACTCCATTAACTTAATGTCTTTCCTATCGGTAGGTTTAAGAGTGTCTTGTATAACATTATAAAACTCTTCGCTCAGCTCATATTGAGAAAAGCAAAGTTGTGTTATAAGAAATAATGATATGGATAGAAATAATTTTTTTACCATATATCTAAAACTAATTAACTAATATTATAAACTAACGCCAAATTTAAAAGCGAATCTGTTTCCTTCTTTTGAGTTAAAGAAAGATAGGTCTAAGTTAATTAATTTACTTGCAATAATATAGAGTCCACCACCAAAAGAATTGTGCCAAACGTTGGAGTCGTCATTTCTTACCCATACACGTCCGTAATCAACACCTCCGTATATCCCCAATTGCATTGGTAGTATTCTAGTTTTAAAAGAGTTGAATGTATACCTTACATCACCATTAAAAACAAGACTATTTTTTCCTGTAAACCTATTGATACGGTATCCTCTTAAACCACTATTACCTCCTAGGAATGGCGCCTGATAAAATTCATAGTCATTTCCAAAAGTCAAATTACTTTGTACGTTAGATTTTAAAACTAATTTTTTGTTTTTAGTTAATCTATTATAAAAAGTCAACTTTGGCTTTAAGTATCCGAAACCATTTTTATCAGAATCTGAAAGATAGAAAGTATATCCAGTTTCTATATCAAAATACATTCCTCGGCTAGGGTTAATATCTAAATCATAACTTTCATAAGTGTATTTAGCTTCTAGAGTAGCAAAATATTTCCAATCGTAAAAAAGTGCATTGTTACTTAGTCCCCCTACAAAACGATCGTCTATTTTATCAACTTCTGCACCTTCAAAAATAAATCTAGCATTAAAAGTACTTCCGTAGAAAGATCTTCTAACAACTCCTAAATGGGTAGAGAAATTGCTGAGGTTTGTTCTGTAATAATCCATCCCTAATTCATCTTCATTATTTTCAGTTTCATTTCCATAGCCATAAAAATTCCTAGCATAAGTAGCACTGTTGTACCTTGCGCCATAGGTTAGATTTAATTTCTTGAAAAGACCACCAGCTTCTCCGTCATATTTAAGTTCTATACCTTGAGTTGCAAAATGGTAACGAGCACTTACAGAATGTCTGGTAGAGAAAGGATTTTTCTCGAAACCAAAATTTGTGATACTATAGTTTAAACCAGCAATAATTCCAGCATCTGGGTTAAAACCTAGTCCAGGGATTATAATTCTAGACGAGTATTTATTTTTATTATAAGTAAAGATATTATTCTCATAAATATCTGTAAATCGTTTTGTTCCTCCATTATTTACAGCGATAGTATTCTTTTTAGTCTTATAATCGTAAAATCGAACACGTTTTCCGTTAACGATTTTGAAGGTGTCATTATTCTGTCCACCAATAAGGCGTACTAATATTCTCTTTTTACCGTTTCCAGTAACTTCAAAGACATCTTTGTCATCAAGTCCATAAATCCAGATTTCTTTTGTTTGTTTTTTATTATATGTTTTATCAACTATAAGATCTGCTTTTTCTCCACCTTTAATACGATGAATTATCACTCTAGTTTCGTTGTTATCTGTACGTATAACTTCAATATAATCATCTTTATCTGTACCTCTAAGAATTACAACTTCGTTTAATATCTTATAGTAGTCTTTAGCAATATCCGTAAGTAAATTTTTTCTTCCTTTTAGAATAGATTTGATTTCTTCTGCTGATTCATTTTGAACCTCTTTAGGGAAGTTCTCGAAAGCCTCCTCTATAATTGTATTACTAAGATTATCTTGAATATATTTTGCTTGTGTTACCCAATTCTCTTCAGTTGTATTCTGTAAAAGAATTCTATCCATAGGAAAAGGCTCGGTATTGAACCATTCTAAATTTTTTAATTCAGGTTCATATTTTTGCATCATTTTAGCAGGAGCAGCTAGTGTTCTTATGGAGCCTAAAAAAGCACCGTCAAAATCGGAATATGCTTGATCACGATCTCTAGGGATAGGTCTGTATAAAACGGTACTATCTTGATCGAATTCTGCCCATCTCCATTGGTCAGTATGTCTGTCCCAATCTCCAATAAGCATATCAAAAAGACGAGCTCTTATGTATGCATTTTCATCAAGTTTATATTTTTCATCATCTCTTAAATTATCAAAGAAATCATCTGTACTTTCAATTTTTTCTGTATAACCGAAATTCGCAACATTTTTATGTTCATCAGAAGGGCGCTCTTCAATCATATACAGTTCATCTCCATAATTGTCATTATACTTTCCTAGTGCTTTTTGTTTTGGAACGTAGTATAATTTAGGGTTTGTATGGTATATTCCAATAGCTTTAGAAAGAGTAGGGATTGTGTATGCTGCGTATGGATGTGCTGTGGTGTAAAAATCCAAAAGGATATCTTCTGGAAGTGTCGAAGATAGATCTTCATTAGAGAGCACTTTGTCTTTTAAAACAACAGTCTGCAGAAATTGTACAGCACTTTTCTTAACTGCTCTCATATTAAATTCTCTCCCTTCTTTATCTACTAAACGCAGTGTTTTAGTTTGGTGTCCGCCACCCATTCTAGAAGGTTTTAATCCGCCGTAAAGAGTGTCTAAAATTGCAACTTTAGCATTTATTTCTGTACCATAGATATCGCGATAATGATCTCCCCAAAAACCAGCATATGCATTGCTAACTTCTGTTTTTTCCTTTGGGTAAGCAGTTGTAGCTATATATTCTGGATATGTTTCTGGGAAGTCTAATGTTTTTGGTGCAGGTGTAGGAGGATAAATTTCTTTCTGAAAAGCTATTTCTTCATTTCCATTCTCATCTGCTGTGTAAAAACGAACCCACGAAGATCCATCCTTAAAAATGTCAAGTGTAGCATATCCTTGTTTTCCAGAGGTAAAAAGGGCATAATCAGTAAGCTTTGCAGCTCCATTTTTAGAACCAGCACCTGCAATAATCTGTTTTATAGTATTTGATTCTATATATTGTTGATTATGCTCGTGTCCGCTCGTAAATATTACATTTGCAGGAGCATCAATGGCTAAAGACTGGAGTTTATTGGATAATTCTTTATAACGTTCGTTTTGTATATCTTGGATAGAAACACCTCCAGATTTTCTTACATGGTCGATTACAGTAGCAACTCCTGGTAACGGGATGTAATTCTGAAAAGGGAAAAGCTGACTTTTAGCAGGGAAATGACCGCCGTGAGAGCCATATGTAAATAGAGGATGGTGAATGGCAACAATAACCGTTTTCCCTTCATTCTTTTTAAGCATCCCTTCAAATTCTATAAAGAATTTTTTTCTTGTCTTTATTTCACAATCATCATTTATGGTTGGGTGTCTATCCCAGTCTTCTAAAAACCATTGTGAGTCTATAGTAATTAAATGTACAGAGTCAGAGATCTCTATTTCATCTATACCACAAGCATCACTGGGAAGTAATACTTTTTTTTCTTGTATTATATTTTCAATAAAATCTTCTTGTCTTTCTATACCGTCAATTCCGCCATTATACCAATCATGATTTCCAGGGATGAAGAAAGTTGTTCCCTTGAAGTTTTTTACAGCGTCAATTTGTGATTTTAATTGATGTTCTGCATTTTCTCTATTCTTAGCTCCTTTTTTTGGCATCCCATTAGGGTAGATGTTATCTCCTAAGAAAATCATATAATCTTTTGAAGTACTTTTCTGTACTGAGTTCTCAAGAAGCGCTAGCCCATCAGCCTTACCATCTGCGGGAGAATTTCCAGCATCTCCAATCAGGAAAAACCTTCTGTCAAGCTCTTTGTCGGGGTATGACTCGGAATAGGAACCTTCTTTATATTTTGTTTTATAGGTAGCACATGCACTAATAAATAAGAATATTACTAAGAAAGGTAAAAGGCGATTTTTCATTATCTGCGGTATAAATAAAATATTTATTGTAATATTATGCATAATAAACAATAGTAAAAAGTCTATGAGCGAAATTATTGATAAATCTTCTAGTTATGTGAAAGATTTACTAGCATCAAGGTTAGATAAACGTCATATATATCACAATACAACTCATACATTAAGGGTGGTAGCGGGTGTAGAAAAACTTTGTGAGGCTTTAAACGTTTCTGAAGAGGAAAGAGAGTTGGTAATGTTGGCAGCTTGGTTTCATGATACTGGCTATACATCTAGGATAGACGGACATGAAGGTGAAAGTTGTAAAATTGCTGCTGCTTATTTGCAAGAGCAAGGGTACGGAGAAAATAAAATCAAAGAAGTCTCCAGTATTATTATGGCCACTGGAATGGGTGTTAAGCCTAATAACGAGCTAGAAATGATAATTAAAGATGCAGATAGCTCCCATTTATCCAAAGACAGTTATATTAATACGTCAGAAATTCTAAGACAAGAGCTAGCACTTACAGGTGTTAAAGAATATACTATTGAAGAATGGCGTAAGCTTAATATCATTCTTTTTACTACTGAACATCAATATTACACGACTTATGCTAAAGAGAATTGGCAACAAGGTAAAAGTGATAATTTAGCGTTACTTGTGGAAAAAGATAAAAAAGAAAAACGCCGAGTAAAGAAAGAACAATTAAAGGCACAAATAAAAGGAGAGAGTCCTGAGAGAGGGGTGCAAACCTTATATAGAGTAGCACTTCGAAATCATATAAAACTTAGTGATATAGCAGATACAAAAGCAAATATTTTACTCTCTGTAAATGCTATTATTATTTCTCTAGCACTTTCTAGTTTGATTCCGAAGCTTGATAGTCCTTCTAATCAACATTTAATAATTCCAACCTTAATATTAGTTGTCTTTAGTGTTGCTTCGATTGTTTTTGCCATTTTATCTACAAAACCCAATGTTACTAGTGGAGAGTTTACAGATGAAGATGTCAAAGCTCGAAAAGTGAACTTACTATTCTTCGGAAACTTTCATAAAGTGCCTTATGATAGATATGAACGTGCGCTTAGAGAAATGACAAACGACAAGCAATATATATACGACTCTTTAACAAAGGATCTTTACTATTTGGGAATCGTATTGGCTAGAAAGTACCGATTATTAAGAACCACTTATACCGTTTTTATGATAGGTATTATATGTTCAGTACTTTCTTTTATTATTGCTTTTATGTCTATTTAGCAATTACTTTTGCTAGATCATCAAATGTAAGAGGGCTTTTATTGTTTTCATTTTTATATAAAACACCAACTCTAATTGCCTTTAGTCCGCTTACACCTTGTAATTCTTCAAGGTCTAAGATCTCTAAATCGTTATGCAACACTTTCTTTGCCTGTAGAAGTCTTACATAGCGTAGGTACTCGTTTTCATCCTTTTTCTGAGAATATATGATTGTAATATTTCCAGGTTTTGTAACACGCTCATTTGTGCCTTTTATAAAAGCTTTATCAATTCGTTTTTTAATCACTTCATAGCGGGCATTGTATGTTCCGTCAACATCAAAATGTTTCTCATCCATTCTAAATTTTATAGAAAGGGGAGAGCTGTGAACTAAAATTAATGAGGCAACATCCAAAGATATCTCTAAGTTTGGTCTTAGGTCATAATACTCATTCTCCATTTCACACATAACCTCTAGTTGCCATAACTTAAGGTTTTGTAAAAACACTTCACTAAAATTATTAGAAGGGTTTATAGATTTTCCGATGTACATGGTATGCTCTACACCATCGGTTTTATATCTTTCAAAGAAATGCGGAAACATTTTCTGAGCATCTTTTTGTTCATGATCAATAATTTTAGACATTTTTTTATTGATCAACATAATCGTATCATCATATTCACGTCTGTGATGATAGATCATATTTGTACCTGTGTTTAGTGCATTTTCATATTCTTCAACAAGCTTTTTTAAGTCAGGATTTATATTGCTTACCTGTTTTAATGCTGGATGAATTTCTTCAAAAAGAAAGTCTATAATATTCTGTTCTGAACTTGTTTGAAATGTTTCTTTAACTTCCTTTAAAAAAGAATTTATCCGAAAGCTATATTCTTCATAAATAGGCATTTTACCTATTTTAGTGGCGCTGTTAAAGATATTGTTAATCATTTCAAGTTGAATGATTAGATCCTTTTGTGTGGCGTCATTTCTAGCTCGAGATGAATCTTTGATATCTATTTGTCCATAAAGAGGATATACATTTTTAAATGAAATATCACTAAATGAAGGGTTGTTCCCTTTACTTTTTTCTTTTATATATTTTTTGGCTTCATTTACAAACTTCCATTTTACACTCTCATGAAGAGAAGTATATTCATTCTGAATAATAGCTTCGATGGAGTTTATGTGTTCTATTTTATTTCTCACTACAGCAGAAATAATATAAGGCATAACTTCATTTAGTTTGTTTGCATTAATGCTGTTGAGGTCATGCTTTCTTTCAGAAACTAATTCTAAAACACCTAGTAATTGTTTGTCATTTGCAATAGGAATCAGAATGGCACTTTTAAACCCTTGGTTATGTAGTGCTCTATACGGCATAGCGCCTTCACTTAGATCGTAGTATTTTTCTACATCAGAAATTGTAAAATACTTTTTATCATCCAAAATGGCTTTATAAGAATTTTCACATAACACATCCATGCAGTTTTCCTCAGCATTTTCATTTAAAAGATAGCTAGGCATACTGGTAGTGAGTTTTTCAAAACTCAATGTGTTTTCGTCATAAGATGAATATCCTGTGTGTAGGTCTTTAATTCCGAAAATAGATCTAAAAATATCCTGAAATCGGTCTAGTAATACACCATCGCTTAAAGACTGTTCTAATAAAGCTGTTTTTAGAGAAGAAATGGAGTCGTCTATTGTAACATCAAAAATGTTAGAAATTATAAAACCATTTGCTTCCCAACTATTAGGAGGGAATTTTTCTTTCCATAGGTCAAGATTGTCAAAACCATCTAAAAGTTGATCTATATCTTCTTGCGTAATTGTAGGAGCATCTTTAGTTGGCTTAAGTTCCATGAAGTCGGCATTATATAATATTCTATAATGACGATTTATTCCTTCGCTGTCTGGAATATCATAAAAGAGAGGCATTTTAAATGAAAGATCTTTTTTATAATTAAGCGATAGAATGGCTGCACATTGTATAATGTACATCTCATTTTCAGGAATATTTCTTAATTCTAAAGAAAAATCTTTTCCTGCATCTTTTATAATTTTTTTAAACCGTTCCGAAGATTTAAAAACAGCATCATCATAGGCGAGTCCAGCAGTTTTTATCTCATTATTGGAGAGAACAGGGTTAAATATATCTCCTAATATTGTATTTATCGGCTCTTTGTAATCGTTTATTTTTTCTATGTCAGAAAATCCAGCTCTTAATTCTGGATATTGATCTGCTACTGCCAATATTTTTTTAGCTTTATCGGCAACTGCTTCATCTTCACTCTTTGCTAACTCGTCATACATTCCAAGAAGCTTATTAAAACTTACTTTTAATTGGAATGGAGAATCGTATGTGTAGTTTTTCATATTATAAAGATACTGAATATATTACTATTTACTAGTCGTACAAAAGTGATAAAACTTGCAACTATAATGATCTTGAAATACTTTTACCAAAAAAAAGATATGATAGAAGTTATAAAAGAAGCGATTAAAGAGGAGCGACAAATGCTCTTAGATCATAATTTGTATGCTCAAATTGAGCGCCCTGAGCATTTACAAATTTTTTTAAAGCACCATGTGTATGCTGTTTGGGATTTTATGTCGCTATTAAAAGCACTTCAAAATAATTTAACTTGTACAGAGCTTCCATGGAGACCAAAAGGAAACCCTCAGACTCGTTATTTAATTAATGAAATTGTTTTAGGCGAAGAAACAGATATTGATGAGAATGGAGTTTATAAAAGTCATTACGAGATGTACCTAGAAGCAATGGAGGCTTGCAATACAGATACAAAAGAGATTATAGATTTTGTTGATAATGTCAAGGAAATGGATACCATTCTCGAAGCTATTGATAACTCAGAACTACATACTAGCATTAAAGAGTTTTTAAGTTTTTCATTTGAATTGATTGTCGAAGGAAAACCTCATAAGATAGCATCAGCTTTTACTTTTGGGCGAGAAGATCTTATTCCAGATATGTTTACAGCAATCTTGAAAAATATGCAAAGTGATTTTCCAAATTTAGAGTTGCAGCAATTAATTTATTATTTTGAAAGACATATTGAAGTTGATGGAGATACTCATGGTCCGTTAGCTCATAAAATGATTGCAGAGCTTTGTGGTGATGACAATAAAAAATGGGAAGAAGTAAAAGAGGTAGCCATTACTTCCCTCCAAAAGCGAATTATATTATGGGACGGAATAGAAAAGGAAATTTCTGAAGCAGCGTTGGTGTAAATTCACTAATTTTAATAGATGTTTACACAAAAACATTTTGATAAAGCGTATGAAAATGCGAAGGTGATCGATTTTGATGATTCATCTAAATTTATCTTTTTTAGTGATTGCCACAGGGGAGATAATACTTTTGCAGACGATTTTGCCAATAATCGAAATACTTATTTTCATGCGCTTAAGCAATATTATAAAGGAGGTTTTACCTATTGCGAATTAGGCGATGGGAATGAGTTGTGGGAAAACACCCAATTTAAAACTGTATTCGAAGCTCATAAAAATATCTTCTTATTGCTGAAACAATTCTACGATGATAATAGACTGTATTTAATATATGGCAATCACGATATGGTTTACAGTGACCCGAAGGTGGTAAAAAAGGATTATGATACTTGGTTAGATCCTAATTTAGGAGAGAAAGTTCCCTTTATGCCTGGATTAACATACTACGAAAGTATTATTTTAAAACATAAAAATACAGGTCAGAAAATATTTATAGCTCATGGTCACCAAGCAGATTGGTGGAATTATATTTTTTGGAAATGGAGCCGATTTATGGTTCGCGTAGTATGGAGACCTTTACAAGTTGTTGGGATTTCAGACCCTACGAGTCCAGCAAAGAATAATACAGAGCTTATTAAAGTTGAAAGACGTACCAAAAAATGGATTGCAAATAAAAATAATCAGTTTACGATTACAGGGCATACGCACAGACCTAGATTTCCTGAACCTGGTGATTTGGCTTATTTTAATGATGGGAGTTGTGTGCATCCTCGGAGTATAACAGGAATTGAGATTGAAAATGGCGCTATTACTCTTATAAAATGGAATTTAGATACCACTGAAGAAGGTTTTTTGCATGTGGTAAGATCGGTTTTAGAAGGCCCAAAGAAACTCATAGATTATAAAACGTCATAAATAGTTAAAGAACTTATTAGTAAGTAAAAGTTTTTTACTAGAAATAGTAGTAAATTTGCCACTGTATAAGAAATCGACTACAACATCTATTACGATTTATTTCTCGTATATAGGATGTAAAGTAGATTCTTTAATAGTTTGAAAGTAAATCATTTACTTTTGTTATAGAAAATGAATAAGATGAAAAAATACATATTATTAGTTATCATTATTGGAATTGTGGGGTGTAGTACTCAACAAACTGTTGTAAGCAACAACGATTCTGTTCCAGCAAAAGATTTAAAATATTTAGCATTAGGAGATAGCTATACTATTGGGGAGAGTGTTTGTGAAGGATGTAAGTTTCCTATTCAATTAATCTCCGATTTAGCAGAAGATACAGATGAAAAGATAGGGCTGCAAATTATTGCTGAAACAGGTTGGACAACTTCAGATCTTATTAAGGGAATTAATGATGCGCAGCCAACCCCAGATCAAGATATTGTAACGTTATTAATTGGTGTTAATAATCAATATCAAGGGAAAGACTTTTCATTATATCAAGAAGATTTTCCTGCATTGGTAGCAAAAGCAATTCAGTTAGCAAAAGGAAATAAAGATCATGTATTTGTAGTTTCTATTCCAGACTATGCATACACTCCTTATGGTCAGAAAAAGGGTAATACAGAACAAATCTCTAAAGAAATAGAAGAGTATAATGCTTTTGCTAAGCGTACTGCAGGTATTATGGGGGTAAGCTTTGTAAACATCACTAATATTACAAAAGAGGGATTAAATAATACTTCTTTAGTCGCTTCAGATGGTTTACACCCTTCAAAAGAGGCATATAGTAGTTTTGTGACTCAGATTTTATTTGAGATCAGAAAGAAGAACTTTATAAAATAAAAGGGTTTATATATAATTAATAAACCAGTTTTATTCAAAATAGAAAAGCCTTCCGTCTTATTATTAGATGGAAGGCTTTTTGCTTAATGTGATGTTGAGGTTACTGATGTAACCACGCATTTCTATGTTTTTCAATCTTTCTTCTTGCTTTTTCGTCAAGTGAAATAGCGTACGTAGGATCACTGGTTAGCGTTAGTTTAGTTTCTCTTTCAGTTCCATATCGGCTATATTTTATGGTTATAACATCTCCAACTTTATAATCGGTAATCGCCTTTTCTGCAGTATGCTCGTTATCTAAATTTTTATTGTTGATAGCTATAATTTTGTCTCCTGTATCAAGTCCAGCTTCATAAGCAGGAGTTCCCTTTTTAATATTTCTAGTAATGATATTGTGAGTGTTTGCAGTAAACCCAGTAAATACCTTTTCTTGATCTTGTGTGTAGTTAAAACCTATACTTTCAAAAAGCGTTGCATAATCTGGCATTTCACTTTTATAGATATATTTATTAAAGAAATCATCAGCAAATGGTTTTCCAGCATATAAGCTTAATGTAAAATGTAAGTCGTCTATAGAATAAGGATCTTCTTTTTTACCCTGCTCTTGCCAAAGTTTCTTCATATAATCATCAAGATTAAGTCCATTTTGACGGAGCGATAAATCCAATGCCAATCCGAGTACACTTCCGTAGGAATAATAAGAAATAAAAGTATTTTCTCTATTTACAGGGTCTACAGAAGTAGCAGCGTCTACAAACGGCGCTTGGTAACTCATTTCTATTGGATTGAAATATTCTCTAGCTGGAGAGTTCCAAACGTAATTAAAAGTGCCGTTTATACTCTTGGCATATTCTTCAGGAGTAATTACGCCCGCTCTGCATAAAATAAGATTGGTGTAATAACTTGTAAAACCTTCTGCAAACCATAAAGCACCAGTCATATTAGCTTTCGAGAAATCAAAAGGCTCTAAAGCTTCTGGACGAAGGCGTTCTACGTTCCAAGAGTGGAAAAACTCATGAGAAACGGTTCCGATATTATTTTTCATTCCTCCATCAGCAAGACCTTCTGTGTCTGTCAAAATAGTGGAGTTTCTATGTTCCATTCCGTCGCCACTAGCATTTCCAATGTAGCAAGCTAAGAAGGTGTACTTTCCATAATCAAAGTCTGGAAGCTCTCCAAAAACTTTCTTTTCAGCTAGAACAATACGTTTTACTTTTTCAAAATATTGATCGAATAAATCATCAGAAGCATTGTCGTGTAAAACAAATTCTATGGTGTAATCTTTTCCATTAGAATTTACTTCAAAGCTACGTGTTCTATGATTGCTAATTTCGGTAGGACTATCGAAAAAATATTGATAATTGGGAGCGTAGTATGTAGTTCCGCTTTTGTGTTTTAACTGTGTAGCTACTTTCCAATCGAGGTCTTTTCGAGTATTAAAAGTTACTTCTGCTGGGTTGTTTAGCATTTCTACTGCGTACATAAAAGTAGCGGGCATATTCAGGTGAGCATGTGTTTCGTCTACTTGGCTATACGTTCCATCACCACGATTGGCAAATAGAGTATAAGTTACGGTAGTTTCTCCTTTTGGATTAGCAATAATCCATTCGTAAGGATTCTGACGAATAATTTTTAGAGCTTCACCATCTTTATTTACTGCGGTTACGCCATAAACATTTTTAGCAAATTCATGTAATGCGTACCTCCCAGGAGAACTCCTACTCATTCTAATGTGTAGTGAATCGCTAGTTGTATTTGGAAAAACAGCCTTGATTTCCGCCTCATGGTGAACTGCATTTTCAAATGAAATAGTATAATTTACGGGAGTTTGAGCTTTTAATATGAGGGAAAGCATCAAAAAGCTTGTAATAAGAAGTGTATTTTTCAACGTATTTAGGTTTAATGTTAATTTTGTTGAAGCGACAAGATACCAATTTTAATTTTTGAGCTAAAAGGTTAATGTATTTTCTTTTCTATCGAAGTGTTTGTAGCTACTTTAGTGTTTATGTACTTTTACTGATATTTTAAATTCTATGATATGAAAAGGCTAAGCTTATTATTTTTTGCCATAGTTCTTTGTGTTTCTTGTAAGCAAGAAAATGAAGCAAGTGTAGGTTTTAGTTCAGAAGAAATGATGATAAGATTATCGGAGATAGAAATAGAACCCGAATATCTCGATGAATATTTAGCAATATTGCAGGAAGAATCTAGAGCATCCGTAAAACTAGAATCAGGTGTGATTTCTATTTATCCAATGTATCAGCAAGAAAAACCTAACGAAATTAGAATTTTAGAAATTTATGCTGATAAAAAAGCATATGAGTCACATTTAGAGACGTCGCACTTTAAGGATTATAAAGAAACAACGCTCAAAATGGTGAAATCATTAAAATTGGTAGATATGAATGCAATTGATGAGCAGACCATGCCAATAATTTTTAAGAAGATAAAATAACGCAGTAAGACCTAAAATAGAAATCTTTAAAAGCGATAGTTGAATGATTAATTTTCCGAAGAAGCTATTAAAAAAGTTAGAGGATAGAAGGCTAGAAAATGCATATCGGGTGTTACCTGAAGCATCTAATTTGGTTGATTTTTCTTCTAATGATTATTTAGGGTTTTCTAATTCTGAATTAATTTTTTCTGAAACGCAACAAATACTAAAAGATCGTCATATTCATGCTAATGGAGCCACAGGTTCACGATTAATTAGTGGAAACTCTCTTTTGTATTCTGAAGTAGAAAAGGAAATACGTTCCTTCCATAAAAGCGAAGCAGCATTGGTTTTCAATTCAGGATACGATGCTAATCTTGGGTTCTTCTCTTCTGTTCCTCAACGCGGAGATATTATTTTATACGATGAGTATATTCATGCAAGTATAAGAGATGGAGTGCAGTTGAGTAATGCCAAGGCATATAAGTTTAAGCATAATGACCTTCAAGATTTAGAAAAGCGAATAGCAACTCAAATAGCCTCAAAAGCTTCAGATTCTGAAATTTATGTGATTACCGAGTCTGTTTTTTCTATGGATGGCGATAGCCCAGATTTAGTGACTTTAGTAGCAATCACCAATAAATACAATATAAAGTTAGTTATAGATGAAGCGCATGCGGTAGGTGTTTTTGGAGTTCGAGGGGAAGGCTTAGTTTATAATTTAAAGCTTCAAGATGAGGTTTTTGCAAGAATTATTACGTTTGGAAAAGCTTTTGGTTGTCATGGTGCGGCAGTTTTAGGATCAAATATTTTAGTGGATTATCTAGTGAATTATGCAAGAAGCTTTATTTATACTACAGGTTTACCGCCGCATTCTTTAGCTACTATTTTAAGTGTGTATAATGAAATGAAAAGCAAAAAGGAAGCTTCACTTTTTAAAAATAACTCGGATAAGTTAAAGGTAAATATCGATTACTTTAAAGCTACTATTAATAAGATTTATCTCCATGGAAATTTAAGATATATATCAAGCGATTCCCCTATTCAATGTTGTGTAATTCCAGGGAATGAAGCGGTGAAATTAATAGCTAAGAAAATTAAAGAAGAAGGCATTGATGTAAAGCCCATTTTGTCACCTACAGTTCGGAAGGGAGAAGAGCGTCTTCGCTTTTGTATCCATAGTTTTAATTCTTTTAGCGAAATTTCTGAAGTTTTAAACCTACTTTCGAGGTATATAAAAAGTGATTTTGTAAATTAGAAATCTATACTAATAATAAATACTAACCTATGAAGTCTTGTTATTTTGTAACAGGGATTTCTACAGAAGTCGGAAAAACTATTGCTTCGGCAATTATTGTAGAGGCCTTACAAGCAGATTATTGGAAACCTATTCAATCTGGAGATTTAAATAATTCTGACACGAAGAAAGTACATGCTTTAATCTCTAATACAGAAACTAAGTTTCATCCAAATAGCTATGCGTTAAAAGTTCCGATTAGTCCGCACGCAGCTGCTGCTATTGATAATGTAGAAATAGAAATTGATAAAATAAAACTTCCAGAGACTGATAACAATCTGGTGATAGAAGGTGCTGGCGGGATTTTGGTACCACTTAATGATAAGAATACTATTATGGATATTATCAGTCCTAAGTATAAAATTATTGTGGTTTCTAGGCATTATTTAGGGAGCATAAATCATACGTTGCTTACAGTAAACTTACTTAAAGAGCATGGTTTTGAAGTTTCTATTCTATTTAGTGGAAAAGAGCATCCTACAACAGAACAGATTATTCAGAAAATGACCAATGTTCCTGTAATTGGCCGTATTGATGAAGAAAAGGAATTCACTAAAGAAGTAATTCAGAAGTATGCTAAAAAGTTTAAGACTACATTAGAAAAACTATAGAATTTTTACTGTAATTTTGTGACTCTAAATAAAGATTTATCTTTTTAAAATCGTACAATTATGTTTACAGTTGCGCAAATCCATAAAGCACACGATAAGGTTAAAAGTGGAGCTGATTTTCCAGGGTATATTCAAGAGATAAAAGCATTGGGAGTAGAAGGTTTTGAAACATTTGTTGAAGATAGTCATACCGATTATTTTGGAGCGAATGACTATAAAACAAGCTCTGATGCTGTTTATGATGCTTTGGCTATTGCTGAAAAAAGTAATAAAGAGAAGTTTACTGTACGTTTAAAAGCACATCAAAAAGGAGAAACCGATTATATGACTTTTTGTAAGGATTGTGCCGAGAATGGTATAGAAAAATGGGTTGTAGATCTTCATAAAATGACATGCATTTACTACGACAAGGGAGCAAATGAAATCCTTGTTGAAAAAATTCCTGGAGTCTAAAAAGTAGCTTCTTTTTCATTTTATAATCTAAAAGAATCTGCATCTTTGCAGTGTAATTGTTTATTTACAAAAACACTGTTTTATGACACTTTCTGAAAGAGATAAAAAACATCTTTGGCATCCATTAACGCAGCACAAGTTGCACCCTGAAGCTATTGCAATTACGCATGCAAAAGGAGCTGTTTTATACGGCGAGGATGGTAAAGAATATATAGATGGGATTGCTTCGTGGTATACTTCTGCTTACGGACATTGCCATCCTTATATTGTTTCATGTGTAAAAAAGCAAGTAGAGACTTTAGATCAAGTAGTTTTCACAGGACTTACGCATGAGCCTGTTGTGAGGCTTTCAGAAGAATTAATTAAGATCCTTCCTAACAATCAGAACAAACTTTTCTTTTCCGATAATGGTTCTACTTCCGTAGAAGTGGCTATAAAAATGTCTTTGCAGTATCATTTTAATAAAGGGGAAAAGAGAAATACACTTATTGCTTTTGAAGAAGGTTTCCATGGCGATACTTTTGGCGCCATGTCGGTTTCTGGTTTGTCGGTTTATAACGGTCCTTTTGAAGAGTTCTTTCTTTCTGTAAAGAGGATTCCAGTGCCAAATGGAGATAACAACCAAGAGGTTTTAAATCAATTAAAAGCTATTATTGCTGAAAATGAAGTGGCTAGTTTTATCTATGAACCTTTAGTTCAAGGAGCTGCAGCTATGAAGATGCATGATGCTGAAGGGCTTGAACTATTAATAAAAGAGTGTAAAAATAGTGGAGTTGTTACTATTGCCGATGAGGTGATGACAGGTTTTGGTAAAACAGGAAAGAACTTTGCATCTCTTCATTTAGATAGCTATCCAGATATTATTTGCATGAGTAAAGCGCTAACAGCTGGGATGGTTCCGATGGCAATTACAAGTTGCTCTGAAGAGGTATATCAAGCATTTTATAGCGACGATATTGGAAAAGGACTCTTTCATGGGCATACATATAGCGCTAATCCGATTGCATGTGCAGCTGCACTTGCTGGTGTTGAGTTACTTCAAACAAAAGAGATGCAAGATAATATCCAACGGGTAATTGCATCACATCAGAAATTTGATGAGCGTATAAAGAATCATCCAAAAATAGCTAGAACTAGGCAGTGTGGAATTATCTATGCGATAGATTTAGATGTAGAGATGGAGCGTTATGGGAATCTACGCGATAAATTATTAAGCTTTTTCTTGGATAATGAGTTGTTTATGAGGCCGCTAGGGAGTACTGTTTATATCGCAGCACCTTATGTAATCAGTGATGAGCAATTGCAAAAAATTTATGATAAAATTGAATTTCTGATTCAAAAAATACTATAAATTAGCATTAGAAATTAATAACCTTAGGGCATGTCCATGAGGTATAAAAACAAAAAATATATTTATATGAAAAGTATTTTCATGCTCCTTCCGTATTGTAGAATTAAAATTTATTCGGATATCATATAATGATACATCCGCATACTGAGCTACGATTTATTTCTGAAGAAATAGGTCATGGCGTTGTGGCTACTAAATTGATTCCTAAAGGAACAATTACATGGGTTCAAGACCAATTGGATTTAGTTTTTTCTCCATCTCAAGTTTCGGAAATGACTAGCGATTACCAACAGATATTAGATTATTTTACTTTTAGAAATAGTAAAGGGGAATTTGTGCTTTGTTGGGATTTAGGGAAATATGTAAATCATAGTTTTAAAAGTAACTGCTTAACTACTCCTTACGATTTTGAAATCGCAATCCGAGATATTTATCCTGGGGAAGAACTTACAGATGATTATGGATACCTAAATATTGCTAAGCCTTTTAAAGCGAAAAATGAAGGAACAAGAAGAAAAACGGTATACCCAAACGATTTATTGAAATACCATCCTATTTGGGATAAATCGCTACAGAATGCTTTTTATGATATAAAAGATGTAGAGCAACCATTATATAAGTTCTTAAGTAAGGAAGTATTGACTAAGGTTGACAAGATAAATAAAGGAGAAGCTGTTCTAGACTCTATTATTAACTGCTATTATAAAGCTAAATAAATGTGATGATTAGCAAAACCTCGAGATCTATATATTGGTTTAGAGGTTTTGTTTTTTTGATAAAATGCTTTTAAATTGAATGCCTATCTTTGGGACTTTCTAATCTAGAATTAAAAAACATTCCATGAGCGATAGTCCGAAAAAAAATAATGAGCAGCCAAATAACCCTCTTCACGGTGTAAAGTTAGCGGATATCCTCGAGCAACTTGTAGAAAATTACGGATGGAAGGAAATGTCTGAACGTGTAAATATTAATTGCTTTAAGAGTGACCCTTCTATAAAATCGAGCCTTAAGTTTTTAAGGAGAACACCATGGGCAAGAGAAAAAGTAGAGAGAATGTATCTTTATATGAATGGGCATAGATAAAAGTAACTCATCACTTCTCTATTTTATTTTTAAATAAATGTATTCGGCTCTTCCCTACAGAAACACTAGATTTGTGCCGATAATGTAGATGAATTACCAATGGATACTAAAATTGCTATTACAGCACTTTCTTCGATTTCTGCTTTGGGGGATACTTCAGAAGAAATATGGAGTAATTATTTAAAGGATAAACACTTTTTAAACAATAAGGATTTCGATTCAGATACTGCATTAGTTGCAGCTTTGCCGGAGGCAAGTATCGAAAAGATAGAAGCTTTAAGAGCTTCAGATATAAAATATAAAAGCTTAGATAACTCTGTTTTATACGCAATGTTAGCTTCTCGAGCGGCGGTAAAGCAGGCGGGATGGAAAGCAGGCGACGATTTCGGAATAAATATTGGTTCTTCGCGTGGCGCAACTTCTTTATTCGAAAAATACCATGAAGAGTTTTTAAAAGAAGGGCGTTCTAGTACTTTGGCTTCTCCAACAACAACTTTAGGGAATATTTCTTCTTGGTTGGCACACGATTTACAGTCGGAAGGACCAGAACTTTCACACTCCATAACCTGTTCTACAGCATTACATGCATTAGTAAATGGTGTTGCATGGATAAAAAGTGGAATGAGTAATAAGTTTTTAATTGGAGGAAGTGAAGCTAGTTTAACTCCTTTTACGATTGCGCAGATGAAGGCATTAAAAATCTACGCCGAAGACAAAGAGGCTGCGTATCCTTGTAGAGCATTAGATTTAGAGAAGAAAAGAAATGCAATGGTTTTAGGTGAAGGAGCTGCTGTTATTTGTATGGAAACATCACCAGAAAAAGAGGTGCTGGCGTATGTTGATGGTGTTGGATATGCTACAGAAGTTTTAAAACATAATATTTCTATTTCTGAAGATGCTGTGTGTTTTCAGAAGTCAATGAAAATGGCGTTGAAAGATACTAAGTTAGAAGATGTAGATGTTATTGTAATGCATGCTCCCGGAACTATAAAAGGTGATAGTACAGAATTAAAAGCTATAGAGATGGTTTTTGGTGAGTATAAGCCTGCACTAACCACTAATAAATGGAAGATTGGACATACGTTTGGAGCTTCAGGTTTATTGAGTTTAGAATTAGGTGTTTTAATGATGCAACATCAAAAGTTTATAGAAGTTCCTTATATTGAACATAAGATTAAACCAAAACAAATTAATAAAGTACTGATAAATGCCGTTGGATTTGGAGGTAATGCAGTAAGTGTATTATTGTCAAATTAGTTTGTAAAGTCGGTTTTTTTGAGATACTGATAATAAATGGCAAAAAAAGTATTGCCTATTGTTACATAAAAATGGGTTTTGAACACGGCGAAACCCAATTGTAATTACTATTTTTGAATTATAAATGATTGTTGGCTTAGGGATTGAGAGGTATGTTTGAGCTCTCCCAATTTTTATTATTGGGAAGCGAGTAACGAAAGCCCGGCTCTAGACATAGCATGTCTGGAGAAGCCCCAAATATATTTTTTATGACTGAGATAAGACATAACTGGACAAAAGAAGAGATTTTAGAGATTTACAACAAGCCATTAATGGAGTTGTTGTATGAGGCAGCAACTGTGCATAGAGAACACCATGATCCAAATATGGTACAGGTGTCTACGTTGTTGTCTATAAAAACGGGAGGTTGCCCAGAAGATTGTGGGTATTGCCCGCAAGCAGCCCGTTACCATACAGATATTGAGGGGAACGATTTGATGACGGTACCGCATGTAAAAGCACAAGCTTTACGAGCAAAAGCGTCTGGAAGTTCACGCGTTTGTATGGGAGCAGCGTGGAGAAATGTAAAAGATGGACCAGAATTTGATCAAGTTTTAGAAATGGTTCGTACCATTAATAAACTTGAAATGGAGGTTTGTTGTACGCTAGGAATGATTACCGAAAACCAAGCACAACGTTTGGCAGAAGCAGGACTTTACGCTTACAATCATAATTTAGATACTTCTGAGGAGTATTATAAAGAGGTGATTTCTACGAGAGGTTATGAAGATAGATTGCAAACTATAGACAACGTTAGAAAAACGAATGTTACAGTTTGTAGCGGTGGAATTATTGGAATGGGAGAGAAATTAGAAGACCGTGCAGGGATGTTAGTTGCACTTTCTACTTTGAGTCCGCAACCAGAATCAGTCCCAATAAATGCATTGGTAGCTGTAGAAGGTACTCCAATGGAAGAGGAGAAGCCTGTAGAAATTTGGGATATGATTAGAATGGTGGCAACAACTCGAATTATAATGCCGAAAACACAGGTACGTTTATCTGCTGGAAGAACGCAAATGAGTAGAGAGGGGCAAGCAATGTGCTTCTTTGCTGGTGCGAATTCTATTTTTGCTGGAGATAAATTACTAACTACACCTAATCCTGATGTAAATGAGGATATGGAAATGTTTAAAATGTTAGGTTTAAATCCACAAAAGCCTTTTGTAAAAAAGGCACAACCAGATTCTGTAGATGCAGAAAAGTCACAATTTAAGCCTTTAGGAGAAAAGCCAAAGTGGTCACGTCCTGGGCATACCATTGAGAAAAATGAATCTGCAAAGGAACTAGCAAAAAAAGCTAAGACCGTATAGTTTTTAAGATATTGAAGGAGAGCATCGTAATGATGTAAATTATACGAATTGTTTGTAAATATGGTATTTTTTATGCTATAATTACAAACAATTCGTACTTTTATACAGTTTATTTCAAGTTATTTTTATGCACTTAAAAGAAATTCCTCGTTTAAAAACGATCACAAAGGACGACTTTATAAAAAATTATGTAAAGCCACAAAAGCCTGTAGTAATTGAGCAATTAACAGAAGATTGGCCTGCATATAAAAAGTGGCATCTTAATTATATAGATGAAGTAGCGGGAGATAAAATTGTTCCTTTATATGATGATCGTCCCGTTACGCATGAAGATGGTTTTAATGAACCTCATGCAAAAATGAAGATGAGTGAGTATATAAAGTTGCTGGAATCTAAACCTACAAATTATCGTATTTTTCTTTATAACCTTATGAAGGAAGTGCCAGCTTTACAGAAAGATTTTAAGTGGCCAGACATTGGTATAAAATTAGTGAAGCAACTCCCAATGCTATTCTTTGGTGGTGAAAATAGTAAGGTGTTTATGCATTTTGATATTGACTATTCTAATATTCTACATTTCCATTTCCACGGAAAGAAACAATGTATGATATTTCCGCCAGACCAAACTAAATATATGTATAAAGTACCTCACTCTTTAATTTCTCGTGAGGATATAGATTTTGATAATCCAGATTACGAAAAATGGCCAGCATTAAAGTCGGCTGAAGGTTATATTACACATTTAAATCATGGAGAAATGTTATATATGCCTGAAGGATATTGGCATTATATGAAATATGAAACTCCTGGTTTTTCTATGAGTTTACGCTCACTTCCTAAAAAGGCATCTAATCTTTTTAAAGCAACGTATAACGTTTTTGTAATGCGTAATTATGATAATATGATGCGTAAGATTAAAGGTCAGGATTGGATTGATAAAAAGAATGAGCGTGCGATTACCAAAACACACCAGGAATTGGGAATAGATTCTTAAGTTTTAATATGAATTATTATATACTTTCTTACAAGACTGTAAAAAACTACCTAGAAGAACGTCCAAAATATAGGGCTGAACATTTGTTGTTGGCCAAAGAATATGCTAAAAACGGACAATTAGTATTGGCTGGAGCTTTGGATAATCCCGCAGATGAGGCATTGTTAGTTTTTATGTCTGAAAGTGATGAGGTAGCCAGAAGCTTTGCTGAAAACGATCCGTATGTGCAAAATGGACTGATTGAAGAATGGACAGTTAGAAAATGGAATGTGGTTGTAAATAGTATGGAGGGCTAATTGTGTTTAATCACCAAATCTAAGAAACCAATTCATTGACCTTTTCGTAAACTAAATGTGATTCCCAACCGCGATATAAGAGGTAATCAGCAATTTTTTTCTTTTTCTTATAAGGATTTTTCTCTGTTACCTGTGCAGCTTTTTTTTCTGCAAGGGCATTAAAAGTTTCGTAATATTCATCATCAGAAATCTCTTTCAAGGCAGTTTGAATATTAAACCTCGAAATTTGACGGTATTTTAATTCTCGTAGGATTCTATTTTTACCCCACTTTTTTATTTTGAATTTTCCTCTTGTAAAACTTTTAGCAAAGCGCTCTTCATTTAAAAAGTTATGTTCAATAAGATGAGATATAATTGTATCGATTGCAATAGGAATCATATTCATTTGTCGCAATTTTTGATTTACCTCATAATGGCAACGCTCTTGGTAAGCACAATAGCTCTCTAGCTTTCGCATGGCTTCTTCTACGGTATATGATTTGGCGTTATCCATGGTGTAAAGTAACGAAAAAACATAAACTTAAATGTGTGTAATTATGAATTGTAGAAATCATCTTGAAAACTAATGTTTTATAGTTAAAAAAATATTTTACCTTTAGTACCCTATTCTTAAACCAACCAATTTTGAAACAAATTAAAGAACGCTATTTATCGTTAGATGTATTTAGAGGACTCACTCTTTTTTTAATGATAATAGTTAATACTCCAGGTTCTTGGAGTTATATCTACAAGCCATTACACCACGCACACTGGAATGGATTTACACTGACCGATTTAGTTTTCCCAACCTTTTTATTTGTAGTAGGGAATGCTATGAGTTTTAGTTTGAAAAAGTTTGAAGAGATTGGAGATTCTGCTTTTTTAAAGAAAGTTTTTAAACGAACGTTTCTTATATTTTTAATAGGTTTTTTATTGTATTGGTTCCCATTTTTTAAAGATGGCGAGTTAAAACCAATTTCTGAAACTAGAATCTTTGGTGTTCTCCAACGGATTGCTTTATGTTATTGTTTTGCTGCTTTGATTCTGCATTATTGGAAGGCAAAAGGAGCATTTATATTTAGTATTATAGCCTTAGTGGGATACCATGTAATTTTGCTTTTGTTTGGTGATCTTACAATGGAAGGGAATGCAGCTATAAAGGCAGATTTATGGCTTATTGGTCCTTCTCATATGTATAAAGGAGAAGGTTTTCCGTTTGATCCAGAAGGTGTTTTAAGTACATTACCAGCTATTGTGAATGTAATTGCAGGTTATTTTGCTGGTGCTTTTCTTCAAAAAAATGGTAAGAATTTTGAAACCATTGCAAAGTTAATGATGGTTGGTGCATTATTAATATTTATAGCATTGGGATGGGATTTATTATTACCTATAAATAAAAAACTATGGACCAGCTCTTATGTTTTATTAACGGTTGGAATTGACTTAATGGTGATAGCTGTTTTAGTGTACATTATTGAAATTTTGAATAAAAGAAGCTGGACATCTTTCTTTGAGGTTTTAGGTAAAAATCCACTTTTTATTTACATCCTTTCAGGAGCATTTGCAACATTGCTTCTTACTTTTTCTATAGATGGTACTTCTGCTTATGGGTGGATTGCACAAAATCTATTTATGTCTTGGATGGGGAATCGTTTTGGGTCTTTAATGTTTGCATTAGTTTTTGCAATGATACTTTGGGGAATCGCCTATTTTATGGATAAAAAGAAGATTTATATTAAAGTTTAAACCTTATAGCTATTAAGGTGATTATATAGCCTATTAAATAAGCAATGAGATCTAGGATATCGAAAGTAGAGCCAATTATAATTCTTGCAATTTTATTTTGGATTTCTAGTAAATCTATGATTTTTATAAGCTGAAGAAATTCTATCAAAAAGGCTATCGATAATACAATGGCAGCTATTTTATAATTGGTTTTATTATATTTTTCTGATGGTTCTAGACTTACTTCAGGTTTATTGTTTTTGGTGTTTATAAACATTTTAAAAAAAGAATATAGGAGTGGGATTACAAGTACATCGCCTAAAAAACCTCTAATGAATTCTTGCTGAATGTATAAAGCAATGCATACCTCAATCTGAAATAGTAAGAGAAATATAAAAAGATGTTTTGAATTGAATTTAAAAATCTTCATGGTTGCCAAGTGTGCTATTTAAAATTATCCATTTAAAAAGTTATAGCATCTAGCGGAGTAATTTCGCTAGATGCTATTAATTACTTTTAGCTGTTATTCCAGTCAATTTTTTTTGAAAAGAACATTACGAAAGCTAGAATTAAAAACAACCCGATACTACCTACGAGTAATGCATAGTCTTCTAATTGTATAATTACATAGATGAATCCATAAAGGCACAAAAGAGAGCCTCCAATCATTAAAGCAAATTTATACCCGTTCAGTATTGTTTTAGAATAGAGCGTAATAAGTGCTAAAACTGATGCCGCCGCAATTATATATGCTTTAAGGAAGCTACTATGCTCTGAAATGGAAATTAATAATGTATAAAACATTATTAATGCTAAACCTATCATGACATATTGAAACGGATGAATGTATATTTTGCTAACCAATTGTATTAGTAGAAAAACCAATAATGTTAGTCCTATTACTAAGATTCCATATTTTGAAGCTCGCTCACTTTTAGCATATTCGCTAACAGGAATAATCAAATTTGTTCCGAATGCAAATTCTCTCAGATCAGGCAAGTTTCCGTAAAATTCCTGTTCAAATTGTCTGTTTATTTGAAGAACTTTCCAAGAAGCTTTAAAACCATTTTCAGATATTTCTCTCGATCCATCTTCTGGTAAGAACATGCCGTCAAAACTCGGTGAAGCCCAGTTGGATTCCATTTTAGCATTAGTAGTCTTGCCAATTGGAATAAATTTTAAAGACTGACTCCCATTAACAGTTAGATTAAACTTGAAATTTGTATCCTTTTCAATAATAGCTTTTGCATTTTTTAGAGGTTCACTTTCAATACTATTTAGCTGAAGTGTATTTTGAGTATTGGGTTTGTAAATAGGGGTCATAGCAAGTTCATCATTTTCTAATTTTATAACAGCTGAATTCCTTATTCCTTTTAGGTTTGAAGTTTGAATAAGTAATGTTATTTTGTCCCAAAGAATGTTTTCTTCTGAAATACTTTCTTTTGAAAAATCGATCTTAGGAAAACTTCCATCTACATTAATATCAGTAGTATAAACCACAGATTTATAAATACTCCGATTGAGAGGTTTTGTTGTTACTTTAGAGTTTATATTCAAATCGTCTGGAAAGAAATAAGCATATGTTATGCGCTCATTTATTTGTTGCTCGTTCTGATTTGTTTTTTCATTGAAGAAGGTAACCTTAGAGATTTTTTTATAAGGTACTTTTAAAATTGCTCCAGATAATAATACTTCATCTCCCCATTTGCTATTAATTTCTCGTACCACATTTTCTTGTCTGTAACCTCGTTCTTCGATGAGATTTTGCACAAAAGATAAAGGGATTAGTAATATCAATAATAAAAAGCCTACAACTCCCATTCTAGCTGTTATTGATTCTCGTAACCATGTTGTTATTCTATTTCTTTTTTGTTCCATTTTTGTATTTATTAAAGTACTTTGAATTTCAAAGTAAATGATTAAAAAAATATTAATTGATTAATTTCTCGAGCGCTTCGATGTGTTTTTTAAATTCAAGTTTCCCAATTTTAGTAGCATTATAATTAGTATGGGGTTTTCTACCTACAAAAGTTTTTTCTACGGAAATATACTCAGCTTTTTCAAGCGCTTTAAGATGGCTAGCTAAATTTCCATCGGTAACACCTAAAAGCTCTTTTAATCGGTTAAAATCGGCATTATCGTTCACAACTAAGATAGACATAATACCTAGTCGCACACGATGATCAAAAAGCTTATTTATATTATCTATTATTCCCAATGCGATTCTTTTTTTCCTCAACAAACATAATACTTCCGTAGATAATGTGAAAAAATCCAAAGCCTATAATCCAAAACCATAATCCATATCCTGGTAAAGCAGCGCAAAGCAATCCTGCTATAATTTCGGCATAACCTAAGTATTTTATATTTCCTACCGTATACTTTGAAGCATTAACCAAAGCGAGGCCGTAAAAAATAAGCATGAGTGATGCCGTTAATCCGTAATGCTGACTATTTAGCTTAATTAAAATATAAATACCCCCAGTTACTAATGGGATTAGAAAATTGATTAGTAATCTTCGGGTCGTTGGATCCCAAATTTTTTCGTCATTCTTTTTAGCTTTTCTAGTGGTTAATAATAAGGCTGTTACAAAGCTTAAAATAGCAATAGCTGCAAGTAAAATGATTAACCAGTTAAAATTTTTGCTATATACATATAGTTTTTCACCAGGAGCAGGGAATAGGAAGTAATAACCAATAAACGCGCCGATGATAGCATAAAGTCCAGCAAATATTCCTGATAAACCGCTCAGAGAGATAAATCGTGAAGAGCGATTCATCATATCTTTAATTTCGGTGATATCTTTTAAGTAATCTTTTTTATTCATTTTAAAGTACTTTGAAAAACAAAGTAAATATAAAATTTTCTATTTTCAAAGACAAATGATAAAAAATGATTTTTAAAACTTAAAGTGGAGGCTTTAATATTTTTATTATCTTCGAAAGGTTTAATTTTTTTGAACCGATTAACAACCACTAAATTACCGCCAACCAATGCCATTATTAATTGTTCTATTAGGAATACTGCTACTCCTTTTACTGATTGTCAAATTTAAACTCAATGCTTTTCTTTCTTTTATAATCGTTTCCTTATTTGTAGGAATCGCAGGAGGAATGGATCTTTTAACTGTAGTAGATTCCATACAGAATGGAATTGGTAATACGTTAGGGTTTTTAGTGCTTATTCTAGGCCTTGGCGCAATGCTTGGAAAACTAGTTGCCGATAGTGGCGCAGCACAACAAATAACAGCGAAGCTAGTTGATAAATTTGGTCGTAAAAATATCCAGTGGGCAGTAATGCTAACAGGTTTTATCGTTGGAATCCCAATGTTTTATTCTGTTGGTTTTGTGATTTTGATTCCATTAGTTTTTACAGTTGCTGTTTCTACAGGAGTGCCTTTGCTTTATGTTGGGTTGCCAATGTTGGCGTCCTTATCTGTAACACATGGTTATTTACCGCCACATCCTGCGCCAACTGCGATAGCTAATCAGTTTAATGCAGATATTGGTAAAACTTTATTGTATGGAATTATTATCGCTATTCCTGCAATTATTGTAGCTGGACCACTACTTTCTAGGACAAAACTTATAAAAAATATAAATGCTACTCCGCTTAAAGAATTTTATAATCCTGTGATTTTAAAGGAAGATCAAATGCCGAGTATGAGTGTGAGTATTCTTACAGCCTTATTACCCGTCATTTTAATAGGAGCTTCTACAATTGCGAATCATTTTTTGGATGAAGACCTTCTTATTTCTAAGATTTTAGCTTTTTTAGGAAACCCTGTTATTGCGATGTTAATTACTGTATTAACTGCTATTTATACGTTGGGACTTGCTAGAGGGAAGAAAATGCCAGAGGTGATGGATTCGCTAACGGCTTCAATTTCTAGTATTACAATGGTGCTTTTAATTATTGCAGGTGCGGGGGCGTTAAAGCAAATTCTTGTAGATAGTGGTGTAAGCGATTATATAGCCGACTTAATAAAAGATTCAAGTTTATCACCTTTACTATTAGCGTGGCTTATTGCTACTGTGATTCGCGTTTGTGTAGGTTCTGCTACTGTGGCTGGTTTAACAACTGCAGGAATTGTATCTACTTTAGCACAAGCAGATGGTGTGAATGCAGAATTGATGGTGCTAGCAATAGGCTCAGGGAGTTTAATGCTTTCTCATGTAAATGATAGTGGCTTTTGGCTATTTAAAGAATATTTTAATCTTTCAGTAAAAGAGACACTTTCCTCATGGACGGTCATGGAAACGACCGTTGGAGTAATGGGATTAATTGGTGTTTTAGTATTGAATATGTTTGTTTAAGTGAAATGTATAATTAGTCGCATGAATAGTCTGTGTGATGTTATAAAATAACATAAATGAAACCTTCAGAAAAGATAAAAGAATTAGGATTAATACTTCCTCCAGCACCAAAACCAGCGGGGGTATATCGACCGATTTTAGTGGTAGATAACTTTTTATATGTTTCGGGACAAGGCCCTGTAAATACCGATGGGAGTTTGATGTTTGGAAGAGTGGGAGATGATATTGATTTAGAAGATGGTTATGCCGCTGCTCGACAAGTAGCGCTTACAATGCTCTCTACAGTTCAAACGCATTTTGGCGATATCGATCGTATAAAACGTGTTGTAAAAGTATTAGGAATGGTAAATTGTACACCTGAGTTTAGAAAACACCCTTTGGTGATTAATGGATTTAGTGAGTTAATGGCAGAAATCTTTGGTACAGAGCACGGAATTGGTGTAAGAAGTGCTGTAGGAATGATGCTCCCAGATAATATTCCTGCAGAAATAGAAGCAATGTTCGAACTTCATAAATAGAAAATTATGAATTGGTACGAAATTTCTAATATTGATAAAATTGCAACACCAGCTTTATTAGTGTATCCAGAGCGAATTAAATTGAACATTCAACGAATGATTGATATTTCTGGTGATGTTAATCGACTGCGGCCTCATATAAAAACTCATAAAACTGCACAAATTATTAAGCTTCAGCAGCAAGTTGGGATTAATAAATTTAAATGTGCTACTATTGCTGAAGCAGAATTATTAGCAAAATGTAATGCTAAGGAAGTGCTTTTAGCAATGCAACCTGTTGCTGAAAATATAAATCGTTTTTTTCAACTGAAGGAAAAGTATCCGAATTCACAGTTTTCAACGATTGTAGATGATGGTGTTATTATTCAGAAAATAAATAAAGTCGCAATTGAAAAAGGTATAAAAGTTTCTCTCTGGTTGGATGTAAATGTAGGGATGAATAGAACAGGAGTAAAGCCAGATGAAAATGCGTGTAAGCTCTTTAAATTGCTTCTTGAAGCTGATAATATTATTGCTGAAGGATTTCATGTGTATGATGGACATATCAGGTATTCTGAATTTCAAGTTAGAAAGGATACTTGTGACGAGGCTTTTGAAAAAGTTTTATTGTTGAAAGAAAAGTTAGAAGGGGAAGGTTTGCATGTGAAGAATATTATTGCTGGTGGATCGCCAACATTTCCTGTACATGCATTAAGAGAAGAAGTTGATTTAAGTCCCGGAACGACATTGCTTTGGGATGCTGGTTACGGAGATTTATTTCCAGATATGGAAATGCTTCACGCAGCAGTTTTAGTTACTCGTATAATAAGTAAGCCTTCTGATGGAGTTCTTTGTTTAGATTTAGGGCACAAATCTTTGGCTTCAGAAATGAATTTTCCAAGAGTAAAGTTTTTAAACACTGACGATTTTGAGCAGATCGGTCAGAGTGAAGAGCATTTTGTAGTCCATACCAATAATTCGGATGCTTATAAAGTGGGAGATATTTTTTATGCACTTCCGATGCATATTTGCCCTACAGTTGCTAAATATCAAGAGCTTCAAGTGGTCGAAAATAATGTTGTTGCTAAAACATGGGAAGTTGTAGCGAGGAATCAGAAAATAACTATTTAACCATCTTTTAAAAGCCTTTTTAAGGGCAATATTTATAATTCAATATTCAAAATAAAAATATGTTTATACTTGATGCACACCTAGATCTTTCTATGAATTCTATAGATTGGAACCGAGATTTAAGATGGTCTGTCGAAGAAATTCGTGATTACGAAAAAGGGATGACAGACTTACCGGGGAGAGGTCAAAATACGGTTTCTTTGGATGCTATGAGAAAAGGAAATGTAGGGTTGTGTGTAGCCACGCAAATTGCGCGTTATGTAAAAAAGGCAAATCCTTTACCGGGATGGAATTCTCCACAACAGGCATGGGCGCATACGCAAGCACAATTAGCGTGGTATAAGGAGATGGAAGCTTTGGGGGAAATGAAGCAGATTACAGAAGTTAATGGGTTGGATGCTCATTTGGAATATTGGAATACTACAGATGATTATAAAAAAACAATTGGTTATATTTTAAGTCTAGAAGGAGCAGATTCCATAGTTTCTATGGAGCATTTACATAAGGCTCATGCTTATGGATTACGGGCTATTGGTCCGGCTCATTATGGACCAGGAACTTATGCATTTGGTACAGACTCTGTTGGAGGAATTGGAGAGAATGGAAAGGAATTGCTTAGAGAAATAGAAAAGCTAAACCTTATTTTAGATGCTACGCATTTATGCGATCAAAGTTTTTGGGAGGCTATGGAAGTTTATAACGGACCTGTTTGGGCGAGTCATAATAACTGTAGAGCTTTGGTAGACCATAACCGACAGTTTTCGGATGAACAAATCAAGGAATTGTTAGGAAGAAATGCTGTAATTGGAGTGGTAATGGATACTTGGATGATGGTTCCGAATTGGGTGCGTGGTAAATCTACTCCTAAAAGTATGGATGCTTCTTTAAAGCAAATTATAGATAATATTGATCATGTTTGTCAGCTAGCAGGAAATGCAACTCAGGTTGGAATTGGCTCTGATCTTGATGGAGGTTTTGGTTTAGAACAATCGCCACACGATTTGGATACTATTGCAGATCTTCAAAAAATACCAAAAATGTTAGAAGCTAGAGGATATTCAGAAAAAGATATTGAAGGAATTATGAATGGTAATTTTTTAAGGTTTATTAGAAGCGTTTGGAGCTAAAAATAAAAGCCTTACTATTTTTAGCAAGGCTTTTGGTAGTTTAAAAGAGCTATGAAACTTAAGCTTCTTTTAAAGATTTCATATCAATTACAAAGCGGTATTTCACATCTGATTTTACAACACGGTCAAAAGCTGTATTGATATTTTGGATGTCGATCATTTCTACATCAGAAACAATATTATGCTCTCCACAGAAATCTAACATCTCTTGGGTTTCTTTAATACCTCCAATTAGAGATCCAGCTACACGTTTTCTTCCAGTAACCAAAGCGCCACCGTGAACAGGGTCTATTGGTTCAATAGCTCCAACCAACACCATTGTTCCATCTCGCTTTAAAAGTCCTAAATATGGATTTATATCATGTCCTACAGGGATAGTATTTAGAATGAAGTCAAAGCTATTAGCGTGAGATTTCATCTCTTCTGTATCTTTAGAGATTAGAACGTCATCTGCTCCTAGAGATTTGGCATCTTCTGCTTTAGATGGAGACGTTGTAATCATAATAACTTTGGCGCCTAGAGCGTGTGCAAACTTTATTCCCATGTGTCCTAATCCGCCTAAACCAATGACACCTACTTTATCTCCTTTTTTGACATTCCATTCTATTAAAGGAGACCATGTTGTAATACCGGCACAAAGCAGAGGAGCTACAGCTTTTGTGTCTAAATTTTCAGGAACTTTAAGTATAAAATCTTTATCTACTATAATTTGTTCAGAATAACCTCCAAAGGTATGTCCTCCTAAATCTTTATCGACTCCATTGTATGTAAAGGTGGCTCCATTTTCGCAATATTGCTCTAGGTTTTCTTTGCAGGAATCACATTCTCTACAAGAATCTACCATGCAGCCTACACCTACTAAATCACCAACTTTAAAGTTGTTTGCTTTAGATCCGACTTCTGTTACTCTACCTATAATCTCATGTCCAGGAACAACTGGGTATTTTGAGTTCTTCCAATCGTTTCTTACTTGATGAATATCACTATGACAAACGCCACAGAAATCGATTTCAATTTTTACATCTGTATCTTTTATATTTCTACGTTCTATTTTATGTGGAACTAAATCTGCATCATTTGTAAGTGCAGCATATGCTTTAACTTGACTCATAACAATTTGATTTTATGTTAGTTTATGCAATTTATTTAATATTGATGAGAATATAATTAACACATGTTAAGTTCTGCTACATGAATGTTAAAATAATAATATAGGAAATGTTTTTAAGAAGATGTTTTTTGAGTTGTTAAGAGAATTTATTGTAAACAAAAAAACCACGCCTTGGCGTGGTTTTAATAAGTTAATTTAACTTTAAAATTTTTCCGTCTTTATCTTTAAAACGGTATTCTAGATATGTGTAAGCATCTCTTGGTAAAATTTTAACCCATTTTTTATGTTCTAAAAACCATTTAGAACGTGCGGATGGAAATCCTTTTGTTAAATATGCGGCAATAAAGGGATGTATATTTAATACAATTCCATTATTTCCATTATTACTTTGAATGATGCGTTCTAGATCGAAATTTATTTTATTTATTAAAACGATAGGAGCTTCAATTTCTCCACCATTTCCGTTAGGATTTTCCTCACGGGTTTTAATATTCATTTCTGGTCTTACGCGTTGCCTTGTAATTTGTATGAGTCCAAACTTACTTGGAGGTAAGATTTTGTGTTTGGCTCTATCATCTTTCATTTCGTCTCTTAGGTGGTCATATAATTTTCTTCGATTGTCTGCATTAGACATATCTATAAAATCGACTACAATAATACCTCCCATATCTCTTAATCTTAACTGTCTGGCTACTTCTGTAGCTGCAATTAAATTAACCTCTAGAGCTGTGTCTTCTTGAGATTTAGCTTTGTTAGAACGGTTTCCGCTATTTACATCAATAACATGTAATGCTTCTGTGTGTTCTATTACTAAATAAGCTCCTTTGCTTGAGGATACGGTTCGGCCAAAAGAAGTTTTAATTTGTCTTTCTATTCCATGTTTTTCAAAAATAGGAACAGAAGAATCATACAATTTTACAATAGATTCCTTTTCTGGCGCAATTTCATGCAAGTAATCTTTAATTTGGTAATAAAGCGTTTCGTCATCTACATGGATTCCAGTAAAGTCATCGTTAAATACATCTCTTAAAATAGAGGCTGCACGATTCATTTCACTTAAAACTTTAGACGGATAGTTCGCTTTATAAATTTTTTTGCACAACGCTGTCCACTTAGTCAACAGGTTGTTTAGATCTTTGTCTAGTTCGGCGACTTTTTTGCCTTCTGCCACTGTACGTACAATCACACCAAACCCTTTTGGGCGGATGCTTTGTACAAGCCTTTTTAAACGATCTTTTTCTTCTTTACTTTCTATTTTTTGAGAAACAGAAACTCGATCAGAAAAAGGAACCAATACTAAATACCTTCCAGCTATAGATAGCTCGGAACTTATTCTTGGTCCTTTAGTGGAAATAGGCTCTTTTACAATTTGTACTAGTATAGATTGATTGGCTTTTAAAACATTGTTTATAATGCCATTCTTGTCTATATCTTTTTCAAATGGGAAATCTCTTAAAGAGAAATCTTTTAGTTTACCTGTGCTTACACGTTTAATGAATTTCAACAAGGAGCTCAATTGAGGACCTAAATCGTGGTAATGCAAAAATGCATCTTTTTCGTACCCTACATTTACAAAAGCAGCATTTAAACCGGTAACCGGCTTTCGCACCTTTGCAAGCATAATATCCCCCACGGAAAAGTCACTGCTTTCTTCTTCCTTGTGTAATTCAACAAGTTTTCCATCCTTTAATATGGCAAAATCAACGTCAGAGGAACTAGATCTTACGATTAATTCTTTATTCACTCTGAATGAATTTTTATCTGTCATAGAGCTTCTAGAATTAACTAAAAACTATAAAACCGATGGATTAAACAATAAATTTCTCTCACCAAGTTAATGGTGAGATAAATTTTTACTACAGGTTTTTTTGAATAAACCCAACGAAATTAACCCTAGCTTTTGCTAAGATTTAATTTCTTTTTCAATGAACGTTTAGTATAATGAGTATACAATCACTTAAAAAAGAAAAAGTAGTTATCTAACTACTTTTTCTTGTGACGGTTAGCTCTTCTTCTCTTCTTACGCTTATGCGTAGCTACCTTATGTCTTTTTCTTTTTTTACCGCTTGGCATCGACTTAAATTTTTTATATTAATAATTATTTTACTTCTACGCTTGTTTTAACACCCTCTACAAATACTTTTGCGGGTTTGAAAGCTGGGATATTGTGAGCAGGAATCTTGATAGTTGTGTTCTTAGAAATGTTTCTTCCTGTTTTTTCTGCTCTAGTTTTGATGATAAAACTACCAAAACCTCTTAGGTAAACATTATCACCGCTTTCTAATGAGTTTTTCACCTCTTCCATAAAGGATTCTACAGTTGCCTGTACATCTCCCTTTTCCATGCCAAGTTTCTCTGAAATCTTAGCTACAATGTCTGCTTTAGTCATTTTTTTATATTTGTTTACAGTGTTATAAATTTAGGGGATGCAAATATATAAATTAATTACCCAATAAATAAAGTGTAAATAATTAAAATTTAACTGAATAAAGCTATTATTTTTGAATCTGATACGAAAATGTATGAATTTTAAAGGCGTGATCATCACTTGGTATGGTCAAAATAAAAGGGATTTGCCATGGCGAGCAACTCAAAATCCATACTATATCTGGCTTTCAGAAATTATGCTTCAACAGACAAGAGTTGAGCAAGGTTTGCCTTATTATTTAAAATTTGTTGAAAAATATCCTTCAGTTTTTGACCTTGCAAATGCTTCAGAAGAAGAAATTTTAAAATTATGGCAGGGTTTAGGGTACTATTCTAGAGCTAGAAATCTACATGAAACAGCAAAAAAAGTCGCATTTGACTTAAATGGTGACTTTCCAAATAACTATAAAGAGCTAAAAAAACTTAAAGGAATTGGAGATTATACTGCAAGCGCAATAGCTTCAATTTGCTTTAATGAACCCGAACCTGTGGTAGATGGAAATGTATACCGTGTTCTGGCAAGATATTTTGGGGTTGATACGCCAATAAATAGCACCGAAGGAATAAAATATTTTAAATCTTTAGCCGCAGAACTTTTAGATGTTAAAGATCCAGGTACCTATAATCAAGCGATTATGGAGTTTGGAGCAAAACAATGCAAGCCACAATCTCCTAATTGTGAGATTTGTAATCTTCAGCAGAAATGTGTTGCCTTTTTAGAAGATAGAGTGTCGGAACTTCCTGTAAAACTTAAAAAAGGAAAACTTAAAAAGCGTTTCTTTAATTATTTAGTTATTACTGATGATAAAAAAACAATACTTCAGCAGCGAGTAGAAAAAGATATTTGGCGTAACCTTTATGAATTTCCTTTAATTGAAACTTCAGCAGAAATAAATATTGAGGAATTGGAAACTAATGACGCTTTTTTGAAAATCACAAAAGGTCACTCTTATGAGGTTAGCTTGTTTAATGAAACCTCTAAAGTTCATAAATTATCACATCAGCATATATATACTCGTTTTTGGATTGTAACTTTGCAGAGTGTATTAGAAGAGGGTATTTCTGTCAATAAAGTCACGAATTATCCTGTTCCTGTGTTAATTGCTAATTTTGTTGAAGATTTTGGTTTTTAGATTTAGTTATTTTTAATACATTTATAAATTAACGAATTAGATTTTAAGAAATAATAAGATGAGTGGAACGTTAAATAAAGTAATGCTGATAGGTCACCTTGGAGATGACGTAAAAATGAATTATTTCGAAGGAGGAGGAAGTATTGGACGTTTTCCTTTGGCGACCAATGAAACCTACACAAATAGACAAACTGGAGAACGAGTTTCTAATACAGAATGGCATAATGTAGTTGTTCGAAATAAAGCAGCAGAAGTATGTGAAAAATACCTTAGTAAAGGTGATAAAGTTTATGTAGAAGGTCGTTTAAAAACAAGACAATGGCAGGGAGAAGATGGAAATATGCGTTACACAACGGAAATTCAGGTAACAGATTTCACATTTTTAACAAATAAAGGAGACGCTGCTGGAGGAGCTTCTCAAGCTTCCTCAGGAAGTAATCAAAGTAGTTCAACTCCACAGAATAAACAGCAAGTTGAGCAGTCATCACCTTCAAACGAAGAGGATGATTTGCCATTTTAATTAAAATTAACTAAAACACAACGCATTGGACCCGGAGCCCGCGAGTTTAATTTCATTTTTTCTCATTATAGACACAACGTCAATTATTAAGTTAATTGTTTTAGTTGTTTTACTCATATGTTCTGCTCTTATATCTGGAGCAGAAGTAGCTTTCTTCTCACTTTCTCAAACGGATGTAAATGAGGCAGAAGATAGTAAAACAGCGGTTGGAAAGATTATAGTTAAACTTCTCGACAAGCCAAAGAAGCTATTGGCAACCATTCTAGTAGCAAATAATTTTATAAATATAGCTGTTGTTTTACTCTTCAGTTCCTTGGGGACCTTCTTTTTTGGATCTTTAAAAGGAACTATTCTTGGTGTAATAGACATCCGTTTTATTGTAGAAGTTGTAGCAGCTACATTTTTAATATTACTATTTGGAGAGATTCTCCCAAAAGTGTATGCTAATAGAAACCGAGTGAAATTTGCCTCTTTTATGGCATATCCTTTAAGCGTTTTGGATACGCTTTTCTATCCGCTTAGTATGCCGATGCGATCTATAACTATTTTCTTACAAGAAAAATTAGGGAAGCAAAAATCAAATTTTTCTGTAGACCAGTTATCGCATGCATTAGAGTTGACTTCTGAAGAAGATACTACAGTAGAGGAGCAGAAAATTTTACAAGGAATAGTTTCTTTTGGAAATACAGATACTCGCCAAGTAATGCAGCCTAGAATTGATGTTTTCGCATTGAATGAGGAAATGAAGTTTCAAGAGGTGGTAGATGAAATTATCAAGAATGGATATTCTAGGATTCCTGTTTATAAGGATAATATGGATAATTTCACAGGGGTTTTGTATGTAAAAGACTTGCTTCCATATCTAGATAAAAAGGATTTCGATTGGGCTTCTTTAAAAAGAGAGCCTTACTTTGTTCCTGAAAATAAAAAGTTGGATGATTTATTAAAGGAATTTCAGGACATGAAAAATCATTTAGCTATAGTTGTAGATGAATATGGGGGAACTTCTGGATTGGTAACTTTAGAAGATATTATAGAAGAGATTGTAGGAGATATTAGTGATGAGTTTGATGATGAGAATCTTGTGTATTCTAAGTTAGATGAGAATAATTATGTTTTTGAAGGGAAAACAGCTTTAAAAGATTTTTATAGAGTAATAGATATAGATAACGAAACGCTTTTTGAAGAGAATAAAGGGGAGTCGGAAACTATTGCAGGTTTTGTGCTAGAGATTTCTAAGGGGTTTCCTAAAAAAGGTGAGAATATAGTCTTTGATAACATTACATTTGTTATTGAGGCTTTAGATAAAAAGCGAATCAAACAGATAAAAGTTACACTTAATTGAAAGTAAAAATATTTCTTAGTTTATTAATAAGTAGTGTTTTATTGTACTCTTGCGGAGATGAAACACTTCCAAAACCCAAGGGAATGCTTCGTTTGGAATATCCAGAAGCTTCCTATACTTCTATAAAGGATACGTGTCCTTATTTTTTCAGTAAAAATAAAGAAGCAGAAATATCAGTGAGCGATAATTGTGCAATTACAGTTAATTATCCTAAAATGAATGCTAGTATATTCATTACTTACAAACCTGTAAGTGATGATTTAAATAAGTTACTTAGAGATGCTCAAAAATTAACCTACGAGCATGTTGCTAAAGCAGATAACATCCAGGAACAGCCTTTTATTAATGTTGATAATAAAGTATATGGGATGTTTTATTTAGTTACAGGAAATGCGGCTTCAGCATCTCAATTTTATGTTACAGATAGCACTTCACATTTTTTAACAGGCTCATTATATTTCAATACCAAACCTAATTACGATTCTGTGTTACCTGCTGCACAGTATATAGAAAAAGATATTAGAAAGATAATGGAAACGATCCGTTGGAAATAACATTAACTAAATTACCCCAGATTATGCGCTTTTTTATTTTACCATTGATCTTATTATTTGCTTGGAAGTCTTCTGGGCAAGCAGCAGATATAGATAAACAATATTTTCCTGTTGCTTATGTAAAGCTTCCTACAAACCCAATTCTAAATGAAAACGAAAGAACTTATAATGTTTCTGTAGTTTCAGATGAAGATATCGATAGCTTTATTTCCGAACCAGCTATTTCTAATGATATTCAAATAAGTGGATTTTTAAGAGATGAAGTAGCTCCTCAGGTTTTTGTTAAGCTTAATTTTAAAAATTTTTTAATTGATGCTGCGTCTTTTAAAGTAGAAGATAAGCTGGTAGAAGAGAAAGATGATGACGGTAATGTAACAAGGTCTTATCGTATATTTCGCTATGTTTTTAGATATGCCGTTACTGCTATGTATACTATTGAGAATCCTCTTGATTTGGAAATGGGCAATGATATTACTAAAGCAGAGGTGTATGCTTCCGATTATTATAATTCAAAAAAGGAAGCTTTTACTCATTATGAGGTAAATAAAGAGGAGATAAAAGAAAATATACTTTATAATTTTGTTGACAATGTAAGTTATAGGTTGGATGATTTGATAAACGCTACTTTTGGTTATCGTCCTTATAAAACAAACTCATATTTATGGATTTTAGATTCTAAAAAAAACCCATTAACAGTTCCACAAAAAGCTGCTTTTGAAAAAACAATAGCTGCTATGGAGAGTGTAACTCACGATATGCCTATTGAACAGACTAGAAATGCTTTGAAGCCAATTGTGGAGGATTTTGTGCAGATGGCTGGGCAAGTAGAAGGAGATTCAAGAAGAGAACGCAAAGTGATGTATGCATGTTATTATAATGCTTCAGTATTGTCATATTATATGGATTTACCTGAAGAGGCTATAAAATATGCAGAGATGATTTATCCGTTAGAGTATGGAGAAAGAGATGCAGAGAATTTAAGGGAGAAAGCATTAGATTTAGAGGAAATTCTATCTGTAAATATGGTAGACAGTAGGAGAATGGAAGTTCAGATAGATGAGAAGTTTTCTGAATTTGAAGTTAGTGATTTCGACGGTTTTGCTTATTTAGTTACTGCTAAAAACGATACTTTAATTGCAAATATGAATTATGGTGATTTGGAGAATGTAGGAGCGGAGGCGAAAGTCTATTTACCAGATGTAAATGGCAATTTAAAGCTAAAGGTATTTGATGCTTCTGAAATAAAGGAACTAGTTTTTGATGAAAATAATGTTTATGTTCAGAAAGAATTTATTTCTTATAAAAATAACCCGAGAGCAAAATCTCCAGAGAAATATTTAGTAAGAAAAGAGTTTGAAACGGATGATCTTTCTATGTATAGTTTTCAAAATGATGAAGTTGTTTTCTTTATAAATGATGATGAGGTTGGTTCCTCTAACCGTTCTTATAAGTTTTTAATGGGCTTTAAAAATGAGCTTAAAAAGTTTACTGGTTCTTGCTCTAAAGTGAATGAGTTAATCGATAAGAACTATTATAAAAACAACACAGCAAGTCTCCGAAGTTTTATCGAAGATGTAGTTTACTGTGAATAAAAAAAGGAGGCTTTAAAGCCTCCTTTTTTTTTAGTGATTAGGATATTTTATTTTCCTTTAAAAATTCTCACTTCATTTTTTAAGCTATAGTATATATCTTCACTAGCGCTATCTACATCATAAATAGGTTTCACGTTGTTTAAGATGATTCTGTCTAACTCTTCTCCTGTCTCTTTGTCAACTTTAATAAGTAAGCGCTCCCCTTCTTCTCCTTTGGCAAAAACTAGGGCATATTTACTAGTTTCTTGTAGCGCATTAAATCTATCCTTAACAAGGTTGTAAGCAGCTTCCTGAGCCATATACCCTGCATTGTTAATAGCATCAACAGCACTATTATAGATGTCAACAGGTAAACTATTATCAATAACTAAACTCCCATTAGGGCTTCGGTAAATTGTTGGTTTTGCATAATCTATACCTGGTGTAGGTGTGCTAAACGCAAATCTAGCCATAATCATCCCTGTTTTACCTAATCTTCTTCCTAATTCTCCAGGTTGCTTGTATTTATTGTGAAAAATAATTTTTCCGTTATTGTCAACACCTACAACTTCACTTAATCCAGTTATGGTTACATTATTAGGAAAAATCTCTAAGCTAGTAAGGTCTTTTTCATCCTTTAATTTCATTTCTGCATAAGGCTCTGGGCGCTCTACACTATTTTCATTAAATTTATATAGTTCCTCATCGTTATAAACTACAAAATTTCCTGAATTCTCATCGTATTTAGCAAAAGTTGGTCGTTTTTCGTTCAACTTCAAATTTTTTCTCCATATTTTTTCTCCAGTCTTATAATCTACCATATTGGCATAGGTAGCTGTTATGTATAATACACGTCCGTTTTTAGTTTTTTCAAGGAAATAAATAGGATCTTCTTCATCATCAGATATTTTAACATCCTTTTTCCACACTTTTTCTCCGTTTTTATCAATAAGCATCATCTCATCGTCATATACATAAAGGAAATCAGTTCCAATTGGAATTACATTTTTAATACCTTTTCCTTTAGGATCTTTTTTCCAAAGCTTTTCACCAGTGTTATAATCATAGAAATTGAAGCCTTTGTAGTGGGCTAGTAGCATTTTGTCTTGCCAATCTTCATAAAGAACTAAGTACTTTGTTGTTAATGAAGATTTCCACATGGGCTTTCCTGTCTCTCCATCATAAAGCATTATATCACTTTTATTACCAAGGAGACCTTTTGTTTCAACAGTAAGTACTTTAGAACCATCTAGTGATCTTTTAAAGTGGTCAACGTCACCTTGGTCTACTTTCCATTTTAATTCTCCAGTTTCTTTGTCTAATGCAAAGAATTGTTTTTTAATTAGAGCAAAAATTTTGTCATCTGTATATTCTAAATGATCCCCAGCACCAACAGATTCACCTCCTCCTAATTTGTTAATTGTCTGTAACCATTCGGCATATGTATTAGAAACTGTAGTTTGCCAATCAAATTTTTGTTCTGGAATATTGTATTTTGCGATAATAAGTTCTTGTCCATTTACACCTCTTAATAGAAAAGAATTTTCATCGAATAGATATTCTGCTTGGAAGTATTTAGCTTTTCCTTCAGCAGAAAAAAGTACTTTTCCGTCATAACTATTAATAACGTAAAGACGGTCATCAAAAAATTTCTCAACGAATGGTGTTGATTCTATAGTATTAAATTTTGTAATATCGATACCTGTAGGACCTGATTGAAGAATATTAGTTGCAATATCAACACCTGAACGTTTTGGAGCTTCTTTTTCCCAAATAATTTTTTCTTGTTCAGGGTCATATCCGTAAACTTTATCTCCATCAGATATTACAGTTATTCCATTAAAAGGAACAACTAATAAATCATCTACGGAGTTTTCGAATTCTAGTGTTTTAGTGGCTTCTCTTTGGGCATGAATTAATTGTATAAAGCATATACAACAGAGCAATAGTAGTGTTTTTTTCATCATTATTTAGATTATATTCGACGCCTAATATAGGAAAAAGATTGGAAGGTATTTATTTTTTGATGTGAATTGGATGAAATGTGTAGTGAAGGTTTAATGGTAAGTTGTTTTATTTTTAATCAAGGAGATATTTCTCTTAGCTTTGATTTTGTATTAAAAGTTATTTATTGGGTTGGTTTATTTTATGCGAAACGATAATTATTCTATGTGTTTTCTTATTAATTATTTTATTGTGAAATCTTTTTTGTAAGTATTATCTTTATAAAATAACAACCAAATTCATAATTTCTATGAAAGTTTTAGATTTAAATATAAAGCGCTTAATCTCTCTACTATTTCTTTTCACCTTTTTCTGTAGCAGTGTTTTTGCTCAAGATAAAAATGATGAAGTGACTATGTTAAACGGTGATGTTAAGAAAGGGAAAGTAACTAGTATCTCTACCGAAACAATTAAGTTTAAATATGAAGGCGAAGATTTAGAGTATGACATAGCAAGGAAGGAAATTAGTCAGATTAAATTTTCTAGTGGAAGAGTAGAAGCTTTTACTACGGTAAAACAACAAGTAAAACCTATAGCAAGTAGCTCTAATAGTGGAAGTTCAAAAAATAGTATTGCTATTCTTCCATTTGCAATAGTTTCTAATGATGATACTATTCAGCCAGATGTTTTTAGTGTACAGGTGCAAAATGATTGTGCAAATGTTTTAAGGGAAGAAGCGATACACGGAGTAAAAGTCCAAGATGCAATGACTACGAATGCATTATTGTCAAAAAATAATTTAGATGCTTCAAATATCAGTACTAAGTTGCCAGCAGAATTAGCTAATTTACTGGGTGTGGAATTTGTTTTATATGGAGGAGCAGAAGTCATAAACGAAGGAACTACAAGTTATGGAAGCGGCTCAACGGTATACAAAGAAAAGGATACCAATAAAGATAGGAATAAAAAAGAATCTAAAGGAACTTCTTACTCTTCTTCGAGTACAACGACAACAGTTACTTATGATGTGAAATTGGATTTAAAAATATTTAATGACCAGGGGGAAAATATATATGCAGAAACAAGACACCCATTTGGTCTAGGAGGAATAGAAGCGTATCATTCAGGGTTAAAATATATGCTAAAGAGATCTCCTTTTGGTGTAAAGTACAAGAAGTAATTTATTTTTTATGAAAAAAGAGCGCCTTTGATATAATTTTCAAAGGCGCTCTTTTCATTGTTAAATTTGTTTCTATTGCTGATTTAAAAGATCCTCAGCGTTTTTAATACTTGTATTTATCTCTTCTTTTAAAGCTTTCACTTTAGTTTCTTCTTCAGTAAGAAGTGCTTTTTTCTCATCAGTGAGTTCTTTTCCGTTAAGGATTTCTTCATGGTCAAAACGCTCTCCGAAGCCTTGCATCCAATCCATCATAGATTCATGAGCCGCTTGTAAATCCTTTTTAGCAGCCTCATACTTCATCCCTGTTTCTGTAGTGTCAACTTTAGCATTCAATTCGCCAACTAATTTGCTAATGGTACTCATTTTTGGCATTAGGCTGTCATGAACTGCCATTACCATTTCCATTTTAGAAGGTTTGTTATCTTCTTTTTTCTCTTGCTTACAAGCTGCAAAGGTGAATAGAGCGATTGCGATAATAAAAATTGCTTTTTTCATGTCTATCTTTTTATGAATTTTTTAATTGTAATTTTCTTCTATTTAGATATTCAAAAATACATATTAATATAATACTGATTCCAAATAGAGGAAGTAGAATGCATAGAATGACAAGGATTGTAATGACCCCATAGCTTGCTTTAAACGAGGCTGGAACTTTAGGAATCCCCCAATCTCCCTTTCTTTTTCTCAGAAGATATGATATTACTGCAGAGAGACTCATTAAAAATAAGATACATCCAGCAAAAATCATAAGTATAAAATTCCATTGTCCAAATTGTCCCTGATGAAATGCCATTACCCACATTCTTCCTCGCATTAAAAAACCAACATCCTCCCAATTATGTTTTAATACTTGTTCTCCTGTATATGGATTAAAGTGAAGCATTTTTTGACTAGCAAGGTCTTTGTGATTAGTATTAGAAACACTGTATACTCCATTTTTTCCTTGCGGAAAATTAATTTTAACCTCTCCAGGGAGTGCAAGTGCATTTGCTTTAGTAACCATTTCATCTAATGAAATCATCGGTGTTTTAGGATCTTCTTGATTTAAGCTGAATCGATTCCAAGTACTTGGGTATCCTGTATTAGTGGTGTCTTGAACCCATTTGAATCCGCTACCAAAAACATCTGTCCATGGTAAACCTCCAGCGAGAATTATTAAAAATAGAATAGACATCCAAAAACCAGTTATAGCATGAGTATCTCTAAAGAAAGTTCGCTTTCCTAATTGCGTTCTCGGAATAAAGTAGCCTTTTAGCTTCCAGCCTCTTTCTGGCCACCAAATAAAAAGACCTGTAATAATGAGAACTACCATCCAACAAGCAACTAATTCTACTATTTTTGTCCCGTATTTCCCCATTAGGAGTTCTCCATGGAGTTTTCTGACTTTAAACATAAAGGATTTCTGTGGTAGAATTTCTCCAGAAACATCTCCTTTATATGGGTTTACAAATAGGCTGGTAGCGCCTCCAAATCTTCCAGAAGTGAATTCTGTGGCTTCTTTTTTCTCTTTTGGAATTATTATTCCATTAGGCTTTCTTATAGCATTGGCATTAGCTATTTCCCATTGTTTTTGATATGAAATAGCTTTTCCTTCTACCGTAACTTCTTTTACAGGTTTATATATTGGAGCTTCGTATTGTGCTTTGAATAAATAAATAACTCCTGTTGCAGATAGCAGTAGAATAAAAGGGAGCGAGATAAGTCCAGCTATAAAATGCCACTTCCATAGCCATTTATTTAATTTTGAATTTTTTTTCATCAGTGTTAAAATTTATAACGGATTCCTGCGTGGAAAGCTCTTGGATTTCCAACACTATAATTATTTTCTTTGCTATATTGATTATAAGAAGCTCTTGTTGAATAGAGCGTATCAAAAATATTTAATGCATGTGCCCAGATTTCAAAATGTTTTAATGCATAGCTAGCTCTTAAATTAAAAATGTTATGTTCGTCATAAGTTGCTGTGCTGAATGTTCCATCACCGTTGTCGACTTGATTCTCAAAACTGGTGTCATACTTTCCAACCAACTCATATTCTAAGCCAATAGAAAAATTCTTTATGAATTGAGGGTGGTAATTAATTTGGGTATTACCTAAAAGGCTTGGAGCAGTTTGTTGGTCTGTTCCTGAATAGTCAATACCACCTTCATAAAACTTTATGTAACGATGTTTTGCAAAACTTCCGTTATGTGTTAAACTTAGTTCTGGCACTGGCTTAAATGTAATACCATATTCAATTCCATAGGAACGAGTTTTTCCAGCATTGGCATTGTAATATTCATCATTTTCATCTCTAAGAGTTACCAAAGTATTTTTTCCATTTAGAATATATAATGCTGCATCTAGCTTCCATTTTTCAGAAACAAAATATCCTCCAACCTCATAATTATCGTAATTGCTAGGCTCAAGATCAAAAACCTCTCCGCCAACACCTACATAACTATTTCTATAAAGTGTAGAGGTTTGAGGTGGTGTAAATCCATTTGAATAATTTGCATAAATACCAGATCGGTTTGTAAAGTTGTAGTTGAAGCCAATTTTTGGAGCAAAATTATCATAATTATTTTCTGAATCCTTCGGCCCAGCTTGTCCGTCTAGCAGATTATTATAATCATACTCAAAGCGGTCATAACGTAATGCTGTCGTAATTTTTAGGTTTTCTATGGGCGTAATTTCATACTGAAGAAATCCTGCATAATTTAAAATATCAGCATCATAGTTAAGGATGTAATCTCCGTTATTTAATGTGTACCCAGTATTTATTCCTGTATTTGGATCGACAGTAACAGCTATAGATTCTGCAACATAAGATTGTGGAGAAAAGTCTACTGTAGCTCCAGCAATTAATGATGAGTTTGCAAAATTAAAATCTTTTTTATGCTGAATCAGACCAACAAAGCTATTGTAGCTATTAGCGTTTATTTCTCCTGCCCCTTCGCCAGTAAGTTGTCCGTTTATTCTGAATTGTTTGATACGATACGAAGGAATCTGATCCATTTCATTGTTTCTGAAAACAAAGTTAAAAGACGTTTTGTTTTGCTCATTCCATACTTTATCTAACGTAGATCTAAAACGAAAAGCTTTAGCTTCTCTTTCAGTAAAAGTTTGATCACTTTCATAATTTCCTGCCTCGTAATCTTCCTGTGTAAGAGATCCAGACATATCAGATCGATAGTCTACTAAATCTATTACATTTGTCCATGTCAACGACGGAGAAATGTGATATACAGTTTTAAAGGTAACAGCAAATTTCTCATAATCACTATGCTCAATAGGACCATTGTTACGTTGGATGTATTGTGTTCCTAGATAGATTCCAAATTTCTCACTTGTATATTTTGAAGCTTCTAAAGAGTATTTTGAAAGTCCTAAATCGTTAATTTCAAATCCTAAACTTCCTTGTAATTCTGGAGTTGGATTTTTAGAAATAAAGTTAAAACTTCCTCCAATTGCTTCACTTCCATAAATACTAGATGCAGGTCCTTTTAAAATCTCTACTCTTCCAAAAGAAACATCATTCATTTCTAATAAAGCATTGTGGTTAAAAACAGCTGTAGGTCTTATTGGAAGTCCATCTTCCAGATACAAAAACAAAGATTTTGTAGAAATAGGAGAGCGTACCGCCATCATGTGTTGTTCATTACCTGAAGCTTTTGAGCTAGACATATACACGCCTGGCGCTTGGTTTACAATCTGTTCAATCCCGAAAGCTTTAGTTTCTTCAATTGTTTTCGCACTGATAACAGAAATTGCACCAGGAACTTCAGAACGCTTTTGCTCCTCTCTACTCGCAGAAACTATAATTTCTTCTAAATCTTCTGTGCTCTCTTGGAGGATGATTGTATTAAATTCTTCTTTTAGAATTACTGTTTTTGACTCAAACCCCATGTACTTTACAATCACTTCAGGATTGTTAAGTGAGATGGAGAAATTACCATTTTCGTCTGTAGAAACCCCTGTGCTTGAATTGGTTGTTGATATAATTGTAACTCCAGATAAAGGAGTATTTTGAGTGTTCTTTACTTGCCCTTTAAGTGCATTTTGGGCACTAAGAGTGTATCCCATCATAAATATGATGGTTGCTAGAAATATATTTTTCATTTGATTATGTTAGCTTAACTTATAGCGAATATTGAAGTCCTAAGGTTAGTGTTTCTTGATTTTTTAGTTGAATCCCATTCATGTTTTGATATAACGGAAGTGCTGCTTCAAAACCAAAACGTAGGTTTTTTAAGCTTCCTTTAAAAGCATAAAGGTTAAATCCGATTCCTGCCTCAGCGTATGTTTTTCCGCTATTTGCAGTATCAGCTGTAACAACCATCATCGGGTTTAAATCAGGGTTAGTGCCATCTATTTTTTCAATAGCTGCCCATTTCACCCTTCCAGAGAAACTAAACCACTCATTAACTGGCATTGCTACCCAATTATTAATACTATACTCATTTCCTAAACGATATTCATTGTCATTTTCTTCAAATCTGAAAACTCCTTTTATCTGTGATCCAAATGATAAATATTCCCATTGTTTTAAATAGGTTAATCCAAGATTGGCGTCGTATGTGCCGCTACCAATTTGCATAGGATAAGGTAAAATAGTTTCATTAGGAGTAGACATTGGAGTTACGTCTGTTTCGTCTATACTTCCTGTAGGGAAAGAAATACCAACTTGAGCATGTAATTGCTGACTATTTTTATTGAAAAAAGTATACAATGCCGATAATTTAAGATCTCCAAATCCTGATGATTCTGTATTAAATTCGCCTCCCATTCTATTGCCTAGCGTCATTTCTTGAGAAGTATGATTAATCATCGCCATTAAGGTTAATTTATTACTTGGCGCATACATTACTCCCAACATATGCATATTCATAGGCATACTTTTAGGAGTGATCATGTATTGAGACAAGGCATCGCTGTATTGAGCATCACTACTGCCGCGATTTAAATCTTCCATGTCCATGTACATATATCTGTAAGAAAACATCCATTCTCCTTTAGAATGTGTGTGGTCTCCCATTACAGATATTGGAGCATGTCCGTCTGGCCGTCCAGAAGTCCATTTACTTGTTTTTTCTTGTGCTTGTGCTATTGTAATTGCCATAAAAAATATGACAAACATATAATTCTTCATTTTTCTTGATACTTAATAAGTTAGTCATCAGAATTTTTATTCTGATTGATATTTAAGTTTTTAGTAATAGCTTTTATTCTGAAACTGAAAACTGGGAACTACTATTTCTTATAATAGTTTTGATTGAAGTTCTTTATTTGCGTTAGGGATTGAAGCAAGCTACCATGTAGCGTGAACCTGCCCGACGGAACGCCCAGTAAAAATTATAGATTCTGAATAAAAGTAATTATCAAGAAAAAATTGGAGGGTGGAAATGTTGATAGCTTAAAGAAAAGCTATATTCATTATTATAAAGTGTAGTTTTTTTAGCTTCTGATAGCGTAGTATTTACATTTTCTAGTTCTAAGAGATTTACAAATCCAATAGGGTATTCTCTTAAGTCTATCGATGGTAAATTTTGTTTTTTCTCGTTGCTTTGCTCTTCTAGCATCTGCATTAAATAACATTTACCATCACAATGCATTTCTGGCTTATCTTTATTTATACAAAGATATTCTGCGATGTAATCTTGATTTATCACATAGTCGAAAACCGGCATAACCGGTTTTAGCATGGCTAGCATGTATAGTAAAGTGAAAACTATGGGATAAATTCTTAGCATTAAAGCTATTAGTTTTTGTAATTAAGCGATTACAAAAATATATAAAAAAGGGATAGATTCAATTTTAAAAAGCTGAATTTTGCGCCTTTAAAATGCAATTGATGGATAGTGGAAATAAAAAATGGATTTATTTAATAGTGCTTTCTTTAATTTGGGGGAGTTCTTATATTTTAATAAAAAAAGGATTGGTAGGTCTAACGCCTATTCAACTGGGAGCTATTAGAATTATTTTTTCATCTATATTTTTATTTATAATCGGTTTCAAATGGTTAAAAAAAGTAGAAAAGGATAAATGGAAATGGGTTGCAGCTTCTGCTATGAGCGGAACGTTTGTTCCTGTTTTTTTGTTTGCCTATGCCGAAACAGAAATAGATAGTAGCATCGCTGCGATTTTAAATTCTTTGGTGCCGCTTTTTACTATATTTTTTGGTTTCTTAATATTTAAAGTGTCTTTCACAAAGAATCAGTTAATTGGTGTTGTTATAGGGTTTATAGGAGCTTTAATTCTTGTTTTTCAAGGTGCTAATGTAAACCCAGATCAGAATTATTTCTTTGCTGTTTTAGTGATTATTGCAGCGATGTGTTATGCTTTGAATGCTAATATTGTTAAATCGAAACTACAAGACGTGCCTGTAATGGCTATTTCTGTAGGGATTTTTGCAGTGATGATTATTCCTGCTATTATAGTATTGCTATTTTCTGGTGTTTTTACAGAAGATTTATGGCAAGAGCCTTCTTTTAGAACTTCCTTAATTTACATTCTAGTATTAGCCGTTTTCGGAACAGGATTAGCAAAAATAGTATTCAATAAACTTATTCAGATTTCCAATGCTGTATTTGCGACTTCGGTAACTTATATAATTCCTATAGTTGGTATTTTCTGGGGAATATTAGATGGAGAGAAGTTTACACTGATCCATTTATTGGCATCCGCTATTATACTATTAGGAGTTTATATTGTGAATAGAGGGAGGAAAAAAGAAACCCCGAAAGCTACATAAACTTTCGGGGTCGTAAATTTGTTTTAGGAATTTAGATTATTGAAAATCTGCTTCTGTAAACGTTGGATTGATCTTAGCGTCTGTAAGTTTAGTTTCTACAGCTTGCCCGCCAAGAGCAGCTTCTTTAGTAGTTGGAAATTTAATTCCGTCATACTCTTTGTAATCTTTTAATAAAGCTTCTTGGTTTTGAGTTTGACCACCCATGCTTATAACAGAAACTTCTTTTACTTTTAGTCCAGTTTCAACATCATAAAAATAATGCATCTGAACTACTTCTCCTGGAGCTTCAATTTTATAAGCATCCTTTCCTTCTACTTTTTCTATTCCAGTTAGTTTTATACTGTCATTGTTAAGTAAGATAAGTTCTGCAAAAGTTCCTACGTTATCCTTCATGTCTTTAACCATATTTGGAGGAAGCGGAACCGTATTTCCACCCTGTTTCATAAGAAACTCTTCTCCATTTGCAATTACAGCCATCATAGGATTGTTATTCATATAAGTTACTTGCGCATACTTATCTGCTGTTCTTTTCTCTTCAGATTTGATAGAGGCACCATTAAAACTTCCTTCATAAGTAAGTGCTAAAGATTTAATAGCAGCAACCTTATCTTTTCCTCCAATAGCATTTAAGTAGTTGTTTAAAACACTTTTTGCAGTTACATCTGTTGGGATAGCAACATTATAATTAGGCTTTTCAATTTTATTAGCCTTTGTGTCGTAATAATTAACAGGATAATCTAGCGCCTCTAGTTTATCAGCAACTTCACTTCCTTTACCAACAATTACGATTCTTGAGTTATCTAATTTGAAATATTTATTAGCTACTCTTTGAACATCAGCAACGGTAACCGCATTTATTTTTTCTAAGTAGTTAATGTAAAAATCATCTGGCAAGTTTTTAGTCTTAATATCTAGCGCATATCTTGCTATTGTTCTTGGGTTTTCTAGAGCCAAAACAAAATTCCCTACATATTTAGCTTTCGCATTTACTAAGTCTTCTCCAGAAACAGGCTCAAGTCTTATACGTTTCATTTCTTTCATGAACTCAACAACAGCGCTATCGGTAACTGCATTTCTAACGCTAGAAGAAGCAGAAAACTTAGAAGCATTGTATTGGTCTGTTCTAATGGAAGATCTTGCTCCGTATGTAAATCCGTGCTCCTCACGTAAATTCATATTTAGGTAACTAGAAAAGCTTCCTCCATAAATATAGTTCGCGATTAATGCAGCGTGGTAATCTGGATCAGACATTTTTAAGTCGATCATGTTTACAACACCTATTTCAGACTGAACAGCATTAGGCATATCTACAAAATCGATTTGCGTGTATTGTACATCTTTAGGAGCTGAATAAGTTACTCCAGGAGTTGTGTCTTTTTTCCAAGAAGAGAAGTTCTCTTTAACTAATTTTTCTACTTCTCTTATTTTTACATCTCCAACAATTACTAAATATGCTTTCCCTGGTTTGAAATAAGTGTTGTAAAAACTCTTAACGTCTGCTAGGGTAACATTTTCTAATGTTTCTTCTGAAATAAATTCTCCGTAAGGATGGTCTTTTCCATAAGATAATGCATTTGTAACTCTAGAAGCGATTGAAGAGACATCTTTTTCTGAAGCCTTTAAACCTTCTTTAGCCTGTGCTTTTTTCTTATCGAATTCTTCTTGAGGAAACACAGGATTTATAGCACCATCTGCCATTAATTTTAATATCTCAGGGAAATATTTAGAAAGCGAGCTAGCAAAAGCACTTTGCGATCCGTAGCTAATATTGGCTCCTAAGAAATCTATTTTCTCGTTAAATTCATCTTTTCCCATAGAAGTAGTTCCACTTCCAAGAACATCTCCTGTAAGTTGGGAAACTCCTGCTTTATCACCTTCTACAATTGGAGAATTATCTATGGATAATGTCATAGAAACTCTTGGCAGTTTATGGTTTTCTACAACCATAACTGTAAGTCCGTTTTTTAGGGTGAAAGTTTCAGGCTCTGCAATGTTTATTGTAGGTGCAGGACCTGGTTTAGGTTGTTTAGATCGATCTACTTGTGCAAATGTAAAACCTACACTGAGTAATAATATGATGGATAAAAATTTAGTCTTCATAAATATATTTTATTTTTCTTCTTGAGCAGATTTTGGTAAATATTCAACACGTAAACGTTGATTCTTGTTTAAGTACTTAGTAGCTACTTTTTTAATGTCTTCTCTAGAAATGTTTCTGTAGATTTCTATTTCAGAATTAATTAAATTAGTGTCTCCATAAAGCATATAATATCTTGCCAATGAATTTGCAATTCCAGAAACGCTAGCATTAGAATTTACAAAATCGTTTTCCATTTTATTCTGAAGCTTCTGATAATCGTTTTCAGAAATTAAAGAGGTTTGTAGCTTTTTGATCTCTTCATCAATTTCATTTTCTAATTGCGTAAGAGAAACATCTCCTAATGGAAGTGCAAAAATATTATACATGCTATAGTCTTCTTGAGCTCTATTAAAAGCAAAAACTTGTAATGCCGATTTGTTTTCATCTACCATTTTTTTGTAAAGTTTAGATGTTTTACCATCACTTAAATAGGTAGAGATCATATTTAATACATAGGCATCTTTCTCTTTCATTGAAGGTGTGCGGTATGCAAGTGCTAAGGCTGGAATTTGAATATTACTATCGTATTCTGTAGCCTTCATTTCTTGTGTGATAGGATCTTCTTTAGGATGATTTCTGACAATATCTTTTCCTTTTGGAATAGGACCAAAATAGTCTTTAATCATTTTTTGAGTCTCAGAAATATTTATATCTCCAGCTACTACTAAAACAGCATTATTTGGCACGTAGAATTTTTCGTTAAAAGCTTGAAACTCTTCTAGGGTTGCAGCATCCAAGTGATCCATAGAACCAATCACACTCCATCTGTAAGGATGTTTTGTAAATAAATGAGGTTGGATTGCAGTACCATAGCTTAAGCCACCATAAGGTGCGTTATCTACACGTTGTCTTTTTTCTTCTTTTACAACTTCATTTTGTGTTTCAACACCTATTTCATTGATTATTGGGTGCATTAAACGCTCTGATTCCATCCAAAGTCCCAACTCAACTTTATTAGATGGGAAAACTTCATAGTAATACGTTCTGTCTGCAGTGGTATTTGCATTGTTGCTCCCTCCGTTGGAACTTACTATTTTAAACCATTCTCCTCGTTCTATATTTTCTGTTCCTTCAAAAAGTAAATGTTCAAAGAAGTGAGCGAATCCTGTACGCTCAGGGTTTTCGTCTTTAGATCCAACATGATACATTACAGAGGTTGTTACTACTGGTGCAGTATTGTCTTGGTGTAGAATAACGTGCATGCCATTTGCAAGATCGTATTCCTGGAATTTAATTTCTTGAGCAATGACTGTCGAACCTAATGAAGCCAACATTGCTAAAGAGAGTAATTTTTTTCTCATAATATTTGATTATTTGTATATAATTAGTCAGTCATTTAGAAGAAATGTTACAATTTCCTCCAATAGATATCAGAAAAATAATAATTATTTACTATACGATTGTTAGGTCGATTAAAAATTTAGGAGACTTTAACTTTCTTGAAAATATTTTTTCGTAACTTAAGTCTTGTATAATCAAATAGATAGCATATGAAACCAGACAAGTTATTTTTACGATATGGATTTTTAATTGCAGTAGGTCTTATTGCATATTTTTTAATCTTAAAATTGGTTGGATTACATGAACAAATTTGGTTACGTCTCATAAATGGACTGATTGTAGGTTATGGAATTTATGCAGTTATAAGAATGCGTAGGATTCTGGAAGGAGATAAGTTTGATTATTTTAAAGGATTTAAATCAGGGATATACGCTGGTTTTTTTGCCACGCTTATTTTTACTGCTTTCATGGCGATTTATATGTTCCATTTAGATAAGAATTTCCCTAATTCTATTATGGAATCTTGGATTCGAGATTATAATCAAGGTCCTGGAATACTTGTATTTATCTTATTAATAGAAGGGTTTGCGTCTACAGTTATTCTTACTTTTACATTCATGCAGAAGTTTAAGCCTAGTTGGAATACTAAAAAAAGTGTCCAAAAGGCATAAAAACATTTGTTCTTTAATGATTTAGGAGTATATTTGCACCCGCTTAAATTTATTTTAAGCACAGTTTATATTAGTTAATTTTATATAATTATAACGCTATGTACGCAATTGTAGAGATAGCAGGGCAGCAATTTAAGGTTGCGAAAGACCAAAAAGTGTTTGTTCATCGTTTAGCTTCGGAAGAAGGTGATAAAGTATCGTTTGATAACGTTCTTTTATTAGATAATGATGGAGAAGTTACTGTTGGCGCCCCGGCTATAGACGGAGCCGCTGTTGAGGCTAAAGTCATTAAGCACCTTAAGGGTGACAAAGTTATTGTTTTCAAAAAGAAAAGACGTAAAGGTTACCGTAAGAAAAACGGACACAGACAATCTTTAACTCAGATCGTTATTGAAAGCATCGTAGCTAGTGGAGCTACTAAAAAAGCTGCTCCTAAGAAAAAAGCAGCGCCAAAAGCTAAAGAAGAAGCTAAGCCTGCAAAGAAAGCTGCTCCTAAAAAAGCTGCTTCTAAAAAAGGAGATGATTTGAAAAAAATCGAAGGAATTGGTCCTAAAGCGGCTGAAGCTCTAACAAAAGCAGGAGTTGATACTTATGCTAAGTTAGCGAAGAAATCTGCTGATGATGTTAGAGAAATCTTAACTGAAGCTAGTTCTACTTTAGCTCACTTAGATCCAGGTACATGGGCAGATCAAGCAAAACTTGCTGCTGACGGTAAATGGGATGAGCTACAGAAATGGCAAGACGAGTTAAACGGTGGGAAATAATCCATCTTGAGTTTTAAAATAAAGTATAATTTTCTTGATTTTTAATCAAGAGCATTAAAACCGAAACAAATGGCACATAAAAAAGGTGTTGGTAGTTCTAAGAATGGTAGAGAATCAGAATCGAAACGCTTAGGTGTTAAGATATTTGGTGGTCAAGCTGCTATTGCTGGAAATATCATCGTAAGACAAAGAGGTACCTCTCACAATCCAGGTGAAAATGTATATATGGGGAAAGACCATACTTTACATGCTAAGGTTGACGGAGTGGTAAAATTCCAGAAGAAAAGAGATAACAGATCTTATGTTTCTATAGAGCCTTTCGAAGCTTAATAAACATATTATTTATGATATCAAACCCATCTTGTTCTAAACAAGGTGGGTTTTCTGTTTATATACAGTAATAACAACTATTTCTTAACCGTTTTTTAATCCTTCAGTTTTTATTTAAAAGTACATTTCTAGATTTTAAATGTGTTTTTTAATAATGATGAGGTATTGCTGCTTTTTTATTTTTTTTCTTCTAAATGTATCCAGATTTTATGGTCAGCAAGATGAAAATATAGCCACTTCTAATGTAGATAGTGTTTTCTTTAAACTGAAGAAAGAGCTTTCTACCGCGCTAGAGAATAATAATGACTCTCTTGCAGTAATCAAGTATATTGAGTTTGCAGATTTCTATAAGAATAATGGCGCAGTAAATGAAGCCATCCTTAATTATCAAAAGGCATTATCTTACCCATCTCCAAAGGCAGATACTTTGGTTGTGTATCTCAATTTGCAATTAGGAGCTATTAATTTTTCTGTAAAACAATTTTCGGCAGCAAAGACATATTATTTCGAAGCACTTCATATTTCTGAATCTATAAATTATATAAAAGGAAATGCTTTGGCAGAAAGTGCTCTCGGAAGTTGCTTTGAAAAACAACAGAATTATGAAAAGGCATTACTTCATCAGAACAAAAGCTTAAATCTTTTCGAGAGGCTTGAGGATTACAATGGATTGGCCTTAGTTAACGAAAACATAGGGAGTATTTATGAGGATAAGCTAGATTTTAAATTAGCGTATCAGTATTTTAAAAAGGCATTATCGTATATAGTTTTAACTGAAGACTTTGACAGACAAATAAATATTCTTAATAATTTAGGAGATTCTAAACGGAAAGTAGGTGACTTTAGCGAAGCTTTAGTTTATACCTTAAAAGCAAAAAACCTTGCATTAGAAACTAATAATAGTCATCAATTAGAGAGCTCCTATAAAGATTTATCCAAGCATTATAATCTTATAAATGATTTTGAAAAGGCATATCGTAGTTTGCAGATTTCAGATTCTATAAGAGATCAGATTTTAAAGTCACAAAACACACAGCAAGTAAACTCTCTTCAAGCGCTTTATGATGCTAAAAATAAGCAGGCTAAGATAGAATTATTAACAAAGGAGAAAGAAGTGGCTAAAGTAGAAGAACTGCTACTTTTATTAGTTATTATAATTCTGATTGTGGTAGCTGTTATAGTCTTTATTTATCATAAAAAGAAAAAAGAGAATGAGTTAATATCCCAAAGATATAAGCAGCAAATACTGGAAGCTGATTTGGAAAAGAAGAAAATACAAGAAGAAAATTTACAGCGTGAAATAGCTTTAAAAACGACTTCTTTGTCGCAATACAGTCTTCATTTAGCACATAAAAATAAAATATTAACGCAGGTAGCAAATACACTTTCAAATTTAAAAGGGCGAAAGCAAATGGATGTTCAAAGTAAATTGACAGCAATTGTTGCTGAAATTAATAGCGAACTTTCGGAGAAGCAAGAATGGGAACAATTCATGGGATACTTTCAACAGATTCATCCAAGCTTTTTTGATCGGTTAAAGGAGTACACAATAGAAGAATTATCACCTTCAGAATTAAGATTGTGTATGTTGCTAAAATTAAATCTATCTTCTAAAGAAGTGGCTTCAATTTTAAGAATTACTCCAGATAGTATTCGGGTAGCTAGATATAGATTACGTAAAAAATTGAAGATTGATTCTGGAGAGAAGTTAACTAGATTTTTACATCAGCTATAAAAGAAAATAGCATAATTAAACTTTATGTTAACCTCATGTTACCAGATTATAAATGTTGCCTCTATATTTCCTATGTATATACATTTTAATTACGTTTTGTTCTCATCAATTTTATCTGCTAAAGGCTTGCAGTATATAGATTTGTGAAAAAATCAAACATAATTTTATGAAATCTTTTAAACTAATTTTTGTAACCTTAATTGTTGCCTTTTTTACTAGTAGTATGAGTGCTCAAAACGGAAATATTCAAGGTTCAATATCCGATGAGAATGGAATTTATGTACCTGGAGCAACGGTAATAATCGAAGACCTCAATATGGGAGTTGTTTCTGATAACGATGGTAAGTTTACATTTATATCCGTGCCCGAAGGAACACATCAATTACTAATAAAATATCTAGGTTTTTCTGATGTATCTAGAGAGATTGAAGTTACTGCAGGAAAAACGATATCAATAGCAATCAATCTAAATTCTGAAAGCCTAGAACTTGAAGGGGTAGAAGTTTCTGCTTATGGGTTAAGTGGGCAAGCAAGAGCGTTAAATACACAGAAGAATAATACAAATATTACCAATGTTGTTTCAACGGATCAAATAGGGAAATTTCCAGATGCCAATATAGGAGATGCTATAAAACGTATTCCTGGTATTACGATGCAAATGGATCAAGGGGAAGCAAGAAATATTATTGTTCGTGGGCTTTCTCCGCAACTTAATTCTGTAACATTAAATGGGAGCAGGATTCCTTCAGCAGAAGGAGATAATAGAAACGTGCAGATGGATTTGATTCCTTCTGATATGATCCAGACTATTGAAGTTAATAAAGCGGTAACACCAGACATGGACGGAGATGCAATTGGAGGTTCTGTAAATTTAATTACTAGAACAGCTCCTCAAGGATTTCGTGTTTCTGCAACCGCAGGTTCTGGGATTAATTTTATCACTAATAAGAGGATTTTAAATGGTTCTTTTTTAGTAGGTGATAGAACAAATGACGGGAAGTTTGGTTGGATGTTATCAGCGTCAGTTAACGATAATGACTTTGGTTCTGATAATGTTGAAGCAGAATGGAGTGATGAGTTTGAATACAATACAGGGATTCAAGATTCCGAAGGAGAGGATATTATTGAAGAAATGGGAGTTAATCCATATGCTACAGAATATGAGATTCGTACTTACTTAGTGCAACGTATAAGAAGGAGTTTCTCTGCCAATTTAGATTATAAGTTGGATGATAATAACAGCGTTTATTTAAAAACGATGTATAACTGGAGAGATGATCGTGAGAATAGACTTGCATATAGTAATAAGATTTTAGATGGTGAAGATATTTCTTCAGATGACTTTACAATTGATGCTAATAATAACCTTATAGGCTTTCCTGTGGAAGCAAAAAGAGAAACTAAAGGAGGAATTCCTGGAGGGAGAAATCAAAATGCTAGATTAGAAGATCAACGGATGCAGAATTATAGCATTGGGGGAGATCACTTATTTGGGAAACTAAAATTTGATTGGATGGGGTCTTATGCTAAAGCTTCAGAAGAGCGTCCAAATGAGCGTTATATAACTTATGAAAGTGAGTTTGGGATAGATAGAAGTTTAGATACTAAAAAACCTTACTTCACACCTCAGAATATAGAAGATACTGCGTTAGATAATTATGAGTTAGACGAAATCACAGAAGAATATCAATATACTGAAGAGGAAGATATCAATGCATTTTTAAATTTTGAACTTCCAGCAGATTTCTTTGGGAATGGAAATGGAATCATAAAATTTGGAGCACGTACTCGTCTAAAAAGTAAAAATAGAGATAATAACTTTTTTGAGTATTCCCCACTAAGTAGTCAGTATGATACAATGGATTTAGTAAATACTAGAGATTATAGTGATGAAGATTTCCTTGCAGGAAGTCAGTATCAAGCTGGTTATTTTGTAACGCCAGAGTTTTTAGGAGACTTAGATCTTGAAAATGGAGATGAATTTGAAAAGGAGTCGGTTCCAGATGAATATTTAAGAGCAAATTTTGATGTTGATGAAGATGTGTATGCAGGTTATATTATGACTACACAAAAATTAACGGATAAACTAACGCTTTTAGCGGGATTAAGAATTGAGAATACGCAGGTTTCCGCAACAGGAAATCGTATTTTAGATGAAGAAGACCTTGTTGGAGAGGTTACCGATAAAAGTTCTTACACAAATATATTACCAGGCGTACATTTTAAGTATGATTTATCAGATAAGACAATCTTAAGATTCGCTTGGACAAATACACTTTCTAGACCTAATTATGTGGATCTTGTGCCTTATGTAGATGTTGTTACTGAAGATGAAGAGCTTTATTTAGGAAATGCCGATTTAGACCCTACAACATCTATGAACTTCGATTTAATGGCAGAGCATTATTTTAAATCAGTAGGGATTCTTTCTGGAGGGGTTTTCTATAAAAAGATAGATAAGTTTATATATACTTCTGTTTTTGAAACTACAGACGATTTTTATGGAGTGGGAACTACAGACTTTGATGTCTACCAACCGCAGAATGGAGATAATGCTTCTATTTTTGGAGCTGAAATCTCTTTCCAACGTAAATTAGATTTCCTTCCTGGATTTGCAAAGAATTTTAATGTCTATTTTAATTATACTTATTTGTCTTCGGATGCAGAAGGAATTAAAAATGAAGATGGTGAAGAAAGAGATGATTTAGATTTACCTAATACGTCTCCTAATATGTTTAATGGATCTTTAGGGTATAATAGCAAAAAACTTAGCGTTAGATTATCAGCCAATTATTCAGATTCATATATAGATGAAATTGGAGGGAACCCTTTTGAAGATCGTTATTATGATGAGCAGTTCTTCTTAGATTTTAATATCAGTTATGCAATTACAAATAACTTAAGAGTCTACGCAGATTTAAATAATATTACCAATCAGCCTTTAAGATACTATCAAGGACAAAAAGATAGAACCATGCAAATGGAATATTATGAAAAGCGACTAACCTTCGGAATTAAGTACGATTTATTCAAGAAGTAATTAAGAACAAATTTTCAGATAGGAGCAGTCTTTTTGATTTTAATTCCAAACTACTTCTAAAGATTGCTTCCTTCTGAATTATAAAAAACTATAATATGAAACTATATAAATATCTAGCAGTATTGGCTGTTACAATCTCAGCATGCAAGAAAAATAACTTACCTCCTATATCTCCAGATGTAATAACAGAGAACACGTTGCATGATACCGATGATCCTGCAATATGGGTAAATAAAAAGAATCCTTCTGAAAGTATTGTTTTTGGTACGGATAAAGATACGGACGGTGCAATTTATGCTTTCGATTTACAAGGGAAGGTGATAGAAAATAAAACAATAAGAGGTCTTAAGCGTCCAAATAATGTAGATGTACGTTACGATTTTAAGCTGAACGATTCTACAACGGTAGATATTATAGCTTTTACTGAACGAGAACGTCAGCAAATAAGATTGTTTTCAGTTCCAGATATGAAGCCGCTAGATGGTGGAGGTTTTCCAGTATTTACGGATGCTAAAGAGCCTGAGCATAACTTACCAATGGGAATTAGTCTTTATCATTCGGCTGTTAATGGTAATATGTATGCCATTGTAGGTAGAAAAACTGGGCCGTTGGAAGGTTATTTATATCAATATTTGCTTAAAGCTGATAAAAAAGGAGTGAAAACGGAGCTTGTTAGAAAGTTCGGAAAATTTAGTGGAAAGAAAGAAATTGAAGCTATTGTTGTGGATGATAAAGAGGGATTAGTTTATTATTCTGATGAAGGCTTCGGAATCCGTAAGTATTATGCAGAGCCAAAAAATGGAAATGAGGAATTAGCAGCTTTTGGAGGTGAATATTTTCTAGACGATATAGAGGGACTTTGCCTTGTAAATGGTGTGAGCGGGAAGGATTATATAATTGCTTCAAATCAGCAAAAACATAGCTTTGTGTTTTTTGATAAAAACACGTTGGAGTTTGTTAAAGAATTGAATTTAAGTACTAAAGAGACTGATGGGTGTGAAGCGGTAACAACACCTTTAAATGATACTTTTAAAAGCGGATTATTTGTAGCAATGAATGATGAACAGAATTTTTTCTTTTTTGACTTAGGAAAATTACTATAAAAAAAATAGGGTTATTTATAATTTTATTAATAAATTAGATATAACTAATAATCAAAAATTTTTTTATCATGAAAAAAGTTGTCATTTCTGGTGCATTAGCACTTACTATTTTATGTTCAAGTTGTTTAGGGTCTTTTAGTGCTTTTAATAACTTGAAAGATTGGAATCAAGGAGTAACAGGGAATAAATTTGTAAATAACCTTATCTTTTGGGGACTTAACATTATTCCAGTTTACGGTTTATTCTTTTTAGGTGATGCAATTATCTTTAACGTAATCGAATTCTGGACAGGTTCTAACCCAATCGCAATGCAAGAGGGAGAGTCAGAAACTCAGATTGTTGAAAGAGACGGTAATACTTACGAATTGACAGCGACTAAAAATAGAATGCAGGTTTCTGTTATTGAAGGTCCTAAAAAAGGAGAAAATGTAGATTTAGTTTACAAGCCTTCTGAGAAATCATGGAATGCAATTAAAGCTGATGGAGAGGTGATCGAACTTTCTTCTTTCAAAGATGGTTTATACATTGTAAATCTTCCTAATGGAGAAGAAGTTAAAATAGATCCAGCTACTCCAAGAGCAGAAGCTGTAGCTTATTTACAAGAAAAAGTTGCTTGTAACTATAGTGATGCAATGGTTGCTTCTTTAGAAGACTAAATTATAAGTGCTAATTGGGTTTATCCCTATAAAGTACAATTATATAAAATGAGGTTTTGGAATTCCAAAACCTCATTTTTTGTTTATGTTATCGGAGTAGCGATACAATTCTTAGGGATTCCGAAACCGTCCACTAACGTGTTTACATGTGGTCTTAGTTCAGAACACAATCGTTCCACTTGTTTCCTTATGGCTTTAGATTTATTGGCGCTTATATATCCATGTTCTAAATACCAAGCTGCATGTTCGTTTATTTCACTTAGCGCAAACAAAGATCCTAGTTTTCTAAAAAGGAATTTCATTTCTTCATCTTTTATGGTATCCGTAAAGTTTAAAAACTCATTATAAGATAACTCTTCACTGTAGGAACTTCCTAATGCTACAAGATGTGTTTGTGTTTTTAAAAATGCTTGATAAGAAGGGATACCTTTCTTTAGGTATTTTTGAATTCTCGATGCGGCAGAAAATGTAAGCCTTCGAGTTCTATACGCTAGGGCTTCTTTGTGAAACTCGATGTCGTAAAGATGTTCTTTATCTGTTTTATTAGTAAAAATAGGATTTATAGTTATTAATTTATCGGAGACATTAGTGCCTAGATATTTTAACACATCCATAAAGTTATCACTATTAAATTCTGTTTTAAAATTGGTTAGAATTCCTTTAGCTGCTAATTGAATCAAAACTGTATTGTCACCTTCAAAAGTGGTAAAAATATCAACATCTCCTTTTATATGAGGGATTTTGTTTTCTATTAAATACCCTTTCCCGCCACAAGCTTCTCTACATTCTTGGATAGTATTATTTGCAAACCATGTAATAGAGGATTTTAAGGCTGCTGCCTTAGTTTCTATTTCTCTTCGTTCATTGTCTTTAGAATTAGCATACTCTTTAATGAGTTTTTCTAAAACAGTATGGTAAACATAAGTTTTAGCAAGAGGTTTAATGAGTCTAAGCTGATGCGTAGGGTAATCCATTATTAAATCCTCTTGGATTTTTTCACTGCTATTAAATTGTCTTCTTTGTAGCGCATATTTTACAGCAATAGCAAGTGCTTTTTTTGCACCGCTTAACCCACTTTTGGCAACGCATATTCTACCGCCTACTAATGTTCCAAGCATGGTGAAAAATCGCTTGTTTGGATTTTCAATAGGGGAAGTGTAGTTCCCGTCATTATCAATGTCGCCATATTTATTCAATAGGTTTTCTCTAGGAACTTCTACATTAGAAAACCAAATCTTTCCATTATCAACGCCATTCAATCCTAGTTTATAGCCATTATCTTCAATCCGAACTCCTGATTCTAGATTTCCGTTAGTATCTCTAACTCTAACTAAGATAGCATGTACTCCTTCATTTTTTCCGTTTACAATAAGTTGGGCGAATACAGTCGCCATTTCAGAATGCAATGCGTTTCCAATGTATTCTTTGTTGTCATTTTCTCCAGGAGTATCAATAACAATAACATCTCTTTCTTTTATGTAAGTGGCAGTGGTTTTTACACCTCTTACATTCGAACCGTGTCTGGTTTCAGTCATAGCAAAACAGCCTAAAAGATCTGCCGTTCCTATATCTTTTAAATATTTATCGTGATGCTTTTTTGTACCTAGGTTTTGTACGCTACCACCAAACAGTCCAAATTGAACTCCAAATTTTATGGTAAGACTTCCATCTACGAACATAAGGTTCTCAAAAATATTAGCGTAGGTAGGCATATCGTCAATTCCACCGTATTCTTTACCATATGCCATGGCTCCATATCCCTTTTCTGCAAGATATTTTACTTGTTCTAAAACATTATTTCTAAACTTCTCTTTATCACGAATAATTTTAAAGTCGAAAATAGGGTTATTCAAAATATTTCTGAAAGTGTCTATATGTGCCGCATGATCTCCTTTTAATAGAGCGTCTATTTTTTCTGCTGAATAAAAAGTGGCTCCGCTAGCAGCTTCAATTTTTATATCAAAAAGATGATGATAGTGATTTGGTTGAATACCTAAGTTTATCTCGATATATTTTAGACTCTCATCAGCAATATTTGTATCCTGATTGTTATTAGCCAATCGCATGCTGAAATAAGTTAATGGATAAGGATCACTTTCTACTAATTTCAACCCCGATTCATCAATCATGGTTTTCCAAGATCTAATAATATCAGATGGAGGTTCATTGTTAGGATCAATCCACTTTTCAAGTAAAGATTTATCATCTTCAGAAATTATGTCTGAGGAAATCGCTTTTTTGAAAATGGAAATTTCAGAAGGCGATAATAATTCATCAGACCAGATAACATATAAAAATGGGATGTATTTTATAATCGCGGCGGTGTATTCGGTTTTTTTCATACTTAAAATTACAAATTTCTATATCGGGAAAATAAAATTTAACCTATTTATAACTTGATATCGAGTTGGTAGATAGTAGCTCCTTTTGTTTTATCTTTGTAATCTATGAATGAATATTTAGACCCTACAGACGACCATCTTTCTCCAGAAGAAGTTGATATTGAAAAGGCATTAAGACCTCTCAGTTTTGATGATTTTGCAGGTCAAGACCAAGTGCTAGAAAACTTAACGGTTTTTGTGCAAGCTGCAAATTTAAGATCAGAAGCTTTAGATCACACCTTATTTCATGGACCTCCTGGATTGGGAAAAACTACATTGGCACATATATTGGCCAATGAGCTTGGAGTAGGAATAAAAGTTACTTCTGGGCCAGTTTTAGATAAGCCTGGAGATTTGGCAGGGTTGCTTACAAATCTTGAAGAGCGTGATGTGCTTTTTATAGATGAAATTCATAGATTGAGTCCTATTGTAGAGGAGTATTTGTATTCTGCAATGGAAGATTATAAGATTGATATTATGATTGAAAGCGGTCCTAATGCTAGGACTGTACAGATAAATCTTAATCCTTTTACGCTTATTGGAGCTACCACACGTTCTGGGTTGTTAACAGCTCCAATGCGAGCTAGATTTGGAATTAGTAGTCGTCTTCAATATTATTCTACCGAATTATTAGCTGATATTGTGCAAAGGAGTGCGCAGATTTTAAAAGTTCCTATTTCCATGGAAGCAGCTATAGAAATAGCTGGCCGTAGCCGAGGAACTCCACGTATTGCAAATGCATTACTACGTAGAATTCGCGATTTTGCTCAGATTAAAGGAAATGGGAAAATAGATATTGAAATTTCTAAGTTTGGACTTAAAGCACTTAATGTAGATGCTTTTGGTTTGGATGAAATGGATAATAAGATTCTAATCACTATTATTGATAAATTTAAGGGCGGCCCTGTAGGAATTACAACTCTTGCTACCGCAGTTTCTGAAAGTGCAGAAACTATTGAAGAAGTGTATGAACCTTTTTTAATACAACAAGGCTTTATCCATAGAACGCCAAGAGGAAGAGAAGTAACAGAGTTAGCCTATAAACATTTGGGGAGAGTAAAAGGAGGAATTCAAGGCGGTTTGTTCTAGAAACTGGAGGTATTAACTTTAATAAATTAGTTTGATGCATAAGTTACCTAAAGTCCCACAATGGCGGGTGTTATTAAATGCCCGAAGGATTCTAAAGAATCCAATCTCATTCCATGAAGAGATTTTTGAGGAATTAGGAGACATATTCTTAGTAAAAACACCAAATGGAGCTCCAGTAATATTCACTAAGAATGCAAAGATAATTCGACATATACTTCAGAAAAATCATAGCAATTATAAAAAGTCTACTTTACAGACGGTCGATCTAGCAAATTATATAGGTCACGGATTATTAACTTCCGAAGCTGATCATTGGTTGGTTCATCGTAGAATGATTCAGCCAGCATTTCATAAAAAGAAGATCATAGGTTTGCTACATATTATAAAGCAAGCTATTTCCGAAGAATTACTTCAGATAAAGAAAAATACAACTACAGATATCTATCCTCTTATGGGAGATCTCGCTTTTCAGGTGGTAGCAAAATCACTTTTTAGCAGATCAGATATCCGTGAGCCAATGGCGAAGCTGCAAGATATTACGGAGGTGAATCAGCAGATGGTTATTAGAGAAATGCGACAACCATACTTGCAATGGTGGTTTTCAATTTCAGGAATGAAAAAGAGGCATTTAAACTATGCGGCACAAGGAAGGGAGATTCTAAACACTATTATTGAAGAAAGAATAGCGTCTAATCAGGAAGAAAATGATCTTTTGGATATGCTATTAAATGCTAAATATGAAGATGGAACTTCTATGCCAAGGAGGCAATTAATAGATGAGGTTTTAATTTTATTTACGGCTGGCCATGAAACTACAGCGAATGCGCTCAGTTTTACATTGTATCTTTTAGCTAAAAATCCTCAAGTCCAAGAGAAATTATATAACGAGATAAGAAAAGTTACTATTAATGATGATAATATAGGGGATGTATTTGGAGAGCTTACCTATGCAAAAGCTTGCATAGAGGAAGCGATGCGTTTGTATCCTCCAGTTTATATTATTGATCGGGTGGCAAAAGAAAATGATGAGATTGAAGGGCATTCTTTTAAAAAGAACTCATTAGTTTTGTTGTCTATTTATGAGTTACAACGAAATGAAGAGTTTTGGGAGGATCCAGATTCCTATATTCCTGAGCGCTTTTTAGAGATGGACAAAAAAGATTATTCAGAATATTACTATCCCTTTGGGGCTGGCCCGCGAATGTGTGTTGGAAATAACTTTGCGATGTATGAGATGATCCTCGTTTTAGTAGAAATTTTTAAGAAATACGAAATTTCAACAACGATAGAAAGCATAGATATTAATCCGCTTATTTCCTTAAAACCTATAAAAGTCCCGATTTATTTTAAAGAAAGAATTGATAATTGACTTCCACAGAAAAACATACCGCACTTATAAAAGCTGAAGCAAAACGCCTCGGCTTTTTGTCATGTGGAATTTCTAAAGCGGATTTCTTGGAAGAAGAAGCTCCAAGATTAGAGAAGTGGTTGCGTAAAGGAATGAATGGGGAAATGCACTACATGGAGAATAATTTCGATAAGCGATTAGATCCTAGGATTTTGGTTGAAGGCTCAAAATCTGTAATATCTTTATTGCTGAATTATTTTCCCTCTGAAGTTCAGAAAGATCCAACGGCGCCAAAAATATCTAAGTACGCTTATGGAACAGATTATCATTTTGTAATAAAGGATAAATTAAAGCAGTTATTAAATTTTATTCAAGAAGAAATCGGTGATGTTGGCGGAAGGGCTTTTGTAGACTCCGCACCTGTACTCGATAAAGCATGGGCTGCAAAAAGTGGTTTAGGATGGATCGGAAAAAACAGTAATTTGCTATCTAAGCAAGTAGGTTCTTTCTTTTTTATTGCTGAATTAATCGTAGATTTAGATTTAGAATATGATACGGCAGTTACCGATCATTGCGGCAGCTGCACGGCTTGCATCGATGCTTGTCCTACGGAAGCGATTACAAATCCGTATGTGGTAGATGGGAGTAAATGTATTTCTTATTTTACGATCGAGTTAAAAGATGAGATTCCAAATGATTTTTCAGGAAAGTTTGATGATTGGATGTTTGGATGTGATGTCTGTCAGGATGTATGCCCTTGGAATCGCTTTTCAAAGCCACATAATGAGCCGTTATTTAATCCAAATCCCGAGCTTTTATCAATGTCAAAAAAAGAATGGCAAGAGATAACAAAAGATGTTTTTCAGGAAATTTTCAGAAAATCTCCAGTAAAACGTACAAAATATGAAGGCTTAAAAAGGAATATAGAGTTCTTAAATGGTAAGAAAAATTAAGTGAAAAACATTTCACTTTTAGTTACAATAAATAGATTATAATTCTTATACCTTTGTGTAGAGAAATAAACTCTTAGTTATAATAAATTATTTTTTAGAGGAAATACATTTTAATAGTAAACGTTTAATTGTATAAAGCTCTTTGTAGCTTATTAATACTAACACAGACTAACCTATTTAGTAGGACAAAATAGCAATTATGAGCAAAGAAAGCAGAAGAAGAGAGGCTTTGGTATATCATGCGAAACCACAGCCAGGAAAGATTAAAATAGTACCAACAAAGAAATATTCCACACAAAGAGATCTAGCATTAGCGTATTCTCCAGGTGTTGCAGAACCTTGCTTGGAAATAGCAAAAGATAAAGACAATGTATATAAATATACTGCTAAAGGTAATTTAGTGGCCATAATCTCAAATGGAACCGCAGTTTTAGGACTTGGAGATATAGGCCCAGAAGCTTCGAAACCAGTTATGGAAGGTAAAGGGTTGCTTTTTAAAATCTTTGCAGATATTGATGGGATGGATATTGAACTCGATACGAAAGATGTCGATAAATTTATCGAAACTGTAAAAACAATAGCGCCTACTTTTGGAGGGATTAATTTAGAAGATATTAAAGCTCCTGAAGCTTTTGAGATAGAACGTCGTTTAAAAGAGGAGTTAGATATTCCTGTAATGCACGATGATCAACATGGAACAGCAATTATTTCTGCTGCTGCATTGTTAAATGCATTAGAGCTTGCAGAAAAGAAAATAGAAGATGTTAGAATCGTAATTAGTGGAGCGGGAGCTGCAGCGGTTTCTTGTACGCGTCTATATAAAGCCTTTGGTGCTTCTCCTAAGAACATCGTAATGCTAGATAGTAAAGGGGTGATTAGAAGTGATAGAGATTCATTATCTGTAGAGAAGTTAGAGTTTGCTTGCGATAGAAAGATAGATACTTTAGACGAGGCTTTGGTTGATGCAGATGTTTTTATCGGACTTTCGATAGCAAATATTGTGACTCCAGAAATGCTAAATTCTATGGCAAAAGACCCTATAGTTTTTGCAATGGCGAATCCAGATCCAGAAATAGATTACCAAGTAGCGATGAATGCTCGTGAGGATATTATTATGGCTACAGGTAGATCAGACCATCCTAATCAGGTGAATAATGTTCTTGGTTTTCCTTTTATTTTTAGAGGAGCTTTAGATGTTCGTGCTACAAAGATTAATGAAGAAATGAAGATGGCTGCTGTAAAAGCATTAGCAGAATTAGCAAAAGAGCCAGTTCCAGAGCAGGTAAATATTGCTTATGGAGAAACACGATTAAATTTTGGAAGAGATTATATAATTCCAAAACCTTTTGACCCTAGACTTATAGCATCTGTACCTCCTGCTGTAGCAAAAGCAGCTATGGATAGCGGTGTAGCAAAAGAGCCGATTGAAGATTGGGCTAAATATGAAGAGGAGTTGTTACAGCGCTTAGGAAACGATAATAAAATAGTAAGGCTATTACATAATAGAGCTAAAACAAATCCTAAGAAAGTGGTTTTTGCAGAAGCAGACCATTTGGATATTCTAAAAGCAGCTCAGATTGTTTTAGATGAAGGGATTGCAGAGCCGATTTTATTGGGTAATAAAGAGACAATTCTTGAGTTGATGAAAGAAATCGATTTTGATGCTGATGTATTAATTATCGATAATAAGACTGATGAATGTAACGATACTAAGAAGAAATACGCTAAGAAATATTGGGAGGCTAGAAAACGCCACGGAGTAACATTCTACGATGCTGAAAAGAAAATGCGTGATCGTAACTATTTTGCTGCAATGATGGTAAATGAAGGCGATGCAGATTGTTTAATTTCTGGTTACTCTAGAGCTTATCCAACAGTTGTACGTCCAATGCTTGAACTTATCGGGAAAGCAAATGGAGTTAGTAAGGTTGCTGCGGTGAATCTTATGATTACAGAACGTGGACCAATGTTCTTATCTGATACGTCTATAAATATAGATCCTACAGCAAAAGAATTAGCGAAAATAGCACAAATGACAGCTACTGCGGCAAGAATGTTTGGTATAGAGCCAGTTATTGCCATGCTTTCTTATGCTAACTTCGGATCTTCAAAAGATGAAAAAGCTAATAAAGTAGGTGATGCTGTAGCATATTTACATCGCCATTATCCAGATATTTTGGTTGATGGAGAATTACAGTCAGATTTCGCTTTAAATAAAGAATTGCTTCAAAGTAAATTTCCTTTTTCAAAATTAGCAGGTAAAAAGGTTAATACTTTAATTTTTCCAAACCTAGATTCAGCAAACATTACTTATAAGTTAATGAAAGAGTTAAATAAAGCGGATTCTATTGGGCCAATTTTATTAGGGATGAAAAAGCCAGTACATATTCTTCAATTAGGTGCTGGAGTTGAGGAAATAGTGAATATGACAGCGGTTGCCGTTGTTGATGCTCAAGAAAAAGAAAAACGTCAAAAGGCAGCAATGTAAATAAGAAGATAAATTCATTGTAAGAATAAATGCTCTAAATGTAATTAAATTTGTTACATTTGGAGCATTAACGTTTTATTAAGAATGATTACACAGATCAAAGGAAAACTTGTAGAAAAGAATCCAACCGATGTTGTTATTGAGTGTAATGGTGTTGGGTATATGATAAATATATCTTTAAACACCTATTCAAAGATCTCTTCCGATGAAAACCTACAGCTATATACCCATTTACAGGTTAAAGAAGATTCTCATACACTTTATGGTTTTGCCGATAAGGGTGAAAGAGAGGTTTTTAGATTGTTAATTTCAGTTTCTGGAATTGGTGCTAGCATAGCCAGAACAATGTTAAGCTCTTTGGATCCTATTCAAATTAGAGATGCAATTGCTTCTAGTGATGTAGCAACCATACAATCTGTGAAAGGAATTGGTGCGAAAACTGCACAACGTGTTATTATAGATTTGAAAGATAAGATACTTAAAATTTATGATATGGATGAAGTTTTTATTCAGCAAGGCAATACAAATAAAGAAGAAGCGTTATCTGCTTTAGAAGTATTGGGATTTGCTAAAAAGCAAGCAGAAAAGGTGGTGGAGAAGATAGTGAAAACTGACCCTGATTTAAGTGTTGAAAACATAATAAAGAATGCGCTTAAAAACTTATAACTGGCTTGAAAACCTTAATTAGCCCCATATTAATGAAGAGACAGTTAAAAACACTTATTGTTATTTGCTGTCTGTTTATATCGACTGCAGTTTTTTCCCAGGAAGAGCCTGAACAAGATCAGGATTCTACTCAGGTAGGCGTCTCTTTGGGTAGAATTAAATTACAGCAGCCTGAAAGTATTTCCTCAAAATATAGATACGATCCCGTTACAGATAAATACATTTTTACTGAATCTGTAGGTAATTATGATATTTCATATCCTGTTATTTTAACGCCTGAAGAATATGAGCGGTTAATTCTTAATGAGGAGATGAAGGGGTACTTTAAAGAGAAGATTGATGCTATCTCCGGAAAAGAAGGAACGGAAGAGGCTCAAAAGAATCTTCTGCCAAATTTTTACGTCAACTCTAACTTTTTTGAAAGTGTTTTTGGAGGAAATACTATAGAAGTAATTCCACAAGGTTCTGTGGCGATGGATTTAGGGGTGCGTTTTCAGAAGAATGATAACCCAGCGCTATCTCCTAGAAATAGAAGCAATATTTCTTTTGATTTCGATCAACGTATTAGTTTAAGCTTACTAGGTAAAGTAGGAACACGATTGTCTATAAATGCAAACTACGACACCGAAGCGACATTCGATTTTCAGAATCTTATAAAATTAGAATATACTCCAGACGAAGACGATATCATCCAAAAAATAGAAGTTGGTAACGTGAGTATGCCACTAAATAGCTCCCTTATAAATGGAGCTCAAAGTCTTTTTGGGGTTAAAACAGAATTACAATTTGGAAGAACAACCGTTACAGGTGTTTTTTCTGAACAACGTTCTCAAAGTAGAAGTGTAACAGCTCAAGGCGGTGGAACGGTTAATGAATTTGAAATCTTAGCCTTAGATTATGATGAAGATCGACATTTCTTCCTTTCGCAATATTTTAGAGATCAATATGATCAAGCGCTAGAAAACTATCCTTATATCCGAAGTCAGGTTCAGATTACCAGAATTGAAGTTTGGGTAACAAATAGAGCGCAGCGTACAGATAATGTTAGAAACTTAGTAGCGCTTCAAGATTTAGGGGAACCAGTGCCAGATAATACGCGTATTAATCAGAATGCGCCAGGAGGCTTTTTTAATACTGTAAGTACACTTCCGCGAAATGGTTCCAACGGTTATGACCCTTTTAATATAGGAGGCGCAGGTTCTGCATTAACAGAGTCTATTAGAGATATCGCAACTGTACAGCAAGGTTTTAATACAGCTGGTTATAATCCGAGTCAGGGATTTGATTATTCGATTTTAGAGAATGCTAGAAAATTAGAACCAAATAGAGAGTATACTGTAGATACACAATTGGGGTATATTTCTTTGAATCAGCGTTTAAGTAACGATGAGGTTTTGGCGGTGGCTTATCAATATACCTATCAAGGTCAGGTTTATCAAGTTGGAGAATTTGCAAATGATGGTGTGAATGCTACAGAATTCGAAGAAACTAATGGTGTGGTTACCCAAGTTAATCCGCAGGCTTTAGTACTTAAAATGTTAAAGAGTAATATTACGAATATTACAGATCCTGTGTGGGACTTAATGATGAAAAACTTCTATTCTACGGGGGCGTATCAGCTTTCTCAGGAAGATTTCAGAATGAATATATTGTACACAGATCCGTCACCAATAAATTATATCACTCCTGTAGATGATGCTACTTGGCCGCAAGGACTAGAAGAAAGGATCTTGTTGGATGTATTTAATTTTGACCGATTGAATGTATATAATGATCCGCAGAATGGAGGAGATGGTTTCTTTGACTTTTTACCTGGGGTTACTGTAGATGTTCAAAATGGATTAATAAAATTCACGAAAGTAGAGCCTTTTGGTGAGTATTTATATGATGTATTGGGTGGTGGTAATAATTATGACGATCCAAATTTTACACCCAATAACGATAACCAAGCGCAATATGTGTATCGTAATATGTATAAACTTACAAAAACAGCTTCTTTAGAGAATGCTGAAAAAAATAAGTTTATGCTTAAAGGAAGGTATAAAGCGGAGAGTTCTGGCGGAATTCCGCTAGGGGCATTTAATGTGCCTCGTGGATCTGTACGTGTTACTGCTGGTGGAAGAGTGCTTCAAGAGGGAATCGATTATACTGTAAATTATCAAGCGGGAACTGTGCAGATTCTAGACGAAGGTTTAAGAGCTTCTAATACTCCTATTGAAGTTTCAGTAGAGAATAATGCTGTCTTTGGTCAGCAAACACGAAGGTTCTCAGGGATTCATGTGGAGCATCAGTTTAATGAGAATTTTATGTTAGGAGGAACATTCTTAAATATGAGTGAACGCCCACTAACACAAAAAGCTAATTTCGGAATAGAACCCGTAAATAATACGATTTTAGGGTTAAATGGAAACTATTCTAAAGAGATTCCTTTCTTGACGAGAATGGTAAATAAATTACCAAATATAGATACAGATGCTCCTTCTAATTTATCTGTTCGTGGAGATTTTGCCTATTTAATTCCAGGTTCTCCAAAAACATCAGATTTTGATGGGGAAACGACGTCTTATTTAGATGATTTTGAAGGAGCGCAAGCTTTTATAGATATCCGTTCTTCATTAGCATGGACGCTTGCAAGTGCTCCCATTGGTTATGGAGGAGAAATTGAAAATGATAATGTAGCTTCAAGAGCAAAAAGAGCGAAAATGGCTTGGTATACTATCGATCCTATATTTTATACAAATCAGCGGCCAGGTTCTATTACAGATGATGATATCTCTACAAATCAAACGAGACGTGTTTTTATAGATGAAATTTTTCCGCAGCAAGATGTGGCACAAGGGCAAACATTAGTTCAGTCTACATTGGATATTGCTTATTACCCAGAAGAAAAAGGTCCGTATAATGATAATGGAAGTTTTGAAACCTTACCTGCTCAAGAGCGTTGGGGTGGAATTATGAGGTCGGTGAGCAGCACAAACTTTGAGCAAGCAAATGTGGAATACATTCAGTTTTGGTTGCTAGATCCTTATTATGAAGATGGGCCAACAGCGGGACAAAATGGAGAACTTGTTTTTAACTTAGGTAATATTAATGAGGATATTTTAAAAGACGGTAGAAAGCAATACGAAAATGGATTGCCAGTAGAGAATAATCCTGCGTTAGTGAACACTACGAGTTTTGGTCGTGTGCCTTCTACGCAGTCCCTAGTGTATGCTTTTAATGCTGATACTGGTAATAGAAATATTCAAGATGCTGGTTTTGATGGTCTTTTAGATGGTGATGAGGCTAATTTTTATAGTAACCCTGGGCCAGATCCTGCATTAGATAACTACCAATTTTACTTAGATGCTGCCGGTGATATTTTAGATAGGTATTACAATTATAATAACCCTCAAGGGAACTCTCCAGTTCAAGTTGGAGATACAAATAGAGGATCCACTACTTTACCAGATGTAGAAGATATCGATCGAGATTTAACTATGAATACGGTAGATAGTTACTTCCAATATAGAATTCCGATTGGACCAAATATTCAACGAGCAGATCCTTTTGTATCAGATATCCGAGAAGTTGAAGTTGAAACTCCTAATAATGATAGCTATCGAGTACGTTGGATTCAGTTTAAAGTTCCTATTGATGAATATGATGAGGCTGTTGGGGGGATTACAGATATCCGTTCGATAAGTTTTATGAGAATGTTCTTAACTGGTTTTAATGATCCTGTTGTATTACGATTTGGAACGCTAGATCTTGTGCGTGGAGATTGGAGAAACTACTCTCAAAGTTTACAGCCAGATGATGATCCTGATCCAAATGATGACGGTACGTTTGTGGATGTGAATACAGTTAATATACAAGAAAACGAGCAGCGAGAGCCAATTCCATATAGATTACCTCCTGGAGTAGTTCGCGAGCAGTTAAATAATAATAACACTATAATAAGACAGAATGAGCAGTCGCTTTCTTTTGCAGTTTGTGATTTAGAGCCTGAAGATTCTCGAGGTGTTTTTAAGAATATAGATATAGATATTAGGCAGTATAAACGTATAAAAATGTTTGTTCATGCTGAGCAGTATAAAAATACTCCTGTGGCAGATGGAGATTTAGTGGCTTTTCTTAGATTAGGTACGGATTTCACTGAAAATTATTACCAAGTAGAGGTGCCTTTACAGATTACTCCACCAGGAACTACAGATGCTGCTACTATTTGGCCAGACATCAATAGTATTGATTTGCCTTTGTCTTTACTTTCTAAAATAAAAGCTCAAGGTATTGCAAATGGATCTCTTCAGGATCTAACCTATTACGATTCAGAAGGAAGTCCTATTGATGAATTTGCTCCAAGAGAGCTTGGCGATATGAGAGTCGCTGTGAAAGGAAATCCTAGTTTGGGGAATATCCGATCTGCAATGGTTGGGGTGAAAAACCCGAGTACTACGGTTGGAGATAATGTTTGTGGTGAAGTGTGGTTTAATGAACTACGTTTGGCAGAATTAGATAATCAGGGTGGTTGGGCTGCTATTGCACAGGTAGACTTGAATTTTGCCGATTTCGCAAATATTTCAGCAACAGGAAATATGAGTACTTCTGGTTTTGGAAGCATAGATCAGACCCCAAATGAGAGAAGTCGAGAGGATTTTATGGGTTATTCTTTGAATAGTAATGTAAACCTTGGGCAGTTACTTCCTAATAAATGGGGGGTACAAGTGCCAATGAATTATAGTGTTTCTGAAGAATTAATTACTCCAGAATTCGATCCATTATACCAAGATATAAAATTAGAAGATCGTTTGGATGCTGCTGGAAGTTCTCAGGAGGAAGATCAGATTAGAAAACAGGCTGAAGATTATACCAAGCGAAAAAGTATAAATTTTATCGGAGTTAGAAAAAATATTGGACCTGAGCAAAAGCCAACTGTTTATGGTATTGAAAACTTCACTTTTAATTTTGCATACAATCAAGTAGATCATAGAGATTATGAAATTGAAGACTTAAAGGATCAAAACGTAAGAACCGGTTTCTTGTATAACCATAATTTTAGACCGAAAGAAGTTGTTCCTTTAAAAAATGCTGATTCGATTCTTAAGAGTAAGTATTGGAATTGGTTGAAAGATTTCAACTTTAATTTATTGCCTACAAGTATTTCTTTAAATTCAAATATAACAAGAACTTTAAATAGACAATCTTTTAGGCAGGTTTTAGAAGCGGGTACTTCATCTAATTTATTAGGATTGCCAGAAGTGCAACAACGAAACTATTTATTCGATTGGCAATATGCGGTAAACTATAATTTAACAAAGTCATTGCAGTTTAATTTTATCGCAGCGAATAATCATATTGTAAAGAATTATTTTGAGTACGATGAGAATGGAGATCAGATAGTGAATAGAGAGTTGGCCTTGTGGGATGGATTTTGGAACGTAGGAGATCCAAATAGACATACGCAGCAACTTCAGCTTAATTATGATATTCCGTTAGATAAAATTCCGTTTTTAGATTTTGTTACTGCAACCTATGCTTATACTGGAGATTTTGATTGGCAAAGAGGGAGTGATGTTTTAAATGATGTAGCTGGAGAAGATCTTAATACGATACAAAATGCGAGCACGCATAATTTTAATGGTTCTTTTGGGATGGATAAGCTGTATTCTTCGCTTGGAATAAGAAGAAAAAGCGGAACCACAGCCGCCCAAACTTCAAGAGGATCGTTGCCAATTGCAGATGCTAATCAAGAAGAGGTGCCTGAAGTTGTAGAAGGTAAAAAGTATGGAGGATACAATACCATGATCGATTTGGTGACTATGGTAAAAAGGATCAATGTAAGTTATACTAGAAATAGTGGTAAAGTTCTTCCAGGATATACAGAATCCGTTGGGTTTATTGGAACTTTAAGGCCTTCATGGGGATTTGTTTTTGGAAGTCAATCCGATGTTCGCTACGAGGCTGCCCAGAAAGGATGGCTTACTACTTTCCCGGAGTTTAATGAGCAATATATGTCTAGAGAAGCCAATCAGCTTAATATCTCGGCAAATATTCAGCCTTTTAAAGATTTCACTATAGATTTAGTAGCAGATAGACAATACTCGGAGTCCTATGCTGAGAATTATAGAATTGAAGATATTAATGGAGATGGTATTATAGACTACAATCCGCTTATTCAAAATAAATATGGAGATTTTTCAATTTCCACTATTATGCTCGGAACTGCATTTGATAGTTCTAAGGAGGAAACTTCGGAGACATTTAATCAGTTCAGTAAAAATAGAATTTTAATAGCTCAGCGTTTAGCTGGAGTTCCGCAGGATCCTGAGGCTACAGAATATCCAGAAGGATATGGCCCTACAAATCAAGCTGTATTATTACCAGCATTTATAGCTGCGTATACTGGTAAAAGTGCAAGTTCTGTTTCTCTTGGTGCATTTAGAGATACACCAATTCCTAATTGGACAATGAAGTACACGGGCTTAATGAGAGTACAATGGTTTAAAGATAATTTTAGACGTTTCTCTTTAGCGCACGGGTATCGCTCTAGTTATAGTATTAATAGTTTTAGATCGAATTTAGATTTTGGAAATGGAAGTGAGTTTGATCAATCGGGAGATTATAAAAACCCTATCCTGTATACAAATGCTACTTTGGTGGAGCAGTTTAATCCTTTGATGCGAGTAGATTTCGAAATGAATAACTCTGTAAGTGTTTTAGCTGAAATGAGAAAAGATAGAGCGCTTTCTATGAGTTTCGATAATAACTTGCTTACAGAAATGGCAGGAAATGAATATGTGGTGGGATTAGGATATCGAATTTCAGACCTTAGATTCGTTACTAATATTGGAGGACGAAGAAATGTATTAAAAGGAGATTTAAATTTAAAAGCAGATTTATCTCTACGAGACAATATAACGGTAATTAGAAATTTAGATATCAATACGAATCAAGTAACGGCGGGGCAGAATATTTGGGCTCTTAAGTTTACTGCAGATTATGCTTTAACGAAGAATTTAACGACCTTGTTTTTCTACGATCATACATTCTCAGAATTTAAAGTTTCCACGGCATTCCCGCAAACAACTATCCGTACTGGGTTTACATTGCGATATAATTTCGGAAATTAACAACTTTCTGTTTGAAATCAATAGTATAAAGAATTACATTTGTCCAGCTAATAAACTAATATTTTATTTTTTATGAATATTCCTGCAGAATTAAAATACACAAAAGACCACGAATGGGTTAAGATCGAAGGTGATGTAGCAACAATTGGAGTTACAGATTTCGCACAAGGTGAACTAGGAGACATCGTTTATGTGGAGGTAGAAACTGTTGATGAAACATTAGAGAGAGAAGAGATTTTTGGTACAGTAGAAGCTGTAAAGACTGTTTCTGATCTATTTTTACCACTTTCAGGAGAGATTATAGAATTTAATGAGTCTCTTGAAGATGAGCCAGAAAAAGTAAATACAGATCCTTATGGAGAAGGATGGATGATAAAATTAAAAATATCTGACCCTTCTGAAGTTGCAGACTTAATGAGTGATGCTGATTATAAAGAACTTATTGGAGCTTAAAAAGGAGTATTACCTTTTTTTTGCTATTTCTTGGTTGATTTTAATAACGATAGCAAGCTTGATTTCTGTAGATTTAGTCAAAGAAGTTGAATCAGGAATCGAAGTTTCAGACAAATTAGTTCACGGTATATTTTATTTTATCAATACAATTTTGTTTTATTGTTATTTTAAAAAAGCAGGATTAAGAAATACAGTTATTAAAATTTCTTTATTTTCTTTTATTTATGGTATACTTATTGAAGTATTACAATATGTATTACCTTATGAGAGATCCTTTGATTTGAAAGATATTCTTGCGAATTCTATAGGAATTTTAACAGCTATCTTTTTGATAAGCTTTTGTTTAGCATCTAGATTGCGTTAAAAAGGGAAATTTTATTGGAAATAATGCAAATAAATAATTAAATTAGCAAACAAATAAATAGATTATGGAACCTAAAAAGAATCCTAAAGCTGATTTAACTCGTAATAGTGGACTATATTTTGCTATCGGGTTGGCTATAATTTCATTCCTTACTTGGAGAGCTATCGAGTGGAAGAAATATGATAAGGTAGAAGCTTTTAATTATACAATGGATGTAGATGAGCAGTTGGAGGAAGAAGTGCCTTTAACTGAACAAATAAAAACTCCACCACCTCCACCGCCACCAGCAGCACCTGAAGTAATTGAGGTTGTTGAAGATGAGGAAGAAGTAGAGGAGACAGTTATTGAGTCTACAGAAACGTCTCAAGAAGAAGAGATTGTTGAAGTTGAAGAGATTGTTGAGGTAGAAGAAGTAGTTGATGTAGATGTACCTTTTACAGTTATTGAAGACAAGCCAATGTTTGAGAACTGTAAAGGAGTTCCAAAAGCAGAGCAGTTTGCATGTTTTAAAGAGAACTTAGATAAGCACGTAAGAAAAACATTCCAATATCCTGATATGGCTCAAGAAATGGGTATTCAAGGTAGAGTGTATGTAAACTTCCGTATTAATAAAGATGGTTCTATTACTATCCTTAATACAAGAGCTCCGGACAAAAGTTTAGATGCTGAAGCAAGAAGAATTATTAATAAGTTACCTAAGTTGATTCCTGGTAAACAAAGAGGAAGACCAACACCAGTAACGTTTGCTTATCCAATTGTATTTAAATTAAACTAATACGTTTAATACAATATATTTTCAAAGCCTGAGTATTTTTACTCGGGCTTTTTTGTTTTTGGTACGTTTGTTGAATACTTTTTTGTTAGTAATTAATTTAAAACCAAAGCATTATGAAAGTATTTAAGAAAACAAAGTCAGAACAAGTTAGGGCTGAGCATGATTCTATAGCCTCAAAAAAGGATTTTAGGATTAAAGGTGGAGTTCTTCGTTTCCAATTGGGCTTATTATTGGCTTTAGCAGTATGTTATTTTTTGATTGAAACAGGCTTTGCTGTTCCAAGTCCCCAAGAATCGGTAGCCTCCTTAGTTTTGAATGAAGATGAGGTGTTTGTAGTGCCAAACTATGAAATTGAAAAAGTAAAAACTGTACCTAAGGAAAACAATACGCCTCAGAAATCAAAAATCACAGAAGAGATTAGCGTTGTCGAAGATGATGCTAAATTGAAAGCTAAAGATGAATTTTTAAATACTACTAAAGATGTTATGGAGGTTTCCGTAGATGATATTGTAGTTCCAGAACCAGTGGAAGATGTAGGTCCTATTTCTGTTAATAATGTTGAGTTTGTGCCTGTGTTTCCAGGATGTGAATCTCTAGAAACAAATGTTGAGCGTAGAGAGTGTATGAGTATGGAAATTAATGAAATTGTTAAAAGAAATTTTGATGCTTCAATCGCTTCCGATTATGGTTTAACGGGTCGACTTAGAATTGATGTTCAGTTTAAAATTGACAAACAAGGGCAAGTATCAGATGTTAAAGTTCGTGCTCCACATAAATCTTTAGAGAAAGAAGCGGCTCGTGTAACTAGATTGATTCCTCAGATGAAGCCCGGTATACAAGGGAATCGAGAAGTTGAGGTGTTGTTTACAAAGCCAATTATCTTTGTAGTAGAGTAATCATCTAAATCATTGCATAAAAACCTTTTGTGAGTTATCTTTGCAGCCGATTTAGAATGGATTGATGAAAACTACGTTGGATACAGCTACGAATACAAATTCACTTTCCCTGATTTTTGATGATTTTAAACAAATCACGAAAGCAGGACTATCTTTTAGTGTGGTTTTCTCCTCCATAGCAGGTTATTTGCTGGGAGCGGAGGTTTTTAGCTGGAAGATACTTTTACTATTGTCCTTTGGTGGTTATTGTATGGTAGGAGCTTCCAATGCCTTCAATCAACTCATAGAGAAAGATCTTGATGCGCTTATGAAGCGTACTCAAAATAGACCAATTCCTTCAGGAAGGATGTCTACTTCCGTAGCTTTTACTATTGCAATTGTATTTACCATTGTTGGAGTTACTGCTTTATATGTAGTAAATCCTAAAACGGCAATGTTTGGTGCGATTTCAATATTTTTATACACATGTATATATACGCCTTTAAAAACTAAAACGCCATTGGCTGTTTTTGTAGGTGCTTTTCCTGGGGCTATCCCTTTTATGTTAGGTTGGGTTGCTGCTACTAACGATTTTGGTATAGAGCCAGGTACGTTATTTATGATTCAATTTTTTTGGCAGTTTCCTCATTTTTGGGCTATTGGTTGGATGTTGGATGATGATTACAAGCGTGCAGGATTTAAAATGCTACCAACAGGAAAGAAAGATAAAGCTACGGCTATACAGATAATTATGTATACTATATGGATGATCCTGGCTTCTGTTTTTCCAGTTGCAGGATTAACGGGTAGATTGGTGCTTTCTGTTCCTGCAGCAATAATTATTTTTTTACTAGGAATAGGAATGCTTACTTTTGCATTCAGGTTATATCAGAGAAGAGACAATAAATCGGCAAGAGCATTGATGTTAGCTAGTGTTAGCTATATCACATTAATGCAAATTGTATATGTAGTAGATAAATTTTTAAGTTGATGGATTTAACTCAAGGGAGTAGCGAATTAAAGAATGCTAGAGCTAAGAAAATGATGCTTTGGTTTGGAATGATAAGTATTGCAATGATGTTTGCTGGGTTAACCAGTGCTTATGTTGTAAGTAAATCAAGGCCAGACTGGGTGTCAGCTATAGATATTCCAGTTGCTTTTGTTATTAGTACAATAGCGATTGTATTAAGTAGTGTGACTTTCTTCTTGGCAAAAAAAGCAGTCAACGATAATAAAAGAAGTGCTGCAACTGGACTTTTATTGACTACTTTAGGGCTAGGAATAGTGTTTGTAATATTTCAATTTCGTGGTTTTGCAGAAATCGTAGAAGCAGGATTTTATTTCACTGGAGTAGAGAGTACAATAACAACATCTTTCCTTTATGCGATCGTATTTTCGCATTTAGTGCACGTTTTTGGTGGTTTATTGGTGTTGATTGTAGTAATTTATAATCATTTTAAAGAAAAATACAAACCCGGTCAAACACTTGGTTTAGAGCTTGGTGCGATGTTTTGGCACTTTCTAGACTTTTTGTGGGTATATTTGATTTTATTTTTCTATTTCTTTAGATAAATAAAAAACGTAAATTTGAAAAATTTTAAAATAAGAATACTTTAACATTTATGGAAGCTACTGTTACAACAGGTTCTGAAGAAAAAGTTTGGGGCGGAGGCAACAAACCTCTTAACGCTAGTTATGGTAAGATGATGATGTGGTTTTTCATCGTATCAGATGCATTAACTTTTTCTGGATTTTTAGCCGCTTACGGTTTTTCTCGATACAAGTTTATCGAAACATGGCCAATCGCCGATGAAGTGTTTACTCACTTCCCATTTTTACATGGTGTAGATGCACCTATGTATTATGTGGCATTAATGACATTTATCCTTATATTTTCTTCTGTAACCATGGTGTTGGCAGTAGATGCAGGACACCAACTTAAAAAGACTAAAGTTATATGGTATATGTTTTTTACCATCATCGGGGGAGCAATATTTCTTGGTTCTCAAGCATGGGAGTGGAAAAACTTTATCAAAGGGGAATACGGAGCAGTAGAGCTTAGATCTGGAAGAATACTTCAGTTTTTAGATGCTACTACTGGAGAACGTGTTGCATTAGCAGATTTTGCAAAACCATTACATGGAGAGCGTAAAACGCAAGAATCTAATGAGGGGATCTGGTTTATGTCGGAAACAGCATTACCATCTTTCTCTGTTGCTGAAGTAAAAGCAGGTTTCGAAGCGAATAAAAATATAGTAGCAAGAACTGAAGTTTCTGATGAGAACGGAAAGAAAATTGTTCTTTCTCGTGATGAAACTGCAGAGCGCCTTGGGCAAGCTGCAATGGTAGTTGAGGGAGCTAACTTAGTTCACAACGAATATGGAAATAGATTGTTTGCAGATTTCTTCTTCTTTATTACTGGATTCCACGGTTTCCACGTATTATCTGGAGTTGTTATCAATATCATTATTTTTATAAACGTTATTCTAGGAACTTACGAAAGAAGAAAGAATTACGAAATGGTAGAAAAGGTTGGACTTTACTGGCACTTTGTAGATCTTGTTTGGGTATTCGTATTTACCTTCTTTTACCTTGTATAAATTATATAGTTAGAAAAAAATGGCACACGCACACGAATCAAATACAAAAAGAATTTGGGTAGTTTTCGGAATCATGTCCGTAATTACTATCGTAGAAGTTATATTAGGTATTATAAGACCTGCTGCTCTAGATACATATGTTGTAGGGATGAAGTTGCTTAACTGGATCTTTATTATTCTTACACTTGTTAAAGCATATTATATTGCTTGGGCATTTATGCACTTAGAAGGAGAGAAAGGAAGCTTTAGATGGTCTATAGTATTACCGTTATTAATCCTAATCCCTTATCTAATGTTTATATTATTAGTAGAAGGAAATTACATTCATGATGTCTATCAAGATGGCTTTGTGAGTTGGGATTTTTAATACTTTAACAATATTCATAAGGCGGTTTTTAACCGTCTTTTTTATTTTTACACTGTTTTTAATTATATCTTAAATGAAGAAGTATATTGTTCTTACAGTATTGTTTGTGCTTCCTATTGCTGTGTATCTTTTTTTTGCTTCTGGAGTTAATAATTTTGGCAAACTACCAATTCTTAATTCAGAAATAGAAGAAGTTAGCGGACTTGAAGATGCCGATGGATTAGGAGTTGAGTTTAAAGATAAAATTACCGTATTAGGTTTTTTAGGTGATAATGTAGAAGCTCATAAATTAAATGCTTTTAACCTTAATCAGAAAATATTTAAACGCTTTGGAGGTTTCACAGATTTTCAATTTGTTTTTTTATCTCCAAAAGGAAGCGAGCAAGATGTTGAGAATCTTAAAGTAGAACTTAAGTCTCTTACAGATATATCTAATTGGCATTTTGTATTTACTTCAGAAGAAAAAATAAAATCTGTTTTTAAAAGTCTTGAAACGCCGTTTTCTCTAAATGAAGAACTTTATAGTCCTTATGTTTTTATTGTTGATAAAGATGCTAGTTTACGTGGTAGATTAAAAGATGATCATACAGGTAGAAAACTCTATGGTTATGATGCTACTTCTGTTGCAGTGTTGAATAATAAAATGATAGACGATATAAAGGTGTTGTTAGCAGAATATCGACTAGCAGTAAAGAAAAATGGGGTTACAGAAAAAGACGCTTTCTTAAAGTATAATAAAGATGAAGAATAAGTCGTACATAGTAGTAGGGTTTGTAGTATTGGTTTTTGGAATTATTTTTATTCCTAAAATTATAGAACGTATACAAAATGGAACTGTAGTAGACACAGATAGACATGCTATTGGAGAAAAGAAAATGGAGGCTTCCGACTTACTCAAAATGGGAGAAGTGCCTTCTTTTGAGTTTGTAGATCAAAATGGAGCTACTATTACTAATAAAGATTATGAAGGGAAAGTCTATGTAGTTGAATTTTTCTTTACTACTTGTCCATCAATCTGCCCAGTTATGACTGAGAATATGGTGAAGCTTCAAAATCGATTTAAAAGAAATGATGACTTTGCGATCGCTTCTTTTACAATTAATCCAGATCATGATACGCCGGAGGTTTTAAAGGAATATGCAGATAAATATGAGATTACCAATCCTAATTGGCATTTAATGACAGGGGATTTAGATCAGGTATATAAGCTCTCTAATACTGGTTTTAATTTATATGCAGGTAAAAATGCAAATGTTAACGGAGGTTTTGAGCACTCAGGATTATTCGCTTTAATAGATAGAGATGGATACATTAGATCTAGACCTGATGATTTCGGGAATCCGATAGTGTATTATGATGGTACTACGGATGAAGGTGTTAAAATGATAGAACAGGATATTGCTATACTTCTAAAATAATAAGAATGGATTCTAATACTTCTCTTGAAAAAAAATATAATAAATGGATAGTTATCTTGTCGATAGTTATTCCTGTTGCTGTTGCAGCTCTTTTTGGGATAAAACTACCAAATGTAGAGCCGTTATCTTTTTTGCCACCAATATATGCTACTGTAAATGGTTTAACTGCAGTATTATTGGTAATTGCAGTGATTGCAATTAAGAATAAAAATGTTGTTTTACATGAACGTTTAATGAAAACCTGTATTGGTCTTTCCATTGCATTTTTAGTTATGTATGTGGCGTATCATATGACTTCAGATTCTACAGTGTTTGGGGGTGAAGGAGCTATAAAGTATGTTTATTATTTTATTTTAATAACACACATAATACTTTCTATTGCGATCATTCCTTTAGTATTAATCACATTTGTACGAGCATTATCTAAGCGTTTCGATAAGCACAGAAAGATAGCTAGAATAACATTTCCTCTGTGGTTATATGTAGCCGTTACTGGTGTTGTTGTTTACCTTATGATTTCTCCTTATTACAGTTAAAAGTCATTAAAATGAAAAGCATAAAATTTATATTAATAATTTTAGTTTTAGTGCTATTGCCAGACTTTCTTCAAGCGCAATGTGCAATGTGTCGTGCCGTTCTAGAAACTGGAGGTAACGAAGAAGTTGCTGAAGGTATTAATAACGGTATTGTTTATCTAATGGCTGTTCCATACATATTAATAGCTGTTATAGGTTTCTTTATTTTTAAGAGAATGAAGTAAATTATTTTATTCTGATAGTCAGTTGATTAATTTTTTTTCAAAAAAAGTTAATTATTTTGTAACAATTAGCGTTTATATAAGTCTTATTATCGTAAGAGTGATTTAACCAAGCTTATATTTTTGTATTTTCACTAATAATATTAGTGTGTTATTTAAGAAAACTAACCATCATGATCGAAATAAAAGACCTTCATAAGTCGTACCACATGGGTAGTAATTCCCTTCATGTGCTTAAAGGAATTAACTTTTCAGTAAAAGAAGGAGAATTGGTTGCTATAATGGGGTCTTCTGGATCTGGAAAATCTACATTACTTAATATCTTAGGAATGTTAGATAATCTGGATGAGGGAGAATATCTTTTGGATGGCGTTACAATTAGAGACCTTAGTGAAACCAAAGCGGCCAATTACCGTAACAAATTCTTAGGTTTTATTTTCCAATCTTTCAATTTAATAAATTATAAATCTGCTTGGGAAAATGTGGCACTTCCACTTTATTACCAAGGAGTAAATAGAAAAGTTAGAAAAGAGCGTGCCATAAAGCACCTCGAATCGGTTGGATTGGGACCTTGGGTAGATCATTTACCAAGTGAACTTTCTGGAGGACAAAAACAAAGGGTTGCCATAGCGAGAGCATTAGCGGCAGAACCAAAAGTAATGTTAGCCGATGAGCCAACAGGAGCTTTAGATAGTAAAACCTCTCATGAAGTGATGGATCTTATCCAGAAAATTAATGACGAAGGAAAGACTATTTTGGTAGTAACTCACGAAGATGATATTGCACATATGTGTAAGCGTATTGTTCATCTTAAAGATGGTGTTATAGTTGAAGATTCCTATGTAGAACAAGTAAGAGTTTCTCCGTATGTTCAGTAGAGATCTTTGGTCAGAAATATTCCACAGTATAAAAAGCAACAAGCTTAGAACTTTCTTAACTGGTTTTTCTGTCGCTTGGGGTATTTTTATTCTTGTGCTACTGCTAGCTTCTGTAGATGGCATGAAAAATGGCTTTACAAAGCAGTTTAATGACGATGCTACAAATTCAATATTTATATATCCAGGGACTACAACGAAACCTTACAAAGGGTTTGAAGCAGGGAGAAGGATTCAGTTTGAAAATGAAGACTTAGATTTTATAGCTAAAAGTTTCGAAGGGTATTACGAGTATATTACACCTAGATTTTCTAAGGGTGTAGAAGCAAGGTTCGGAAAGGAAACAGGGTCCTATTCTGTTCGCGGGGTAAATCCAGATCATCAAATAATAGAAAGAACGGTTATAGATCGTGGGCGATATATTAATGATAACGATATGCGCAACACGCTTAAGGTTGTGGTGATTGGTAAAGTTATTGCGCAAGAGTTATTTAAAGATACCGATCCAATAGGCGAAAATATAATCCTTAATAAGTTAGCTTATAAAGTAATTGGTATTTTTTCTGATGATGGGAACGAAAGAGAGGAACGTAATATGTATGCTCCTGTTACAACCATGCAAAGGCTTTATAGCAATACACAAGACATAGATCAGATTGCATTAACGTATAATCCTGAGTTTAATTTTGCTGAAGCGATAAATTTCTCAGATAATTTAGAACACGTATTAAAACGTAGATTAGTTATAGATCCAGAAGATCAAGGCGCGCTATATATGAATAATTATGCTGAAGGTTTTTCGGATGTTTCTAACTTCACAACAATGCTTTCTGCAATAAGTATCGGAATCGGAATGTTGATTCTAATCGCCGGGATTGTGGGGATAGGAAATATATTAGTTTTTATTATTAAAGAACGTACCAAAGAAATTGGGGTAAGAAAGGCGCTGGGAGCAAAACCATTTGATGTTATTAAATTGGTATTGCTGGAGTCTGTGTTTATTACTTCAATTTCTGGATTAATTGGGATGTTATTTGCAATGGCAGTTGTTGGAGTTATATCGCCAATTATAGATGCCCCTGCTTTTTCAAATCCATCAGTAGACACTGTAACTGTTGTAACTTCTACAATTGTATTAGTTGTAGCAGGATTATTAGCAGGATTAATACCTGCAATAAATGCAGCACGTGTAAAACCAATTGTAGCACTAAGAGCCGACTAACTATGGGAATATTTGATAGAGACCTTTGGACAGAAGTTTTTAGTACGCTAACTAAGAATATGTTGAGAACATTTCTCACCACTCTTGGGGTAATTTTTGCAATCGTAATCTTAATTCTTTTATTGGGTGCTACCAACGGAATGTCTAATGGATTCAATAAGATTTTTGCTGGTACAGCTACCAATAGTATGTTTATGTGGACCCAAAACACATCTATGGCATACAAAGGGTTTGAACGTGGTAGACCGATAGATTTTACTTTAGAAGATGTTGATCTTATTAAAAAGCAAGTTAGCGAAGTAGATATTATAGCGCCGAGAATTCAACTTGGAGATTTTGGTGGTACAGCAACAGTTATTCGTAACGGTAGAACTAGTGGTTCTGGAGTTTATGGAGATTATCCTAGCATAGATTTAGTTTCAAAAAAGCGAATTGTTGAAGGTCGATTTATCAACCATAACGATATTGAAGAATCTAAAAAAGTCTGTGTTATAGGTGTAGATGCCTATAAATTACTGTTCGATAAAGGGGAAAAAGCAATAGGGAAATCAGTTAAAATAAATGGAATATACTTTTCTGTTGTTGGGATTTATAAGAAGAACGATAACATAAATTTCGAAGGCGAGAATTCAATTTTTGTACCGTTTACAACTTTTCAAAAGGCTTTTAATAGCGGAAATAAAATAGGCTGGATGGCTATTTTGGTAGACCCTGATAAAGAGGTTGCTGTAGCTGAAAATAAAATTAAAACAATTTTAAAAAGAAAATATAGTATTCATCCTGACGATATTAGAGCGATTGGATCTTTCGATTTCTCAGAGATATTCAAAGGGATTAGTGCATTTACATTTGTACTGCAAGGGTTTTCCTTTTTCGTTGGAATATTCACATTGCTAGCGGGAGTAATCGCAGTTAGTAATATCCTGCTGATTACAGTAAAAGAGCGAACAAATGAGATTGGAGTAAGGAGAGCTTTAGGAGCAACTCCTAAGATTATAAAAAGACAAATTATATTAGAATCTATTGTACTTACAACCTTTGCTGGTTTAGTAGGTTTTGTTATATCGGTAGCAGCGTTGCATTTTTTAGATTATAAGTTTGGAAATTCAGATGAGTTTCCTTTCGTAAATCCAACGGTGAGTATCCCACAAATTCTATTTTCATTTATATTGATGATTTCATTGAGTGTGTTAATAGGATTGATACCAGCAAATAGAGCTGTGAAGATAAAACCAATAGAAGCATTAAGAGAAGAATAACTAAACAACCATGAATGAGCATAAATAATCAAAGTACAGCCTGTAAAAAGAAGTAGTTCGGTTATTGTGTAAATTCCTAAATATGAGAGAATCTTGATTTTTTCAATTTAGGTAAATTAAAAATTTTAATAAGATGAAAAAGATTTTAAAGTACGTTTTAATTGGAATAGGAGTGGTTCTTGTTCTATATGCAGTTGCTAGAATTTTAAAAACAAATAGCAAGCCTGCTGTTACTTTTGATACCGCAACGGCAACCGAAGAGACTATTACAAATAGAGTAGTCGCTACTGGAAAGGTTATTCCAGAGGATGAAGTATTGATAAAACCACAAATATCTGGTATTATCGAATCTATTCATGTGGAAGAGGGTGATAAACTTAAATCTGGAGATCTTATTGCTAAAATTAAAGTTGTTCCAAATGAGCAATCTTTAGTGAGCGCTAGGGGGCGTGTTAGTAATGCAGAGTTCACTTTGAATAATGCGAAAATAGAATATGATAGAAATAAAAAGCTTTTTGATAAAGGAGTAGTTGCTAGTCAAGATTTCTTAGCTGTAGAATTACAATACAATCAGGCTAAGCAAGATCTTCAAAATGCTAAAAACGATTATCAAATTATTAAAGTTGGTTCTTCAGGAGGTTCTGCTACGGCAAATACAAATATTCGTGCTACAGTAGAAGGTACAGTTTTAGAGATTCCAGTAAAAGAAGGAGATCAGGTTATTGAAGCTAATAACTTCAACGACGGTACATCTATTGCAACTATTGCAGATATGTCGAAAATGATTTTTGAAGGACAAGTAGATGAAGCAGAAGTTGATAAATTAGAAATGGGAATGCCAATCTCTATTAATTTAGGAGCTGTTCAAGACAAAGAGTTCGATGCTAAATTAAAATTTATCGCTCCAAAAGGAGTTGAAGATCAAGGAGCAGTTCAGTTTACAATAAAAGCTGATTTATCTTTACCATCAGATGTGTTCATAAGAGCTGGTTATAGTGCTAATGCGTCTATCATTTTAGATAAAAAAGAAAAAGTATTAGCTATAAAAGAGGCATTACTTCAGTTTGATAAAGAAACAGAAAAACCATACGTAGAAGTGGTGACTGGAGAGAATGAATATGAGCGTCACGATTTAGAATTGGGAGTTTCGGATGGAATTAATGTAGAAGTTTTATCTGGAATTACTAAAGACGATAAGATTAAAGTCTGGAATAAGACAGAGCCTATGGAAGATGAGAAAAAGGGAGATAGCTAATTAATACTGAAAATTAAAAATGCGCTTTATGAAATTTAAATTATTGATTTTAGCATTAACATGTTCGGTTTTTGCGTTTGCTCAAGAAAAGAAGATTTGGACACTTGAAGAATGTGTAAGATATGCTGAAGAGAATAACTTAAGCATTCAACAGGCAGAATTAAATATCGAAAGTGTAAAGATTGATAAATCTGATGCGATTGGGAATTTTATTCCGAGTTTGAATGCTCAGGCCTCTGCTTCTTCAAGCACTGGATATTCTGTAGATCCAACAACGAATAGTTTTGTGAACCAGAAGTTCTTTAATGTAACGCCATCCGTATCGTCTTCTTTGACTTTATTTGATGGTTTAAGAAACTTTCATACGCTTAACAGAGCGAAGTTAAATGCTATAGCAACACAATACCAATCTGACGATATAAGAGATGATATTAGACTAGCAGTTGCAAATGCATACCTTCAGATACTATCTAATAGAGAAACACTTAATGTTTTAAATGCACAATATAGATCTACTCAACAGGATTTGGAAAGAACGAATGAGTTGGTAGAAAATGGGGTTCTGCCAAAAGGAGATCTTTTAGAAATTCAAGCTACAGCAGCTACGCAGGAGCAACAAATTGTAAATGCTGAAAATAGTGTGCTTATATCTAGAATTAGTTTGGCACAATTGCTTCAAATCACCGATTATGAAAACTTTGACGTGGTAGATGAAGGGTATGTGATTCCAGATGATGCTGTTTTAAAAATTACTCCAAAAGAGATTTATGAAAAAGCACTTACGTTTAGAAATGATATAAAAGCTTCTGAAGCGAATGTAGATTTAGCAACTAAAGATTTGCAAATTGCTAAAGCGTCAAGATATCCTTCTTTAAATGCTTTTTTTCAATACAACACTAGGTATTCTGATAATGCTACATATCCAGCGAGTTTAGATCCCGTTACAGGAGATTTTATTGCAGGACCTTCTATTTCGTTTAAAGACCAATTGTGGTTACAAGATGGATTCTCTTATGGGTTACAACTAAATATTCCTATTCTGAATAACTTTAGTGTAAAGAATAATATAAAGAGAAGTCAGATAGATATTCAGAGAGCAGAATTACAGCTCCAACAAGATAAATTGAATTTAGAAACAGACGTTAACCAAGCTTTTGTAGACGTTAAGGGTGCTTATAAAAACTATGAGGCGGCTGGGAAAACTGTTGAGGCAAGACGTTTGTCTTACGATTATGCTAAAGAACGTTATAACGTTGGGTTAATGAATAGTTTTGATTTTAGTCAGGCGCAAGCTAGGCTGGATGATTCTGAGGCAACACTTATCCAGGCAAAATATGATTTTATCTTCCGTTTAAAGGTGCTTAAATTTTATTACGGAATTCCTTTGGAAGAATGGTAAGATTGCAGGTACTTTTGCATTATGGCGATAATATTAAATTTAGAGACAGCCACTACCAATTGTTCTGTTAGTATTAGTAGTGATGATAAAGTAATAGCGTTAAAAGAAATTAACGACAAGGGGTATTCCCATGCTGAAAATTTACATGTTTTTATAAAAGAAGCGTTACTTGACGCTTCTTTGTTATTTTCAGATATCGATGCTATAGCCGTAAGTATGGGGCCAGGTTCTTACACTGGATTACGAATCGGTGTTTCTGCTGCCAAAGGCCTATGTTATGCGTTAGATATACCATTAATTGCTGTACCTACATTGTCTGTATTAGCGCTGCAAGCTGCTACAGATGGTTGTGTAATATCTCTTTTAGATGCACGTAGAATGGAAGTCTATGCAGCTGTTTTTAAAGGGAAACAACAAATAAGAGAAACCAAAGCCGAAATTATAGATGAACATTCATTTTCCGATTATTTATCGGAAGGAGAGGTTCGCTTTATTGGTGATGGGGCTGCAAAATGTAAAGATGTTATTAAGAATGTAAATGCCATATTTACAACAGATGTAAACTTTCCATCGGCTAAAGAGCTGGCTTTTTTGGCAAATGAAAAGTACAAAAAAGGCGACTTTGAAGATGTCGCCTATTTTGAACCTTATTATTTGAAAGATTTTGTAACTACAAAACCTAAAAATTAAGCTTGTTTCTGAATCTCTACTTGATGTGGGTAAGGAATTTCAATACCTTCAGCATCAAATCTATTTTTCATTTCTTCTAAAACGTACCAACGGCAAGCCCAGAAATCGCCATTTGTAGCCCAATATCTTAATGATAAGTTTACAGAGCTATCTGCTAATTCGGCAACCATTACTTCTGGTGCAGGGTGTTTTAATACTTTATCATTAGATTTAACAATATCTAATAGAATTTCTTTAGCCTTTTTGATGTCAGAATCATAGCTTATTCCTGCGGTGATGTTCTCTCTACGTGTACTTTCTGCACTGTAGTTAACGATGTTTTCGTTAGATAATTTACCATTAGGGATAATAGCTTGTTGATTTCCGAAAGTATTCAATACAGTATTGATAATACCAATTTCTTTTACCGTGCCAGAAAGTCCTTGTGCTTCGATAAAATCTCCTACTTTGAAAGGTTTGAAGATTAGTATAAGCACACCTCCAGCAAAATTAGATAGAGAACCTTGAAGGGCTAAACCAACAGCTAAACCAGCAGAGGCAATAATTGCGGCAAAAGAAGTTGTTTCGATCCCTAAAGTTCCTAATATTACTATTATTAATAAGATCTTAAACGCCCAATAAAGTAGATTAGCTAAAAACTCCCTTAAGCTAAGGTCGTAATTTCTTCTCTCCATTATTTTTCTAATCAACTTTAATACACGACCAAATATAAAAGAACCTATGATCCATATTAAAATAGCCATGATTACTTTTGGCGCATATGCTACTGCAACTTCCATTCCTTGTTCAAACCACTTTTCTGTTTCCATATAATTTTAATTTTTTCAAAATTAGAACCTATAAAATTAAATCGAAAGAATTTTACAAGTTTTATTACGTATTTTCTCATAAAATTTTCCAAATAAAAAGCTGTTTTAATGGTGTTTAATCATTAAAAACAGCTTTTATATGTTTTATAGAAGGTTTTTTAATCTATTTCGAATGTAATTTTTACGTTTACTCTAAAGTTGGCAATATCACCATTATTTACGGTAACACTTTGCTCGTTTATATAAACAGATTTAATATTTTTCACCGACTTAGATGCTTTTTTTACTGCGTTTCTTGCGGCATCTTCCCAGCTTTTCTCTGAACTTGCTAGTACTTCTATTACTTTTAAAACTGACATAATGTTGTGTTTTTTATGATTAATAATTCATCTTCTTAAAGATAGCTTTTTTTATTCGATTTTGAAATTTATACGCTTCTAACTATTGCTATTTTAGAGAGTTATTAATTTCAAAGTAATATTTTGGTAACTTTAAATTAACCTTGTTTTTAATTTCTTAGTAGACTTTTGCTGTTAGTTAACAGTACGTATGGAGCAGTTTTATATTTTAATGTTGGGAGCCCTTTTTGTTTTGGCTATAGTAGATTTAACGGTAGGAGTTAGTAATGATGCAGTCAATTTTTTAAACTCTGCTGTTGGTTCTAAAGCAGCTTCTTTAAAAACAATACTTATTATAGCAAGCATTGGAGTAGCGGTGGGTGCTATCTTTTCTTCTGGGTTGATGGAAGTTGCTAGGAAAGGGATATTTAATCCAGGGGAGTTTTATTTTGATGAGATCATGATCATTTTTATGGCGGTCATGATAACAGATATATTGCTTTTAGATTTGTTTAATTCGCTGGCACTGCCAACTTCTACTACGGTATCTATAGTTTTTGAACTTCTTGGAGCTTCTGTAGCAATTTCATTTATAAAAATTTTTAAAGCAGACCATTCTATTTCCGAAATCGCCAATTATATAAATGGAGATAAGGCGATAGAAATTATTTTTGGAATACTACTATCTGTAGTGATAGCCTTTACTGTCGGTGCGATTGTACAATGGTTGGCGAGATTCATTTTTTCTTTCCATTATCAAAAGCGAATAAAATATGTAGGAGGTATTTTTGGAGGGATTGCAATTACATCGATTGTATATTTTATTCTTATCAAAGGGATTAAGGGCGTTGCTGTGATACCACAATCTTTTATGGATTTTGTAGATGGTAATAAGTCACTTATTGTATTGGTATGTTTGGTTTTTTTCACGGTATTATCTCAGGTGATTGTTAATTATACCAAAATTAATCTCTTGAAAATTATAATCCTGATAGGGACTTTCGGTCTGGCGTTAGCTTTTGCAGGGAACGATTTAGTAAACTTTATTGGAGTTCCTATTGCAGCCTATCAATCTTATGAAATATGGCAAGGTGCATACCAGGCAACGGGGGTTCTTCCAAGTGAGTTTGCTATGGGCAGTCTTTCGGGTAAAGTTGCAACACCAGCTTATATGTTGGTTATAGCAGGATTAATTATGGTAATTACTTTATGGCTTTCTAAAAAGGCACGTTCTGTAATGTATACAGAAATTAATTTGGCAAGAAGTAACGAGGGGTCAGAACGATTTCAGCCTAATTATCTATCCCGATTAATTGTTAGGTCTTCCGTTAACGCAAATAGGTTTTTAAAAACTTTATTGCCAGAAAGTATTCAAGATGGAATAGAAAGAAGGTTTTCTAAGCCGCAAGAAAAACGATCTTCAGATAATAACAACGACCCTGCTTTTGATATGGTTAGAGCGTCTGTAAACTTGATGGTTGCAAGTATATTAATTTCTGTAGCAACGTCTTTAAAGTTGCCGCTTTCTACTACGTATGTTTCATTTATGGTAGCAATGGGGTCTTCTCTTTCAGACAAAGCTTGGGGTAGAGAGAGCGCTGTGTATAGGGTGGCAGGTGTTTTTAATGTTATTGGCGGTTGGTTTATTACAGCGATTGTAGCTTTTATTGCAGCTGCCTTATTTGCTACTATTATTTATTACGGGAAGGGTGTTGCTTTGGTGGCGTTATTAATAATTGCTGCTTTATTGCTTATCCGTAGCTTTTTGGCATATCGTAAATCAGAAAAGGAAAAAGAAGAATTAGTAAAAGTAGATCGGACATCACTAATAACTATTAATGAAATTATTACAGATAGCTCGGAAACAATTTCTAAGGTTATAAGGAGAACAGACAAGGTGTATACTGATGTAGTAGATAATTTAGGACTTCAAGACTTAAGTAAACTGAAAAAATCTAAGAAGCAACTTGTAAAGTTAGAAGGGGAAGTTGATACTTTAAAGAGTGATATCTTTTATTTTATTAAATCTTTAGATGAAAACTCGGTTGCAGCCAGTAAGTTTTATATTCTGACCTTAGATTACTTGCAAGACATGGTTCAGTCTATTGGTTACATTGCTAAGAACAGCTATTCTCACGTTAATAACAATCATAAAAACTTAAAGTTTAATCAGATTCGAGATTTAAAGAGGATTGCAGATAAGTTAGCAGTACTTTTTGAAAGGACTAAAGTAGACTTAGATGGGAGTACTTTTGAAGATATTGGTGCTATTATTGAAGATCAGAAAGAATTATTAGACAGTGTAAGTGGATTAATTCAGAAGCAAATAGATAGAATTAGAAGTACGGAAACGAGTCCAAAGAATACTAAATTATATTTTAGTTTATTACTAGAAACAAAAGATCTTATAACTGCCACAATTAATCTACTGACTCTATTTAAAGATTTTTACGACGATTTTAAGCGAATAAAATAATAATAAGTTGCTATGAAAGAGAGAAGCTATCTAAAAAAACAAGTGATGTTGTTTATAGATAGCTTCCTTATTATTGTTACTCCCTAATGCTTTTGCTAGCAATTTGGAGAATGGGTTTATCCGTTAATGGCAACCACTTCGTTTACTTTTCCTTCTAACATGCTTTTAAGCATTGTTTCGATTCCATTTTTTAATGTAAATGTAGAAGATGGACAACCGCTACAAGCTCCTTGTAAAATAACATTTACAGTTTTAGTGTCTTCTTCATAAGATTGGAAAAGAATATTACCACCGTCACTAGCTACAGCAGGTTTAACATATTCTTCAAGAATATCTATAATCTGCTTAGAAGTATCATCAAGGTTAGAAGTGTCTATTCCTTTATTATTGTTCTGTGGAGTAGCTTCAGTAGTAGCGTTACTCGTTTTCTGTTGCGCTCCTTCCGCTATAATTTCTTTTCCTTCTTCAATATGTAAACGGATGTATTCTCTTAATTCGATTACAATATCATCCCATTCAGCAATATCATATTTTATAACTGAGATATAGTTTTCATCAATAAAAACCTCTTTTACAAAAGGAAAATGAAAAAGTCCAGTAGCTAGAGGAGAGTCTTTAGCTTCTTCGATATTTTTAAACTCGTATGTAGCTAATGCTAATTTTTTATTCGAAACAAATTTTAAGGCAGCAGGGTTTGGTGTACTTTCTGCATAAACGGTAACTGGAACTTTAGAAGGTGTTGTGTCATCTTCTATAATAATAGGCTCTCCAGAGTTTAAATAATTTTCAATTTGTGCTGCAACTTCATCTTGCACATCTGGCCATGCTACAATATCGTATCGTTCTATGGCAACAAAGTTCCCAGAGATGTATACTGTTTTTGTAAAAGGCAGGTAAAAAAGTTGTTTTGCAAGCGGTGAGTTTTTTGCTTCGTCCACATTTTTAAACTCATAATTTTGTTTACGAGTTAAAAACTTATTGGCTTCAAACTTTATTATAGCAGGTTTGTTTGTTGTCTGTATATGTATTTTATAAGGCTCCATTTTCATCTAATTTCAGGCAAAATTACGAAACATATGTCATTTATCGATATCTTTGATTGATAACCTACTAATATTAAACAAACCCCATGTGTGATTTTAAGAGCTTATTTGCTTTTGTGTTATTCTTTATATCGTTATCCTCTTATGCTCAAGAAGGTATTCCTGTTTATTTTGATTATTTGTCAGATAATTATTACATAATCCATCCGTCTATGGCTGGTGTTAGTGAGGGAGGAAAAGTGCGATTAACAGCAAGAAAACAATGGTTTGATGTGGAGAATGCTCCAGCACTACAAACACTAAGTGCACATCTTCGTGTGGGAGAAAAAAGTGGGGTAGGTGCTATTCTCTTTAATGATAGCAATGGGTATCACTCTCAATCGGGGATGAAGCTTACCTATGCACATCATATAAAACTTTCGGAATATCGAGATGGCGTTAATCAATTATCTTTTGGAATTAATGTAGGTTTTCTTCAGAGTAGGCTAGATGAATCCGAGTTTTTATCAGGGGGATCAGCTTCAGACCCAATAATTACTGGGGCTAGTAATAATGTTAGTTATTTTAATGTAGATGCAGGAATGTCTTATAATTTTCTTGAATTCTATGCTCATTTCACGGTTAAGAATCTGCTTGGAAGTGGGAGAGATCTTTATTCCGTAGAAGAAATTGATAATCTAAGACGTTATTTATTCTCTGCCGGGTATGTTTTTGGAAAATCACAATGGCAATTTGAACCTTCATTTTTATTTCAGTTTTCAGAATATACAGAAGAATCTACCATAGATTTAAATGGTAAGATTTATAGAGAAATGAATTTCGGGCAAATTTGGGGAGGTCTTTCTTACAGAAGAAGTTTTGATGGAGCAGAATATGAAATACCAGGAGCTTCAGGGGCGCAGAGGCTTCAATTGTTTACTCCATTTATTGGTGTGAACCTTAATAAGTTTATGTTCTCATATAATTATTCTTATCAGAAGGGAGATTTAAGATTTGACGATGGAGGTTTTCATCAAATAACAATTGGCTATAACTTTTTACAAGGTAAATCGCGTTACAATTGTAAGTGCCCTGCCGTTAATTACTAAACTAAAATTACCTTTGTAAAAAATATATAGGAGATGATTGTTAAAGAAGTAAACGGTAAAAGTCCAGTATTTGGAACTGATATTTTTATAGCTGAAAATGCTACTATTGTTGGCGATGTAGTATTTGGAGATTATTGTAGTGTATGGTTTAATGCTGTTTTAAGAGGCGATGTTAATTATATAAAAATAGGAGATAAAGTAAATATTCAAGACGGAGCAGTAGTTCATTGCACTTACCAAAAGTATCCTACAATTATTGGAAATAACGTTTCCATTGGTCATAATGCGATAGTGCACGGATGTACCATAAAAGACAATGTGCTTATAGGTATGGGGAGCATTGTGATGGATAATTGTGTGGTAGAAAGCAACTCTATTATTGCAGCTGGAGCAGTGGTGACGCAACATACTCATGTAGAAGCTAATGCTATATATGCTGGTGTTCCTGCTAAAAAGGTTAAGGAAATAAGCGAAGATTTAAGTAAGAATGAGATAGAAAGAATTGCAAATAGCTATGTGAAGTATGCTTCTTGGTATAAGGAAGATTAAAGTACTTGAAAAAATAAAGTTTATTAATACAGTAAGAATATAGAGAATCTACAAGGGCTATCTTTTACTTCGTTCTAAGATTTACTTCCTTTAAATATAATTTCTATTTTTGCTGACAACCCATAAAATAAAAAAATAGTATGAATGCATATATATTCCCTGGTCAAGGGGCACAATTTGTAGGAATGGGACTCGATTTATACGAGAATTCCGATTTAGCAAAGCAAATGTTTGAAGAGGCAAATGATATCTTAGGATTTAGAATTACAGATATTATGTTCCAAGGAACAGCAGAAGACCTAAAACAAACAAAAGTAACACAGCCAGCTATCTTTTTACATTCTGTAATATTAAGTAAAGTATTGGGAGAAAGTTTTAAGCCAGCAATGGTTGCAGGGCATTCTTTAGGAGAACTTTCTGCTTTAGTAGCAAATGGCGTATTGAGTTTTCAAGATGGATTAAAACTTGTTTCTCGTAGAGCATTGGCAATGCAGAAAGCATGTGAAATCACACCAGGAACCATGGCTGCAGTTTTAGGATTAGCAGATGAGGTTGTGGAAGACGCTTGTAAAGAAATTGAAGGTGTTGTAGTACCTGCAAATTATAACTGCCCAGGGCAACTTGTGATTTCTGGAGAAGTGGAAGCTATAAATAAAGCTTGTGAGGTCTTAAAAGAAAAGGGAGCGCGTAGAGCATTGGTATTGCCAGTAGGAGGTGCATTTCATTCACCTTTAATGGATCCAGCAAAAGAAGAATTGGCAGCAGCAATAGAGCAAACTACATTTAATAAACCAATCTGTCCTGTTTACCAAAACGTATCTACAACAGCAGTTGAAGATCCAGAGGAAATTAAAAAGAACTTAATAGCACAACTTACAGCTCCAGTAAAATGGACGCAAAGTGTAGAGAATATGGTAGCAGATGGTGCATTACTATTTACAGAAGTAGGACCAGGAAAAGTGTTGCAAGGTTTAGTGAAAAAAATCCATAGAGAAGCAGAAGTAGCCTCTGCTTAATCTATTAAAATCCAATAAATAATGTGTTTTTTGGCGTTAACAGCGGTTTAACAAGTTGCGTTAAATTTCTCCAAAGAGACGTCGGAAAATACATTATTATCGTATATTAGAGTATAACCATAAAACTTAAATATATGTTACGTTGGACAATCATTTTTTTAATAGTAGCAGTTATAGCCGGTGTATTTGGTTTTGGAGGAATCTCTGAAGCTTCAGCGGGAATTGCTAAAATACTTTTCTTTATTTTCTTGGTATTATTCTTAATATCTTTAATAGGTAGAATAGCGAAGAAGTAAATAACAAATAATAATAAACCATTAAAACTAAACAACATGAAAAAGATTTTTTTAACCCTTGCATTAGTATTCACTCTAGGAGCTTTCACAACAAGCTGTAAAGAGAAAAAAGACACCCCAGCAGAACAAGTTGAAGAAGCTGTAGATGACGCTGGAGATAAAATTGAAGAAGGTGCTGAAGAAGTAGAAGATGAAATTGATGATATGACAGACGATAACTAATATCCTGTTATAGCAATTATATAAAGGCTGCCTGAAAACTCTCAATCTATTAAGATTTAGTTTTTCAGGCAGCTTTATTTTATGGTGCTTATAAGGTTAGCCCGATATTGAAGCTAATACATAAAATAAAAAATAGAGGGGGTATGTCGTAGGGGCCTTACCCCATACAGCTACCCCCTAGAGGGGTGTTGAGATGGGTTTTAACCATTAAATTAATACTTATAAGCGATAGTATGAGGCTTTTTTGCCACTTGCTATCGCTTTTTGGTGTCTCAAGATGGGCAAGACCCCTTAAAGAGAGGGGTAAATGGGGGTGCATATAGGGGTCGGGGTGGCAAAATAGGGGTGATTGGCCATAAAACGACCCAAATAATGTCTTCTGTAGTCGCTATAAGGGGTGATGTGCCTCTTAAAGGGCATATGGCATGACCTCTGTGGTTTTAATTTGATAAATGGAGAAATAAAAAAAACCTCTAAAATCAACAGATTTCAGAGGTTTTAAGTACTCGAGGTGGGAGTACTATTTATTTTAAACTATCTTAAATCCTTTTAAATCAACTTATCTAGTATTATATGCGTTTATGCGTATTATTTTAAATGCATTTAATTCAACTTTTATTTAATAAAGTATCCCTATTTGTATCCCCTTTTGTATATTTATGTCAAATTTAATTTATATGAAAGCTTCATTTCATTTAAGAACGGATAAGTTTGATAAAGAAGGTTTGGCACCTGTGCGGACATTAATATCTGCAAGTGGGTTCAAGATATTCAAAGCTGTTCCAGGGGTAAAGAGTAATAAAAAACATTGGAATGAAAGGACTGAAAGGATTAAACCTTCCAAAAAGACTGAACCTTATAATTATGCAGTAGAATACAACTTAAAAATTGATGAGTTTGCTGAGAAGCTTCGTAAGCTGCAAAGATATATTCTACTTAACGATATTACTCCCACAAAAGATTTTATTACTAGTAAGCTTAAGGATGGTGTAAATATAAATCTAGGAAAGGAGTTTTGGAGTTCATTTGAAGAATTCATTGAGACTAGTAGAACTACTAAAGTAGAAAGGACCATAAAATCATATACTACTACTAAAAACTTCCTTAAAGACTTCGAGGAGAATACAGGTTATAAATTATATTTTGAGACCATCACTCGAGAGTTTTTTGAAAGAATAAGGGATTATACTTTTCTTGAAAGAAAAAATAAAAACAGCTACTTAGCTTTTCTTATTAAAACCTTGAAAACATTTATGACATGGGCTCATGAGAGAGAGTATCATGATAATTTACAATACAAGAAGTTTAGAGCTAAAGAAGATGAAACAGAAGTGATATATCTTACAATGGATGAATTGCTAGCTTTGTATAATCATAAGTTTAGATCTAAAAAATATGAGCACGTTAGGGATACGTATTGTTTCGGATGTTTTACGGGATTAAGATTTTCTGATATAAAACAATTGCGACCATCCAATATCTTCGATGATTATATCAAAATAAACATCCAAAAAACTAAAGTGAAAGATCATATAGTTCCTTTAAATGATTACTCGAGAGCTATTCTAAAGAAATATAAGGATACAATCTACGAGCCCTTACCAGTAATTTCTGGACAGAAATTTAATAAGTATATTAAAGAGTGTTGTGAAAAAGTTGAAATTAATAAAAAGATTACTATTACCCGATATGTTGGGCAAGAACGGGTAGATACTACAGAACCTAAACATAAATTTATTACTAGTCATACAGCAAGAAAAACTTTTGCTACTAACAGTTTGATTCTTGGGATGAAAGAAATGGTGGTAAGAAATATTACTGGTCATAAAGGAGTTTCTTTTAATCGTTATGTTAAAATAGCCGAAGATTTTAAACAAAGTGAGATGGATAATACCTGGAATAAAATTTAGAAAGATGATAAAAAACTGGATAAATAAAAACCTTGGGCTTTTAAATTTAGCATTTATTTTTCTGTTTGCCGCTTTATGGATAGTTGTAGATAATAATGACATAATGTTTCAACTAGCTATGCTTAGTGGAATTCTATTCTGTTTTGTGGGCTTTATCACTTTAAGCTTCCAAAGCTATTCGAAATACTTTAAACCTACAGATATCGAAGAGGTTAAATCTAGAAGTGAAAGAAAAATAATTTTAAAGATATCCCCAAAAGCCTTGTTGGCTACAATGATTGATTTTTTCGAAAGAAATGATGTGGTGTTAAATAATGATAAAGAAAATCGAATTAGACGATTCATAATAAATGTATTCGATTTTAATTCAAAGTATAGTTTTTCTAGCTCAGCTGAAGGAACTATAAACTTTCTGAATTTTGAGGCAAGGGAGAAATTATGCTATTTAATCATGCTTTTGAAAAATAGTAATTCAATTGAGTATAAAAGTTTGAGGGAGATATACTTAGCTCTTATCAATGAATTGAAAGAATCAAATCCTGAAAATATAGGACTTGGAAAAGTTACTATGAAGAATCTCTTCTACGAAATTAATAAGAACCCCCAATTATTAAAATCTATTCCTAAACAAATTGGATACTCCTCATATTCTTTCTTTAAGTCTACGCTACAGAATACAAAATAATTGATTTAAAATAAAAATTTATCTCTCGAACATCTCACAAATACTAGGGTTTTGCCATGCAACTTAACTTGTATGGCTTGTCATCTTGTTATTTAACCCAAACTTTGTTCATGTTAAACTTAAATATGTTTAAATATGAGCAACGTTTTATTTTATACCCACAATAAAGAAGATCTAAAGAGGGTCGTAAAAATGGTTTTAGATGAAATGCTAAAAACAGAAACCATTTCTAATTCTCCTATAAATCCCGAAGAAGATCGTTTAACTCAAAAAGAGGCTGCAAAGTTTCTTGGAGTTTCGATAACTACCATTATAAGTTGGAAAAGAAAGGGTAAAGTTCCATATTACGAGATTGGTCGATCAGTATTCTACAGTAAATCCGAGTTATTAAAAATAGCTCGAAAAAATCCTCATTTAGTAAAACCAAGTAGAAGGTAATTATTCAATTATGAATAATATAAAAAATAACCTGAAAAGTGGGTTTACCGTAATCCCTAATAACCTAATTCGAGATAAAGAGATATCAGATAGGGCACGCTTATTATTTATTTATATGGCGAGTCAAAGTGATGACTGGAAATTTTATAATCATGGGTTAGCCAAAGCGATGGGGTATTCAATTGAAACCCTAAGAAAATATTTGAATGAATTAGTTGATTCTGGATGGATTACTAAAATGGAGCAGGAGCGAAAAGGGGGACAATTTGGGGCAAACTGTTATGTTATAAATGATCAACCTGTCCAAGTTTCACCGTGCAGGAAAAATATCGACACGGTAAAAAACCGAGACGGAAAAAGTCTGACACATAAGAATAAAAAGCCTTATAGAATAAAAAATAACATAAATAAAAATTCTTTAAAAAGAGATTCAAAATTTCAGTTTAACGCAAACCCAAGAAAGCCATGAAAAATTCATTAGGTCAACGAGTAAAAATTCAAATGGGATTAGATACAGAGGATGAAAGAAAAAAAAGAGTTGCGCGAGAAAAAAAAGAGAACGCCTCGATACATGAGTATTTTGATCGCATTCATGCTCAGAATAAAAAGAAACGAAAACCAGGAATCTCTACAGATCAGTTTAAGTCTCTTTTTTGGAAAGAAGATAAAGAATATTTCCACCGTTTGAACCGGCCATTTGTTGTAGATGAGAATAATAAACATGTGCTTGATTTGATATGCAAATACTTTGCAAATGACCCAGAGTTTGAAACTCAATGCAAAGGAGAATTAAGAAAGGGGCTTTTGATATATGGACCATGTGGAACTGGAAAAAGCAGTTTGTTTGATATCGTTCAAAATATAAGTCGAAAATATAACCTTATGCAGTTTTGGTTTACCAATACTTCGGTTCATAATGTGGTAGCACAATATAATCTTGAAGGTGAGTATGTGGTTGAAAAATATGCAAAAGGAAAAGTTCACTTTGATGATTTAGGTACTGAAAAGCTGGCGAATTCTTGGGGAGTTAAAGAGAAACTCATGGGGAGGATTTTAGAACTTAGATATAATGAGTTTAAACGTAAGGGGACTAGAACTTTTTTAACGACAAATTTATCTCTGTATGATTTAAAAAAGTTTTATGGGGAAGGTGCCGAAGATTCTAGAAATAGGATTTTAAGTAGGTTGTATGAGATGTTTAATATGATACCCTTAGAAGGAGAGGATCGCCGCTTTTAATTAAGACATTCTTCTTGGAAAAGGAGTCAACGAAGTATATCAAGCCGAAGTTGGTACAGGGTACCATCTTTCAGCTTGCTCTATGAAGTTAAATATCTGATATATAAGGAGCATCAAAACATATTACATTAAAGATTTCCGTGTTTAGAGAGGGAGCAAGGTGTGTTTTTGTATTACAAAAACCTTTAAAATAACATTTTAAAGACCTTGCTTTTACTTATCAGTAAAAGAGTTCAGAACCTCCAAAGTCGCTTCATAAAAATAGATTAGC